>CAMWFH010000012.1 GCA_947173485.1 uncultured Clostridia bacterium | reverse complement strand
CCCAGCCGCTTGGCCCGCAGCTTGATCTGGCTGACCGACTCCTCCCCGGATACATACAGCACCCGCCCCGGCAAGCTCTGGCAGATCTGCAAAAGCAGGGTGGACTTGCCGATGCCCGGCGCGCCGCCCACCAGCACCAGCGACCCCTTCACCGCGCCGCCGCCCAGCACCCGGTCCAGCTCCCCCATGCCGGTGGAGAAGCGTATCTCCTGGGTGATATCGATATCTGACAAGGTAACAGGCTTTACAGCGTGAAAAGAGCCGGCGCGTCCAACGCCCCGGCTCTTTTTCGATGCGGAGGCAGGTGCCTTCTCCTGCTCCACGATGGTGTTCCATGCCCCGCAGGCCGGACAGCGCCCGGCCCACTTGGGCGTCTCATTGCCGCACTCCGTGCAGTAGTAGATCGTCTTGACCCGCATGGTCCTCCTCCTGCCAGCGCAGATAGCCCGCGGCGATCGTCAGCGCCAGTCTTCTTTGGTATTCGGGGCTCTGCAGCCGCTCCGTCTCCGCCCCGTTGGAGAGGAAGCCGCACTCTATCAGTACCGATGGGTGGCGGGTATGGGAGAGCAGGTAGACGCTGGGGTCCATGGCCCGGGCCTGCTTCTCCCGGTCGTTGATGACGGCGTTCAGCTCCTGCTGGATGCACTGCCCCAGCCCCTCTCCCGCCGGATTGAAGAACGCCTGGGCCCCATGGACCGATGGCACCGAGGGCAGGCTGTTCTGGTGGATGCTGAGCAGGACCCCCTGGGGGAACTGCTCGACGAAGGCGGTCCGCTGCTTTAGGTCCTCCACCTTCCGCTGGCGCACCGTGGAGCCGCTGCCGGTGTCCAGGGAGATATCTTCCTGCCGGGTCAGGGCGGTGTTCTCGCCTAGAAACGCCAGGACCAACGCCAGGTCCTTGGCCACGGCCAGGTTGATCTCCGCCTCCGCCACGCCGTCTGGAGAGACGGCCCCGCCGTCAAAGCCGCCGTGGCCGGCGTCGATGATGACCACGGTCCGTTCCTTGATCTTTTCCTCCGCCGGGGCCTTGCCGGACACGGCGGCGTTCTCCTGTCCGCGCCACAGGACAAAATACAGCGCCGGCAGCACCGCCAGCACCATCCCAATGGCGAAGAGCTCTCTTTTACCGATCGAAACGATCAATGCCAGCACCTCCCATACAGACCATACAGGTCCGTTGGTACTATATGAGAGATGCCCGCCGGATAGACCTACGCGGCGCTTTTCGCCGGCGTCCTCTCCGGCAGCTCGCTGAGAAGGGTGGCGCCCAGGATCAGGACGATCCCCATCAGCTCATACCCGCCCAGAGGCTCCCGAAGGACCCAGGCGGAGAGCAGGACCGCCAGGGCCGGGTCGATGTAGCTGAACAGGGCCACGGTCTGGGCTGGCAGCTTTTCTATGGAGGCGAAGTAGACCGCATAGGTGGCCCCGGTGTGGAAGGCCCCCACCAGCAGCACCAGGCCGATGACGGGAGGGGTCAGGGCGGCGTGGGCCCCGGTCTCCGTCAAAAGCACATAGGGCAGCAGGACGGTCCCCGCCGTGGCCAGCTGGACCACGGTCTTATCATAGGCGGAGACCCCCTGGATCTTCTTGTTGATCACGATGACCGCCGCGTAGAACACCGCCGCGCCCAGCCCCAGGAGGACCCCGGTGTAGCTGGCGTCCCCCTCCTGTAGGACCCCGGAGACGAACACCATGCCCGCCACCGCCAGGAGGATACAGAGGAGCTTTTTGCCCGTGATCCGCTCCCCCAGGCAGAAGGGGGACGCGGCGATCACAAAGATGGGGGCCATATAGTAGCAGAGGGTGGCAACGGCGATGGAGGTGTAATTATAGGCCTCGAAGAGCAGGATCCAATCCGCCCCCATGGCCACGCCGGAGGCCAGCAGCGGCAGCAGTGCCCGCCGGATGTCCTGGACCGCCAGCCTTTTCCGCTGGACCCGCATGATCAGCAGCAGGGTGAGCATCCCGATGAAGCCCCTCGTCATGGCCAGCACGGAGGACCCCAGGGGGATATACCGCCGGAAGATGCCGATGGTCCCAAAGACCGCCATGGAGCCGGCCAGCAGGAGCTTCGCGCGGAACTGTTCCTTCATATACCGGCCCCCCTCACACGCTGGCGGCCAGGAAGCGGGCCAGCCCCTGGGAGAGCAGGCGTACATTTTCCCTGTCCAGCACCGTATCCCACCGGGTGCGGGTCCGAAGGGTGTAGTAGCCCACGAAGGGCTTTCGGTGGAAGGCGCTGACCAGGATATGCCTTTTTGACCTCCGGCAGTCCGAGGGATAGAGGAAGTAGCCCCCCAGCCGGATATCCACGGTCTTCCCCTCCCCGGCGGTCACGTTCTCCCGGAGCGCGTCCAGCAGCTCTCCATCCCACCGGCACTGCTTGGAGGGGACCAGCACCAGATAGTCCCCGTCCCCCACGCAGTCTAAGCAGATATGGACCAGGTCCTGGCGCAGCTCCGGCCCGTGCTGCCGCCGGAAGGCGGCGGAGCCCAGCATCCCCTTCTCCCGGTCGTCGAAAAAGACGAAGCAGACCCGTTTCCGGGCCTCCCGGGGCAGGCGGTCTATGACCGCCAGCAGGGTGGCCACGCCGGAGGTATTGTTGTTGGCGTTCTGCCGGTTGGCCGGACCGGCCAGCAGGAGCCAGAAGGACCCTAAATAGAACAAGAGCAGCAGCGGCAGGAACAGTCCTGGCATCCCCAGGGGGAAGCTGACCGCCAGCGCCGCTAAAAACGATACCGCCAGCAGTCCCAATGCCACGGTCCCCTGGTATAGGAGATAGAGCAGCGGGTCACAGGGCGTCACCGGGTCCGGTAGGCCCAGGCTGGCGCAGGTGTCGTAGTGGGCGCTCACAAGGTACCTCGCCCGCTGTACATCGCCGCAGACCACGTTGGTACTGCTCCCCCGGCTCTCCAGCGCCGGCTTGTAGCCCATCTGCTTCAGCTGGTGGCACAGCCACAGCCGGAAGGCCTCCTTCTGCTTGGTTGTCTTGCGGACAGGGAACTCCGTCAAGATAGTCTGGGTGATATCCGTCACGCTCTCTCCTCCCCCAGACTTCCCTTATAGGCCGCCGCCTGGTCCAGCAGCTCCCCGGCGCCTGCCAGCAGGGCCTCGGTGATCGTCTCCCCGCCGGTGATCCGGGCCAGCTCGTCCATCCGTCCTGCCCGGTCCAGCTGGACCACCTGGGTATAGGTCCGGCCACCCCGCTCGCCCTTCTCCACCCGGAAATGGACGTCCGCCATGGCTGCCAGCTGGGGCAGGTGGGTCACGCACAGCACCTGCTTGCTGCGGCTGACCTGGGCCAGCTTCTCCGCCACTTTCTGGGCCGCCCGGCCGGACACGCCGGTGTCCACCTCGTCAAAGACCATGGTGCCCACCGCCTCGTTCTCCGCCAGCACGTTTTTCAGCGCCAGCATGATCCGGGCCAGCTCGCCGCCGGAGGCCACCTTCTGGATGGGTCGCAGGGCCTCGCCCACGTTGGCCGACATCAGGAAGCGCACGCTGTCCATGCCCCCCGGTCCCATCTCCTCCTCCGTGAACTGGATGGAGAACTGGACCTTGGGCATATCCAGCTGCCGAAGCTCCGTCAGGATGCGCGCCTCCAGCGCCGCCGCCGCTTTCCGCCGGCTCTGGGACAGCTGCTCCGCAGCCGCCCGGGCCTTTTTCTCCTGGCCCTTCAGCTCCCGCTCCAGGAGCAGGATGGTGTCCTCCGCGGTCTGGATGGCGTTGAGTTCCTGCCGGCTCTTCTCCAGGTAGGCCAGCATATCCTCCACGGTGGCCCCGTACTTCTTTTTCAGCCGGTACAGCCGGTCGCACCGCTCCTCCACTTGGTCCAGCTCCTCCGGGGAGAAGTCGTAGTCCCGCTCCAAGTCCCGGACCGTCTCGGCCACATCGTCGGCCTCCAGCCGCAGGCTCTCCAGCCGCTCCGCCAGGGTGCCGAACTGGGTGCCGAAGGGCTCCAGCCGCTCCAGGGCCCGGCTGGCCTCCTCCAGCAGCTCCACGGCACCGCCATAGTCGTCCCCGCCGTTGAGGGAGCTGAGGGCCTGTCCAATGGCGTTGGTGAACTTCTCCCCATTGCGCAGGATGTTCCGCCGCTCCGCCAGGGCCTCCTCCTCCCCTGGCTGGAGCTGGGCGTCCTCCAGCTCGCCGATCTGCCGTTCCAGCATATCCGCCCGGCGGGCCTTCTCCGCCTCGTCCATCTTCAGCTCGCCGATCTGCCGCCGGGTCTTGGCCATGGCGTCATAGAGAGCGCGGTAGGCGTTGATCTCCCCCTCCAAACGGCCAAAGCCGTCCAGATAGGTGATGTGCAGCTCCTCGTCCAGCAGCTGCTGGCCGTCGTGCTGGCCGTGGATGTTCAGCAGGCTGTTCCCCACCCGCCGCAGCTGGGCCACGGTGACAGGCCGGCCGTTGACCCGGCAGGCGTTCTTGCCGTCAGCGAAGATCTCCCGCTGGAGCAGCAGCTCCCCGTCCTCCGCCGTCAGGCCGTTCTCTGCCAGGGCCGGCAGGTCCTCCGGCACCTGGGCAAAGGCGGCGCTGACGAAGGCCTTCGCCGCCCCGGTGCGGATGATGTCCCGGCTGGTCCGCTGGCCCAGCACCGCCCCCATGGCGTCGATGACGATGGACTTACCGGCTCCCGTCTCGCCGGTGAGGGCGTTGAACCCACTGTCGAACTGGATGTCCGCCTCCTCGATGACGGCTATATTCTCGATGTGCAGCAGCAGCAGCATATGTCTGTCCTCTCTTCTCTTTCGCTCCTCCGCAGTCCGATGCTCATCCCAGCATCTCCTTGATCTCCTCGCAGAGGACGGCGGCGTCCTCGTTGCTCCGCATGATGAGCAGCACCGTGTCGTCCCCCGCCAGGCTGCCCACCATGGAGCTGATCTCCATGCTGTCCAGGGCCGCCGCCGCGCCGTTGGCCAGCCCTACCATGGTCTTGACCACCACCAGGTTCTGGGCGCAGTCCACGTTCAGGATGCTCTCCCGGAAGATGGTGCGCAGCTTGTCCGCCACGTTGAGGGTGTGGCGGTGGACCGAGGCGGCGTAGCGGTAGCGCCCCTGGCCCATGGGCTCCTTGACCAGGTGGAGCTGCTTGATGTCCCGGGAGATGGTGGCCTGGGTGCAGGGCACTCCCCGCTTTTGCAGGCGGTCCTGTAATTGCTCCTGGGTGTCGATGTCCTCCTGGGCGACGATCTCCAGGATCAGCCGCTGCCGTTCATTCTTCATGATTGGCCTCCCCCATCAGTTTGGTCCGAAGGATGTCAAAAACGCTCTTCTCCGTCAGCCGGATCAGGTCCGTGCTGTAGGGCGAGCGGCGGATCTTCACCTGGTCCCCCGCCTTCAGGGCGAAGGATTTGCCCCCGTCCACCGCCAGATACATGGGCTTGTGCCCCGCGTCCCTGGGACAGACCGTCACCAGGTTCTCCGCCGACAGCACATAGGCCCTGGCCCCCATGGAGTGGGCGCAGATGGGGGTGACCACGATGTTCTGGGCGGTGGGCTCCACGATGGGCCCGCCGGCGGAGAGGGAGTAGGCGGTGGAGCCGGTGGGGGTGGAGATGATCAGACCATCGCCGGAGAAGTCCCCCAGCCGCAGGGTCCCCACGTCCACGTTGAGACGGATCACCCGGGCCACCGCCCCCTTGGTGATCACCGCGTCATTGAGGGCGATGTTGTGATAGACGCTCCGGCCGCTCCGCTCCACCTCCACGTCCAGCATCATCCGCCGTTCCTTCTTATACTGCCCCGCGGCCAGGTCCTTCAGCAGCCCCAGCTCGTTGCGCTCCAGCTCCGACATGAAGCCCAGACTGCCCAGATTGACCCCCAGCACCGGCAAACGGTGCTTGGCCACCGTCCGGGCCAAGTGCAGGATGGTGCCATCGCCGCCGAAGGCGATCACCAGGTCCGCGCCCCGGACCTCCCGCTGCAAGGGGCGGATCTCCACCGGATAGCGGCCGCTCTGGGCGTCCATCCGAAAGGGCAGGCAGTAGACGGAGGCCACGCCCGCCTCTTGCAGCACCCGGGCCGCCTCCTGGGCCGCGGTCAAGTCCTTGTCCCGGTAGGGATTGGGGCAGAGGATGATCTTTTTCACGGCGATTCCTCCTTCCAGGCCAGATGGGACGCCTCCACTACGGCCCGGGGGTCGATGGGGCCCCCTTCGCCCCCGCCCAGCCCCAGCCAGCCCAGATATTCGATGTTCCCCTCCGGTCCGCGGATGGGAGAATAGGTCAGGCCAAGGGGTGTAAAGTGAAAGTCCTTGGCATGGATGAGAAAGCGCTCCAGAACCTCCAGATGGACCGCCGGGTCCCGGACCACGCCCTTTTTGCCCACCTTTTCCCGGCCTGCCTCGAACTGGGGTTTCACCAGGCACACCGCCTGGCCCCCCTCCCGCAGCAGGCCCGCCAGGGCGGGGAGGATGTGCCGCAGGGAGATGAAGGACACGTCCACCGAGGCGAAGTCCGGCTCCTCCGGCACCTGCTCATGGCTGAGGTACCGGGCGTTGGTCCGCTCCAAGCAGACCACCCGCTCATCGGTCCGCAGCTTCCAGGCCAGCTGGCCATAGCCCACGTCCACCGCGTAGACCTTCCGGGCCCCCTTCTGGAGCATACAGTCGGTGAACCCCCCGGTGGAGGCGCCGATATCCAGGCAGACCGCTCCGGCCAGGGCGATGGGCCAGAGGGCCATCGCCTTCTCCAGCTTCAGCCCGCCCCGGCTGACATAGGGCATCGCTGCCCCCTGTACCTCTATCTTCGCATCCGGGGACACCTGGGCCCCCGGCTTCTCGACCTTCTGTCCGTCCACATAGACCTGCCCGCACATGATGAGGGCCTGGGCCTTCTGGCGGCTCTCCGCCAGGTGCCGCTCGGCCAGTAGCACGTCCAGCCGCGCCTTAGCCACGCCGCATCACCTCCCGGACCGCCTTGACGATGCCCCTGGCATCGATCCCCACGCTGTGCCGCAGCTCCGGCACTGACCCCTGGGCGATGAACTGGTCGCCCAGGTTGAGCAGCCGCACCTGGGCGGACATCGCCCAATGCTCCTCCATATCCGCCACCATCTGCTGCCCGATGGACCCGGCGGTGAAGCAGTCCTCCACCACCACCAGACGGCCGGTCTTTTGCACGCTGTAGTAGACCTGCTCGCTCATCAAAGGGGCCAGGGTGTTGAGCTTGATCAGCTCCACCGACACCCCCTCCCCTGTCAGCATCTCGGCCGCGGTCATGGCCTCCTCGACCAGGGGGCCGTAGGACAGCAGGGTCACATCCTGCCCCCGTTGCAGCAGGGTGATGTCCCGGGCGTTCCAGCCCTCCCTGTAGCGGCCCTGGCCGCCCCGGGGGTAGCGGACTGCCACCGGTCCATCGGTATACAGCACCGCCTGCCGCAGCATATCCCGCAGCTCCTGGAAGCTGGCGGGGGCCAGGATGGTCAGGTTGGGGATCGTGGAGAGGAAGGCGATGTCCTGGACGCCGTGGTGGGTGGCGCCATCGGCCCCCACCAGGCCCGCCCGGTCCACCGCAAAGACCACATGGAGGTTTTGCAGGGCCACATCGTGGCAGATCATATCGAACCCCCGCTGGAGGAAGGTGGAGTACACCGCGAAAACGGGAATCATGCCCCCCTTGGCCAGTCCCCCGGCCAGGGCCACTGCGTGGCCCTCCGCGATGCCCACATCAAAGAACCGGTCCGGCAGCTGCCGGGCGAAGTCCGCCAGCCCCGTGCCCTCGGCCATGGCGGCGCAGACGGCGCAGACCCGCCTCTCCTCGTGGGCCAGGGACAGCAGCGTCTCTCCAAAGACGGCGGAGAAGTCCAGCTTTTTGCTGCTCTCTACCCCTATAGACGGGTCGAAGGGGGCCACGCCGTGGTAGCGGTCAGGGTCCCGCTCAGCGGGGGCGTACCCCCTCCCCTTCTGGGTGCGGACATGGACGATGACGGGACAGTGGAGGTCCCTGGCCCAGGAGAGGGTATTGCTCAGGCGGCCGATGTTGTGCCCATCCACCGGGCCCAGATAGGTGAAGCCCATATCCTCGAACATGGTGCAGGGATAGAAGCACTTTTTCACCGCGGTCTTGATCGCGTGGTTGAACCGGTAGAGCCGCTGGCCGCCGGGGAGCTTCTTCATGACGGCGTGGTACCACTTCTTGAAGGTATAGTAGCTGGCCCGTGTGCGGATACGGGCCAGGTAGGAGGACAGGCTGCCTACGTTGGGGTCGATGGACATCCCGTTGTCGTTGAGGATGACGATCAGCGGCTCGCCGGAGGCCCCGGCGTCGTTGAGGCCCTCGTAGCTCAGTCCGCCGGTCAGGGCGCCGTCGCCAATCAGGGCCAGCACGCTGTGGGACTGCCCCAGACGGGTCCTGGCCCGGGCCAGCCCCAGGGCCACGGAGATCGAGTTGGAGGCGTGGCCGGCGATGAAGGCATCGTGGATGCTCTCCTCCGGCTTGGGGAAGCCGGCGATGCCGCCGAACTGGCGCAGGGTATCGAACCGGTCCCGCCGGCCTGTCAGGAGCTTATGGACATAGCACTGGTGGCCCACGTCAAAGACCAGCCGGTCCTCCGCCGTGTCGAACACCCGGTGGATGGCCACCGTCAGCTCTACGGCCCCTAAGTTGGAGGCCAGATGCCCGCCGGTCTGGGAGACCTTCTCGATCAGCAGCTCCCGCAGCTCCTGACAGAGGGTATCCAGCTCCCGGCGGTCCAATTTTTTGACGTCCTCTGGGGATGTGATAGTCTCTACGATCAAGCTCTACTCCTTTTGCCCGATACGGCGGCCGTCACTGCTTCGAGAAAACGGCCAATACCCGGCCCACCGTGTGGACCACCTCTGTACTCTTCTCCAGGGCCAGCGCCTTCCCCAGGGCCTTGCCGCCGATGGTCAGGCCGGACACCAGCGATGTGACCACCAGGCTGAGGAGGACCGAGGGCAGGCCAAAGCCGTCCTGGAGGGCGGTGACGATGACGGCGGCGGTGGTGCCGCTGACGATGCCGCAGATGTCCCCCACCACATCGTTACAGAAAGAACTGACCTGGCCGGCGCTGCGCAGGAGCCGCAGGGCCTCCCGGGCGCCCTTCTCCCGGTGGGCCGCCATGGAGTGGAAGGGCTTGGGGTCCGCCGCCGTGACGGCCACCCCCACGATGTCGAACAGGATGCCCAGGGCGATGAACCCTATCAATACCAAAAAAGCCACCGGCAATCCGGCCCCGTCCAGGGCGCGGTTAGACAGTAGGCTCAATACGGCGGAAAGGGCGACGGAGACCAGAAAGACCCGTATCGCCCAGGGGATGCCTCCACCCGGCTTCTTTTTTTTCTTTTTTATGTCACTGCTTTTTTCCAAAACGCGCTCTCTCCATATGAAAATATAGAAAAATAGAAACGATGGTAGATGAGCATCGGCAGCAGACGGGATTAATCTTACGGCTTAGGTACGGGTTGGTTTTCCCCTGGGTGCGCCCCTCGTTGCCGAATGAGGTGGTTTCCCTTTCAGCGCCCAGCCGCGGTGTTGCCCGCCGCGGGACCCGATCGCCACTTAGTCCGCACTGCAATCCCCCGTCTGCCCCCGGATGGGACAGCCTAGGTGCTTTCCACAACAGTCTTACCGTTCCCTATCCTCTTTTGCAGCCATGGTTTCAAGGGGCGATAGCAGGACTTCCCTGGCCAGGGAGGTCCTGGGTAGATCCCCTATCCCGCCATGCCCACGCAAGGCAGGCTACACCGCGCACAGCGTTCACGGCTCCAGGCCGGGTAGCACCGCAACACGGGTTCAAGCCTGAGTCGTACACGGGTCGCTTTACCACCAGGGGAGTACGCCCGCGCACAAGATCAGGTCTCCACGGCGGCAGGGGCCGTTGTCCCATGCCATTGGGGAACGCCCTACCGCCGCAAGCGCGCAGTGTACCGCGCGCTTCCCATCAGCACCCACCCCAAACTGGGCGTAAGAAGCAGGCACCAACGGTTTCACAGATATGCCCTTTTAAGGATTTTTAGGCCCTTCTTCAGGAACGGCAGATCCGACTAGGATACTGCGCCGCTGCTCAACAGTAGGTACTATACCATATTTCCGCTCCCTTGGCAAGTGGTATACAAACGATCGTGCATATTTTTATGGATCATTCACATCTTGTTTTTTTGAATCGGCATCTCATATAGTATTATATTGATATGGTCGGATTCGTGAGCCCTGACCTTCTTGCCATTGCTGGTGGTCACGGTTTTCTTTTGAGAAGTATAGACAACAAAAACATTTGTCCCTAGTTGAAATCGCTGCCAGAAGTCTTCCTCGCTGACACTGTCGGAGTCGATATAAAATCCGGCATCCTCTGCCAAAAAGAAGCGTCTGCTTTTCCCCTTGCTCGATCTAAGTGTAAAGGCAACGATCTCGTTATCATCATTCCAATAGATCTTTGTCACTTCGCCTTCAAACGCTGGCCTCGTACATCCAACTAACAGTATGCAGATCGCTGTCACAAGCGCACATCCAAACCATTTTTTCACAGTGCCTCTCTCCTTTCCCGGTATGACACAGCGGCACATGGATCGATCTCCATGTGCCGCTGCTTTTTGCGATCTCAGGCGTTGGCCGCCTCGTTCACGGCCCGCAGGAGGCCCTCCACGTCCACTTTGTGGACGGCGCAGGCCTGCTCCACGGTCTCGCCCCGGCTGCTGGGGCAGCCTAAGCAGTGCATACCGATGGAGAGGAAGATAGGGGCCGTCTGGGGAGCGATGTCCAGGATATCGCCGATGATGGTGTCTTTCGTGATGTTGACCATTGGTCAGACCTCCTTGGTGTTGTTGCGGATAGTATACCCCATTTTTCGCCGTTTTGCAAGACCTCGATAGGGCAAAGGCGGGCCTCAGTGGGTGAAGAGCCGGGTGCCGGTGAAGGCCATGACCATATCATAGTCCTCGCAGGCGGCGATGACCAGGTCGTCCCGGATGGAGCCGCCGGGCTGGGCGATATAGCGCACACCGCTGCGCTGGGCCTGCTCCACGTTGTCCGGGAAGGGGAAGAAAGCATCGCTGGCTAGGACCACGTTGGTGTTCTTGGCCATCATGGCCCGCTTCTCCCAGTCGGACAGGGGCTGGGGCCGGCAGGTGAAATACTTCGGCCAGTAACCGGGGGCGCAGACGTCCTCCACGCCGCCGTTGATATAGCTGTCGATCACGTTGTCCCGCTCCGGGCGGCCGATCGTGGGCAGGAAGGGCAGGTCCAGTACCTTGGGATGCTGCCGGATGCGCCAGGTGTCCGCCTTGTTGGAGGCTAGGCGGGTGCAGTGGATGCGGCTCTGCTGGCCGGCCCCCACGCCGATGACCTGGCCATCGGTGGCGAGGCAGACGGCGTTGGACTGGGTGTATTTCAGGGTGATCATCGCCACGATCAGGTCCCGCTTGGCCTGCTCCGGCAGGTTCTTATTGTGGGTGACGATGTTGTCCAGGAGGGAGCGGTCGATGACGATATCGTTGCGCCGCTGGACGAAGGTGACGCCGAACACCTCCCGGGTCTCCATCTCGCCGGGGGCATAGTCCGGGTCGATCTGCACGATGCTGTAGTTCCCGCCCCGCTTGGCCTTGAGGATCTCCAGGGCCTCCGGCGTGTAGCCCGGGGCGATGATGCCGTCAGAGACCTCCTTGGCCACCAGCTGGGCGGTGGTGGCGTCACAGACATCGCTGAGGGCGGTCCAGTCCCCAAAGGCGCACAGGCGGTCGGTACCTCTGGCCCTGGCGTAGGCACAGGCCAAGGGGGAGGCGTCCAGCTCCGGCACGTCGTCCACGAAGCACGCCCGCTTCAAGGCCGCGTCCAGGGGCAGGCCGATGGCGGCGGAGGTGGGGGATACATGCTTAAAGGTGGTGGCGGCAGGCAGCCCCAGCGCCGCCTTCAGCTCCCGTACCAGCTGCCAGCCGTTGAAGGCGTCCAGGAAATTGATGTATCCGGGCCGTCCATTGAGGATCTGCACCGGCACGTCTTCCCCGCTGCGCATAAAGATCTTGGCAGGCATCTGATTGGGGTTGCAGCCATACTTCAACTCTAACTCCTGCATGGTCATACATCCTTCCTTTTGCTATAGTCGTTGCTCATACATCTATGATGATATGTACTGATCGGTGTTGAACGCGGGGGTCAGACTTTCAGCTCCGCCTGGCGGCCCTCGTCGGGGTAGCGGGCCAGGACCGGTCCGATGGTCTCGGCCAGGAACTCCGCCGTCTGTTCCGGGGCCCGGCCTACATACTGCTCCGGGATCAGATGGGCGCAGATCTCCTCCATCGTCAGGGGGACAGCCGGGTCGTTGGCGATGCGCTCCAAGAGGTCGTTGACCCCGTCCTCCTCCTTCACCCGGTAGGCGGCGGCGTGGGAGTGCTTGCGCAGGATCTCGTGGAGGGCCTGGCGGCTGCCGCCTCGCTTCACGGCCTCCATCATGATGTTCTCCGTCGCCATGAAGGGCAGCTTCTCCATCACCCGCCGGCGGATGACCTTCTCGTGGATCACTGGGGCGGCGGTGACGTTGATATAGATCTCCAAAATGGCGTCCACCGCCAGGAAAGCCTCCGCCACGGCGATGCGCTTATTGGCGCTGTCGTCCAGGGTCCGCTCGAACCACTGGCTGGAGGCGGTGAGGGCCGGGTTCAGGGCGTCCGCCATCACATAGCGGGCCAGGGCGCAGATGCGCTCGCAGCGCATGGGGTTGCGCTTGTAGGGCATGGCGGAGGACCCGATCTGCTTGCTCTCGAAGGGCTCCTCCATCTCCTCATAGGATTGCAGGACCCGCAGGTCCGCCGCGAACTTGTAGGCACTCTGGGCGATGCCGGAGAGGGCCCCCAGGAAGTAGGCGTCCACCTTTCGGGAGTAGGTCTGGCCGGTGACGGGGATGCAGGCATCGAAGCCCATCTCCTTGGCCACCAACACTTCCAGTGCCTTGACCTTCTCCCCGTCCCCCTCGAACAGCTCCAAAAAGCTGGCCTGGGTGCCGGTGGCCCCCTTGATGCTCCGCATTTTCAGCTGGCGCAGCTGGAACTCCAAATTCTCCATGTCCATGACCAGCTCGTTCATCCACAGGGTGGCCCGCTTGCCCACGGTGGTCAGCTGGGCGGGCTGGAGGTGGGTGTAGCCCAGGCAGGGCAGGTCCTTGTAGCGCTCTGCGAAGGCCGCCAGGTTCCGCAGGACCTGGGCGCATTTGCGCAGGACCAGCTGGGAGGCGTCCCGGAGGATGAGGAGGTCCGTGTTGTCCCCCACATAGCAGGAGGTGGCCCCCAGGTGGATGATCCCCTCCGCCGCGGGACACTGCTGGCCGTAGGCGTAGACGTGGCTCATCACATCGTGGCGGACCTCCCGCTCCCGGGCCTCGGCCACGTCGTAGTTGATGTCCTCGGCGTGGGCGACCAGCTGGGCGATCTGCTCATCGGTGATCGGCAGGCCCAGCGCCTGCTCGCTCTTGGCCAGGGCGATCCACAGCTTCCGCCAGGTGCGGAATTTGTGCTCCTGGGAGAACAGATACTGCATCTCGCCGCTGGCGTAGCGGGTGGAGAGGGGTGAGATATAGCCGTTTCTTTCCATATTGCCTCCTCGATGGCAGAAGGCATCTTCTGCCATATTGGTAAGATCCTCCCACTTTCACAGGACAGACAGCACATTTTCGTTCAGCCGGTGAAAAAAAGAGGGCCGCCCTTTGGTGCTTTTGCACGATGATCTCCCTACTTTAGCACAAAAGAGCGGAGGCGAACCTCCGCTCCTTCCTGGTCAGAAGGGGGACTTCCCAGCCGGCCGGACCGGCGGTATACAGTTGTCCTCGATGAAACACTAAAAAACTTTAACTAAATATGTCCATAGGGTATCATTCTATCTCACAAAATACAATGGACAAATATGCAGGATCTTATCGATCGTCACCATATTGTTTTATGGATTTTCCCCGTCAGGGGAGATCGACTTGGAAATTTTGTACTGTAAGGTCTATTTTGGCCTCCTGCTCTGAGTAGGACAGGCAGGCCACTTCTTTTTGTATATCATGATCTTACCATATCCAGCCAGCGTTGTCAATTTGATGGCCCCAAGAAAAAATTTTCCTTTTCATCTGGACCAGATCGTAGTATAATAGCCCCACTCGCCGTTTTGACGGCATCCGATCATAGGAGGTCATACCATGAGCAAGACCATCATCCCCCAGGGCTATGTCACGCCCTTGCAGGTGTACGATATGCAGTGCGCCATCGAGTTCATCAAGAGCAGCTTCCAAGATAATTTGAAGCGGGCCCTCAATCTCCGCCGGGTCTCCGCGCCCCTCTTCGTCCGGGCCGACAGCGGCCTCAATGACGACCTGAACGGCGTGGAGCGGGCGGTGGCCTTCGATATCCCCGCCGTGGGCGGCGCGGACGGCGTGGTGGTCCACTCCCTGGCCAAGTGGAAGCGGCTGGCGCTGAAGCAGTACGAGTTCTTTCCCGGCAACGGGCTCTACACCGATATGAACGCCATCCGCCGGGACGAGGCCCTGGACAATCTCCACTCCATCTATGTGGACCAGTGGGACTGGGAGAAGGTCATCACCCGGGAGGACCGAAACGAGGTGTACCTGAAACAGACCGTCCGCTCCATCGTGGGCGCGGTGTGCGACACCTGCGACGCCCTCCGCCGGGCCTTCCCCCAGCTCCATGTGAAGCTCAGCCGGGAGGTCACCTTCATCACCACCCAGGAGCTGGAGGATATGTACCCCTCCCTCTCCCCCAGCGACCGGGAGACGGAATTCCTAAAGACCCATCCCACCGTGTTCCTGATGCAGATCGGGGGCAAGCTCAAGAGCGGCAAGCCCCACGATGGCCGGGCCCCTGACTATGACGACTGGCAGCTCAACGGGGATATCCTCATGTGGAACGAGACCCTCCAGCGGGCCTTTGAGATCTCCTCCATGGGCATCCGGGTGGACCCGGAGAGCCTGGACAGGCAGCTGTCCCTGGCCGGCAAGGACGAGCGGCGGAGCCTGCCCTTCCATAGGATGCTCCTGAACGGTGAGCTGCCCCTGACCATGGGCGGCGGTATCGGCCAGAGCCGCCTCTGTATGCTGATGACCGGCTGCTGCCACATCGGCGAGGTCCAGGTCAGCCTCTGGGACCAGGAGACCATGGACGCCTGCGCCGCCGCCGGGGTCCACCTGCTGTAAGGGAGGGAGCGTCTATGGCAACGGGCAAAGAGTTCATGGACTATGTAGCTGACCAGTTCTCCAAGGCCGGAGAGGTCACCTACAAGAAGATGTTTGGGGAGTACGGCTTCTATCTGGACGGCAAGCTGGTGGGGCTGGTCTGTGACGACACGGTCTACATCAAGCCTACCGAGGCGGGCCGGGCCCTCTTAGGCCAGCCGGTGCTGGCCCCGCCCTACGAGGGGGCCAAGGATTACTTCCGCCTGGACGATATCGAGGACCGGGAGGCCATGGCTGCCCTCCTCCGGGCCGGCTGGGAGGAACTGCCCTTCCCCAAGCCAAAAAAGAAGAAAACACCGCCCACCGCTTGAAAACAGAGGGAATACGATGAAACTGTGCATCCGCTTCGCTCCATGCAGGGTCTGAGGACGCCCCATGGAGGATAGGTGATGTCCTCAGACTTTGCGTATTTGGTATCTTGAAAAAACCAAAGGAGCAAAGTCGATGAACAAACAAGATCTCCGGGCCCTGCGGCCCTATCTCCTGCTCTGGAGCACCCAATCCCTTTCCACCCTGGGCAGCGGCATGACCAGCTACGCGCTGGTGTTGTGGCTGTACCAACGGACCGGTTCCGCCCTGCAAACGGCGCTGCTGACCGTCTGCTCCTATGCGCCCTATGTGGTCATGAGCATCTTTGCCGGGGCCCTCAGCGACCGGTGGAACAAGAAGCGGACCATGCTGGCCTGCGATGCCCTGGCGGCCTGCTGTACCCTTGTGGTGCTGGCGCTGCTGGGGACGGGACGGCTGGCGGCGTGGCATCTCTACGCCCTCAATGCTGTCAACGGACTGATGAACACCGTCCAGCAGCCCGCCAGCGAGGTGGCGGCCACCCTGCTGGTGCCGGAGCGGTACTATCAAAAGACCAGCGGCCTCCGTTCCCTCTCCCAGGCGCTCCACTCCATCCTGACCCCGGTCCTGGCCTCGGTCCTCTTCTCCCTGGCGGGGATGGGGGCAGTGATCGCGGTGGACCTGACCACCTTCGCCCTGGCGTTCCTGACCCTCTGGCTGTGCATCCCGCTCCCGGAGACCCCACGCCCCCGGGAGGACCGGGAGAGCGTACTGGCCTCCGCCCGGGCGGGACTCGCCTGGCTGCGCCGTGAGCCGCTGATCCTGACCTTGATCGCGTTCCTGGCCAGCATCAACCTGATCGCCTCCATCTATAACGCGGCTCTGCCGGCGATGGTGCTGCCTACCGCCGGCGAGAGGGCTCTGGGCGCGGTGAACGGCTGCGCCGGCATCGCCACCCTTTTGGGCAGCCTGCTGGTGACGCTCCTGCCCCCGCCCAAGGACCGGGTGCGGACCATCTGCTTCTCTCTGCTCTTTTCTATGAGTACGGAGAACTTCATCCTGGCCTTCTGCCGGACCACCCCTCTATGGTGCATAGGGGCGCTGCTGGGCTGGCTGGCGATCCCGGTGATGAACGCCAATTTGGATGTGATCTTTCGCTGCACCATCCCGCCGGAGATGCAGGGGCGGGTCTACGCCTGCCGGAACACCCTGCAATTCTTCACCATCCCCTTGGGGTATCTCCTGGGCGGGGCGCTGGTGGACCGGGCCTTCGAGCCGCTGCTGGCCGTCCAGGCACCGGACAGCCTGCTCCCCCGTCTTTTTGGCAGCGGGAAGGGCAGCGGCGCGGCGATGCTGTTCGCTGTCATCGGGGTAGCCGGTGTGCTGGTATGCCTGCTCTTCTCTCTGCGGCTGCGCGCCTGCCGCTGGCGTGAACGCTCATAAAACAAGACGGACCTCCCTCAAAATGGGGGAGGTCCTGCGCTAAGATCCATCCATGCCGCTTTTGGATGTAGACACTGGGCGGAGATCCTGTTATAATAGGAGCAACAGGAAGGGGGCATCCTATGAAGAGGAACGTGAAGGACAGTGTCTTTACATTTTTGTTCAGCCAACCGGCGGAAGCGAAAAAGCTCTATCAGGTCCTGCACCCGGAGGATACCAATATAACCGAGGCGGACATCAAGATCATCACATTAAAGAACGTGCTTTCTAATGGCCGCTACAACGACCTAGGGCTCCAGGTCCGGGAGCTGCTCATCATCCTGGCGGAGGCCCAAAGCACGTTTTGTCCCAATGTCCCCCTTCGCGTGACGCTGTACCTGGAGGACACCTACGACCGCTATATCCAGGAGAACGGCCTGTGGCTGTATGGGGAGACCCTGGTCAAGATTCCGAAACCGGAGTTGTATGTCATCTATACGGGTGGGCGGCAGGATGTGCCAGATGTACTGCGGCTGTCGGATATGTATATGGGCGACAGCACTCATGCGGATGTGGACGTGACGGTCCATGTGTTGAAGGCGAGAGGGACCTGGGATGTCCTGGAGCAGTATATCGCGTTCTGCAAGATAGAGAGCGAGATGGTCCGGCTCTATGGGCGCAGCCAGAAGACGATCCAGAAGATCGTCAGCCAGTGCATCGAGCAGGGGATATTGGTGGACTTCTTTAGGAGCAGAGGACAGGAGGTGTATGATGTCATGAGCATCTTGTTCGACCAGGAGAAGGTCTGGGAGATGGAGAGATACCATATCCAGAAGGAGAGCGAAGCCAAGGGCCGTGCTGCGGAACAGGTCGATACCATCCAAAAGCTGATAAAAGTCATGGATCATCAGAAGATCGCAGAGGTCTTGCAGCTGCCTCTGGATTATGTCCGCTCGGTAGCGGACAGGTACCAATGATTAGAAAAGGCGGGCGGCTCATCGATAGCTGCCCGCCGCTCTTATCCAGTTGGGCAGAGGCCCGCACCCTTTTCTCCCTGCCGCTATATACTGGAAAGAGGACCAGGGAAAGGAGGGGCTGCCGTGCGGTGCTGCAATGGTCAAAACGGGAACAGCGGACGGCTGCTGGGGCTGTTTGCCGTGGCTTTGGGTGCGGGCATCCTGATCACAGCCATCTTTCCGGTGGGGTTCCTGCTGTTTTTGGTCGCATTCGTACTGATCGCCTGCGGGAGCGCCTGCCTGCGGAAATAATAGGAGGAAACTGTCATGAAGATCGTCATCGTAAAACCGCCAAAGCTGGTGGCCGGCATCCTGAAAAAAATCTTCAAGATCAAGGAATGACTCTTGTCCCGCCCTCATACATTGGCAAAGAAGAGCGCCTGATGAGGGAGGAGCGTTATGGAACTGAAACTGAAAAAAGAAGCGCTGCAATATTATGAGGTGGCCGAGGTGCCGGCCTTTTCCTTCGAGACCACCCAGGAGACCATCGTACCGGACTACTGCCCTGACGTGGCCCGGGTGGTAGATACCGACGGCATCGTCCTGATCCAGAGCCGGGAGATCGGCATGGAGGGACGGATGGAGATCGGCGGAGCGGTGAAGGCCACCGTGCTGTTCGTGCCGGACGGCACAGGAGGCGCGGCGGTGCTGCATCTGACCATGCCGTTCCGTACATACTGCGACGGCAAGGAGCTGGAGGGGTGTACCCACTGCGCCTTGCAGGCGTCCCTGAAGAGCCTGGACGCCCGGCTCCTGAACCCCAGGAAGCTGCTGCTGCGGGCGGATATCAGCCTCTCCCCCGCCGGCTACGCCCCCCAGACCACCACCCTATGTACCGGCCTGGAGGAGGGCGAGGGCATCCAGGTCCTGGAGGAGGAGGGGACCTGCGCCCTTCTGACGGAGGTCATCCAGCGGGATATGGATTTCACGGAGGAGCTCCAGGTCCCCGCCAGCCGGAAGGGCATCCGGGAGCTGCTGACCAGCCAGGTGGAGGTGACGCCCACGGAGCTGAAGATCCTGGGGCACAAGCTGGTGGTCAAGGGCGTGGTGACGGCGGAGGTGCTCTACCGGAGCCAGGCCGATGAGCTGTGTACCCTGGACCAGGAATACGCCTTCTCCCAGGTGCTGGAGACCAGCGCCGATGAGGAGCAGGGCGAGGCCCGGGCCAGCTTCGAGCTGCGGGACTGCGAGTTCCAGGTGGGCAGCGAGCAGCGGATGGACGATGAGTACACGGTCACGCTGCACCTTCAGATGCGGACGGTGGCGGAGGTCTATGAGCGCCGGAACGTCCGGCACCTGGCGGACCTGTACGGCCTGACTGGCACGGTGAAGCTGGAGAGCCAGCCTGTGCGCCTCAGCGAGGACCTGGTGTCCTATACCCGGAAGTACAACGCCCGGGAGATCGTGGAGACCGGCGTGGCGGTGAAGCAGGTCATCTGCGCCCATGTCCGCTGCGGCGCCGCGGCCTGCCGCCGGGAGGGAGACGCCGCCTCCGTCCAGGCCCCTGCCCTGCTGCGGGTCCTCTACTGCGACGAGAACGGCAGCCTCCTCTCCGCGGAGCGGGACGTGATCCTCTCCGCCGATATGGAGCTGGAGGGGGACGCCGTGGCCCGGATCTGGGCCAGCTGTGCCGGGGAGATCCAGTGCGCCGCCGTCCAGGAGGGCATCGAGCTGCGCTTCCAGCCCGCCTTCCGGGTGGAGACCTGCCGGAAGAAGAGCCGGCTGTGCATCCAGGAGGCCACCTGGGAGGAGGACAGCCAGGAGGAGGTCCATCCCTCCGTGGTGCTGCGGCGGGTGGCCAAGGGGGCCCGGCTGTGGGACGTTGCCAAAAGCCATCACAGCACCTGCGCCGATATCCTGGCGGCCAACGGCTTGGAGCGGGAGGAGGAGATCGCCGGGGACGGCCTCCTGCTCATCCCCAGAAAGCGGTGACCCGGTAAGGGGGAAGGCTCTGCCTTCCTCCTTTTTGCGTCCAAAGACGGCTCTTGCCTTTTTATGCAAAGTCTGGTAATATAGTGCTATCCCAACAAGGAGGGGCCCCATGCGCGTTTTAGGCATCGATCCCGGCGTGGCGACCATCGGCTTCGGCGTGGTGGATATCCAGCGCGGTATGCACCGGCTCGTCCAGTACGGCGTCATCACCACTCCTCCGGGCATCCCCCTCTCCCGCCGCCTTTTGCAGATCGCCCAGGATATGGCGGAGCTGTTGGAGCGGTTCCGGCCGGATGAGGCGGCGGTGGAGGAGCTGTTCTTCACCAAGAACATCACCACCGGCATCGCCGTGGCCCATGGCCGGGGGGTCATCCTGCTGGAGGTGGAGCGGTCCGGGTGCCCGGTCTTTGAGTACACCCCCATGCAGGTGAAGCAGGCCGTGGCGGGCTACGGCAAGGCGGAGAAGCGGCAGGTGATGCTGATGACCCAGC
Source organism: uncultured Clostridia bacterium (assembly GCA_947173485.1). Taxonomy (GTDB): domain Bacteria; phylum Bacillota; class Clostridia; order Oscillospirales; family Oscillospiraceae; genus CAMWFH01. The sequence goes on along the minus strand of CAMWFH010000012.1, from coordinate 50,461 downwards.
GGCTCCTGCATATGCAGAGCATCCCCCGGCCCGATGATGCCGCCGATGCCCTGGCCATCGCCCTCTGCCATGGCCGCAGCGCCACCAGTCTCATGAACACGGAGCGGGTGTTCGACCCGAAAAAATACGACACCCGATAAGGGAGGGCCCAGTATGTTCTACTACCTCAACGGCACCGTGGCCCATATAGAGGCCTATCTGGCGGTGATCGACTGCGGCGGCGTGGGCTACGCCTGCCGGACCACCACCTACACCCTGTCTAACTTGAAAAAGGGGGACAAGGCCAAGCTCTACACCTACCTGAACGTCCGGGAGGACGCCATGGAGCTGTACGGCTTCGGCTCCCAGGAGGAGCTGAACCTGTTCCGGCAGCTGATCTCCGTCTCCGGCGTGGGCCCCAAGGCGGCGCTGTCGATCCTGTCCTCCAGCAGTCCGGGGGACCTGGCCCTGCGCATCATCACCGGGGACGAGAAGGCCCTGACTACCGCCCCTGGGGTGGGGAAGAAGATCGCCCAGCGGGTCATCCTGGAGCTGAAGGACAAGCTGGCCAAAGGGCAGACCCTCTCCGCCGTTGGCGAGAGCGGACCGGCGGTCACGGTCATCCCCCAGAACAAGCGGAGCGAGGCCAGCGCCGCTCTGGCGGTGCTGGGCTACAGCCAGGCGGAGATCGCGGCCGCTCTGAAGGGCATCGACGTGGACGGCCAGCCCCTGGAGCAGAGCATCCGGCAGGCGCTGAAGGGGATGGCGAAATAAAAACTGGGAAAAGCGGGGGCAGAGCCGCCGCGGGAAGGATCCAATATGGATATGATCTTTAAGACAACGATGTTCGGCGGCTTCGACAAGCAGGACGTGATGTCCTATATCGAGCGGACGGTCCAGGAGTACGAGAGCCGCCTGGGGGCGCTGGAGAAGGAGCGGGAGGCCCTCCAGGGGGACCTGTCCGCCGCCCTGGACCGGGTGGAGGCCGCAGAGGAGGCCCGGCGGCAGCTGGAGGAGCAGGGCCAAGCCCTGGCGGAGCGGTGCCGGGAGATGGAGGAGCAGCTCTCCAGCAAGACCGCCACGGCGGAGACCGTCACCCAGCAGGAGCTGGCGATGGAGGCCCTACAGGCGGAGGCGGAGCGGCTGCGGGGCGTGGAGCGGGAGTATCAGTCCCTCCGGTCCCATATGGTGGACGTGGAGCTGGACGCCCGGCAGCGGGCCGGGGCGATCGAGCAGGAGGCCAAGCACCGGTCGGAGACCCTCCTGACGGAGGCGGAGGAGCGCTGTCAGGCCATGCTGGCCCAGGCGAAAAAGGAGCTGGCAGATATGTCCCGCTGCTGCGGCGCGCTGCGCGCCGATGTGGCCACCGCCGTCAGCCATGTGTCCGGTGAGCTGCGCAAGGCCGATGTGGCCGTGGGACAGCTGCCCCTGGCCTTCGATAAGCTGCTGGAGGAGCTGAAGGCCCTGGAGACAGACCAGCCCGCCCCGTGACAGAGTTGCGATAAGACGGAGCCCCATCCGCAAAAAGGCGGATGGGGCCGTATCCTGTTCCGGGGTGGAGTGGGCCGCCGCGCTTGATAAAAGAGGATAGAGAAAAGAAAGAGCGCCGTCGCCCGGTCCGGGCAGCGGCGCTTTGGAGCTTACTCCTCCTCTTCCGCCTCGCTGCTGCCAGCGGACAGCAGGGCGCGGATGGACAGGGAGATCTTCTTCTTCTCCTCGTCGATATCGGTGATCTTGGCCTCCACGATCTGGCCCTCCTTGAGGACCTCGCCCGGGGTCTCCACCCGGCGGTCGGCGATCTGGGAGATGTGGATCAGGCCGTCCACGCCCGGGACCACCTCGGCGAAGGCACCGAAGCTCATCAGGTTGACGATACGGACCTCCGCCACGTCGCCCACCTTGTAGGTGGCCATGAACTTCTCCCAGGGATTGGTGGAGCGGTCCTTCACGCCCAGGGAGATCTTCCGCTTCTCCTTATCGAAAGAGATGACGTACACATCCAGGCTGTCGCCCACATCCACCACCTCGGAGGGGGTCTTGATGCGGCTCCAGGTCAGATCGGAGATATGTACCATCCCGTCCACACCGCCGATATCCACGAATACGCCATAGCTGGTCATGCTCTTCACCGTGCCGGCATAGCGCTTGCCGACCTCGATGCCCTCCCACACGGCGGCGGCGGCGGCCTGGCGGGCCTCCTGCTGCACGGCGCGGATGGAGCCGACGACACGGCGGCGGGCACGGTTGACCTCGGTGATGCGCAGCTGGACCTTCTCCTTGACCATCTCGCTCAGGTCGGCCCCGCGGGGCTTGCCGCTCTGGGAGGCGGGCACGAACACCCGGCTGCCCTTCACGGACACCACCAGGCCGCCCTTGTTCTCCTCCGTCACCACGCCCTCCAGCACCGTCTTGTCGGTGACGGCCGCCTCCAGCACGTCCCACATCCGGTTGGCATCGACCCGCTTCTTGGAGAGGGTGGCGTAGCCGTCCACGTCGTTGACGCGGATGACGAACAGCTCCACCTTGTCCCCCACCTTGACCACGTCCTCCGGCTTCACGCCGGGATCGTCCGTCAGCTGGTCCACAGGGATATAGCCGGCTTGCTTGCAGCCCAGGTCAACTTGCACTTCGGTGGGGTGGATCGCGGTAACGACGCCGGTGACCTTATCTCCTGTATGCAAAGTGACGGAGTACTGGTCATATTGGTCCAGAAGCTCCTCAAAGGATTCCTCTACGTTGGTTTTGTTCATTTCTTCGCTCATCGTCTTATAGACCTCCTTTATGTTGCACGCAGGGGTGGATGCGCCGGCGGTCAGCCCCGCCAGAGAGCACCCGGGCTCCATATGCAGGTCCCCCGCCCCGGAGATCAGATAGACCCGGGGGCAAAGTTCCCGGCAGATGTCTGCCAGATGCTGGCTGTTGGCGCTTTGACCGTCGCCTACTACCACCATGACCTCGACCTGAGAGGCGATGGACGCCGCTTCAGATTGTCGCTTTTGCGTAGCATCACATATTGTATCAAATATTTTTGCGTTTGTACACTCTTTTTTTATGAAATTTGCGGAAATTTTCCAGAACTTTCGGATGAGGGTGGTCTGGGCCGCCACGAAAAGCGGCATATCAGACCGGTTTTGGCAGGATGATACCCATTTTATCAATAGATCGCTGTCTGAAAATACCAAAACATTTTTTCCCCATCCACAGATCCCTCGGACCTCTGGATGGTCTGGATCGCCCAGGAGGACCATCTGGCAGCCCTCGGCGGCGGCCTGGGCGGCCAATCGCTGGATCCGGCGGACATGGGGACAGGTCCCGTCCAGTATCCGGGCCCCCCGTTCCTCCAGGACGCGGTAGGTCTCCGCCCCCTCGCCGTGGGCGCGGATGATGACCGCCTCCCCCGGCTGGGCCTCCTCTGGCCGCTGGATGAGCCGGACGCCCCGCCGGACCAGGTCCTCCACCACCGACCGGTTGTGGATGATGGGGCCCAGCATGGCCGCTCCCTCGCCCGCTGCCGCCGCCTGCTCCGCCAGCTCCACCGCCCGCCGGACGCCGTAGCAGAAGCCGGCGGTCTTTGCCAGCAGGATCTTCACCGCTGTCCCTCCCCCAGGGCCCGCTCGCCGCCCAGGGCGTAGATCCGCTCCATCAGCTCCGCGGCGATGGCCTGGTTCTCCTCCGGCGTGGGCCGGCGGCCGGCGATCGTTGGCAGGTAGGGCTTGCCAAAGATGACCTTGTTTCGATGTAAGAATTTCTTCCGCCCGCCGCAGTACACCGGCACCAGGGGCGTGCCGGACCGCAGGCTCAGCAGCACTGCGCCGCCCTTGCCGCCGGTCTCGCCGGGGTGGTCCACCCGGGTCCCCTCCGGGAAGATCAGCAGCTTTTTCCCGCTCTGGAGGCCCTTCAGGGCGGTCTTGATCGCGCCCAGGTCGTTGCCCCCCCGCTCGACGGGGAAGGCCCCCAGCTTGCGGAACAGCCACCCCAGAGGCGGGAACCGGAACAGCTGCGCCTTGCCCATGACGCAGATGGGCACCCTGGGCCCCATGGCCACCGCCACCAGCACCGGGTCGGCGGCGTGGCTGTGGTTGGGACAGATCAGCGCCCCGCCCTCCGGGAGGTTCTCCACCCCCTCGATCTTCATGGGGAACAGGATATGGACGAAGGGGGTCAGCAGCGTCAGCACCACTTGATAGAACCGGTTCATAGGCCCCCCCGCACGATCTCCAGCAGCCGCTGGAGGCTTTGGGCATAGTCTAGGGCGGTGGTGTCCAGGAGGATGGCGTCCTCCGCCGGGCGCAGGGGCGCGATGGGCCGCTCCCGGTCGCTCTTGTCCCGGCGCTCCACCTCCGCCAGCACCGCCTCATAGGGCTGGGGCGTCCCCCGCTCCTCCAGCTCCCTCCAGCGGCGTCTCGCCCGCTCCTCCGGGCTGGCGGTCAGGAAGATCTTCACATCCGCCGCCGGCAGCACCACAGTGCCGATATCCCGCCCGTCCATGATGACGCTCTGCTCCCGGGCCAGGCGGCGCTGCATCTCCAATAGGAACTGCCGGACTGCCGGGATGGCCGATACCCGGGATGCCGCCATAGATACCTCCGGCAGGCGGATCCGCTCCGTCACGTCCTCGCCGTTGAGGGCCATCCTTTGCAGGCCGTCCTCGCCGTGGCGCAGGCCAATCTGGACCTGGGGCAACAGGGTCTCCACCGCGGCGGGCTCCTCCGCTCCGTGGTCCAGCATATAGCAGGCCACCGTGCGGTAGATGGCGCCTGTGTCCACATACAGGATGCCCAGCTCCCGGGCCGCCGCCTTCGCCAGGCTGCTCTTCCCCGCTCCCGCCGGGCCGTCGATGGCCACGGCATATCTCTCTTTCAAATGTACCCCTCCGTTTGTCGTGTCCCAACACACAGTTTGTATCATACGATCGCGCGATCGGTCTATCCTATCCATAGAGCCGCGGCCTCCCCTGCCGCCGCGCCGGTACACCAGGCGATCTGCAGGTTGAAGCCGCCGGTGCAGGCATCCAGGTCCAGCACCTCCCCGGCGAAGTAGAGCCCCTTCACCAGCTTGCTCTCCATGGTCTTGGGCCAGACCTCCGACAGGCGCACCCCGCCGGCGGTGATGATGGCCTCGTCGATGGGCCGCGTCCCGTCTATCGGGATGCGGAAGTCCTTCAAAAGGGCCACCAGGGCCCGCCGCTGGGCCTTCGTCAGGCCGTTGGCCTTGTCCGAGGCCCCGATGCCCGTCCGTTCCAGGACCACCGGCACCATGGACCGGTGGACCAGGCCCGCCAGGATATGGTCCATGTCCCGGTTCCGGCCGGCGGCGATGTCCCGCAGGATGCGCTCATCCAGCTTTTTTTCATCCAGGGCCGGCTTCAGGTCGATGGACAGCGTGCAGGGGCGCATGGGCCGGATATAGGCGCTGGCCGACAGGACCACCGGCCCCGACAGGCCGAAGTGGGTGAACAGCAGTTCCCCGAAGTCCTGGTAGAGCAGGGCGTCCCCCTCCCCCAGGAACCGGACCGCCACGTTCCGCAGGCTCAGCCCTTGCATAGCGGCACAGGCCGGGTCAGGGCTGGTCAGGGGCACCAGGGACGGCTGGGGCGGCTCGATGGTGTGGCCCAGCATCCGCGCCAGCCGGTAGCCGTCGCCGGTGCTGCCGGTGCCGGGGTAGCTGACGCCGCCGGTGGCCACGATGGCCCGGCCCGTCTCATAGCGCCCCCGCTCCCCCCGGACGCCGGTGACGGCCCCGTCCTCCGTCAAGACCGCCATCGCCCGGTCATGGAGCCAGGTCACCCCCAGCTGCCCCAGACGCCGCTCCAGGGCGGCGCTGACATCGAAGCTCCGGTCCGACTGGGGAAAGACCCGCCCGCCCCGCTCGGTCTTGAGGGGCACCCCCAGGCCCTCGAAGAAGGCCATGGCGTCCTGGGCGGTCATGCGGCTGTAGGCACTGTATAGGAAGGGGGCGTTGCCGGGGATACTGGCGAAGAACGCCTCCCTGGTACAGTCGTTGGTCAGGTTGCACCGGCCCTTGCCGGTGATGTTCAGCTTTTTGCCCAGGCGGCTGTTGGGCTCCAGAAGGGCCGTTTTGGCCCCCAGGCCCGCCGCCGTGATGGCGGCCATCATCCCGGCGGGGCCGCCGCCCACCGCGATCACATCAAACGCTGTCGTCATCGCTCTCACCAAACACGCCGTACTCGTCCCAGATCTGCTCCAGGCTGTTGAACACCTGGGACACATCGGCGTTCTTCCGGTGTCCCGCCGCCACGATCAGCGCGTTGAGCAGGCTGAAGGGGGCCACCAGGGAGTCCACGAAGGAGATCATCTCGCTCTGGGCCATCAGCACCGCGGAGGCCACCCGATAGAGGGGGGAGGTGGAGCTGTCGGTGATGGCGATGATGCTGGCCCCCCGGTCGTGGGCGAAGCGGATGCCCTTGACGGTGGACTGGGAGTAGCGGGGGAAGCTGATGCCCAGCACCACGTCCCCCTTCCCCACCCGGAGCATCTTCTCCAGGATGTCCCCGGCGCTGTTGCTGGTGACCAGGGTCACATTGTCGAAGAGCAGGTGCAGGTAGAAATGGAGATAGCCCGCCAGGAAGGCGGAGGATCGGACCCCCAGGATATAGATCTTCCTGGCGTCCATCAGCATATCCAGCGCCTTCTCGAACTCCGGCCGGCTCACCTCCTCGATGGCGGTGCGGATCTTCTCCATGTCCATTTGCAGCACCATGGAGAGAAGGTCCGTGTTGCTCAGCCGGTCGTTGGAGGCCTCGATCCGCTGGATGGAGGTCAGCCGGCTGCGGATCATCTCCTGGAGGGCCTTCTGCATGGCCGGATAGCCGTCATAGCCCAGCTCCGCCGCGAAGCGCACCACGGTGGACTCGCTGACATGGACGGCGCTGCCTAATTTGCTGGCGGTCATGAAGGCCGCCTTGTCATAATGGGATACTATGTAGTTGCCGATCTGCCGCTGGCCCTTGGAGAACCCGTCCATATTGGCCTTGATCCGACGCAGTACGTCCACTGTCCCTCACCCCTGTCCTGCCGCCCGGAGGGCGGCTGTTTCCTGCTGGGTCAAATAGCGCCACTTCCCCGGCGGTAGGCTGCCTAGGTCGATCGGGCCCTCCCGCAGGCGGACGAGCCGGTGGACCCGCAGGCCCTCCATGGCGCACATCCGCCGCAGCTGCCGGTTCCGCCCCTGGCAGATCGCGGCCTCCAGCAAAGCCCGGTCCCCCCGCCGCTCCAGGCAGGTCACCCGGGCCGGCCGGATGGGGGTGCCGTCCTCCAGGGATCGGAGGGCGGCCAGGCGCTCCTCGCAGCCCGCCACCTGGCCGGAGACCATGAGGCGGTAGACCTTCTCCACCTGGTGGCTGGGATGCAGCACCAGGTGGGCCAGCTCCCCGTCGTCGGTCAGCAGCAGCAGCCCCTCCGAGTGCAGGTCCAGCCGCCCGATGGGATAGACCCGCCGGCCGCAGCCGGCCACCAGGGACACCGCCGTGGGCCGTCCCCGGTCATCGGAGACCGTGCTGACATAGCCCCTGGGCTTGTGGAGCAGGATGCAGACCGGCGCCGCCGCCGGCGGCAGGGGCGCACCGTCCACCAGGATGGTATCCGTATCCCGGTCGGCCTGCTGTCCCAGGACGGCGGGAGAGCCGTTGACCGTCACCCGGCCCTGGGCGATATACGTCTCCGCCTGCCGCCGGGAGCAGACGCCGGCGGCGGAGAGGATCTTTTGCAGCCGTTCCGCCACCGGCGTCCCTCCTTCCAGAGCTGTCTACAGCTCCTGCTTTTTTATCGGTTCGACCGGCCTTTGCCGCGCCGGGGTCACCCCAGGGCCGGCAGCAGGGCCAGGGACATGGGGGCGTCCTCCTGTAGGATGAGCGCCGTCCGGTCCAGCTCCTTGCCGTCCAGCTCCAGGACGGCGTAGCCCGCCACCGCGCCGGCGGGGGCCGGCGCGGTCAGGGAGGCCGGCAGCTCCAGGCGCACGGTGGCCCGCTCCTCCGGCCCTAAGGGCCAGCGCAGGCTCTTCGCCGCCGTCAGGGAGGCCGTGGCGCGCTGTCCCCCCAGCAGGGGGACCTGGGCCGCCTCCTCCCCGGCGGCCAAAAGCACCGTGGCGGGGTAGGCCGTGAAGCCATACTCCAGCAGGGCCTTGTGGTCCTGCCAGTCGTTGCCGTCACAGAGGGTCACGGCGATCAGCGTCTGCCCGTTCCGGGCCGCGGCGGTGACCAGGGTCCGGCCCGCCGCCTTGGTGTAGCCGGTCTTGATGCCGATGCACCCCTCATATTGGCCCAGCAGCTTGTTGTGGTTCACCAGGGTATGTCCCTCGATGGTGATGGTCTTGGTCCCCACGATCTGGCGGAACAGCTCGTTCTCCATGGCGTACCGGGCCAGCACCGCCATATCCCTGGCGGTGGAGTAGTGGCCCTCCTGCTCCAACCCGTTGGGGTTGGCGAAGGAGGAGCCGGTCATCCCCAGTTCCCGGGCCTTCTCGTTCATGGCCGCCACGAAGTCCTCCAGCCGGCGGCTGACGCAGTGGGCCACGGCCAGGGCCGCGTCATTGCCCGAGGGCAGCATCAGACCGTAGAGCAGCGCCTCCAGGGTCAGCTCTTCCCCCTTGCGCAGGTACATGGAGGACCCCTCCGCCATATCACTGGCGGTCACCTGGTAGACATCGCTGAGCCGCCCCTTCTCCAGGGCCACCACCGCCGTCATGATCTTAGTGATGCTGGCGATGCTCCGCCGCTGGTCGGCGTTGTGCTCATAGAGCACCCGGCCGCTCTCAGCGTCCACCAAGATGGCCGATACCGCCGAGGTCGATACGGCCCGCGCCGGACACACCGGCGCCAGCATCACCATCGCCGCCAGGACTATACATACGATCTTCCGCAGCAAACTGACATCACCTCTCGGCCTACAGTCTGCCCCGATCTGCCGGGAAATAAGCAGGAAGATCTTGTCGAAGAGGATGCCGGGCATCTTTTTGGACGTGCTTAGAAGGTCTCCTCCTTCTCCTTCTTAGGCAGCAGCTCCGCCACCTTGTCCACCAGGTCCGGCACCATCTCCACCACCCGGTCGATGGTAGAGGCCGGCGGCATCGCCACGGGCAGCACCCGGACGAAGCCCTCCTTGATGACCAGGAAGGCCACCGGTTCCACCTTGACCCCTACGCCGACGCCGCCGCTGGAGCCGCCGAAGTTGGTGGGGTCCTTCACCTTGCCGGAGAAGTCCACGCCGCCGCCGCCAAAGGCAAAGCTGGCTTTGGAGATGGGGATCAGCGTCACCCCGTCCGGTGTGGTGATGGGCTCGCCTACGATGGTGTTCACATCCACCATCTCCTTCACCTTCCCCATGGCTTCCTGTACCAGGTCATTGAACGATCTCTTGTTCTCCATATGCAGGCCATCCTTTCTCATCTGTTGTTGCGATATTGAGACTGATATCGTATGGATCATGCGGACTTGCTCTCCTCCGTCCGCTCCTTTGCGCTCTCGTTTTCCGTCTGGTCCTCCGGCTCCGCCTTGGGGGGCTTCGACCGCTTTAAGAAACCCAGGAGCCACAGGAGTCCGCCGCCGGCTGCCACAAGGCCAATGCCCAGCAGGTGGCCGAGCCGCAGGTAGACCCCTACATCGGCCTCCGCCTCCAGGGCGGACTTCTCGAAGTCCAGCCGCAGCGTCACGTCCTCGTGGCGGATGGGGACCAGCTCCCTCGCCAGGGGCAGCAGGGTGGCGATGGCCCCGTACAGGCGGCCATAGAGGACCGCCGCGTCCGCCGGGTCCGGCCCCGCCACCATGATATGTACCAGAAGGGGGTCTACCCGCAGCCCCCGGCAGGTGAGCCGCAAAAGCTTCCCCGCCAGAGGGGGCAGTTTTTGGAGGCTGTAAAGGACCTGCTCTAAGCTGATGCCCCGCTTCTTCTTTTTCTTCTTAGATGGATCTTTCTTCTTCTCCTTGGGGGGCTCCTCTTCCTTCTTCTCCCGCCCAGGGAACACCTGGAAACGGAAGGGGCCGGCCCGCACCTTCACCACCGGCGCGCCGTCCCACGCCGCCTGGATGCCCACCGGCACCGCCAGCAGCAGCGCCAGCGCCGCCAGCACCAGCCCCAGGATGCACCAGCCGTTCATCGCTCCCCCTCCCCTCTCTTGCCGTTCGTTATCCGCTCTCGCCCTCCGGCGGGAACGCCTCTGTTGGCAGGTGCTCGCCGTCCCCCTCCAGGGGCGGCAGGTCCTCCAGGGAGTTCAGATGGAACGCCCGGAGGAAAGCCTTCGTGGTGCGGTACAGGATGGGCCGGCCCGGCACCTGGAGCCGTCCGCACTCCTCGATCAGTCCCCGCTCCTGTAGGAGCCCCACCGTATAGGCGCTGTCCACCCCCCGCACCTGGTCCACATAGGCCCGGGTGGTGGGCTGGTAGTAGGCGATGATGGTCAGCGCCTCCAGGGCCGGGGGGCTCAGCTTGGCCGGCCGGCGGACCTCCAGGACGCGGCGGACGGCCTCTCCGAACTCCGGGGCGGAGCAGAGCTGCCAGCTGTCGTCCATCTGCAGGAGCCGGATGCCCCGGCGCTCGAAGGCGTAGCGGTCAGATAAGCTGTGGAGGACCGTATCCGCCGCGTCCCGGCTGACGCCCAGGGACAGGCAGAGGCGCTTGCTGTCCACCGGTTCCCCGGCGGCGAAGAGGACGGCCTCCACCGCCGCCTCCAGCTCTTTCAGATCCCATTCCATCCCGTTCCTCCAGACGCTGTCAAAAAACGCCCGCCCCGCGCGCCCAGGCGCAGCAGCCGGTCTCAGAAGCTGGCCGCCTCCTGGCCGCTGTCCTCCAGGGCCGTGACGGTGCAGCCGTCCTCGCCGTCGCTGATATGCAGGAGCTTGGCCTTGCACATCTCCAGCACCGCCAAAAACGTGGCCACCACCTCGCTCCGGCTCTGGCACCCGAAAAACAGGCCCAAAAACCGGACGATCCTGCCCCGGCCCAGCCGGGCCAGCAGCTCCGCCGCCTTGTCCGCCACCGGATAAGGCTCCCGCTGGACGATCCCCTGGAAATTGTCTAACCTGGGGGGCGCGCGCCGCTCGGACCGGCTGCTGAGGGCCGCCATGGCCCGGAGGAGGTCCGCCGGCTCGTGGTGGTAGACCACCGCCCGCCCCCGCTCCAAGGGCTCCGGGGCCCGGGTGAAGATCTCCAGCCCAAAGGCGGACAGACGCCCCATCTCCCCCAGCACGCCTTTGATCCGCTGGTAGGCCTCGCTGCTGCGGCGCTCCTCCAGAGCGCGGACCAGCTGCTCCATCTCCGCCTGGGTCTCCTCGTCCTCGATGGAGAGGAGCATCCTGGTCTTGATATACATCAGCTGGGCTGCCATGGCCACGAACTCGCTGGCCACCTCCAGGTCCATCTCCTGCCGCCGGTCCAGATAGGCCAGGTACTGGTCCAAGATCCGGGCGATGGGGATGTCCTGTATCTCGATCTTGTCCTTGCTGAGCAGGTAGAGGATCAGGTCCAGGGGACCCTCGAAGTCCTCCAGCTCCTCGGTCTTGGTCCGCACCACGCTCTCCAGCTTATAAACAGGGCTGTCCAAATAGCTACCTCACATCATCTTGCTGTATCTTGCCGTTTTATCCGATCGGTATGCCCACGCATACGCGCCATAGGAACAGGAACACCGCGTTGATGGCCTCGCTGAGGAACTTAGAGCCGATATCGAAGTACATGATCGCCAGCAGGACGAAAAAGCCGTAGCGCTCGTAGCGGAGCAGCTTGGCGTAGACCCGGTCCGGCAGGATGGAGAAGAGGACCTTGGACCCGTCCAGGGGCGGGATGGGGAGCAGGTTGAAGATGCCCAGGCCGATACTCAAAAGGGACACGTCCATCAGGAAGTAGACCAGGCGGATGGCCCCATCCCCATAGCCGAGGGTGCCGTTCAGCAGGGCGCCGGCCGGCAGCAGGGCCAGCACCGCCAGCAGGAAGTTGGACACCGGCCCGGCCAGGGCGGTGAGGGCCATGCCCCGCTTGGGGTCCTTGAAGTACCGGGAGTCCACCGGTACCGGCTTGGCCCAGCCAAAGCCCAGCAGCGCCATGCAGAGCAGGCCCACCGGGTCGATATGCCGCAGGGGGTTCAGGGACAGCCGGTGGCGGGACTTGGCGGTAGGGTCCCCCAGGGCCAGGGCCGCCAGGCCGTGGCAGGTCTCGTGGACGCTGAGGCAGATCAGCACCGCCGCTATCCGCTCCACCCAGTAGAGCAGCAGCCCAACATTCAAATTGTCCCGCAGAAATCGCAGCAGTTCCAATCCGCGTCCATCCTTTCCAGCGCGCCGCCGTGCCGGGAGGGCACCGCGCCAACGCTCACAATGTGATCAGTATACCAGACCACGGAGAAAATTACAAGGGAGAACCTGGTGCGTAAGGTGAGAAATCTGTGCATCTTCCCTCTTCCCCATCAAGATCCGATCTCCCTCTTGCCAGGAGCAGCTAAAAGAGATACAATAGGCGGGAGAACTTTCGACAGGAGGGAATGGTCATGAAGATCCTGCACACCTCCGACTGGCACTTCGGGATGCCGGCGGGGCTGGGGACCTATGAGGAAAACCAGCGGGCCTTTTTGGACCAGCTCTGCGCCATCATCCAGCGGGAGGGGGTGGGGGCGGTCCTCTGCGCCGGGGACGTGTACGACAGCGGCCTGGCCGGCGCCTCCGCCATCCAGCTCTATAATGATACCGTCACCGCCGTCTGCGGCCGGCTGGGGGTCCCTATGGTGATGATCGCCGGCAACCACGACAGCGCCCCCCGCCTCTCCGCCTGCCGGGAGCTGCTGCAAAGAGCGGGGCTCTACGTCACAGGCCGCCTGGTCCGGGACATCGAGCCGGTGCTTTTAGGGAAGGACACGGCAGTGTATCCCCTGCCCTACTTCAACCGGGACGAGGTGTCCGCCCTGTTCCCGGAGCGCCGGGAGGAGATCCGCTCCCTGGAGGATGCCTTCCAGGTGGTCTGCAGCCACATCCGGGAGACCATGGACCCAGGCCGGCGGAACATCGTCCTTGCCCACGCCTATGTGGTGGGAGCCCAGCTGTCGGAGTCCGACCGGTCCGCCCGGGTGGGGTACGCCGCCGCCGTGTCGAAGGACGTGTTCGATGGCTTCGACTATGTGGCCCTGGGCCATATCCACAAGCCCCAGGTCATAGCGCCCCGCATCCGCTACAGCGGCTCCCCCCTGAAATACTCCTTCGGCTCGGAGGAGCGGCAGGAGAAGGGGGTGGTCCTGGTGGACACGGAGACCATGGAGCAGACCTTCCTCCCCATCCAGGCCCCCCACGACCACATCTCCCTCCAGGACACCTATGAAAATATCCTCCGCCGGACGGACCTGGCGGAGCACTACCTCTCCCTGGAGGTCACCGACCGCTACGCCGGCCTGGAGCTGCTGGCGGACCTCCAGGAGCGCTTCCCCTACCTGCTCAGCGTCCGGGGCAAGGCCCTGACGGAGACCGGCGAGGCCGCCCCCCTGGCGGTCGAGGAGCTGGAGCGGCTGGACGAGACGGATATCATGCGGCGGTTCCTGGCGGAGAATTTTCAGTATGAGCCCACGCCGGAGCAGCTGGCGCTGTTCCAGGAGGTCCTGGTCTGGAGCGGAGAGGAGGAAGAGGGATGAGGCCCATCGAATTACGGTTCCAGTGCTTCGGTCCCTATATGGAGGAGCAGGTCATCGACTTCTCCCGTCTGGCGGAGAGCGGGCTGTTCCTGATCTGCGGCGAGACCGGCGCGGGCAAGACCGCCATTTTGGACGCCATGTGCTGCGCCCTCTACGGCAGGTCCAGCGGCGGACAGCGGGACGGGCTGGAGGCCATGCGGTGCAAGCTGGCGGGGCGGGAGGACGAGACGGTGGTGGACTTCATCTTTGCCGTCGGCTCCCGCCGCTACCGGTTCACCCGCTCTTTGAAGTACGCCCGGAAGAACCTCAACGACAGCCACAACTGCATGGAGCTGCGGGACGGCCAGTATGTGCCCCTGCTGGCCAACCCCAAGATGCGGGAGGTGGACCGGCAGGCGGAGCGGCTGCTGGGGCTGACCTATGAGCAGTTCTGCCAGGTCGTTATCCTGCCCCAGGGGCAGTTCGAGCGGCTGCTGGTGTCCAAGAGCGAGGAGAAGGAGGCCATTTTGGTCAGCCTGTTCCATGCGGAGCGGTGGCAGCGCATCACGGAGGAGCTGAAGCGCCGCATAGACGAGCGGGACCGGGCATTGAAGGCGGAGTTGACCGCCATGCAGAACAAGCTGGCGGAATATGACTGCAAAAGCCTGGAGGCCCTGGAGCTGCTGCTCAGCCAGCGGCAGGAGGAGGCCGGGGCCCTGGCTGTCCTTCATGGAGAGGCCGCCCAGGCTGCCAAGGCCAGCCGGACAGCCCATACCCAGGCCCTGCTGGCGGATAAGGAGTTCCGGGCTTTGCAGAAGCTGCGGAAGGAGTTAGACGATCTGCTGGCCCAGGTCCACAGCATGGATGTGGAGGAGAAGTTCCTGGTCCAGGCCGGGCAGGCGGAGGTCATCGCGCCCCTCTATGAGACCTACCGGGAGAGAGCGGGAGCGGTGACCACAGCGGCCAAGGCTGTCCATGACGCTGCCCAGGCCACCGAAACAGCCCGACAGATCTTGGCGGGCATCACATCCCAGCAGGACGCCCATATCAGCCTCCGCCCCCAGCAGGAGGAGCGGCTGGCAGCGCTGGTCCGCTGGCAGGGGGCGCTGGAGCTCTATCAAAAGCTGGACGAGCGGACCCGGGAGGCCCAGAGCGCCTATAAGGACCTACAGGCGGCAGAACAGGCCGCCGGACAGGCTGATCAGGCCTACCAGAGCTGGGACAGCGCGTGGCAGCAGGCCATGGCGGACCGGGACAGCGCCGTCAGCGCCTATCAGAAGGCCCAGGAGGAGAGCCCGCTCCCCCAGTGGCGGGAGGCCCGGCCCCTCTACCTGTCCCTGGAGGAGGAGCAGGAGGCCCTCCGCCGGGCAGAGCTCGATCAGACAGACGCACAGGAGGACTTTCAGCAGGCGGACGGCGCTTTCCGGCAGGCGGATGCCCGGTGGCGAAACGCCATGAATATGCAGCAGGGGGCGATGCAACGCTACCAGGAGGCCCAGAGCGCCTACTTCCAGGGCATCGGCGGCATCCTGGCCCAGGAGCTGCGGCCCGGAACGCCCTGTCCCGTCTGCGGCAGCACCGAGCATCCCGCCCCTGCCCCGGCGGACACGATCTCCGTCACGGAGGAGACGCTGAAACAGTATAACAACGCGCTGGCCAAGTGGAGCCAGGAGGTGGACGAGACCTACGAGTACCGGGAGCGGGCCGAGCGGGCCCAAAAGGAGGCCCAGACCGCGCTGGAGACCTGCAAGACCGCCTACACTGCCGCCAAGACCGGCTATGACGCCCTTTTGCAGCGGATGGTCCCCGGTATCCAGACCCTGGCGCAGTTAGACCGGAAGATCGCTGCCGCCCAAAAGGCGCTGGACGCCCGCCGGCAGGCTGTGTCCGACGCCGAAGCGCATATCCAGTCCGCCGCTGAGGCCCGCACTGCCGCTGATGGCCAGCGGCAGACCGCCCAGGCTGGCCTGGATGCCTGCAAGATCGCCTACAACACCGTCAAGACGTCTCTGGAGGAGCTGACCCAGAGCAAGATCCCCGGCATCGAGACCGTCCGGCAGCTCCGAGAGCGCATCTCCGCCCTCCGGCAGGAGGCGGACGCCTATGCCCAGACGGAGGAAACGCTGCGGGCGCGTCATCTGGAGGCCGATGGCAACGTCAAGATCGCGGAGACCGCCCTGGAGGGGGCCAGCATGGCCCAAAGGGCGGCGGAGCAGGCCCTGACGGAGAAACAGGGCAACTGGCAGGAGGCTCTGGCCCAGTCCGGGCTGGACAGTGAGGCCCAGTTCCTTGCCGCCCGGATGGACCACGGGGAGCTGGAGCGCCGGAAAACGGCCCTCACCACCTTCCGGGCCGATCTGGCCCGGGCCCAGACCGCCTGGGAGGAACAGCAGCGCAGGCTGGCCGGACAGCAGGCGCCCCGGCTGGAGGTCCTGGAGCAAAGGGCGAACGCGGACGAAGCCCAAGAGAGAGAGACGGCCAAAAAGCTGGACCTGGCCCAGGATGCGCTGGCCCGGACCAGGCAGGACCGGGACAGCCTGTCCGTCCGCCTCGCCGCCCATGATATCGCCCGGCAGAAGACAGACGCCGACCTGGCCTTTGCCGCCTGCCTGGGCGGGCGCTCCGGCGTCAGCCTACAGCGCTATGTGCTGGGGGTGATGCTGACCGCCATCACCGTGGAGGCCAACCGCCTCCTGCAAAACGTCCACGGCGGGCGCTACCGCCTCTACCGCACCGACGAGAGCGCGGGCCGCGCCCGGAAGCGGGGACTGGAGCTGGAGATCCTGGACGCCCAGAACAACGAGCGGCGGAGCGTGACCACCCTCTCCGGCGGGGAGAAGTTCCTGGTGTCCCTCAGTCTGGCGATCGGGCTGTCCACCGTGGTCCAGGCCCAGGGCGGCGGCATCCGGCTGGAGGCCATGTTCATCGATGAGGGCTTCGGCTCCCTGGACCGGGGCTCCATCGCGGACGCCTTCGATGTCCTCCAGGGCATCCAGCGCAGCCACGGGCTGGTGGGCATCATCTCCCATGTGGAGCAGCTGGAGGAGACCATCCAAAGCAAGATCGAGGTCCACAAGGACCGCCGGGGCAGCTATCTGACCGTCTCCTAGACCGGGGAGCTGCCGGCCGGTATTTCCTATGTGGTCGTTCGTATGGGGCCGCTCCAAAAGGAACGGCACCTGTATGATAGATAGAAGGGAGTTTTATTTGATGAAAAAGCAACTGCTGCAACGAGCCCTCGCCGCCTGTTTGGCGGCCCTCCTGCTCCTGGCGCCGGTCCACACGGCCAGCGCCGCTTCCGGCTTCATCGATGTGCCCAGTATGTTCTACTGTGCCGAGGCCGTGGATGCCCTCAGCAGCGCCGGAATCCTCAAGGGCTATGAGGACGGCACTTTCCGGCCCAACAGCACCATCACCCGGGTGGAGATGGCTGTGGTGATCTGCCGGATGATGGGCCTGCCCACCCAGAGCGTCCAGACCCCCTTTGCGGACGTGCCCGAGGACTACTGGGGCGCCAAGTACATCGCCGCCGCCTACCAGGCCGGTATCATCCGGGGCAGCAAGGGCCTCTTCCGGCCAGGGGACAACGTGACCTATGAGGAAGCGGTGAAGATGGTGGTCTGCGCCGCCGGCCTGGGCGAGGGCATCACCTCCTCCGGGGCCAACTGGGCCGTTGGGTATCTGGCAGCCGCCAAGGCCCACGGCATCACCAACAATGTCTCCAAGGCGAAGATCTCCACCCGGGGCGACGTGGCGGTGATGGTCCACAACGCCCTGCGCATCCTCCAGGGGGAGAAGCTCCCCGTGGAGGAGGGCACCACCTGGCGGTTCCTCTTCGTCATCCTCAAGAACAACGACTTCACCGCCGCCGCCAGCAATGGCCAGCAGGTCCATGACACCCACGTTATGGACCAGGAGGAGATCGACATCCTGGTCAACGCCATCCACGCCTTTGAGACAGATATGCCGGTCGTCAGCAACGGGAAGGTCAGGCCGGTGGTGGACATCATCCTGTCCGATGCCCCGGTCACCCACCTCTCCACCTGTGACTCCGGTCCCTGGCTCAGCCATGACGATGCCTACGACCTGATCAAGGACCAGGTGGATATCGACCTTTACGACCATATCACCCTCATTGCCGACCTGCGCTCTCTGAAGCTGGGCTACTGGGGCCTGGGAGGCACCTGGATGAAGAACGGCACCGGCTACACCTTCATCAAGGCCGCCGATACCAACCTGTGGGCCATGGAGCAGCGGTGGGCCCCGGAGGTGTTCGTCCATGAGCTGCTCCACTTCATGTCCAACTGGGCCGAGCTCCGGGGCTATCAGGTCCCGGTCCATCTCCACAGCTCCGAGAAGTACGGCTACAAGGAGGACTCCAAGACCGGCGAAAAGACGTGGCTCGTTGACTTCATCAACAACGCTGTCCCGGTGGGTGACGGCACCTATGCCGGCATCCCCCAGGAGGTCTGGGCCATCACGCCCCGGTCCCGCCGCTGAGGGGACCATTCAAAATGCGCCAATGCCGCCCGCGGGGAGTTTTTCCCTGCGGGCGGCTGTGTGATATCATCGCAGGAACAGGTGGATCAGCTTCTCATAGGTCCCCCGATAGGGCTGGTAGCGCATGGGCAGGTCCAGCCAGGTCTTTTTGTCCACGATGCTCTTATAGTGGGTGAAGGCGTCGAACCCGGCCTTGCCGTGATAGGCGCCCATGCCGCTCTCCCCAAAGCCGCCGAAGCCCATCTCACTGGTGGCCAGGTGGATGACCACGTCGTTGACGCACCCGCCCCCGAAGCTGCACCGCTCCATCACCTGCCGGGCGACGGCGCGTTTGCCGGTGAAGATGTACAGCGCCAGGGGGTGGGGCCGGTCCTCGATCTCCCGGAGGGCCTCGTCCAGGCTGTCGTAGGCCAGCACCGGCAGGATGGGGCCAAAGATCTCGTCCCACATCACCCGGTCCTCGAAGGTCACCTCGTCCATGATGGTGGGCACGATCTGCAAGGTCTCCCGGACCGCCGTGCCGCCGCAGACCACCCTCCGACCATCGATCAGGCCGTTGAGACGGTCGAAGTGCTTCTCGTTGACGATCTTCCCGTAGTCCGGGTTCCGCAGAGGCCGGCCGCCGTACTGCCGCTCGATCTCCACCTTCATGGCCTCGATCAGCGCATCCTTCACGGCGCGGTCGCAGTAGATGTAGTCCGGGGCCACGCAGGTCTGGCCGCAGTTCAGGAACTTGCCAAAGACGATCCGCCGGGCGGCCAGCTTGATATCCGCACTCTTCTCCACGATGCAGGGGCTCTTGCCCCCCAGCTCCAGCAGCACCGGGGTCAGATACCGGGCCGCCTGCCGCATGACCTCCTTCCCTACCGACTGGCTGCCGGTGAAGAAGATCCGGTCGAACCGCTGCTGGAGCAGGAAACCGTTCTCCGCCCGGCCTCCGGTGACCACTGCCACCTGCTCCCCGGTGAAGCACTCCGCCGCCATCCGCTCCAGCAGGGCGCTGGAGGCGGGAGCGTAGGCACTGGGCTTCAGCACCACGGTGTTCCCGGCGGCGATGGCGCTGACCAGGGGGTCTGCCGTCAGCAGGAAGGGGTAGTTCCAGGGGCTCATGATCAGCGCCACGCCGTAGGGCGAGGGCTTCTGGTAGCTCTTGGCGCGGAACTGGACCAGAGGCGTGGGCACCGGCTGGTCGTGGGCCAGCTCCCGCAGGTTCTTTCGCATGAAGCCGATCTCGCTGAGGACCAGGCCCGTCTCACACATATAGCTCTCGAAGGCGCTCTTACCCAGGTCCTGCCGCAGGGCCTCGGCGATGGCCCCCTGCTCCTTTTGGATCCACTTTTTCAGCTTGTTCAAGGCTTTCAGCCGGCCGGCCACCGGCAGGGTGGCCCCCGACCGGAAGTAGGCCCGTTGCTTCTTGACGATATCCCGTACCTGTTCCTCTGTCACAGCTCATCCTCCTCCAGCAGCATCTTATAGAACCGGCGCAGCTCTCCGGCGCCCAGCAGCACCGGCACCGGGTAGAGGGGATTGGCCTCCTTGTCGGCATAGCGGGAGAGCTTGTTGATGTCCTCCCGTTTCAGCTCCGGGATGGTGTTGCCGATGGAGAAGCGCCGCTTCATGTCCTTGATGGCATCGATGAAGGTCCGCGCCGCCTCCGCCAGCGGCGTGTCCTCCCCCGCCAGGCCCACCGCCACGGCCAGGTCCTTCAGCTGCTGGTGGACGGCGGAGCCGTAGTAGTCCAGCACCATGGGCAGGATCACCGCGTTGGCGTAGCCGTGGGGCACGTTGTACTCCCCGCCTAGGGAGTGGGCCACCGCGTGGACATAGCCCACATAGGACTTGGTGAAGGCGCAGCCGGCCCGGAAGGCCGCGTGGAGCATGTTCCGGCGGGCGGTCCGGTCCTCCCCATCGGTATAGGCCCGGTCGATGTTGGCGAAGATGAGCCGCACCGCCTCCAGGGCATCGGCCCGGGTGTCCGGCGTGGTGGAGCGGCCGATGTAGGCCTCCACCGCGTGGGTCAGGGCGTCCATCCCGGTGGTGGCGGTGAGGAAGGGGGGCAGGGAGTGGGTCATCTCCGGGTCCAGCACCGCGCACTGGGGGATCAGGGGGAAGTCGTTGATGGTGAACTTGTGGCGGGTCTGGGAGTCGGTGATCACCGCCGCCAGGGTGGTCTCGCTGCCGGTGCCGGCGGTGGTGGGGATGGCGATCAGCTGGGGCAGCTTGGCGCGGACCTTCAGGATCCCCCTGCACTTTCGCAGAGGCTTATCGGGCTTGACGATCCGAATGCCCACGGCCTTGCCGCAGTCGATGCTGGACCCGCCGCCCATGGCGATGATGGCCTGGCACCGCTTCTGGCGGTACAGCGCCGAGGCGGCCTCGATCGTATCCGTGGTGGGGTTGGCCTCCACCTGGTCAAAGACGGTGAAGGGGATGCTGGCCAGCCGCAGTGCCTTCTCCAGCTGGCCTGTCAGGCCCAGGGCCGCCACGCCGGGGTCGGTGACGATCAGTACCCCCGCCCGGCCCGGCCCCCGGACAGCCGCGGGCACCTTGGCCACGCTGTCCACGATCTCCGGCCGGCGGTAGGGCAAAAAGGGGATCGCCAGCCGCAGCACCGCCTGGAAAACACGGCAGTAGGCTTTTCTAAATGGATCCATCCTGCCCTCCTTCTCATACGGCGCGCCACAGCAGGCGGTTATCCTCGATCTCTGGCCGCACCTCTCTGGCATCCGCCAGCCAGGCCAGGTAGGAGCGGACCGTGCTGCCCACCAGGACGTACTGCTCATAGGTCATGCGCAGGCCATAGTCGAGGAACAGCTGCCGCAGCAGCTCCTCGAAGAGGACCGGCTGGGCGCAGCGCTCCTTGATATGGGCCGCCACGGCCCGGACCGCCGCCTTGTTCCGCTCCGCCAGAGGCCGGATATCTGCTGTTGCCGGGGCGTGGGCGGGGACGAACAGGGGCGCCTCCATCTCCATCACCTTGTCCAGGGTCTGGAGGTAGGCGGCCACGTCATAGATAAAGGTGATCTGGTACTTCTCCAGGGTGGTCTCGCTGCACAGGCAATCCGCCAGAAAGACGGTGCCGTCCGGCGTGCGGAAACCCACCATATCGAAGAAGTGCCCCGGCAGGGGGATGATCTCCACCTCCTGGGGGAAGTCGGGGCAGTCGAATCCGGAGACCTCGCTGGCCTCCGCCAGCAGCAGCTTGTGGCGCAGCTCCTTGAAGGGGTAGCCGCCGAAGAGGAAGCTGGGCTCTAGGATGGGGTACCGGGTCATGGCCCCCTCGATACCGCCGGCGAACACCGGACAGTGGTACTGCTGCTGTAGATACCGATCGCCGCCGATATGGTCTGCATTGGAGTGGGTGTTCAGGATGCCCAGGAGGGTCCAGCCCTGGCTGTCTAAAATCTTGCGGACCCGCCGGCCATAGTCCTTGTCCCCGCCGCTGTCGATGAGATAGACGCCGGTATCCGACGCCCAGTAGATGCCGGTCTGCACTGGGGCCTGGATATACCAGGTCCGCTCCCCCGCCTGTATCAACTCGTACATAGCTTTTACCTCGTTTAAAAAGATCATCCTCCCTATCTTACTATGTCGGGGGAAGGTCCGTCAATATCCAATGATGAAGATATTTTACAAGCCAGCAGGGGCATTTTATGGTATGATCGATCTATCCCAAAGGAAAGGAGGCACATCTCGTGGGAAAGAGCCTGCGGACGGCGGTCTATGACAGCGCCCTGGGCATCGAGGCCTGCCGGTTCCGGGGGGTGGTCCAGCCCTTTCCCAGCCACTTCCACGACTACTACGTCATCGGCCTGGTGGACGCCGGGGAACGCTCTCTCACCTGCCGGGAGCGGAGCTACACCATCCGGCCCGGCCATCTGCTCCTCTTCAACCCCGGCGATAGCCACGGCTGCACCCAGCGCACCGGCGCGCTGGACTACCGCAGTCTCCACATCAGCCGGGAGGCCATGGCCCGCTGGGCCGGCGAAGCCGCCGGACAGCCCCTCCTCCCCCGCTTCCCCCAGAACGTCCTCTGGGACCCGGAGGCGGCCTGGGCCCTGGGGAGCCTCCATGAGCTGGTGCTGGCAGAGGCCCTGGGTCGGGAGGAGGCACTGCTGCTGCTCCTGTCCCAGCTGCTGCGGACCGGGAACGCGCTCCCCATGGAGGGCCGGGAGGGGGTCCGGCGGGCCTGCGCCTATATGGAGGACCATTTGGCGGAGCATATCACCCTGGAAGAGCTGTGCCTCTGCGCCGCTCTGAGCAGGTCCACCCTCCTGCGCGCCTTTACTCGTGAGAAGGGGGTCACCCCCTACCGCTACCTGGAGAGTTTGCGGATCGACCGGGCCAAGCGGCTTTTGGAGCGGGGGTGCCTGCCGGTGGAGGCGGCGCTGCGCACCGGGTTCGCCGACCAGAGCCACTTCACCAACGCCTTCACCCGGTTCATCGGCCTGCCGCCGGGGGCCTACCGGAGCATCTTTCCACACAAGGAGTGAGAGCATGAGCCAAAAATGCGTCATCGTCCTGGACGCCGCCCTGCCCGCCGGACAGGCCGCCAACACCGCCGCCATCCTGGGCATCTCCCTGGGGCGGCTCCTGCCGGAGATCGTGGGGCCGGATGTGACGGACCGGACCGGGCGGGTCCATCCGGGCATCGTCACCGTGCCGGTGCCGGTCCTGCAAAGCGAGGACTTGGATAAGCTGGCGGCGGCAGTGCCGCCGGAGGTGACTATGGTGGACCTGACAGACCTGGCCCAGCGGTGCAGGACCTACCCGGAGTACATCCAGCGCATGGCCGGGGCGGAGGACCTGCGGTATGCCGGTCTGGCCCTCTGGGGGGAGCGGAAAGCTATCGATCATCTCACCGGCAGCCTGCCCCTTCTGCGATAGCGCGGGAAAAGCCCGCCGGGATATCCCCGGCGGGCTTGCGGCGTTCAGTCGACAGTGTTGAACAGAGGATAGCGAATCAGGGTGTTTCCTTCCAGGTCCATTACAACACTGTAACTATCTTGTAGGAAAAGAATCACATCATCCCAGATCCTTATAATTTTCCATTCACCCTTCATATCAGCCATCAGGTCATCAATGGCTGCTTCTGCTATCTCTTCCTGGTTGCTCAAATAGCTTAAGTGTGTAGGTTTGCGGTCCAGTTTATTTGTCGGGATAAGTTCTCCAGTAAAGGCATTCAGCCAAAATTCGTCTATCACGTCCTCATACCAATATCCGTCATCTTCGGTCTCTACGGAGATATACTTGTCATATATACACATCCCATCCTCCCATGCGTACTCACTTTTTCTGGAAAAAGAAGCATCTGGAAGGGAAAAGGAGGATATCATTTTGCCGTTTAGATCGTACAGCTCACACACGCCGCTATCTTTTTGAAGAAAAATAGTTTTTTCATCAGCGGCCGTGCAGTCCCTGTACTCCGTTAGATCGATGCACCAGCTGCCATCGGTTGCGATCAAAGCATGATAGTCCTCATAGGCATCTGAACCATAGGAGACCGCATACTTTCTCGGCTGAAAAGCGATCATGGCCGGTAGAGGTGTATTGTTATAGGTAAGAAAGCGTATATAGCTATAGATCGAGTCCACTACGATATGCCCATCTCTCGTCATCAGACCGTAGATGTTCGGTGATGCTCCCTCTCCTACATAGGGATATCCGTAGGAATAGTAGCTCTTTCCAATATAGGGGACCAACTCCCCATATTCCTCCGAGGGAACGAAAGTATCTTGCGGTCCATTGCCCCAATAGCGGACGAGCGGCCCCTCCGTCACCTGCGCTGTCAGATGGGACGGATCTATCTGCACGGCCAGCTGGTCCACCGGCGGCGGTGGCGTGGGTGGTACGAGGGGCAGGCGGGAGACCGTCCGTATGTGCCGGTAGATCGTGGAGCGCGGTATCTTGGCCGTGTCCGTCTCCGAAAGTGTTCCTGCTGGCTCCGCTGTCTGGCAGGCCGTCAGGCACAGCAGCAGCAGGAGCATCCACAAACGCCGCATCTCTCCCCCTCCTTTTACGCCGCCGGGACATAGCCCTCTTGTTCCACCAGGGCCTGCCCCTCTTCGCTCAATATCCAGTGATACAGCACCAATGCGGGACTGTACTCCGGCTGTTCGGCGGCTGTCACCACATAGTAGGGACTTGTGAAGGGATATGCTCCAGAACGGAACGTATCCGCATTGGGGGCATAGCCATCGATCTTCAGCAGCTTCAGCCCTTCCGCCATCCGCATATCGTGGGCATAGTAGTAGACGGTGTAACCGATAGCACCAGTGCTGTTGCTGTAGCTCCGCACCGCCTCGATCAGCCAGCCCATGCTGCCTATGACATGCTCCGATGGCGGCTCCATCATGGGCACATCCTTCATCACGACTTTCTGCATGATGGTCTGACTGCCAGCCTCCTCGTTGCGCTGGAAGGGGACGATCTCCACATCATCCCCACCGACTTCCTTCCAGTTGGTGATCTCACCGGCATAGATCTTCCGCACCTGGTCGGCGGTCAGGCTGTCCACCGGATTATTGGCATTGACCATAAAGACCAGGCCGTCTATGGCGAAGGGCTCCATCTTCCACGCAAAGCCGATCTCCTCCTTCTCCTCCCAAATGCTCTCCGGCGGTTCTGCGGCCAAGAGCAACTTGGCACCATTGTCGTGGTACCGCAGAAGATTTTGGTAGGACTGGGTGGTCTTAGAGAAGCGAATCAGGTCCCCCACCTCCTCCCGGCTCTCCCCCAGCAGCACCGACGCGATGGCCTGGGCCAGGGGGACGGTGGAGGTGGAGCCGTCCAGCTTGGGGAAGTTCTCCCGGGTGAAGGTGAAGGTGTCCCCGTCCAGCCCCACCGGACTGGCAGGCGTCTCCGGCGCCGGCGGCAGGGGGACGAGCCGCTCTGTCAGGATACGTTCCCGCTTGTCCACCGGGGCAGGGGGCGCAACTGTCGCGGCGCAGGCCGTCAGCGACAGGGACAGGCATAAAAGCAGGGGCAGTATGCGTCTCATCGTCAAGGTCCTCCCTGTTCGTGGATAAGATATATGAAGATGCCCCGGCCAAGAGGCCGGGGCTTCGCATCTGGTTCAGCCGGGGAAATTCTTGCCGGCCTCCACCACCAGGCCGCACTTGGGGCACTTGACCTCCTCGGTCACGATGCCGTCCTTGGTGAACACCTCCAGATCCTCCCCGCAGCTGGGGCAGGGCCGCTCCTCCAAGGTGGGGGTCCAGGATTTCGCGCCGCATCCGTCTAATACTGCCATGAGGGTGCCTCCTTCGTTCTATTAAAGTAGATACCGCCATCGGATATCCATATCTTATACTATCCTATCAAATTTGTCAAGAAATATCTGCCGGTTTTTATACAAACTGCCAGCCCGTCAGAACTCGATCCCCTGCCGGGCGCAGATCTTCTGGTCGAAGGGGTGCTTGCGTTTGCACATCTCCGACACATAGTCCGCCTCCGCCTGCAAGGCCTCGCTGGGCTCCCGGCCGGTGAGCACCACCTCCAGCCCCTTGGGGCGGCTCCGCAGGAAGCGGATGACCTCCTCCTCCGGCACCGCGCCGCAGTTGCAGGCGCTGATCACCTCGTCCAGCACCAGCAGGTCTGCGTCCTGGGCCAGGGCGATGGCCCGGCGGAAATGCTCCGTGTAGAAGGCGGCGGCCTCCTGCCGTTCCGCCTCGCTCAGGGTCCAGATGAATCCGAACGTCTTTTCCGGCGGCAGCAGCCGCACGTTGTCCAGCTCCTCCAGGACCTGGAACTCCCCAGAGGTGCCGTCCTTGAAGAATTGGACGTACACCACCCGCAGTCCCCGGCCGGCGGCCCGGACCGCCAGTCCCACCGAGGCGGTGGTCTTGCCCTTGCCGTCCCCGCAGTAGATATGGGTCAGTCCCCGTTCCATAGGGTCCCTCCTTCGTCACATCCAGATAGAGAATAAGTTGAGCAGCGTCTCCAGGCCCCGCCGCAGGCGGCCCCGTTTCAGCCACTTTTTCAGGGTGATCTCCCGGCTCTCCGCCAGGATCTCCCCCATATCCCGCTCCACCGCCGCCACCGCCGGCATCTTGTACAGCAGGACGCCGCACTCGTAGTGCAGGTAGAAGCTGCGGTAGTCCATATTCACTGTGCCCACCATGGCCAGCTCTCCGTCTGCCGCCAGCATCTTCGCGTGGAGGAAGCCGGGGGTATAGAGATAGATCCGCACCCCGTGGCGCAGCAGCTCCTCGAAGTACCACCCGGCGGCGATATGGGTGAACTTGTGGTCCGGGATGCCTGGCAGGATGAGCCGCACCTCCACCCCGCCGTCAGCGGCGGTGCAGAGGGCGCGAAGCATGGAGTCCTCCAGAGAGAGGTAGGGCGTGGTGATGCACAGGGACCGCTTGGCCCCGTTGATGGCGTGGAGGAACACCTCTGCCGCCGGGGTGTCCGGGTTGCGGTCTGGCCCGTCCAGGAAGATCTGGCACCAGCCGTCGCTGTTCTTCATCTCGTGGGGCCGGTAGTAGTCGTGCTCCTGCCGGATCTCCTGGCCCATCTCCTCCCACATATGGAGGAAGGCCGTGGTCAGGCCCCAGGCCCCGTCCCCGTCCAGGGCCACGCCGGTATCCTTCCAGTGGCCGAAGCGCTTGACCAGATCGACATACTCGTCCCCCAGGTTGGCCCCGCCTGTGTAGGCCCGCTGGCCGTCGATCACCAGGATCTTCCGGTGGTCCCGGTAGTTGAAGAACAGCCGGCTGACGTGGCGGTGGACCGGGTTGAAGACCGCCACCTCCGCGCCGCTGCTGCGCAGGGACTCCACGGTCCGGCTGGACAGACGGGCGATGGAGCCAAAGTCATCGAAGATGATCTTCACCTCCACCCCCTCCCGGGCCTTCTGCTTCAGGATGGCGGCGAACCGGTCCCACAGCCGCCCCTCCGCCAGGATGAAATACTCCATGAAGATGAACCGCTCCGCCCGCTCTAAGTGGAAGAGGATGTCCTCGAAGAGCGCCTCGCCGCTGGAGAAGTAGACGGCCTCCGTGTTCTTGAACAGGAGGGCCCCCCGCTTGCGCAGGTAGCCCGCCAGCCGGCCCCAGTGGCAGCCCTCGCTCAGGCGGGCGGCATACTTCTCGCTGCGGCTCAGCTCGTAGTCCTTGGGCACGATGTCCGGCTTCTCCGCCAGGGTCTGCCGCTTGGGGGCGATGTGCCCGCCCCAGAAGAGGAAGAGCAGCAGCCCCGTCACCGGCGCGGCCAGCAGGAGGAACACCCAGCCCATCTTATAGGCGGGGCTGTCCCGGCGGCTCAGGACCCACCCGGCGGTGAGGACGCTGGCAGCCTGGAGGGCGGCGTAGATCCAGAACCCCTTCGTCTCCAGCAGGGCCACCAGTACCACCACTAGGGCGATATTGCCAAGGAACAGCAGGGCCGCCAGCCCCAGGCGCAGAAAGGCGGAAAGTTTTCGATGCAGGGCCTGCTTCATATCGGCTCCTTTTTACTGGTCGTGCTCCAGGAGCGTATGCTTCACATCCCAGAGCTTCTTGCTCAGGTCCACATAGTACTTGTGGGGGTAATCGAACCGCTTCACCTCGTCCCAGAGAGTGTCCACCTGGGCGGCGCAGTAGGCGCGGATCTCCTCCAGGGAGGGGCTCACATAGACGCACTCTCCCCCACGGAACACCGGGACCTGCAGCTCCTTGGCAGTGAAGTTGTACACCGTCTTTTTCTTCCAGGTGGCATCGGGGTCGAAGATGGTCAGGGGGGCGCTGTCGTCCACTGTCTCGTCGTGGATAGTCAGGTAGTCGGCGATGGCCTTGCCGGTATCATTCCCAAAAAAGCGGTAGAGCTTCTTATAGTGGGGCGTGGTGATCTTTGCCACGTTCTCGCTGATCTTGATCTTGGGCGTGATGGTCCCGTCCTGGTCCTCCACCGCCACCAGCTTATACACCCCGCCGAACACCGGCTCGCTCTTGGCGGTGATCATCCGCTCGCCCACGCCGAAGGCGTCTACCCTGGCCCCCTGGACCAGCAGATCCCGGATCAGGAACTCGTCCAGGGAATTGGATACGGTGATGGTACACTCGGTCCACCCCGCCTCGTCCAGCATCCGCCGGGCCTCCTTGGAGAGATAGGTGATGTCGCCGCTGTCTAAGCGGATGCCGCACTTCTTGATGCCCAGGGGCTTCAGCACGTCGTTGAAGGCCCGGATGGCGTCGGGGACACCGCTCTTCAGGGTGTTGTAGGTGTCCACCAGCAGCACCGCGTTCTGGGGATAGGTCTCGCAGTAGGCCCAAAAGGCGTCATACTGGGTATCGAACATCTGGACCCAGGAGTGGGCCATGGTGCCCAGGGCCGGCACGCCGTAGAGCTGGTCCGTCAGGGTGGTGGCGGTGCCGATGCAGCCGCCGATATAGGCCGCCCGGGCTCCGATCACCGCGCCGCTCTCTCCCTGGGCCCGGCGGGCGCCGAACTCCATCACCGCCCGGCCCTCGGCGGCCCGGACCACCCGGTTGGCCTTGGTGGCGATCAGGCTCTGGTGGTTCAGGGCCAGCAGGGCGTAGGTCTCCACCAGCTGGGCCTGGATGGCCGGGGCCCGGACGGTGACCAGGGGCTCGCCGGGGAACACCGGCGTCCCCTCCGGCACGGCCCAGATATCCCCCGTGAAGCGGAACTGGCGGAGATAGTCCAGAAAGTCCTGGTCGAACATATGCCGGCCCGCCAGGTAGGCGATATCCTCCTCACCGAAATGCAGATCCTTCACATACGCGATCAGCTGCTCCAGCCCGGCGGCGATAGCGAAGCCGCCCCCGTCCGGCACCCGGCGGAAGAACAGATCGAAGTAGGTCATCTTGTCCTGATACCCTTTGCGGAAGTAGCCGTTGGCCATGGTCAGCTCATAGAAGTCGCAGAGCATGGTCAAGTTCCATTTCTCTTGCATAGCGCACCTCGCCCCGTATAAAGTATTTCCTGGGACATACGGGTCCTACCCAGTATAGCCCGTTTTCCCATTTTTCGCAATCCCCTTCCCAAAAGAAATGGTGGATTTATCCGGCCTTCTATGGTATACTCAGCCTTGCACAGGAAAACAAAACGGAGGTACTGCTTTTATGTCAACTACACCTGCGCAGCAGCCGGACTACATCGGCTTCATCCGGCGCTATCTGGACTGCCCCTGTCGATACTTTGCCCCCATGGCGGACGACGAGCCTCTGATGGCGGCCTACCGCGCCGCCCGGGAGCGGGGGGAGCGGGAGGGCTTCGTGCCTATGATCGTGGTCCCCAGCGTCACCTTGGCGGAAGCCCTCACCGACTGTGAGGACTTTGACCTGGAGGAGGTCCAGGCAGGGCGGCAGGCCCTCCTGGCCGCTCCCCTTCGGGAGGGAAACGCCGCCGTCCGGGAACTGATGGAGACCTGGAAGGCGGAGGCGGAGGAGTATGGCCTCTCCTGGGGAGAGATCGGGGAGATCGCCGGCGGCGAGGCCCTGGACCGCTTCCTGGGCTACTGGGACTACAGCTCCAAAAAGACCGAGCCCCTGCTGCTGGCGGAGATCCCGGTCCGGCACCCCTGGGAGGTGTTCGCCTATCTCCCCTTCGGCGGCTGGAACGAGTGCCCGGATGCCCCGGTGCAGATGGAGATGGCCAAATACTGGTTCGAGCGCTACGCCGCCGTGCCGGCGGTGGTCACCTCAGACGTGCTGGAGTACATCCTCCCCGCCCCGGTGAAGGAGGAGGACGCGGCGGCGTTGGCCCTGGAGCAGTACGCCTTCTGCGCGGACATCGTGGACCAGGGCGTGGGCACCCTGGGCGCCCTGGCCGACGGCCTCCGCCAGTCCACCACCTGGTACTTCTGGTGGGATTGACCCCGCCATCTAACATATCTATTGTAGGAGGACCCTCGCCATGTGCGTCATTCTTGGCATCGACATCGGCGGCTCCACCACCAAGATCGTGGGGCTGCGGGAGGACTACTCCCTGGTCGCCACCCTCCGGGTGAAGGCCGATGACCCCCTCACTTCCCTCTATGGGGCCCTGGGCAGCTTCACCGCCGCCAACCGCCTCTCCCTTGGCGATATCGGCAAGATCGTCCTCACCGGCGTAGGGGCCTCCTATGCCGAGGGGGATATCTACGGCGTCCCCACTGTAAAGGTGGAGGAATTTACAGCGGTTGGCATGGGGGGACTGTACCTCTCCAAGCTGGACCGGTCCGTGGTGGTCAGCATGGGCACCGGCACCGCCTTCGTCTGGGCGGAGCGGGGGGGCGAGTTCCGCCACTTGGGCGGCAGCGGCATCGGCGGCGGCACCCTCTATGGGCTCTGCTCCCAGCTCTGCGGTGTCCGCCAGTTCTCCCAGATCCGCAAGCTGGCCCATGACGGCGACCTGAACCTGGTGGACCTGACGGTGGGCGACATCTCCCGGGGGGGCTACTCCACCCTGCCCAGCGATGTGACCGCCGCCAATTTCGGCAACATCTCCGATGCTGCCGGGCCGGCGGATATGGCCCTGGGCGTCATCAACATGATCTTCCAGACCGTGGGCACCACCGCCGTTCTGGCCTGCCAGTCCTGCCGGTGTGACACGGTGGTCCTCACCGGCTATATGACCACCCTGGAGCAGGCCCGCCCCTGCTTCGACCGGTTCGCCCCCCTGGGGAACATCCGGTTCATCATCCCGGAGAACGCCACCTACGCCACCGCCATCGGCGCGGCCCTTAGCTCCCTGGGGCCCCTGTAAAGGCGGTGGGCACACGACCGTTTATACATCCAGGCTGCTCCTGCGTCCCTTCCGGGAGGAGGACGCGCCGGCCTTCTTCGACTACGCCCGGGACCCCCAGGTGGGCCTCTCCGCCGGCTGGCGGCCCCACCGGTCTGTCGGGGAGACCCGGGAGATCATCCGCGACCGGATGTCCGGCCCCTGGGTCTTTGCCATCCTGGAGCGGGAGAGCGGCCAGCTGATCGGCTCCTGCGGCTTCACCGGCCGGGGGCGGTGCCTTGTCTCCGATACCATCGGCTACTCCCTCCGGGCGGACCGCTGGGGCCGGGGCTACGCCACCGAGGCCGTCCGGGCCCTGCTGGGGCTGGGGTTCACCGAGGTGGGGCTCCAGGAGATCTGGGCCAGCTACTACGACGGCAACGCCGCCTCCCGCCGGGTGCTGGAGAAGAACGGCTTCACCTATCTCTACGCGGAGCCTTTGCAGGACGAGCTGGGGCCCCATCTGGTCCATTTCTGTAGGATCGACCGGGAGCAGTGGCAAGGAGAGAGCTTATGAACGACTATCTGGTGCCCTTCCAGGAGGCGGAGGCGGAGCTCACGGAGAAGCGCTCCCGGTTCATCGGCCACATCTGGCGGGTGGACAGCGAGGAGGAGGCCCGCCGGCGCATCGAGGAGACCAGAAAGCGCCACTACGCCGCCCGGCACAACTGCTTCTGCTATCTCCTCCGGGAGGGCATGGTCCTCCGCTACGGCGACGACGGCGAGCCCCAGGGCACGGCGGGCCAGCCCATGCTGAATGTGTTCCAGCGGGAGGGTGTCTGGAACGTCTGCTGCGTGGTGACCCGCTACTTCGGCGGCATCCTGCTGGGGGCCGGGGGTCTGACCAGGGCCTATGGCGGCACCGCCAAGCTGGCCCTGGACACCGCCGGCGTGAGCCGGATGCGCCTCTGGTCTACTCTGGCGGTGCCCTGCACCTATCCCCTCTATGAGCGGATGCGCCTGCTGGTGGACGCCGCCGGCGGCATCATCGAGGACGCGGACTTCGGCGCGGACATCCTCCTGACCGTCACCCTGCCGGTGGAGGACCGGGAGCGGTTCCTCTCCCAGGTGACCGAGCTGAGCGCCGGGGCCCTGGAGCCCCTGCCGGTGGAGGAGGGCTTCCGCCCCGGCCCCAGAGAAGAGACGAAAAAGCCGTGACCATTTTCCGGTCACGGCTTTTTGCACACGCTTTATCACGCCATCTTCTTTTTGATATCCGACAGGCGGTTTAGAGCCTCGTAGAGGGTCTCGTCCTTTTTGGCGAAGTGGACCCGGATGATGTCGTTCACGTCCTCCA
This sequence comes from uncultured Clostridia bacterium, assembly GCA_947173485.1. GTDB lineage: Bacteria > Bacillota > Clostridia > Oscillospirales > Oscillospiraceae > CAMWFH01. The sequence continues at coordinate 18,378 of CAMWFH010000012.1, read as the reverse complement.
TAAAGAAAGAGGTGCCAGGAACGCAAGCCACCCCCACCTTGTGGGCCATCTCCTCGCAGAAAGCCACGTCGGTCTGGCCGGGCTTCAGGTAGGGGCCGATGTTGGCCAGGACGAAGTAGGCCCCCTGGGGGTCGGTGTAGGGGATGCCGATATCGTCTAAGCCCTTGGTGAAGAGGGCCTTCATGTGGGCATAGTGGGCGCCGAACTCCTCGTAGTAGCTGTCGGGCATCTCCAGGCCCACCACGGCGGCCTCCATCAGGGGCGACGGCGCGCCCACGGTGTTGAAGTCGTGGTACTGCTTGATCCGGTCCATCAGGTGCTTGGGGGCGATGGCGTAGCCTAGGCGCCAGCCGGTGATGGAGTAGGTCTTGCTCAGGCTGGAGCAGGAGACCGTCCGCTCCCACATGCCGGGGAGGGCGTTCATATAGGTGTGGTGGTGTCCCGGGTAGATGATATGCTCATAGACCTCGTCCATGATGGCGTAGACATCGTACTGCACGCACAGCGCCGCGATCTGCCGCAGCTCCTCCTCGGTGAACACCTTGCCGCTGGGGTTGGAGGGGTTGCAGATCAGGATGGCCTTGGCCCCGGCCTTAAAGGCGTCCTCCACCGCGTTGATATCGAAATGGAAGGTGGGGGGCACCAGGGGGATGAACACCGGCTCGCAGTCGGCCATGATGGCTTGGGCCCGGTAGTTCTCAAAGTAGGGGGAGAACATGACGATCTTATCGCCGGGGTTGGTCAGGGCAAAGATGGTGTCCACCATGGCCTCGGTGGAGCCGATGGTCACCACCACATCCGTATCCGGGTCGATGGTCCGGCCCATGAACCGGCCGCACTTCTTGGCCAAGGCGGCCCGGAAGTTGGGCGCTCCCATGGTGATGGGGTACTGGTGGGGGCCTACGCTGCTGACCTCCGCCAGCCGGTCGGTGAGGGCCTTGGGGGGGTCGAAATCGGGGAAGCCCTGGGCTAAGTTGATGGCCCCGCAGTCCAGGGCGATCCGGGTCATCCGGCGGATGACGGAGTCGGTGAAATACTGGTTCCTTCTGCTCAGTTCCTGCATAGTCGTTCTCGTCCTGCTTTCTCAGTTTGATGGGTCTTATGAAAATGGGTATCTCTATTTTTTCCGCTTGTCCACTACCCGGACGGTATGCTCCTCTCCCCTGGTGATGGTCTTCGGGGGGACCAGGCGGACCTTGGCCCGGATCCCCAGGGCGGACTTCATAGCCGCCACCATGGACCGCTCCATCTCGTTGATCCGCCGGAGCTTGTCCGTCAGGGCCTCCGGCGGCATCTCCACCAGGACCTCCAGGGTGTCGGTGCCGTTGAGGCGGTCCACGATGATCTGGTAGTTGCAGGAGAAGCCCTGGGCCAGCAGCACCGTCTCGATCTGGGAGGGGAACACGTTGACGCCCTTGATGACCAGCATATCGTCGCTCCGGCCCATGGGCTTGCTCATCTTGATATGGGTCCGGCCGCAGGGGCACGCCGCCCGGCTGAGGACGCAGATATCGCGGGTCCGGTAGCGCAGCAGGGGCATGGCCTCCTGGGTGACGGCGGAGAGCACCAGCTCCCCGGCCTGTCCCTCCGGCAGCGCCTCCCCGGTCTCCGGGTCCACGACCTCGGCGATGAAGCTGTCCTCGTTGATGTGGAGGCCGTCCTGGGCGGAGCACTCGAAGGCCACGCCCATGCCCCCCAGCTCGGTCAGGCCGTAGATATCGTAGGCCTTGATGCCCAGCTTCTCCTCGATGCTCCGGCGCATCTCCTCGCTCCAGGGCTCCGCGCCGAAGATGCCGGAGCGCAGGGAGATCTTCAGTCCCCGCTCCTGGACGCACTCGGCCAGATAGGCGGCATAGGACGGGGTGCAGCAGAGGATGGTGGCCCCCAGGTCCTCCATGAACTGGAGCTGCCGGTCGGTGTTGCCGGCGGACATGGGCAGGGTCAGGCAGCCTACCCGCCGGCAGCCGCCGTCTAAGCCCGCGCCGCCGGTGAAGAGGCCATAGCCGAAACTGATCTGGCAGACGTCCTCCCTCATCCCGCCGGCGGCGGTGACCGCCCGGGCGCACCGGTCCTCCCACAGCTCCAGGTCCCGCTGGGTGTAGAAGGCGATCAGCTTCTTCCCCGTGGTGCCGGCGGAGGAGTGGATGGTCACGCAGTCGGCGGTGGGCCTGGCCAGCATACCAAAGGGATAGCAGGCCGTCAAGTCCTCCCGGGTCATGAAGGGCAGTTTGCCCAGGTCCCCTATGCCCTGGATGTCCGCCGGGGTGAGGCCGGCGGCCTCCATCTTCTGCCGGTAGTAGGGCACGCTGTCCCAAAGAGAGCGCACCTGTGCCGTCAGGTGCTGGTCCTGCCAGGCGGTGAGCTGTTCACGGGAGGCAGTTTCGATCTCTGGCTGATAATATCGCTCCATAGCCATCTACTCCTTTTGTGCATCATTCATATCCATCTCTGCCTCGCCCCCAGGGCGGGGTCCCTTTTGTCTACTTTATCATTTCTTTCCTGCAAAGTCAATGTGCTTTTTCACACATCCGGTCATTTTTCCTTGCTGTTGGAATGTTTTCCCTTATGTACCGCCCCCCAGGGGGCGGGCCGGCGGCCTCAGCGGTACCGGCGGATGCAGATGGCGGAGATCTGGGGCGGGATGGACATGGTCATCGCCCCGTTGTGGCAGATGCAGACGCAGTCCCCTGGACAGAAGCGGCAGGCCATGCCGTAGTGGACGATGACCTCCTGGCCGTTGGCCAGATCCTCCACCAGCAGCCCGTCCTCTAAGACCTCCAGCACCCTGGCGCGCATCACTTTGTTGCACATATCGTTCACCTCCCATCTATCCTATGCCCGCCCTGTCTCTCCGGTGCCCCCGGCGGGCTGCGGATTTTACAGTCTATTCATCATCATTGACTGGACAAATCTGGGGAAAGGGTATATGATAGCCAAGTATACACCTTTAACAGAATGGAGAGATGGACGATGACCGACCAGCTGCGCGTCTGCCTTTTGAACGACTCCTTTCCCCCACTCATCGACGGAGTCGCCAATACAGTGGTCAACTATGCGGAGACGCTGACCCGCCTGGGGGACCAGGTGGTGGTGACCACCCCCAGCTACCCCGGCGCGGAGGACGACTACCCCTACCCCGTCATCCGCTACCCCAGCCTGCCCACCACCCGTCTGGTGGGCTACCGGGCGGGCTACCCCTTCAGCGCCACGCTCCTGTCCGCCCTGGAGGACTTCCGGCCGGACCTGATCCACAGCCACTGCCCCTTCATGTCCACCATGGTGGCCCGCACCCTCCGGGAGCGGGTGGATGTCCCCATGATCTTCACCTATCACACCAAGTTCGATATCGAGATCCGCCGGGCCGTCCGCAGTGAGCTGCTCCAGGCCAGGGCCGCCCAGCTGGTGGTGGGCAATATCGCCGCCTGCGACGAGGTGTGGGTCGTCAGCCAGGGCGCCGGGGAGAACCTGCGGAGCCTAGGCTATGAGGGGGACATGGTGGTGATGGAGAACGGGGTGGACTTCCCCAAGGGCCGGGCCAGCCAGGACCAGATCGACGCCATCCTCCGGGAGCTCCAGATCCCCAAAGAGCATCCTGTCTATCTATTCGTCGGCCGGCTGCGCTGGTATAAGGGCATCCGTGAGATCTTAGACGGCCTGGCCGGCCTGAAGCGGGACGGCAAGTCCTTCACCATGGTCTTCGTGGGCCAGGGCGAGGACCAGGGGGAGATGGAGGCCTACGCCGAAAAGGTGGGCGTGGGGCCGGACTGCCGGTTCCCCGGCTCCATCCACGACCGGGAGGTCCTGCGGGGGTACTACTCCATGGCAGACCTGTTCCTCTTCCCCTCCTCCTACGACACCTTCGGCCTGGTGGTCCGGGAGGCCGCCGCCTGCGGCACCGCCAGCCTGTTAGCTCGGGACAGCTGTGCCGCGGAGGGCGCGCTGGACGGGGAGAACAGCTTTCTGGTGGAGGAGACAGGGCAGTCGGTCTACGAGTGCCTGTCCCAGGTGGGCCACGACCGGGAGCGGCTGGCCCGGACGGGCCAGCGGGCCCAGGAGACCATGTATGTCTCCTGGGAGGACAGCGTGGCCCGGGCTAGGGAGCGCTACGAGCTGGTCATCGAGCGCCACAGGGCCGGCGACACCAGCCGGCGGTTCGAGCTGAGCGACGAGTTCTTCAACATCATGGACTCCCTGTGCGAGAAGGTGGCCTGGGCCCGGCGGCAGCAGGAGAAGGTGGTCAACCTGAACCGGGACCTGAAGGAGATGGTCCGGGACAAGTGGCACAACCGGCGGTATTTTTGAGCGCCGCTGTCCCCCTGTGGACAAGCGGGGAGAGATATGCTATACTAAACGGGCCTTCCGGCCCGCTCTATAAGGAGGTCCCCCATGCGGATCGATGTACTAGGCGTGGGCTTTGACAATCTTACGATGGACCAGGCGGTGGCGGAGGCCCAGCGCCTGATCGCCTCGCCGGACAGCCACTATATCGTGACCCCGAACCCGGAGATCGTGGAGCTGTGCCGGGAGGATAAGTCCCTGCTGGAGACGGTGAACGCCGCCGATATGGTCCTGCCGGACGGCATCGGCATCTACTATGGCGCTAAGCTCTTGGGCACGCCCCTGCGCGCCCGGCTGCCGGGCATCGACTTCGCCGCCCACCTGATGGACGCCATGGCGAAGAAGCGGCAGTCCCTCTTCCTCCTGGGCGCCAAGCCCGGCGTGGCGGAGCGGGCGGCGGAGAAGCTCCGGCGGGCCCATCCCGGCCTGCTCATCGCCGGCACCGCCGACGGCTACTTCAAGGACGATGCCCGGGCCGCGGAGACCATCCGGGCCAGCGGCGCGGATGTGGCCTTCGTCTGCCTGGGCGCGCCGAAGCAGGAGCTGTGGATGGCCGCCCACGCCGGGGAGACCGGCCCCTGTCTGCTGATCGGGCTGGGAGGGTGTCTGGACGTGTTCTCCGGCGATGTCAAGCGGGCCCCGGTCCTCTTCCAGCGGCTGGGGCTGGAGTGGTTCCACCGCCTGCTGAGCGACCCCCGCCGGCTGGGCCGGATGATGAAGCTGCCCCGGTTCATGCTCCATGTCCTGCGGGAGAAGTGAGGAGCGGGCGGGATATCAGCGGATATAAGAAGTGAGGAGGCGCCGCCGCGCCTCCCCGCCCCTCTGTGCCGTGTCAGCAGCAGGTGTCGCTGCACCCGCAGTTACAGCCGCAGCTGTTGCCGCAGCTGCAGTTGCACCCGCAGTTACAGCCGTTGTTCCAGCCGCCTACGCCGCAGCCGCAGCCGCAGTTACAGCCGTTGTTCCAGCCGCCTACGCCGCTGCCGCAGTTGCAGCCGTTGTTCCAGCCGCCCACGCCGCTGCCGTTGCCGCAGCAGCAGCAGAGCAGGATGACCAGCACCACGATCCACAGGCAGCTGTCATTGTTGTTCCCAAAGCACATCGTTTCTCACCTCACTTCCCTCTATCCTATGAGGGGGGAGCGGGTTTGGAAACTTGGCCACCTAAATATTTTTTGATCTTGAACGAAAGACGGTGATCGCCCTATGAGTGAGGAGAATTTCAACACCACCGGCTGGGACAGCCAGCAGGTCCGCCGCCAGGCGGAGCAGAAGCGAAAGAAGAAAAAGAAGAAGCGGGGCAACCCCATCCTTTGGGGCCTGATCTGGCTGGTGTTCGTCGTCACCGCCTCCGCCATCTTAGCCGGGGTGGGCTGGCTGCTGGCCAACGACCTCTGCGCTTTCAATAAGACCTATATGGAGGTGGAGGTGACCGTAGAGGAGGGTGACACCGCCGCCGACATCGCCAAGAAGCTCAAGGAGGCCGGTCTGGTGGAGTACGACTGGTTCTTCCGTATGTTCTCCATCCTGGCCAAGCTGGACGAGAAGATCGAGAGCGGCCGGGTGGGCGTGGGGCCCCACACCCTCAATACCGATATGGACTACCGGGCCCTGATCACCGGCCTCTACGGCAGGCGAAAGACCGCCGACACGGTGCGCATCATGATCCCCGAGGGCTACACGGTCCAGCAGATCCTGGCCCTGCTGGCGGAGAACAAGGTGGCCTCCCTGGAGGCGCTGACCGACACCGCCGCTAACTATGTGTTCGAGGACTACCCCTTCGTGGACAATGAGAACTTAGGCTCCATCCAGCGGCTGGAGGGCTACCTCTACCCGGACACCTACGAGTTCTACGTCAACGACAACCCCGCCCGGGCCCTGAGCCGGTTCCTGGACAACTTCGTGGCCAGGATCGACGAGGAGATGATGAAGCTGATCGAGGAGAGCGGCCGCAGCCTCCATGAGATCCTGACCGTGGCGTCCCTGATCGAGAAGGAGACCGACGGCAGCGACCGGGAGAAGATCGCCTCCGTCATCTACAACCGGCTGAACAACCCCGGCTTTGAGACCGGCGGCCTTTTGCAGGTGGACGCCGCCCTGGTCTACGCCACCGGCCACAGCGAGCTGACCGACGCCGACAAGGCTATAGACAGCCCCTACAACCTCTATGCCCACAAGGGCCTGCCCCCCACCCCCATCTGCAATCCGGGCCGGACCTCCATCTGGGCCGCCCTGACGCCGGCGGACACCAACTACTACTACTATGTGCTGGGCAACGAGGGCAAGCACATCTACAGCGAGACCTACGCCCAGCACCAACGGGTCATCGCCGGCCTGAAATGACCATGGGGAAGAGACCGGAGCTGCTGGCCCCTGCCGGGGACCTGGAGCGCCTGCGCATGGCGGCCCTCTATGGGGCGGATGCCGTCTATCTGGCGGGGACCTCCTTCGGGATGCGCTCCTTTGCTAAGAACTTTGCCCCGGAGGAGCTGGTCGAGGCCGTGGCGCTGGCCCACAGCCTGGGGGTCCGGGTCCATGCGGCGGTGAACACCATGCCCCGGAACGGGGAGATGGACCGGCTGCCGGAGCATTTAGAGCAGTGCCAGGCGGCAGGGGTGGACGCGCTGATCCTGGCCGATCTGGGGGCCTTCACCCTGGCGGGGCGGTACGCGCCCAAGTGTGAGCGCCATGTCAGCACCCAGGCCGGCGTCACCAACTACGCCGCCGCTGCCGCCTGGTACGACCTGGGGGCCAGCCGGGTCATTTTGGCCCGGGAGCTGAGCCTGGAGGAGATCCGCACCATTCGGGAGAGGACGCCCCGGGAGCTGGAGCTGGAGGCCTTCGTCCACGGGGCCATGTGCGTCAGCTACTCCGGCCGCTGCGTCCTCAGCAACTATATGACCGGACGGGACGCCAGCCGGGGCGCCTGCGCCCAGCCCTGCCGCTACAAGTATGCCCTGGTGGAGGAGAAGCGGCCTGGGGAGTACTTCCCCATCCTGGAGGACGAGGGCGGGAGCTATATCCTGAACTCCCGGGATATGTGCATGATAGACCATCTGGACGACCTCATCGATGTGGGGCTGGACAGCCTGAAGATCGAGGGCCGGGCCAAGTCCGCCTACTATACGGCGGTGGTCACCGGGGCCTACCGCCATGTGCTGGACACCGTGGCCGCCGGAGAAACGCCGGACCCCCTCTGGCGGGAGGAGGTGGAGCATATCAGCCACCGGCCCTACGCCACCGGGTTCTACTATGGAGCGCCGGGGCAGTTCACCGGCGATGCCCGCTATGTGCGGGCGCGGCAGATCGTGGCCCTGGTGTTGGACTGTTCACCGGACGGCATGGCCACCCTGCGGCTGCAAAACAAGTTCGCTGTTGGCGATGAGATCGAGGCCCTTGGACCGGATACGGCCCCCTTCGCCTTCCGGGCCGGCCCTATGGAGGACCTGGAGGGGATGGCCCTGGAGGAGGTCCGGCATCCCCAGATGCTGTTCAGGATGCGCCTCCCCCGTCCGCTGCCCCCCTATTCCCTGTTGCGCACGGCCAGATAGGCCGTAAGATAACGACAAAAGGCTCCCCACGGCGGGGAGCCTTTTGTCGTATCAGGGATGATTTGACAAATAGAGCAAGTGGTGCTATCATGAGATTGCCCGTCAGCCAGGCGGGACGGAAAGAGCGTTGCTGTATAAAAGGCGGTCAGTTCATTTCCCCTTGCGAATTTCTAACGAGGGGAGGTGATGCGGATGGGAGACCGGCGCTGGGAGCAATTCCTGCGCGTGGTGATATGTTTGGTCGTGGTCATCCTGATCATGGCATACATAGCCCCAAAAGCGTGTTAGCCGCCCGGCGGCATCCGAGCGGCTAACTTTGTAAAAAGTTAGGCACGAGCCGACCGCCATGCAGCAACGGCTCTTTCTGTTTTTATTATACGGGAGCAATGCCAGTTTGTCAAGGCGGAGACAACTTCTTTTTTTGCTTGCGGAAGGGTTTGACAAAAATGTTCTAAAATGGTATCCTATATCTGCCCGTCAGCCAGGCGGGACGGAAAGAGCGTTGCTGTATAAAAGGTGGTCAGTTCATTTCCCCTTGCAGATTCTGAAACGAGGGGAGGTGATGCGGATGGGAGACCGGCGCTGGGAGCAATTCCTGCGCGTGGTGATATGTTTGGTCGTGGTCATCCTGATCATGGCGTACATAGCCCCAAAAGCGTGCTAGCCGCCCGGTGGCGTCCGAGCGGCTAGCGTTTCGTTAGCCCCTTTTCGAACCGACCGCCATACAGCAACGGCTCTTTCTGTTTTTATTATACGGGAGCGGGCTCCTTTTGTCAAGCAAAAACGTGCCGGGAAAGCAGTTTTCCCGGCACGTCTCCTTTACTCCTGAGCCTTTGCCTCCGCGATCGTGTCCAGCAGGTCGCAGAGCTCCTCTACGGTATAGCTCTCCTTGCCGCTGTTCTTGATGAGACGCCTTACTTCGTATAGGATCGCCTGCTGTGTGTCTTTACGCTCTTTTTCAGTCTCCATACTGTCCACCTCCTGTGTTGGCAATAGTATAGCATATGGAGCGGATAAAGTACAGACAAATATTTGCGTCCTCCGGTCAGCGCACATCGCTCCGCCCAGCCAGGTAGTCCAGCGTCACGCCGAAGTGGTCTGCCAGGGCGCAGAGATTATCGAAGCCGGGCAGATTGACGCCTGTTTCAAACCGCTGATACTGCCGGTCTGTGATGCCGATCGCATCCGCAACTTGCTTTTGTGTTTCATTGCGCTCTTTTCGCAGAGCCCGCATTCTTTCCTGTAAGTTCATATACGACCTCTTGACACAACGTATCCGTCGTGCTATTATAACAGCATACAACACATACGTTGTTTTTGAAAGGGAAATCTTCTATGACCGACTTCACGCGTTGGCTGTATGCCCACTACATCAAGCCCCAGCTGGACACTGCGGACATCCGGGGCTACGAGCAGCCCCTCTCCTCCATCCGCACCGAGCTGACCGAATGGCAGCAGGCCGACCTGGACCGGACCCTGGAGTTCTACGCCGCCAATGCCTTCCTTCTGGGCCTGCGCACCGGCGCGGGACTGGTCCAGGCGGGCGGTCACAGCTCCCAGTCCTCCTTGGGCTCCGTCCAGTCCTCGATATAGGCCCGCATCTGGCCGATGGAGCGCAGGTCGCACACCGCCACCACATCGATGGTGCCGCCATACTCCACCGTCTCCACCTTGGCCTCCCGGTACAGGAGGTCCAGCAGCCCGCCCTTGTCGTAGGGCAGATGGATCGTCACTCGCCGCCGTCCCCTGTCCAGCTTTCGGTCGATGGCCGCCAAAAGGGCGCCGATACCCTCGCCGGTCTTGGCGGAGATGTTCACCTCGTCCTCCCCATGGGGCCGGACCTCCCCCCAGAACAGGTCCGACTTGTTGAACACCCGCAGGCAGGGGATCTGCTCCGCTCCCAGCTCCCGGATCAGGGCGTCCACCGTTGCCGCCTGGTCCCGCCAGACCGGGTCGGACACGTCGATCACATGGAGCAGCAGGTCCGCGTACTCCAGCTCCTCCAGCGTGGCCTTGAAGGCGTCGATCAGCTGATGGGGCAGCTTGCGGATGAAGCCCACCGTGTCAGAGATCACCACCTCCAGGGCATCGCTGACCCGCAGCAGCCGGGAGGTGGTGTCCAGGGTGTCGAACAGCCGGTCATTGGCGGGGATGTCCGCGCCGGTGAGGGTGTTCAGCAGGGTGGACTTCCCCGCGTTGGTGTAGCCCACGATGGCCACCGTGGGCACCTCGTTCTTGATCCGCTGCCGCCGCTGGGTGCCCCGGACCCGCCGGACCGCCTCCAGCTCCTCCTTCAGCTTGTCGATCTTCCGCCGGATATGGCGGCGGTCCGTCTCCAGCTGGGTCTCGCCGGGGCCCTTGGAGCCGATGGGCCCCTTGCCGCTGGTGCCGGCCTGGCGCTCCAGATGGGTCCACATCCCCGTCAGCCGGGGCAGCAGATACTGGTACTGGGCCAGCTCCACTTGCAGCCGCCCCTCACGGGTCCTGGCCCGCTGGGCGAAGATGTCTAAAATGAGCCCGCTCCGGTCCAGCACCTGGACCTTCAGCTCCTCCGTCAGCACCCGCATCTGGGAGGGGCTGAGGTCGTTGTCGAAGATGGCCATGGTGGCCTCCTCATGGGCGATCAGCTCCCGCAGCTCCGCCGCCTTGCCCTCGCCGATGAAGGTCCGGGGGTCGGGTGCGGGGCGGTTCTGCAAGGCCATCCCCACCACCTCGCCGCCAGCGGTCTCCACCAAGGCGCTCAGCTCCTCCATCGTCTCCTCGCTGGCATTCTCGCTCGCGTCCAGGCAGGGGCTCGAAAGGCCCGCCAGCACCACCCGGTCCCGCTTTTTTTCCTGTTGTTCCATCTGCACCTCGTCTTGGTCCTGTTCTATGGCTGTATCCTCCCCTAGTATAGAGGATCTTTTGCACGATCTCAACTCTTTTTTTCAGCGTCTGCCCCATAGGGGCGCAAAAAAACATCGCGCCGCAGACTGCGGCGCGATGCTGACTGTAACGTAACTTACTGGCCCAGACCGAACTTCTTGTTGAACTTGGCGACGCGCCCGCCGGTATCGACCAGCTTCTGCTTGCCCGTGAAGAAGGGGTGACACTTAGAGCAGACTTCCACGCGAATGTCCTTCTTCGTGGAACCTGTCTCAATTACATTACCGCAGGCGCATTTGATCGTAGTCTGCTGATAATTGGGATGGATACCTTCCTTCATTGCTCTTGTTCACCTCTTTCCTCCGAGTATTCGATGTCAAAACACCATCAGTCACTATACCACGTCCCGCCGGAAATTGCAACCCCTTTTTGCGTTTTTTTCGAGATTTTTTTCTATATGTTGTGGCGTCACTGATACAGCCGCGCGGTGACGCTGTAGAGCTTGGTCAGCTCCTTTAGGATCTCCGTATGCTCGAAGTCCTTCTGGTAGAGCAGGTTCGTCTCCCGGATCATGCTCAGGTTCTCGATGGGCAGGGCCGTCAGCTTCCCCTTGCGCAGCTCGTCCATGCAGGCCGACCGGGCCAGCACCGAGATGCCCATGTCCTTTCGGATCAGGTCCTTGATGGTGGCGATGTTGTCCACCTCCAGCACCACGTTGAAGTCCGCCAGGTCCATGTGCATACTCTCCAGGTGGGACACCAGCAGGTTCCGGGTGCCGGAGTTGGGCAGGCGCAGGATCATCCGCTCCTTCTTGATGTCGTTGATGGTCACCATGCTCTGCTTCGCCAGGTGGTGGTGGTTGCTCACCACGCAGACCAGATAGTCCGTGTCCAGCAGCAGCGCGTTGATGGCCGGGTCGTTGACCCGGCCTTCCACCACTGCCAGGTCGATCTCATAATTGGACAGCATCTCATAAAGAGTATTTATGGTCTCTGTAACGATCGTTATATTGACACCGTCGTTTTCCGCGCTGTACTTGGCCAGCACCTCCACGATCAGATTGCTCTCCGCCGTGTGGGTCACCCCCACCCGCAGCGTGGTCATCTGCCGGGCGGCGGCGGTCAGGTCCCGGTGCATCTTCTCATAGAGCCCCATGATCCGTTTTGCGTATTTTACCAGGATCTTCCCCTCCTGGGTCAGCAGGATCTCCCCTCTTTTGCGGTAAAAGATCCGCATCCCCAGCTCCGTCTCCAGCTGGCGGATGTGGTGGCTGACCGCCGGCTGGGTCAGCGACAGCTCCTCCGCCGCCTTGGTAAAGCTCCCCCGTTCGCAGATGGTCAGCAGGGTGACTAACTTTGGGTCCAGCATAGAACAGCCTCTCCATCGAAATATTTTATGGCAAACATAGATCTTATAATTTGACTTTGTGAAAACATAGTATATCATGGAACATACGCCGGCGCAAGAGGCGATCTTGCACAGCCAGCGGGAAACGAGGTACGGGTATGTTTGCATGGTATGACCATATGAGCGGCGAGGCGGTGGTCCTTCTCTCCCTGGCGGCGATCCTGCTGGCTGGTTTCCTGGCCACCCGGATCACCAAGCGTTTGAGCCTGCCCAATGTCAGCGGCTATATCATCGCCGGGATCGTGATCGGTCCCAGCTGCCTGGGGATCATCCCCCAGGAGACGATCGCCGGGATGGGGTTCGTCAGCGATGTGGCCCTAGCTTTCATCGCCTTCGGCGCGGGGCGGTTCTTCAAGCGGGAGAAGCTGCGGAGGACCGGGGCGAAGGTGATCTGGGTCACCCTCTTCGAGGCCCTGCTGGCCGGCGTATTGGTCACCCTCTGCATGTACTGCCTCTTCCACCTGGACCTGGAGTTCTCCGTCCTGTTGGGGGCCATCGCCACCGCCACCGCCCCGGCCAGTACCATGATGACCATCGACCAGTACCACGCCCGTGGGCCCTTCGTGGACCTCCTGCTGGAGATCGTCGCCTTCGACGATGTGGTCTGCCTGCTGGTGTTCAGCGCGGCGGCGGCCTTTATCGACGCCTCCGCCGCCGGGACCGTCTCCCCCGCCAGCCTGGCGGGGCCGGTGCTGCTGAATATCCTGATGCTGCTGGTGGGCGCGGTCTTTGGCGTGGTCCTCAGCCGGATCCTGGCCAAGCGGAGCAACGACAACCGGCTGATCCTGGCGGTGGCCCTGGTGCTGGGGCTCAGCGGGCTGTGTTCCATGGTGGATGTCTCCCCCCTGCTCAGCTGCATGGTGTTCGGCGCGGTATACATCAACCTCACCAGGGACAAGGCCCTCTACCGCCAGATCAACACCTTCACGCCGCCGATCATGACCCTGTTCTTCGTGGTCTCCGGGATGAACTTACGGCTGGAGGCCCTGGCCGCCTTTGGCGTGATCGGAGTGGCCTACTTCTTCATCCGCATCGTTGGGAAGTACGCCGGGGCCTGGCTGGGCTGCGCCGTCACCGGCATGGAGCGCTCTACCCGCAACTATCTGGGGGGCGCCCTGGTGCCCCAGGCCGGTGTGGCCATCGGTCTGGCCTACCTGGGGCAGCGCATCCTGCCGGCCAGGTACGGCGAGCTGCTGATGACGATCATCCTCTCATCCTCCGTCCTCTATGAGCTGATCGGACCGGCCTGCGCCAAGTTCTCCCTCTTCCGGGCCGGCGCCATCCAGCCCAGGGAGCCGGAGCCTGTCACGCCGCCGGTGAGAGCGGCCTCCTAGTCCGATAGAAACGCGCAGGACCACCCGCTGCATGGGTGGTCCTGTTTTTATCTAGTTTTTATCTATCTTTTCCGCAGGTCCTTCTGGGCCGGCCCGGAGAGCAGATGGCCCTCCTTGTCGAACCGGGAGCCGTGGCAGGGGCAGTCCCAGCTGTTCTCGTCCGGGTTCCAGGTGAGCTGGCACCCCAGATGGGGGCACCGCAGGCTCACCGCCAGCGCCTTCCCATCGTCCTCCCGGTAGACGCCGGCCTTCTCCCCCCGGACGGCCGTCTCGCCTCCGTGGCCCGGCAGGATGGTCCGCTCCTTCGGCGGCTGGAAAAAGGTCTTGGCCAGCCCCCGTGCCGCCTGGACGCTCTCCTCCGCCACCCCCGGCAGCAGCCCCAGAGTGACCCGCCCTGGGTCGAAGGCCGCCGCGTAGGGGCTCTCCCGGCCGCACATCAGGTCCTCCAGGACCATGGCCGCCGCCATGGAGGAGGTCATCCCCCACTTGTGGAACCCGGTGGCCACGAACCAGTCCGGCCTGCTGGCCGCGTAGCGCCCGATATAGGGGGCCCCGTCCGCCGTGATGCAGTCCTGGGCGGACCAGCAGGCCACCTCCCGGCACCCCGGGAACCACTCCTTGGCCCGCTGCCGGAGGGCCGCGTAGCGGCCTCCCTGCCGGTCCTCCCCGGTCCGGTGGCTCTCCCCGCCCATCAGGAGCAGGTCCCCGCAGGTCCGCAGGGAGCAAGCATCGGAGGAGGCGCCGATGAACATCCCGTCCAGCTTGGGCACGTTCTCCAGGGCCAGCACATAGCTCCGCTCCTGGTGCATCCGGGCAAAATACAGCCCTGGGAAATTGATGAAGGGATAGTGGCAGGCGAACACGATCTGCTCCGCCTGGACCTGCCCCCGGTCCGTCACCAGGGTCTGCCCCTCCGCCCGGAGGACCCTGGTCTGCTCATAGACCGTCAGCTTCTCCGCCAGCGCCGCCAGGAACCGCAGGGGGGCGAACTGGGCCTGTCCGGCGAAGCGCACCGCCCCCGCCCCTGGCACCGGCAGCGGCACCTGCTCCAGATAGACCGCCGGCAGTCCCAGGGACGCCGCGGCCTCCGCCTCCCGCTGGAGGGCCTCCCGGTCCACGCCGTAGAGGTAGGCGCATTTGGCCTCCAGGTCGCAGTCGATGCCCCGGCTGTCGATCAGCTCCCGGTAGGCCCGGATCGCCGCCTCGTTGGCCGCGGCGTACTGCCGGGCCCGTTCCCGCCCCAGGTTTTGGATCAGCTTTTGACAGAACATCCCGTGCTGGGAGGTGATCTTGGCGGTGGTGTTCCGGGTCTGGCCCCCGCCGATGCGGCCCGCCTCCAGCACCACCACCTGCCGGCCCGCCTTTTGCAGGCGGTAGGCGATCAGGATGCCGGCCATGCCGGCTCCCACCACTGCCACCTCCGTTTTCAGGTCCCCTGCCAGCGGCTTCCGCCGCCGGATCGATGTCTCCATCGCCCAGATCGATGCCATAGCGCCCCTCCTTTTTCCCCAGTATGCCCCCGCGCTCCGGGCGTTACTCGCCGGGCGGATAAAACCATTTGCCGAATCCGGCGATCTGTGCTATACTATCATAAAATTTCCGTTTTGACAGGCAGGAGGCTATATGGAACAGATCGAAGCTGGCCGGGTGGTCAATGCCCACGGCATCCGGGGGGATGTGAAGGTCCTGCCGGCGGGCTGTGAGCCGGAGCTGCTCATCAAGTGCCGGAACGTCTATATCGGCGATGTCCCCTACCGGGTCCTCCAGGGCCGGGTCCACAAGGGCTGCGCCCTGCTGCGCCTCCAGGGGGTGGAGACCATGGACGCCGCCCTGGCGCTGAAGGACCAGAGCGTCTTTATCCGCCGGCAGGACGCCCACCTGCCCGACGGCGTCTACTTCGCCGCCGAGCTGCTGGGCCTCACCGCTCTGGACTCCGAGACCGGCGAGGTCCTGGGCACCCTGGAGGAGGTCCTGCCCTACCCCGCCCACGATGTCTACCACATCCAGGGGGATAGGCTGGACTTCCTGGTGCCGGCAGTGCCGGTATTCATCCGGGACGTGGACCTGGAGGCCGGGACCATCTCTATCCTGATGATGGAGGGGCTGCTGTGAGGATCGATATCATGACGCTCTTCCCGGAGACCGTGGGAGATATGATGAGCGACAGCATCCTAGGCCGGGCCCAGGACCGGGGGTTCATCCGCATCGAGACCCACCAGATCCGGGACTACACCACCAATAAGCAGAAGCAGGTGGACGACTACCCCTACGGCGGGGGCCGGGGCGCGGTGATGCAGGCGGACCCCCTGTACCGCTGCTGGGCCTATATCCGGGAACACTTCGCCACGGAGCGGAGCCGGACCATCTATATGTCCCCCTGCGGGGAGACCTTCACTCAGGCCAAGGCCCGGCAGCTGCTGGCGGACTACGACCATCTGATCCTGGTCTGTGGACACTACGAGGGGGTGGACCAGCGGTTTTTGGACGAGTGCGTGGACGAGGAGATCTCCCTGGGGGACTTCGTCCTCACCGGCGGGGAGATCCCGGCCATGGCCGTGGCGGACGCGGTGTGCCGGATGGTGCCAGGGGTGCTGCCGGAGGCGGCCTGCTACGAGGATGAGAGCCACTGGAACGGTCTGCTGGAGCATCCCCAGTACAGCCGCCCGGCGGAGTGGCACGGCCGGGCGGTGCCGGAGGTGCTGCTGTCCGGGGACCACGCCGCCGTGGCCAGGTGGCGGCGGAAGCAGGCCATCCTCCGCACCCTGGACCGCCGGCCCGATATCTTCCGGCCGGAGCAGTTCCAGGGCAGCAAGCAGGACAAAAAGCTGCTGGCGGAGGCTATGGAGGAACACCGCAAACAGAAGGGGTCCGGCGCCTGAGCGCCGGACCCTACGTTCTTACGTTCCTTTATTCCACGACGATGCCCTTTTCGGCGAAGGCCGCCAGGAGGGCGTCCATGGTGCCGGGGATGGAGATGGGCTCCCCTGCCGCCTTGATGGCGTTGGCCACGTCCTTCAGGCCGTTGCCGGTGACCACGGAGACCACCGTGTCGTTCTTCCCCAGGATGCCCTGCTCACAGAGCTTCTTCACCCCGGCGGTGCCGGTGACGCCGGCGGGCTCGCCAAAGACGCCGCAGGTCCGGCCCAGGAGCCGCTGGGCCGCCAGGATCTCCTCGTCAGAGACGTTGACCACGATGCCATTGGACTCCCGGATGGCCATCAATGCCTTGTCCGCGTTCCGGGGGACGCCTACGGCGATGGAGTCGGCCAGGGTGTTCTCCTCCATGGGCCGCCAGGGCTCGTTGGCCGCGATGGCCCGGTTCAGGGGGCAGCAGCCCTCCGCCTGGACGGAGATCAGCCGGGGCAGCCGGTCGATGAGGCCCACGGCGTAGAGATCCTTCAAGCCCTTCCAGGCCCCGGCGATGGTGCAGCCGTCGCCTACGGAGAGGGCGATGTAGTCCGGCACCTGCCAGCCCAGCTGCTCCATGATCTCCAGGGTGACGGTCTTCTTGCCCTCGGAGAGGTAGGGATTGATGGCGGCGTTCCGGTTGTACCAGCCCCACTTCTCGATGGCGGCCTTACTCAGCTCGAAGGTGTCCTCATAGCTGCCCTGGACGCTGATCACCGTGGCCCCGAAGATCTGGAGCTGGGCCACCTTGCCCTTGGGGGCCCGGGAGGGCACGAAGATGTAGGTCCGCAGGCCGGCGGCGGCGGCGTTGCCCGCCAGAGAGGAGGCCGCGTTACCGGTGGAGGAGCAGGCGATCACCTGAGCCCCGGCCTCCCGGGCCTTGGCCACGGCCATGGCGCTGGCCCGGTCCTTCAGGCTGGCGGTGGGGTTCTGGCCGTCGTCCTTCACCCAGAGCCGGCCCAGGCCCAGCAGCTCCGCCAGCCGGGGCTCCTCGTAGAGGGGCGACCAGCCCACCCGGAGGGGCGTGTTCTCCGTGGTCTCCTCGATGGGCAGCAGCTCCCGGTAGCGCCACATGGACCGGTCCGTCCGGGCCGCCAGGATATCCTTGTTCAGGATGGTCTTGATATAGTCGTAGTCGTAGACGATCTCCAGGATGCCGCCGCAGGAGCAGTTGGTCAGATCAGGGGTGGCCTCGTAGATCTTCCCGCACTTGACGCACTTGGCGTGCTTTGCGTTTTTCATGTCTCTTCTTCCTCTTCTTCTTTGAGATTTTCCAGGGCGACCCTTGTCGCCTCCACAACGAATGCAGTGAAGGTGCAGTCCTTCCCCCGGATGGCGTCCTCTACAGCATCGATGACATCATTGGGAAAGCGGATGCTCTTATTCGTAGTTGGTGGGACGCTCGGTACCTTGAATTTTCGCATTTGTATCACACTCCGCAACACATCTATACTGTAGATTGTATTGCGAAATATGCGGACTATACATCTTGCGTTTGTTGCACGTTTGCGTTATACTATAGTTGAGGTGATGAATATGAAAGAGCTTCCAAAATACTATACGACCCTATTTGCCGCCGCCACGGAGGCGATCACAGAGCTGGAGGCCCGCCAGCCGGCCCAGGCGCTGATGATCCTGACGAAGGCTGTGCGGGAGTCGGAGGAGCTGTACATCCAGGAGCAGGAGCAGCCGGAGACGTAAGAAGAGCAAGGGCGGGGCCGCAAAGCCCCGCCCTTGCGGCGTTCTGGTCTGGTCTTACAGGGACTTGAGCAGGCCGGTGGCCTCGTTGAACTCGTTGATGAGCTCGTCCAGCTCCTTGGCCTGGGCGTGGACGGCGCCCCAGGTGCCCGCCTCGTCGTACCAGAGGGCGTTGAGGTCGTGGACGTCACGGGCCTGCTGCTCCACCCAGGTGTAGTACTTCAGGTTGTGGACCCGCTTGCGCTCGGCGTAGGTCAGCTCCAGCAGGTTGTCGGTCTTGAG
>CAMWFH010000011.1 GCA_947173485.1 uncultured Clostridia bacterium | reverse complement strand
TGATTAACCTTGCCAACACCCTGATTACCAATCTGCTCACCCGCCAGCAGGAGTTCGGCGTGTTCCAGTCCGTGGGCATGAGCGGCCGGCAGCTGTCCCAGATGCTGTCCTTTGAGTGCTTGTACTATGTGGGGATCACCCTGCTGGTCACCTTGACCGTAGGGACAGCGTGCAGTCTGGCCGTGTGCCGGGTGTTCGACCGAATCGGTATGTTTGGGAAGCTCACCTACCACTTCCCGGCCCTCCAGGTGCTGCTGTTCGCCGCCGCCCTGCTGGTGGTGCAGGGGGTGTTCTCGGCCTGCGCGGTCCGCTATACCAGAAGGCTCTCTCTGGTGGAGCAGATCAAGGCGGTGGACTAAGGAGGTCTTCAGATATGACTTGGCCCTTTGAGAACGACACCGGCGCCATTGTGAAGAAGCTGGCGAAGCGGAGCCTTGCCAGCGAGAAGCGCCGGAACTTGATGGTGGTGATCGCCGTGGCCCTGGCGGCGTTCCTGATCTGCTTTGCGGCGATCCTATCCGTGTCCGCGGCGCAGATCCAGCGCGGCCAGGTGGACAACACCTACGAGGCGGTCTTTACCGGCGTGGAGGCGTCCGATGTGGCGGCGCTGAAGGACCTGCCGGAGCTTGCCCGGGTGGGCGGATACTATCTGCTGGGGCAGGAGCATTCGGAGCGGGGCTACAATGCCTCCTATTTGTACTGCGACAGCGACATGATCTATATTGCCCGGAGCCAGATGGAGCTGGTAAAGGGAGAACTCCCGGCACAGGCGAACGAGGTCGCCGTCAGCGAATATTTCCTCTCCGCTTATGGGTCCAATGCTAAGATCGGTGAGACGGTCCGGTTGGATACAGAGAGCTTTCAGGGCAGCTATACCGTCACCGGTATCCTGTCCAACATAGGGGAAAAAGAGACGAACACCTGCGCCATCGTGATCTCCAAAGCGGCCTTGGCCCAGCGGGCCGGGTCTGATCCTGCCGGGTATCGGGCCTATGTGCATTTTCAAAACGATGAACAGCTGAGCCAGGAGGCCATGACCGCCCGCTGCCGGGAGATCGCCGCGCAGTACGGCCTCCCCCATGTGCGCATGAACAGCCGCTACTTCGCCTATCATGCCAGATCCATCGACTACCCCACGGTCCTCGGCGTTGCGGCCCTTGCGCTGACCGGCGGCTTTGTGGTGATCCAGAGCATCTTCCGTATCTCCATCCAGGATAAGATCCAGAGCTATGGGCAGCTCCGTACCATCGGGGCGACGCCCAAACAGATCCGGCGCATCGTCAAAAGGGAGAGCCGGCGGCTGGGCTGGACCGGGATCTTGCTGGGCGTGCTGCTGGGGATAAGCAGCGGCCTGCTCCTGTTCCCCAAAGGCTTTCATGGCCCCTACTACGGGCTGGCGGCGCTTCTGAGCGCCTTGGCCTGCCGGCTGATGGTGTCCGTCTCCGTCCGGGCTCCGGTGAAGATCGCCGCCGGTATCTCGCCCCTGGAGGCGGTACGCTTTTCCGCCGGACAGGAGCGGGTCCACAGCCGGAAAAAACGTATCAAGCTCACCCCCATGTCTATGGGTCTGGCGAACTTCCGGCGTGACCGCAGGAAGGCCGCCGGCATCGTGGCCTCTCTCAGTCTGGGCGGGATCCTGCTTTTGATCGTGTCCTCTGTGGTATCGACCCGGTCGCCGGAGCAGGCCGCAAGGCTCTTCTTCCCGGATGGGGACTATAAGATCTACCTGTCCTCGGAGCAGCCGGAGGAGGAGATCATGGCTACGGGTGATCCGCTGAACGACGAACTGCGGCAGGCGATCTTATCTGTAGACGGCGTGACAGATGTGCTGGTCACCCGCCGGTCCCTGCACGCGAGATTCAGGGCCTCCGCAAGCGCTGAAGCCGGTATGTGCGATGCGCTGACGGAGGCGAACTGCCCGGATGTGGAAGCCGCGTTGGTGTCCGGCGCGATGCCGGCGGATGCCCACAGTGTCCTTCTAAGCGTGAGCTATCAGAAGTACCATACGGATATGGATGTCGGGGCCGCCATGGAGCTGGCCCTGGGCCGGGAGACTGTGACCGTCACCATATCCGGCCTGTTCGATCCGGCAAGGATGGCGAACGGGCACGGCGCTCTTGCTATGGATTCGGCGGCGCTGTTCGCCCCGGAGGAACTGTTCCGGGAACTCTATCCTACGATCGAACGCTTTGACTACTCCTGGAGCATCGTCAGCGATCCGAAACAAGCGGAGCGTGTGGAAAGCGGCCTGCGGGAGATCGTATCCAGCCGCAGCAGCCTTGGACTGGATACGATCGGGGCCCATATCGAGTACGAGAAAATGCAGAACGCTGTCATTTTCGGCAGTCTGCGGGCCCTCTCCTGGCTGATCTTCCTGTTTGGCGTCGTCGATCTGATCAACACGACCCTTGCCAGTCAGATGTCCCGGAAGCGGGAGAACAGCATCCTGCGCTCTGTTGGCCTGACCGGCAAGCAGCTGTGCCGGATGACCATTTGCGAGGGGCTCTGCTATGGGGCCCTTACTGCCCTAGTGTCCCTGCTGGCCGGGCTCCCGATCGCGGTCCTGGTGTGCCGGGAGATCAGCAGGAGGTCCTTCGCCGGTGAGATCGTGCCGTACCGGTTCCCGTTTCTGGAGATGGGCCTATTCATCCTGGTGCTGTTCGGCCTGGAACTGCTCCTATCTGTCTGGACAGCCAGCAGACAGAAAAAGCTGTCCTTGGTCGAGCAGATGCGGGCGGTGGGATAGCGCAGAACATCTCATGACATCCAGGGAGCATCTCATGACACGGGCCTTGCAATGCCGCTCTCTGTCCGATACACTGGGAAAAGCCCTTATCCAGCGCAACATTTTTAAGGAGGAACGATCTATGATGCCGATATCTGGTGTGAACACGGTTGCGGTCCAGCCTTTGACAGCGGCTGAGAAGGTGCCGGGAGCGTCCGCGGTCCAGGAGCCGGAGTCCCAGGACCGCCAGCCGAAGCCCGTGATGGACGAATACATCCCCGAGGAGCCCCAAGAGCCGTCCGGCCTCTACTGGATGAGCCGGGACGAGGACGGCCAGCCCAAGATCTATTTCGATGATCCAGAGCGGGCAGCGGACGCACCTGAACAGCAGGAGGACGCCCCCGAGACCGAGGGACCCGATCCGGCGGGCCAGGGCGCGGAGGACCCTGAGAGGAAAGCGGACAAAGACGAGGTCTGGGAGGGCAATAGCGACAAGGTGGACCGTGAGATCGAAGAACTGAAAAAGAAGCAGCAGGAGTTGGCGCAGCAGCTCCATACCGAGACCGACGAGGCCAAGAGCAAGGAGCTGGAGCGCCAGCTGGCCCAGGTGGAGAGGGAGCTGAAACAGAAGGATAACGATACATACCGGCGTCAACACACCGCAGTCAGACAGCTCTCTTGATCTTTGGAAAGCGGCGGTCTCCGCAGACCGCCGCTTTCCTTCGCTCTCGCAAGCTCTCTATCATCATACCATACCCACCAGCCCGGCCAGCAGGAGCATAGCCGCCGGTACGATATATTTCCTTGGATGGTGCCAGAGGTCGCTCTCGATCGTCCACCCCCGGATGGGGCAGTACCACTCTAGCAGGACCGACCCCGCCGCGCTGAGCAGCGCGAAGGAGGCCGCCGTCAAAACATGGAACGGGCCGATCCCGCCGATCTGGAGCTGCCAGCTGCATAGGAACACGATATCCGCAGCCAGATGACACCCGAAGATGAACAGGCAGTAAGGCACGCAGAAGGCTCTCCCCTGTCCCGGCAGGGACCGCACCGCCTGCTCCAGGGCCGGGTCGCAGGACAGGAGGATGCAGATAGGCGTGTTCAGGGAGAGGATGGCAAAGCCTATGGGCAGGACGGACTGGGCCTCCATCTGTCCCAGCAGCATAGGCAGGACGCAGGCCACAGCCCACATGACAGCCGTATTGACCAGATAGTTCTTGTGGGCCGTCAGATAGCGGAGCAGGTAGCGCCTTACGGACCAACGGCGGTGGGCTTTGACTGTCCGCCGGGGGCCGGCTGGCTGGACATAAAAGGCATAGGCGTCTGTACGCCCCAGACGCAGGGGATAGAGGCAGGACACGGCCACAACGGCGGCCAGGGCCCAGAGGACGCTCCCCAAGATCTCCCCTCCGCTCCAGCGGGAGACGGCCCAGACCACCGCCAGCAGTCCGGCGGTCTTGGTCAGCAGGGTGTAAGTCCCCAGGGCGGCTATATAGGCGAGGACCAGACCCCGCCCCTCAAAGGGGAGCATGAACATATTTTCCATATTGGCCCTGTTGTCCTGGGCGGAGAGGGCCTGCCACATGACCCCGGCGGAGAAGGCGGCGGACAGCAGATACAGGATGGCGGGGGCGATCTTCACCTGGAGGCCGGCGGTATGGAGGCCCCAAAAGACCACCAGATCCAGGAAGAGCGTTTTGACCAGCCGCTCATACCGGACGCCAAACAGCTTTTTGGCCGTGACTTCAAAGTATAGCTTCATCATGCAGGGCCTCCCGAATGTTGGCGGCGTTGATCGCACTGCCCGCAAAGCTCCGCCGGATCTGCCCGTCCTCCAGCACCAGGACCCGGCTGGCGGTCAGGGTGATGCTCTCCAGGATATGGGAGGAGAACAGGACCGTCCCGTGCGCCTTGTATCCGGCGATCAGCTGGTAGAGATACTCCGTGCTTTGGAAGTCCAGTCCGTTCACCGGCTCGTCCAGCAGGAGCAGCTCCGGCTGGAGGGCGAAGGCTGTGATCAGGAACGCTTTCTTTTTGTTGCCGGTGGACAGGCCCTTCAGCAGGGTATCGGTGTAGTCCTGGAAGTGAAAGCCCTGCACCAATTCGGTCACATCCGGCAGCTCTTTCCTATAGGCCGCCGCCACATAGGACAGGTACTCCCGGAAGGTGAAATACTGGAAGGAGCTGTCCTCGGCAAAGACGGTGTACCGGCTCCGCTTGAACCCCTTGTCCCGGAAGGATACCGGACGGCCATTGAACAGGACGCTGCCGCAGCGGAAGTTTTCATGCAGGCCGGACAGGGTCCTTAGGAAGGTGGTCTTTCCGGCCCCGTTCAGGCCGATCAGCCCCACCACCTCATGCTGGCGCAACTGGAGGGAGAAGCCCGACAGTACGTCCTTCCCCTCGCTGTACCAGGCGGAGAGGTCTTGCAGCTCCAGGATGTTTTCGTTCATGGTCAACGCCCCTTCCTATCGTTTTTCACCTTTTTCCAGGCCCCGTAGGCGGAGCCCCCGAAGGCGATCCCCATCAGAACATAGAGCCCGGTCCACTCCAGATCGCCAGACACGGCGCTGAAAACTGCCGCTGCCAGCCAGAGCAGAGCCAGGATACCACGGATATAGATATGACGCATAACAGGTCCCTCCTTGCAGAAGTGGTGTTTTTGACTGTATCTACAGTATAGCAGGAAAATAAACGCTGTGCGGGAATGTCCGTAAACGGTAGGTTTTTGACCGCGAAAAATGGGCGCCCACCCTCTGCGGATGAGCGCCCAGCCGGCCTGCCTCTCTCTACTTATCCAACTCATTCTCTATCAACCAGTTCGCTATCTCAAACGCCTTTACTCGTCTTTTAGCCAGTGTGATCTGCGACCTATACCGTTCGGCGTTTTCTTTGGCTTCAAATGTCTTTATAGTCTCTCTTAGCTTGTGTAAAGTTGAATCGATCTGCCTTTTTGCCTCTCTCAGATCATCTTTTGAAAATTCCATGATTCCCTCCCCGAGTGGGACCCAGGCCCACAAAGCATCGTATCACGCATGGATATCCCCCTGGTAGGACAGGGTCGCCACCGCCCGAAAGACTTCCCCGGAGACGCCGGCCTGCACCATGCCGTCATACTTCTCCGCGGCGGTCTGGGCGCTTTTCAGGCCCCAGCCGTGGAGGCCGCCCCCGGTCTTGGTGGTCTTCAGCTGGCCGTCCTCCTGGACGGGAGCGGCGGCGAAGCTGTTCTCCACCTTGATGACCAGCATCTGGTGGATGCGGCGGATGGTGAGGTCCACCGTCCGCCCCGCCGGGTCCGGCACCTGCCGGGCCGCCTCGATGGCGTTGTCCAGCAGGTTCCCCAAGATAGCGCACAGGTCCACGCTGCGGATATCCGTGCGGCGGGGGAACTCCACCTGGGCCTGGAACCGGATACCGGCGGAGGCCGCCTCTGATGCCTTGCTGTTGATCAGGTAGTCCGCCGTCTCGTCCCCGGTCCAGATGGCGGCGGTCAGGTCCCGGAGGGGCGCTTGCAGCTCGTCCAGATAGCGGACCGCCTCTCCATACTTTTCATGGGTGAGGAGCTGGCGCAGGACACCGATATGGTTGTGGAAGTCGTGGAACAGCTTGGCGTTGACCTGGTAGGCGCGGTCGATGGCGGTGTAGTCCCGCTCCAGCAGCTCCGCCTGCTCTGCCCTTAGCTTCGCCAGCTCCTTTTCCACCTCATACTGCCGGTTGATACGGAACACCAGCACCGACATCAGCAGGACCACCGCCAGAATCGTCCACATATAGAGGGTGTCATCGGGGATGTCCAGGACCGTTTGCTCCGACAGGGTGACGACTCCAAGGAACCCCGCCAGCGTGACAGCGGAGAACGCTCGAAAGAGGGACTCCCCGGGCCGCTCCCGCTCTCTGGACCCATATACGGCAGCGGCCCCCAGCAGGATATCAAGCAGCCACAGGGCGGCCTGCCCGCTAGGCGTTTTGAGGTCGAGAAAGTCCGGCGAGCGGAACAGGACACCCATCCACGCTCCCAGCAGGAACTGCCAGAAGAAAACGCCGATCCCATAGAAGATCCCCACGAACAGCGCCATGCGCAGCCAGCCCGGACCGGACCGCTTTTGCCGCGGCAGGAGCCTGGCGATCAGGAGCAGGCCCACAAGGACCCGCAGGACCCCGGCTGACAGGCCGGAGAGCAGCAGGAGAAGGTCCGTCATATATGCGCCCCCCAGTAGGCGTTGATCTGCGCCTTCACCGCCTGTAGATGGGAGCGGCTGATGGGGAGAGCGGCGCCGCTCTTCAGGATGGCCATGCCCTCCTTGACCTGCATGATGTGGATCATGTTGACGATGCAGCCCCGGTCGATAAAGATGAACTCCTCCGCGGCCAGCTCCTCATGGACCTGCTGTAGGCTCTTGCGCACCTTGGCGGTCCCCTTGGCCGTGGTGATGCTGGCGTTCTTCCCGTCCCGCTGGATGAACAGGATCTCCCTGTAGGGGATCTTCTCCAGGCGGCTGCTGGTCTGGATGGTGTAGGTGCGCCCCTCCTCCAGCGAGAGCAGCCGGAGGGCGTCACAGATCGCCGCGGGGAGCCGCCGGGCGATATCGTCCTTGGGGACGTACCGGAAGATGGACAGCTCGAAGGCGTCGATGGCGTACTCCACATGGGAGGTGATGAAGATGATCTTCACATGGGGCAGAAAGGGCCGGATCGCCCCGGCCAGCTCCATCCCGGTGCTGCCGGGCATCTCGATGTCCAGCAGGATCAGGTCGAAGAAGGCTCCGTCCTCGGTGATATCCCAGAGCAGGCCGTCGCTGTGGGTATAGGCGGCGATCTCACCAGCGCTCCCGCAGCGCCGCAGGCAGTCCTCCGCGATCGTCTGGTTGGCTCGGACGGCGGCGCTGTCGTCGTCGCAGATGGCGATATGCACCATGGAACGGTCCACCTCCTTTGTCTCCTCTGCCAGATTATACTACAGCTGCCCCGCGCTGGCAAGCAATATCGACTACTGCTCCCCAAGATCTAATCCCGGGGTTGTGGGATGCCGCCGGATGTGGTATACTAGGAGAAATGACTTGTCAAGGAGGACTTGCCTGCATGAAGCTGATGATCGCGTCGGATATCCACGGCTCCGCCCACTACTGCCGCCAGCTCTTGGAGCGCTTCCAGGAGGAGGCCCCGGACCAGCTGGTGCTGCTGGGGGACCTGCTCTACCACGGCCCCCGCAACGCCCTGCCGGAGGCATATGACTGCCCCGCCGTCTACGAGATGCTCAACCGCCACCGGGACAAGATCGCCGCCGTCCGGGGCAACTGTGACTGCGAGGTGGACCAGATGGTGCTGGACTTCCCCATCATGGCGGACTATATGCTGCTGGAGGCCCAGGGGGCCTGTCTCTTCGTCACCCACGGCCACCTCTGGAACGAGGAGGTCCTGCCCCCCATGGCCCCTGGGACGGTGCTGCTCCACGGCCACACCCATGTGCCGGTGGTCCGGGACCACGGGGACTACATCTATATGAACCCCGGCTCCGTCTCCATCCCCAAGGAGGACAGCTGGCACGGCTATATGGTGCTGGAGCAGGGGCGGTTTTTGTGGAAGGATCTGGAGGGCACGGTCCGCATGGAGTTCGCCCTCCCCGCCTGAGGGATCGATCTCGCGGGGCGGTCCAGACCGCCCCGCAAATTTCTCTAAAATTTTTCACAAAAACCCTTGACAAAAGAAGATGTTTATCGTATACTATAGCCAGTTCCAGAAAGGGTGAGTCCAATGTTCTAGGAAACTTGCTCTGGATACCGTCCACGATGTGGAAGCTGCCCCTGCGTTGCGTACCTCTGCTTGAGGAGCCTGCGGCAAGAGCCAGTGGCAATAGGGAACCATAGGGACTTCGGCGTTTGTTTGGATCGGGTGTCCGAAAAATCTGACGAAAGTGAGGTAACCATTTGATGTTAGATAATAAGAAGGATCAGGAATGACCCTTGGCCGCTGGATGCTCGTGCTGCGGTCAAGGGTCATTTCTTTTTTATATATTTTCTATCTCTACCATAGCAGCCTGCCTTGCGTATATCTGCGGCCCCGGACAGGAGGACGCCCCCTCCCTGCGGACTGGCCGGATGGCCGCGGTCCACGGGAAGGGGGCGTCTCGTTTCGTTGTCGTTTACTCCGCAGGGGCCTCCGGCGTCTCGGCGGGCTCCTCCGCCGGGGCCTCGTCCTCCACCGCCGGGGCGGGGACAGGCTCCTCCACTGCCGCCATGGGGGACCCGCACTTGGGACAGAACTTGCCGTTGCTGACCTCGCCGCAGTTGGGGCAGGCCCGGCCGGCGTCCACCACGGTCTCCGCGGCAGCCGGCTGCTCCCGGCTGGCCCGCAGGGCGGCGATCTTCTCCTGGCTGGCCTTCACGGCGGCGACGACATCGGCGATAGCCGCGGGGGCATCGCCCTCATAGTCGTTGACGAACCACTCGCCGATCACCCGGTAGTTCTTCTCGATCTCCCGCTGCTCGGACATGATGGCCGCCGTGGTCTTGGCGCTGTCGGCCACCTCCCGGGCCTTCCGGTCCGCTACCGCGGCGAAGTCCCTCGCCTGTCTGGAAACATCATCGAAAAAAGACATCTGTATGTAACTCCTTTCCTGTTGTGGTGCCGCTGGGTCTAGTATAGTCAATTTGGCGCCGGCTTGCAAGGATTTTTTCTTTTATTTATAGAAATTTAATAAACAGCCCCCTTCCCCTCTGGTCATCCCGCCCCCTTTTGTGGTATACTGACCCTATATCAGGAAAGGAAGGACACGCTATGTCCGTCATATCTGAATATCGCCTCCCCTCCTCCGATGGGAGGACCCTGCTCCATGTGACCCAGTGGACCCCCCTCACCCGGCCTCTCCGGGGCGTGGTGCTGCTCTCCCACGGCGTGGCGGAATACGGCCAGCGCTACGCCCCCTTCGCCCAGTTCCTCTGCGGGAAGGGCTTCGCCGTCCTGGCCCACGACCATTTGGGCCATGGCCAGTCTGTCCGGGACGGGGGCACGCCCCTCTACTTCGGCGCCCGGCACGGCTGGCAGTATGTGACCGATGACCTGGCCGCCCTCCAACGGACGGCGGCCCGGGCCTTCCCCCAGGTCCCCTGCTTCCTCTTCGGCCACTCCATGGGCTCCTTCATCGCCCGCACCTATCTGATCCGCTACCCCGGCGCCCTCCGGGGGGCCATCCTCTGCGGCACGGGCCAGCCCGCCCCGGCGGTGGTCTCCGCCGGCCGGCTCTTCGTGGACCGGGAGATCCGGCTCTTAGGGCCCAAAGCCTACAGCCCCCAGGCGGACGCCCTGGCCTTCGGGGCCTACAACCGGGCCTTCGCCCCCAACCGGACCAAGTTCGACTGGATCTCCGCCAACGAGGACAATGTAGACGCCTATATCGCCGACCCCCTCTGCGGCGGGGACGCCACCCTGGGGCTGCTGCGGGATATGCTGGGCGGGATCGCCTTCATCGGCCAACGGGAGAACATCTCTAAAGTGGACAAGGACTGCGCCCTGCTGCTGATCGCCGGGGACCAGGACCCGGTGGGGGACATGGGCAAGGGCGTGGAGCGGGTCCGCCGGGCCTACCGGCGGGCCGGGGTCCGAGACGTGCAGATGAAGCTCTACCACGACCTCCGCCACGAGATCCTCAACGAGCGCTCCCGCCGGTTCATCTATCAGGACGTGCTGGCCTGGCTGGAGGCCCATCTTCCGACAGCCAGGCGGCTGCCGCCCGCCAACTGAGCAGCTCTGTGTCCCTGTGGAGCCGCAGGACCTGCCAGGAGAGGACGGCGTCCGCCGCCAGCAGCAGGGCCATGGCGTAGGTCAGCGCCGGGGGCAGGCGGGCGATGAGGGCTGTCAGCTCCGGCTGGACCCATAGGACCCCCAGGGCGCTCAGGACGCCCCAGGCGACGGTGAAGGGCAGGCAGACCCGCCCTTGCAGGCTGCCCCAGAGGCCGGTGTAGTCCCAAAAGCGGACATGGAGGACCCTGTCATAGAAGAGATGGACCAGATACTCCACCCCTGTGACCACCGCCGCCCCCCAGAGGGCAAGGACCCAGAAGCGCCCCTCCCCCGCTGGCAGCAGGGCCAGATACGCCCCCATCGCCAGGCCATAGACCGGGCACAGGGGCAGCAGGAACAGGCACTTGCGCACCTGCTTCTCCGCGGCGGTGACCTTGGCGAACATCCTCTCCAGGAGATAGCCAAAAAAACTGTAGCTCACTACGATCCAAAACCAATAGGCCATATACACGTCTCCTCCCGCCCCATAGCTTGCCCAGGGGCGTGGGGGACCATACGGCTATAGAATAGATAGATATAGAGGAGGTGTCCTTATGGCGGACAGCTGGGAGATGCTGGAACACGCCTGCCGCCAGTGCCATAGCTGCTCCCTGTCGGCCCGGCGGACCAACACCGTCTTTGGCGACGGCAGCCGGACGGCGGAGATCATGTTCATCGGCGAGGCCCCTGGGGCCAACGAGGACCGGCAGGGCCTGCCCTTCGTAGGGAAGGCGGGCCAGCTGCTGGACGATATGCTGGAGATCATCGGCCTGGACCGGGGCATGGTCTATATCACCAATATCTGCAAGTGCCGCCCCCCGGACAACCGGGACCCCCTGGGGGTGGAGCAGGAGACCTGCCTGCCCTTCCTCCGCAAGCAGACGGCCCTGCTGCGGCCCAAGATCATCGTCTGCCTGGGGCGCATCGCCGCCATGCAGCTGATCGATCCGGACCTGAAGATCACCCGGGAGCATGGGCAGTGGACCGAGAAGGCCGGGGTGGCCATGACCGCCCTCTACCACCCCGCCGCCCTCCTGCGGGACCCCGGCAAGCGGGTGGACACCTTCCTGGACCTGAAGTCCCTGCAACGGGAGATCCTTGCCCGCTGCGAGCGGACGCCGCTCCGCAGGGTCGGCCGGCAGCAGCCCGCCCCCGCCGGCGGGCCCTCCCAGGAGCAGGCATGAGATAGAGCGTAAAAATCGAGCAGCGGGATGGACGATCCATCCCGCTGCTCTACCGTCAGCTGCAAAAAGCGCTTTTTTACTTGAGGCTCTCGGCCACGGCCACAGCCACGGCCACAGTGGCGCCCACCATGGGGTTGTTGCCCATGCCCAGGAAGCCCATCATCTCCACATGGGCGGGGACGGAGGAGCTACCGGCGAACTGGGCGTCGGAGTGCATCCGGCCCATGGTGTCGGTCAGGCCATAGCTGGCGGGACCGGCGGCCATGTTGTCGGGGTGCAGGGTGCGGCCCGTGCCGCCGCCGGAGGCCACGGAGAAGTACTTCTTGCCCTGCTCCACGCACTCCTTCTTGTAGGTGCCCGCCACGGGGTGCTGGAACCGGGTGGGGTTGGTGGAGTTGCCGGTGATGGAC
This sequence comes from uncultured Clostridia bacterium, assembly GCA_947173485.1. Taxonomy (GTDB): domain Bacteria; phylum Bacillota; class Clostridia; order Oscillospirales; family Oscillospiraceae; genus CAMWFH01. Next base: position 72,493 of record CAMWFH010000011.1, on the reverse strand, counting down.
ACGTCCACGCCCTCCAGGTGCATGATGGCCACGCCCTCCCGGACATCGTCAGCGCCGTAGCAGCGGACGTTGGCCCGCTCGCCCTCGCTGTAGCGGATCTCCTTCACCACATTGACCTTGCCGGTGGCGTAGTCGAACTGGGTCTGGACATAGGTGAAGCCGTTGATGCGGGAGATGATCTGGGCGGCGTCCTTGCCCAGGCCGTTGAGGATGACCCGCAGGGGCTCCTTCCGGGCCTTGTTGGCGTTCTTCACGATGCCGATAGCGCCCTCGGCGGCGGCAAAGGACTCGTGGCCGGCCAGGAAGGCGAAGCACTTGCTCTCATCGCTGAGGAGCATAGCGCCCAGGTTGCCGTGGCCCAGGCCCACCTTCCGGTCGTCGGCCACGCTGCCGTCGATGCAGAAGGCCTGGAGGCCCTCGCCGATGGCGGTGGCGGCCTCGGCAGCGGTAGCGACGTTCTTCTTCAGGGCGATGGCCGCGCCTACGCAGTAGGCCCAGCAGGCGTTCTCAAAGCAGATGGGCTGGATGCCCTTGACAATCTCGTAGGGGTCGAAGCCGGCGGCCTTGCAGATGTCCCGGCACTCCTCCACGCTCTTGATTCCGTACTGAGACAGGACGGAATTGATCTTGTCGATTCTTCTCTCGTAGCTTTCAAACAGAGCCATTTCTCAATTCCTCCTTTTCTTACTCGTGACGGGGGTCGATATACTTGGCGGCCCCGTCGAACTGGCCGTAGTGGCCCTTGGCGCCTTCCAGAGCCTGGTTGGCGTCGGTTCCCTTTTTGATGGCGTCCATCATTTTGCCCAGGTTCACGAATTCATAGCCGATGATTTCATCGTCCTTGTTCAGGGCGATGCGGGTGACGTAGCCCTCGGCCATTTCGAGGTACCGGGGACCCTTGGCCTTGGTGCCGAACATGGTGCCCACCTGGGAGCGCAGGCCCTTGCCCAGGTCCTCCAGGGACGCGCCGACGGGGAGACCGCCCTCGGAGAACGCGGTCTGGGTGCGGCCGTAGACAATCTGGAGGAACAGCTCCCGCATGGCGGTGTTGATGGCGTCGCACACCAGGTCGGTGTTCAGGGCCTCCAGCAGGGTCTTGCCGATGAGGATCTCGCTGGCCATGGCGGCGGAGTGGGTCATGCCGGAGCAGCCCAGGGTCTCCACCAGGGCCTCCTCGATCACGCCCTCCTTCACGTTCAGCGTCAGCTTGCAGGCGCCCTGCTGGGGAGCGCACCAGCCCACGCCATGGGTGAAGCCGGAAATGTCACGGATCTCCTTGGCCTGGACCCACTTGCCCTCCTCAGGGATGGGGGCCGGACCATGGTACGCGCCCTTGGCGACCGGACACATATGCTGTACTTCGGTGGAGTAGATCATGTCAAGTACTTCCTTTCCTTTTCAGTATCGGAGCCGCCTGCGCGGCTGGGTACAAAACAAGTTTATTATAGGCAACGACTGCCTGGTTGTCAAGAAATCCAGGAGAAGATCCCGGAAAATATTTTATATCCGCTCCATTTTGCAGCCAAAGGCCGGCAGGAGGGTCTCCCCGGCCTGGGCGGGATGGCCGTTGTGGTTGATGCACATCCGAAGGCTGCCGCCCCGGACCACCACCTCCACCCCCGGGTCGGAGGGGATGGTCTTGATGCCCTGCTCCGCCAGGATCCGCTCCAGCAGCCGGGCCGTGGCCGCCGCGTCCAGGCCGCAGCCGATATAGTAGGCCCACCCCTGGCCGTGGCGGCGGCAGGTCACGGCGGCATAGTCCTGATAGAACTCGTCGCCATAGCGGAAGAGGACCTGGGTGTCCGGCCCGGCCGTCAGCATATCCCGGAAGATGCCGCCCTGGCCCGCTGTCCCGGCGAAGTCCCCCTCCCCCACCAGGGGGAAGCCGTCCCCCTCCTGCAAGCTCTCCGTCTCCTCCACTTGGACCCCGGCGAAGTCCGCATACCCCACCGGCAGCCGCTGGCCGAAGAACAAGTTGTTCGCCCCGTCCTTCACCGCCGTGCGGTAGGTCAGCACCACGGTGCCGCCTGCCGCCGCGAATGCCTGCACCCTCTGCTGAACGTCCGGCTTGGCCAGGATCATCTGGGGCAGGAGGACCACCCGATAGCCGTCCAGCGGCGCGGCGGAGGGGATCACGTCCACCGGCACGTTCCGGTCAAAGAGGGGCGCATAGAGCTTCTGCATCTCCTGCACGCAGCCCAGGGCGGCGCTCTGGCGCTGGATGCGGAAGGAGGCTAAGCTGTCAAAATCGTAAACGATGGCCACGGCGGACCGGATGGGGGCGGTGAGGGCGTCCTCATACTGGGGGACCTCCCGGAAGAAGTCCTGGACCTCCCGGAACTTGCGCCCCTTCACGTTGTCCGCGTCCAAAATGCCGTAGCAGAACTGCTCCGCCCCCTTCACCGCCCCCCGGTAGCGGAAGTAGAGCATCCCCTCGCAGCCGTGGGCCATGGCCTGCCAGGACCACATCTTGGCCTGGCAGGGCCGCGGGAGGTAGCCGGTGACATCGTGGCCTTGGGCCCCCATGATCTCCTCGGTGATCCAGAAATTTTGCCTTTTCAGCCCCCGGATATAGTCCAGGGCAAAGCCGATCGCGTGGGGGGGCAGAGGGGCCCGCTGGCCGCCCCAGACGGGGTAGTTGTTGTAGGCCGCCAGGTCCAAGGGCCGGGCGATCTCCGAGAAGTCGGCGTGCTTGTCCAGCCCGCCGCCGGGGAAGTCGTGGAACACCACCGCGCCGGGCATGGCCTCCTTGAGGAGCCGCACCTGCCCCTCCGCGAAGTCCGCCAGGGTCCGGCTGCGAAAGCGCTCCCAGTCCAGCCGCAGGGCAGGGTTGTGAGTGGTGACGGTGGGGGCGGGCAGGGGAATCTCGTCAAAGCCGTTGTAGGTGTGGGACCAGAAGACGGTGCCGTAGGCGCTGTTGAGGGCATCGATATCGTCCCGGTAGTTCTCCCGCAGGTAGTCCTGGAAGGCCCGCCGGCAGTGTCCGCACCAGCACAGGTCGCTGCCCTCGTGGCTGAGTTCGTTGTCGATCTGCCAGGCCACGATCTGTCCCTCGTCCTTATAATGGGCCGCCATGGCCCGAACGATGCCCTCTGCCGCCGCCCGGTAGGCCGGGTGGTGGTAGCAGGCGGTGTGCCGCCCGCCGTAGGCCCGGCGCTGGCCATTGGCCTCCATGGATAAGATATCCGGCCATCGCTTCGCCAGCCAGGCGGGGATAGCGGCGGTGGGGGTGCCCATGATGATGGAGAGCCCCCGCTCCTTGGCCCTCCCGATCACATGGTCGAAGAAGGAGAAGTCGTACCGCCCCTCCTCCGGCTCCATCAGGTGCCAGCCGAACTCCGCGATGCGGATCACATTGCACCCCAGCTCCCGGATGGTGTCCAGGTCCTCCTCCAGCAGGGAGGGGTCCCACTGCTCAGGATAATAGTCTACGCCAAGCCACATAGTGCCACGTCCTTTCAAACTGTCTCTACGATCCTCATATACGCCGCCAGGGGATAGATCCCGTCATGGGCCTCGCCGGGGATGGTCCGGCTCATCTCCCCCGGCTCCGTCACCCGGACCACTCCGGCCCGGGCCAGCAGATCCCCCAGCGCCTCCCGCTCCTCAGGAGCGCAGAGCAGGCCGCAGGTCTGGAGCAGCCGCTTTTTCGGCTTCAGGGCCGGCAGGATCTCCTCCCTGGGCAGGGCCTTCACCCAGCAGTTGCCGAACATCCGGCCAAGCTCCAGCTCCCGGTCCGGGCAGATGGTGACGCTGACGCCGTTTTGCCGCAGGATCACCCGCCCCGTCTCCACCGCCTCCAGCTGGTCGTTGTAGAGCTGGAGCGCCGCCCGGGCGGCCAGCCCTCTATCCGGCCTGGGCCCGTCCGCCGCCAGGAGGGCATCGAAGAGCCGCCGGCCAAAGGCCTCCAGCACCGCCGGGTCCTCCGTATCCACGAACACCCCCTGGCAGGAGGAGCAGAGGACCTGGCCGGTCTCCCGGATATGCCGGGCCAGGGCCAGCAGGTCCCCCTCCGCCGCGTCCGGCTCCGCGTAGGCGAAGCTCAGCTTGTGGCCCCAGGGGAAGATCCGGCAGTCCGCCAGCCGGTAGGCCGCCTGCACCGCCTCGTCCCCGCCCCAGACCGCCACGCCGTCCGCCAGGGCGGCAAAGATCTCCAGGGAGGCGAGGTCCGTGGAGGGCACGTCGAACACATACACGAAGGGCGCCAGGGCCGGCTCGATGGTCACCAGGGCGTGGAGCAGCAGGACCGACAGTCCCCGGTCCGCCGAGGGCAGCTTCAGGATATTGACGTTCCCCGCCAGCAGCCCCTCCACCACGCTGTAGGCCGGCAGGCCGTCCACGTTGCCGGCGGCGATGTGGAACAGGACGCCCAGGGGCATCCGCCGCCGCCGGATCGGCTGGAAGCCGGGGTGGCGCAGAGGCGGCAGCTCCCGCCAGTCCGGCCCCCAGGCCAGGGTGCATTGATAGGTCAGGCTCTCCCGCCGGAACAGCCCCAGCGCTGCCCGGAAGGCCCCCTCGCCGATCTGGAACGCCTCCAGGAACGACCGGACCGCGCTGTCATAGGCCCCGGCGGCGATCTGGCCGGCCAGGGCGTCACAGGCGGCGATCACCGTCTCCGGCGGGAGGGCCGGGCCCTGGAGGGCGGCCAGGCAGTGCCCCTCCAGAGCGGCCAGCTGCTCCGGCAGGGCCTCATCGGGATACAGTGCGCCGTTGGCTAAGATCATGTCCGTCCCTCCCCTTGTAAAAACTGCTCCGCGCCGGCGGCGCAGGTCACGATATCCCGGACCCCCACCCGGCCCACGATCTCCAGCCAGGGGCTGGGGATGCCGCAGCCGCAGCTCTTCGCCGGGTGGAGGATGGCCAGGTCGTCGGTCATCACGCTCAAAAGGGGCTGGCTCATGACCATGGGGGTCAGCAGATCTAAGAGCCCCAGCTCCCCCATGGGCAGGGGCCGGAGGGTCTCCGGGTCCCGGATGATGGCCCGGCTGTAGATGGGGATATGGAAGTGGTGGCGGGGGCAGGAGGTGTATAGGATCGGATGCTCCACCGCGCCGAAGAACTCCACGCATTCCCCCTCCCCGATGCCCAACACCTCCTCCGCCAGGGCGTAAAGGGCCTCCTTCTCCACCTTCTGGGCGTAGAACTGCTTCCAGCCGCCGCCCATGGTGAGCTTGGACCCCTTGGGCAGCTTTAGGCGGACGCCCTGCTTTTTCAGCTCCGCCAGGAGCATATAGGTGTAGGCCGGGAAGCCGATGGTCCGCACCGGCGCGCCGCCCTTGGCGGCGGAGAGGAGCCGCTTTTGCAGGTCCTCCAGGCAGAGGACGTACTGCCCGTCCCGGTACTGGAGGGCATAGGTCCTGGAGAGGGCCGGGGCGAAGAAGGTGAAGCCGTAGCCGGTCTTGGTGAAGGCCATCTGGTTGCTCTTATGGGGCTCGTAGCCCAAGATCAGGTAGTGGCAGGGCTGGGGGGAGAAGAGATCGTGGTACCGGCCCATCCGCCAGACCATGTCCGCCCCCCGCCGGAGGCTCATCAGGTCGAAGCCGATCCTGCTCCGGCTGCCGCTGGTGCCGGATGAGGTGGCCTTGACGGGGAGCTTTCCCGGCGGCATGGAGAACAGCTCGTGGCGCTTGAAGTAGAGGGTGGGGATAGGCGGCAGGGCCCCTAAGTCCCTGGTCCCGCGCAGGCGGTCCGGGGAGAAGCCCCGCTCGGTGAGGATGCGGCGGTAGTCCGGGCAGTGGTCGTATTGATACCGGCAGTTCTGGGCCATGGCGGCCAGGAACTGCTCGTTGGTCCCAGGGATATCGTAGGGATCCCGGTGGCGGAACAGCTTTGTGCGGCGGTCCATAGGCGCGCCCCCTTTCTTGCCTCCAGTATAGCACAGCGCCGCAGCCCTGGCAAGGCGGCCTTTGGCGGGCCCGCTCCGGCGGTCCCTCTCGCCAACTTCACCATACCGCCGCCCGGCAAACGAGAGAAATTTTACTTGTTATCCCTGGGAAAGCCATGTATAATAGGACTGCTACACTGATACAATGGATACACTACATAAACGGGAGGTGCTTCCCCCTTTGGACGATCGACCCATCGGCGTTTTCGACTCCGGCCTGGGCGGCCTCACGGCGGTCCGGGAGCTCCGCCGCATCCTGCCGGCGGAGGATATCATCTACTTTGGCGATACGGCCCGCTTGCCCTACGGCAACCGGCCCCGGGAGACCATCTTAAAGTATGCCCGGCAGGACATGGCCTTCCTCCGGGGCTTTGACCTGAAGGCCGTGCTCGTGGCCTGCGGCACGGTCTCCACCACCAGCCTGGATGTTCTCCAGGCGGAGAACGACATCCCCGTCCTGGGCGTGGTGGAGCCATCGGTCCGCTCGGCCCTGGCGCTGACCCGCAGCGGCCGGGTGGGGATGGTGGCAACAGTGGCCTCTGTCCGCTCCGGGGCCTACCAGCGGCTGTTCCGCGCCCTTGCCCCCGCCGTGGAGGTGACCGCCGCGGCCTGCCCCCTCTTCGTGCCCCTGGTGGAGAACGGCCGGGTCGCCCCTGGGGATATCGTGATCGAGACGGTGGCCCGGGAGTATCTGTCCCCCATACGGGACGCCGGGGTGGACGCGCTGGTCCTGGGCTGCACCCACTACCCCCTGCTGACCGGTGTCATCGGCGCGGTCATGGGCCCATCGGTGGCCCTGATCGACAGCGGGGCCGCCGCCGCCCTGGCCCTCCGGGACCTGCTGGCGGAGCGGGACGCCTTGGCCCGGCCCCGGCAGGGCCAGGCGGCCTACTACACCAGCGACCGGGCCGAGGACTTCCGCCGGCTGGCGGGCCTGTTCCTCCGGGAGGATACGGCGCCCCAGGTGGAGCAGGTGGATATCGACAGGTATGGACTATGACAGGAACATTTACAGAAGGATATACGGAAGGATATGAGGCGGTCCTCACCATCCGGGGCCTCCAGGTCTACGCCGACGGCACCCCGGACTCCTCTGAGCTGATGACCCAGGGTTGGCTCAGGCCGGTGGAGGGGGGCTGGGAGGTGGCCTATGAGGAGACGGAGGTGACCGGCATGGAGGGCACCACCACCTGCCTGGCCTTCCTGGGGGACCATGTGCTGCTGAGCCGCACCGGGACGGTGACGGCCCAGATGCTCTTCCAGCCCGGCCGGCAGCACAGCACCCTCTATGAGACCCCCTTCGGCCCCCTGACCATGGATATCCACACCCACCAGCTCCGGGGCGGCTTGGACGAGCGGGGCGGCACCCTGGAGATCCGCTACTCCATCTCCATCCAGAACCAGCTCAACAGCCGCAACCTCTTTCGGATCCGGGTCCGGCGGACGAACCAGCGCTAGAGCGCTACAGAGGGTATATAGCGCCCATAAATATACAGGTAGACCAATGACGATCAGAGAAAAGAGAGGAATGAACTGACTATGACCGATCTGCTGAAAAGCGCCAAGGACCAGGTCCTCGCCCTGACCCAGGCCGCTTACGCCGCCGCCGTGGAGGACGGCGCGCTGCCGGGAGGCGTGGAGACCCGGGCCAACGTGGAGCTGCCCCGGGACGCCGCCAACGGCGACTGCACCACCACCTTCGCCCTGGCCGCCGCCAAGGCCATGAAGCGCAAGCCCAGGGACATCGCCCAGGCGCTGCTGGACCATATGGACCTGACCGGCACCTACTTCGCCTCTGTGGAGGCCGCGGGGCCCGGTTTCCTCAACTTCCGGTTCAATGAGAGCTGGTACGCCGGGGTCCTCTCCGCCATCGAGACCGAGGGGGCGGACTATGGCCGCTGCGACATAGGCCGGGGGGAGCGGGTGATGGTGGAGTTCGTCTCCGCCAACCCCACCGGCCCTATGCACATGGGCAACGCCCGTGGGGGCGTGCTGGGGGACACCCTGGCCGCCGTGCTGGACAAGTGCGGCTACAGCGTCTGGCGGGAGTTCTATGTCAACGACGCCGGCAACCAGATCGACAAGTTCGCCCGGTCCATCTACGCCCGCTGTATGCAGCAGACCCTGGGGGAGGATGCCTATCCCTTCCCTGAGGACGGCTACCAGGGGGACGACATCCGGGAGCTGGCCCAGGGCTTCCTGGAGAGGACTGGGGCTGAGTGGACCGGGGAGCCGGGCCAGGAGGAGCGCTGGCTCCCCGCCATGGCGGCCTACGGCCTGGAGCAGAACCTGCCCAAGATGAAGGCTGATCTGCAAAAGTATAAGATCGACTACGACTGCTGGTTCCTGGAGTCCTCCCTCCACGCCTCCGGCGCCGTGGCCCAGACGGTGGACCTGCTGACGGAGAAGGGCTGGACCTACGAGCATGACGGCGCCCTCTGGCTGCGGACCACGGAGCTGCTGCGGCGCAAGTTCCTGGCCGAGGGCAAGACGGAGGCCCAGGTGGACGCCCTGGACCTGAAGGACGACGTCCTCCGCCGGGCCAACGGGTTCTACACCTACTTCGCCGCGGACATCGCCTACCACCGGAACAAGTTCGAGGAGCGCCATTTCGACAAGGTGATCAACATCTGGGGGGCGGACCACCACGGCCATGTGGCCCGGCTCCAGGCGGCCCTGGATGGGCTGGGCCTGGACGGGTCCCACCGGCTGGTGATCGTGCTGATGCAGCTGGTGAACCTGCTCCAGGACGGCAAGCCGGTCCGTATGAGCAAGCGCACCGGCAAGGCCATCGCCCTCCATGACCTGCTGGACGAGATATCCGTAGACGCCGCCCGGTACTACTTCAACGCCCGTTCCGCCACCAGCCCCCTGGACTTCGACCTGGGGCTGGCCGTCCGGGAGGACAGTGAGAACCCGGTGTACTACGTCCAGTACGCCCACGCCCGGATCTGCTCCCTGGTCCGTAAGCTGGCGGAGGAGGGGCACCCGGTGCCCCAGGGGGCAGTGGATATGTCCCTGCTGGCCGGCGATACAGAGCGGGCCCTGATCCGGCAACTGGCCAACTACTGCGAGGTCCTCACCACGGCGGCCGCCGGCTACGACCCCAGCTACGTCAACCGCTACCTGGTGGACCTGGCGGCGGACTTCCACAAGTTCTACACGGTCTGCCGGATCAAGGGGGAGGAGCCCGCCCTGCTGGCCGCCCGGCTGAAGCTGGCGGACATGGTCCGCTCGGTGCTGGCCAACGGCATGGCCCTCCTGGGGGTCACCGCCCCGGAGAAGATGTGACACATCAAAGAGAGAGAAAGGACAAGCTATGACCGCCTTGAACCCCTTCAGCGGCGTCACCGCCGGACAGATCGTCCAGGCGGCCCGGACCTTCGGCACGCCGCTCTACCTGTATGACCAGGCCCTCATCGAGGAGCGGTGCCGGGCCTTCCTGTCCATGCCCCACGCCTTCGGGCTGACGGTCCGCTACGCCATGAAGGCCAACCCTGACCGCTCCCTCCTGCGCCTGATCCACGCCCAGGGCATCGGCATCGATGCCAGCTCCCTGAACGAGGCCCTCCGGGCCGAGCTGGCGGGCATCCCGGCGAGGGAGATCATGCTCACCAGCCAGGAGGTCCCCGCCGGCGAGAGCCGGGAGGCCCTGGAGGGGCTGCTGCTCCGGGGGATGCACTACAACGTCTGCTCCCTCCGCCAGCTGGAACTGGTCGCCCCCTTCGCCCAAAAGCACGGGCTGGACCTCTCCATCCGCATCCACCCCGGCGAGGGCACCGGCGAGTCCGCCAGCCGCAACACCGGGGACAAGTACTGCTGCTTCGGCGTCCACCTCAACGACCTGCCCCAGGCCCTAGCCCTGGCGGCGCGCTTCGGCCTCCGCTTCACCCAGGTCCACACCCACATCGGCTCCGGCGGCGACCCGGCGGTGTGGCGGCGCAACGTGCCCCGGCAGCTGGAGATCGTGGAGCGGCATTTCCCTGACGCGGTCTCCGTCAGCTTCGGCGGCGGGATGCGGGAGGCCCGTATGCCCCAGGAGGAGTCGGAGGACCTCCAGAGCCTGGGCAGCTACGCCAAGGCGTGTATGGAGGACTTCCAGCGCCGGACCGGCCGGGCCCTTCGGATGGAGGTGGAGCCGGGGACGGCCCTGGTGGCCAACGCCGGCTATCTCATCCTGACCATCATCGACCGGAAGGACACGGAGGGGCTCCACTTCCTCATCGCCGATGGCGGCATGGATGTCAACTCCCGCCCCGCCCTCTACGGCTCCCGCCATCCCTTCTACATGGTCTCCCAGGACGGCGCCCTGCTGTCCTCGGAATTTGGCGAGACACCGGCCCACCGGGCCATCCTGGTGGGCACCTGCTGCGAGAGCGGCGACTCCCAGTGTCTGGATGAGACCGGCCATGTGGAGGAACGGCCCATGGGGGACGCCCAGATCGGCGACTACGCCGTAGTGGGCGGCGCAGGGGCCTACTGCGCCGGGATGTCCCTGTTCAACTACAACTCCCACCAGCAGGCCCCGGAGGTGCTGCTGGCGGCCGACGGCGCGCTGCGCCTGATCCGCCGCCAGCAGGCCCTGGCCCAGCTGATGGAGAACGAGGTATAGGCGGGGGATGGGCGGTCTAGCCGAGTGCCATGGGCACATCTTTATGAACGGCCAGGACTACCGCGCTGCCGCCGCCCTCCACCGGAACGGCCCGGTGGAATCGGACGTCCGGGCCCACCTGGCCGCCTGCCGGGACGCCGGCATCACCTACTTCCGGGACGGGGGCGACGCCTGGGGCGTCTCCCTCCTGGCCGCCCGGCTGGCAGGGGAGTACGGCATCCGCTACGCCACCCCCGCCTTCGCGATCCACCGGCAGGGCCGCTACGGCTCCATCGTGGGCCATGGCTACGGAGATCTGAAGGAGTACCGGGCCCTGGTGGCCCAGGCAAAGGCGGCAGGGGCGGACTTCATCAAGCTGATGTTCTCCGGGGTGCTGGACTGCGTGCGCTATGGCGGCGTCTCCTGTCCCCCCCTGCCAGGGGCGGAGATCCGGGAGATCGTCCACATCGCCCACCAGGAGGGCTTCCCGGTGATGGCCCACGTCAACGGCCCCCAGGCCATCCGGGACGCCCTGGAGGCCGGGACCGACAGCATCGAACACGGCTTCTATATGGCCCCCGACTGCGCCAAGGCCCTGGGCAGTACGATCTGGGTGCCCACCCACGCGGCCATCCACGCCTTTTTAGGCCGTCCGGGGTTCTCGGACCAGGTGGTCTCCCAGGCCCTGGCGGAGCAGGCGGAGCGCCTCCGGCAGGCCGCGGCGTCCGGCGGGACGATCGCCGCCGGATCCGATTCCGGGGCGGTGGGGGTGCCCCACGGGGCCGGGCTGCTCCAGGAGCGGGCCCTGCTGGAGGAGATCCTGGGCGGGACGGAGGTCCTTGCCCAGGGAGACAGGGCCCTGATGGAGCGCTTTTGCCCCAGAAGATGAGCAACAAATGATCGATAGATGACAGAGCGTACATATGAAGGAGGAACCGCAGTATGGACATGACGGAAAAGATGGTATCCAGCGAGGAGAAGTTCAAGGGACGCATCCTGGACGTGCGTCTGGACACGGTGGAGCTGCCCAATGGCCACGGGGCCTTCCGGGAGGTGGTCCGCCACCCCGGCGGCGTGGGCGTCCTGGCCCTGGATGAGGAGGGCCGGGTGCTGGTGGTGGAGCAGTTCCGCTACCCCTACGGCAAGCTGCTGCTGGAGATCCCCGCCGGCAAGCTGGAGCGGGGGGAGGACCCCCGGGAGGCGGGCATCCGGGAGCTGCGGGAGGAGACCGGCGCCACGGCGGGCCGGTTCGAGTCCCTGGGCCAGGTGTACCCCTCTCCGGGCTACTGTGACGAGATCATCCATCTGTATATGGCCCGGGACCTGTCCTTTGGGCAGGCCCAGCCGGACGAGGACGAGTTCCTCCAGGTCCAGCGCATCCCCTTCGAGGAGCTGGTAGGGCGCATCCTGGACGGCGAGGTGACCGACTCCAAGACGGTGGCGGCGGTGCTGAAGGCCAAGCTGCTGCTGGGCTGAGGGCACGATAAAAAGCGGATAAGCGGAAGAGAGCCGAAAAGAAAATGGAAGAGAAGAAAACAGGCGAGAAGAAGACGGTACTGATCGTAGAGGATGAGAAGAACATCGTGGATATCCTCCGGTTCAACCTGGAGAAGGCGGGCTATGAGACCCTGGAGGCCTACGATGGGGAGACGGGGCTCCGCCTGGCGGTGGAGCGGGACCCGGACCTGATCCTGCTGGATGTCATGCTGCCCAAGCTGGACGGCTTCCAGGTGTGCCGCTCCCTCCGGGACCAGGGCAGCGCCGTCCCGATCCTGATGCTGACGGCCCGAGAGGAGGAGACGGACAAGGTGACCGGCCTGGAGCTGGGGGCGGACGACTATATCACCAAGCCCTTCTCCATGCGGGAGCTGATGGCCCGGATCCGGGCCAATATGCGCCGCTCCGCCCTCCAGCCGCCGGCGGAGGAGATGGAGGCCGGCGCGGGGCTGGAGATCAACACCGCGGCCTACCAGGTGACCAAGGGGGGCCGGGCGATCGACCTGACCCAGCGGGAGTATGAGCTGCTGACCTTCCTGGCCAGCCACCCCGGCAAGGTCTACTCCCGGATCGACCTGATGGAACAGGTGTGGAACTACGACTATGTGGGAGACGATGTGCGCACGGTGGACGTGGCGGTCCGGCGGCTGCGGGAGAAGATCGAGGACGATCCCGCCAACCCCGGCTATATCCTGACCCGCCGGGGCGTGGGCTACTATTTCAAGGGGTAGGCCCCCTTTCACAGGAGGAGGACCTATGTTCCGTAGTCTCCATATGAAGCTGGTCCTGATCATGCTGCTGCTCACCACCTCTCTGATGACGGTGGTGGGCGCCTTCCTCATGACCAATGTGACCAGCTTTTACATCGACTCCTTCTACCAGCAGATGGACGACCTGTTCAGCGGCGGGACCTTCTACGCCACCCTCTGCGCGGAGGCGGCCCAGGAGGACGGTGCGGCGCGGCTGCAAACGGTGCTGGAGGCCTACGCCGGGGCCATGGGCATCGACTCTCGGACCCGGAACTACTACATCTTAGACGGCTCCACCGGCGCCTTCCTCACCGGCTCCGACGAGGAGGGGGGGCGGGAGCTGGCGGTCACCACCAACATCCTCACCGCCCGCAACGGCGACGTGGGCGACGAGAGCAACATCTCCGCCGGCTATATGGACGTGGCCATCCCCATCCGGGGCGGCGACCACTTCTACGTCCTCTACGTCCTGGACAACCGGGCCACGGTCAACGAGCTGAACTCCCAGCAGTTTCTGATCATCGGACAGGCCCTGCTGGTGGGCCTTATGATCTCGGTCCTGCTTAGCTTCCTGCTGAGCAAGACCATGATCACCCCCATCGAGCGGCTGACCGAGCGGGCGGAGCGGATGGCCGGCGGCGACTTCGACACCATCATCGCCTCCGACTCCTCCGATGAGATCGGCATCCTCACCGCCTCCTTCAACAACATGGCCTCGGTGCTGAAGGACACCCTCTCCGCGGTGGAGGACGAGCGCAACAAGCTGGACACCCTCTTCCTCCATATGACCGACGGCGTGGTGGCCTTCTACGGGGACGGCACCATCATGCACCGGAACCCGGCGGCCGTGACGATGCTGGGGCAGGACCCGATCGACCTGGACTACAACTCCATCTTCGGCGCGATCTACCCCTTCGACCAGGTCCTCTCCCTCCAGCGGCCCCACTCGGTCAAGCGGGAGATGGCGGTGGGCAGCAAGTTCTTCGAGGTCTACTTAGCTCCCTACTCCGATGAGGAGGACAGCGGTGCCCTGGTGGTGCTCCACGACGTGACCGCCCAGCGGAAGAACGAGGAGATGCGCAAGGAGTTCGTGGCCAACGTCTCCCACGAGCTGCGCACCCCCCTGACCAACGTGCGCAGCTACGCCGAGACCCTCCAGGACACGGAGGACATCCCCCGGGAGATGGAGCTGACCTTTTTGGACATCATCATCGGCGAGACCGACCGGATGACCCACATCGTCCAGGACCTTTTGACCCTCAGCCGCCTAGACAGCGGGCGCACCGAGCTGAAGATGCGCCGGTTCCCCTTTGCAGATGCCATCGAGCGGGTCTGCCGGGCGGTGGAGCTGGACGCCCAGCACCACCGGCACAGCCTCCTGCGGCAGTTCCCGAAGGACCTGCCCATGGTGGTGGGGGACCAGGACCGGCTGGAGCAGGTGATGATGAACGTCATCGGCAACGCCATCAAGTACACCCCCGACGGCGGCACCATCCAGGTCTCCGCCGGCGAGAGCGGCGGCAAGGTGTGGATGGAGGTCCGGGACAACGGCATCGGCATCCCCCAGGAGGACCGGGAGCGGATCTTCGACCGGTTCTACCGGGTGGACAAGGCCCGGAGCCGGGAGAGCGGCGGCACGGGCCTGGGGCTGTCCATCGCCCGGGAGCTGATCGGCCGCCACGGCGGGACCATCGGCCTGGCGGACCACCAGGGGCCCGGTACCACCGTGCGGATCGTCCTGCCCATCCGGCAGAGCGGCGGTCTGGAGGATGGCCATGAATAGACAGCGCTTTTTGCAGGACCTGACCATCCTGCTGCTGAGCCTGGCCGCCGCCGGGCTGCTGGTGATCATGGGGGCCATCGAGCTGGGCGGGTCCGACCGGCTGGGCCAGCTGGGCCAGTTCCTCTCCGGCGACCAGCTGCTCCCCGCCCGGACCGGGGACCTGACGGAGCGGGACACCCCCCTGAACCTGGTGCTGACCAGCAGCCGGGGCCGCCGGGGGGAGCTGCTCACCAGCACCCTCTCCGACACGGCCCTCCAGTGCGCCAGCCTGATCCGGGAGGCCGCCGGCTCCTCCACTGCCGGGGAGATCGTCCCGGCCCGCTCCCTGCGGCAGGCCCTGGGCCAGCAGGGGGTCTTTATCGACTTCCTCCACCCCTTGCCCGCCCAGGCGGCGGCGGGCTGCTTCGGCGCGGAGCTGACGGACAGCCAGCCGATCCGCTGCCTGCTGCTCTCCGCCGGCGCCGGGGACACCTGCTCCCTGCTGCTGTGGGACGGCGGCAGCCAGGTCCGCCGCTGGTCCACGGCGGTGCCGGTCTCGGCGCTGCTGGACCTGCTGGTGGGCCAGGAGCCCAACGGCGCCACCTTCGCCTTTGAGGCCGGGGAGGACTATGCCGGCCTCTACCCCTACACCCTCCTGCCCGCCCAGCGGGTCAGCGCCCAGGTCCTCGCCGCCTCCACCCCGGCGGAGGCCACCAGCGATGGCCGCCTCCTGGGGGCTCTGGGGTTCAATACCCACACCAACTACCGCTACCCGGAGATCGACGGCACCCAGGTCATCGTGGAATCCCCCCGGACCCTGCGCATCCGGCCTGACGGCGTGGTCCTCTACACCAGCGACGAGGACACCGCTGGGCCCCTGATGACCATCCCCCTGGGGAAAGACGAGACTCCCACCGCCGTCCAGGCGGCCCTGCTCTCCCTCCAACTGGCGGAGACCCTGCTGCCCCCCTCCCTCAGCGGGGACAGCCGGTTCTTCCTCAGCGGCGTGGAGGGGACGGCGGAGGGCTGGCGGATCTCCCTGGGCGTCCATGTCAACGGCCTGCCGATCTACTACGCCGACGGCACCAGCGCCATGGAGATCACCTTCACCGGCGCCGCGGTGACCGCCTTCTCCCTCCGCTGCCGGCGCTACGCCCTGACCGCGGACTCTTTCACCCTCCTCCCCCTGGCCCAGGCCGCGGCGGTGGCCAGCGGACCGGAGGGCGCTATGCTCACCACCGGCTATGTGGACCGGGGCGGCGACACCGCCTCCCCGGAGTGGCTGCTGCAATAGTTGCCAGAACGATGAACAGGGCGGCGCATGACGCGCCGCCCTGTCTGGCTCTCTATCGGGCCCCCTCCAGCTGCAACAGGAAGATCTTTTTCTCGATCCCGCCGCCGTAGCCGGTCAGCTTCCCGCCAGCCCCCACCACCCGGTGGCAGGGGACGATGATGCTGATGGGGTTGAAGTGATTGGCCTGGCCCACGGCCCGACTGGCCTTGGCATCGCCCACCCGGGCGGCCAGCTCCCCATAGGTGATGGTCTCCCCGTAGGGGATCTGGGTCAGCGCCTGCCACACCTTTTTGCGAAAATCGGTCCCCTCCAAACAAATAGGCAGGGTGAAGGCGCGCAGCTCCTTCTGAAAGTAGGCGGTCAGCTCCGCCGCGGCCTGCCGGTGGAGGGGCAGGGCCGCCCCGCCCCGTCCGGGATGGGGGGCGAAGTACAGCCCCGTCAGGGCCTCCCCGTCGCTCAGGAGCCAAAGGGGGCCGATGGGGGATGTATACTGGCTGACATAGGGCTCACAGTGCGTCATAGTCGATCCTCCGCTCTTTGAAGTAGTAGGTCCGCTCATGCTCTCCGATCTCCCGCAGGACCCGGCAGGGGCTGCCCACCGCCAACACGTTGGAGGGCAGGTCCCGGGTCACCACGCTCCCCGCCCCGATCACCACGTTGTCGCCGATGGTGACGCCGGGCAGGAGCAGGGCCCCCGCGCCGATCCAGCAGTTACGGCCGATCCGGACCGGCGCGTTGTACTGGTACCCCCGCTCCCGCAGCTCCGGGTCCAGGGGATGGCCCGCCGTGGCCACGGTCACATGGGGGGCGAACTGGGTGTAGTCCCCCACATAGATATGGGTGTCGTCCACCAGCGTCAGGCCGAAATTGGCGTAGATATGGCTGCCGAAGTGGACATGGTGGCCGCCCCAGTTGGCGTAGAGGGGCGGCTCTATGTAGCAGTCCTCCCCGATCTCCGCGAACATCTCCCCCAGCAGCGCCGCCCGCCGGGCCTGCTCCAAGGGCCTGGTCCGGTTGAAGTCATACAGGTGCTCCTGGCAGGCGAGCTGCTCCGCCAGCAGCGTCTCCTCCATGGGCAGATACAGCGCCCCGCTGTGCATCTTCTCCTTGCTCGTCATACCACTGCCTCCCTGCGAACATGGTCAAAAGTGCTTTGACTATAGCATGAGGCGGCGGAAAAGTCAACCATCCAGGAAAAAACAGCTCGGCGCCGGAGACCGGCGCCGCTGGGATTTGACAATTCTGTAAAAAGGGATATACTAGGAAGAAAGTTTTTACCCTTGGGAGCAATTTTTTATGAACACTATCCTCTACATCCTCCTGCTGACCGCCCTGACCGGCGTCGGCGGACTGGCCCTGGGGGGCCTCTTGGCCTTCCTCCTTGGACGGAAGAGCGACCGCGCTACCGCCATGCTGGTGGCCTTCACCGCTGGCGTCATGCTCAGCGTGGTGTGCTTCCATATGGTCCCGGAAGCCTTTGAACACGGCGGGGACTGGATGGTCCCGGTCTGCCTGCTAATCGGATTCGGCGTCACCTGGCTGCTCAACTGCTGGATCGACCGGAGCGTCCACCACGCCGACCACGACCACCCCCACCAGTGCGCCTGCGGCCACCACGACCTGCAAACGGCGGGCTTCGTGCTGGCGGCGGCGGTGGCGCTCCACAATATGCCGGTGGGCATGGCCATCGGCGCGGCGGTGGCGGCGGGCGGCATCTCCGGGGGCAGCACCCTGGCGGCAGCCACCATCGGCCTCCACAACATCCCGGAGGGCATGAGCATCACCGCCCCCCTGCTGGGAGGCGGCAAGCGGCCCGTCCGGGCCATCGGCGTGGCCGCCCTCAGCGGTGCGCCCACGATCCTGGGGGCCCTGCTGGGCTACTATATCGGGGCCGCCGCGCCATCGCTTTTGATCGTTGCCCTGGGCTTTGCCGCCGGGGCCATGCTCTATGTGATCTTCTTTGAACTGGTGCCGGAGGCTCTGGAGGCCTGGAAGTCCCCCCTGGTCATCCTGCTGATCGTGGCGGGCATCTCCCTTGGCCTGCTGCTCCAGCTGGGCGCTCACCACTGACCGCCGGCCACCGGCCTGGCGCGGCCCTGGTGGCGGATCTCCCGCCAGCTGGTAGTGTCCTTGAAGAGGGCCGCGACCTGGAGGGGCATCCAGGTGGCCATGAACAGGGGATAGCCGCAGATCGCGGGGAGCATCCCCCGCAGGCCGTACCCCTCCGCCAGGGAGAGGACCAGCCCCAGCCCTGCCGCGGCGATGTAGGCGAGGCACAGTCCGCCCAGATACCCGGCCAGGCCGCTGATGCCCCCCGCCGCTACCCCTGCCAGGGCCAGCAGGCCGGACAGGGCCTGGGTGAAGGGGGCCAGGAGGAACATGGCCATGTCCAGCCGCAGGGCCAGCGGGCCTGTCCCCGCCGCCAGACGCCCCACCTCCTGCCGGGCCACCTGCATCAGGCCGCTGCACCAGCGGCGGCGCTGGATGAGGGAGGTGCGCAGGTCCGTGGGCTCCTCGTCATAGGCCATGGCCTCCGGGACCCAGTGGACCCGCCGTCCGATCCGGGCGCACTGGGCGGAGAACTCAGCGTCCTCGGCGATGGTGGCGGTGTTCCAGCCCCCCAGTTCCTCCAGCACCTCCCGGTGGACGGCAAATCCGGTGCCCACCAGCTTGGCGGAGAGGCCGCAGCGGCTCCGGGGACGGCTGAAGAACCAGTCGAAGGCGGCAAAGTAAAGGCCGTAGCAGCCGGCGACCCAGCTGTCGGTGGGGTTGGCGGCCCGGAGACGGCCCTTGCAGACCCGGGCCCCGGCCTGGAAAGCGTCGTTCATACGGAGAAGGAAGTCCGGGTGGGCGGTGTTGTCCGCGTCAAAGACCGCGAAGGCGTCGTAGCCCTTGGGCAGCAGCTGGCAGATGGCCTCCCGCAGGGCGTCGCCCTTGCTGCCCACCCGGCCCAGGCAGTGGACGATCTGGGCCCCGGCGGCGGCAGCGGCCGCCTCGGTATGGTCGGTGCAGTTGTTGGGGATGACGTAGATATCCACCAGCTCCGCTGGGTAGTTCTGGGCCTTGATGCTCTCCACCAGGGCGCCGATCACCCGCTCCTCGTTCCTGGCCGCCGCCAGCACGGCAAAACGGGTGGCAGGGGCGGCATGGGCAAAGCGCCGCCGGCGGCCCAGGGCAAATACCGCCACACAGGCGAAGTAGAGCGTGGACACCTTCAGCAGCAGCGTCAGGATCAGGATGATGTCGGTCATATGTGAGCCCTCCTTGGTGGAATTGCCTGGAGTATAGCAGGGCTTTTTTAAGAGTCCAATGGCGAGATCTTTAAGGATCTCTTAACCGGCAGATGTTAAAAAATTCTTAAAGATCTCTCCCCTGGTCTCTGTGGTATACTGGACCCGGAGACCCATTCTTTACAAGAAGGAGCTGACCCCACCTATGAAACACCTTCGCGCCCCCCTTCTCTGCCTGCTGCTGGCGCTGCTCCTGGCCCTGCCGGCCCTGGCGCTGACGCCGGAGGAGCGGCAGACGGACCTGGAGACCGTCTACGATACCCTGCGCTATAACCACCCTGACCTGTTCCACACCACGCCGGAGGAGACGTTCCTGGCCCGGAAGGCGGCGATCGAGGCGCGGCTGGCTACAGAGAGCGATGTGGACTTCCTGCTGGATGTCCAGTCCCTCATCGCCCTGGCCCGGGACTCCCACACCAGCGCCAGCCTGGGCCCGGTGATGCTCCACGTCTACCCGGTGGCCCTGGCCTGGTTCGACGGCGTCTGGGTGATCGACACCCTCCCGGAGGCCCACCGGGACTATTTGGGCTGGACCCTCCAGACGGTGAGCGGCCTGACCATGGAGGATGTGGCCCAACGGCTGTCCGTCCTGCTCAGCAGCGACAACGATGTGAAGCTGCGCCGCCAGGTGCGCCAGGCCTTCGGCTCAGCGGAGCTGTTCGCCTATGCGGGCATCACGGAGCCGGAGGGGCCCCTGGTCCTCTCCCTGGCCGGCCCTGACGGACAGACCGCAGAGCTATCCCTCACCGCCCTGCCCACCGCCGACCGGTCCCAGTGGCCCGCCCTGGCGGGACTGGAGCCGCAAACCCAGCCGGCCACCGCCTTCCAGAAGCGCTACTACTTCTCCCTGCCCCTGTCGGAGGACACCTACTACATCCAGTACAACACCTGCGCCGAGGACCCGGAGCTGCCCATGGCAGACTTTGCCGCCCAGGTCGCCCGGGATCTGGATGGCGGTACATACAAAAAGGTGCTGATCGATCTGCGCAGCAACGGCGGCGGCTCTGACGGGGTCATCCAGCCTCTGCTGTCGGTCCTGCTGCCCCGTATCCGGGGGGAGGAGATCCAGGTCTGGGGCCTGATCGGCGAGGCCACCTTCTCCTCCGCCGCGATCAACGCGGTGGAGATCCAGGAGCTGGGGGGCTACCTGGCCGGGGAGGCCGCCAGCGGCTGCGTGGACCACTTTGGCGCGCTGGGTAGCTTTCAGCTGCCCCACTCGCAGCTCTCTGTCTCCTTCTCTACCAAGTATATCTGCTTAGGGGACTACTTCGAGAGCGCCGCCGGCAAGGGGATGGTCCCCGTCCAGCCGGACCTGCCCCTTCCCCAGACCCTGGCGGACTACCTGGCGGGCCGGGATACGGCAGTGGAGGCCCTGCTGGCCATGGACGAGCCCCATATCCCCGCCGCCGACGGCGGCGATCCCCTCTCCCGCGGCCGACTGGCGGCGCTGCTACGGCAGGCCGCTGGGGCGGAGGTGACCTACCCGGAGGAACAGGTCCTCCTTTTCGGTGACCTGTTCCCCAACAACTGGTACACGCCGGACGTAGCATGGTGCATGGAGCAGGGCATCGTCAACGGCACCGGCGGTGGCGCCTTCGCCCCCGCCCGGACCGCCACCTGGCAGGAGGCCGCCGTGATGACGGAGCGCTGGCTGACCGCCATGGGGTGGGACCTGCCGTCCGTCCGCGCCGGCAGCAGCGCCAAAGCGGCGGACAGCTGGGCCGCGGCGGCGGTGGAGTCCGCCTGGCAGCAGGGACTGTTGCCGGAGGACGTAGATCCCAAGGCCCCCATGACCTGCCAGGACGGCTGGGGCCTGGCCGCCCGGCTGGGCCTGCGGTGACGCAAGTCCTGTGAAAAATAGAGAGCCTGTCTGCCCCGATACAGGGCAGGCAGGCTCTTTTGCGCAAAAATGCAGCAGGCGCCCTCCACTGGGCGCCTGCTAAGAGTTGGAGCGTCAGATCTCCTCAAAGCACATCGTAGACCGTCTCGCTGCCGTCGGCGGACTTGACGGTGTAGACGGTGAAGCCGTCATAGGTCAGCTCGCCGTCCTCGCCGCCCACCTCCAGACAGCTGGGGGCGTAGTCCGCGGAGAGGGGCTGGCCGATGGCCGCATACAGCTCACTGACCGGCTGGTCGATGAGGCCCAGCGCTGTCTCCTTCATGGCCGCCGGGTCCTTCTCGTCCTGGCTGTCTTGGCTGCCCTGGCCCCCTGGCTGCTCATCCTGGGTCGGCGGCTCATTGTCCTTAGCGGGGGGATCATTGTCCTTGGAGGTGTCCTCCGGTCCGGGGGGCGGGGTGGTGACGCCGGGGCCCGTTGTGTCTCCCTGGCCGGCCGGCGGGGTATCCGGTGTGGTCTGGCCGCTGTTGTCCGGGCCGGAAGGGTCCTGGGTCTGGGTACCGTTCCCGTCAGGCGCGGGGGGCGTGTCGGGGGCGTTATTGCAGGCACAGAGGGTCAGCGCCAGGGCCAGCGCCGCCAGCAGACATACAAATTTTCTCACGTTTTTCATCCTCCTGTTTTATGCGATGTGGTCCGGCCGGATGTACCGCCAGTAGTTGTTGTCCAGGTATTTATACAGTTTCATGTTGTAGTTGTTGTACTTGGTGCGGTAGGCGTTCTCCAGCTCCGGATCAAAGACGTACCAGGTCCCGTCGAACTCGATCTCCACCCAGCTGTGGGGCTGGCTGGTCCGGCCTAGGGTGCCGCTGTAGGTCACGGCGTCATAGCCGATCCAGCGGGCTAAGTAGTAGAACACGGAGGCGAAGGAGTAGCAGTTGCCCCGGTGGGTCTTCATCATCTCCAGGGCATCGGCCTGCATGAAGCCGGTGGCGCCGAAGTCGTAGGTGGGCCGCTTGAGGTAGCGGAAGTCGTCCCGGCTGTAGTTGTAGAGGGCCCGGAGCATCTCCTCCCGGGTCATGTCCTTATTGGTGTGGGCCAGCACCGCCTCCCGGAGCAGGCCGTCCAGCTCGGCGCTGCCGGTGGTATAATGGCCCTGCTCATCAAAGGTGAAGGTGTCTACATCGCCTCCCCGGACGATATCCCCCAGGGTGCTGTCGTAGTAGTAGGACCAGCCATCCACCAGGTGGAAGCCCTCCTCGGGGCGGTGGCCGCCGGTATGCTCCCGCCACAGCTCCTTCCCGTCCTCCCCTACGCTCAGGTGGACATGGGCCACGGAGGCCTCCATCACATCATAGTAGTACCAGCTGCCCACCGGCACATCCAGATAGAAAGTAGGCCGGACCCGGTCGATATACGCCTTGTCCGCCTTGCGGTCCAGGGCCCGGTTCAGCATGGTCACCGCCTCGGCCCGGGTGATCGGCTGGTCGGGGCGGACCGTGCCGTCGGAGTAGCCCTTCAGCCAGCCGTTGGCCCGGGCGGAGAGGATATAGGGGGCATCCAGGTGGCTGTCCGGCACATCGGTAAAGACCTCCGCGTCCTCCCGGAAGGGGAAGAAGCAGGCGATATAGCGGATCAGCTCCCCGCGGGTGACCTCCTCCTCCGGCAGGAAGGTGTCCTCCCCCGGACGGATGACCCCCAGGCCCCCCAGGACGCCGGCGGCCTTGGCATACCAGGCGTCGGCGGGGACGTCACTGTAGACCGCGGTGCTGGGCAGGTCCGCCGGCAGCAGCCGCAGGAGGATCTGGGCGATCTGGCCCCTGGTCAAGCTGTCCTCGGGGGAGAAATCCCCCATCTTCCCGCCGCTGCCCTTCACATAGGCGCTGTGGCTGTCCGCCGTCAGGGTATAGCCGGTAAAGGTGGCCGTTGGGTCCGCCGGGGCCTCAAACTCCTCAGACCAGGTATGGCGGGGATAGGAGACGGCAGGCGCATCGGGCCCATCAGGGGAGCCGATCCCCGCCCAGGCCATCTGGACCGGGGAGTGGGCCGCCAGCAGGGCCACAACCATCAAAGCAAGATACAACAGACGCTTCATTCGTACTCTCCTCCACTCCATATCACAGACAGCTCACCTGTCAGCGCCGTCTCCGGCATATACAGGCCGAACCCGCCGTCCTCCTGTAAAAATGCCTTATAGTACGCACCGTCCGCCAGCAGATAGACCGCTCCGGGGGCCTTTCCCTCCGGCAGAGCGCCCTTGACGAGCACATAGCCGGACATCTCCCGGGAGGGTGTGGTCTGTAGGACGATATCCTCCGGCCCCTCCGGCGAGAGGACCGCCCGGGCCTGCCAGTAATACCCCTCCTTGTAGGGCCGTGATGTACTGCTGGGCGCCGGCATCACCGGCACATTTTGCAGCAGATAGGGGATGTTGCGCTCCACCAGTTCGATCACCACCGTGTCCGCCCCCCGCTCTGCGATCAGATCCAACCGGTAGGCAGTGGCCCGAGAGAAGAGAGCATGGCCGAAGCTCTCCGCCAGATAGGGGTAGAGGTTATTGCCGAAGGAGTCCCGGAACATCAGCAGGGAGCCGTCCTTCCCCTCGCAGGTGGTCATGATGGTCAGATTTTCCGCCGAGCGGATGGGCTGGTCATAGGTGAAGTGGAAGCCGGGTCCGTAGGCGTAGTCGGCCTCCGTCTCCTCCCCGGCGGGGCAGAGCATATCGTAGAGGTCTCCCTTGTGGGTGGCTGGGACGAAGGGGCCCTCGAAGTAGCGGCTGTCCCCCTTCCAGGGGAAGTTCAGGATGGTGTCCGCCGCCAGGGCCGCCCCCCGGCCGTTCCAGTGGGAGTCCTGGGCGAAGTAGAGGGGCTCCTCCTGGGCCCGGAACGCCTTGAAGAGGTCCACATAGGACACGAACCAGCCGTCCAGATCGTCCGCCAGACGGGCGGCATTAGAGGCGGCAGGTGGATATACGGTCAGTTTTGGCATCTTCTCTGGATACAGAGAGTTTTTATTCGGCGCGATGGTGACCAGCAGATCCGCCCTCTGGTTGCTGCAATAGATCGACATGATGTGGAGGTTGTAGGCAGCGGCGGCGATGTCGCTGTCCGGCAAGGGTGCCAGGCCGGTGTAATCGGAAAGGGTCTCGCCGAAGTAGAGCCAGCCGTCCTTCCCCAGGACCACGTCCTTCGAGATGGAGGAGCGGAGGAGCTTCTCGTTGAGGCCGGCCCAGGCGGTGACCATGGGCTGGCGGAGGTAGTAGTTGTCCTCCACGAAGTCCATCACCTGGGGCAGGTAGTCTTGGTTGAGCTGGCCCTTCCGGTCCCGGAGGGCGGGCATCGCCGAGAGGACCTGGTTGCCGCCGGTCTCCTCCTCACCGGGGAGGAACATCCCCAGGGCGGGTACCAGGCAGAGCAGCCAGATCAGGACGATGAAAGCGATATAGCCAGATCTCTTCATGAACAGACCTCACTCCTCAGAACTGGGCGTAGATAAAGGACTGGAACCCGCTGCCGGCAGCGGCCAGCAGGCAGAGCGCGAAGAGCGCCGCCGCCAGCACGAAGGACGCCGCCTCCACCCAGCCCCGGCCCGCTGTCCGCTCCTTGAGGTAAGGCACGATGGGCAGACTGCCCAGGATGCCGCCGAAGAAGGCGCACCAAGCGGCGGGGGCGATCCGCTCCCAGGCCAGAGTAGCCGCCGGCGAGGGGGAGAAGGCGGTGAACATGGCGGCGAGCATCTGCCCCGCTTGGGTCAGGTCCGCGGCCCGGAAGATCACGAAGCCTATGCAGACCACCAGCAGGGTATAGACATGGCCAAGAGCCCGTCCAAGGAGCGGCCGCCGGGACCGCTCTGCCGGGCGGCCCTTGCGGGCGGCGGCAACGGCGCTCTCGATAGCGGAAAAGACGCCATGCCATAGGCCCCAGAGGATGAAGGTCCAGTTGGCCCCGTGCCACAGGCCGCAGAGGAGGAACACGATGCCCCGGTTGACCATGGCCCGTCCCTGTCCCTTCCGGTTGCCCCCCAGGGGGATATAGAGGTAGTCCTGGAACCAGGAGGACAGGGAGATATGCCACCTCTTCCAAAAATCCCGGATAGAGGCGGCTATATAGGGGTAATTGAAGTTTTCCGGTGTAGAAAAGCCCAGCATAGCGGCCATGCCGATGGCCATGTCGCTGTAGCCGGAGAAGTCGAAGTAGAGCTGGAGGGAGTAGGCCACGGCGCCCACCCAGGCCATCCGGGCGTCCAAGGCAGGGCCCAGGGCAAAGGCGGCGTCGGCGATCGCCGCCACCTGGCCGGCGATCAGCAACTTCTTCCCAAAGCCCAGGATGAACCGGCGCAGGCCCTGGGCGGCCTGTGCCGCGCCGATGGTCCGGCCGGTGAGCTGCTGGGCAAAGGGGCCAACGCGGGCGATGGGGCCGGACCCGATCTGGGGGAAGAAGGAGACATAGAGCAGCACATCGGCGAAGCCGTGGCCGCTGCCGCCGGCCCGGTAGGCGTCCACGACATAGGCGATAGACTTGAAGGTGAAAAAGGAGATGCCCATAGGCAGGGGCAGGTGGGCCAGGGGCAGCTCCAGCCCCAGGAGGGCATTGAGGGAGGCGGTGAAGAAGTCCAGATATTTGAACGCCCCCAGCAGGAGCAGATGGACCGCCACAGCCAGGGCCAGCACCGCCCGGCGGCCCTTCTCCCGTTCCATGGCCCGGCCGGCCAGGGTGCTGACCAGGGCGGAGAGGAGCAGGACCGGGATGCCCTGCCATTGACCGAAGGAGTAAAAGACCAGGCTGGCGGCCAGCAGCAGGCCGTTCCTGGCGCGGAGGGAGGGGACGGCCCAGTAGAGCAGGCCGCCCAGGGGGAAGAAAAAGAACAGGAACAGCGCGGATTGCAGTGCCATAGGCAGAGACCTCACACCAGTTAAGTACACATAAAAATATGCGCCGCCACAGTAAAAAAGCAGAGACTTCTGCACTTCAGTATACACCCTATCCCCTGAAAGGTCAAGGACTTTTGCAGAAACCTGTCGAAAAAGGCTGCCCCCTCCGGCGGAAGGGACAGCCTATCTGGACCGGGGGTCCGGCAGGTCCAGTATATAGCGCTCGTAGGCGTTGACGATCGTGGTCTTCCCCCGGTGGAGGACCCGGGGGATATCGACCCCGTAGTTGATATGGACGTGGCCGTGGACCAGGTAGCGGGGCTCGTACCGATCCAGAAGAGGGAGGAAGCAGGCAAAGCCCCGGTGGGCGTAGTCCGCTCCGTCCCCATAGCCCTGGGCCGGGGCGTGGGTGACCACGATATCCACGCCCCCGGCCCGGCGGAGGGCCAGGTGGAGCTTTCGAATCCGCCAGGCCATCTGCCGCTCGGTGTACTGGTGGGGCCCGCCGCTGTAGAGGGCGCTGCCCCCCAGCCCCAAGATCCGCAGGCCCTTCACCGTCACCAGCTTATCCTCGATGCAGTCGCACCCCTCCGGGGGGCAGTTCGCATAGGCGAGGTCGTGGTTGCCGTGGACATAGAGCAGGGGCGGCCTGCCCATGGTCACCAGGAACATCAGATAGTGGGGACTGAGGTCCCCGCAGGAGAGCATCAGATCGTACCCGTCCAGCCGGCCGGGCTGGTAGTAGTCCCATAGATAGGGACTCTCCTGGTCGGCCAGCAGCAGCAGCTTCACAGGATGGTCCCCTCCTTCTCCGGGGGGATGTGGTCCCGGTAGACCCCCTGGAGCCGGACGATGGACCGGGCAAAGGGGAGCAGGCTCTCATAGGCGGGGATCGCCCCGTCCACGTTGTCGCACAGCCAATCCATCCGCAGGATCTCCTCCGGGGTGAACCAGTGGTCCCCGTTGCTGCGCTCCGCGCCGTCCTGGGAGCGGATGGGCTGGAGGAAGGGGAAGACGGAGCCGGCGTAGATGCCGTTGCTCAGGATGCCGGCCAGCTGCCGCACCCCGGCGGGCAGGGCCTCCCCCAGCAGCACGCCCACTGCCTGGCTGTCCATGCCCCACCAGTAGTTGACGGCCTTGCCGCCGTTCTGGGCCGCGTCCCAGCCCCCGTTCAGGAAGCTGCGGATCAGCCGGACGTAGAAGTTGCCCCAGTGCCAGTAGGGGGAGGCCAGGGAGGCGAAGCCCCCCGTTTTCAGGGGCCGGCACAGGCCCCAGGGCTCCCGGGTCCGGTCCGGCGTGGGGATGTCCCGGTTGGACACCAGGTCCATCCCGTCCCGGACCAGGGCCTCCATGGCATCCGGCTCCACGCAGGACCAGCGGAGGCGGATCCGGGCGTTGGGGTTGGTCATCCGGGCCCCCAGGGCAAAGGCGTTGATGCTGGCGGGCACCCCGAAGATGGGGCTGCTGGCCACATAGCCGATGTTGCCGCTGGGACTCATGGCCCCGGCGATGGCCCCGGTGATGAACTTGCCCTCGTAGATGCGGCTGTAGTAGGTCCGCACCCCGGTGTAGGCCATGGAGACGGAGCAGTTCAGGATCCGCAGGTCGGGGTACTTGGCGGCGGCCCGGCGGCAGGCGCCGATCAGCGGCGGCGTGGTGGCGAAGATCACCTGGGCCCCGCCGGCAGCGGCGGCGTCTATGGCCTCGTCGGCCTCCGCCTCGGTCCGCACGCCGTTGAAGACCTGCACGTCCACCGCCTCCTCCAGCACCGTCTCCAGGTACTGCCGGCCCAGGTCGTGGGCCCTGGCCCAGTCGCTCTCCTGGGGGGAGCGCTCGTTGACGAAGGCGACCCGGAGGGGGGAGCGGAGCTTGAACAGCCGGGACAGCAGGGGCAGCTCCTCCGCTGGCGGCTGGGTACTGACGGCGATGGGGGCGCTCTGGGTCTGCATCCTCACATCGGCCCACACCGCCTCCAGGCTGCGGGAGAGCTCCTGGGAGGACATGGTGCGCAGGGAGGCGAAGGGGTAGACCTTTAGCCACACCAGCAGGGCGTCCGCCGGGGTGATGGGCAGGTCCCGGCCGCCCCGCTTCCAAAAGGCGTCCCGGAAGTAGGTGAAGCTGGAGGAGAACTGCCGCCGCTCCTCCTCGGTCCAGACATGGTCCGGGGCATACCCCAGGGCCGCCTGCAATTTGGCAAAGCTTCCGGCCCGGCTGAAGCGCACGGCGTAGAGCCCCGTCAGGGGGTAGGAGCGCATAAAGTCGTAGTAGGCCAGGATATCTGGGGAATCCGACCAGGCGGGCACCATGCGGATGACGAAGCCGGGGATGGAGGGGGCGTCGTAGCTCTTCAGCACACTGACCCGCTTGTTCCCCTCCTGGACATAGAACCAGCCCAGATACTCATAGCACCGGATCGGGTCCCGGATCCCCTCGTCCCCCAGATGGGCCTGGCAGAGGGAGATCCACTTGTCGGCGAACTCCGTGTCCGGCTCCATCAGGGGCATAAAGTTGGCCGCGAAGGCGGAGCGCCGCCCGGCGGTCTTGGTGCCGGCGATCTGCTCCATGGGGATCTCCACCACCCCCAGCTCCACCTGCCCCGCCATGGGGGCGCCCACCAGGATCTCATCCAGCACCTGGGGGTAGGGGTACCGGCCCCGGTGTACGCACTCCTTCTGGCACTTGCGTCCCGCCCGGAGGGCCTTTCCGTATTGCTCCGCCGCTTCCTGTCTACTCACTGCGCCGCCTCCTTATCTATGGCCTGTTCGGCTCATGCCGCTCGTTCTCAGTCGATCCTTTCCAGCACCACCAGCTGGTTATAGAAGTCCGCCTGCACCGCCTCCAGCAGGGCCCCGCCCAGCATCCAGCCGGCGCCGGTGCGCACCTCGCCGCTCCCCTGGCAGCGGTACCGGGCTGTCTCCTCCAGCCCCCGCAGGGGCAGGCGCAGGCTGCGCAGGTTGGCCCGGGAGCGGACTTGGGTATAGTCCACCACCGCCAGGGACCGGTCCTTGGTCACCGCCATCAGGGCGTCATAGTAGCCGTTGTCCCGGAAGGAGGCCAGCCGGTAGTAGTCCCCCTCCCGGAACACCGGGCCAAACATCCGGTACTCCGCCAGCTGGAGGGGGATCTGGGACCGCTCCTCCTCCGTCAGCTCCCCCAGGTCCAGCTCATAGCCGAAGCACCCCGGCAGGGCCGCCCCGCCCCGGGTAAGGAAGGGGGTGACGCGCCCGTTGGTATGGCTGGGGCAGCAGGCCACATGGGCGCCCATGGCGGAGTAGGGGTAGACCAGGGCGGTGGCCTCCTGGATCGCCAGCCGGTCCATGGCCTCCGCGTTGTCCGAGGTCCAGATCTGGGGGCTGTAGTAGAGCATCCCGGCGTCGAAGCGCCCGCCGCCGGAGCAGCAGTTCTCCAAGAGGATCTCCGGGAAGTCCGTCACCAGGCGCTCCTGCATCTCATAGAGGCCCAGGACGTACCGGTGGTACACCTCCCCCTGCCGCTCCGGGGGCAGGGAGGGGGAGTAGACATCGATCAGGGGCCGGTTCATGTCCCACTTCACATAGGTGATGGGGGCCTCCCGCAGCACCGCGGCGATCTGCTCATAGACGCAGTCCCGGACCTCCTTCCGGGTCAGGTCCAGAACGTACTGGTTCCGGGCCAGGGTGGGGACCCGGCCGGGGATGGCCATGGCGTAGTCCGGGTGGGCCCGGTAGAGGTCGGAATCCGGGGAGATCATCTCCGGCTCCACCCAGAGCCCCAGGCTGACCCCCATGGCCCCCAGCTCCTCCCCCAGCCGCACAAGGCCGCCGGGGAGCTTTTCCTCGTTGACGGTCCAGTCCCCCAGGCTGGTGGTCTCGTCGTTCCGGTGGCCGAACCAGCCGTCGTCCACCACCAGGAGCTCGATGCCGCTGGCCGCGGCCTGGCGGCCCAGCTCTAACAGTTTATCGTGGTCAAAGTCAAAATAGCACGCCTCCCAGCTGTTCAGCAGGGCGGGCCGCCGCTTGGCCTGGCCCCGGATCAGATGGGTGCGGAAGAGGTCGTGGAAGGCGCGGCTCATGCCCCCCAGGCCCTCATCGGAGCAGACCAGGACCGCCTCCGGCGTCTGGAACCGTTCCCCCGGCAGCAGCTGCCAGCCGAAGCCCTCCGGGTGGATGCCCATCACGGAGCGCACCTTGCCATACTGGTCCAGCTCCGCCTGGGCCAGGAAGTTCCCGGAGTAGACGAAGGCCATGCCGTATGCCCGCCCCCGCTCCTGGGTGGCGGTATGCTCACACAGGGCCAAGAAGGGGTTGGCCTGGTGGGAGGAGATGCCCCGAAGGGACTCCGCCCCGGTCCTGCCCTTCACCAGCCGGCGGCGGACGATCTCCCGCTCCCTGGCCCAGCTGCCGGGGAGGGTGATGCAGTCGAAGTCCATATCGTCCAAATGGAGGCAGGCCGACAGGGCGGCGGTGAGGACGATGGGCTCCTCCCCGCCGTTCTCCACCAGGGCGCTCTGGCAGATGGCGTCGCTGTCCGAAAAGACCGTATAGCGCAGGTGGACCCGCAGGCCCAGGGCCGGGTCGGCGCAGGTGATCTCCAGGGTAGCGCAGCCGTCCTTGCCGCCATAGGCCGCCGGCAGCCCCTCCAGGGGCGGCTTGCCGGCGGAGATGCAGTGGCTCTCGTAGAACAGCTCACAGTTGCACCCGCCGCCCGCCGTCTGGACGGACAGGCAGGGGGTGCGGAAGTCGCCGCCGCCGTGGGCGGGGTAGGCGAAGGGGAAGGAGTCATAGAAGGAGGCCCGCTCCCTGGGGTCGGCAGAGGGGGGCACAGGCCGTTCCTCCAGACGGAGAAGGGCCCGGAGGGTCTCCCCCTCCGGCAGGCGGGGGCCGTAGTAGATCTGTCCCAGGAAGCCCTCCTGGTCCACCAGGCCCAGCAGATAGGTGGTGTGGGGGGTGTCCAGCCGGAACACCCGCTCCCGCTCAAAATAGGTGATAGCCATACTCGTTCCTCATATCTCCTCGTTATTTTTATCGGGACCGGCCGGTCCTATCCCGGCACGCCGTTCCGCCTTGCCGTGGCGGCATACCAGGTCCCGCTCTCCTTCAGAAGGCGGTCTCCCGTGGCGTAGTCCACATAGGCCAGGCCGAACCGCTGGGCATAGCCCTCGGCCCACTCGAAGTTGTCGGTCAGGGACCAGTGGAAGTATCCCCGCACGTCCGCCCCGGCCTGGATGGCCCGGTGGAGGGCCCGGAGGTAGAGCGTCAGGAAATCTATCCGCTCCCCGTCGTGGACCTGGCCGTCCGGGCCCGGCGCGTCATGGCAGGAGATCCCGTTCTCACTGATGACGATGGGCAGGCCGTAGCGCTCCCACGCCAGCCGGGGCCCCCACTCCATCGCCTGGGGGGCGACGGGCCAGCCCATGGCCGTCCGCCACTGGATGGTGCGCTCCGCCGGCTCCGGGCCGCCCTTTGCCTCCAGAGCCTGGGGCAGGTCCCAGTGGTAGAGGGTCATCCAGGGCTGGATGCCGGCCTCCAAAAGGGCGTCCACCAGCTTATCGTAGTAGGCCAGGCCGGCCTGATTCCAGTCCGTGTCCCCGTTGGGGGCGATGCGGGGCCAGGCGGCGGAGAAGCGGTAGGCCCCAAGGCCCATCTCCTTCAAGAGCGCCACGTCCTCCCGCCAGCGGTGGTAGCTGCCGGCGGCGGTGTCGCCGTTCTCGCCGTTTTTGATCTTGCCGGGGGTGTGGAAAAAAACATCCCAAACGCTCTCCCCCCGGCCGTCCTCCCTTACGCCACCCTCGATCTGATAGGCCGCGGAGGACGCGCCCCAGATGAAGCCCTTGGGAAACTGTCTCATCTCTTTCTCTCCATCAGCTCGCCTGCCGCCTGCTCCAGGGCCGCCAGCATCGCTCCGGCCTCCTCCCGGCTCCCACCCCGGACGGAAAGATACAGCTTCAGCTTTGGCTCGGTGCCGGAGGGGCGGACGATCAGCTTGCCCTCCCCCGCCAGGCGGAAGGCCAGCACATCGGAGGGCAGCAGGCCCGTTGTTCCGTGGAGATAATCTACCACATCCGTCACCGCCTGTCCAGCGATTTTTTTCGGCGGGTCCGCCCGAAGGGAGGCCATCAGGGCCTCCATGGCCCTC
Source organism: uncultured Clostridia bacterium (assembly GCA_947173485.1). Classification (GTDB taxonomy): domain Bacteria; phylum Bacillota; class Clostridia; order Oscillospirales; family Oscillospiraceae; genus CAMWFH01. The sequence continues at coordinate 40,608 of CAMWFH010000011.1, read as the reverse complement.
ATGCCGTCCTCCCCCTCGAAGGCTTTGCTCAAAAGGCCGTTCTGATAGTATCCAAACGTCTCGTAGAGGGCATCCATGGCGTCCAGCAGGGTCATGCCCTGCCCGGCATACCAGGCGGCGCACTCGCAGGCCAGCATCACCGCGTTCACCGCGTCCTTGTCCCGAACGTGGCCGCCGGAGAGATAGCCGTAGCTCTCCTCGAAGCCGAAGAGGAACCGCTCGGGATGGCCCTCCGCCTCCAGGGCTCCGATCTGCTCCCCGATGTACTTGAACCCGGTGAGGGTCCGCCGCAGCTCCACGCCGTAGCGGGCCGCCACCGGCGCGGCCATATCCGTGGAGACGATGGTGGTCACCGCCACCGGCCTCTCCGGCATGGTCCCCCGGTCCAGCCGGACCCGGCAGAGGTAGTCCAGGAGCAGCACGCCCATCTCGTTGCCGGTCAGGAGCCGGTAGCCCTCTTGTCCGTCCGGCACCGCCGCGCCCATCCGGTCGCAGTCCGGGTCGGTGCCCAGCAGCAGGTCGGGCCGGACCTCTTCGCACAGCCGCAGCCCCGCCTCCATGGCCTCCCGGATCTCCGGGTTGGGGTAGGGGCAGGTGGGGAAGTCCCCGTCCGGGGCCGCCTGCTCCGGCACCACGGTCACATCCGTCACCCCCATCTTCCCCAGCAGCCTCTGCACGCACTCCAGGCCGGAGCCGTTGAGGGGGGTGTAGACCAGCTTCAGCCGGCTCACGTCGCTGCCGGGCCGCAGGGCCAGCACCGCATCGATAAAGGCGTCCAGGCAGGCGTCGTCGATCTCCCGGATCCTCCCACCGGCAACGGCCGCATCGTAGTCCGCCAGCACCACGCCGTCAAAGTAGTCGGTCCTCTCGATGGCCGCCAGGACCTTCTCCGCCGCCTCCGGGGTGATCTGGCAGCCATCGGGGCCATAGACCTTGTAGCCGTTGTACTTGGCCGGGTTGTGGCTAGCGGTGACGCAGACCCCGGCGCCGCAGCGGAGATAGCGCACCGCCCAGCTGAGAGCCGGAGTGGGCTCCAGCCGGGGATAGAGCCAGGCGGTGATGCCGTTGGCGGCCAGGACCCGGGCGGTCTCCCGGGCGAAGAGGTCCCCCTTCCGGCGGCTGTCGTGGGCGATGGCCACGGCCCGGGGCAGGCCGTTGGCGTTGATGTAGTCGGCCAGGCCCTGGGTGGCCCGCCGGACGGTGTAGATGTTCATCCGGTTGGTCCCCGCGCCGATGACGCCCCGCAGGCCCCCGGTGCCAAAGCGCAGGTCCTGATAGAACCGGTCAGACACCGCCCCGCTGTCCTGCCGGATCGCCGCCAGCTCCCGGACCAGGTCCCCGTCCTCCACGGCCCGCTCCATCCAGCGGTCCAGCTTCTCTTGGTAGTCCATAATGTTCCCTCCATATATATCATCATTGTTAAAGGATGCCCCGTAAAAAGGCCGCCGCCGTCTCCGCCGCCGCCTGATGGCACAGGGGGCCTGGATGCTGCCGGGAGCCCATAGTCTCCTCCGTCACCGGCGGCAGGGGCAGGTAGTACGCCCCCGGCACCTTCTCCGCAGCCCGCTCCAGGACCGGACGGAGATCGTCCCCCAACATACCGTAGGCCCAGACCAGCTTGGCCCTGGGGGCCAGCTGCCGGAGCCGCTCCAGGAACCGGACCGCCGCCGCCTCCAGGAGCCGTTCCCCCTGGGGGAGGCCCAGGCGCTGGATGGCGCCGGCATCGTTGGTCCCTAGGTTGACGATCACCGCGTCCGGGGGCCAGGCGCCGAAGTCACAGGGCAGCTGGCTGCCCAGAGAGGCGTCCGCCGCCGCTGGAGCGCAGACCGTCTCATAGATCGCCGGCAGGGCGTGGCGGGCATCCCCGTCCCAGCCGGTGCGGACCCCCCAGCCGCTCTGGCTGACGGTCCAAAAGTCCGCCCCCAGCAGGTCCGCTGTCCGGCGGGCCCAGCTGGCGCTGGCACTGAACAGGGCGGGGACCCAGTCCGTCTCCCCCAGGCCCCCGGCCAGCCCCTCGCCGCTGGTGAGGCTGTCCCCTACGAACTCCAGCCGCCACCGCCTCTCCGGCAGGGGCAGGAACGCCCCGCCCCGGCCCTCCAGGCCCACAAGGCGCAAACTGTGGCGCTCGTCCTCCGCCATGGGCTGGGTCTCCTTCCACAGCCGGACGTGCTTCACCGGTCCAGAGGCCATCCCCCGGAAGAGGCAGACCCGGCTCACGCCCCGGTCCAGGGGCATCCGCAGCAGCGGCGCGCCGTTCAGCTCCAAGACGATCCAGGGCTCCCACCGCTGGAAGTCCGCCTCCAGGAAAAAGGACAGCTCCTCCCCAGTGAACAGGAGCTCCGCCCCGCTGGCGGCCCAGAACAAGGGCAGCACGCCGGCACGCCGGGCGGGCTCCTCCGCGAAACGTCCCATCGCCCGCCAATGGGGGCAGGAAAAGATCGGCTGCATGGCAGTCCCCCCTCTCTCACCGCCAGCATACCACGGGGGAGAGGAAATTTCAAGTAAATAATTAGCTTATATTTAACTTTCTTCTAGGTTGACGAATAAATAGAAAGTGATTATAATAGGTGCGATGACAAAATAGGAGGAACGTTATGGGAAAGCCGGTTCGGATGGCGGACATCGCGGAGCAGCTGCATATCAGCGTGGTGTCCGTATCCAAGGCGCTGGCGGGCAAGCCGGGCGTCAGTGAGGAGATGCGGGCCAAGGTGGTGGCCTTGGCCCGGCAGATGGGCTATGAGGGGACCAAGATCTGCAGCGAGGCGGAGGGGGGCAACATCGGCGTCCTGGTGGCGGACCGCTTCTTCGCGGAGAACACGTTCTACACCAATCTATACCGTTTTCTGGTCCTCTCCAGCGGGGAGAAGGGCCTGGGGTGCATGATGGAGATCGTCTCCCAGGAGGCGGAGCGTTCCGCCGCCCAACCGGCTCTGATAGCGGGGCGGAAGGTGGACGCGGTAGTCTTTATGGGCAATCTGGCCCCGGCCTATCTGGCCCCGGCAGCGGACTGGGGGCTGCCCTGCCTCCAGCTGGACTTCCATCTGCCGGACCTGCCCTGGGACTGCGTGTGCAGCGACAACTACGAGGGCGGCTCCGCCCTGACCCGGCACCTGCTGTCCCTGGGCCGGCGGAAGATCGGCTTCGTGGGCAGCATCCTGTCCACCTCCAGCATCATGGACCGGTACTTAGGCTACCAGCGCACCCTGCGCCTGGCGGGGCTGCGCCCCCGGGAGGACTGGCTCCTGGAGGACCGGGACGAGAACGGGGAGTTCATCCCCTTCGACCTGCCGGCGGAGCTGCCGGAGGCCTTCCTGTGCAGCTGCGACGAGGTGGCCTACAACTTGACGGAGGCCCTCCAAAAGCTGGGCCACCGGGTGCCGGAGGACATCGCCGTCTGCGGCTACGACGATTTCCGCTTCGCCCAGCTCTCCCGGCCCCCGCTGACCACCTACCGGGTCAACGTGGAGCAGATGGCGGAGCAGGCGGTGGAGCTGCTGGCCCAGAAGATCCGCAAGGAGCCCACGCCCTCTATGACCTATGTGGTCCCCGGCCGCCTGGTGGTCCGGGACAGCACCGGGGCCCCGCCCATGTGAGCGCTCCCTATATCCCCCCACGGCGGGCAGACGACGATCGTCTGCCCGCTGTGTTTTTTTGCCTGTCGTCATTCACAAAAAATTCATTTTTGATCTATCTAAAACGCCTAAATTTTTATCCCGTTATTGACTAATTTTTGAGGTAGATATATACTTATGAAAAGGCTAAATTTAAGCTAATTTTCTCCGCCAGTTAGCTTAGCTCTAGCCCACTGACGAATAGGAGGAACACACATGAAGAAAGCATTGTCTCTTATCCTGGCCCTGACCATGGTGCTCAGCTTGCTGACCGCCTGCGGCGGCAAGAAGAAGGAAGCGCCCGAGGTCAACTTGCCTAAGATCGATGAGATCGATCTGGGCACCGACTATCAGGACATCACCGCCACCATCAAGGTCCTGACCAACCGCACCGATATCATTGACACCGTGTACGCCCGCTATGCCGAGGAGTTCCACCAGCTCTACCCCAATATCACGGTGGTCTACGAGGGCATCACCGACTACGAGGAATCCCTGAACCTGCGCCTGCCCAACGGCGACTGGGGCGACATCTGCTTCATCCCCACCACCGTGGCCAAGAGCGCCATGGGCGACTACTTCGCCGTGCTGGGCGACATGGACACCCTGGACCAGCGCTACCAGTTCATCCCCGACAAGTCCTTTGACGGCAAGGTCTACGGCATCGCCAACGGCGGCAATGTGGAGGGCGTGGCCTACAACAAGGCCGTCTTTGAGGCCGCCGGCTACACCTCCGACCAGGACAAGCTGGACGCCGACCCCAGCCTGAAGCCCCTGCCCGCCACCCCGGAGGCGTTCCTCCAGTGCCTCCAGGACATCAAGGACAAGACCGACGCCATCCCCCTCTACACCAACTTCGCCGCCAAGTGGCCCATGGGCGCCTGGGACGCCTATATCGCCGTGGCCGCTCTGGGGGACCCGGATTTCCGCAACTATAAGATCGTCCACACCGCGAATCCCTTCTCCAAGCGCAGCGACGGCAACGGCCCCTACGCCGTGTACAACATCCTCTATGAATCCGTGGCCCGGGGCCTGGTAGAGAAGGACCCCATGAGCTCCGACTGGGAGGGCTGCAAGGGCATGATCAATCGGGGCGAGATCGGCTGCATGGTCCTAGGCTCCTGGGCGGTCCAGCAGTTCCGGGAGGCCGGCGACAGGCCGGAGGATGTGGCCTATATGCCCTTCCCCATCACCGTGACCAACAGCGAGGGGACACGGGTCACCGCCGCCGGCGGCAACTACAGCTACGCCATCAACAAGATGGCCGATGAGAACCAGCAGCTGGCCTCCATGGTCTATCTGAAGTGGCTGCTGGAGGAGTCCACCATCTTCCAGGATGAGAACTGCATCCCCGCCCTGAAGAGCGCCCCCATGCCCGACTTCCTGGACGACTTCGCCGGCATCGAGCTGCTGAGCAACGCCGCCGCCCCCGAGGGGAAGGAGGACGAGTTCGACAAGGTCAACCTGCTCAGCGAGGTGGGCATCAACAACGACGACTACCCCGACTGCACCATCGTGGAGCACGCCATCCTGAAGGACAAGACCATCGACGAGATCATGGACGAGTGGAACCAGAAGTGGACCAGCGCCCAGGAGGAGCTGGAGATGGAGATCCTATTCTAAGCGCCGATCCTTCCTCTCGATATTTGCTGTAGGAGGTCCAAAATCATGAAAACTACCCCAGGCACTGCCGCCGTGCAGGAGCCGAAGGCCGGTGGGCTGCGGGGCTTCTTCGACAACGGGAAGCGCCAGCGGATCCTGGTGATTGTGACGTTCATGATCCTGCCCATGATCCTGCTCTTTATGTTCACCTACCTGCCCTTCTTCAAGATGATCCAGTTCAGCTTCTATGACCGCAACTATCTCAGCGAGGGCACCTTCGTAGGGCTGAAGAACTACATCAACGTCTTTAAGCGGGACGACTGCTTCAAGACCCTTTGGGTCAGCGTGTTCTACATGGGCGGCGCGGTGGTCCAGCTGGCTCTGGCCCTGTTCTTCGCCTCCCTGATGGTGTTCAAGGTGAAGGGGTCCAACCTGTACAAGGCCTGCCTCTTCTTCCCCTACCTGATCTGCGGCATCGCTGTAGGCTTCATCTTCAAGTTCTTCTACGCCCACGGCTATGTGCTGGACAACATCCTGATGGCCCTGGGCGTGGCGGAGGAGAACATCCCCCTGTGGCTCCAGAACACCAAGATCAACAACATCTGCCTGGCGGCCACCTCCGTCTGGCGCTACACCGGCCAGAACATGGTCATGTTCATGGGGGCCATGATGAGCGTGGACAACAGCCTCTACGAGGCCTGCGCCCTGGACGGGGCCAACAACTGGCAGAAGTTCCGCTACATCATCCTCCCCTCCATCAAGACCATCATCGTGCTGAACCTGATCCTGTCCATCTCCGGGTCCCTGTGCGCCTTCGAGCCCCCCTACGTCATCACCAACGGCACTATGGGCACCGGCACCTACTTCGTCATCATGAACCGGATCGCCCACGAGAACCAGAAGGTGGGCCTGGCCTGCGCCATGGCCATCGTCCTGCTGGCCATCATCATCCTCTGCACCGTGGGCCAGAAGCTCTTCTTCAAGTACGCCTTCAAGGCCAGCGACGACGGCAGCGACCCCAAGCCCCGGCTGCGCAACGAGCGCTATGCCGCCAAGAAGGCCGCCGGAAAGGCAGGTGCGTGATATGAGCAAGCTGAGAGCCAGGACCCCGGGGTCCATCCTGTTCAGCATCCTGAAGTATGTCTCCCTGATCGGCGCCTCCATCGTGGCGGTGCTGCCGGTGGTGGTCTGCGTCCTCACCGCCTTCAAGACCAACGAGGAGTACCAGTCCACCTCCCCCCTGGACCTGCCCGCCTCCTTCGCCTACCTGACTAACTTCAAGGAGGCCTGGACCAAGGCCAGTATGTTCACCGGTTTCCGCAACACCACCATCGTGCTGCTGTTCGTGCTGGTGCTGTCCATCTTCTTCAGCGCCACCCTGGCCTATGTGCTGAACCGGTTCCGGTTCGTGGGCAACGGCACGATCCGCAACCTCTTCATGTTCGCCTCCCTGATCCCCGGCATCGCCACCCAGGTGACGGTCTACCAGATCATGTACTCCCTGGGCCTGATCAACCACCTGTATGGCTACATCATCGTCCTCTGCGGCACCGACATCATCTCGATCTACATCTTCCTGCAATTCTTCGAGAACCTGCCGGTGACATTGGACGAGAGCGGGATCATCGATGGCTGCACCTACTTCGGCGTGTTCTTCAAGATCCTCTTCCCCCTGCTGAAGCCCGCCATCGTCACCAGCTGCGTGCTGAAGGGCGTGAGCATCTACAACGAGTACTATATGTCCAACCTGTACCTGACCCACGACTACCTGCGGACCATCTCCACCGCCCTGTACACCTTCACCGGTCCCTACGGCAGTCAGTACAACTACATCTGCGCCGGCGTCATCATCACCATCATCCCCGCCCTCATCGTCTTCCTGCTGTGCCAGGACCACATCTACAGCGGTATGGCGGCCGGCGCGGTGAAAGGATAGGTGCCCCATGAGCAAGCTGATCTGTCCCGCTCTGCCCAATATCCCCTGGCAGGACCGGCCTGTCGGCAGCAGCGCGCCCCTGTGGCGGTATGACGCCAACCCGATCATCCCGCGGGACCCCCTCCCCGGCGTGGCCCGGATCTTCAACAGCGCCGTGATCCCCTATGAGCGCGCCTTCATCGGCGTGTTCCGGGGGGAGCAGATCAACGGCGTGCCCTACATCTACCTAGGCCGCAGCGGCGACGGCATCCATTGGGCCTTTGAGCCGGAGAAGATCCACTTCGTGGATGACCAGGGCGCGCCGGCCCAGCCGGTATACGCCTACGACCCCCGGCTGGTGCAGGTGGAGGACACCTACTACGCCATCTGGTGCCAGGACTTTTACGGCGCCTCCATCGGCATGGCCAAGACGCAGGACTTCAAGACCTTCACCCGGCTGGAGGATCCCTTCATCCCCTTCAACCGCAACGCGGTGCTGTTCCCCCGGAAGATCGGCGGGCTGTACACCATGCTCTCCCGCCCCTCCGACTCCAGCCACACCCCCTTTGGCGATATCTTCCTCAGCCAGAGTCCGGACCTTACCTTCTGGGGCCGCCACCGCCATGTGATGGGCAAGTCCAGCCACTGGTGGGAGAGCGTGAAGATCGGCGGCGGGGCCGCCCCTATCGAGACGGACGAGGGCTGGCTGCTGTTCTACCACGGCGTCACCGGCACCTGTAACGGCTTCGTCTACTCCATCGGCGGGGCGATCCTGGATATCGACGAGCCCAGCCGGGTCCTCTACCGGTGCCAGAACTTCCTGCTGACGCCGACGGAGTGGTATGAGGAGCGGGGCTTCGTGCCCAACGTCTGCTTCCCCTGCGCCGCCCTGGCCGACAGCGAGACCGGACGCATCGCTGTCTATTACGGCTGTGCCGACAGCTATGTGGGCCTGGCCTTCACCACCGTGGACGAGGTGGTGGGCTACATCAAGGCCAACAGTCAGCTGAGCGAGAGCGACCGGGAACTGGGAAAGCGCTGAAGGAGGTGACCGGCATGGAGCGCATCGCCAACGCCGCCAGCGCCATGCTGACAGAGCGGCTGCTGCCCTTCTGGCAGGCCCTCCGGGACGATACGTTCGGCGGCTACTACGGCTATATGGACTTCCGCCACCAGGTGGACAGGAAGGCGGAGAAGGGGTGCATCCTCAACAGCCGCATCCTCTGGTTCTTCTCAGAGGCGGCTATGGGACTGGGAGACGGCAGTCTCTTCCCCTACGCCCGCCACGCCTATCTCTTCCTCCGGGACCACTGCCTGGACCGGGACTATGGCGGGGTCTACTGGTCGGTGACCTACGACGGCAAGCCCCTGGACGACAGCAAGCACACCTATGACCAAGCCTTCGCCATCTACGCCCTCTCCGCCTATGCCCGCCTCACCGGCGAGGAGGAGCCTTTGGCCCTGGCCCGGTCCCTGTTCCGGCTGATCGAGGAGCGGTGTACCGACGCGGAGGGCTATCTGGAGGCCTTCTCCCGGGACTTCTCCCCCATCTCCAACGAGAAGCTGTCGGAGAACGGGGTGATGGCGGAGCGGACCATGAACACCCTGCTCCACGTCTTTGAGGGCTACGCCGGGCTCTACCAGGCCAGCCGGGACCCGGCGGTGGGCCGGGCCATGGAGCGGATCTTGGACATCTACGCCGGCAGGATCTACGACCCGGACCGGAGGCGGCAGAAGGTGTTCTTCGACCTGGACTACCGCCCTCTCATCGACCTGACCAGCTACGGCCACGACATCGAGAGCAGCTGGCTCATCGACTGGGGCTGTAAGCTGCTGGGAAAGCCGGCGCTGGCGGAGAAGATCGCCGCCATCGACTCCGACCTGGCCCGCAGCGTCCTCCGGGACGCCTTCGACGGCGCCTCGATCGCCAACGAGTGCGAGGAGGGCCGGGTGGACGGCCACCGGGTCTGGTGGGTCCAGGCGGAGGCGGTGCTGGGGCTGGTGAACGAGTTCGGCAAGCACCCGGACCGGACCGACTGCCGGGACGCCGCCGCCGCCGTCTGGCGGTACATCACCGAAAAGGTGACGGACCACCGGCCCGGCGGGGAGTGGTACTGGCGGCTGGACGAGAACGGGACGCCGGACCAGGGCAAGCCCATCGTGGAGCCCTGGAAGTGCCCCTACCACAACGGGCGGATGTGCCTGGAGCTGATAAGGAGGGACCCTGATGTTTTCGTTTGAGACCGCCCTAAGGCGGGAGACGGCCCGGTATGAGGCCCTGATCGCCCGGCCCAACCGGCCCAGTGACTTCTACAACGGTATCTTCACCCGCTGGGAGCATCCGGTCCTCACCCGGGACCACGCGCCCCTCATCTGGCGCTACGACCTGGACCCGGAGACCGACCCCTTCTTTATGGAGCGGCTGGGGGTCAACGCGGTGTTCAACGCCGGGGCGATCAAGCTGGGGGACAGGTACTGCCTGGTGGCCCGGGTGGAGGGCAACGACCGGAAGAGCTTCTTCGCCGTGGCGGAGAGCGAGAGCCCCACGGAGGGCTTCCGGTTCCGGGACTACCCCATCCTGCTGCCGGACACCTGCCGGTCGGAGACCAACGTCTACGATATGCGCCTGACCCAGCACGAGGACGGGTGGATCTACGGGGTGTTCTGCTCTGAGCGCAAGGACCCCAGCGACCCGGACCTCTCCGCCGCCGTGGCGGCGGCGGGCATCGTCAGAACAAAGGACCTGGAGACCTGGGAGCGTCTGCCGGATCTGGTGACCCAGGAGAGCCCCCAGCAGCGCAACGTCTGTCTGCTGCCGGAGCTGGTGGAGGGGAAATACGCCTTCTTCACCCGGCCCATGGACGGCTTTATCGACACCGGCTCCGGGGGCGGCATCGGCTTTGGCCTCTGTGAGGACATCACCCATCCCGTCATCGGCCATGAGCGCATCACCAGTCCCCGGCGGTACCACACCATCACCGAGGTGAAGAACGGCGCGGGGGCCGTGCCCATCAAGACCGGGGCCGGCTGGCTCCACATCGCCCACGGCGTGCGCAACACCGCCGCCGGCCTGCGGTATGTGGTCTATGTGTTCATGACCGCCCTGGAGGACCCGGCAAGGGTCATCGCCGAGCCCTCCGGGTTCCTGATCGCCCCCAGGGGGGACGAGCGGGTGGGGGACGTGAGCAACGTGGCCTTCACCAACGGGGCCATCGTGGACGACGACGGCAGCGTGTATATCTACTACGCCTCCGCCGACACCCGGCTCCATGTGGCCTCCACCACCTTGGACCGGCTGGTGGACTTCGCCCTCCACACCCCCGCCGACCCCCTGCGCAGTGTGGACTGCGTGAAGCAGCGGCGGGCACTGGTGGAGAAAAACCTAGCCTATCTACAGCGGCAGCCTTGAGCGGCAAGCCACAAAAAAGCCGCCCGCGGGCGGCTGAAGGAAGGTGAACGCTATGCCGGCCTACCGGCTTTCCCCCGCCTGCAAGGACTACCTCTGGGGCGGACACCGCCGCCTGCGGGAGGACTTCGGCGTAGAGAGCAGTCTGGACCCCCTGGCGGAGGCCTGGGTGCTGTCCTGCCACCCGGACGGCCCCTCGCGCCTGGCGGACAGCCCCTTCGCGGGGATGACCCTGCCGGCCTATCTGGAGCGGGAGGGAGGCCTGGGGACCCACTGCCGGTCCTTCCAGGACTTCCCTCTGCTGATCAAGCTCATCGACGCGGAGCGGGACCTGTCTATCCAGGTCCACCCGTCGGACGAGTACGCCCTGACCCATGAGGGGCAGTACGGCAAGACGGAGATGTGGGTGGTGCTGGACGCCGCCCCCGGCGCCTCCCTCTACTACGGTGTGGAGCGGGAAGTCTCCCGGGAGGACTTCGCCCGGCACATCCAGGCGGGCACCCTGCCGGAGATCTTACACAAGGTGCCGGTCCGCCGGGGGGACGTGTTCTTCATCCCCGCCGGGACCCTCCACGCCATCGGCGCGGGGCTGGCGATCGCGGAGATCCAGCAGAACTCCAACGTGACCTACCGGGTCTTTGACTACGACCGGGTGGGACCGGACGGGAAGAAACGGCCTCTCCATGTAGAAAAAGCCCTGGCGGTGGCCGATCTGTCTCCCGTAAAGCCTATGGACTTCGATACCCGGCTGGGGGCCTGCCCCTACTTTGCCGTGGAGCGCCATGACGGACCCTTCCGGGGCCGCTGCGGCGAGGAGAGCTTCCAGGCCCTGCTGGTGACAGAGGGCCAAGGGATGCTGACCTGCGGCGGCGAGACGAAAACAGCCCAGCCGGGGAGCTGCTTCTTCCTGCCAGCGGGCAGCGGAGACTATCAGATGGAGGGCGCCTGCCAGACGCTGGCCGTCTATGTGCCCTGACCCAGTGCGGGGGACCCTTTATCCCGCGGCAGCGGAGCGATAACGAGCGGAGAACAGGAGGCGGCTATGGGACAACGGCCCAGGGAGATGCCCGATATGACCCCATCCCAGCGGTGGAAGAACTGGTGGTACTACCACTGGCGGCAGCTGCTGCTGGGAGCGGCGGTGGCCGCGATCCTAGCGGGCATCCTGCGGACCCAGCTGACCCAGGCCCGCCCCGACTGCGGCGTGGCCCTGGTCACCGCCCATCCTCTGGCCTCGGAGGAGGTGGCCGCCATCCAGGCGGTGCTGGACGGCATCTGCCCGGATGTCAACGGCGACGGACGGGGCAGCGTGGCCCTGAACGTGATCCAGATCGACTTCGCTTTAGACTACGGGGCCGAGATGGACGGCGGCACCCGGATGGTGGTGACCAGCAATCTGGATAAGCTCAGCGCGGACTTCTATACCCGCCAGAGCGGCATCTTTCTCCTGGAGGACCCGGTGGGGTTCCAGGCGGCCTACGAGGCCCTGGAGCCAGGGACCATCCCCTGGCGGGACTGCCCCGGCGCGGCGGAGGCGGCGCTGGAGAACTGTGACGGCGGGGCGCTGTGCTTCGCCCGGCGGATCGCCCCCACGGAGGAGGACCGAAGGGCCCTGGCCGGGGCGGCGGCCCTCTGGGAGGAGCTGGAGAGGAGGAGCGAGGATGGATAACGAGCGTAAGACGGGCATCCTCCGGCTGGCGGAGCTGTTCGGCCGGGACTTCAAGGCCTTCTTCGGCGCCGGCTTCCTGGCGCTCCTGGGCTGCGGTCCCTTCCTGCTGGGCTTTGCCGTGGCCCGGGCCTCCCACTCCCTGCTGCTGGCCCCCTTGGCGGGGCTGCTGGGCGGGGCCATCGCCGGGCCGGAGCTGTGCGCCCTGGCGGATGCCATCCTGCGGCCCCTCCGGGACGAGCCGGGCTTCTGGTGGCACACCTACAAGCGGGTCTGGCGGCGGAACGCCAAGGCCTCCCTGCTGCCGGGGGCCCTGACGGGGCTGCTGCTGGGGAGCCAGCTGTTCCTGCTGTTCCACACGGGGGCCATGGGCCTCACCCCCTGGATGGGGGCGGTACTGGGGGCGGGCATCCTGATCGTGACCGGCCTCTCCCTCTACCTCTGGCCCCAGCTGGCGCTGATGGACCTGACCCTTCCCCAGCTGGTGCGGAACGCGGCGCTGCTGTTCCTGGGCCAGCTGCCCCGGAGCGTGGCCGCCCTGGCGCTGGTGACGGTCTACTGGGGCGTGGTGCTGCTCTGCTTCCGGCTGGTGGCCTTCCTGCTGCTGTTCACCAACTTCTGGCTCGTCTCCGTCCCCGCCCTGTTCCTGATCTATCCCGGCCTGGAGAAGAACTTCCACATCGAGGAGCAGATCCGGGCCATCCAATACCCCCACAAAAGCAAAACGTAAGTTTTGCGCAAAAAGTTCTTTTTGGTCCTTTTTCTTTCAAGAAAAAGGACAGAAAACGCCAAGGGCCGGTGAACTACTCCATTCCTATAGTCCCCGGCACCGAAAAAAGGAGGAATACCGCTGCGGCTTGCGGTGCGGCAGTGTGGAGACCTGTCGTAAAGCCCGGTGACACGGGCGAGGCCCATAGGGCGGAGGCCCATGGATCAAAGCCGAAGGCTATGTCTACCCTGAATCTGAAAGGCATCATGAAGATCTACCCCCACAGCGGACAGAAGACCGTCAAAAAGAAGAAGGGCACGCCGGAGAAGAAGAACAACCTCCAGGTGACCGACCGGGGCGTCGTCGCCGTCCAGGAGTTCAACCTGGACATCGCCGACAAGGAGTTCATCGTCCTGGTAGGCCCCTCCGGCTGCGGCAAGTCCACCACCCTGCGGATGGTGGCCGGCCTGGAGGAGATCTCCGAGGGCCAGCTGTACATCGACGGCAAGCTGATGAACGACGTGGAGCCCAAGAACCGGGATATCGCCATGGTGTTCCAGTCCTACGCCCTCTACCCCCATATGACCGTCTACGAGAACATGGCCTTCCCTCTGACCCTCCGCAAGATCCCCAAAGATGAGATCGACCGCCGGGTGAAGGAGGCCGCCGAGATCCTGGATATCACCCAATACCTGGACCGGAAGCCCAAGGCCCTCTCCGGCGGCCAGCGGCAGCGGGTGGCCATCGGACGGGCCATCGTCCGGGAGCCCAAGGTGCTGCTGATGGATGAGCCCCTTTCCAACCTGGACGCCAAGCTGCGCAACCAGATGCGTGCGGAGATCATCAAGCTGCGGCAGAAGATCAACACCACCTTCATGTACGTCACCCACGACCAGACCGAGGCCATGACCTTAGGCGACCGGATCGTGATCATGAAGGACGGCTTCATCCAGCAGATCGGTACCCCTCAGGAAGTGTTCGACCACCCCGCCAACCTGTTCGTAGCCGGCTTCATCGGCACCCCCCAGATGAACTTCTTCGATGCCAAGCTGGAGAAGAACGGCGGGTTGTACAGCGTGAGCGTAGGCGGCATCAGCGTAGTCCTCTCGGAGGAGAAGCAGAAGAAGCTGGCCGCCAAGGACGTGGCTCCCCAGAACATCACCCTGGGCGTCCGTCCCAGCCACATCACCCTGAGCAGCGGGCCCAACACCCTCACCGCCACCGTGGACGTGAGTGAGATGATGGGCAGCGAGATCTATCTCCACACCAGCGTGCTGGGCCGGGACGTGGTGATCATCGTGCCCACTATGGACCTGAACGGCAACCACAAGGAGACCTTCAGCCGGGGCGCGACGGTGCAGTTCTCCTTCTCCGGCAGCGTCTGCCACGTCTTTGACAGCGAGGGGCGCAACCTGGAGGTGTGATGTCCCGCCCTCCAGACGCCAAGAGCCTGGGACCTCCTTCCCGAGGTCCCAGGCTCTTTTTCTGGTCTGTTTCCCTGTGCGCGATATCCTCGCTTTACTCCACGTCCAGGCGCCCCTGGGCGATCAGCCGTCCGTTCTTCCGGCTGAATAGGACGATCCCATCCCCCCGGAACCCCAGGCGGACCTTCTGCCCCAGGGGGTAGAGGACGCCGCCGAACACCACGCCGGTGAGCAGGTAGTCCCCGATGCGGACCTTGACCGTGGTCTCCATGCCGGTGGGCATGGCGGAGTAGATCTCTCCCTCCAGGCCGCCGTCCTCCCGGAGCTCCAAAAACTCCGGCCGGACCCCCAGGACCAGATCCTCCTCGGTGGGCTCGCTCTCGTCCTCCTCGTCCTCGTTGACCTTGGCGATCCGGCAGCGGAACACGGTGTCCTTGTTCCCCTTCTCCACGCTGCCCTTCTGGCTGGCCCGCTTGGCCTCCGCCTCACGGCGGGCGGCATCGTCCGCGTCGGCCTTGGCGAACCACTCCTTCAGATCCAGGGGGGCATTGGGGCGGAAGGTGAGCCGGAGGCCGTCCATGGCCGACAGGACCACCTTGTCCCCCTCCTGCCGGGCCTTGCCCTCGATGAAGTTGATGGCCGGGTTGCCCACGAAGTCCGCCACGAACAGGTTGTTGGGCTTGTTATACACATCCAGGGGCGCGTCATACTGCTGCAAAACGCCGTTGTCGATCAGGCAGATCTTGGTGGCCAGGGTCATGGCCTCCATCTGGTCGTGGGTGACGTAGACGAAGGTGGACCCGGTCTCCAGGTGGAGCCGCTGGAGCTCCGAGCGCATCTCCAGGCGCAGCTTGGCGTCCAGGTTGGAAAGGGGCTCGTCCATGAATAGCACACTGGGCTCCGGGGCCAGGGTCCGGGCGATGGCCACCCGCTGCTGCTGGCCGCCGGACAGCTCCGCCGGATACCGGTCCATGAACATCCCGATCTTCACGATCCGGGCCACCCGCCGGACGGAGAGGTCGATCTCCTCCTGGCTCAGCTTGCGGACGGAGGTCACCGGCTTGCCGTCCCTCAAATAGGTGTAGTCCTCACTGAAGGTACACCCCTCCGCCTGGCACCGCTCCCGGGCGGTCTGGAGGACCTTCTCCAGCTCGGCGGCCTTGGCCTGGGCCACGGTGGCCGGCTCCATGGACTCATGGAGCTTGCACCCCATCAGCGTCTTGGCCCCCTGGAGGGAGATCTCGTAGCGGTCGATCAGGCGGATGTGGGCCTTGTTCACGTCCAGCTTGCCCTTCTTGTCCACGCACTCCTGGATGGTCCTGACCACGTCGTCCGGCCTCTGGAGGGCCCGCAGCAGCGCCGCGGCCCGGCGGGCCTCCATGTCGATCTTGGGCAGCTCCTCCTTGACGTTGGTCAGGCCGAAGGAGATGTTCTGATAGACCGTCATATTGGGCCACAGGGCGTAGTTCTGGAAGAGGAAGCCCACCTTCCGCTTGTTGGGGGGCACGTTGATGCCCTGCTGGCTGTCGTAGACCACCTTGTCGCCGATGGTGATCCGGCCGGAGGTGGGGGTCTCCAGACCGGCGATCATCCGCAGGGTGGTGGTCTTGCCGCAGCCGGAGGGGCCCAAGAGGGTCACGAAGGCATTATCGTCGATGACCAGATCCAGATCATCCACCGCGTAGAATTTATCCCACCGCTTGGTCACATGGGTCAGTTCGATCTTTGGCATATGGGTCAACCTCCTATTCCTTTATCCAGACTGGCGCCGGTCACTTTGTTCACAAGGGTATTGCAGATCAGGATGGTCACGATCAGGATCAGATTGATACCGCTGGAGAAGGCGTAGAGGCCCATCTCATCGAAGTAGTCCAAGGTGGTGGAGAGGATGAAGCCCTGCATACAGAGCAGCATGAACAGGCTCAGCTCCCGGAGGCAGGTCATGAAGGGCAGCAGGTAGCCGCTGATGATGGAGGACTTCTGGATGGGGATGATGATATGGGTCATCCGCTTCACCCAGGGGATATCCTGGATGATCGCGGCCTCCTCGATCTCGCCGGAGAGCTGGAGCATGGAGTTGAGGGAGCTGCGGCTGGCGAAGGGGATATACTTCACCGTGCCCACGATGATCAGCAGGGTATAGGTGTTGAACAGGTTGATGTACTTATTGGAGAACAGGATGAAGAAGGCCACGCCCACGGAGATGGAGGGCATCAGGTAGGGCAGGAAGGCCACGGAGTTGACGTAGTTGGCCCACTTACTTCGCCGGCTCTTGGCCACGGCGTAGCCGATCAGGGTGCCGATGGTGCCGGCGATCAGGGCGCAGGCCACGCTGACCAGGATCGTCCCCTTGAAGGCCCGCCAGATCATATCGTTGTGGAGGATGCCCATCTGGCCGTAGAGCCCGTTCTCCGACACGTTCTCGCTGGTGGTCCACCACTTGGTGGTCAGGTGGCTGGTATCGCCGGTGTAGAGGAAGGAGTAGTCTCCGGGATTGGGCAGGAAGGTCTCAAAGGCGAAGGAGACGATGGGGAAGATGCTGGTGAAGAAGGTCAGCACCACCAGGGCCAGGGCGATGACATACTTCCCCGCCCGCCCCAAGTCGATCTTGGAGATCTGGCCGGACTTGCCGGTGACGGTGGTGTAGCTCTTCCGGCTGCGCAGGCTCACCTGGTTCATCAGCATGATCGCCACGCCGAAGATCATCATGATGATCGCCAGGATGCTGGCCTCGCCGGTCCGGTTGGAGTTCATGGAGATGTACTTGGTGGAGAGAGTGGTGAGCCCTAAGTAGTGGGGCACCGGGTAGGAGCCCATGGCGGAGCCGAACACCAGCAGGATCGTGGACAGGATCGCCGGCTTGACCATAGGCAGGGTCACCCGGCACATGATCTTCCACTTGGGGGTGTCCAAGATGGTGGCGGCCTCCTCCAGGTTGGCGTCCATATTGCGGAAGATGCCGCCGATCAGGATATAGGCGAAGGGGGCGTAGTGGAGCCCCAGCACCACCAGACTGGGGAACAGCCCCTTGCACCACCACATGGGCATCTCGATCCCCGTCAGGGCGGCCAGCAGGCCGTTGGAGGTCCCGGTGACAGCGTTGGAGTTGAACAGGTTCTGCCACACCACCGCCAGGGTCCACTGGGGCATGATGTAGGGGAAGATGAAGATGGAGCTGAGGTAGCCCCGCCAGGCCAAGTTGGTCCGGGTGATCAAAAAGGCAAAGACGCCGCCAAAGAGGATCGCCACCAGGCAGGTGCCCACCGCCAGGTAGACGGTGTTCAGCAAGGGCGTCCACAGGTTGGCCTTGGCCATCTTCCCGGTGAACAGGTCGATGTAGTTGACCAGGGTATAGCCGGACACCCGGCCGGTCAGGTTCTGGTCGATGGTGCCCGGATGGATCTTGATGGTGTCCTCCAGGATCGCGATGATGGGCGCCACGGTGGTCACGGTCAGCACCACGCCCATCAGGGCCAGGATCACATTGTGGGGCTTGGAGAAGTAGGTCCGCACCCGGTTCCTCCAAATGGCAGACTGGTTCATGCTCTCTCTCCTTCCTCCGGCAGCGGTATGCCCGCCCTGCGCAGGGCATGGCGCAGGGCGGCGGCATCGTTCCGGTAGAAATGTCCCTGCATCCCGCACCACCTGGCGGCCTCTATGTTCGTGTAGGAATCGTCGATGAAAAAGCTGTCCCCCGCCAGCAGGCCGAACCGGTCCAGCAGGCGGCGGTAGATGGCCAGGTCCGGCTTGAGCAGCCGCTCCTCACAGGACAGCACCGCTCCCCGCATCAGCGGCCAGGCCGGGATGCGCTCCCGGAACTGGTAGAACCGCTTCGGCGTGTTGGAGAGGATGTACAGCGGCACCCCCAGCTCCGCCAGGTCCGCCGCCAGGGCGTTGGTCTCCCCGATGGGGACCAGCGCCTCGTCCCAGACGGCCAGCAGGGCCCCCGCCGCCTCCCGGAGCCGATCCGGGATATGCCCCAGCATCGCCTCCACCACGACAGCTTCCTCCTCGCCCCGGTCCAGCCGGGGCCAGTCCGGGTGGAGGAAGATCTCCTGGTGGAGGAAGGCGGCATCCGCCGGATCCGGCGCGAACCGGGCCGTCAGCTCCCGGGTATGGAACCCCATCAGCACATTGCCCACATCAAAGATCACTTGCTTGACCATGGCGCCCCTCCTTCTCTGCGGTCTTTTTGAGAAAGAGGCCCGGCGAAAGCCGGACCTCTCTGTCGTTCGCTGGGGGAAAGCTCAGCCGGCGCTGTACTTATCCAGCATCTCGATCCAGCTGCCCACAGTGAAGGCCACGCTGGCGCAGTAGGTCGGATCCTCCAGGACCAGCTTGCCGTCGGTGGTCCACCAGTCGTAGCCGGCGTCGTTCTTGGCGGCGAAGGCCACGGTGGTGCCATCCTCGGCCATGCCGCCGGTCTGGTGGTGGTAGGTGGCCTCGTTCTCAGCGGCCACAGCGGGGTTGGAGGAGTAGCCGCCCATGTCCTTGCCCCAGGCGGAGAAGCCGTCCACGGTGCAGGTCATGTAGGCGATGAAGGCGCAGGCGGTCCAGGGCAGGGGGGAGTTGTCGGTGACGAAGAGGTAGTGGCAGTAGCCATAGCCGCCGATGCCGGTGTAGCCGTCATCATAGGCCGCCACGTTGATGTTGTTCACGGAGACCTCGGCGGACTCCTCCACGCTGCGGAGCTTGGAGTACACCAGCAGGCCGAACTGGTCACGGGCGGACTTGGCCACCAGGGTATTGCAGATGGGGCCGTCGTCGGTCTGGGCGTTGTAGCTCTCCACCCAGAGCTTGATCCACGCCAGGGCGTAAGCGCCGTTGGCGCCCAGCCCCAGGTCCTCGGCCTCGCTCTTCATGGCGGTGATGGTGGGCTGGAAGTAGGCCTGCTCGTCAGCGCTGAGGGCATCGAAGGCCTCCTTCATCCAGCCGGCGTACTTGTCCTCGGTGAGCATATACAGGAAGTTCTTGCCCACGATCTCGGAGTCGATGTCCATGTAGAGCCCGTGCTCGCCCTCGGCCACGAAGTCCCAGCAGTTGTCATAGGACTTGGAGCCGGTGTTGTTGTACATGAACACCTTGTTCAGGGTCTGGAGGGCCAGGTAGCCGGTGTAGCTGCTGGCGCTGACGCCGTTGGCATCGGCCCACTCCTTGGGGATGTAGGTATCCAGGATGCCGGTCTGGACCATCTTGCTCTCGATCTGGTTGCCGTCCTGGATCAGGGTCATGGCGTAGGTGCCGGTGTCCTTCAGGGAGTCGGCGGTGAGCTGGTCGAAGATCTTGTTGTTCTTGGGCTGCTGCCAGTCATAGTTCAGGGTGTAGCTGGGGTCGATGGTCTGTAAGTACTCGATGAACAGGGGCAGGGCGCTCTTGCCCCGGCTGGAGTTGCCCACGCCGTAGAAGGTGGCGCCGTTGGATTCCTCGATGGCCTTCTTGGCCAGCTCCTCCATGGTCATGCCCTCGGCCTCGGCGATGATCTTCTGCACCGCCGTCAAGTTGGCGGTGTTGTCTGCGGGCGGGGTGGGGGTATCGTTGGGGGTGTTGGGCGTCTGCTGTCCGCTGGAGGGCGGCGCGGGGTCGCTGGGCTGCTTGGGGTCGCCGCCGCAGCCGGCCAGCAGGGTGGCCATCATCGCCAGCGCCAGGGTCAGAGCCAGTAAACGTTTTCTCGTCACAGTAGTTCCTCCTTTTTGCTTTCATCGATCTGTCCAAAACTTCCGGTGCATCTGTGGCAGATGCTGATGATAGTATACAAAATTTTGGAACAGATCTCTACTGGACGATTCTGCGTTTCTTTTCAAAATCTGGTCATCTTTCCCATGCTCCAGTCGGCGGCAGCGGCGGCGTGGAGCAGGGTCGTATCAAAGACGGGGAGGGGCGTGTCCGCCTGCTCCACCAGCA
The DNA here is from genome assembly GCA_947173485.1 of uncultured Clostridia bacterium. Taxonomy (GTDB): domain Bacteria; phylum Bacillota; class Clostridia; order Oscillospirales; family Oscillospiraceae; genus CAMWFH01. The sequence goes on along the minus strand of CAMWFH010000011.1, from coordinate 20,374 downwards.
GCCCGATCTCCGTGCAGCCCAAAATGACCCCCTGGGCTCCCCGCTCCCCCAGGCCCCGGATGGCCTCTAAGAAATAGGCCTTGCTCTCCGGCCGCAGCGTCCCCAGGCACAGCTCCCGGAAGATGACCCGGTCCACCTCCGCCCGCTGCTCCGCCGGCGGGGTCAGCACCGTCAGCCCCGCCTGCTCCAGGGGGACCCGGTAGAAGTCCTGCTCCATGGTGTACCGGGTGCCCAGCAGGGCGACGCGCTCCAGCCCCGCCGCCCGGATGGCGCGGGCGGTCACGTCGGCGATGTGGAGCAGGGGGATGTGGATCATCCCCTGGATCTGGGGGGCCACCTTGTGCATGGTGTTGGTGCAGATCACCAGCAGCCCCGCTCCGGCCCGCTCCAGCCCCTGGGCGGCCCGGCCCAGGATCTCCCCGCTCCGCTCCCACTCCCCCGCGGCCTGACAGGCCTCGATCTCGTGGAAATCCACACTGTGCAGCAGGCAGCGGGCGGAGTGGAGCCCGCCCAGGGCCTCCTGCACCCGGCGGTTGATGACCTGGTAGTAGGTCACGGTGCTCTCCCAGCTCATGCCGCCCAGCAGTCCAATGATGTTCATGGAAACATCCTCCCTTTGGTGTTTGATGGAAAAAGGATACCACGGCTCGGCCCCCTTGTCAAAGGGGCCGGTTTCTGCTACCATAAGGAAAACGCCGGGCCCGCAGAGAGGCCCAGCGGCAGGAGGCGCTATGAGCACTGTTATCACGTCTATCGACCGCCGGTCCCCGGCGGCCCGGGCCGGCGTCCGGGCAGGGGAGCGGCTCATCTCCATCGGCGGTCACCCGATCGCCGATGTGCTGGACTACCGCTTTTTCGGCTACGACCAAGACCCCACCCTGGTGCTGGAGGACCCGGCGGGCGTCCAGCGGTCCCTGGTGGTGCAAAAGCCGGCGGGGGAGGACCTGGGGCTGAACTTCGAGACCTATCTGATGGATGCCCCCCGGCCCTGCAGCAACCACTGCCTGTTCTGCTTCGTGGACCAAATGGCCCCCGGCTGCCGGGACACCCTGTACTTTAAGGACGACGACGCCCGTCTTAGCTTTCTGATGGGCAACTATATCACCCTCACCAACCTAGACCCCCGGGAGATCCAGCGGATCGTGGACCTGCGCATCAGCCCGATCAACATCTCCGTCCACGCCACGGACCCCCGCCTCCGTTCCCTTCTCCTGGGCAACAAGGCCGGCGGGACCAGCCTGGAGGCCATGCGGACCTTTGGGGCGGCGGGCATCGAGATGAACGGGCAGATTGTGGTCTGCCCCGGCTACAACGACGGGGCGCAGCTGCAAAGGACCATGGAGGACATGGTGGCCATGGGGTTCCACAGCTGCTCCGTGGTGCCGGTGGGCCTGACCAAATTCCGGGAGGGCCTCCCCCGTCTCCGCCCGGTTGACCGGGAGACCGCCGCTGCCATCATCGACCTGGTGGACGCCTTCGGTGAGCGCTGCCTGTCCTGGTCCGGCTCCCGGCAGTTCTTCTGCTCCGACGAGCTGTATATCCGGGCGGGCCGGCCCCTGCCGGAGGAGGCGTATTACGAGGAGTACGTCCAGATGGAGAACGGCGTGGGGATGCTCCGCAGCCTGATCGAGGAGTTCGGCAGCGGCCTGGCCGCGGAGGAGGGACCCGTCCAGGCATCGCCTTACACTATCGCCACCGGCGTCAGCGCCCAGCCCTTCCTTCAGGACCTGGCGGACCAGGCCCAGGAGGCCCTAGGGGTCCAGGGCCAGGTGATCGCCGTCCGCAACGACTTCTTCGGCCCCACCATCGACGTGGCCGGCCTGCTGACGGGCCAGGACCTGATCGCCCAGCTCCGGGGACGGGACCTGGGGGAGCGGCTGCTCCTGCCGGTGAATATGCTCCGCCACGGCGGGGACGTGTTCCTAGACGATCTTCGGGTCGCCGATGTGGAGGCCGCCCTCCAGGTGCCGGTGACCCTGGTGGAGCAGGACGGCTACGACCTGCTGGACGCGATCTTGGGCCGGAAATAGAAAGAATGGGATAGAAAAAATAATGCCCGGACCTCCCGCGGGAGGTCCGGGCGAAAGCGTCCGCTTTACTCGGTCACGAAGGGCAGCAGGGCGATCTGACGGGCCCGCTTGATGGCCTCGGTCAGCTGCCGCTGGTGCATGGCGCAGGTACCGGTGGTGCGCCGGGGCAGGATCTTGGAGCGCTCGGAGAGGAAGCGGCGCAGCTTGGCCGAATCCTTGTAATCGATATGCTCGCACTTATCCACGCAGAACTGGCAGACCTTCTTCCGCTTCCGGTTCATCGGACGGGCCGGCCGGCTGGTGTTGTTTTCACGTTCCATAGCCATGGAGCAGTTCCTCCTTTATTTCCATATCAGCTCAGAAGGGCAGGTCGCCCTCCTGCTCGTCGTCCAGCTCGACAAAGCCGCCGGCGCTATAGCCGCCGGGAGCGCCGCCGCTCTGGGGCGGGGGTGGATATCCGCTGGAGAGGGGCGCGCCGTAGCCGCCAGAGGCGCCGTAACTACCGGCGCCGGGGGCGCTGGCATAGGATGGCCCTTCGCCGCCGCCGGCGGGAGCGCCGTCCCGCTTGCTGTCGCCAAAGTAGACGTTGTCCGCCACCACCTCAGCGGCCCGGCGGTTGTTGCCGTCCTTGTCCTTCCAGTCACGGAGCTGGAGACGGCCCTCGGCGATGGCCATGCGGCCCTTGGTGAAGTAGTTGCAGACGAACTCCGCCGTGGCGCGCCAGGCCACCACATCGATGAAATCCGTCTCCTTCTCCCCAGTGGTCTTGGACTTGAAATCCCGGTCCACCGCCAGAGTGAAGGTGGTCACCGCCGTGCCGTTCTGGGTCCGGCGGAGCTCGGGGTCACGGACCAGGCGGCCCATGATGACGATGTGATTCAAACTCATGTCAACACTCGTCCTTGTCTCACTGGTCCTTGCACACGATCATGGACCGGATGATCCCGTCCGTAATGCCCAGGACACGGTCTAGCTCCTTGGGGAAAGCGGGGTCGCTGGTAAAGCTCATGAGGACATAGTAGCCCTCGGTCTTGTAGTTGATGGCATAGGCCAAGCGGCGCTTGCCCCACTCATCGACCTCCACAGCGCTCCCGTTCTGCTCTGCCAGGACCTTGAACTTCTCCACCAGCGCGGCGGTGGCCTCCTCGGTCAGAGCGGGGTCGATGATATACACGACCTCATAGTTTCCGGTGATCTTCGCCATTTTGAACGCACCTCCTTTTGGACGAATGGCCCCCCGTCCCAGCGGGGAGCAAGGATAGCCTGCTGCACGCAAGCTTTTCTATTATATTGTATCTGTCAAAAAAGTCAAGCCCTTTTTCCGATATTTCACAAAAAATGCAGTTTCTCTTGCGGATCTCGGGAAGCTATGGTATACTTTGCACATAACGATAAAAAGGAGGCTTCGCCATGAAACTATATTTCTACGGCGCCGACCAATGCGTCACCGGGAGCTGCCACTGCCTGGAGGTAGGTGGGGCCCGGATCCTGGTGGACTGCGGTCTCCTGCAGGGGCAGGATGAGGTGGACGGCCAGGCCCTCCCCTTCGCCGCCAACGAGATCGACTATGTGCTGGTGACCCATGCCCACATCGACCACTCCGGCCGGCTGCCCCTGCTGATGAAGCAGGGCTTCGATGGCACCATCCTCACCACCCGCCTCACCGGGGAGCTGCTGGGCATCATGCTGGCCGACAGCGCCCACATCCAGGAGAGCGACGCGGAGTGGGAGAACCGGAAGGGCGAGCGGGCCGGCCGGGCCATGGTGGAGCCCCTCTATACCACCGAGGACGCCATGGCGGTGATGGAGGTGCTGCGGACCTGCGAGTATGAGCAGGAGGTGGAGGTCTGCCCCGGCGTGAAGGCGGTCTTTACCGATGCCGGCCACCTGCTGGGCTCCGCCAGCATCACCGTGACGGCGGAGGAGAACGGAGAGGTCAGGACCATCGTGTTCTCCGGCGACATCGGCAACTCCGACCAGCCCATCATCCGGGACCCCCAGCTGCTGGAGAAGGCGGATTATGTGGTGATGGAGTCCACCTACGGCAACCGCAACCACGAGACAGTCAGCGACTACGCCCAGTCCCTGGCGGACATCATCGAGCGGACCCTGGGCCGGGGGGGCAACGTGATCATCCCCGCCTTCGCCGTGGGCCGTACCCAGGAGGTGCTGTACTACATCCGGGAGCTGAAGGCGAAGGGCCTGGTCAAGTGCGTGCCCAACTTCCCGGTGTACATCGACAGCCCCCTGGCCAAGGAGGCCACCCGGATCTTCTCCGGGGACCTGCGGGGCTATCTGGACGCCGCGGCCTTGAAGCACATCGGCGACGGCAAGCAGCTCTTCAGCTTCCCCAACCTGCGGCTGACCGAGGGGGCGGAGGAGAGCCGTATGCTCAACACCGCCCCCACCCCCAAGGTGATCCTATCCGCCTCCGGCATGTGCGACGCAGGCCGTATCCGCCACCATCTGAAGCACAACCTGTGGAAGCCGGAGAACACCATCGTGTTCGTGGGCTACCAGGCCCAGGGCTCCCTGGGGCGCTACCTGCTGGAGGGGGCCAAGAGCGTCAAGCTCTTCGGCGAGGAGATCGCCGTCCGGGCGGAGCTCGTCAACCTGCGGGGCCTCAGCTCCCACGCCGACCGGGACTTCTTGCTGAAATGGATCCAAAGCTTCACCCCCCATCCCCGCCATGTGTTCGTGGTCCATGGGGACCGGGAGATCGCGCCGATCTTCGCCCAGACCCTGGTGGACATGGGCTACGCCGCCCACGCCCCCCAGTATACCGAGGTCTACGACCTGATCGAGTGCCGCCAGCTGGAGCGGGGCTATCTGCCCGAGCGGAAGGCCAGGATCTTCGCCAGCGGCTTCAAGGTGTCCGCAGCCTACCAGAAGCTGCTCAGCGTGGGCCAGCTGGTGGCGGACACCATCAAGCGGGCCCGGGAGTGGGACAACAAGTCCATCTCCGGCCTGGCCGACGCCTTGCGCCACGCCATCGAAAAGTTCAACCGGTAACAGCCGGCCGGCGGGGCCAATATCTCCAGCGGGGGCAGGACCTGCCCCCGTTGTCAGACAGGAGGCACACCTATGAAGCAGGATATCGCTCTCCCCCAGGTCGAGCTCGTCCCCTACGATGAATATACCGCAAAAGATCCCTACGACATCGACCTGATCCTATATGACCTTGACTGCCAGCTCGATATGCTGTCCAGCCACGCCGACCAGCTGGACTATCTGCTGGCGATCGCCTCCGGGCTGCTGTGCGGCGCCATGGATATCCTGTGGGCCGGCTCCTTTGACTTGAAACAGGGCCGGGATATCACCAGCAGCCAGGTGGACAGCTTCGTCCAAAAGACCGCAAAGCTGTTCGGCTGGAAGGGGGGCAGCCTGTCCTCCGCTGTCGCCTTCCTGGAGCAGAAGTTCCCCCTCCCAAGCGATGGCAACACGCCGGACTTCGGCGGCGGCCTCCAGCACCACCTGCGGGACTTCGCCCACCATCCCACGGTCATCGGCCTGCTGTTCTCCCTGCTCACGCAGTTCACCTACAAGTCCTATGGGACCGATACAAAAGGCAATTTCATCGTTGTGGATGTCCCCGAGGCGAGCAAGGCATTTATCGGTGAGGATGTCCCGCAGAAGCTCCTGTTCGGCACGTTCGTATGGTTTTTCCACCTGGTCAGCGACATGGCCGGCACGAAGGACACCGCGGGGAAGAGCGGCGGGACAGGCATCCCCGGCCCCCTGCTGGCCCTGGCAAAGGAGCTGTCCGCCCTTCCCTTCTTTAAGGATATCCATATCCATGGCACCTCCCTGTCCGTGTTCCTGTCCAAGCTCTTCAACGGGACGTTGCTGGCCCGGCGGGATGAGACGGGCCAGATCATCAAGGACACCGTGTTGCGCTTCGACCTGCGGGGAGAACTGGGACTTGCGATCGAGCTTGGCCAGCAGGCAGTCCCGGTGATCGCGACCGAGTGCATCGTGCGGGGCGTCTATATGATCCGCCGTCTGGCGATGGAGATGCGCCGGAACGAGGTGCGGACCCTGGCAGATATGGAGAAGATCGATTGGAACGCCGTCAAGCCGGTGAACAATCCCACCCTCAGCCATATGCTGCTGGTCGCGGCGGGCGTCTTTACGGCGGTCGATATCGGCGAGGCCGTGATCAACAAAAAGTACCTGGTGGCTGTCAATTATGTGGGAGTCGGGCGGTTCGCCGTTGCCATCGGCGAGGATGTGGCCTGGTATCTAAGGGCGCGGGACGTGAAAAAGCTCCAGCAGATGTACCAGGAGATCAAGCAGTTCTTATACGCAAAAGAGGACGAGCGGATCTACGAAAGGATCGGTGCGGATATGGATATGAGGGGCTTCGGGCTGACGATCGAGCAGACGGTGATCTTGTACAATCTGGAGTATCAAAAAGCCCGCAATGATATCCAATACACCGATCTGTTGCTCCACCGCAGCGCCATGCGCGCCCTAAAGCAGAAGTGGCTGGACGAGTGGCGCGCCTATATGACAGCGGGATTCCCCAGCTTCCTCCAGATAGAGGACGCCCAGCTCCAATGGTACACCGAGGAGGAGCTGGTCCGCAAGATCCAGGAGATGTCCCCGCAGGAGCCCTGGTTCCGTCTGGTCCTGCTGGAGGCGATGCTCTTTGAGCCCTACTACCCACTCAGCACGGAAAAGGACAAAAAGGGGAAGGAGATCCCCAGTAAGGAATACGATGATATCCGGTCCGGTATCTGCGGCTTCAAAAAGAGCGAGGGCGACAAGTACCTGGAGAGCGTGTTCGCCCCGCTCTGCGGGACCACAGGCTATATCAAACGGCTGCGGAGCTGCTATGACCATGTCCTATGGGACCTGGGAGAGGTCTTGCAGAGCGCTCTGACCGCCCTGGCCCTCGGCGCGGTGATCACCCTTGCCGCGGTGATAGCGGCGGCGGCCTTCGCCCCTCAGATCGCGGTCCTATTGGTGGGGGCCCAATTCCCCGGGCTCCACGGAGCCGCTCTGGTAGGCGCGTGCCTGGCCTATCTGGGCGGCGGCGCGGTCGCCGTAGGCGGGGCCGGGATGGCCGGCGGCACGATGGTCATCGTTGGCGGCGGTGCGGTGCTGGGCCTGGGCGCCGGGGCCGGTGCGGGCGGCGCCGTCTATGCGGCAGGACTGCTGGAAAAGAAGGCGGTCATCCTGCAATCGGCCAAGCTGCTGGTCTCTATCCGGGAGATCTTCCTCAATGACGAACACGATATCACCTATTCCAACAGCGTCTATGAGATGTATGTGCAGAACATCATCGCGATCGAAAAGGGCCTGGTGGAGCTGCGTATAAAAGCGGACACGGCCACCGGCAGTGAGAAAAAGGAGCTACTGGACCGGATAAAGCAGGCGGAGGATTCCGTAAAAGCGATGAAAGCCGCCAAGAAGAGCATGGAGCGGTTCATCAGTTCCTTTACGGTCGGACAAAACAACGCATAGAAACACATAGACAAGAGCAGGAACAGCGATCGAACATACACTTGGGCGGCGCGTCTCTGCGCCGCCCCCAGTTTGGAGATGTTATGTCACACAGTAAACTGACCAAGCGCGGGCACTCCCTGTATCTCGAAAAATGGAATCCCGCTGCCAAGAAGTATATCAATATCTGCAAGCTCTGCGGCCGGCGGGGCTACCGCCCCACGATCGAGACAGCGGACCCCAGCGCCCGCCAGCGGCTCATTTTTGCGGAGCTTGCCAAAACGCTCCCCAGGATGGAGCTGGACCAATGGGGCCGGTGCAGGGACTGCGCCGCCATCCAGGATAAACAGCTGGGCAGGGCCCCTGTCCGGCGGCAGGAGGACTGATCAGCCATGCTCGCCAAAAACCAGCGCCATACCGTCACCATCACCGGCTGGTCCGCCGAGGGCCTGGGGGTGGCCCGCATCGGCGGGCAGGTGGTCTTTGTCCACGACGCCCTCCGGGGCGAGGTCTGCGATATCCAGATCCTAAAGGTGCAGAAGCACATCGCCTACGCCAAAACGGTCCAGGTAGTCACCCCCTCCCCGGCCCGGATCCAGCCGGACTGCCCCCACTTTGGCCGCTGCGGCGGCTGCCAGTTCCGCCACGCGACCTACGAGGAGGAACTGGAGGCCAAGCGCCAGCGGGTGGAGGACTGCCTATGCCGCATCGGCGGCTGGGGCGGCACCGTCCCTGGCGTATACGGGGCAAAAAATACAGAGCGTTATCGAAATAAGGTCCAATTCCCCATCGCGCCGGACGCCATCGGCTTTTACGCAGGCCGGAGCCACCAGGTGCTGGACGTGCCGGACTGCCGCCTCCAGGGGCCAGGCGCCGCCCAGATTCGCGCCGCCGTCAAGGACTGGATGGAGACCTACAGGGTCCCCGCCTATGACGAGGCCACCGGGACAGGGCTGCTGCGGCATCTCTATGTGCGGTCCAACTGTAAAGGGGAGAGCCTTTGCTGCCTGGTAGCCAACGGGGAAGCGCTGCCCCAGGAGGCGGACCTGGTACAGCGGATACGGCAGGTCTGCCCGGAGATCGTGGGCATCGTGCTGAATGTCAATACCGCCCGGACCAATGTGATCTTGGGGCTGGGCTATCGGACCCTGTGGGGGCAGAATTGGCTGGAAGACACACTCTGCGGCCTCAACTTTCGTCTGAGTGTCCCCTCCTTCTACCAGGTGAACGCCCCCCAGGCGGAGGTCCTCTACAACGTTGCCCTGGACTTTGCCGGTCTGACCGGCGAGGAGACCGTGCTGGATCTCTACTGCGGCGTTGGGACCATCTCTCTGGTGATGGCCAAAAGAGCCAAACGGGTGATCGGTGTGGAGATCGTCCCAGCGGCGGTGACAGACGCGGAAGAGAACGCCCGGTGCAACGGGGTGAGCCACGCTCAGTTTTGGTATGGCGATGCCGGCAGCGCCGCGAGCCGGTTCTGTCAGGAGGGGCTGCGGCCGGATGTGGTCGTGGTGGACCCGCCCCGAAAGGGGCTGAGCCCCCAGACGATCGAGGCCATCGCCGCCATGGCGCCGGACCGGATGGTCTATGTGTCCTGCGACCCCGGCACCCTGGCCAGGGATGTCAAGGCGCTGGGCACGGCGGGGTACCAGCTGGAACAAGTCCAGCCGGTGGATATGTTCCCCAGGACAAAGCATGTGGAGACGGTATGCCGCTTGTCCAAGCTCAATGCGGAGCATCATTATTGAGGCGGACTTGGACCTGGACGAGCCAGACTTGACCGCCATCGAGAGCAAGGCTGCCTATAATGAGCTCAAGGCATATGTGCCGGAGAAGTTTGGGTGGAAGGTGTCCGATCTTTATATCTCCCAAGTATGATCTGTGCCATTCCGCATAGAGTACCCTTGGGTGATGGAAATGAAAAAGTGGAAGACCTACGGGCTCTGGATCCTCTTTACAGAGGCGGTAGGCGGTCTCTCCGGCTGGCTGGCCCGGGACGGGATGCAGATCTATAAGGCGGTGGTGGAGAAGCCACCGCTGTCGCCGCCCAGCTGGGTGTTCCCCGTCGTGTGGACCATCCTGTTCGCACTGATGGGGGCCGGCGCGGCCCGGGTCTATCTGGCCCCGGCCTCCCCCGCCCGCTCCCAGGGCCTCCGGCTGTTCCTTGTCCAGCTGGCGTTCAACTTCTTTTGGAGCATCCTCTTTTTTGAGCTCCAGCAGTTCGGATTCGCCTGTATCTGGCTGGCGGCGCTGTGGGTGCTGATCCTCTGGATGGCCCTGACCTACCGGCGGGCCGACAGGCCGGCGGCGTGGATGCAGGTCCCCTACCTGCTCTGGGTGGCCTTCGCCGGCTATCTGAACGTGGGCGTCTGGCTGCTGAACAGGTGACAGTCCATCAAAACGGACTCAAGGTGCTCTGCCCGGTCTTATGACCGGACGGGGCGCCCTGTTTTTACGTCTTTTCCCCGACAGCCTCTTGCGCTCCCCGGCGTTATCGGTTAAAATCATGGGCAGGAAAAGGCAGGCAGAAGGAGGACCGCATATGAAACGAAACGTCTTATCTTTGGTACTGGTCCTGGCGGTATGCCTTGGACTGGCCGTCCCGGCAGGGGCTGTCGGCGATATAGGGACGGCAGGGGCCGGCACCACGATCAGCGCCGGGGATGGCTTCCAAGGCGTCATCGATGAAAAGGGTACGCTGTGGATGTGGGGCTACAACTGCTTTGGACAGCTGGGCAATGGCGGCGGTGGCGATACCACATACTACTCGACCGCCCACTACTTCTCCCGGGAGGAGGACCGGACACGCCCCTGCCAGACCACGCCGGTGCAGGTGCTGGAGGACGTGGTCTCTGTCAGCTGCGGCCGGTACCACGCAGCCGCGGTCAAGGCAGACGGCTCTCTGTGGACCTGGGGCCTCAACTACGCAGGGCAGCTGGGCAACGGCGGCGAGGGGAACGCCGTCTATGAGCAGCCGCTGCCCGCGCCTCCCGGGACCAAGCCGGCCACGATCCCCCACCCCTATCAGACCGTCCCCACAAAGGTGATGGACGGCATCGCCGCCGTCAGCTGCGGCGAGACCCATACGGCCGCTGTCGGGACAGACGGTTCCCTGTGGATATGGGGGGACAATGACCACGGGCAGCTGGGCAACGGCAGGAGCGGCAACGTTGGATCCCGGGTAGGACCGTTAGAGGAATTTTCAAATGTCCCGATCAAAGTGATGGAGGACGTAAGCTCCGTCAGCTGCGGCGCATACGCCACCGCCGCCCTCAAACGCGATGGGAGCCTCTGGATGTGGGGCGACAACGCCGGCGGATGCCTCGGACTTGGGAGCCGGGGCGGCGTGGAGACCTCCCCGCGGAAGATCATGGACGGCGTGGCCGCCGTCAGCTGCGGACAGGATATCACGATGATTGTAAAGACCGATGGCACCGTCTGGAGCTGCGGCACCGGGACGCTCATGGGCGAGCTGGGCACCGGAGCGAGCGGCGGCAGGAGCGACCGGTTCGTTTCGATCGGGACCAACGCCTCCAGCTGCGATGCCTTCGGGGCCTATGTCGAAAAGAGTGGCCGGCTCTTCACATGGGGCAATAATACCTACGGTGCCCTGGGCCTCCCCTACCGGGGCGAACGGCTGGTGTCTCCCAATGTGGGATTCCTGGGCTACTATATGGCGCTCCCCTCGCTGGTAGAGGGGATCTCCGATGTGGCCGCCGTGAGCCGGGGGAGCTCGAACTCGCTGGCGGTGAAAACAGATGGGACCGTGTGGGTATGGGGCGATAACGAGGAGGGCCAGCTGGGCAACGGCGGCCAGAGCGATCAAAAGGACGCGTTCGGGATACGGGATATCCAAAGCGTCCCGTCCCAGATCCGCAGCTTGCGGGCGAAGCTCCCCGGCAGCGCCGGCCCGTCTGCCGGCACAACGGCTCCGGTCTATAGCAGAGCCTTTTCCGATGTCCCCCCGACTGCCTACTACGCAGACGCGGTGATGTGGGCGGTAGACCGGAAGATCACCTCCGGCACGTCCAAGACCACATTCTCCCCCGACCGCACCTGTACGACGGCTGAGATCCTCACCTTTTTATGGCGCGCCAAGGGGGAGCCGATGCCGGGGCTGGCCAATGAAAACTTCTTTGATAATGTGGACTTCAGCGACTACGCCGCCGCCGCGGCCATGTGGGCAAAGGAACACGGCCTGGTGTCAGGGAACATATTCCACGCGGATACGCCCTGTGACCGGGCCAGCGTGGTGACGTATCTCTGGAAGCTGTCCGGGAGCCCCGCCCCCTCCAGCCAGGCCGGTTTTACCGATGTGCCCGCTGATGCAGCCTATGCCCAAGCCGTGGCCTGGGCTGTGGAGCAGAAGATCACCAGCGGCACCGGCAAGACCACCTTCTCCCCCAGCGCTACCTGTACCCGCGGGCAGATCGTGACGTTCCTCTACCGCGCCCTGGGGCAGTAAGGCGGTCAGCCCCGCTCCCCTAAGAGGGCCCGCAGCGCCGCTACACTGTCCACAGGCTGGGCGCAGGCCCCTTGGCGGCACAGATAGTACCGCGCCCCTTGGGCCGGGATGGGGTAGTCTCCCGTAAAGGGAGCGACCTTTGCTAAGGCTCCGGCGTTCTCCGGCGTTTTCACCAGGACCGTGAGTGCCGGGCGGGACTGCTCCCGCAGGAGCGCCTCCAGCTCCGCCGGGATCTCCCGGGCCGTGACCACCAGTTCCGCCGACGGCCAGAGGGCCTCCAAAAAGGCCAGCATGGCGAAGCTGTGCCCCGCCGGCTGGTCCCGGACCGCCCCGGCCAGCCAGGCGAGCTGGCGCTCCAGCGGCGGCTGCCAGCGCGCCTCCCCCGTGAGGCGGAACAGGCGGGACAACACCAGCGCCGCCACCGCGTCCCCCGAGGGCATCGCCCCGTCATAGGGGTCCTTGGTCCGGGTCAGCAGCTGCTCCCCGTCGGAGGCGTAGGGGAAAAAGCCGCCGTTGATCGGGTCGAAGAAGCGCTCCAACAGCTGCTCCGCCAGCGATGCCGCCCAGGCGAGGGACCGGGGCGCAAAGACCGCCTGGTACAGCTCCAGCAACCCCCAGGCGCAGAAGGCGTAGTCGTCCAGCTTGCCGGGATGGGCGGCCTCCCCGTCCCGCCACCGGGCCAGCAGCCGCCCCTCCGGGCCGGTGAGCTTCTCCAGCAGGAAGTCCGCCGTCCGGCAGGCGGCGTCCAGGTATACCGGCTGGTGCAAAGCGGTCCCCGCCCGAGCCAGGGCCGCCAGCGCCAGCCCGTTCCAGGCGGTGAGGGCCTTGTCGTCCCGGTGGAGGGCCATCCGGCCCCGCCGGTAGGCGTACACCCGCTCCCGCAGCGCCGCCATCCCCTCTGGCTCCTGGTCCGGCCGGGACTGGCCCAGCAGGTTCGGGATGCTCTTGCCCTCGAAGTTGCCCGCCGGCGTGATGCCGTACCACTGGCAGAACCGCTCCGCGTCCCTCTCCCCCAGCACCTGGACCAGCTCCTGGGGCTCCAGGGTGTAATACAGCCCCTCCACGCCGCCGCTGTCGGCGTCCTGCCCGCAGCAGAAGCCGCCCTCCGGGCCGGCCAGCTCCCGCAGGAGATAGTCCAGGGTCCGGCGGGCCACCTCCCCGTAGAGGGGGCGGCGGGTGTGCTGGAACGCCTCCGTATACGCCAGCGCCAGCAGGGCATTGTCATAGAGCATCTTCTCAAAGTGGGGGACGAGCCAGCGCGCGTCGGTGGCGTAGCGGGCGAACCCGCCGCCCACATGGTCGAAGAGGCCGCCCTGGTACATGGCATCCAGGGTGTGGAGGGCCATCTCCTGTCCGTCCCCACCCAGGCGGGCGAAGCGCAGGAGGAAGAGCAGGTCGTGGGGCATGGGGAACTTCGGCGGCGGGCCAAAGCCGCCCCACCGGGCGTCATAGCGCCGGGCCAAGATCCCGGCGGCGGCCCGGACCAGTTCCCGGTCCGGCTGGCCGGGGCGGGGCTCCCGTTCCTGCTGCAGATGGGCGGTGAGGGCGTCTCCGGCGGCAGTCAGCTGGTCTCGGTCCTCCCGCCACAGGCGGCCCGCCTGGCGGAGCAGGGCCAGGAGCCGGGGCTTGGGCAGATAGGTCCCGGCCCAAAAGGGCTTTTGGTCCGGTGTGAGCAGGAGGGTCAGGGGCCAGCCCCCGGAGCCGTTCATCGCCAGGCAGGCCGCCATATACACCCCGTCCACATCGGGCCGCTCCTCCCGGTCCACCTTGACGGGTAGGAAGTCTCTATTCATGACCTGGGCCACCTCATCGTCCCGGAAGGACTCCCGGGCCATGACATGGCACCAGTGGCAGGTGGAGTAGCCGATGCTCAGGAAGATGGGCCGGTCCAGGGCCTCTGCCTCCGCGAACACCTCCGGCCCCCAGGGCCACCAATCCACCGGGTCCTCCGCGTGCTGGAGGAGATAGGGGGAACGCTCGGCGCGCAGCCGCTCATTCATCGCGCAGCTCCTTTCCGGACCAGGCGCGGGCCTGGCCCTATCACATGACAGCTATCAGTATGCGCACCCCGGCGGCTGGCTATGAGCCTCTCCCCCGCGGCGGGGCCCGGCGTTGCCATATCTCTCTAGTTGATATACATATCCAGATCCAGTCTGGCTCCGATATCAGAAAGGAGCTTCAAAAACCGGGGCTCAAAGCAGGCCCCCGGCGGCGCGGCGTCCTCTATGACGATCACAAGATCGACGCTGATCTCTATATCGAAGCGAGATCGCAGACGGCGAATCGCCTCGGTCTTGGGAAGGAACGTGCTTTCGATCTTTTCGAGCAGAGGCTGGATGTCCAGCGTCTCTTCCGGGGCGAAATAGAGGCCCCAGGAAGCGTATGTGCGATGTCTGGAGGTGTCCCTGATCGGATCCCCCCGGCACCATGTTTCAGATGGTTCGAGCCCTAAAGCCTCTGTCACCTCCTGGGGACGAAGTTCATCGCCCATGATTCGAAATTCTGCACGGACATTCGTCTTATCCATGATGGACCTCCTGATCATATTGGGGTAGAGCGGGGACACATAGATCTGCTTTTACTGGGAAAGCTTGCTATAATGAGACCGATCATTCAAAATAGGAGGGCATATCCTTATGTGGCTGCTGTTCGCGTTCTTATCCGCAGTCTTTGCGGCGCTGACCTCGATCTTTGCGAAGGTGGGGATCGAGGGGGTCGATTCCACCCTCGGGACCGCTATACGGACCGTGGTCGTCCTGCTCATGGCCTGGGGCATGGTGTTCCTCACCCACAGCCAGAGCGGCCTCACCTCGATCGACAGCAGGAGCTGGCTGTTCCTGATCTTATCGGGGGCGGCCACAGGGGCATCTTGGCTGTGCTACTATAGGGCGCTCCAGCTGGGGGATGTGTCCAAGGTCGTGCCTATCGACAAGCTGAGCGTGGTGATCACCCTGGTGCTGGCCTTCCTTTTCCTCCATGAGCGCTTTACCGTGAAATCCCTGCTGGGGTGTATCCTGATCGGGGCCGGGACGCTGTTCATGGTGCTGTGACCGGTCTGCGAGGTGCGTTTGGAAATGGATACCTATCATAGCTACCGCCGGCAGAGCCGTAAGGTCGCGCTGTGCGGCATGATGGCGGCCCTGTCGGTCCTGGCGCTGGCGGGCGTGGGGGCCCTGCCTCTGACCACCTTCGTCTGCCCGATGCTGGCGATGGCCTGCTTGGTCCCGGTGGTCTGCGGATACGGCACGGGGACCGGACTGCTCCTGTATGCGGTGGTATCCCTGCTGGCGCTGCTGCTGTGCCCGGACAGGGAGGCGGCGCTGCTGTATGTGTTCCTGGGCTGGTACCCCGGGATCCGCCCCCGCCTGGCCCGGCTCCCCCGCCTTTTGGGGATCGCGGTCAAGTGCGCCCTGTGCAGCTCGTCTGTAACGGTGATGTATGTCCTGGTGCTGTATCTGTTCCAGATGGAGGCGGTGGCGGCGGAGTTCGCCGGGTACTCCAATTTTATGATAGCGGCCCTGCTGGTGATGGGGAATGTGGTGTTCCTGCTGTTCGACAAGCTGCTGGGACGGCTGGAGCGTCTATGGCAGCGCAGGCAGCGCAGCCGTCAGCCGGTCTGATCGGCTGGTCTCCAGTATACCACATAAAGCCCCTGGCTGCAAAAGATCCCCAAGCCGCGCACAGGCGGCTCGGGGATCTTCTTCTATCGTTTGCCCGTCAAGCCCGTCCATACCGGACTGCGGTCCGGCGGATCTCCTCCTGGAGCGCCGGGGTCAGGTCGTCCGGGCGGAGCCGCCAGCGCCAGTTGGGCCCCACGGTGGAGGGCCGGTTCATCCGGCAGCGGTCGTCCAGGCCCATATAGTCCTGCATGGGGATGATGCAGATTCTGGCAGCGCTGCGCATCACCAAGGCGATCAGAGGCCGGTACAGTTCCCGCTGGGGTGTGCGGCTGTCGCAGAGGTAGTCCCGGACCGCCTGGCGCTCTCGGGGGGTGATGCTGCGGAGCCAGCCGGTAAGGGTCTCGTTGTCGTGGGTCCCGGTGTAGGCCACGCAGTCCTCCGAGTAGTTGTGGGGCAGGTAGTCGCTGGCGGAGCCGGTGTCCCGGGCGTCAAAGGCGAACTCCAGCACCTTCATGCCGGGAAAGCCGCTGTCCCGCACCAGCTGGCGCACGGAGTCCGTCACATAGCCCAAGTCCTCAGCGATGACCTCGTGCCAGCCCAGGGCCTCCTCCACCCGGCGGAAGAGCGCCGCGCCGGGCCCCTTTTCCCAGTGACCGCCGATGGCGGTGTCGCTCCCGTAGGGGACGGCGTAATACTCGTCAAAGCCCCGGAAGTGGTCGATCCGGGTCACGTCATAGAGCCGGAAGCAGTGGGACAAGCGGCTGAGCCACCAGGCGTAGCCCGTCTCCCGGTGGTAGTCCCAGCGGTACAGCGGGTTGCCCCAGAGCTGGCCCGTGGCGGAGAAGCCGTCCGGCGGACAGCCCGCCACGGCGGAGGGCAGTCCCCCCTCGTCCAGCTGGAACAGCTCCGGGCGGGCCCAGGCGTCGGCGCTGTCCATGGCCACATAGATGGGGATGTCGCCGATGATCCGGATCCCCTGCCGGCCCGCATACGCCTTCAGGGCGTGCCACTGCTGGAAGAATTTGAATTGCAGGTACTGCTGGAACTCGATATCGAAGTACAGCTCCCGGCGGTAGTAGTCCAGGGCGTTCCCCCAGCAGAAACGGATATCCTCCGCCCACTCGGTCCAGGGCGCGCCGCCGAAGCGGTCCTTCACCGCCATAAAGAGGGCGTAGTCCTCCAGCCACCACCGGTTCTCCGCCACGAAGCCCTGATAGGCCGGGTCCTCCGCGATAGCGCTGCGCTCATAGGCCCTCCGCAGGAGGGGATAGCGGGCATGGTAGAGCTTCTCATAGTCGATGCGGCTGCCGTCCTCCCCGAAGTCCGCGGCATCGCACTCCTCCTCCGTCAAGACTCCCTCCTCCACCAGGGCCTCCAGGCTGATGAAGTAGGGGTTCCCCGCAAAGGTGGAGAAGGACTGATAGGGCGAGTCCCCATAGCTGGTGGGGCAGAGGGGCAGGATCTGCCAGTAGGTCTGTCCCGCCTTTCGGAGCCAGTCGATAAAGTCGTAGGCGCTCTGAGAAAAGCAGCCGATGCCGTACTTAGAGGGCAGGCTAAAGACCGGCAGCAGGATCCCGGCGGCCCTCCTCATAGTGCCCCCTCCGTTTCCGCCAGGACCCCGAAGTGGTCCGAGACCGCCGGGCCACTGGTCCCGTCCAGCACCACCTGGGAGCGGGTGACCGGCAGGGCCTCGCTGCGCCAGATATAGTCGATGCGCAGGCCCTCCGCCTGGTCCGGCCAGCCGTCGATGGGGCCCTGGACCGTCGCCCCGCCCTCCCGGACCTGGGCCAGCTGGTAGGTGTCCTGCCAGCCGGAGCGCCGGACCAGGTCGAAGCTCTGGCCCTGGACGTGGGCCGGAGCGTTGAAGTCCCCCAGGAGCCACACCGGCCCCTGGGCCCGCTTCTCCGCCAGCCCCGCCTCCAGCCGGGCCCACTGGTCCCGGAAGGGGTCCTCGTCCTCCCACCAGCCCAGATGGACGGAATAGAACCAGTCCGCCAGGCCCTCCAGCCGGACGCCCAGCACCTTTCGGGTCCGCCAGTCGGCGTAGTTGTCTTGGGCGCTGACCAGGAGGGCCTCCGTCTCCGCGATGGGGCGGGAAAGGCTGAGGACCGCCAGCCCCTCGTCATACCGCTCGTAGCCCAGCTTCACCGGCAGCCAGGTCCAGGAGCAGGGGACTCCGGCGGCCCGGAGGAGCCGGGCCGCCTCCCATGCGTAGTTCCCCTGCCGGAGGGGGACAGCGCCGGGGGCGGGCACATAGCCATCGCCGGCATCGATGGGGGCGGCGGCCTGGAGCTGATCGACCTCCTGTAGGGCAATCAGGTCGGGCCGGAGGGCCAGGGCCGCCTCGGCCTTCCACTCGGCCAGGTCCGCCACCTTGGCGGGGTCCTTCACCGTGACCCGCAGGCGGGTCATGCAGGCGTCCACCAGGGTGATGTTCTCCCGGCCGCCCAGCAGGGCGATGATGCGCTCCGCCTGGCCGCCGGACTTGGCGCCGCCGCCGGAGGCCGCGGGACCGGCGGTCTCCTCCTCGCCGCCCTCCTCGGTGTAGTTGCCCAGACGGCCCGGCGTGGCGAACTGGAACTTGCCGATCATGAAGTAGGCCACCACATAGCCGATACCTCCGCCACCAGGTCGCCGGTCTTGACCCGGTCGCCCTCCTTGACGTGGGGGGTAAAGCCCTGGCCCTGGAGGCTCACGGTCTCCAGACCGAAGTGGACCAGGATCTCCAGACCATCATCAGAGGTGAAGCCGTAGGCGTGCTTCGTCTCGGCGATGGATGAGATCTCCCCATTGACCGGGCTGTAGATCTTGCCCTCCACTGGACGGATGGCAAGGCCATCCCCCAGGACCTTCTTGGAAAAGACCTCGTCCGGGACCTGCTCCAGAGGGACCGTCTGCCCCGTCAGGGGGGAAGAGATGCGGAAGCTGTCCTTTGCTGCTGCCATGGTCGATCGCTCTCCTTCCTTGTGCAACACAATGCACTTGTTTCTGCAACTATAATAGTATTGTTGCACAAAAATTTCAACGACACAGCGCAATGTTTTTGCAATTCTACATTCTGCATAAGATGGCCGCCTCCCTATTGGACTTTTTCACAATGCCTGGCCCTGGTTGACATTTTCCAGTAAAGCCCTTATAATAGGGCTGTGCAAAATACGGAAACGGGGGAGGCACGGCGATGGCAGTCACGATCAAGGACGTAGCGGCCCTGGCGGGGGTCTCTCCCTCTACTGTGTCCAGAGTCTGCAACGATAATCCGGCGATCAGCCGCAAGACCAAGGAGAAGGTCCGCCGGGCCATGGCGGAGCTGCGCTATGAGGCGCCCCTCACCGCCGGGACCCAGAGCGGGCAGCGTCTCCGGCTGATCGGGACGGTACTGCCCCCCTCCCTTCGGGCCGCCTATGAGAACCCGCTCTACCTGGAGATCCTGCGGGGGATCAGCCAGTTCTGCAACCAGCGGCAGTACGCCGCCGCCCTGGTCACCGGGCAGGACGAGGACGAGGTCCTGCGCTCTCTACGGGCTGCCCGCCAGAGCGGACAGCTGGAGGGGATCATCCTGCTCTACTCTAAGACCGGGGACGCCATCGTGGAGTACCTCTGCGAGACGGGGACGCTGTACGTCGTCATCGGAAAGGCGGACCAGCTGCCGGGGCAGACCATCTGTATCGACAACGACAACCTGCTGGCCGGCCGGGAGGCCACGGATTACCTCTGGTCCTTAGGGCACCGGAGGATCGCCTATCTTGGCTGCGGCAGCGCCTATCTCTACTCGGCGGACCGCAAGTCCGGGTACCAGCTCTCCCTGCTCCAGCACGGCCTGCCGGTCCGGCCGGAGTACTGCCTGGAGCTGGAGGAGCGGGAGGACTCCGGCGCCCTGCGGGCCCTGCTGGAGCTGGAGGAGCGGCCTACCGCCGCCGTGGTCAGCGACGACCTCTACGCCGTGGCCCTGGAACGGACCTGTATGCAGGCGGGGCTGTCTGTGCCGAAGGACCTCTCGATCATCTCCTTCAATAATTCCCCCTTTGCCCAGATCACATCCTTCCAGCTGACGACCGTGGACATCAACTCCTTCCAGCTGGGCTTTGAGGCGGCCTCCCAGCTCATCAACCATGTGGAGAACCCGGACCTGCTGGCCACGAAGATCATCGTGCCCCACCGGATCGTGGAGCGCAGCAGCTGCCAAAGGATGACGGCCATATAAAAAACAGCCGATCGTATCTTCAAGGTCGGGGACCGGGCGCAGGCCCCTGTTCCCTGCTTTTTATTTCTACTATTCCTATGGAGGGGTGTTTTTATGGGATTTTTAGAAAACAAAAAGCTTGCCGCACGCATCGGGGTCACCACGACTTTGATCACTCTGGTGGGGATGACGCTGCTCTGGCTGGTGGTGTCCACCAACGCCGCGGCCATGGTCAAAAGCGATATCACCAACCAAATGACCGACGCGGTGGAATCCAGGGCTGCTATCATCGATGAATATGTGCTATCCGCGGAGGAGTATATGACCGCTTTTGCCCTGGGCAGCGAGGTCCGGGACCTGCTCCTGGACCCGGACGACCCGGCCCTGCTGGCGAAGGCCCAGACGTATACCGAGGACTTCGCCGCTGTCAAGGGGGTGTTCGAGGGGCTGTATATCGCCACCCCGGCCACCCATGTCCTGACTCACACCTCCCAGAGCGCCATCGGCATGACCACCCGGTCGGGGGATTCCCTAAAGGCCTTTCAGGATACGATCCTCTCCCGGCGGGAGCTGACGAACCTGGGGATCATGAAGTCCCCCGGCACCGGCAGCATGATCCTGTCCATGTACT
>CAMWFH010000010.1 GCA_947173485.1 uncultured Clostridia bacterium | reverse complement strand
CTGGCTATTTTGACATCGAGCCTGCTCTCCTCCTCTGACGCTCCATGGACTGGGTGAGGCGATAGCCCTTTCTTGTGTGTAAATCCGTGTGCAATTTTTTCTTCTGGAGTGGTCAGGCACGGTTTGGAATTTGTCATAGGTGACAGATGCAGGAGGCCGGAAACACCTGGTACTACGGAGAAAAAAGAAGGAAGCCCTGCGTGGCAGGGCCTCCTTGCTTGGTGCCGGTGGTGGGACTCGAACCCACACACCATCGCTGGCAACGGATTTTGAGTCCGCCTCGTCTACCAATTCCAACACACCGGCATATAGCTCATTTACTATAGCACAGTGTGTTCCAAAAAGCAAGAGGGAATTTTGCCAAAAACGTCCTGCGATGGGACCATTTCATCCTCTGACCGGCACCGGCGGCAGAGGGTGGCTGCCGATGTGCTTCTCCATCCACACCATATCCCGCCAATCCCCCAGCTTATAGCCGCACTTCTCGAACCGGCCCACCATGCGGAAGCCCAGGGCGGTATGGAAGGCGATGCTCTCCGGGTGGGGATAGGCGATGCACGCCTCCATGTTCTGGATGCCCCGCTCTCGTAGCTGCCGCTCCAGCTCCGTGTATAGCGCCCGGCCGATGCCCCGGCCCCGCTGGTCCTGCCGGAGGTAGATGGTGGTCTCCACCGCCCAATCATAGGCGGCGCGGGCCTTAAAGGGGGCGGCGTAGGCGTAGCCTAGGACTGCGCCGTCCTGCTCCGCCAGGAGATAGGGATAGCGCTCATTGATCGTCTGGATGCGCCGGGTGAACTCCTCCAGGGAGGGGACCTCGTACTCAAAGGAGATATAGGTCTCCTCCACATAGGGGCGGTAGACCGCCAGCAGGGCCGGCGCGTCGGACAGCTGGGCGGGACGGATGGTGTACATAGCATAGCCTCCTGTTTTTTCTCTTATTTTTTTAGAGGGATGAAAGATCTCCCTGTTCTGAAACGTGTTATAGGTGAAGGGGGTGATGGACTTGGGTCCATTTACTAGTGATGAGACTATCAGCCGTATCGTGGGGGAGTACAGCGATATGCTGCTGCGTCTGGCCTATACCCGGCTGTCCTCTGTATCGGACGCGGAGGACGCGGTGCAGGAGGCGTTTTTGCAGCTGCTGACCTCCCGGGTCTCTTTCCGGGACGCCGGACATGAGAAAGCGTGGCTGATCCGCACCACCCTTCACCGCGCCAGCGACATCCGCCGCCGGGCGGAGGGCCGCAACGTCTCCCTGGAGGAGGCAGCGCTGGCCGCCGCGCCGGAGACCGGGAGCGAGCTGCTCCAGGCCGTCCAGGCTCTGCCGGAGAAGTACAGCGCGGTGATCCATCTGCACTACTATGAGGGCTATTCCATCAAGGAGATGGGAAAGCTGCTGGGCCTGCCCGCCGCCACGGTGGGCACGCGCCTGGCCCGGGGCCGTGAACGTCTGCGGCAGATCCTAAAGGAGGAGTGACCATGAAGTGGGAAGAGTACCGGAACGCGGTGGACCGCCTCCCGTTTTCCGCTGATTTTCAGGCGCGGACCCAGGAGGCGCTGAGGACCTGCATCCAAGAAGAAAAGGAGTATACGATGAAGAGCCATATCCTGCGTAAAGTGCTGCTCACCGCCGCCGCGGTGACGCTGCTGACCGTCACAGCCCTGGCCGCTGCCCGTCTGCTGACAATGGACCAGGTGGCGGGACTGCTGGAGCAGCCGCTGCTGGCGGAGGCGTTCAAAAGCGAGGACGCGGTGCTGCTGGATGAGAGCGTAGAGACCGGGGACTACCGGGTGACGCTGGTGGGCCTGGTGTCCGGCCTGGGGCTGGACAGCCTCAATGAGGACCTGGACGAGACCCACACCTACGCGGTGCTGGCGCTGGAGAAGCTGGCGGGGGAGCCCTTGAGCGATGAGACCCTGACCCAGTTCACCATGACGCCGCTGGTATCCGGCTATACGCCCTGGTCTGTCAATCTGTGGAGCCTGAACAGCGCCGCCCATTCCATCGACCAGGACGGGGTCCACTACCGCCTGCTGGACATCCAGGACCTGGAGCTGTTTGCCGACCGCACCGTCTATTTGGCTTTCTACGAGGGCGGCTCGCCGTCCAGAGAGATCTTTGGCATGGATGACCAGGGCAATATCCACTTCCAGGAGGACTTTGCCGGTCCGAAGGCCCTGTTCACCCTGCCTCTGGACCCCAGCAAGGCCGACCCCGCCGCCGCCCAGGCGCTCGTGGAGAGTACGGGCCTGGCCTATGTCTACGACCCCGACCCGGAGGACACGCCCCTGACGGTCCGCAAGTCCGCTGACGGCACATCGCTGGAGGTCCTGCCCGGCGGGGAGCCCGTCTGGTTCACCGCCGAGACCTATGCCGCCTATATGGCGGAGGAGACCGGGCGGCTGCGCCAGCAGGTCCAGGACGGCACCCTCTCCCAGGAGAGCTTTGATAAGTCCGTCGCGGACATGGAGGCCGTGCTGGCCGGCCTGCGGGACGGCACTGCCCAGGCAGCCCAGGTAGGGGAGAACGGCGTTGGCGCGTTCTTCAAGAGCGAGACAGATCACGATGTCACGATGACGCCTGCCAAGGACGGCGTTGAGATGGTCATCCAGTGATGAGATAGGCTATCGAACAGGGGGGACTTCGGTCCCCTCTGTTTTTTGTTGTGGTATTTTCGGGCACAATGTGGTATGATGAGGAAAACGCCCCAGGAGGTGCCATTTGGAACAAAAAATATATGGGATCACGGAACTGAACGAGCATATCAAGTCCATCCTGGACGGCGCCCCGGAGCTGGCGGGGATCTATGTCCGGGGGGAGATCTCTAACTTCAAGGTCTATAACCCCGGCAACTGCTTCTTCACCCTCAAGGACGAGACCGGGGCGCTGAAGTGCGTGATGTACCGGAACCAGGCTGGCCGTCTCCGGTTCCAGCCCCAGAACGGCATGAAGGTCATCGCTCTGGGCCGGGTGGCGGTGTTCCCCAGGGACGGGATCTATCAGCTCTACTGCGATACCCTCGCCCCGGACGGTGTGGGGGACCTGCATATGGCCTTCGAGCAGCTGAAGGCGCGGCTGTACCGGGAGGGCCTCTTCGACCCGGCCCATAAGAAGCCCATGCCCCGGTTCCCTCAGAAGATCGCGGTGGTCACCTCCGATGCCGGCAAGGTCATCCACGATATGCTCCGCATGATACGCCGCCGCTGGCCCATGTGCAAAGTCATCCTGCTGCCGGTGCGGGTCCAGGGGCCGGAGGCCCCGGCGGAGATCGCGGGGGCCATCCGTTACGCGGACCGGTGGCACATCGGGGACCTGATCATCACTGGGCGGGGCGGCGGGTCCCTGGAGGAGCTGTGGGCTTTCAATGACGAGTGGGTCGCCCGGGCGATCTATGCCGCCCAGCTGCCGGTGATCACCGCCGTGGGCCATGAGCCAGACGTGACCATTGCCGACTTCGTAGCGGACCTCTCCGCCGCCACGCCCACCCATGCCGCCACCTCGGCGGTGCCGGACCAGGCGGAGCTGCGGGCCTGGCTGGCGGGGGCCCAACAGGCCCTCTGCCGGCGGGAGCAGCAGACTATCCAGGACCTGAGCCAGCGGCTGGAGGGCCTGGCCCACCGCCGGGTGCTGGAGGACCCCCTGGCCTTCGTCCAGGACAAACGGATGCTCACCGGCCATCTCCAGCGGCACTTGGCCGCCAGGGGAGAGGTCCTGCTGCACCGGCCCAAGGCCCGGTTGGGCCGGCTGGCGGCATCGCTGGACGCTATGAGCCCCTTGAAGGTCCTTGCCAGGGGCTACGCCATGGCCACAGACGATACCGGGACGCCCCTGCGGACCGTCCAGGGCCGGCAGGCCGGGGATCATGTGACCGTCGCTCTGGCAGACGGACAGCTGGGCTGCCGGGTGGAGACGGTGATGCCAGCGGAGGGGGATAGGGTATGATGAATAGGCGGGAGGAACGTGTCCGGCAGTGGTTCTCCATGTGGCTCACCAAGCAAGACACCGGTATTTTGGAGCTTTTTACGGAGGACGCGGTCTATATAGAGAGCTGGGGACCGATGTATATCGGGAGTCGGAAGATCAAGCACTGGTTCGAGGAGTGGAACCGCCGGGGGACCGTGGTCCAGTGGGACATCCGGCAGTTTTTCCATAAGGGCAGCCAGACCGTGGTGGAATGGTCCTTCAGAAACGTGATGGAGGATGGCAGGGAGGAGCCCTTTGACGGGCTGAGCCTGCTCCGCTGGACAGAGGAGGACAAGATCGCCTTTTTACAGGAGTTTGGCTGCCAGATCCATCGATACGACCCCTATCAGGAGGGGGATGTTCCCCGGTTCCGGGATGGGGACGCCAGGTGGTTCTAATGTGATCAAGGAGGAGGATCCGTATGAAGGAAAAGACGTTTGAGGAGAACATCGCCCGGCTGGAGCAGATCGTGGCGCTGCTGGAGAAGGGGGAGGCCCCTTTGGCGGACTCCCTGGCCCTCTTTGAGGAGGGGACGAAGCTGGTGGCCGCCTGCGGGGCCCAACTAGACCAGGCGGAGCTACAGGTGGTCCGCTTGATGAAGGGCCCGGACGGCGCGCCGGTGGAGCTGCCCTTTGGGGGGGAGAGCTGAGGGATGGAACTGTATCAGACCTATCTGGCGGCGGTGGAGGACTGCCTGGACCGGCTGTTCCGCACCGATGCGCCCTACCGCCAGCTCCAGGAGGCCATGCGCTACAGCCTCCTTGCCGGCGGCAAGCGGATCCGCCCGGTGCTGACCCTGGCCTTCTGCGCCCTGGCCGGCGGGGACTGGCAAAGGGCCCTGCCCCTGGGCTGCGCCCTGGAGCTGGTCCATACCTACTCCCTGATCCACGACGACCTGCCCTGTATGGACAACGATGAGCTGCGCCGGGGCAAGGCGACCAACCATGTAGTCTACGGGGTCACCCTGGCCACGCTGGCCGGGGACGCCCTCCAGCCGGAGGCCTTCGGCATGATCGCCCAGGCGGAGGGACTGACGGCGGAGCAGCGAATCGAGGCGGTGACCGTGCTGGCACGGGCCGCCGGGGCGGACGGCATGGTGGCGGGGCAGGTGCTGGACCTGCTGGGCAGCTGCAGCGATCTGGCGGCGGTGGAGCGGCTCCACCGGCTCAAGACCGGGGCCATGATCGTAGGCGCGGCGGAGCTGGGCTGTGTAGCGGGCGGCGCCGGACCGGCCCTGCGGGCGGCGGCGGTGGACTACGCCCGGCACCTGGGGCTGGCCTTCCAGATCCAGGACGACCTCCTGGATGTGACCGCTGACACCCAGACCCTGGGCAAGCCCGTGGGGTCTGACCGCCGGGAGGGCAAGACCACCTTTGTGGATCTGCTGGGGGAGGATGGCTGCCGCCGGACCGTGGCGGACCATACGGCGGCGGCCCAGGCGGCTATCGCGCCTTTCCCGGGAAATATGTTCCTGTCCCGTCTGGCGGGGCAGCTGGCGGGGCGGAAGAGATGATCGGACACATCACCCAAAACCGAATGATCGACTGCGCCCTCATCGCCTGGGCCCTGGCCCAGCTCATCAAGCTGGCGCTGACCCTCCTGCTGGAGCGCCGGCTGGACCTCCAGCTGCTCCTGTCCAGCGGCGGGATGCCCAGCAGCCACTCCTCCTGCGTGGTCGCCTGCACTGTATCCATTGGCAAGCTGTATGGCTTTACAGGTCCTGTGTTCGCCCTTGCGGTGGTGTTCTCGGCGGTGGTCATGTACGATGCCTGCAATGTCCGCCGCAGCGCTGGGGACACCGCCCGGCTGGTGAACCAGCTGCTGGCCCATGTGGAGCGGCAGACCGCGGAGGACTTCGCCGACGACCTGAAGATCATCATGGGCCACACGCCCCTACAGGTCCTCATGGGGGCCCTGCTGGGGCTGGGAATCGGACTGCTGGCCTGATGCTTCCGGGCAGAGATGAGCCTCGCTCCAGGCCAGCATCTCCTCCAGGATCGGGGCGAAGCTCTCGCCCATGGGCGTCAGGGTATACTCCACCCGTGGAGGCACCTCTGGATAGACCGTCCGGCACAGAAAGCCCGCCGCCTCCAGTTCTCGGAGCTGCTTGGTCAGGGTGGACTGGGTGATGCCTTCCAGCCGCCGGAGCAGCTCCCCGAACCGCTGGACCTTGTAGGCGGTCACATACCACAGGAGCAGGATCTTCCACTTGCCCCCCAGAGCCGACTGGAGCTGGCTCATAGGCCGGCACCGGGCCATCGCCTCCCGGCTGGTGAACTTGTTCTCAGGCATAGCGGCCACCGCCTTTCTGAGGAGCAGTATACACACATTCCCCAGGAAATGCAATATGGGATCCCGCAGGGGCCCTGCCGGTACGAAAAAGGGTACTATCCCCGAAAAAAGACAGGACTTGCGCCCCTTTCCGCCGCCTGGTATGCTGGGTGCGGAAAAGGAGATGATCCCTATGCACTACACTGGCACCATCTGGCGGCCGCCCTATGAGGCAAATTCCCTGCTCCTGGAGGTCACCATCGGCTGTACCCATCACAGGTGTAAATTCTGTACCCTTTACAGCGGCCTGCCCGCGCCCTTCCGGCTGTCCCCGCTGGCGGATGTGGAGGCGGACCTGCTGGAGGCCCAGACTGCCCTCCACTCGCCCCGTCTGCGGGCGGAGGCCCGGATGCAGGGCCTGCCGGACCCTGCCGCCGCCGTCCGGCGGGTCTACCTGGTGGGCGGCAACCCTTTCGTCCTCAGCTTTCGCCGGCTGGAGACACTGGCGGAGCGCATCCACGCCTATTTCCCCGCCTGCCGGACCATCGGCTGCTTTGCACGGGTGACGGACATGGCCAATAAGTCGGACCAGGAGCTGAGGCAGCTGGCCCGGCTGGGCTACGATGGCCTCCCCATCGGCGTGGAGACTGCCGACCGGTTGGCATTGGCCTTTATGGACAAGGGCTACGGCCCGGAGGACATCCTGACCCAATGCCGCCGGCTGGACGAGGCCGGCATCGGCTACCACTTCTTCTATCTGGCGGGGATCTCCGGCGCGGGCCGGGGCGAGGAGGGGGCCAAGCTATCCGCCGCTCTCTTCAACCAGCTCCGCCCCCAGCGGCTCGGCGTCTCCATGCTGACGGTCTATCAAAACTCCCGGCTGTATGGTGAGATCCAAGCGGGCCGCTGGCGGGAGGCGGGAGAGCTGGAGAAGCTGCGGGAGCTGGAGGTCCTGGCGGGGTGCTTGGAGATCCCCATCTGGCTGGCGGCACTGGGGGCCTCCAACGCTGTCCCCATCCAGGGAACGCTGCCCCAGGACCGGGAGCGGCTGCTCCGCACCCTACAGGAGGCCCAGGCTACCTTGCGGGAGGAGGAGCTGCGGCGCTATCGGGTCACCTTGCCCCACCTATAGACGAAAACGCGGCTGGATCGATCGCCCAGCCGCGTTCGCTCTTTCTGTATGGCTCACAGGTCGAAGAAGCCCATGATGGCGATGCCCAGGACCACCAGGCAGATCATGGCGTAGTGCTTCCAGGATAATTTCTCCTTGAGGAATAGCCGGCTCCACAGGACGGAGGCGGCGCAGTAGGAGGAGATGATGGGGGCGGACATGGCCAGATGCTCCGTGTCGGCGATAGCGTAGATGTAGGCGAACTGGCCGGCGGTCTCGCAGATGGCGCCGGTGTACTTGGGCAGCTCCATTTTGGGGACCAGCCGGTCCTTTTTGATCAGCACCACATAGACGAAGCAGACCGCCGCCGCAAAGAGGAAGGTCAGCTCATAGGCCACGTTGGCGCTGGCCTCCGGCTCCTCTACCACGGCCTCCAGCATCTCCAGCACCCGGTTGTCGGCAAAGGTGCCCGCCGCGTCCAGGACGCAATAGGCCACCGGCAGAGCCAGGGCCAGCCAGCTCTTGGCGTACTTGTAGTTGCCCGCCTTCTGGCGCTCGGCCCGCAGCTCCGGGTCCTCGGTGGAGTCCACCACTCCCAGGCCGATGGCCCCTACGCACACCAGGGCCACGGCGCAGAGGGCCAGGGGGCTGTAGTCCTCCGCCCCTACGAAGAGCAGGGTCATCACTGCCACCAGGGCCCCGGAGGAGTTGCAGATCGGGGAGGAGATGGACAGCTCGATGTACCGCAGGCCCACATAGCCCAGGGCCATGGACAGGATGTAGAGGATGGACACGGGCAGGTAGGTGAGGATGATGGAAAAGCTGATCTCCACGCCGTTGGCGAAGATCTCGAACAGGGCATGGAGCCCCATCACCACGCCTACGGCCATGACCATCTTGAGGTGGCTGTATTTGTCGGCAGCGTCCCGGCAGCCGATCTTGGAAAACAGGTCGGACCCGCTCCAGCAGAGCAGGGCGATCAGGGAAAGCCAAAACCACATGATAACTAGATCTCTCCTTTACTTGTATGATGTTTGATAGACCACACAATGACTATTTTCTTAAATTGCGCTCTTTCTCAAAGAAAGCCTTTGCTAAGCGCTCATATTCCTGCTCTGTGCATACTTCCCTGCACTTTTTCTGGTATTCCTGGGAGCGCTCCAGCATGGCGGAGATCTTCCGGCAGGGAAAGCTGCCGCACTGACTGCATTTTTCTACGCGATGTTCCGCGGTACACTCTACCAGATGATAGGTACACTGCTTGTGGGAGGAGCAGCCCGTGCAGCGCATCTCTTCAGCCGGCACGATGGATACTCTCCATCCCACTCGATGCCACAGCTCCGCGGCCTTCCGCAGGTCCTCGTTACTGTGGGCGGTATATCTGGGACACACCGCGCAGTTATCCCCGCACAGGGTGATGATCTCGTCCATAACAGCGTCTCACTCTCAAATCGTCGCCAGCCCAGCCTCGGCCAGCTTCTGGACGCTGAGGAGGATGCCCAGCTTGGCGTGCTGCCAGGTCAGGCCCCCCTGGAAGTAGACGGCGTAGGGAGGACGGATGGGCCCGTCGGCGCTGAGTTCGATGCTGCTGCCCTGGACGAAGGCCCCGGCGGCCATGATGACATCGCTGTCATAGCCGGGCATGGGGGCGGGGACGGGGGAGACGTAGCTGTCCACCGGAGCGGCGGCCTGGATGCCCTTGCAGAAAGCGATCATCGCCTCCCGGCTGCCCAGGGTGATGGCCTGGATGATGTCGTGCCGGCTCTCCACGCCGTTGGGGATGACGGGGAAGCCCAGGCGCTCATAGAGGTTGGCGGCAAAGACCGCGCCCTTCAAGGCCCCGGCGGTGACGGTGGGGGCCAGGAAGAAGCCCTGGAACAGGGCGGGGAGGAGCCCCAGGTTGGCCCCCACCTCCTGGCCCAGGCCGGGGGCGGAGAGCCGGTAGGCGCACCGGTCCACGCACTCCTTGGTGCCGCAGATATAGCCGCCGATGGGGGCCAGGCCCCCGCCGGGGTTCTTGATCAGGGACCCTACTACCATGTCCGCCCCCACATCGGAGGGCTCCACGGCCTCCACGAACTCGCCGTAGCAGTTGTCCACCATGCAGAGGACATCGGGCTTGATCTTCTTGCAGAAGGCGATCAGCTCGCCGATTCGGGCCACGGAGAAGGAGGGGCGGGTGGCGTAGCCCTTGCTGCGCTGGATGGTGATGAGCTTGGTCTTATCGTTGATGGCCTCCCGGATGGCGTCATAGTCGAACCCGCCGGCGGGGCGCAGGTCCACCTGCCGGTAGGTGACGCCATACTCCGCCAGGGAGCAGGGGGAGGGCCGGATGCCGATGACCTCCTGCAAGGTGTCGTAGGGCGCGCCTACAGGGGAGAGGAGCTCGTCCCCCGGCAGGAGGTTGGCGGAGAGGGCCACGGTCAGGGCGTGGGTGCCGCAGGTGATCTGGGGCCGCACCAGGGCGGCGGGGGTGTGGAAGGTGTCGGCATAGACCCGCTCCAGCTTCTCCCGGCCCACATCGTCGTAGCCGTAGCCGGTGGTGGCGGCAAAGCAGGGGGCGTCTACCTTGTTCTTCTGCATGGCCAGCAGGACCTTGGCCTGGTCATACTCCGCCGTCTGGTCGATGGCGGCAAAGCGCTCCTCCAGGTCCGCCAGCACCGCCTCCCCTAAGGCCAGCACAGCCGGGGACAGGCCGAACTGTTTGTAGATCGTGCTCAGGTTCATGTTTCATATCCCTCCGTACCACACGTTTGCCAGTGAGACCGGCCACAGGGCAGTAGTGTACCACAATATCAAATATTTGACAAGGACGTTTCGCCTATAGACGCGCATTTTTCTTGCAATTCCCGCCGGGATGGTCTATGATAGGCGGGAAAAGGGGGGGAGGACCATGGGGCCTGTCTGCTATATCGCCGGCGCTATGCCCGCGCCGGAGATGGCTCTGTTCCGGCGGCGGGAGAGCGACCTGCTCATCGCCGCCGATGCCGGCTACCGCCATCTATGCCGGCAGGGGATCGTCCCGGACCTGGTAGTGGGGGACTTCGACTCCCTGGGAGCGGAGCCGGACCACCCCCGGGTCATCCGCCATCCGGTGGAGAAGGACGACACCGATACGCTCCTGGCCGTCCGCATAGGGCTGGAGCGGGGATACCGGCGCTTTTGCATCTATGGTGGACTGGGGGGCTTGCTGGACCACACCTTGGCCAACCTACAGACACTCCTGTTCCTGCTGGACCACGGCGCCTGGGGCCTCCTTCTGGGAGAGGGACAGGCTGTGGCGGCGGTCCGAAACGGCACTTTGCGCTTCGAGGGGGAGGACCGGGACCGGGTCTCCGTCTTTGCCGCCGGCGACCGGGCGGAGGGGGTCACCCTCCGGGGACTGTATTATCCACTGGACCATGGCGTCCTGACCAACAGTTTTCCGTTGGGGGTCAGCAATGCCTTCACCGGCGGGCCGGCGGAGATCTCCGTAGAGCAGGGGACCCTGTTCGTTATCTGGCAGGGGGCACGATGGCCAACAGTTCTGTCAGATCTGTGATGGTGTAGTCGATGCGCAGGTCCGCCGGGGCCGTCTGGCCGTACCGGTCGAACCAGCAGCAGGGCAGGCCCGCGTTGTTGGCGAACCGGATATCGCTGGTGAGGCTGTCGCCGATGACCAGGGCATTTTGGGCGGTCATGTCCGGCAGGGCGGCGGACACATAGTTGAAGAACCGGATATCCGGCTTGGAGAAGCCGGCCTCCTCCGAGATGAACACGTCCTGGAAGTAGGGCGGCAGGGGGGAGGCGGCGAACCGGCTCCGCTGGACCCGGGCCACCGCGTTGGTGATGAGATAGAGCCGGTGGCCCGCCTCCGCCAAGGCTCGGCAGACCTCCTCCGCGCCGTCGATCATGATCGGGGGCATGGAGAGGCCCTCCTGCTGGTCCCTGTTGCACTTGTCCGCATCCACGCTGCGGCCCACGGCCTGGGCGAACCGGGTGAACCGCTCGGTCAGCACAGACAGTTTATCCCTTTCTCCTCGTTCCAATTCCCGCCAAAGGGCCTCGTTGATCCTATGGTAGAGGGCATAGTTCTCCTCCGAGAAGGGGAGGCCGTTCCGCTGGCAGGTGCGCTGGAAGGCCCGGTGGTTGTTCTTGTCGAAGTCGAATAAAGTGTTGTCCGCGTCAAAAAGTAAGTACATGATCGGCCTCCTTGCAGTTCAAGAAAAAATGTGTGTGATAGTTTCATTTGACATATATGTTATAATAGACGTATAGGGAGGGCAGGACATGAAGATAAGCGAGGTCAAGAAACTGCTCCTGGCCAACGGCTGCTACCTTTACCGGGAAGGCAGCCGGCACGAGATCTGGATGAGCCGAACGACTGGAAAGAAATTTCAAGTCCCCCGGCATGGCACAAAAGATGTTCCTTCAGGAACACTGAAGTCCATTATGGAGAGCGCTGGGATCGATCTAAAACGCTGAAAGGAGACTAGTATGGCTAAATACGCATATCCTGCGATCTTTACCAAAGAAGAGAGCGGCTACTCCGTTCATTTCCCGGATATTGACGGCTGTTTCACCTGTGGTGATACCTTGCCGGAGGCTATGGAGATGGCAGAGGACGCTCTGTGTCTGATGCTCTACGACCACGAGGAGGATGGAGATGCGATTCCCGATGCCTCTGATATAAAGGCCATCCAAGCCGGGACCGATGAAGTCGTGTCCTTGGTATTTTGCGATACGGTGGAATACCGCAAGCTGTACGACGATAAGGCTGTCAAGAAGATCTTAACTATTCCGAATTGGCTGAACACTCTCTCAGAGCGAGCTGGGGTCAACTTTTCTTTAGTGTTGCAGGAAGCTTTGAAAGCAAAACTGGATATCCAGTAAGAGACACCTAAAAAAGCGGCATCCTATTTGTCAGACAGGCAGTAGCTTCCAGTTCATCGGGGGATCTCATCTTTTGGTGAGATCCTCTCTTGGCAGATAACAAACGCATTGTAACACATCTGCCGCCGGGCCGCAAGCGTGCCTTGGCTGTATAAACAAAAACTTGGTTTTGTTCAATATCATACCTCTGGGCCCTCTGCCGAAAAGCGGGGCAGGGCGGCTGCCTGCGGGGACAAGACCGCTCTTGTTTGTTGGGCTGATCTATGGTAAAATGGGAAAAACGCTGTTTCTCTTGGAGACATGGAAAACGATATGAAACGAGGAGGACCGGACATGAGTTCCACGAATATCCCGAGACCAGAGGAGGACAAGTGCCGCGATGAGGACATCGCGGATGCGTCCGAGCGGGCCTACGGTTGGGACGCCATCACGGCGGCTTTTGACGCACTGTATCCCGGACAGGACGACCCCCTCCATTTCGGCTGCCTGATCCCCTGGCAGCTGGGCGGGCCGGACCCGCTCCAGGGCATCAGCGTCTATGACGGCGGAGACTATTTCCATTTCGTCACCTATGGTCTCTCCGACCTCTATGAGAAGGAGGGGAAGGACCCGGACTACAGCGGCTACGGCTATGAGTTCACCTTGAAGCTGGCTAAGGCGGGGCTGGAGGATGTGATGGCGGAGCAGCGGGGGATAGCAGGGATCTTGCAGTCCCTGGCCCGGCTGACCTTCCAGAACGGGGAGCAGTTCTACCCGGATGAGTATATCTACACCGGTCAGACTACCGGCATGGACGTGGGGCAGAAGTCCCAGCTCACCGGTTTCATTACGGCCCTGGACCAGGCGGGGACCATCGACACCCCCAATGGCAAGGTGGACTTCGTCCAGCTGATCGGGGCCACCGATGCCGAGCTGAAGGCGATCATGGAAAAGCGCCTCCGGGTCCGGGAGCTGGCAGAGAAGATCGGGGACGTGACGGACTACACCCGGAAAAGCGTGGTGTAAGGCATCAAGGGAGTGGATGATATGCCTGGGATAGAGAGTGACTATATCTATGATGGCGAGGAGCTGGACCCCCGCTTAACGGTGGAGGTCTGGGAGCCTTCGCCTTATCTGCCCGCTACATATCACCGCTTTATGGGGATGTCTTTCGATGGGCGCGGATCGGTGCTATGCTATGGCGATGGGGATAACGCCCATGCCAAGACCTATGATATGCAGATCATTTTTCCTATCCTGCATAATGCTATGCGGGTATGCAATATGCTTGCTGAACAGGAGAGCAAGATCAGTAAGCTGCTTTATAGCATCGGCCGGGCCGATGGGAGCAGCATCCCTAAGTTCTGCGCTCTTCGATGCAAATACACCAACTATGTGAATTGGTATGCCAGTCACTCCTGGGTCGCTGATATAGAAGATGATATAGATCATTACATGTTGGCAATCGATGATGCCCTGGTAGAGGTGCTCACATCATTCCCGCCTAAAGTCATTTTCAAGAGTTATGGACTGAATGTCCCCAAAGAGGTCGATCTTATGCGGTTTCTGATAGCGGATGAGTTTTATACCAATATCCCACCTGAGGAGGAGTGATATGATTGGCTGCGGAGATGGAAAAATGTCCTGTCCATGATGGTGAAGAATTGGACCCCCGTTTGGAGATAGAGGCTTTGGAACTGCCGTCTGATCTGCCCTCCTGTGAGCAGTGGTTCGTAGGGATGTCTACTGACGAGCGGGGACTGGTGCTGCGCTATGACGATGACGTTGGTCTGCAAGGTAAGACCCATGAGATAGAAGTCATTTTTCCAAATGGTTATGACCATATGCGGATGTGTCCTATACATGCAGAGCAGGCTGTAAAGCTGACATGTATGGTGGAATCGATGGGAAGCCTCCCTATCTTCTGTGCGCTCCGCTGCCGGTATACCAATTACTTTGATTGGGCTGTCAGACATGCTCTATTCCCTGAAACATTTGAAGAGGGTGAATATCACTATATTTTGGCAGCGGAGGATACCTTGGTGGAGGTGCTTACTAGATATCCGCCAGAAGTCCGGCTCATATGGTACAGCTGAACATATTACGAGTGAGCTATCAAAGGAGCAGATGATATGCCTGAAACAGAGAGCGACTATATCTATGATGGCGAGGAACTGGATCCCCGCTTAAAAGTACTCTGCGACTATGAACTGCCAATAGACCGGCCATGAAAACGCTCGTTTTTATCAACGGCCCCATGGGCGTAGGCAAGACCGCTGTCTGCCGGGAGCTCTTAGAGCGGCTCCAGCCGGGGGCCTGGCTGGACGGGGACTGGTGCTGGATGATGCGCCCCTTCTCCGTCACCGAGGAGACGAAAGCGATGGTCCTGGACAATATCACCGCTCTGCTGTCCCGGTTCCTGCAAAGTCCCGCGCTGGACTATGTGCTTTTTAGCTGGGTCATGCACCAGGAGGAGATCGCCCGGACCATCCTGTCCCGGCTGGACCTGGACGGCGTGACCGTCCGGCGGTACACCCTGCTCTGTACGCCGGAGGTCCTCCGCCAGCGGCTGGAACGGGACATCCAAACAAGGACGCGGACGGCGGACGCATTGGAGCGGGGGCTGGGCTATCTGCCCCTGTACGCGGAGCAGGACACCATAAAGATCATGACCGATGGACTGACGCCTGCCCAAGTTGTGGACAGGCTGGCCGGATACCTATAAAAGGAGGATATGAGATGAGCTGGAGCCAACAGTACACGAAGGCGCAGGTGCCGGCGGCAGAAGACTTTGACCGCTGCGCCGCGAGCCCCTATTGGACAGCGCTACGGGCCTTTATCGAGGAGGCCTATGGCGTATCGCCCCATATCGAGTATAGCGGGTGCAGCCTTGCGCCGGGATGGAATATGAAATATCGGAAAGGGAGCCGGTCCATCTGCACCTTGTACCCTGATCTGCCGGAGGCCGGACAGTTCACCTGCCTCGTGGTCATAGGCCGGCGGGAGAAGGACCGGGCGGAGGCGCTGCTGGCGGCCTGCGATCCCTATCTGCGAGACCTGTATCGGGAGGTCGGCGGCACTGGCGGCAGCCGGTGGCTGATGATCGCCGTGACCTCTGCGCGTATTTTGGAGGATGTGAAGGCTCTGCTCCAGCTGCGGGTCAAGCCGCCCGTGACACGGGAGAGGTGAAAGGATGGGAAGTGGGCCGATGAGCCATTCAGACAGCGCGCCCCGAATGCTGCTGACCAATGAACAGCGCACCTGCCTGGGTCTAGCCCCAGTGGACCCGTCCTGGGAGTGGGTGCGGCTGAAAAGCGTGTGCAAGGCCCCGGACTTCGAGACCTGGGCCTGCTTTGACGGGGACACCATCCGTAAATACATCCACTGCGCCCCGGACCACTATGAGGAGCGGACCTACCAGGAGGAGACCGCGGAGGACCGTACCATCCTCCTGCCCCGGACGGCCAGGGGAAAGCCTAAAAAGCTGTCCAATGTCACCCTGTCGGACCGCAAGCCCCTGGGGATGCGCCTGAGCTGGTCAGGCCGGGCCGCCGCCGTGGATCTATGGCACGGGGACACCTCCCGGACCTACTACAGCTCCGGCCTGGAGACATACGCCATCAGGACCCTGGATGAGCTGTCCGCCTGGCTGGACCGCTGGGTGGCGGAGACCACGCCGGCGGACCGGGCGGCTCTGGACCAATTCCTCCAATCGAAGCAGCGGCGGGTCCAGGTCCGGGAGGGGGACTTCTTCCGGTTCCCCATCGGCCGGCGGGAGTATGGCTATGGCCGGGTCCTGCTGGACTATTACAAGATGAAAAAGGAGGGCCGGCCCTGCTGGGATATCCTCATGTGCCGCCCCCTAGTGGTCAAGACCTACCGTTTCATCACGGAGGACCCGGCGGTCCCGCCGGAAAAGCTGCGGGAGCTGCCCGCCCTGCCCTCCCACTTCATGTCGGACGACGGCATCTTCTATGGGGAGCATCCCATCGTGGGCAACCTGCCCCTGGAGCCGGAAGAGCTGGACTTTCCCATCATGTACGGCGGCAGTATCTCCAGCCTGGACCAGGGGAGGGACAAGACCCTGCTCCAGTGCGGCACGCTGTTCCGGGTCATGGAGGGCACAAAGCCCCTGCCCGGCTGGGTCAGTTGTTACCGCAACAACGGCGTCACCCTGGCGCCTATCTGCATCAGCCGGTCCACCCTGGAGGCGTGCATCGCCGCCGGGAGCAGCGGACCCTTCTGGGAGCGGACGAAGGACTGGGCTATGCAGGACCTGCGGAGCCCCTTCCGTCGGTCCGATCTGGAGGCGGTCTGCGCCCAGTTCGGCCTGAGGTCGGCGGACCTGCCGGTCAAACTGGATGAAAGGAGAGCGCTATGCTGACATTGGAGGAGGTCAAACAGATCTGCGGCAAGGTGTCCATGGAGCTCACCGGCGCGGAGGAGGACAGCCTGTGGGAGGATGTATCCTCCATCGTATACCGCTTAGACACCTTCGACTGCGTTGATATGGTCATTTGTGACCGGCATATCGATATCGAGTATTCCTTTGGGGACTGCTATGAGATCAAAGAGGATGCCCCGCTGTTCCAATGGATCTGTGAACGATGCGGCCTGCACCCGGCAGGGGAGGAGACCGTCCTTTATCAGGCGGAGAGCGGATGAAGCGCGACAGCAGAACGCCTCACGATGGTATCTGAAAACGATGAATGATAAGAAGGATCATATATGGACAGGGAACTTGAGAGACTTCTGGAAGACCTGGAGAGAGGCAGCTACGCCAGCGCGGAGGAGGCCAGACGCGCAAGAAGAGAAGCAAAGGAACACATGGAGAAGATCGCGAAGGCCTACTACGAAAGCCTGGATGAATCCGGACGCGCAAGGCTGGATGAGACCAGGCAGAAAAGCGAGGCCATCATGGCCATGTATGAGTGGAGCGATACCGTTGAGGCTGCGTTGATCAGATACGAGCTGGCGCTGAGCAAGCCGGAGCGGGACGCGCTGCGCGGGGACACGCTCAGATCCGACGCCCTGTCGCGCCTGTTCTTCGGTGCCAAGACGCTGGAAGATCTGCAGCGGTACGCCGGCATGACCGTGGACGAACTTGTCAAGCTGGCCGCCGATCTGGACGCCGCGTCCATCGGCAACATGACCGTCGATAAACTCGTCAAGCTGGCCACCAATCTGGGTGCCCCGGCCATCGGCGATATGACCGTCGATGAACTTACCAAACTGTCCGCCGCCACCATCGGCAGTATGACCGTGGGCGAACTTGTCAAGCTGGCCGCCAACCTGGACGCCATGGCCATCGGCCTACAGATACGGGTGCTCGCCGATGCGCCAAGGTCCAGCCGGACGCAAAAGACTTGATCA
Organism: uncultured Clostridia bacterium; assembly: GCA_947173485.1. Taxonomy (GTDB): domain Bacteria; phylum Bacillota; class Clostridia; order Oscillospirales; family Oscillospiraceae; genus CAMWFH01. The sequence continues at coordinate 68,070 of CAMWFH010000010.1, read as the reverse complement.
TGGGGGCATACCCGGACCGACCGGCCGAGCTGGAATGAAACGGCAAAGGAAGTGACATTTTGAGCATAGATTATTCAGGAGGCGGCGTATATATGGAGGAGGACGCCCCTCTGGTCACCACCTCCCTCACCCGGGAGGACGAGGGGGAGTACTCCCTGCGCCCCAAGCTCCTCCGGGAGTACATCGGCCAGGAGAAGGCCAAGGGGAACCTGGAGGTGTTCATCCAGGCGGCGAAGATGCGGCGGGAGCCCCTGGACCACGTCCTGCTCCACGGCCCTCCGGGCCTGGGCAAGACCACCCTCTCCGGCATCATCGCCAACGAGATGGGGGTCAATATCCGCATCACCTCCGGCCCCGCCATCGAGAAGGCCGGGGACCTGGCGGCGCTGCTGACCAACCTCAATGAGAACGATATCCTCTTTGTGGACGAGATCCACCGGCTCAACCGCTCGGTGGAGGAGGTGCTGTACCCCGCCATGGAGGACTACGCCATCGACATCATCATCGGCAAAGGCCCCTCCGCCAACTCCATCCGCTTAGACCTGCCCAAGTTCACCCTGATCGGAGCCACTACTCGGGCGGGCCAACTGTCCGCGCCCCTGCGGGACCGGTTCGGCGTGACACTGCGGCTGGAGCTGTACACTCCGCGGGAGCTGTCCATGATCGTTGCCCGGTCTGCCGGCATTTTGAACGTGCCCATCGAGGACGAGGGGGCCATGGAGATCGCCAAGCGGAGCCGGGGCACCCCCCGGATCGCCAACCGGATGCTCCGCCGGGTCCGGGACTTCGCCCAGGTGAAGGCCGATGGGACCATCACCCAGGCCGTGGCGGACCAGGCCCTCACCGCCCTGGAGGTGGACTTCCTGGGCTTGGACAACATCGACCGCCGGATGCTCCGGGCCATCATCGAGTATTACGGCGGCGGCCCCGTGGGCCTGGAGACCCTGGCCGCCACTATCAACGAGGAGGCGGTGACCCTGGAGGACGTGTACGAGCCCTATCTGATGCAGATCGGGTTCCTGACCCGGACCCCACGGGGCCGGTGCGTCACGGCCAAGGCGTATCAGCATTTGGGGCTGGCTGTGCCCAATAGTCTCTCCGGCGGCATGGAGCAGCTGACCATATGACCAACTATGTGGCCTCCCTCTCCCTGCGCTCCGCCCTGCCGGAGGGGTCCTATCTGAACGGGCTGCCGGCGGTGCGATGGCTGGCGGAGGGGCACGCCCTCCACTTCACCGCGCCGGTCACCTTTTTGGTGGGGGAGAACGGCAGCGGGAAATCCACCCTGCTGGAGGCTGTCGCCGTGGCGGCTGGGTTCAACGCCGAGGGCGGCACCCGGAATTTCCATTTCTCCACCCAGGCCACCCACTCGGACCTGGGGAGCTATATCACCCTGGCCCGGCGGGAGTACCCCAGCGACGGCTTTTTCCTCCGGGCGGAGAGCTTTTACAACGTGGCCTCCTATATCGACGCCCTGGATGATGAGCCCAGCCTGGGGGCCAGGCTAATCGACAGCTACGGCGGCAGATCCCTCCACGGCCAGTCCCACGGGGAGAGCTTCCTGGCCCTGGTGCAGAACCGCTTCGGCGGCCACGGGCTCTACCTGCTGGACGAGCCGGAGGCGGCCCTGTCGCCGTCGAGGCAGATGAGCCTGCTGGTGTTGATGGACGATCTGGTGAGAGATCGTTCCCAGTTCATCATCGCCACCCATTCGCCCATCCTGATGGCCTTCCCAGGGGCCCAGATCTGCCAGCTGGACGAGAGGGGCATCTCCGCTGTGGCCTACGAGGAGACCGAACACTACCAGCTGACCCGGCGGTTCCTGGAGGACCCGAAGCGGATGCTGGGATATCTGCTGGGGGAGGAATGACATGGCGGACCAGCACGAATGGCGCCGGTGGCTCCTACTGGCGGCAGCGGTCCTTCTGCCGATCGCTGCCGGTGTCCTATGGGACCTCTGTGAGCCGCTTCGCATACGGGCAGGGGACCGGCCGCTTGCGTATGAGGACCTGACGGTCTCCCGGCTGGAGCCGGTGGATATCCCCGGCGTCACCCTGACGGTGGAGGACATCGACACGAGAGAGGGCTTTATCCGTGTCTGCCTGACCAACAGCGGGAGCAAGACATACCACTATGACCCCTATGTTTTCATGGAGGCGGAGGTGGACGGGACCTGGCGGACCATCCCCTATGTGTGGGGAGATACCAGCCGGGTGAGCTTATTGCTTCTGGGGACGCTGCGCCCGGACGAGAACGACCCTCTGTCGCTCGCCTGGTGGCATCTCTATGGCGCACTGCGGGAGGGACACTACCGCGTTTGTGCGTACCTATGGGGATACGATGAGCCGATGGACAGCGGTTGCATCATTGCCGCTGAGATGGATCTGGTGCTGCGGAGCGCTTCCGCAGGATAGGGAGGAGGACCGGTTGCGCCTACCTGTTTTTGCAAGAGGGAAAGGACCGGTATCCTGTTGGTGTAGAATTTGATATGATCGAATAATATCATAAATTGCGAGGTAAAAGCATATGGGCAAACTATTTGGAACTGACGGCGTCCGGGGCGTGGTGGGGGAGAACCTGACCGCCGAGCTGGCCTACCGGGTGGGCCAGGCCGTCACCGTGGTCCTCCGGGAGCAGCTGGACAAGGACCCCCTGATCACCATCGGCATGGATACCCGCATCTCCTCCGATATGCTGGAGGGGGCGCTGATCGCCGGTATCTGCGCCGCCGGGGGCGATGTGATGCCCCTGGGCACCATCCCCACGCCAGCGGTGGCCTACCTGACCATCCAGTCCAAGGCGGACGCCGGAGTGGTGATCTCCGCCAGCCACAACCCCTTTGAACACAACGGCATCAAGGTCTTCAACGGTCAGGGCTACAAGCTCTCCGACGAGCTGGAGAACCGGGTGGAGGAGCTGATCCTATCCAACGGTCCCATCTGCCAGCAGAAGGGGGCCCGGATCGGCCGGCGCATCCATGGGATGCGGCAGCTGAAGTATGAGTATATCAAGTATCTCTGCTCCACCGTGTCGGACGACCTCCACGGCCTGCGCATCCTGGTGGACTGCGCCAATGGCGCCGCCGCCGCCACCGCCCCGGACCTCTTCGCCAACTTTGAGATCGAGGTGGACTTCATCCACCGCAAGCCCAACGGCGTCAATATCAACGACCGCTGCGGCTCCACCCATATGCGCTCCCTGGCCGCCATGACCACCGCCGGCGAGTACGACTTGGGCGTGGCCTTCGATGGCGACGCCGACCGGTGCCTGCTGGTGGACGAGCGCGGGCAGATCGTGGACGGGGATAAGATCATGGCGGTCTGCGGAAAATATATGCTGGAGGAGGGGACCCTCACGGGCCGGGCCATCGTAGGCACGGTGATGAGCAACCTGGGGCTCCACGAGTTCTGCAACAAGAACGGCATCCGCCTCCTATGTACCGCCGTGGGGGACCGGAACGTGCTGGAGAAGATGCTGGAGCACGGCTACCGTATCGGCGGGGAGCAGTCGGGCCATATCATCTTCTCCGACTACGCCACCACCGGCGACGGCCAGCTGACGGCCCTCCAGTTTTTACAGATCATGCGCCGGCGGGGGATGAAGGCCTCTGATCTGGCGGGGATCTGTCCCCAGTATCCCCAGACTCTGGTCAATATCGAGCTGCCCAATAAGCCGGGGCTGAAGGAGGGCATCATGACCTCGCCGGCTCTCCAGGAGGCCCTTCAGAAGGAGGAGGAGGCTCTGGGCAACGAGGGGAGGATCCTGGTCCGGCCCTCCGGCACAGAGCCCCTGATCCGGGTCATGGTGGAGGCCAAGACCACCCAGATCGCGGAGGAGACCGCCGGGCGCCTGGCTGGATTGGTAAGATCGCTAAATATTTCGTGATTTTTGTAAAAAAGATCTCTGATAATTCTTGACAAAACCATAGATCTGTAGGTATAATAGGCAATGGAAGTCAGTACGAGAGAAACCTATCGTTCGCTCCTGGAGTGTGAGGACAGTTCCCTCTGCTCCCTGGCCGCCCAGGGCAGCCGGGATGCCGAGGAGATCCTCATCGCCCGCTATGCCCGTCTCGTCCGTGCCGTCACCCGGCCCTATTTCCTGGCGGGCGGCGACAGTGACGACCTGCTCCAGGAGGGGATGATCGGTCTCATGAAAGCCGTGCGTGCTTTCGACAGCGCCAAGGAGGCCTCCTTTCGGACCTTCGCGGAAGTTTGTATCCGAAATCGCGTCTACTCAGTGCTCCGCTCCGCCAATCAGGAAAAGCACAGTCCATTGAACCAGTCGATTTCTTTTGAGACCCCTTTCTTTGATACGAACCCCCTAACTGCCGGCGCAGATCGAACCATACTCAACCCCGAGGACCTTTTGATCTACCGTGAGGACCAGGCGGCTTTCCGCCGCTGGGTCGAGGGGCAGCTCTCCCGCTTTGAGAAAAGGGTGTTGGCCCTGTTCCTGGCGGGGCTGACCCAGCGGGAGATCGCCAAAGAGGTCCAGAAGCCACCGAAGTCGGTGGAGAACGCTGTCCAGAGGATCCGGCGCAAGGTCTCGCGGCAGCTTATTTCCGGCGATGTCAGCTAGTGCTGGCCGCAATATATCTTTTCAAATCAAAGAGAGGGAAACAACATGTACGAAGACAAGACTCTGGTATGTAAGGAATGCGGGCAGGAGTTCGTGTTCACTGCTGGCGAGCAGGAGTTCTACGCTGAGCGCGGCTTCCAGAACGAGCCCCAGCGCTGCAAGGCCTGCCGCGACGCCCGCAAGAACGCCGCCCGCGGCCCCCGTGAGTTCTTCACCGCTGTCTGCGCTTCCTGCGGCGGCGAGGCCAAGGTGCCCTTCGAGCCCAAGAGCGACCGTCCTGTGTATTGCAGCGATTGCTTCGCCAAGATGCGCGAGGAGAGATAAGATCTCATAAAAAGAGCGCCCGCCGGCTGGCGGGCGCTTTTTCCTGCTCATTTTTCGGAGAGCTGCTTCACCAGCTCCGCAGTGGGGGAGACGTAGGCCGTCTGGTAGGGGTCGTAGACCACCATGCCCGGCCTGGCTCCGGCGGGCTTCTTCACGTTGCGCAACTGGGTGTAGTCCACCGGGATCTGGCGGCCCCCCTGGGCCTGGGAGAACCACGCCGCCAGACTGGCCGCCTCTGTCATGGACTGCGGGTCCGGCTCCAGGCCGCCGGCCTCCAGGAGGACATGGGAGCCGTGGATCTTCTGGGTGTGGAACCAGTAGTCCGAGCGGCGGCCCTCCTTCACCAGCTGGTCGTTCTGGTGGTTGCTGCGGCCCACCAGGATGCGCAGGCCGCTGGTGCTGCGGAACGTCCGGGGCCCGGCCGCCTGCCGGGGAGGACGCTTCCTGCCGGTGTCCGGCCGGAGGTAGCCGGCCTTTTGCAGCTCCTGGCGGATATCCGATAGGTCCTGCTCCAGCTCCGCCCGGCTCAGCTCGTCCAGCACGCTCTCCAGATAGCTGAGCTCCTGCTGCCCCTTGGCGATCTGCTCCGTCAGGATGGCCTCCGCGGTCTTGGCCTTGCTGTACTTCTTGAAGTATTTGGCCGCGTTCTGCTGGGGAGTGAGAAGGGGGTCCAGGGGGATCTCGATGGTGGGGCAGTCCGGCTCATAGTAGTTCTCCGCCGCCAGCTTCCGCTGGCCCTTCTCCATCCGGTAGAGGTTGGCGGTGATCAGCTCACCATACAGCCGCAGCCGCTCCCGGTCTCGGGTCTGCTCCAGCTCTCGGGTCTGGACCGCCAGCTTCCTGGCCGCCCGGTCCCGGGCGTTGGTGGCGGTCCGCAGCAGGTCCTGCCCCCGCTGGCGGATGCGCTCTTGCCGCTCCCGGGTCTCGAAGAGGTCGTCCAGCAGCTGGCTGAAGCTCTCCGCCGGGCGCACCTCCGCCGCTCCCTCGTACTGGGTGACCGGCAGATAGGAGAAGTCCATAGGCCTGCCGTTTTGGGAGATGAGGACCGGCGTACAGTGGTCCGTTCCCGCCTGCCACGCCGCGAACACCGCCAGCAGCCGCTCCGGCGAGGAGATCGCAAACAGCCGGGTGTCCGTAGCGCCGGTGGCCCGGAAGGCCAGCTCCCGGCAGACCAGGGGGGAGAGGCCAAAGAAGGTGTCCAGGAAAAATTTGTCCAAGGGCTGCTCCTGGTCGGCCTGGGCCAGAAGGGCAGGCAGCTCCTCCGGCGCAGTGGTCAGGGGGTCCCGCTTATCCTGGGGGGAGGGGAGGCGGTAGTACAGCCCCGGCAGCAGCTGGCGGCCCAGGCTGGAATCGCTCCGGCGGAGGCAGTCTATGATGCGCCCCTCGCCGTCCACCAGGATCAGATCGGCCTGCCGGCCCATGGCCTCCAGCACCAGCTGCCGCTGGCCGGGGCGTCCCAGATCGTCGGTGACAGAGATGGTGAGGACCGCCGCCCGCTCCAGCCCCGGCTGGGTGATGCTGACGATCCGCCCGCCGGTCAGGTGCTTGCGCAGCAGCATACAGAACATCGGCGGCGAGGCCGGGTTCTCCCGGGATAGGGTGGTGTAATGCAGGCGGGGATGGGTGCCGCCGGCCTGGAGCAGCAGCTTCCGGCTGCCCCGGAGGGTCAGGAGGATCTGGTCCCGGGCGGGCTGGTTGATCTTCTCGATACGGGCGTCCACGGCGGACTGGAGCTCCTGGATGATGCCGCGAAGGCAAAGGGCGTCTAAGGGCATGGGTCACACCTCCTCCATCATGCGTTGGAACAGTTCGTTGATCCGTGCCGTCCTGCCCTGGAGGTACAGCCAGCCAAGGAGGCTCTCCAGGGCGGTGGCCGCCAGATAGTCCGCCCGGGAGGCGCTGGCGGGGATGGTGTGGACATGGGCGTTGCGCCCCCGCTTATAGACGGACTGCTCCTCCTCCGTCAGCAGCGGCCAGATCTTGGCGGAGCGCTCCGCCTGGGCGGAGGCCCGGACCAGGGCCACGGTGGCCCGGTGCAGGTCCTTGCCGGTGGCCTTTCCGTGGGAGCATAAGTAGGAGCGCACCAGCAGCTCGTAGACGCCGTCCCCCAGGTGGGCCAGGCCGATACTGCTGATGGCGCGGATATCGTCCTCCGGCAGGGCGAGATGGAAGTAATCGGTCATATCGTACTCTCCGGTCTTGTGATGGGACCTATTATATACCGGACTGCGCAAAAAAGCAAACGGTCTCCCTTGCTGTCTGGCAGGGGAGACCGTTCGCGCCGGGGCACTGCTTAGCGGTTGTTCTTGCTCTGCTGGTTCTGATTCTGGTTCTGGTTATTGTTACGGTTCTCGTTGTTCTGGTTCTGATTCTGGTTCTGGTTCTTGTTCTCCATGATCTGCACCTCCTTTCGGTGGTTGGGTACAGGGCTATTCTGCCCGCAGGAGGGGAAAATATACATCTGCCGTCCGCATAGTTTTGGAAATTTTACCGCAAGCTATCCCTACCCAATAACAGGAGGTATGGATCCATGGAATTGAAAAACAGCGTGACCAAGGAGAACCTGCTGCGGGCCTTCGCCGGGGAGAGTCAGGCCCGCAACCGCTACACCTTTGCCGCCAGCGCCGCCAAGAAGGCGGGGCTGGATGTGATCGAGGCCGTCTTTACCTACACGGCCGGACAGGAGAAGGAGCATGGGGAGATCTTCTACGATCTTCTGAAAAACGCGGGCTGTGAGAGCGTGGAGATCGACCGGGCTGGCTACCCCATCGACTGCACCGACGACATCGCCAAGCTCCTCAGCCTGGCCCATGACCATGAGTATGAGGAGTATCAGGACGTGTACCCCGCCTTCGCGGACAAGGCGGAGGAGGAGGGGTTCAAGGAGATCGCCGCCAAATTCCGCATGATCGCCCAGATCGAGAAGATCCACGGGGACCGGTTCGAGCGGTTCGGCCGGCTGCTAGAGCAAAACAAGCTGTTCGTCAGCGATGTCAAGACCGGCTGGATGTGCCTCAACTGCGGCCACGTCTTTGAGGGGACCCAGGTACCGGCCAAGTGCCCCGTCTGCGACCACGAGAAGGGCTTTTTCATCCGCTTCGAGCTGTCGCCCTACGAAAAATAGCGGCCAGGGGACCCATCGAGCCGATGGGTCCCTTTTCTGTCCGCTCTGCGGTCTGGGCAGAAGACGGCGATTCCCCGTGAAACGGCAGTTGCGTTTGCGGGGGGAGCGTGGTATAATACTGCAATATCCACCCGGCGCGATGGGAACAAAGACTGCCTGCCCGCCGTCAAAGGGGACAGAAGAGATAGATAAAAGGAGACATATCGTTATGGAGCAAACAAAGAAAGTCATGCTGTCCGGCATACAGCCCAGCGGCGACCTGCACCTGGGCAACTATTTAGGCGCGATCAAGAACTGGGCGGAGCGGGCCGAGGAATTTGACTGCTACTATTTTATGGCGGATATGCACACCATCACCGTCCGCCAGGACCCGGCGGCCCTGCGCCGGCGGACCCTGGAGCAGCTGGCCCAGTACATCGCCTGCGGTCTGGACCCGGAGCGCAACACCCTGTTCATCCAGTCCCACATCCCGGCCCACGCAGAGCTGGGGTGGGTGCTGAACTGCTACACCATGTTCGGCGAGCTGAGCCGCATGACCCAGTTCAAGGACAAGTCCGCCAAGCACAAGGACAACATCAATGGCGGCCTCTTCACCTATCCCGCCCTGATGGCGGCGGATATCCTCCTCTATCAGCCGGATTATGTCCCCGTAGGGGAGGACCAGAAGCAGCACTGCGAGCTGACGCGGGATATCGCCATCCGCTTCAACCATATCTACGGCGATGTGTTCAAGGTCCCGGAGCCCTACATCCCCAAGGCCGGGGCCCGGGTCATGGGCCTGACTGCCCCTGAGAGCAAGATGAGCAAGTCCATCCCCGAGGGGTGCGTCTTTTTGATGGAGAAGCCGGAGGACATCCAGCGGAAGTTCAAGCGGGCCATCACCGACAGCGACACAGAGAACTGCGTCCGTTTCGACCCGGCATCCAAGCCCGGCGTGGCCAATCTGATGAACATCTATGCCGCCGTCACCGGGAAGAGCTTTGCGGAGATCGAGGCGGAGTTCGCCGGTCAGGGCTATGGGAAGTTCAAGCCCGCCGTGGGGGAGGCGGTCATCGAGACCCTCCGGCCGATTCGGGAGGAGGCCCAGAAGATCCTGGCGGACAAGGCCTATCTGGAGAGCGTCTACAAGGCCGGCGCGGAGAAGGCCGCCTATGTGGCGAACAAGACCCTGCGCAAGGTCTATAAAAAAGTGGGCTTCGTGCCGGCGAGGTGAGCCATATGCCGTATTTACAGCAGATCGACATGAACCGGGTGATCTGGCCCCTGGTGGTGGCCTTTGGCATCAGCATCTGCGCCACGCCCCTGGTCCGCCGCCTGGCCTTCAAGATCGGCGCAGTGGACGTGCCCAAGGACAGTCGGCGGATGCACGACCATCCCATCCCCCGGCTGGGGGGGCTGGCCATCTTCTTTGGCTTCCTCCTCAGCGTGCTGCTCTTCGTGCCCATCGGCCGGGGGCTGCGGGGCATCCTGCTGGGGGCGGTCATCATCGTGGTGCTGGGGATCTTTGACGATATCTACTCCCTGCGGGCCATGCCGAAATTCATCATCCAGATCGTGGCCGCCTCTGTGGCGGTGGCCCACGGCGTGTCCATCGAGGCGATCAACAACCCCAACATCTTCAGCGAGGAGCCCTACTGGGTCTTAGGCTGGCTCAGCATCCCGGTGTCGGTGATCTGGATCGTGGCCATCACCAACTCCGTCAACCTGATCGACGGCCTGGACGGCCTGGCCGACGGCGTGTCCACCATCGGTGCCCTGACCATGCTGGTCATCGCCCTGCTCCTGGGGGAGGAGGATATCGCCGTCATCTGCGGCGCCCTGGTGGGGGCCTGCGTGGGCTTCATGCCCTATAACCTCAACCCCGCCCGGATCTTCATGGGGGATACCGGCGCCACCTTCCTGGGGTTCATCCTGGCCTGCGTATCGATCCAGGGCCTGTTCAAGTACTACGCGGTCATCTCCTTCCTGGTGCCCTTCATCATCCTGGGCCTGCCGATTGTCGATACCTCCGCCGCCTTCATCCGCCGGATCCTCCGGGGGCAGAGCCCCATGACGGCGGACCGGGGCCACATCCACCACAAGCTCATCGACATGGGGATGAACCAGAAGCAGGCCGTGTCCACCCTCTATATCATCTCCGGCGTGCTGGGCCTCAGCGCCGTGATGCTCACCTCCACCGGCGGCGGAAAGGCCATGATCTTCATCGCCGCCCTGGTGCTGGTGGGGGTCATCGCCGCCCGGGCGGTGTTCCCGCCCCACCACGACCACCCCCATGACCAGGAGGAGCGGAAGAAATGAAAAAGCTGCGTATCATGAGCGTGTTCGGCACCCGGCCTGAGGCGATCAAGATGGCTCCGCTGGTCCAGGAGCTGGCCCGGCGGGAGGAGATCTGCTCCATCTGCTGCGTCACCGCCCAGCACCGGGAGATGCTGGACAGCGTTTTGCAGGTGTTCCACATCGTCCCTGACTGGGACCTGGACATCATGACCCCCCGGCAGACCTTGAGCACTATCACCAGCAAATGCCTCACCGGCATGGACCAGGCGGTCGAGGCCCTCTCGCCCGATATGATCCTGGTCCATGGCGACACCAGCACCACCTTCGCCGGAGCCCTGTCTGCTTTCTACCACAAGGTGCCTGTGGGCCATGTGGAGGCCGGCCTGCGGACCTATGATAAGTATTCCCCCTACCCGGAGGAGATGAACCGGAAGCTGGTCACCTCCCTAGCGGACCTGTTCTTCTGCCCCACCGAGCAGAACCGGGACAACCTGGCTCGGGAGGGGGTGACGAAGGGCGTCTATGTGACGGGCAATACCGTTATAGACGCCTTGCGGACCACGGTGCGGGAGGACTTCGTCTTTTCCACCGGCATCCTGAACCAGCTGGACTACGCGGGGAAGAAAGTGATCCTGGTGACCTGCCACCGGCGGGAGAACTACGGAGCGCCTATGACCGCGATCATGACCGCCCTGCGGCGGCTGGCGGAGGCCCATCCCGATGTGGAGATGGTCTATCCCGTCCATCTGAGCCCCGTGGTGCAGGAGGCGGCGAAGAAGTATCTGGGCGGACGGGAGCGGATCCATCTGATCGATCCCCTGGCCGCTGACGAGATGCACAACCTGATGGCCCGGTGCCACCTGGTGATGACCGACTCCGGCGGCTTGCAGGAGGAGGCCCCCGCCCTGGGCAAGCCGGTGCTGGTGCTGCGGCGGGAGACCGAGCGGCCAGAGGCTGTAAAGGCGGGGACCGTGCGCCTGGCCGGCGTGGAGGAGCAGGCCATCTTCCAGGAGGGGTGCCGCCTGCTGGAGGATGACGCTGCCTACGCCGCCATGGCCCACGCCGTGAACCCCTATGGAGACGGCTCTGCCTGCCGCCGGATCGCCCAGGCGGTCTTACACCACTTTGGCCGCGGGGATGCCCCGGAGGCGTTCCATGCCTGAGGGCGGCCAGATGGACCGGCGGCGGATGTCCTACTTCCTGGCCCTGCTGGGGATCCTGATCCTGCTGGCCATCCTTCTCTTCGCCCAGGGGACAGCCCGCCGGCGGGCGGGGATCACGCTGCCGGACGTGGACCAGCTCCTGGAGCCGGACTTGTCCGCGCCGGGAGAGGAACGGCTCGACCTGGTGGAGATCCGCCCGGACACGGTCCAGCAGGCGGTGGCCTCCATGGACCGGGCTGCGGCCTACACCATGACCGTGCAGGTGGAGACCCTGTGGTCCGAGGGCAGCGGCACGGCGGAGCTGACCGCCTATGTCCGCAGCGGCCTGACCCGGGTGGACACCCTCCAGCTGGACGGCAGCGTCCGCCGGACCCTGACAGATGGCGATACCGCCTATGTTTGGTACGATAGCGATGAGCACTACGCCACCGCCGCCGCCATCTCCCCAGACCGGACCCTGCGCATCCCCACCTATGAGGATGTGGTGGAGCTGGACCCGGCGGACATCCTGGCCGCGGATTACCAGCGCCTGAAGGACGTTTACTGCATCTATGCGGAGGCCAACGAGGGGGACGGCTACACCGCCCGCTACTGGGTGGATACGGACAGCGGCCTGCTGGTGGCTGCCCAGCGGCTGTACCAGGGAGAGCCGATCTATCAGATGACGGTGCAGTCTATGAACATCGTCCCGCCGGACGCGTCCTTTTTCGTCCTGCCGGACGGGACGGACCTGCTGGCGGCAATAGAGGAGGAGCCCTGACGGCTCCTCCTTTTCGCGTATTTTTTATTATGTAGTATGATCATAGAAGGAACAGCAGGGCCAGGGCGATCAGCAGCTCATCATCCTCGCCATCGGTGAACAGCAGCAGGAGCAGCAGGAGCAGGAGCAGGTCGCCCCGGTCCAGCCCGTCCAGCTTGAAGCGGCCCAGCAGCCGCTTGACCAGTCCGCCTAGGCCACCCAGGCCGCCGCTCTCCTCCGAGGAGCGGGCCGGGCCCTCTGCCGCCGCCTCCGGGGGGGAGAGGGGGGGCTCGTTGACGCACGCATAGTCCCCCCGGTCGTTGCGGATATAGCGGTTATACATCCTTATCCCCCCAGATGTGCCAAGAGTTTTTTTCCGACCGCGATCATATGCGCCGTTCGGAGGGCCTGGTCCACCTTGTCCTGCCGCTCCGGCTTCAGGAAGGGCCGCAGGGCGTGGAGCAGGGCGGAGCGCTGGTCGTTGGCCGGGCTGCTCAGCTCCTGGACCAGCGGCAGCAGCTTGGAGAGCATCGCCGGGTCGATCCCGCTCCCCAGCCCGCCCAGTGCCCCCAGAAGGTCCTCCAGCCCGCCCTTTCCGGCCGGCGGCGGAGCGGCCTGGGGGCTGGGCGGCGGCTCTGGCGGCCCTTCGGCGGGGGCATCCGGCTCCCCGCCGCCGGAGAGCTGCTGGGCCAGGGCGGCGACCTGGGCCATGGCTTCCGGCGAGGAAAGGATGCTGTTCAGTTTGTCCTCGAATCCACTCATAGCCATGCCCCCGTCTGACCGTCCTGCCGTCCCGTTACTTCACCTGCTGCTTGACGCTGCTCCCCAGCCGCTGGATAAGGGCGGCCCCCTCGCTGCTGTGCATCAGCTCGCTCAGCATGGCGCTGAGGGCCTTGGTGTTGCCCTTGGCGGCCTCCGCGGTGGCCTGCCGGAGCCCCTCGCCGCCGTCTCCCTGGGTCAGACGGCCCATCAGCGCCTGGCCATCGTTGGAAGAGAGCATCTGCTGGGCCAGCTGAGGGTCCTTCTTCAGCCGCTGGATCAGTGTGATCGTGTTTTTATCCATAAAAAGTTTCCTCCTCACTGTCAGTACAACAGTATATGAGACGAAAGGGAGAAATGTGCAGGGGTTTGGAAAGATGGACAGGCTGGTCTTGCCAGGCCGCAAAAAAACCTCTTGCAAAATGCGGCAGTATTCGGTATAATGGGTCCATTATGTTTTGCAAAGGAGACTTCTCTGCATATGGGTTATCAATCGCTTATCATGACAGTGGCTATGTTCGCGGTCCTCTACTTCGCTTTCATCCGGCCGGACCAGAAGAAGCGGAAGCGGGACGAGGAGATGCGGGCCTCCCTGAAGAAGGGCGACCAGGTGATCTCCATCGGCGGCATCGTCGGCAGGATCGTGATGATCAACGATAAGACCGTCATCATCGAGACCAGCGAGGACCGGGTACGGATGGAGCTGACCAAGATGGCGATCGCCACCGCTGGGGACCCCAACGCCCAAGAGGACGAGTATAGCAAGAAGAAAAAGAAAAAGGACGAGGACGAGACATAAGATCGCCTCCCGCGCCATATGTTCCCATATGGCGCGGGAATTTTTTGCCTAGAGCATCTTTCGGGTGCGGCTCTAAGGCGCGGGAGGTATTTTATGTCCAAACGAGCAAAACAGACAGCCAAAGCAGAGAGCATCCCTTACCGGCAGTGTATCACCGGCTGTGCCGCCGCGCTGGTGGTCTATCTGGCGCTCCAGCTGCTCCTGGCGGCGCTGGTGGATCGGGAGACACTGGCCTTGGAGAGGATGTCCGCCGCCCTGGGGCTCTCGGCAGGGGCCTCTGTCTTTCTGGGGGGCCTTCTGGCCGGAAGAGGCGAGGGGAGAGGCCGGGCGATCATCGCTGGGGTCGTGCTGGCCGGCTTCCTGCTGGCGATCCTGGCGATATCTCTGGCCGGCGGTGCCCGGCCCTGGGCGGCCTCCGCCGGCGGCGGGGTGCTGCTGGGCAGTCTGGCAGGGGGCGTGGCGGCGTCTCTGCTGGGCGGCGGCAGGAAAAAACATAAGCGGAAGTGAGAAGGGGAGACGTCCGCCGGTGGTCTATGGCCCGGACTGCGGTCCTGTCCGCCGGCGGCGCCTCCGCCGTGCCGTTGACTGCCTCTGGTGAAGATCCACAAGATCACGGCAATCCTCTCCGGTGAGGCCATTGGGCCCGCCGGCGGGAGACTGGCTGGCAAAGTGTGGCTGGCAGTCCTGAAAATCGGGACGGGCAGCCTGATCTTCGTATATTTGGGCGCGAAAAGACAGGGGCAAGGCAAACCGCTTGTCAGTCTTTTCAGCACGGTCTACATAATTTTGTTAACATAATATTTTGTGACATTCTCCAAACCTGTAAAGATCCACCATTTTCCCCTTGCGCGGCGGCGAGATTTGGCTTATAGTAAAGCCACGTCTATTTTCGGAAAGAGGGACATAGCTTGTACCGAGGTGATAAACGGTGCGAGTGAGATCCACGATCGGCAGGATGGGCCTGTGGGCGCCGGACCCGGCTCTGGTCCGAATGCTGTGCCTGGCGGGATGTGTGGCGCTGGGCATGGCGGCCGGGGGCGTCTGGGCGGTCAGGAGCGGGGGCGGCGGCGAGCTGGCCGCCTACCTGGACGACTTCTGCGGCCTCTATGCCGAGGGGCCGGCGGCTGTATCCCTGCCCTCAGCGGTCTGGCTCTATTTCGGATACGCGGTGCTGGCGTGGCTGCTGGGTTCCGCGTCCCTGGGCGTGCTGCTGCTGCCCCTCCTCTCCGCCGCCTACGGCTTCACTGCCATGTTCGCCGTGGCCTGCTTCACCCAGGCCTTTGGCCGGCGGGGGGCGTTGATGGCCCTGGGGGCCATGGGGCTGCGGCATCTCATCGTCCTGCCCTGCTTTTTGTGGATCGCGTCCTGGTCCTGGGCCTCTGCCGACCGTCTGCTGGCCTTGACGTTGGGGCGCGGGAAGCGGTGCAGCGCCCCGGCGCTGGACGGCGGCTACTGGTACCGGCTGTGTTTGTGTGTGGCTTTATTGTTTGTTGGGCTCTGCTTGGAGCTTTACGTAACGCCCAGCTTGTTCTCGCTGACTCTGGGCGGATAAAAGATAAAGAAAACGGAGGAGACGTCTGTGAGCGGCTATTTATCGGATTATGAGCGGTATCTGCGGGAGGAAAGGGGGTCCTCCGAGAACACCGTCTCCTCCTACCTGCGGGATGTCCACCAGTTCGAGGATTGGCTGGGGGATGTGGACGTGGATGACTGCCACAAGGCCCAGGTGGACGCCTATATGTCCTATATGGCCGCCCGGGGCCGGTCTCCGGCCAGCATAGCCCGCTCCGTGGCGTCCCTCAAGTCCTTCTATGGCTATCTACAGGCCAAGGGGGCGGTCAAGGCCAACCCGGCCAAGAACGTCACCCCGGTCCGGGCCGAGCGGAAGCTGCCGGAGATCCTCACCAGCAAGGAGGTGGAGCTGTTCCTGGCCCAGCCCAAGTGCGTCGATGCCAAGGGCTGCCGGGACCATGCCATGCTGGAGCTGCTCTACGCCACCGGGATCCGGGTCAGCGAGCTGATTGGGATGGACGTGGAGGACGTGAACCTCCAGGCGGGGTTCGTCCGCTGTGAGAGCCGGGGGAAGGCGCGGATCATCCCCCTCTATCCGGGGGCGGTCAAGGCCCTCCAGGAGTACATATACAAGATCCGGCCCCAGCTGGTGGCCAGCGGGGAGGAGCGGTCCCTGTTCGTGAACATGAACGGGGAGCGGATGTCCCGCCAGGGCTTCTGGAAGCTCATCAAATACTACCAGGAGCGGGCGGGGATCGAGAAGGATATCACGCCCCACACCCTGCGCCACTCCTTCGCGGCCCATCTGCTGGAGAACGGGGCGGATCTGCGGTCCATCCAGGAGATGCTGGGCCACGCGGATATCTCCTCCACCCAGATCTACTGCCATATGATCAAGAAGGACCTGCGTACGGTCTATCAGCGGACCCACCCCAGAGCGTGAGATCAGGGATACTATAAGATAGGAGAAGAAACATGAGCGATGAAAGAGATGAGCTGGGCCTAGACCTGGAGGATGAGGACGAATTGGAAGAGGTCAGCAATATCGTTTTCCTGAACGATGAGCAGGGGAACCAGCTCAAGTTCGAGTTCCTGGATCTGATCGGGTATGAGGGTGATGACTATGTCGTCCTCCTGCCGGTGCTGGAGGACGGCGATGAGGACACCGGTGAGGTGGTCATCCTGAAGGTAGACAAGGATGAGGACGAGGAGAACGAGTCCTACGTCGCTGTGGAGGATGAGGCCCTGCGGGCCGTGTTTCAGATCTTCAAGGAGAAGTTCGCGGATGAGTTCAATTTTACCGATGAGGACTAGAGATGGGGAAATTTGATGGCGTTTTGCTGGTCAGCGACATTTGTAACACGTTGGTCGACACATCCAGCAGGCCCTATGTGAATGGGGAGAGCGGAGAGTTCGTGCCAGTACTGGAGCATGACCGGCTTGCGCTGGAGCATTTTACCGCCGAAGGAGGCAGGTTCACCATTGCCACCGGACGATCCCTGCGCTATGTGCAGTTTTATGCGGATAGAGTTCCGATCAATGCCCCCGGTGTGCTGGGCGATGGTGCGGCCCTCTGCGACATCAAGAGCGGTGAGTGCCTGGAATCCGCCGTACTGGGCGAATGGGCCCGGGAGCTGGGGCAGGCCGTGGTGGATCGATTCCCTACGACAACGGTGTCCGCTCGTCATCTGGACGGTACATACCGCATCGTGCGCCCAGACTATGTAGCCCGCATCAATATGAGATTTTCGGATGATGCACAGGAAGTTTCCTCTCTGATGGAGGTCCCGCTCCCGATACAGAGGCTGTGGTTTAGAGACCAGAGCAGCGTACTGGAGGAGGTCCGGGACTTTTTGCGTGCGCAGAACAGGGACGGCGCGTATGAGCTGGTGTTCACCTCTGAGGATAGGCGTCAGCTGCAGATGGCTGCCAAGGGGGCCTATAAGGGGGATATGGTCCGCCGTCTGGCGGACCGGTTGGATATCTCCG
The DNA here is from genome assembly GCA_947173485.1 of uncultured Clostridia bacterium. Taxonomy (GTDB): domain Bacteria; phylum Bacillota; class Clostridia; order Oscillospirales; family Oscillospiraceae; genus CAMWFH01. Next base: position 50,803 of record CAMWFH010000010.1, on the reverse strand, counting down.
TGGAGCATGTCTACTGCATCGGGGACGGAGACGATGATGTTTCCATGCTCACCATCGCGAAGCAGGGGTTCGCCCCTATCGACTGCACCCAAGCGGTGCGGGACTGCGGCGCCACCATGGTGTGCAGCGCCAAGGATGGTGCGCTGGCGGCCATGGTCGCCCTGCTGGACCAGCGGTACTGACTTTTGTGACCGGTCCTCGTTGCGCAAAAAAAGAGATCGGCGGCCCGGCAGGGCCGCCAATTCTTTTTTCCCTATTTTACAGCAAAAGCCTCCGCCGGTCGAGCCGTTCCCCATTTGGCCGCCAATTTCTGGTAGCCGGGCACATCCTTCAAAAACCGGCTCTCTGGATCTGCCTCCAACCGGCCGAACAGGGTCCGAAGGAGCAGGGTAGAGTCAGTATCCTTCTTGACCGGCAGATGGCGGTAAAGGGGAGAGCTGTTCAGATCATCCCAAAGGGTCGCCAAGCTCTCTGCCCATTTTTCCAGCAGCGACAGGGCCCGCGGACCGTCCTTCTCTGCCAGTGCCAGCTGGAGAGGGGCGGACAGCGTCCCGTAAACAGAGAGGCCCAAGACCCTGCCGGCCGCAGATGCCAGCTCTGCAAGGACCCTGGCATGGGCCAAGTCGTCCCCGGCCAGGGCCAAGTCCAGCATATGGAGCAGGATGTTCTCGATCTCATTGGCGTAGGCAAAGAGTTCTTTTTCCAGCAGGATCCAGGCGTCCTCACACCGGCCCTGCTTTTTGCGCAGGAGGGCGGTGAGGATCTGTTTTTCCTTGTGCATATCAGACAGCTGGCCGCATAGGGCCTCTGCCTGTTCCAGTTCCCCTGCTCCGATGCACTGGAGCGCCATGGTATAGGCGGCATGTTCCCGTATTTTGGGATCGGCGCCGTGGACAGACCGCTCATGGAGAGCCACGACCTCCTGCTCCCAGGCCTTCCGCTGTTCATCATCGTTCTCAGGATAGAGGGTGAGCGCCCCGTTCAGCAGAAGGGCCGTATTGTATGCCAGAAGGTCGTTGTTGGGAAATTCCCACAGCTTGCTCCTGGCCAGCTGAAAAGCGGCGGCACAGCCCTGGACCCTTGCTGTTTCGGACAGCTCATGGAGGAAGGCGCCGATCTCTTCACGGCTCATATCCTCTTGAAAAGAAAGCAGTGTGTTCAGGTCGATGCCTAACGTGCGGGCCAGAACAGGGAGCAGCGTGATATCAGGATAGTTCAGCGCCTTCTCCCATTTGTTCACGGCCGGGGCGGACACGCCCAGTCTATCCGCCAGGACCTCTTGAGTCAGGCCCAGTGCTTGACGCCGGGTGCGTATCGTGTCGTTGATCTTCATAGAACGGCCTCCTGTTCAGCTCACCAGTATTTTAAGATGGTCCCATCATACCAGCTCTTGCTCTGCCATACAAGGGAGAGCTTCGACAGGGGAGCAGCACAAAAATTGACCGCAGGTTATTTTTCCCGTTCTCTTTTGTCAAAATAACTTGCCGGGCAGTTATCCATCATGGATAACTGCCCGGGTCTCCGTTTTTCTCATATATGATCGCTGATAAACATCGCGTCCCCAAAGGAGAAGAAGCGGTACCGCTCCCGCACGGCCTCCTCATAGGCGGCCAGGACATGTTCCCGGCCGGCCAGGGCGGACACCAGCATGATGAGGGTGCTTTCCGGCAGATGGAAGTTGGTGATAAGGCCGTCTAGGACCTTGAAGCGGTAGCCAGGATAGATGAAGATATTGGTCCAGCCGGCGGCGGCGGACATATGGCCGTCCTCGCCCGCCCAGCTCTCCACCGTCCGGCAGGAGGTGGTGCCCACGCAGATGACCCGGCCTCCCGCCGCCTTGGTGGTGTTGATCAGGTCGGCGGTCTCCTGGGGAAGGACGCAGTATTCGCTGTGCATCTCGTGGTCGCCGATATCCTCCGCCTTCACCGGACGGAAAGTACCCAGGCCCACATGGAGGGTCACATAGCCCAGCTGGACGCCCATGCCGGTCAGCTCCCCCAGCAGCTCCGGGGTGAAGTGCAGTCCCGCCGTGGGAGCGGCGGCGGAACCGGTGACCTTGGAGTAGACGGTCTGATAGCGCTCCTTGTCCTGGAGCTCCGCCTTGATGTAGGGGGGCAGGGGCATTTTCCCCAGCCGCTCCAGGACCTCCAGGAAGATGCCCTCATAGTCGAAGCGCACCAGCCGGCCGCCGCCCTCCGTCTCGCCGGCCACCTCCGCTGTCAGCGCGCCGTCTCCAAAGGAGAGGCGGGTCCCGGGCCGCATCCGCTTGCCCGGCCGGACCAGGCACTCCCAGACCCGGTCCCCCCGGTCGATCAGCAGCAGCACCTCGCAGGCGCCGCCCCCCGGCAGGCGCTGGCCCAGCAGCCGGGCCGGGAGGACCCGGGAGTCGTTCAGGATCAGGCAGTCCCCTGGACGGAGGAGGGAGGGCAGGTCGTAAAAGCGCCGGTGGCTCCAGGCGCCGCTGGTCTTGTCCAAGGCCAGCAGGCGGGAGGCGTCCCGCCTCTCCAGAGGCGTCTGGGCGATCAGCTCCGGCGGCAGGTCGAAGTAGAAATCATGTGTTTTCAATGTCATGCACCTTTTTGGATAGATTGGTCAGATCTGGCGAAAGATATGCCGGGACGGTCCGCCTCCTCCGCTTTGTGAGATACGCCCAGATCCGGGGACGATCCAGTCACGAAAGGGGAGGAGATCGCATAGATAGAAAGAGGGGACGCCGCCCGTCCTCTGCCGCGCCGTCAGAAAATAAGGGAAATGGTCAAAAAATCTAGCTTCCTGACGGCGTTTATTGGGGCGTCCTGCTAATTGACAGACAGCAGAGATCGTGTAAGAATAAAAATACTGCGTTGGTGCCCGCCATCTCCAGACCATTCTGGTATTATATACTAGGCAGGGGACGAAATGCAACCGGAAGTGTAAAATTTATTTTTATATTTTATAGGAGGACGCGCACATGGAGAAGTATCGGATCGGTGTGATCGGCGGGACCGGCATGGTCGGACAGCGCTTCGTCTCCCTGATGGAGAACCACCCCTGGTTCAAGCTGACCGCTATCGCCGCCAGCAGCCGCAGCGCCGGCAAGACCTATGAGGAAGCGGTAGGGGACCGCTGGGCGATGAGCACCCCCATCCCGGAGGCCGCCAAGTCTCTGGTGGTGATGGACGCCCAGGCCGACGCAGAGAAGATCGTCAAGCTGGTGGACTTCGTTTTCTGCGCCGTGGACATGAAAAAAGAGGAGATCCTGGCCTTGGAGGAGAAGTATGCCCGCTTGGAGTGCCCTGTGGTATCCAACAACTCCGCCAACCGCTGGACCGATGATGTCCCCATGGTCATCCCGGAGGTCAACCCTGACCATATCAATCTGATCGATGCCCAGCGGGAGCGGCTCCACACCCGGCGGGGCTTTATCGCGGTGAAGTCCAACTGCTCCCTCCAGAGCTATGTGCCCGCCATCCATCCGTTGCTGAAGTTCGGCGTGGACCGGGTCCTGGTCTGCACCTATCAGGCCATCTCCGGCGCTGGTAAGACCTTCGCCAGCTGGCCGGAGATGCTGGACAATGTGATCCCCTTCATCGGCGGCGAGGAGGAGAAGAGCGAGCGGGAGCCCCTGAAGATCTGGGGCGAGATGGACAAGGGCCGCCTGACCCTGGCGGCCGGGCCGGCCATCACCGCCCAGTGCCTGCGGGTGCCTGTCTCTGACGGACACATGGCCGCCTGCTTCATCAAGTTCAAGGAACAGGTGCCCACCGTGGAGCAGATCAAGCAGGAGTGGGCCGCCTTCTCCGGACGTCCCCAGGTGCTGGACCTGCCCTCCGCCCCCCGGCAGTTCCTCCGCTATTTTGAGGAGAGCGACCGGCCCCAGACCCGTCTGGACCGGATGCTGGAGAACGGCATGGCAGTGTCCCTGGGCCGTCTGCGGCCGGATACCCAGTATGACTATAAGTTCGTCTGCCTGAGCCACAACACCCTCCGGGGCGCCGCCGGCGGGGCGGTCCTCCTGGCGGAGCTGCTCTGCGCCGAGGGCTACATCACGAAGAACTGAGCGCCTTTCCCACTGGAAGAGCGGCGGGAGCGCTTTTGCGGCGTCCCCGGTATCCCTATAGACCAACACGCGCCCGACAGCCGGACGCGTACACGAAAGAGGACGGTTTGCCGCCCTCTTTCGCTTTATCGGAGGTTTCCTATGAAAGATCCTATTTTTACCGGCTCCGCCGTGGCCATCATCACGCCCTTCACCCCGGATGGGGTGGACCTTCCCGCCCTGGGCCGGCTGATCGACTTCCAGCTGGCCGCCGGGACGGATGCCCTGGTCATCTGCGGCACCACCGGCGAGGCCGCCGCCATGACCTACACAGAGCGGATGCGCACCATCGAATATGCCGTCCAGCGGGTGGACCGGCGTATCCCTGTGATCGCCGGCACCGGCTCCAACTGTACGGAGAACGCAGTCGCCCTCTCCCGGGACGCCATCCAGGCCGGGGTAGACGGCCTGCTGGTGGTCACGCCCTACTACAATAAGGCCACACAGGAGGGCCTGCTCCGCCACTACCGCCAGATCGCCGACACGGTGGACCGGCCTATGATCCTCTATAACGTGCCCTCCAGGACCGGTGTGTCCTTCCAGGCGGCAACTTACGCCGCCCTGGCGGCCCACCCCAACATCAACGGCGTCAAGGAGGCCAGCGGCTCCATGTCCCTGGTCCAGGCTACCCGCTGCACCTGCCCGGAGGACTTTTTCATCTGGAGCGGCAATGATGAGGACACCGCCGCCATCTGCCTGCTGGGCGGGAAGGGGGTCATCTCCGTGGCCGCCAATGTGGTCCCCCAGGAGATGGTCCGGTTGACCCATCTGGCCCTGTTCGGCCAGCTGGCGGAGGCGGGCCGCCTCCAGCTCCGCCTGAAGGCGCTGATCGACGGGCTGTTCATGGAGGTCAATCCCATCCCCGTCAAGACCGCCCTCCATCTGATGGGACACTGCCAGGAGGTCTTCCGCCTGCCGATGTGCCCACTGTCTCCGGCCCATCGGACCGAGCTGGAGGGCATCCTGCGCTCGTATGCCCTGATCGAGTGAGTCCATATGAAAAAAATAGCCGCGGATGCGGCTATTTTTTCTTGCGGTCATTCAGTTGACGAAGGGAATCTGTCCGGCGGTGTCGCGCTCCGGGCCAAAGATGGTGTGGCAGTCATCGATCGCCTTTTGCAGCCGCTTCTCCAGTGTGGCGGAGAGACCGCCAGCGGCCAGCGCGTTATGGGCGTCCAGCAGCTGGAAGCGGGGGGAGGTGCCGGCGCCCCGGTTGAGCATCAGCATGGGGGCGTAGGCATAGCCTGTCACCTCCGCTACACCGGTCTTCTGGTCCTTGGTCAGCTCCAGGGTCAGCACCGCGGTGGTGTCCGTCAGCTCGAAATACTGCCCGGAGATGAAATTGCCCAGGGAGTAGGAGACGAAGCCCTGGTGGGTGGAGCCGTCCGGGTCGGTGATGGTCCGAAAGCCCATAGGCTGGGGCACATGGGAGTGGCCGCCCAGGACGATGTCCGCGCCGTGGTCAAAGAGGAAATCTGCCAAGGTGTCCTGATATTTGCTCTCCTTGGTCTGGTACTCGTTGCCCCAGTGCATCAGCACGGCGATCATATCCGTGCCCAGCGCCTCCGCCTGGGCCAGGTCGGCGGCCATCTTGTCGTAGTCCGGGGTGGAGAGGCTCGTCAGGTAGTCAGTGTTGAACAGGTTGATGGCGTAGGGGTGGTCCTTGGGCACCCGGATACCGTTGGTGCCATAGCTGTAGCCCAGGAAGGCGATGGAGATGCCGTTCACATCGGCCACGGCGATGTTGTTGTCATACTCCTCCTGGGTGCGGCTGGTGCCCACATGGGCCAGCCCCACCTCGTCCAGCACGTCCAGGGTCCGGCTCAGGCCCCGCCAGCCCCGGTCCAGGCTGTGGTTGTTGGCGGTGAGGCAGAGGTCGAAGCCGGCCTCCTTCAGGCTGTAGGCCAGGCCGTCCGGGGCGTTGAAGGTGGGGTAGCCATCGTAGTCCGGCCCGCCGGCCAGGGGGACCTCCAGGTTCACCAGGCCGTAGTCCGCAGCGGTGACGTAGGGGGCGGCGGCGGCGAACATATGGTAGTAGCTATACTCGCCGGTCTCCTTGTTGAGGGAGTCGGCGATCTGGGGCTTGTGGCTCATGCAGTCGCCGCAGACCGCCAGAGTGGACACGATGGGCAGAGCGGGAGCGGCCCGCTGGACCGGCTCCAGAGCGGTCTTGACCTCTTCTCCGGCGGGGAAGGAGGGGGGCGGCGCGGCGGTACAGCCGGCCACCAGCAGGATAAGGCAGAGCAGCAGGGCGCAAAGACGGCGCATAAGGGGTTCCTCCTTTGATCTATCTGATCTATCGATCTGTGATCTGATCTGTATCCGCGATGGTCTGGTAGACGATCTGACTGATCTCTCCACAGACCGCGGCGATGCCGCGGTCATCCTTGGTGGCCCGTGCCCCGATGGTCACGGCCACCACCCCATCCCTGGCGACGGGGTCATAGGACAGGATGCTCAGGACGCCGTAGGCGCCGCCGGTGTGGTAGCAGAGGGTAGAGCGGCCATAGAGGCCGTCCTGGCTCCGAAGGGGGTAGCACTGGTAGAACCCTAAGGAGCTGACCAGTCCCAGCCGGGTCTCCATTTGCTCCACCGCCCTCTCGCTCAGAAGGGGCAAGCCCTCGTAGCGGCCATCGTTGGCCAGCAGGGCAGTCATCTGGGCCAGGTCCTGGGCGCTGATGGTCAGGCTCCCGGCAAAGCCGGTGCCGTGGCCGCCGGGGGAGGCGGGACGGTGCTGGCGGCGCTGGTCCTCCACGGTGTGGACCGCACTGCCGCCGTAGGAGACCAGGGGGACCAGCTTGGTCTGGTCGGCCACCATGCCCCCCTCAAAGGCAGCATCGATGCCCATGAGGGACCAGAAGCCCTCCTCCATCACCTGGTCCAGATGCTGTCCGGCGGCCAGCTCCAGGGTCATGCCCAGAACACCGAAGCCGTAGTTGTTATAGGTCCAGGAGGAGATCGCGCCGGGCTTGACCTTGGCATAGCCCTCGGCGGAGAGCAGCTTGGAGAGGGCCATGCCGTGGGAGTAGGACACATCGTCCCCGAAGGCCCGGATGGAGGATGTGTGGGATAGCAGGGCCCGGAGGGTGATGGGGGTATCCGGGTACTGGGGGTTCTGGAAGCGGCAGCCCCAGTAGCCGCTGATATCGGCGTCCAGATCGACGGTTCCCTGGTCCCACAAGTGCATAGCCGCCATGCCCACCGCCACCTTGGTGATGGAGGCCACCCGGATCTTGTGCCGGTCCGTCATGGGGACCTCGTTGGGCACGGCCCAGCCGTAAGTAAAGGTATCGGTGACCGTCCCCTTTTCGATAACGGCCACCTGGACGCCGGAGGCCCGGTATTTGGCGGCGATCTCGTCGATGGACGCCTGGAGGGCGTCATGCTGGGCGGCGCTGCGGCTCTCCACGGCTCTGGGGGGCAGGTTGCCGGCCAGCTCCGCCGCCAGGGGCTCCTCTGTGGTGAGGGCCGTGAAGGCCACCAGCACCTGGGCCAGCTGGCCCCGGGTGATGGGGAAGGAGGGGTGGATGGTATCGGCCACCAGGGCGTTCAGCAGGCCCTTTTCCAGGGCCCAGGCCACCGGGGCGGCGGCATAGCTCTGTACGGCGCTGCCATCGGTATAGGCGGACAGGTCCCCCTGGGGCGTGCCGCCGCCGGCGGCCCGGCAGAGGAACACGGCCAGCTGCTCCCGGGTCACGGAGAGGCCGGGGGCAAAGGTGCCGTCGCTGTAGCCGGAGGCGATGCTGTTCTCCACGGCCCAGGCCACTGCGCCAGCATACCAGCTGCCGCTGTCCACATCGGAGAAGCGGCCGTCATAGGCAGGGACCTCCTGACCGCTCATCCGGTGGAGGATGGTCACCAGGGCGGCCCGGGAGACCAGGCCGTCCGGCGCGAACTGCCCGCCGCCTACGCCCTGGACGAAGCCCTGGTGGGCGGCGTAGCTGACGCAGTCGGCATAGGCCGGCGGCACATCGTCAAAGGTGACAGTGCGGATATCCGCCAGAGTCAGGACAGGGGGCTCCTCCGGCTCATTGACATCACCGGCAGGAGAGGGGGGCTCCTCATCAGGGGGAGGAGGGGACTTGGGGGCAGTAGCCGCCATCAGCAGCAGGATCATGGCCAGGGTGCAGGCCAGTGACAACAGGACGACCCGTGTTCTCATCGGTGCAGTCTCCTTTGGTTCTGGAAGGATCTGAGGCGATCTGGGATTCCAAGATATTGCACTGGTATTGTAGCCGATTCGACCAAATATGTCAATCGTAAAAGAATGCCCGCCGGCCTTGAAAAACCAGGACGTCTGTTGTATACTGGAGCAAATGCGAAGGGGAGGACCCGACATGAAAGAAATATTGGCGCCGGCGGTGTTCCTGGTGCTGTTTATCGGGATCGTAGGGACGGCCCTCTATCTGACGCCCCGGCTGGCGGCCTGGGTGGACCGGCGGAGGCAGAAGGGGCCCTATGACGGTGTGGCGGAGACGCCGGAGGAGGAGAAGGAATGAGCCAGTTCCAGCTGCGTCTCTGGCGGGAGTCGGATGCCGCCGCCATCTCCCGCTATGCCAATGACTGGGAAGTTGCCCGCTGGCTGCGGGACGTGTTCCCCCATCCCTATACCCAGGCGGACGCTGCGGGTTTTATCCAGATGTGCCTGACGGCGGACCCGGCGGCGGACCTTCTGCTGGCCATCGACAGGGCGGGGGCGGCTGTGGGCAGCGTGTCGCTGTCCCGGGGCCAGGATGTGTACCGCCGGAGCGCCGAGCTGGGCTACTGGCTGGGCCGGTCCTTCTGGGGACAGGGCATCATGTCCGCCGCAGTGGGGGAGATCTGCCGCCGGGGCTTTGCCCAGTGGGATATCCTGCGGATCTATGCCGGGCCCTTTGCCAACAACGCCGCCTCCCGGCGGGTGCTGGAGAAGGCCGGATTCACGTTGGAGGGCGTCCTGCGCCAGAGCGTCACCAAGGGGGAGGATATCCTGGACAGCTGCGTCTACAGCTTGCTGCGGGAGGAGATATCGTGAACACATTAGCGGATATGCCCAACATCGGACCGGTGTTGGCGGAAAAGCTCTGCCAGGCCGGCATCAGCACCACGGCGGCCCTTCTGGAGACCGGAGCGGAGGAGGCGTTCCTTCGCATCAAGGCCGGAGTGGACCAGGGGGCCTGCCTCCATATGCTGGAGGCGCTGGCGGGGGCGGTGGCCGGCGTGCGGAAGAGCCAGCTCCCGCCGGAGCGGAAGGCGGAGCTGAAGCGCTTCTATAAAGCCCTGTGACCCTATCCTAATAAGGAGCAGCTATGTTTGAAGTCATCAAAAAAGAAGGACGTGCCCGGCGGGGCCGGTTCTCCTGCGCCCATGGCGGCGTGGTGGAGACCCCGGTCTTTATGAACGTAGGCACCCAGGCGGCGATCAAGGGCGGTCTCAGTGCCCACGACCTGAAGGAGATCCGCTGCCAGATCGAGCTGAGCAATACCTACCATCTCCATCTGCGCCCTGGGGACCAGGTGGTCAGGCAGCTGGGGGGCCTTCACCGGATGATGGATTGGGACGGACCGATCCTGACCGACTCCGGCGGGTTCCAGGTGTTCTCTCTGTCAGGGCTGCGGAAGATCTCGGAGGAGGGGGTCACCTTCGCCTCCCATCTGGACGGCCGCCGCATCTTTATGGGGCCGGAGGAGAGTATGCGCATCCAGGCCAACCTAGGCAGCGATATCGCCATGGCCTTTGACGAGTGCGTAGAGAACCCGTCGCCCTACGAGTATGTGAAGGCCAGCTGTGAGCGGACGGTCCGCTGGCTGGAGCGCTGCCGGGCGGAGCATGACCGCCTGATGGCCCAGCCGGACTGCGTCAATCCGGGGCAGATGCTCTTCGGTATCAACCAGGGGGGGACCTATGAGGACCTGCGGATCTGGAACATGCAGGAGACCGCCAAGATCCCCTGTGACGGCTACGCCATCGGCGGGCTGGCGGTGGGAGAGGAGGCTGCGGTGATGTACGCCATCATCGAGGCGGTGGAGCCCTATATGCCGGCGGATAAGCCCCGGTATCTGATGGGAGTGGGGACCCCGGCCAACATCCTGGAGGGCGTGGCCCGGGGCATCGATTTTTTCGACTGCGTCATGCCCGCCCGCAATGCCCGCCATGCCAAGCTCTTCACATGGAGCGGCACTATGAACATCAAGAACGAGAAGTATAAGCTGGACAGCCGGCCCATCGACCCGGACTGCGACTGTCCGGTCTGCCGGCACTTTTCCAGGGCTTATATCCGCCATCTGATCACCGCGGGGGAGATCCTGGGCCTGCGGCTGGCGGTGATGCACAATTTGTACTTTTATAACCGCCTGATGGAGCGCATCCGGGAGGCGCTGGACCAGGGCGTATTCGACGATCTCCGCCGGGAGCATACTGGCCGGCTGATGGAAAGGATCTGACGATGAAAGACGGATTTGAGAAGAGCATCCCCCAGGAGGTCCAGGATATCCTGTTGGCGCTGGGAGGCGAGTTCCACTTTGACCCGTTGTCCAGCCCGGAGAGCAAGGCCTATTTCTGCGGTCTGCTGGAGGGCTATCGGGGCGACCCGGCGGAGACCACCGCGTATCTGTGGACCCAGGTCCGGCAGGACTTCCGCTACTTTGAAGTGCCGCCGGCCTGGATCCAGAAGCCGGAGTGGCCGTTCCACAGCGGCAGGCCCATGTATTTCGTGGGACAGCTGGACAATACCGTTCGCCGGGACGGCTTCGCCTACGCGCTGATGTTCTATGTGTTCTGGGACCCGGAGGACGGGACGACCCAGACGATCACCCAGAGCGATTGACCCAGAAGAGGCATGACGGCCCCCCTGGGAGAGGGGGCATACATAATTGAACAAAATAAAAATTTTGTTCAATTCGGGGGAGGCTAGACGGCTGAAGCCCCCTCACAAGGCCTAGACAGCCTTTTGGTGAGGACAGTACCGCTATGAAGGAGATGTGTGAGCGATGGATCTTATTCTTTTAAGCGACCTTACTTTTGGCAATACCCGCTTCTGGGCGTACTTTCTCTCCACCAGCTACCCGTGCGGGCTGTTGGAGCGCACAGATGAGACCATGTACGACCTTGTCCAGCAAGTCCTGCCGGTGGACACCCAATGGAGCGATACTTTTACCAAGTCCTATGACGGTGTCTTTGAGGATTCCGACGGCTATCTGAACGACCCTACCACGCTGGTGGCTTCTCTGGAGGGCGACGACGTGCTGGAGATCGAGTTCCACCCCGGCGATACCATCTTCTATATCAACGGCGAGGAGATCGGCTGCACCGGGCCCCACTGGAAGCTCTGGGTGCTCTCCTGTGAGCGAATACGGCGCTTGCTGGCACTGCCTGACGGGCCGGTCCTCTTCCAGCTGCTGCTGCCCATGGCGGTCCTGACGCCCGAGGAGGCCGCAGAGATCCGGCCCCTCCTGCTCCAGCACCTCTCCGCTCTGGGCGTCACGCCGCCGGTCCTGCCGGCGATGGCGGACTGCCTGCTTTCCGGCCTTGTACGACAGATAGGATAGAACGGAGGACCATATGACCGATTACCGCCTTGACGCGCCCCAGCTTCTGCGGGATTTCCTGGCGTACCACGAGAACATCCGCGCCCACTCCAAAAAGACCGTGGACGAGTATTACCTGGACCTGCGGGCCTTCTTCCGTTTTATGAAGCGCCACAAGGACCCGAGCCTCCGGGATAAGGAGCTGGAGGAGATCTCCATCTTAGATGTGGATATCGAATTTGTTAAAAATATCACATTGACTGATATCTACGACTACCTCGCTTTTTTGAGCCGTGACCGCCCCCGCCAGCACAACAGCCCCAACACCGCCTATGGGCTGAGCGCCGCCTCCAGGGCGCGGAAGGTGGCCACGCTGCGGTCCTTTTTCAGCTATCTGACCCAGAAAGTACATCTATTGGAGAACGACCCCATCAAGGACCTGGACTCCCCCAAGCTGAAAAAGACCCTGCCGAAGTATCTGACGCTGGAGGAGTCGGTGGAGCTGCTGGAGTCGGTGGACGGCGCCCACCAGGAGCGTGACTACTGCATCCTGACGCTGTTCCTCAACTGCGGTCTGCGGATCTCGGAGCTGATCGGGCTGGACCTCAGCGACATCCAGGGCGATGCCCTCCGGGTCCTGGGCAAGGGCAACAAGGTGCGGATCGTCTATCTGAACGATGCCTGCAAGGCGGCGTTGGAGAAGTATCTGGCGGTCCGCCGGCCCATCACCGGCCGGGACGCCAACGCCCTTTTCCTCTCCAGCCGCGATCAGCGCATCAGCCGCTCCAGCGTCCATGCCCTGGTGAAAAAGCGCCTGCTCACCGCCGGACTGGACAGCACCCAATACTCCTCCCACAAGCTGCGACACACCGCCGCTACCCTGATGCTCCAAAACGGCGTGGATGTGAAGGCGGTCCAGGAGGTGCTGGGCCACGACCACTTGAATACGACAGAGATCTATACCCATATCGACAACGAAGCCCTCCGGGTGGCCGCCAAGGCCAATCCCCTGGCAAAGGTGCGGCCTAAGAAGGGATGAGGTGGCTGGTGAGATGCCTCTCCCCTCTCCTGCTGGCGGCGCTCCTGGCGCTGGCCGCCTGCGGAACAGGCGATGTTTCCTGGTATAGACGGGTAGAGACGATCGACAGATGAACAAAAGAAAGGCAGTCCTGATCACGGCGGCTGGGACCATAGCGATCCTCCTAGCCGCCCTCCTGCTGGCGCGGCTGGCCTATCGTGATATCTATGCCACAGCGGCGGGGATGGCCCTCCTGCTCTGCGGCGGGGTGCTGGCGGCAGTCCTGCGGCGGCTGCTCCTTTGGCTCGCGCCCGGCTTTGTTGCGGAGAGACGGCTGGAGCGGTCCATACGGGCCGGGACAACGGCCTATGTCGCCCACTTTGGCGAGGATGCGGAGGACGGTGGGCCCAGTATTTGCTTTCATGGGAGGGTCCAGAGCCATGAGGGCCTGCGGGTCCTGGTCCTGGCCGGCATAGCGCCCCAGTCTGCCATCGAGGAGGCCGCTAGCGGCATCGAGCTACAGCTGACCTTGTTTGACAGCCTGGGCCGGCGGCAGGTCGGTTTCCAGGGAGTGCTGGAGGTCTCCCCTGCCGGGGCCCGGTTCCTGGTCCGCCAGGTGGAGCTGCCCGGCAGGGCAAAAGGATATCCCATATCATAGCAGAGGGACGGCGTTCGCCGTCCCTTGCCTGCTTTATGCCAACCCCTTCCCTGTCAGCGTCAGTATCCGGGTACAGACCTGCTCCAGATACAGCCGGTCGTGGGACACGCTGATGATGGCCCCCGGAAAGTCCGCCAGCACCTGCCGGATCACCGGTGCGGACATAGGGGAAAAGTTCCGGGTGGGCTCGTCCAGCACCAGGACGTTGCTGCCGTTCAGCACCATCCGCAAAAACAGCAGCTTGGCCCGCTGTCCCCCGGACAGCCCCGCCGCCGGGTGGTCCATCTCCTCCGTCTTGTACTTCATGGCCCCCAGCAGGGTCCGGGCCCTTGTGATATCGTCCCTATGGCCCGAGGGGGCCAGCAGCTCCACCGGGGTCTGGTCCCCCAGCAGGGTATCGCCGTAGTCCTGGGGCATATAGGCGGCCCGCAGGTCCGTCCTGGGCAGCAGGAGCGCCGCGATCTGCCGCAGCAGAGTGGACTTCCCCGCGCCGTTCTCCCCCACGATGCCGATCTTCTCCGGCCCGGTCACGTCCAGCCCCACATCCCTGGACAGCACCCTCTCCCCTGCCCGTAGCTCTGGCAGCGCCAGCCGCAGCACGGCCTTTCCGGCGGGCAGGGTGGCGCGGTCCGGGTCGAAGGCGGTGAGGATGGCCTCCTCCCACTGGGGCAGGGCGGTCATCTGCTCCCGTTCCCGCTCGAATCGCCGGCCCATGGACTGGACGGCGTGCATCTTCTTCTTCAGCAGCCGTCCCCCGTGGGGGTCCTGCCGGGAGATCGAGGCTTGCTGGTGTTCCACCTTGCTGCGGATCTGCCGGAACCGCTCCATCTTCGCGTCATGCTCCGCCCGCTCCTTCCGGGCCTGCTGGGCCTGGCGGGCCATGCCCGCCTGCCGCTCCTGGAAGTAGGCCCGATAACCTATCCGGGCCACTGTGCAGCGGGGCACGCTCCGGCGGCTGAGGCGCTCTAAGTGGATGATGAGGTTGGCGGTCCGGTCCAGCAGGGGCTCGTCATGGGAGACGTACAGCACCGGCGTTTTGAGCGACAGTAGGAACGTCTCCAGCCAGGCCAGGGTGTCAAGGTCTAAGTCGTTGGAGGGCTCGTCCAGCAGCAGGATATCCGGCGATGCCAGCAGCAGCAGCGCCAGCCGCAGCTTGACCCGCTCCCCGCCGGACAGGGTATCCATAGGCCGGTCCTCCCAGAAGAGGGCGCTGTCCAGCCCCACCTGCCGGGCGGCGGCATCCAGCGCTTTGGGGTCCGCGTCTAGGAACGCCGGAGCGCCCTGGCAGAAGTCCCATACCGGCAGGGCCAGCTCTCCGGTCCCCAGCTCCTGGGCCAGATAGCCCTTCCGCAGCCGCCGGTCGAGGATGTCCCCTGTCCACTCCGCGTAGGGCGACACCAGCGCCGGGTCCCAGAGCAGCTTGAGGATGGTGGATTTGCCGTTGCCCTCCTCCCCTACGATGGCGGCCCGGTCACCGGGGGCCAGGGTGAAGGACAGTCCCTCCACCAGGGTGGTCAGGTCCTTTTTATGAGTGATGGTGAGGTCTTTCACTTGTAGCATAGAGCATCCTCCCCTTTCGCATGAAAAAAGTCCGCTTTCATGGCAGAAAGCGGACCGCATGACGAAAAGGCGGGAAAGGGCACACTGCGCCCCTGCCCGGTCAGCAAGCCGCCCTTCACGCCACAAAAGCCCAGGCCCATCCAGGATGGACCCGCTGTTGATAGCTTGAAGTTCGACTTACTTGCGCATCTTTTCACCCTTTTCCCTTTGATATGCCCACAGTATAGCATAGCCCGCCCCCGGCTGTCAAGCATCCAGTTTGCGAAACACATTTCGGGAGCAGCCTGCGGTCAGCAGGGCGGCGGCGGCAGCCCCCAGCAGCACTGTCCAGGCGGGCAGCGCCTCGAACAGCAGGCCGTAGACCGCCTGCCCCAGGGGCGAGGCGCAGTTGGACACCGCCATCATGAACGCCATCACCTTCCCCAGCAGCTCCGGCGGCGTCTGCCCCTGGACCACGGCGCAGAACAGGACGGTCAGCAAAGTGGACAGGACCATGACGGCAAAGCTCATGGCGGTCACCGCCCAGTAGCCCACCGTAGGCGGTGTCTGGGGCAGCAGCGCCGCCCCCATGCCGGCAGCGGTCAGGCTGGCGCACAGCAGCAGCCGGCCGCCCCATGCCGGCTTTAGGCGGCTGCCCAGGCAGGCGGCCAGCAGGCCGCCAAAGAGCCCGCCCAGGCCCATGGCCCCCTGGGTCAGGCCTAAAAGGCCATCGCTCCGGCCCAGGACCCCCACCACGGCCACCGGGATGCCCACGATCAGCGCGGCGGATAGCACCAGGTTGAACAGCGCCAGCACCAGCACCACCGACAAAAACACCGGCCTCTCCCGCCGGATGAACCGCCAGCTCTCCCCCAGGTCCCGCCCCACCGTGGCCCAGACGCCGCCGGCTGCCGCCTGGGGCCGGTGAGGGATGCGGATGAAGAGCTCCATAAAGGCAGAGAGGGCAAAACAGCCCATGCTCACCCACAGGATAGGGCGGATGCCAAAGGCGCCGAACACCACCCCGCCGATCACCGGCCCTAACAGGGCGGACAGGGTGCTGACCATGTTGATGATGGCGTTGGCTCGGGTCAGCTGCTCCTCCCCTGCCAGGAGGGGGATGCTGGCCTGGACCGCTGGCTGGTAGGCCCCCGCGATGCCGTACAGGAGCATCAGGCACACGGCGACCAGCGGCACCAGGGGGACCCTCCCCAGCAGCAGGGAAAAGAGCAGGAGCAGACCGGCGGTGGAGGCGTCCAGCGCCACCATGATATCCCGCTTGTTGACCCGGTCCGCTACCACGCCGCCCACAGGGGAACATAGCACCGCCGGGATGAACGCCGCCGCCCCTACCGCGCCGAACAGGGCGGCGGAGCCGGTCTGCCGCAGCAGATACAGGGGCAGGGCAAAGCGCAGGATAGCGTTGCCGAAGAGGGAGACGATTTGCCCGATCACCACCAGTGTGAAGTCGTGGCGGAACAGGGCGGGCTGGGTCAGTCTTGTCGTTTTCATAGGGTTTCTCCTTTTATAAACCGACCGTCGGTTTTTATATCCCCAAAAAGAAACTGCCGGTAGAGGCAGTCTCTTTTCAGTTCCCATTGTGACCACTAAGGGTCAGTGACGGGCCAGCTCCCCGTAGCCGATCAGGGTGTCCTTGATCTCCTGGTCGATCAGATCGGAGATGCCGAAGCTGCGGAAGAGCTGGTCATAGATGGCGCACCGGGCGCTGAGCTCCTCCGGCGTGGTGGGCCGGACGATGGGGTTGATCCAGATGTCCGACAGCAGCATCATGGCCTCCGCCAGCTCCCTGGGGTGGTCTGTGTGGATGGAGCCGTCGGCGATTCCCTGGCGGATGATGGGCTCGATGAAGTCCGGCGCCACCTCCTGGAAGATGCTCCGCATCTCCGTTGCCAGGAACTTGGCGTTGTCCAGCAGGTAGGGCATCATGCAGAATATCTTCGCCTGCCGCTCCGGCTGGAGGGAGACCTTGAAGATCCGCCGCAGCTTCTCCAGCCCGTTCAGCGTCTCATCGTCCCGGACCTTGCGCAGGATCGCGGCGTTCCGCTGTCCGATGCGGTCGCAGACGGAGTAGAAGATATCCTCCTTGGAGGAGAAATGGTGGTAGATGGCCCCTTTGGAGAGACCTGTCTCCTGGATGATATCCTGGAGGGAGGCGCGGTCGTAGCCCTTTTCGATGAACAGCCGTTCCGCCGTGTCCAAGATCTTCTGCACGGTCTCTTCCGGGTACTTATTGCGTCCCATGACTGTCCCTCCTACAAACAGACCGTTGGTCTGTTCATAGGATAGCATACCCCTTCCCTTTTGTCAAGGCTGTTTTGGATAGGGACGGATAAAAAGCCGCCGTATAAAGATTGACGATCTGTCCGTCTCATGGTATACTGATACCGCTTAAGGGCTACATGGTTTGCTGTTTTTGAGTCAAACAGCTTCCTTTGCGGCTCTTTTTTGCTATTTTTGCGTGCTAGAGATCGAGGAGGAAAAAGACATGAAGAAAAACGATACGGCGAACAAAACGGCGGTGTACACAAGTCCCTATGAGTTCCACGGGCGGATCCCCCTGCGGCAGGCCATCCCCCTGGGGATGCAGCATGTGCTGGCCATGTTCGTGGGGAACCTGACGCCCCTGATGATCATCTGCGGCATCTGCGGCATCACCAGCGGTCACCCGGACATCTATGTGACCCTGCTCCAGAATGCTATGCTGGCCGCGGGC
Source organism: uncultured Clostridia bacterium (assembly GCA_947173485.1). Classification (GTDB taxonomy): domain Bacteria; phylum Bacillota; class Clostridia; order Oscillospirales; family Oscillospiraceae; genus CAMWFH01. The sequence continues at coordinate 33,271 of CAMWFH010000010.1, read as the reverse complement.
ATCATCACCCTGATCCAGCTGTGGTCCATCGGGCCTGTCGGCGGCCAAGTGCCGGTCATCATGGGCACCAGCTCTGGCTTCCTGGGCGTCATGCGGGGCGTGGCAGCCAACGCCGCCCTGGGAGGCGGACTGGTATCCTACGGCGCCATCATCGGCGCGGGCATGGTGGGCGGCCTCTGCGAGGCGGTGCTGGGTTTCTTTATCAAGCCCCTGCGGAAGTTCTTCCCGCCGGTGGTCACCGGCAGCGTGGTGCTGGCCATCGGTCTGAGCCTGATCAGTGTGGGCGTCAACTCCTTTGCCGGCGGCAGCGGGGCCAAGGACTTCGGCACCCTGCCCAACCTGCTGCTGGGACTGCTGGTGCTGGTGGTGATCGTGGCGCTGAAGCACTTTACGAAGGGAATCACCTCCACCTCCTGCATCCTCTGCGGGATCATCGTGGGCTATATCGCGGCTTCCCTCATGGGCTTGGTGATGCCCCACGAGCTGGTGGACGCGGAGGGCACGGCCTATACGGCCTCCTGGTATGTCAACTGGTCCAAGATCGGCGCAGCCAGCTGGTTCTCCGTTCCCAAGATCCTGCCGGTGAAGCCGGTGTTCGATATCCACGCCATCCTCTCCATCCTGATCATGTTCCTGGTCACCGCGGTGGAGACCATCGGTGATATCTCCGGCTGCATCGAGGGCGGCATGGGCCGGGAGGCCACGGCCAAGGAGCTCAGCGGTGGCGTCATCTGCGACGGCGTAGGCTCCTTCATCTCCTCCCTGTTCTCCTCCCTGCCCACCACCTCCTTCTCCCAGAACGTGGGCCTGGTGACCATGACCAAGGTGGTCAACCGGATGGCGCTGACCTGCGGGGCGGTGTTCCTGGTGCTTGCGGGACTGAGCCCCAAGCTGGCGGCGGTGATCTCCATCATGCCCCAGAGCGTCTTGGGCGGCGCGGCGGTGATGATGTTCGCCTCCATCGCCGTATCCGGCATCAAGCTGCTGACCAAGTACGGCATCACCAACCGGGTGGTGACCATCGTCTCCATCGCCATGGGCCTGGGCTACGGCCTGGGCGCCACCGTGGGGGCGCTGTCGGGCCTGCCGGAGGCGGTGCAGCTGGTCTTTGGCGGCTCCGGCATCGTGCCGGCGGCGATCCTGGCGATCGTCCTGAACATCGTGATCCCCAAAGAGCAGGAGGACCTGGACAACGAGGCCCGGGTCAACGGGACGGCGGCATGAGCGCCCCTGTCTGAACGATATGCCCCATCCGTTGGGCGGCAGGACCTGCCGCTCCAGCGGATGGGGCGCTTTTGACATTTGCCGGCCTGCCAACAAAAAGCAAAGCCACGGAGAGATCTTCTCCGTGGCTTTGGTACGCCCTGAGGGATTCGAACCCCCGGCCTTCTGGTCCGTAGCCAGACGCTCTATCCAGCTGAGCTAAGGGCGCATACCGTCTCTGTCAGACATCTCATTTATCATAGCACAGCCGCTCAGAAATTGCAAGAGCTTTTTTCATATTTTTCAAAAATTTTTCGTCCCCGGCAGAACGTCCGTCCCGCCGGCAGATACGCCGCCGGACAGACCAGGACAGGGGAGGTCCTCTCCCCTGCCCTGGCGTCCTGACAGCATCAGAACAGCGCCTGGAAGGCCTCCACGATCTCTTCGCAGTGCTCGTGGACCACCATCATCACATAGTTCCCGTTGGAGACGATCCGGCTGTTGCTGGTCCACTGGGCCGTAGGGCCGGGATACCAGGCGCCGCCGTCGATCATGTACTGGATCCTGGCCTGGAAGATCCCCTTGACCGTCTCCACATCGCCGCTGTCGGAGACCTCCACCAGGCAGAACTCCCCATTGTTGAAGGTCATCATGACCCCCATCACCAGCAGCTGGTTCGTGGATATGTTCTCCAGACCCGGATAGTAGTTGGCCAGCAGATCCCCCTCAAACGCCTGGAGGCGACCGAACTCATATTGGCCGGTGATGGTCTCATAGAAGGCGGCCAGGTCCACGCCGCTGTCCGCCGGAGGCGTGTCCACCGGGACCTCCGGCTCCTCCGGGCCTGTCGGCTCCTCTGGGGCGGCGGGGGCCTCCTCTTTCCAGATACAGCGGATGATGCAGCTGAACGTCCAGCGCTCCCCCGCCTGCTCCACCTCCATGGTCACATGGGTGGTCCCCGGCGATACGGCAGCGACCCGTCCATTCTCGTCCACCGTGGCGATGGTCTCGTCCTCCGAGGCGAATCGGGCGGTGTAGGCCCCTGTGATCTCCTGGGGCCGCAGCCGGAAGCTGCTCCCGGCAGACCGGAAGGTCACATCGGTGTGGCTGGCCTGGACTTCCGCCACCGGCGCCAGGCTGTCTCCGACGGCGCTGTCCTCGGGGATATCCTCCTCCTTGCCATCCTCCACGCCATCCTCCACCTTGCCGCCGTCCGCCGGGGGCTCCGGCGTGTCGGGGACAGTGGGCGTATCAGGTACATTGGGTGTATCGGGCTCCTTGGGCGGGGCGTCCGGCGTGCCATCCACCACGCTGTGGTCCGGCGGCGGCGGTGCGTTTTCCTTCCCGCCGCAGGCTGCCAGGGACAGGAGCATCGCCCCGGCCAATATACAGATCAGTGATCGCTTCATAGAGACCTCCCATAGTCGATCGTTGATAGGCGGTCCTCCGCCTCTTACTGCCCCAAAAAGATGATGTTCTCATCCTTCTGGAAGTTGTCCACGCTGTAGAGCACCAGGATGGCGTCTGCGCCGATCTCCTGGGCATAGGCGGCCACGCCGGTCCGGTAGTACCGGAGGTCCAGCAGATGGATCTCCTGGAAGTCCTGGCTCAGGAAGGGGGCGATGCTGTCGGTGTAGCTGTCCCGGACCACCAGCAGGGTCTTATCTGTGGACGCGTTAGGGTTCTCCAGGATATAGAGGGGCTGGTTGCCTCCCAGGAAATAGGTGTACTTGTCCTTCCCCTCCAGCTTCTCCGGCACATAGAGGCCCCCGGCGATAAAGCCGCTGCCGGTGTTGGCGGTGACAGACACGTCCCCATCCGGCACATAGGTGTCGATCTGGTCCGGCTGGAGCCAGTGGATACCGGAGGTGGAGTAGAGGGTGCCGTTGAAGTCCTGGGAGACCGTCACCCGCTCCCCCAGGGGCCGGGACGGCAGGCCCATGGCCTCCATCACCGCCGCGTAGCCGTAGTAGGCCCCCAGGCTGGTCCAGTGGTGGTCGGTACGGTAGTAGATCTCCTCCCCGCTGTGGGCCTGGAGGGCGGCGAGCAGGTCGATGTCCACATCCGCCAGCCCCTTGGAGCGTTCCAGATAGGCCGCCTGGTCAAAGCTGGGCGCGCCCTCCGGCAGCTTGTCCCCCCACACCTGGGCGGCTGTGGGGATCAGTCCCAGATAGACCGGCAGATCCGTTTTCTCCACCAGGGCCGCCACGAAGGACAGGTTCTTCTCCGCCCGGCGGTTTTCGTCCACCCGGGCGATCAGCCGGTCGCCGCAGAGGTAGATCCCGGAGAACTCCCGCTGGCCCAGCAGGTACTCATAGCGGTTCTTCAGCCCCATCCAGCCGTCCCGGAGGGGGAACTGGTCCTCCAGATAGGTCTCCAGGTCCTGGGTGTACTCCCCGGCCAGCAGGGCCTTTACGGAAAAGGCGGGCAGGGTCTGTAGGGTCCGGTTCTCCACCGGAGAGAAGGTCTTATCCGGCAGCAGGATATGGGCGATGGCGAAGCCCCCCAGGAAGAGGCAGAACACCGCCGCGGTGATCGTCTGTGAGATGCGCTTCATGAGTCCTCCTCCTTAAAATCGAAAGTACAGGAACGGATTGTAGCTGGCGTCCACCAGGCTGGCGGTGCAAAGGACCAGCATGGCCAGCACCAGGGCCGGCGTCAGTGCCTCCCGCCAGTTCTCCGACAGCCGCTCCGCCAGCTTCTTCAGCAGCGGCGTGGCCCCCAGGAACAGCAGGACCAGCAGGGGCAGGTAGGACCGGAGATAGTAGAGGCTCTCGGCGTTCCAGAGCGCTCCCCCGCCGAAGCACACCGCCAGATACCGGCCCAGGGCCCCCATGTCCTCGATGGCGAAGAGGGCCCAGCCCACCAGCACCACCGCCATGGCGTAGATATGGCGGAGGACGCCGGGGAGCTTCTCCAGGACCTTCCCCAGCCACAGCCGCTCCAGCAGCATCCAGGCGGCATAGTAGAGCCCCCAAAGGAGGAAGTTCCACCCCGCCCCGTGCCAGATGCCGGTGCAGGTCCAGACGATGAGGATGTTCCGTACCCACTTCCACCGGGGCACCCGGTTGCCCCCTAGGGGGATATAGACATAGTCCCGGAACCAGTTGGTCAGGGAGATGTGCCACCGCTTCCAGAACTCCACGATGGACCGGGAGATATAGGGGTAGTTGAAGTTCTCCATGAACTCGAAGCCCAGCATCCGCCCCAGGCCGATGGCCATGTCGGAGTAGCCGGAGAAATCGAAGTAGATCTGGAAGGCGTAGGCGAAGAGGCCCAGCCAGCCGGAGAGGACCGTCAGCTCCCCCATGTCCCGGCAGGACTCCCAGAGCTTGCCCACGGCGTTGGCCAGCAGGACCTTCTTCCCCATGCCCACGCAGAACCGCCGGACGCCGGAGGCGAACTTCTCCAGGTCCTCCCGCCGGCCCGCCAGTTGCTCTGCCACGTCCTTATACTGGATGATCGGTCCGGCGATCAGCTGGGGGAACAAGGTCACATAGGCCCCGAAGGTGATGGGGTCCCGCTGGACCGGGGCGTCCTTCCGGTAGACGTCGATGGTGTAGCTCATGGTCTGGAAGGTATAGAAGGAGATGCCGATCGGCAGGGACAGGCCGAAGGTGGGCAGACGGAGGCCCGTCAGAGCGTTGATGCTGCCCATCAGGAAGTCCCAATACTTGAAAAAGAACAGGATGGCCAGGTTGAAGAACACCGACGAGGCCACCGCCCGGCGGGCCAGCTCATCGTTCTGCCGGAATTTTTCCACCAGCATCCCGTGGGTGTAGTCCACGGCGATGGAGAGGAACATGATGACGATATAGACCGGCTCCCCCCAGCCGTAGAAGAACAGGCTGACCAGCAGCAGGATCAGATTGCGGAGCTTTAAGGGCGACAGCTTGTAGACCAGCAGGGTGATGGTCAGGTAGAAAAACAGGAAAGGCAGGCTGGAAAAGATCATGTACTTCCCCCCTCAGACAGGATGACGCGGCCCGCTGCCAGCCGCAGCAGGCCGCGCCGTATCGCGGTGGACTTAGAACAGGGCGTTGAAGTCGGACACCATGTCCGCCTGCATATCGCTGCCTACGATCAGGGCCACCACATTGCCGTTGACGATCAGCTCCGCCTTCTCCCAGCCCTCCAGGGTCATGGGATAGAAAGCGCCGTTCTCGATCTGATAGTCGATACGAGCCTGGAGGATCCCCTTGACGGCCTCCACGTCGCTCTCCTTGGCGCACTCCACCAGGGCCAGCTCGAAGGGGACGGCGTTGATCATAGGCATCTGGATGACGCTCTGCTTCAGCTCGTAGTCCTTCAGGCCGGGATAATACATCTCCATAGCGGTCTCGTCCTGGGTCAGGTCCATAAGGGCGGGAAAGTTGTCCTCGCCGTACTTCTCCTGTTGGCCGGTGAAGTAGGCGTTCAGGTCCGGGGCCTCGGCCTGCTTCTTGCCGCAGGCGGCCAGGGCCAGTACCAGGGTCAGGGCTAAAAATGCACAAAACAGTCGCTTCATGGTTCTTTTTCTCCTTTGATAGGTCGTTTATGATGGGGCCACTGGGTCTTTAGACGATGCCTATAGGAAAAGGTTCCCCACATTTCAAAAAATTTTTCAAATTTCTAAAAAAGCTCACAGCTTGCGGATATGGGGCGATGCCATCCGCAGCATCAGCTTTTTGGTGCCGGTCTCCTCAAAGGCCACCTCCACCAGGGCGTCGTTCCCCATGGGCCGCACCCCCAGGACCAGGCCCTTGCCGAAGGTGCCGTGGACGATGGAGTCCCCCTTGGACAACGCCATCAGCCCTGCCGGCACCGCGGCCGCCGGCGCGCTGCTGCCCCGGTCCGGCGTGGGGCGGGGACGGGGCTGGGGGCGGCGGAACTCCATCCGCCGGACCGGTCCGCCGGACGCATCTCCCGCGCCGCTCCGGTATCCCCCGCCATAGCTGCCGCCGTAGCCGCCGCTTTGGCCGGAGGTGTCCTCCCAGACCCGCTCCTCCGCGGGGATCTCCTCCAGGAACCGGGAGGGCTGGTTGTTGTTGGTCCGCCCGAAGATCATCCGCTGGCGGCAGTTGAGCAGGGTCAGGCGCTCCTTGGCTCGGGTCATGGCCACATAGCACAGCCGCCGCTCCTCCTCCAGGGCGTCCATCTCCCCGATGGACTGGATACCGGGGAACACCCCCTCCTCCATGCCCACCACATAGACGTTGGGGAACTCCAGCCCCTTGGCGGAGTGCATGGTCATCATCAGCACCGCGTCGTCCCGGTCATTGGTGCTGTCTATATCCGTATAGAGGGCGATATCCGCCAGGAAGCCGGAGAGGCTGGGGTCCTCCGGCCCGCTGTCCAGAAAGCTCAGAATGCTGGAGCGCAGCTCCTGCACGTTCTCCAGCCGAGCCCGGCTCTCCTGGTCGTTCTTCCGCTCCAGAGCGGCGGTGTACCCGCTCTTTTCACAGACCAGATCGTAGAGCTCCGGCAGCTCCAAGGCATCCGCCTGCTCCCCCAGTTCCCCGATCATGGCGGCAAACTCCGTCAGCCGCTTGGCGGCGGACCGGAGGGCATCGTAGCTCTCCGCGTCCTTCATCACCTCCAGCATGGGCATCCCCTGGTCCACCGCCAGCTGGGCCACCCGGTCCACGGTAGTGCCGCCGATGCCCCGGGCGGGAGTGTTGACGATCCGCCGGAGACGGAGGTCGTCGGCGGGGTTGTCGATCACGCAGAGATAGCTGAGCATATCCTTCACCTCGGCCCGGTCAAAGAACTTCAATCCCCCGATGACCTTATAAGGGATACCGTTGCGCCGCAGGGCCATCTCCAGCGCGTTGGACTGGGCGTTCATCCGGTAGAGGATGGCGCAGTCCTTCCAGGTGCGGCCCTTGCTGCACTGGCGCATGATGTCCGCCACTACATAGGCGGCCTCATCGTTCTCACTCTGGACCGTCCGCAGCTGGACCGCCTCCCCTGCGCCGTTGGCGGTCCAGAGGGTCTTGCCCTTCCGGCCGGTGTTGTTGCGGATCACGCCGTTGGCGGCGTCCAGGATATGCTGGGTGGAGCGGTAGTTCTGCTCTAAGCGGATGGTCCGGGCGTTCTTATACTGGCTCTCGAAGCTGAGGATGTTCTCGATATTGGCCCCCCGGAACCGGTAGATGCTCTGGTCGTCGTCCCCTACTACGCAGATATTGCCCCGCTCCCCGGTGAGGAGGCTGGCCAGCAGGTACTGGAGGTGGTTGGTGTCCTGGTACTCGTCCACCAGCACATAGCGGAACTTCTTCTGATAGTAGGCCCGCACCTCCGGCTCCCGCTGGAGCAGGTGGACCGTATGGAGGATGATATCGTCAAAATCCAGGGCATTGGCATCCTTCAGGCGGCGGGCGTAGCCCGCGTAGACCTTGGCGATCCGGGCCAGACGCCAGTCACCCACCTCCTCGGCTCGCTTGGCCAGGTCCTCCGGGGAGCAGTCCTCATCCTTGGCGCTGCTGATGGCCGACAGCACGCTCCGGGGCGGGAACTCCTTCTCGGCAAGGCCCATATCTTTACAGATCTCTTTTATCAGGCGTTTGCTGTCATCCGTGTCATAGATGGTGAAGCTGCGGTCAAAGCCCAGGCGCTCGATGTCCCGCCGCAGGATGCGCACGCAGGCGCTGTGGAAGGTGGCGGCCCAGATATCGTTGGCGGCACTGCCGCACATCTTGCCCATGCGCTCCTTCAGCTCCCCTGCCGCCTTATTTGTAAAGGTGATCGCTATGACAGACCAGGGGACCGCCGGGTCCACGGCGCAGAGCCGTTTGGCCCGCTGCCAGTCCTCCGCCGATGGCTGGGCGGGGAAATGCTCCAGGAACTGGAGCTCCTCCGCCCCGGCCCAGCTGGGCACATCGCCGCAGTCGCTGCCCCGGCCGAAGTTGAGGAGGTTGTCCACCCGGTTGATGAGCACGGTGGTCTTGCCACTGCCGGCCCCGGCCAGCAGGAGCAGGGGGCCCTCGGTGGTGAGTACGGCGTCCCGCTGCCGGTCGTTCAGGTGGCGGTAGCGCTGGGCGATGACCTGCCGGCGGGCGGCGGCGTAGCGCCGGGAGAATTCTTCTGTCATGGTCGCATCCTCTTTTTTCATGTATGATACTGTCTATTTTAGTACATTTTTCCCGCCGGGTCAATGGCGCTTTTTTGTAAGTTGTTCCCGCATTTTGCCAGAGACCTGCCCATTTTGCCCAAAGCCTCCATAGAGGGACGGCCTCCGGGCTGTCCCCGGAGGCCGCTCCCCTTTTCGCTAATGTCCTTTCCGCTTCTCCCGCTTTTTCTCCTGCCGCAGGGCGAACTTCCGCTCCTGCTCCGCCTGCCGCCGCTGGCGGCTCTCCGTCTGGCGCTGGGTCCTGCACAGCTCCCGCTGGGCGCTGAGGGCTCGCTGGGCCTTGGTGCCTGGACCGGCGTGGCTGTCGTTCCGGGAGCGGTGCTTTTCCCGGCGCTCCCTGGGCAAGGACGGCTGGGCAGGGCTGAAACGCAGGGCGTGGAAGCGGCGGAGGACCAGGTCGTAGACCTGGGCGTCCTGGGGCTCGCCGCCGAACACCATCCGGCAGGCGCTGTAGTGCCCCGCCTCCTCCCGCTCGAAAACGCCCACCCAGAAGGGGTCCTCAAAATACACGGTCAGCGCGAAATGGTCCATTGGGAAAGTCCTCCTTTTCGTTCTCTCACGGGGAACGGACGACCAAAGGAGGAAGGCTACTGACGGCGGGGGCTGTTCGAGCTGCCCGCTGCGCGCGGACTACCGACCGCGCCGTGTTTTTATCCCCGCGGGGATAGGATAGCAGAGAGCGTGCCAAAATGCAAGTCCTTAGACCGCCGCCAGACGCTGGATGGCCTCTTCTTTTGTTGCTGTGAAAAAGACATCTTTCCCTTTGTTGCACTCGTAGATAAAGTCATGGAGCGCCTGGCTGGTGTATTGGGAGAAGTCGCCGTATATGGCCAGCTTGACATGGTAGTTGATGAATTTTTGCAGGATCTCCCCCGCCAGCCCAGACCGGAGGGAGAAAAATCCCTCACAAAAGACATCCTTGCTGGCAGCCAGCCGCTCCGCCCCCGCTTCATGCCTGACGGCCATCAGCAGCTCCAGTCCAGTGGACAGATCTGTCACCAGCGCCTCTTTGCCAGTGAGCAGAGCGATAGCCTTTTCGTTCATTTGAACGAGCTCCATTTTTATATCTCATCTCCTCTTAAAACCGATAGTTTGCGCAAAAAGGGGACCAGTCTGCGAGACCGGTCCCCTTCCCTTTTGAAAAAACAGACTGACTGTTTACGCGGTCTTTTTCGCGGCACTCTTGGCCATGTCCACCAGCTGGGCAAAGGCGGCGGTGTTGTTGACAGCCAGCTCCGCCAGCATCTTGCGGTCGATCGCCACGCCGGCGGTCTTGAGACCGTGCATAAAGGTGGAGTAGTTCATGCCCAGGGGCTTCACGGCAGCGCTGATGCGGGTGATCCACAGCCGGCGGAAGTCGCGCTTTTTCAGGCGGCGGCCGGTGTAGGCATAGGTGAGAGACTTCATCACCTGCTGGTTCGCCATCTTGAAGTGCTTGCTCTTGGCGCCCCAGTAGCCCTTGGCCATCTTCAGCACCTTGTTCCTTCTCTTGCGGGTCATCATTGCGCCCTTAACTCTAGCCATATCTCAAAATGCCTCCATTCCGTGTATCGTTGGTTACTTGTAAGGGATCATCTTCCGGATCGTGGCCTCGTTGGTCACGTCGGCATAGCCGCCGGAGCGCAGACGGCGGGTCCGCTTGGTATCTTTCTTGGTCAGGATGTGGCTCTTGTAAGCCTTAGCGCGCTTGACCTTACCGGTCTTGGTCAGATTGAACCGCTTCTTCGCGCCACTGTGGGTCTTCAGCTTTGGCATGATCGTTTTACTCCTTCCGAATCCTTCGCTTGCGCGGAATTTACTTTTTGTTCTTAGGGGTCAGGAAGATGTTCATGAAACGCCCTTCCATCTTGGCCCCCTTCTCCAGATTGGCAACCTCGGCGCACTGCTCCGCGAACTTCTCCAGCAGGCTCCGGCCGATGTCCGTGTGGGCCATCTCCCTGCCGCGGAAGCGGACGGAGACCTTCACACGGTTGCCCTCGACCAGGAACTTCTGGGCGTTCTTCAGCTTCACATTGAAGTCGCCAATGTCGATACCGGGGGACATACGAATCTCCTTGATTTCCACCACATGCTGGTTTTTCCGGGCTTCCTTCTCCCGCTTGCTCTGCTCGAAACGGTATTTCCCGTAATCCATGAGCTTGCAGACCGGGGGGGTGGCCTGGGGAGAGATCTTTACCAGATCCAATCCCTTCTCATCGGCAATGGCCAAAGCGGCGGCGGCGGAGACGATGCCGAGCTGCTCGCCGTCTGTGCCGATCAAGCGAATCTCTCTGTCCTTGATCTCCTCATTAAGCTGATGTGTCACGTTGCTAATGGTCGAAGCACCTCCCTCAACAAAATCACAAAGTAGGGTCACAACACAAAAACGCGGATGCCCAAGGCACCCGCACAACAGCACACAAGGCGGAGGCGCTCTGCCCCGCCGTGGACCATGTTGACCTCTTTGCCTGTGGCTGGAGGTGAGGACGGATGCGCCGGCCTTCTTTGTTTTGCTCCGCTAGTATACCCTCCTTTTCCCCATTTGTCAAGCATTTTTGAAAAGTTTTCCGCACCGGCGGCCAAAGGGCGCTCGACAGATCCCCGCTGCCGGTGTATACTGGGGCCTATGGGGGTGGATCGTGTGTCCTGGTATGTCTATATCCTGCGCTGCGGCGACGGCACCCTCTATACCGGCATCACCGATGACGTGCCCCGGCGGCTGGCGGCCCACCGGTCCGGCAAGGGGGCGAAGTACACCCGGGGCCGGGGCCCCCTGTCCCTGGTCTACACGGAGGCGTGCCCCGACCGCTCTGCCGCCGCCCGGCGGGAATATGCCATCAAACGGCTGCCCAAACGGGAAAAAGAGGCGCTCCTGTCCCCATGACAACGGCCCGCCGGGATGTCCCGGCGGGCCTGGCGCGTTATTGGAAGCGGACGGCGGTGCCGTAGGCGATGACCTCGGCGGCCCCCTGCATCACGGCAGAGGAACCGTAGCGGATATTGACGATAGCGTCCGCCTGGAGTTTCTCCGCCTCGTCCACCATCCGCTTGGTGGCGATCTGGCGGGCCTCGTTGAGCATCTCGGTGTAGCCGGTGATCTCCCCGCCCACCAGGGTCTTCATCCCCGCCATAAAGTCCTTGCCGAAATTCTTGGATTGGACCACGGTCCCCTTCACGATCCCCAGGGCCTCAAAGTTCCGGCCGGGGACATAGTCAATATTGAGCAGCAGCATCCAGTTCTCCTCCTTCGATCTCTTGAAATCTTTGTTTTAAGGCCACCAAGGCCAGGATACATGGGATCACGCAGGCTATGGCCAGCGCCCCAAAGAGCGCCACGGCCCACCCGGGCAGCTCCGGGATGAAGCACAGCGACACGAAGCAGAGGACGCAGACCAGCTGGATCGCCCCGAACAGCACCACGCCCCGCACAGCGTCCCGCTTGCGCTCCTTAATACTTCTTGGCATCCTCTTCCTCCCCTCCGTCGATCTCCCGCAGCCGCTGGAACAGGGCCCGCAGGACTCCCACGATCACCGCGCCGCCCACGACCAGCCAGCACAGCAGCGGGAAGGTCAGGGCGATGCCCCCCGCGTCGCCGATGAGGCCAGCCGCCATCAGGATGCCGCCCAGAAGGGGCAGCATATACAGGATGACCAGGATGGTCACAACGATGGGGGCGATCTTCTTTTTAGTATTTCCTTGCTTCATCTTCTTCTCCTTTCCCGATCTCCTGGATCCGCTGGACGAGGGCCAGCAGCACCCCGGCGATCACCAGCAGCGGCAGGGCGATGATGACCAAGACGACTGGCAGGGGCGGCGCGGCGGCAGTGTCCGCCCAGTAGCCCCACAGGGTCAGCCCCACCAGAGCGCCCATCAGAAGGGTGATGGCCAGGGCGATGACGATGGGGACCATATAGCGCATGGGCCTCACGTCCTGCCGCTGCTTATCCACGAAGGCCGTGCCGGCCTGCTCCAGCTGGTCCATCCGGTCCAGCAGCGCCGCCGCGTCCAGATCGGCCAGGCGGATCTCCGCCTCCTTCAGTCCGGCGCACAGCTCCATGGCCCGTTCGATGTTCTGCCGCTCCCGCTCCAGGGTCACCAGATGGCGGCGCATCCCATCGGCCACTGTCTGGCCCCCGGACTGCATCTGCCGGATCTCCTCCAGCGGCACCCCCAGCTTCCGCAGCAGCTTGATCTGCCGGAGGGTGCGCACCTCCGCCTCGCCGTATTCCCGATATCCGTTCTCGCTGTTGCGCCGGGGGGCCAGCAGGCCCTGCTCCTCATAGAAACGGATATTTTTACGGGTGATGCCCACTTGGGCTTCTACCTCGATGATCTTCACCCAACGCTCCTCCTTTCTGCCCCTACTGTACACCTTCCACCAAGGGGAATGTCAAGAGCATTTTGTAAAAAGTTCGGCGGGACGGGGCAAAAATGTTGAAGGCCAGACCTGCCACCAGGGGGAAGGCGCGCTGGCAGGGCTGGGAGCGTGGGCTCCCAGCCCTGTTGGATGTTCCAGAGAGGTGTTCCAGAAAATGGGACCCTCGACATCTTTCGACAAAGTTTCCGGTCTTGCGGCTGTATGATATGGCCAAACAGCACAGGGCCGGAGGCGCTGCCGCCCCCGGCCCTGTGGGTCAAGCCCTCTTCAATTTGCGCTGGAGACGGATGCGGTCGCTGATCATGGCGATGAACTCGCTGTTGGTAGGCTTGCCCTTGGTGTTGGACACGGTGTAGCCGAAGAACTTTTGCAGCGTCTCCAGATCGCCCCGGTCCCAGGCCACCTCGATGGCGTGGCGGATGGCCCGCTCCACCCGGGAGGGGGTGGTAGAGAACCGCTTGGCCACCTCCGGGTACAGCACCTTCGTCACGGAGTTGATCACGTCCATGTCCTCCACGGCGATCAGGATGGCCTCGCGGACATACTGATAGCCCTTGATGTGGGCCGGTACGCCTACCTCGTGGATGATGGCGGTCACCTGGCTCTCCAGACTGGCTGGATGGAGGTCCTCCTCCTGGGGCGCCGACAGGGAGCGGATCTTGTCCAGCAGCGCGTTCTCCTCGCAGGGCTTGGCCAAAAAGTAGGCCGCGCCCAGGGCGGTAGCCTCCTGCACGATCTGGGGACTGTAGAAGCTGGAGAGGACGATGGTCTTGGGCCGGCGGCTCTCCTCGACCCGGCTCAGGACCGTCAGACCGTCCATCCCGGGCAGGATGGGGTCGATGACCAGCACGTCTGCGTCCAGCCGGGTCAAAAGCTCCAGAGTGGCCGGCCCCTCGCCGGCGGCGCCTACGACGGTGAACTCCCCTGTATCCTCCAGGAGCGTTTCGAGCATGGAACGGTATTCCTCGTTTGGTTCGCTGATGATGACCGCGGTATTTTTACTCATATTTCCCCCTGTTCCTAAAATGGTCCGAGTGTAACACTAGTGCCGCTTTACATACTGCGCCTGCTTTAGACGAAAAGAACGATCAAATTTTGAGCTCCCTTATAAATTAGCACGATCGGACAGGATTTTCAAGAGTTTTTTAGTAATTTTTACTGATAACTTTTTGAGCATTTTCGACAAAATTGGACTGTACTGGTAGCCATAACAGGACGCACTATGGCACTTTCTGCCAGAAGGAGCCCCCTTTGTACAGCACGCCCCTCGAATGTCGCTCCGGGGCGCACAGCCGCCGGCATGGCGTCACCGGCGCCGGCCAGAGGGGGGATTTGACAGCCTTCCGGTCAGTGTAGTATAATAAAGTGGCAAGGCATACCGCCTTTTCACTACTTTTCAGGAAGGGATGAACGCGAATGCAGGAAGAGATGGACCTCTACCGACACACTGACACCGTGAATGAACTGCTGGCCCGCTATGGCGTGAAATTCGGCATCTACAAGGATAAGACGTTCCATGAGCAGCTGTTTCCCTTTGACGCCATCCCCCGCACCATCTCCGCGGAGGAGTTCTCGTCCCTGGAGCGGGGCCTGCGGCAGCGGGTGGACGCTCTCAACGCTTTCATCCGGGACGTCTACGGAGAGAAGCACATCCTCCGGGATAAGATCGTCCCCGAGGAGTTCGTCTACGCCTCCAGCGGCTACCTCCCCATCTGCGAGGGGGTGACGCCGCCCAAGGGCGTTTACGCCCACATCGCCGGCATCGACCTGGTCCTGGGCAAGGACGGCTCCTGGTACATCCTGGAGGACAACCTCCGGGTCCCCTCCGGGGCCAGCTACCCCATGATCGCCCGGGAGCTGTGCCGCCGGGCCAGCCCCAAGACCTTCACCGGCGCCCACATCGAGGACAACCGGGACTATGCCCAGCTCCTCCGGCGCACCATGGACCACGTCAACACCGGCGGCATGACCGTCGTCCTCACCCCAGGGCGCTACAACGCCGCCTACTTTGAGCACTCTTACCTGGCCGAGCAGACGGGGGCCCATCTGGTCACCGGCAGCGAGCTGCGGGTGGAGGGGGACTACCTCTACTTTATCGGCTATGACCAGCGGAAGGAGCGGGTGGGGGCGGTATACCGCCGGATCTCCGATGAGTACCTGGACCCCATGAACTTCTACGAGGGCTCCCTGATCGGCATCCCCCATCTGTACGATGTGTTCCGTAAGGGCAACGTGGCTCTGCTCAACGCCCCCGGCAACGGCGTAGCGGACGATAAGGGCATCTACTACTTCGTGCCCAAGATGATCCGCTACTACCTGGGCGAGGAGCCCATCCTGCAAAACGCCCCCACCTACCTCCCCTACTACCCGGAGGATATGCAGTATGTGCTGGCGAACTTCGACAGCCTGGTCCTCAAGGACGTGGCGGAGGCCGGCGGCTATGGGGTGGTGTTCGGCAGTAAGATGACGGCTGGACAGATGGAGGACTTCCTCCGGCAGCTGAAGGCGGAGCCCCGCCGGTTCATCGCCCAGGAGGTCATCGACTTCCAGGATATCGACATCATGGAGGACGGGGAGCGGGTGCCCCGGAAGGCGGACCTGCGGGCCTTCGTCCTCACCGGGGAGGAGACCATGGTCTGGAAGAGCGGCCTGACCCGGTTCTCTCGGGATCCCCATTCCTTTATCGTCAACTCGTCTCAGGGAGGAGGCTTCAAGGATACATGGATATTCTCTCGTTAGAAAACACAGGCCGGCTCTACTGGCTGGGCCGCTACAGCGAGCGGGTCTATACGACGGTCCGCCTGTTCTCCGGCAGCTTCGACCAACTGATCGACCAGGTCAGCGAGGACGCCACCCTGATCGACCGCTTCTGCCGCAGTCTGGAGATCCCCAATATCTACCGCACCGGCGAGGAGTTCTTCACCCGCTACTGCTTCGACGACCAGGACCCCAACTCCATCTACGCCAACCTGCTCCGGGCCTATGACAACTGCGTCACCCTCCGGGAGGAGATCGGCAGCGAGACCGTGGCCTATATCCAGCTGGCCCTGTATGCCCTCCAAAAGGCGGGGCGGTCCTCCGCGCCCCTGGTGGGGCTGCAAAAGATGTGCGATAACATCCTGGCCTTCTGGGGCATGGTGGATGATAGCATCGACAGCGAGTATGTCCGCAACATCATCAAGATCGGCAAGCGGGTGGAGCGGCTGGACCTGTACGCCCGTCTCCGCCGTCCGGCGGCGGATATCCGCCGGGAGGCCCACCGCCTGGCCGGCCGCATCCCCCGGACGGGACTGCGCTATGACGAGGAGCGGCTGCGGGAGATCGTGGCCCTGGCAGAGGCGGAGATGCCGGACTGGGCGTTGCTGCTGGAACGGGTGGAGGCGTTCCTGGAGGGCGCGACGTGAGAGAGCTGCGCTTCCGCTATGCGATGGAGCTGCGTTTCAGTGAGCCGGTGCAGGAGCACCGGTTCACTTTGCGGTGCTTTCCCCAGAGCGGGCCGCGGCAGTCCATCGGGCCAACGACGCTCCGGCTGTTCCCGGAAGTCTCCGTCGCCTGGGGAGGGGACGGCTTTGGGAACGTCTGGGCCTATGGCTGCGTCTCCCCGCCCCACGACCGGTTCTCCGTGGAGATCGCCGGCAGCGCCGTCACCGGCAGCGCGGAGCGAGAGGAGGCCCTGCCCCCCTGGCGGGAGGGGCGCTTCCGGCAGCAGACGGCCCTCACCCGCCCTGGTCCTGCCATCACCGCCTTTCACAGCGCCCTGGACCTGTCCGGCCCGCCGCTGGAGCGGGCCTGCGCCGCCATGGATGCCCTGTGGCGGAGCTTCCGCTATGTCCCCGGCTCCACGGATATTTATACGACTGCCGAACAGGCCATGGCCCAGGGGATGGGCGTCTGCCAGGACTATGCCCACATCCTGCTCTCCCTGTGCCGGCTGGAGGGGATCCCCTGCCGGTATGCGGCGGGCCTGCTCCCCGGCGAGGGGGAGAGCCACGCCTGGGTGGATATCTATGACGGTGGCTGCTGGACCGCCCTGGACCCCACCCATGACCGCCGGGCGCTGGACGGCTATATCCGGTTCTCCACCGGACAGGACAGCGCCGCCTGCTCCATCAGCCGGGGCATCTTCCGCGGCTTTGCCCGGCAGGAGCAGACGATCCATGCCTGGGTCAGCGAGGAGGAGGAGCTATGATCAAAACAGTCGTGCGGGTGGGCCTCCCTGTGGGGGAGGACCTGCACATCCGAAAGAACCGCCTCTCCCCCCAGACCGGGGGACCGGGGCGGCGCGTCAGCATCGTCACCGGGACCCACGGCGACGAGCTGGAGGGCCAGTACGTCTGCTATGCGCTCCAGCGGCGCATCCAGGCTCAGCCGGAGCTTTTGCGGGGCACGGTGGACATCTACCCCGCTCTCAACCCCCTGGGGCTGAACTCGGTGACCCGGGGCATCCCCGGCTTTGACCTGGATATGAACCGCAGCTTCCCCGGCCAGCCGGACGGGGATATGAACGAGGCGGTGGCGGCGGAGATCGTCCAGGACCTGCTGGGGTCCGACCTCTGCCTGGATATCCACGCCAGCAACATCTTCCTCACGGAGATCCCCCAGATCCGCATCAACGAGCTCCACGCCGCCCAGCTGCTGCCCCTGGCCCGGCTGGCCAACGTGGACCTGGTATGGGTCCACAGCAACGCCACGGTGCTGGAGTCCACCCTGGCCTACAGCCTCAACAGCCGGGGCACCCCCACTTTAGTGGTGGAGATGGGAGTGGGGATGCGCATCACCAAGTCCTACGGCGACCAGCTGGTGGACGGCATCTTCCGCCTGATGGCGGAGCTGGGCGTCTGGCGGGGGGATGTGCCGGAGGTCCGGGCGCCGGTGGTGTCCCAGCCGCCGGAGGAGGTGGCGTTCCTCAATGCCCCGGTGTCCGGCATCTGGCTGAAGCATCTGGACCACGGGGCCCGTCTCCGCGCCGGCGATGTGCTGGGGGAGATCCTAGATCCCCTTCGGGGCCAGGTCCTCTGCGCCGTCACCGCCCCAGTGGACGGCTGGCTCTTCACCGTCCGAGAGTATCCGGTGGTGGACCAGGGGTCCCTGCTGGCCCGTATCCTGCCGGGAGGTGAGCGGTGATGGAGCGGCAGATCGTCTATGAGAGCCGGTCCTTGTACCGGGACGACTTCCGGGTGACCGGTTTTGCCTTTGGACAGGGGGAGCCGGCCATGTGCATCGTGGGCAGTATGCGGGGCAACGAGTACCAGCAGCTCTACATATGCTCCCAGCTGGTGCGCCGCCTGGGAGAGCTGGAGGCCCAGGGCCGCCTGGTCCCGGACCGGCAGATCCTGGTCATCCCCTGTGTGAACCCCTACTCGATGAACCTGCAAAAGCGCTTCTGGTGTATCGACAACACGGACATCAACCGGATGTTCCCCGGCTATGCCCTGGGGGAGACCACCCAGCGGGTGGCCGCCGGGGTGTTCGACCAGATCCAGCGCTACCAGTACGGGGTGCAGTTCTCCTCCTTCTATATGCCGGGGGCCTTCGTGCCCCATGTGCGCATCATGAAGACCGGCTATGAGGACCGGGAGATGGCGGTCCGGTTTGGCCTGCCCTATGTGGTCCTCCACGCCCCCCGGCCCTTCGATACCACGACCCTCAATTACAACTGGCAGATCTGGGATACGAAGGCATTCACCCTTTATACCGCCAGCAACAGCCGGGTGGACCGGCCCAGCGCCCACCAGGCCGTGGAGGCGGTGCTGGGCTTCATGGCTGATCAGGACCTGCTGCGCTACCACCGCCACGGCAGCTTCTACCTCTCCCGGGTCGTGGAGAGCGAGGACATGATCGCCCTCCGGGCGGACCGGGCCGGCTTTTTCGAGAGCTTCGTAGTCCCCGGCCAGGAGGTGGAGGCCGGCGAGGACCTGGCCCGTATCCTGGACCCCTATCTGGGCACGGAGCAGAGCCGGGTCACTGCCCCCGCCGCCGGCACGGTGGCCTTCGTCCGGGACGAGGCCATGACCTATGAGAGCACCACCGTGGTCAAGCTCATCCCCTCCGATGACTAGCGGCCCCTCCCCTGTTCCAGTGTGAAAGGAGCGCCCCTATGTCCCTTGTCTACTTCCCCAGCTGCAAGTTCACGGCCAAATACCCCCAGACCAGCCAGGCCATCCAGCGCTACCTCCAGGGCAAAGCCAGGGTCGCCGGCTGCTGCCGCCCCGGTCTGGAGGAGCTGACTGAGGAGGATACCGCCGTCTATATCTGCAACACCTGCGCCGCCTTTCTCCGGGAGAGCAGCCGGGCCAAGACGGTCCTCTCCCTCTGGGAGGTGGTGCTGGGCGATTCGGACTTCCCCTTCCCGGACCACCGGGGGCGGGTCATGACCGTCCAGGACTGCTGGCGGGCCTATGACGGCCTGGCGGCCCAGGAGGCGGTGCGGACGCTGCTGGCGCAGATGGGCGTAGAGACCCTAGAGCTGCCGGACCACCACCGGCGGACGGCCTTCTGCGGCTGCACCTTCTCCACTCCCCCGCCGCCCCACTACGCCCGCTACGCCCCCTGGCGGCTGGAGGAGGAGCTGCGTCCCCTCTGTGTCCCCTGCCCGCCCCAGGAGCGCAAGGCGCGGATGGAGGCCCACTGCCGGCAGATCCCCACCAATGAGGTGGTCTGCTCCTGCGTGTCCTGCGCCAACGGCATCGAGCTGGGCGGCAAGCAGGCCGTCCATTTAGCGCAGCTGCTGTTCCCGATATGATCAACTCTTATGCAGAAAGCCGTCTCTGAAAATGGGGCGGCTTTTCTGCGCGATATGGCCAGGGTCCACTTGCGCTGCCCTCGAACTGGTGCCAATAGGGCCTGCCTGCAACTCTGTCGCTGTTTGGTGCATCATGTGTTGCTATGTCTTGAAAAACTGATCTGCCTTTTGTAAAATGCACATAAAGGGAGGGGTGGAAATTGAAAGTAGCGATCAACATACAGGCAGATATTCAAGAGATCGAAGTCATCATAAATTGCACGGCCGAAGATGAAAATGTTCAAAGGATCGTTTCTGCATTAGATGCTCTCGACACGAGATTGTGTTGTCGGCGGCAAGGAGAACATTTTCAGATCGCTCTGAATGATATCTTGTATATCGAGTCGGTCGACCACAAGACTTTCCTTTATACCGAGCAACAGATATATGAAACGGACAAGCGACTATACGAGTTAGAAGATCATTTGAAAAACAGATCGTTCTTCCGTGTATCTAAAGCGGTCATTATCAATTTGAAGCGGACAAGATCTATTCGTCCAGAAATCGGTGCCAGGCTTTTGCTCACTATGGATAACGGAGAAAGAATTATTGTGTCACGGCAATATGCAGGCAATATAAAGACAGTATTGGAGGTCATGTAGGTGAATACCTATCGTTCGATCATTTGGCGCTTTTTTGCAGTGTTCTTTTTTATCTTTGGGCTGCTTCAGACTTTGTTTTTTGTCCGTACGATCTTCCATCCCTTCCGGGCAAGCGGATCAAATACACCTCAAACCTTGCTCTGCATGATCTCCGCTCTTATTTTGTCCGCTTTGTACTCTATGATTTGCGTTGATGGCCCGGAAAGTGCGTATGCAATAAGATCTCGACTTTTGATCTGCAGCATCCCTTGTGTGCTCATTTGCAGCGTTTTATCAGTAAATTTTGGACTGCCATCTTTGGTCCTTGATATGTTTGGGATCGCAGAGCGTGATACGGGGATCTTCGTTTGGCTGATGGCCGTTATCCTCTCCAGCGCAATATGGATGGTCGCTCTTTATCTCCTTGAACGGCACTATCGTCGAGTCGGGAAAAAATATGATAGTGCACTTTCTGAGTACAAAACCAAGGCCGATATGATACCTGTGGAGTAAAGCGAGGTCAAGATGGATATTCTACTTTATTTCGGAGGCCCCGTCCTTATCGCCTTTCTTATTCAATTCCTGATCGGATGTAGGACGCAACACAAAATTTTACGATATATTCCGATCTATTGCTTTGTTATAGCACTTGTTTTTGCAGCCGTAGCCCTAACTGCGGATCCTGGCTTCCTTATTGGGGGCAATGTTATCGCTGCTTTTGTGTGGTGTATGATCGGCACCTGCTTTCTGTTGGGGTTTGCTCTGGCTATCTTCGTATATAAATATAAACATAGAAAAAGCTGATCATGTAAATTTTGTCGCCTCCCCCGGCCGTCCGGTCCCCTTTGGCGGATCGCACGATCGGGGGACGATCTTTTTTGCAGATCTGTAGGTTCTGCTATTGACATATTTTTAACAAAGTCGTATGCTGCAAGCATAAACGTTAAACATTTAACGATGTCGCCCGGCTACCGGGCATCCGACAAGGGAGGTACTTCATATGACGGACAGGAACAGCATCATCCATGACCCGGAGACCCTGACGGCCCAGCTGGCGGCTATGCGCCAGGCCCAGCGGACCTTTGCCGCCTACACCCAGGAGCAGGTGGACACGATCTTCTACGAGGCCGCCAAGGCCGCCAACGCCCAGCGCATCCCCCTGGCGAAGATGGCCGTGGCGGAGACGGGCATGGGCGTGGTGGAGGACAAGGTCATCAAGAACCACTACGCCGCCGAGTACATCTACAACGCCTATAAGCACATGAGGACCTGCGGCGTCATCGAGGAGGACCGGGCCTTTGGCTTCAAGAAGATCGCCGAGCCGGTGGGCCTGATCGCCGCCGTGATCCCCACCACCAATCCCACCTCCACCGCCATCTTCAAGGCCCTTCTGGCCCTCAAGACCCGCAACGCCATCCTCTTCTCCCCCCACCCCCGGGCCAAGGGCTGCACCATCGCCGCCGCCAAGACCGTGCTGGAGGCAGCGGTGCGGGCCGGCGCGCCGGAGGGCATCATCGGCTGGATCGACGAGCCCAGCCTGGAGCTGACGGACCAGCTGATGCGGGAGGCGGACCTGATCCTGGCCACCGGCGGCCCCGGCATGGTGAAGGCGGCCTACTCATCCGGCAAGCCCGCCGTGGGCGTGGGCGCGGGGAACGTGCCGGTGGTCATCGACGACAGCGCCGATATCCGGCTGGCCGTCAGCTCCATCATCCACTCCAAGACCTTCGACAACGGCATGATCTGCGCCAGCGAGCAGTCCGTCACCGTGCTGGATGGGATCTACGACGCGGTGAAGGCAGAATTTGCCGCCCGGGGCTGCTGTTTCCTCCAGGGGGAGGCGCTGGACAAGGTCCGAGAGACCATCCTGATAAACGGCGCCCTGAACGCCAAGATCGTGGGCCAGAGCGCGGAGACGATCGCGGAGATGGCCGGGGTGAGCGTGCCCGCCGGGACGAAGGTCCTGATCGGCGAGGTGGAGAGCGTGGAGATGAGCGAGCCCTTCGCCCATGAGAAGCTGTCCCCGGTGCTGGCGATGTACCGGGCGGGGAGCTTTGAGGAGGCCGTTGCCAAGGCGGAGCGGCTGGTGGAGGACGGCGGCCTGGGCCACACCGCTTCCATCTACATCGACCCCAAGCGGACCGGGCGGCTGGACCGGTTCGTCAGCGCCATGCGCACCTGCCGTGTGGTGGTGAACACCCCCTCCAGCCACGGGGGCATCGGCGACCTCTACAACTTCAAGCTCCGCCCCTCCCTGACCCTGGGCTGCGGCTCCTGGGGCGGCAACAGCGTCAGCGAGAACGTGGGGCCTATGCACCTGCTGAACATCAAGTCTGTGGCGGAGAGGAGAGAAAATATGCTGTGGTTCCGCACGCCGGAAAAGGTCTACTTCAAGAGGGGATGTATGCCGGTGGCCCTCAACGAGCTGCGGGACGTGCTGGGCCGGAAGAAGGCCTTTATCGTCACCGACACATTCCTCTATCAGAACGGCTACACCAAGCCGGTCACGGATAAGCTGGATGAGCTGGGCATCCAGTACACCGTGTTCTCCAACGTCCAACCCGACCCTACCCTGGCCAATGCCCAGGAGGGGGCAAAGGCCATGACGGCTTTCCAGCCCGACACCATCATCGCCCTGGGCGGCGGCTCCGCCATGGACGCCGGCAAGATCATGTGGGTGATGTACGAGCATCCCGAGGTGGACTTTGGGGATATGGCCATGCGGTTCGTGGATATCCGCAAGCGGGTGTATACCTTCCCGAAGATGGGCGAAAAGGCCTACTTCGTGGCGATCCCCACCTCCTCCGGCACTGGCAGCGAGGTGACGCCCTTCGCCGTCATCACCGACCAGGAGACTGGGGTGAAGTACCCCCTGGCCGACTATGCCCTGCTGCCCAATATGGCTATCGTGGATACGGACAACATGATGAGCCAGCCCAAGGGCCTCACCAGCGCCAGCGGCGTGGACGTTCTGACCCACGCCCTGGAGGCCTACGCCTCCGTCATGGCCACCGACTACACCGATGGCCTGGCCCTGAAGGCTATGAAGAACGTCTTTGACTACCTGCCCCGGGCCTATCACGACGGCAGCGACCTGGAGGCCCGGCAGAAGATGGCCGACGCCTCCTGCATGGCCGGCATGGCCTTCGCCAATGCCTTCCTGGGTGTCTGCCACTCTATGGCCCACAAGCTGGGGGCCTTCCACCACCTGCCCCACGGCGTGGCCAACGCCCTGATGATCTCCCTGGTGGTAGAGTTCAACAGCGCCGAGGTCCCGCCTAAGATGGGCACCTTCTCCCAGTATGCCTACCCCCATACCCTCGCCCGCTATGCCGAGTGCGCCCGCTTCTGCGGCATCAGCGCGGCCAGCGACCAGGAGGCCGTGGAGGGGCTGATCAGGAAGATCGAGGAACTGAAGGCCGCCGTGGGCATCAAAAAGACCATCCGGGACTACGGCGTGGAGGAGAAAGACTTCTTGGAGACCTTGGACGCCATGGTGGAGCAGGCCTTCGATGACCAGTGTACCGGCGCGAACCCCCGCTATCCCCTGATGAGCGAGATCCGGGAGATGTACCTCCGGGCCTACTACGGCCAGTGAACAGCCGTTACATGGATGCGCCCCCGCCGGCCTGGCCGGCGGGGGCTGCATCATCATGATCAAGGGGATAGTCTGCTCTTGAACGTCAGGGCGATATTGATCTCATACATGCTCCGTGGCGGCGGTATCGGTGCGTTGGCATCGAAATGATCGTATAGCTCGCAGAGCGGGATCGTGCCGATATATTTGACATCCGCTTCTTTGATCACGCCTGTGCCAAAGGATACCGGCATGGTCTTGGCTGTATGTCCGCCAGGAAAAGTGAATACGGAAAATTTGATCGTATGGAGCTCTGCTGCCGTTGGAGGTGTGTCCCCTATCCGATCCCATAGGCCGATCAGCATCGTTTCGCAGGGGATCTTGCCGGCAGGTGTCTCCTCGACTGCGACTACAGGCAGAAGGACATATTTCCCGCGCAGGTCCTCCTGGCCCTGTCCGGGATGGCAGAGCTTATACTGCAAGACATCTCCGGGAGACCAGGGGCATTTCCATGCCCAGGATGGTTTTCGTGGAGTTTTCTTTTTGGGCTGCCTCGATAGGAGCTGTCGATATGCCTTTTGCAAAACAGTACGGCGCTTCTGGACCAGCTCGGGCTTCCAGAGTTCTTCTAATGTGGTAAGTTCGTTTTCTATCTCGGCCAAGGCCCTTTGCTTTATGGTCTCTGACAGCCTCCCATACTGCCACTCTGTCAGAGCCAAGGCGATCCATAGCGCATTGGGAGGATATTCACGACATTCTCGGATCGTCTCGGATTCCGCTAAGGTCTCTCCTAATAAGTACAGCTTTTCTTGATAGGCATCTCGGATATCAGCGGCATCGTCATCAGAAAAGATCCCCACACCCCAACTTCCCATTTTGTGTCATGCAGGGCAGGCGGTCTAGGACAGCCTGCCTCTCCCCTTTCCTTTCTCATAGACCAGCTAAACTATTCTATCACACCATATCGGTCTTGTCATTGGTTTTGTCGTAAATTTATATTGTGGATAGATAGATCTTTCGCTATAATAGGGATGCTACAGAAGCTTTGCGCTTCAACGGTGAATGGAAAATATAAGTATGAAAGTATGAGGTGGGAGATGAGCTATCCTTCACAGCGTGAGCGTATCACGCGGTATATACAGGAGGTCTATGGGACAGAGGCGGAGCATCTCTGGGCGGACAGCCCGGACAGCGCCATCTTCCGCCACCCCGCCAGCAGAAAGTGGTATGCTGTCATGATGAGCGTCCTCCCGAAGAGACTGGGCTTTTCAGGGGAGCAGGTCCTCGATGTGATGAACGTGAGGTGCAGCACGATCATGGTCGGCTCGCTGCTCGCGGCCAAGGGGTTCCTTCCGGCGTATCACATGAATAAGGACCACTGGATCTCCATCGTCCTGGACGGCGCGGTCCCTGACAGCCAGATCGAGCCCCTGCTGGAGTGGAGCTATGACAGCGTCGCCCCGAAGCGCCAGAAGAAGCCCCCAGCAGAGGGATAGCTCATGTTTTCAGCGGGACGGCCCTCTTTTCAGGGGGCCGCCCCGCCGTTGTGCAGGCGGACCGTCTCAAGAGGCGAAGGCCTCCGAGAGCATATTCCCGATATAGATCCCATAGCCGCAGGCGGGGTCGTCCACCAGGACATGGGTCACCGCACCGATGATCCGTCCGTCCTGTAGGATCGGACTACCGCTCATCCCTTGGACGATGCCGCCGGTGGCCGCCAGGAGCCGCTCGTCCGTCACCCGGACCACCATGTTCCTGGTGCCGTTGTCCAGGTCCAGCCGGGAGAGCTGGACGCTGTAGCGCTCCACACAGTCACCGGAGATGTTGGACAGGATCTCCGCCTCCCCCTTGTGGACCTGGCTCCTCTCCGCCACCGGCAGAGCGGGCAGGTCCTCCACCATGGCGCAGGGGGCCATGGTACCGAACACGCCCCGCTCCGTATTGGCGTACAGGGCCCCCAGGTCCATCGTCAGGTCGAAGTTGCCCCGCAGCTCCCCCGGGTCCCCGGCCTGCCCTGGCTTCACCGCCTTCACCGTGGAGGGCATGATGGCCCCGGAGTCCAGGGTCAGCAGCAGGTTGGTGTCCGTATCGTTGACGCCGTGGCCCAGAGCGCCAAACACCCCGCTGGCTGGGTCGTAGAAGGTCATCGTCCCGATGCCGGCCAAGCTGTCCCGGACCCAGGCCCCCAGGCGGCGGACCCCGTCGGCCCCGGCGACAGCCTCCGCCGTCAGCTGCAGGGCCCGGCTCCCCCGCCGGACCTGGAGGTCCACTACGCCGTCATCATCCAGTCGAACCAGGTCCTGGAAATGCTCCGTGTTCTCCACGTCCTGGCCGTTGCACTGTAGGATCAGATCGCCCACCTTCAGTCCGGCTGCCTTGGCGGGCACCACGGTCTGCCCCTCCACCGTTTCCAGCTCGGTGATGCCCACCACCAGGATCCCCTCAGAGAACAGCTTCAGGCCCACCGTGTGGCCTACCGGCACCAGCATCTCCGGCGCCTGCCTGACATCAGGCCGGTCCAGTGCCTGGACCGGTCCGGCCAGTCCGGCCAGCCCCAGACACATGGCCGCCACGAAACATACTGCCGTCCATCGCTGCTTGCATTCCTTTTTCATCCATCTGATCGCCCCTTCTCTGCATATTTCGACCGGTCTCCCGGCCTGGCTCAGTTTGTCCCTGGGGATGAAAAAAAGCCGCGGTCCGCGGGGTGAAAAGATCGCCTGGATCGTCAAGGCAGTTTTTGACGATCCCCCGCCCCGCCGCCCTGCCCGCCGGCGGCACAGGAAAGAGCTGGCAGAGCTGCCGATCATCTACATAAAAATTTGGATGGTGGTCTAAAATTTTGTAAGCTGTGTACAAAAAGTATCTTCAATTTTGTTCTATTTATCCCTTGCAAAATCAGCTGGTATTTTTTATAATATAGACAAGTTCAGATGGTTTAGATTGGTAGCTGTAACGTAGTGCTGAGCGCACGGGCTGCAACTATCACTCTCGCTTGTGCTTGAGTGTTTCGGACCTCCAGTCCGGGGCACTTTTTGTTTACTACTTTTTTATTTTGAGGAGGAACGATCATGTATCTGCTGGCTAATGGACGTCTCATCACCCGAGACACCGCCCTGCCCTACCTGCCTGACGGCGGCGTCGTCATGGACGGCGAGAAGATCCTGGAGGTGGGCGAGACCGCTGCTCTGCGAGCCAAATATCCCCAGGCGGAGTTCATCGATGCCCGGGGCGGCGTCATCATGCCGGGCCTGGTCAACGCCCATACCCACATCTATTCCGCCCTGGCCCGCGGCCTCTCCATCGACGGCTACGCCCCCACCAACTTCCTGGAGGTCCTGGAGGGCCAGTGGTGGTACATCGACCGCCACCTGACTCTGAAGGGCACCCGCGCCAGCGCCGATGCCCTCTATCTGGACTGCATCAAGCAGGGTGTCACCACTATCTTCGACCACCACGCCTCCTTCGCGGAGATCCCCGGCTCCCTGTTCCAGATCGGCGAGAGCGCCAAGGAGTTCGGCATCCGCTCCTGCCTGTGCTACGAGGTCAGCGACCGGGACGGCGAGGAGAAGGCCGACCAGGCGGTCCAGGAGAACAAGGACTGGCTGGACTGGTGCGAGAAAAACCCCAGCACCATGCTGGCGGCCATGTTCGGCGGCCACGCCCTTTTCACCATCAGCGACAAGACCTTTGAGAAGATGGCCGCGGCCAACAACGGCCGCACCGGGTTCCATATCCACGTCTCCGAGGGGATGAACGACGTCTACGACAGCCTGCAGAACTACGGCCGCCGCCCCATCCAGCGCCTCCAGGACCACGGCATCTTGGGCCCCAAGACCATCCTGGGCCACTGCATCCATGTGAACACCGCCGAGATGGACATCATCCAGGCCACCGGCACCATGTGCGTCAACAACCCGGAGAGCAACATGGGCAACGCCGTAGGCTGCTCCCCCATCCTCCAGCTGATGGCCCGGGGCATCACCGTGGGCCTGGGCACCGATGCCTACACCAACGATATGCTGGAGAGCATCAAGGTGGCCCTGGCCATCCAGCGGCACAACGCCTGCCTCCCCGGTGTGGGCTGGTGCGAGGTGACGGATATGCTCTTCAAGAACAATCCCCTCATCGGCGAGAAGTACTTCGGCGTGCCCCTGGGGCGGCTGGCTCCCGGCGCGGCGGCGGACGTGATCGTCATGGACTACAAGCCCTTTACCCCCTTCTCCGATGCCAACATCGACGGCCATATGCTCTTCGGCATGACCGGCCGCCAGTGCCAGACCACCATCTGCAACGGCAAGCTCCTGATGCGCGACCGGGAGCTGGTGGGCATCGACGAGGAGGCCGTCAACGCCCGCATCCTGGAGGAGAGCAAAAAGCTCTGGACCGCGCTGAACCACAGAGAGTATTGAGCGGACGTATCAAGCGGAAGCATCGAGCGACCAGCTATCGAATAAAGGAGGAAGCTACCTATGTCTGAGAGAATGATCCCCATCCCCTTCCGGGACCTGATGAACTGGATCGTCACCGAGTATGGCCGGGAGGGCTCGGTCTTTGGCGTCCACAGCCCCTATAAGCCCACAGGCAAGTCCCTGCCCATCTTCGGCGAACGGCTGGAGACCCCCTTCGGCCCCGCCGCCGGCCCCAATACCCAGCTGGCCCAGAACATCATCGCCGCCTACTTCGGCGGGGCCCGGTTCTTCGAGCTCAAGACCGTCCAGAAGATCGACGGCGCGGATATGGCCGCCTGCATCAGCCGCCCCTGCATCCTGGCGGAGGATGAGTGCTACAACTGCGAGTGGTCCACGGAGCTGTATGTGACCGAGGCCTACGCGGAGTATGTCAAGGCCTGGGTGGCCCTGAAGTTCATGGCCAAGCACTACGGCCTAGGAGACCCGGACGGCTTCGTGTTCAATATGTCCGTAGGCTACGACCTGGAGGGCATCAAGGGCGAGAAGGTGGACACCTTCATCGAGGGCCTGAAGGACGCCCGGCGGCAGAGCGTTTTCGCCGATTGCCAGGCGGTCCTGAAGGAGATGTTCCCGGAGGAGAGCGCCTACATCGACGCCATCACCCCCCATGTCTGCACCAGCGCCACCCTCTCCACCCTCCACGGCTGCCCCCCCGATGAGATCGAGCGCATCGCCTCCTACCTCATCACCGAGAAGGGCCTCCACACCTTCGTCAAGTGCAACCCCACCATCCTGGGCTACGAGAGCGCCCGGGCCATCCTGGACGGCATGGGCTACGACTATGTCGCCTTCGACGACCACCACTTCAAGGAGGACCTGCAATACAGCGACGCCGTGCCCATGTTCCGCCGCCTCCTGGCCCTGGCGGAGCAGAACGGCAAGGAGTTCGGCCTGAAGCTGAGCAACACCTTCCCGGTGGACGTGACCCGGAGCGAGCTGCCCAGCGAGGAGATGTACATGGCCGGCCGGAGCCTCTTCCCCCTGACCACCGAGATGGCCCGGCGCGTCAGTAAGGAGTTCGGCGGCAAGCTGCGCCTCAGCTACTCCGGCGGCGCGGACTTCTTCAATATCGACAAGCTCTTCTCCTGCGGCATCTGGCCCATCACCATGGCCACCACCGAGCTGAAGCCCGGCGGGTATCAGCGGTTCAAGCAGATCGGCGAGAAGCTGGAGAAGCTGCCCTTTGCCCCCTTCACTGGCGTGGATGTGGGCGCCATCGAGGCCCTGGCCCTCTCCGCCCGGCAGGATGAACACCACTTAAAGGCGGTCAAGCCCCTGCCCAGCCGGAAGCTGGAGGAGCAGGTCCCCCTGCTGGACTGCTTCACCGCCCCCTGCAAGGACGGCTGCCCCATCCACCAGGATATCCCGGAGTATATCGAGCTGGTCCGGCAGGAGCGCTATGCCGATGCCCTCCGGCTCATCCTGGAGAAGAACCCCCTCCCCTTCATCACCGGCACCATCTGCGCCCACCGGTGCATGAACAAGTGTACCCGGAACTTCTATGAGACCCCGGTCCAGATCCGGGCCATGAAGCTGATGGCCGCCTTCCGGGGCTATGACGAGGTCCTGCCCGCCATCAAGCCCGCGGAGAAGAGAGCCGGCGTCAAGGCCGCGGTCGTAGGCGGCGGCCCCACCGGTATGGCGGCGGCCCATCTCCTGGCCCGGTCCGGTGTGGAGACCGTCCTCTTTGAGCGGGAGGCCACCCTGGGCGGCATCGTCCGCCATGTCATCCCCGGCTTCCGTATCGAGGACGAGGCCATCGAGAAGGATGCCGAGATGCTCCGGCGGCTGGGCGTGGATATCCGCCTGGGCCAGGAGGCCCCCAGCGTCCAGACCCTGAAGGACCAGGGATTCACCCATATCTTCCTGGCCATCGGCGCCTGGAAGGCCGGAAAGCTGGACCTGGAGGGGAACGTGAAGCCCGTCATCGGCTGGCTGCGTGACGTGAAGGCCGGGCGTGATACCCAGGTCGGAAAGAACGTGGTGGTCATCGGCGGCGGCAACACCGCCATGGATGCCGCCCGTGCCGCCAAGCGCCTGCCGGGGGTGGAGAAGGTCTCCCTGGTCTACCGCCGGACGAAGAAGTATATGCCCGCCGACGCGGAGGAGCTGGAGCTGGCGCTGGCCGACGGCGTGGAGTTCGTGGAGCTGGCCGCGCCGGTGAAGCAGGCGGACGGCGTGCTGGTCTGTGATAAGATGAAGCTGGGCGACCCGGACGAGAGCGGCCGCCGCCGTCCCGTGGCCACCGGCGAGACCATGGAGGTCCCCTGCGATACCGTGATCTCCGCCGTAGGCGAGCAGGTGGACGGCGACTTCTTCACCAGCCAGGGCATGGAGCTGGACAAGAAGGGCCGCTCCCTCTTCTCCACCGGTATCCCCGGCGTCTACGCCGGCGGCGATGCTATGCGTGGCCCCGCCACCGTGGTGGAGGGCATCGCCGATGCCGCCCGGTTCGTCCAGGCGGTGCTGGGCGAGGCCCACAGCTACGCCATCCCTGATGGGGCCCTGCCGGAGGCCAAGGCCGCTGTCGCCAAGAAGGGCATTCTGGGTGAGCCGGCGGGCTGCGAGGGCGACCGGTGCCTCAACTGCAACACCGTCTGCCAGCTCTGCGCCGACGTCTGCCCCAACCGGGCCAACGTGATCATCAAGCTGCCCGATGGCCGGCGGCAGATCCTCCATGTGGATCGGATGTGCAACGAGTGCGGCAACTGCCTGGTGTTCTGCCCCTACAGCAGCCGGCCCTACAAGGACAAGTTCACCCTGTTCCTCAACGAGGAGGAGTTCGCCGACAGTACCAACCAGGGCTTCCTGCCCCTGGAGGGCGGCAAGGTGAAGGTCCGGCTGGACGGGAAGGAGTTCGTGGCGGATCTGGAGGCGGCCAATGACCTGCCGAAGGATATCGAGCTGCTGATCTTGACCGTTTTGAAGGACTACAGCTACCTAAAATAAGGCCATCTAAAGCGAAAAAGTCCTCCCGGTACGCCATGTACCGGGAGGACGCTTTTTATCCGCCGAAGGCGGCGGTCAGCGAGGCGGTCTGTAGGATGTGGCCCTGGGCCTTTCGCAGGAAGGCGGCCTTGGTCTGCCAGGGGCCCAGCTCGATGGCCGCGTCCAGGGCGTAGACCGTGAACCGGTAGCGGTGCCGCTGCCCCTTGGGCGGCTTGGGGCCGGCGTAGCGGTGGAATCCATAGCCCCAGCCCTGCCGGGCCTTCCCCAGAGCGGGCAGGACTCGTCCCGCCGGGAGATCCCCCTGGACGGCCGGCGCGGCGGGCACGTTCCAGAGCAGCCAGTGGGTGAAGTCTCGAAACAGCGGGTGGTCGATGTCCTCCAGGGTGACCGCCAGGGTCACCGCCTGGGGGGACAGGCCGTCCAGATGCAGCGCCGGTGAGCGGTCCTCCCCACGGCCGGTGTGGACAAGCGGGAAGTCTTCCTGTATACTGGGACAGGAGAGGGTGAGGTCCATTGACATAGAGCCCCCTTTCTTGAATGGACATAAAGGATATGAAGGAGATGGCGATATGGTGCCCTATACATTGGTCCGCTCCCGGCGAAAGACCTTAGCGCTGGTCATCAGCCGGGAGGGTGAGCTGGTGGTCCGGGCCCCTCTGCGGGCCAGTAAGGCATGGATCGAGAGCTTCATCCAGGAAAAGGAGCCCTGGATACGGGAAAAGCAGGCGGAGATCCATTCCAGGCGGGACTGCGGGATCACTGGCGAGACCGACCAGCTCCTCCCCTTTCGCGGGGAGACGCTGACCATCGCCGCCGCCTCCGTCCCACAGGTGGAGCGCCAGGGGGCGCTGCTGCTGGTGCCGGAGGGCGCGGGGCCGGAGGAGATCGCCGGATGGCTCCGCAAGCAGGCAGCGGAGGCGCTCCCTGCCCTGCTGGAGCGCCGGGCGAAGGAACTGGGGGTGTCCTATACCGGCTTTCATCTCTCCGAGGCGCGGAGGAGCTGGGGCTCCTGTACGGCCAAGGGGGCGATCCGGCTGTCCTGGCGGCTGCTCATGTGTCCCCCGGAGCTGGCGGACTATGTGGCCGTCCACGAGCTGTGCCATCTCCGCCATATGGACCACAGCCCCGCCTTCTGGGCGGCGGTGGAGGCGGCCTGCCCAGACTGCCTCACCTGCCGGCAGCAGCTGCGGAAGGACTATGGGTGGCTCATGGAGCTGTTTTGACCGGTGCTGCTTTCGCTACTTCCCCAGGACCAGCCGGATGGCCTCGCCGATGTTGGCGGCCTCCAGCACCGTCAGCCCCGCCGGCAGGGCCGGCTTTCCCCGCCGCTGCCGGGGGATGACGCACCGCTTGAACCCGATCCGTCCGATCTCCGCCAGCCGCTGCTCCAGGTGGCTCACGCTGCGCAGCTCGCCGGTGAGCCCCACCTCGCCGATGGCGGTCACGTCCGCCGCTACAGGCTTGTCCAGGTAGCTGGAGGCCAGGGCCAGCACCGCCGCCAGGTCCGCCGCGGGCTCGTCCAGGGTCAGGCCGCCGATGATATTGAGGAAGGCATCGCAGGCGGTGACCCGCAGGCCGCCCCGCTTCTCCAGCACCGCCAGCAGCATGGCCGCCCGGTTGTAGTCGAAGCCGTTGCTGGTCCGCCGGGGCACGGTGCCGCTGGAGGGGGCCAGCAGGGTCTGGATCTCCGCCAGCACCGGACGGGCCCCCTCCATCACGCAGGTGACACAGGTCCCCGGCGCGTCCTCCGGCCGGTCCGTGAGGAGCATCTCCGATGGGTTGGACACCTCCATCAGGCCCTGGTCCCCCATCTCAAAGACGCCGATCTCATTGGTGGCGCCGAACCGGTTCTTCGCCGCCCGCAGGATCCGGTGGATGGCGTCCCCCTCAAAGTAGAGGACGCAGTCCACCATATGTTCCAGCACCTTGGGCCCAGCGATGGAGCCCTCCTTGTTCACATGGCCGATGACGAACACCGTGATGCCGTCCCCCTTGGCCAGCTGCATCAGGGCCATGGTGCAGTCCTTCACCTGGCCCACGCTGCCGGGGGCGGAGTCCAGGGCGGCGTTGTAGAGGGTCTGGATGGAGTCCACGATCAGCACGTCCGGCTTCACCTGGCCCACCGACTCCAGCACGTCCTCCAGTCCGGTCTCCGAGAGCAGCAGCAGGTCTCCGCCGGAGACCCCCAGCCGCTTGGCCCGCAGCTTGATCTGGCTGACCGACTCCTCCCCGGATACAT
>CAMWFH010000009.1 GCA_947173485.1 uncultured Clostridia bacterium | reverse complement strand
CAGAAACGGCAAAACGACCCGTCTGTATGGGGCGAATTTGTCCTGCCCGTGAGACGGCATCCCTATAAGGATCGAAAAGACCGTTGATTGCCATAATGGATCGCTCCCTTCTTAATTGTTCCTTCAAATCTAGTTTTGTCGATAAGTTCATTATAAAGCAGCACCCGCTGAAAAGCAACTCCTTTCCAGCGGGCGGTGGCTTCTTTACGGGAGTTGCCCCGTGGGCCTGCCCCCTCTGTTTTATATGCCAGGGATATCTCACGCTACTGGCACTGCCGCTGATACTCCGAGGGGGTGACCCCCACCACCTTCTTGAAGGTGCTGCTGAAATAGGTGATATCCCGGTAGCCCACCGCCTCGGCCACCTCATAGACCTTGCTGCGGCAGTCCCGCAGCAGCTCCATGGCGGCGCGGATCCGGTAGGTGGTGATGTAGCTGTTGACGGTGTAGTTGGTCTCCCGCTTGAAGAGGTGGCTCAGGTGCCCCTCGCTGACCGCCAGGGACCGGGCGATGCTGCCCACGCACAGGTCCGGGGCGTTGTAGTGGGCGGCGATATAGCCGATGGCGGCGGTGACATACTTGCTGCTGCCCGCCGGCAGGGCCGGAGGCGCCTCCCGGCGCTGGAGGGCCTGGATGGCCGCCTCCAGCTCCCCGTCCTGGAAAGGCTTGAGGAGGTAGTCCACCGCCCCTAGTTTCAGGGCGGACTGGGCGTAGGAGAAATCGCTGTAGGCGGTGAGGATGATGGCCCGGACCTCGTTGCCCGCCTCCCGGAGGCGGCGGAGCATCTCGATGCCGTCCATTCGGGGCATCTTGATATCGGTGACCACCAGGTCCGGCTGGACCTGCCGGATGACCTCCAGTCCCTCTGCGCCGTCGGCGGCCTCCCCGGCCACGGCGCAGTTCACCGACGCCCAGTCCACCGCCAGGACGATCCCCCGGCGGACCAGGGCCTCGTCCTCCACTACGACGACCTTCATCATAGGCTGCACCTCCTGTCATGTTCCTGTCATGTCCTTCGTCTCCGGTACGATCGGGATGGCGATGCGGATGCGGGTCCCCCGGCCTCCGTCAGGGGGCAGGAAGGTAAGGCCCCGGCCATAGTGGAGGCGGAGGATCGCGTCCACGTTATAGAGCCCCAGGTGCCCCTCCCCGGCCCCGGAGCGGAAGCGCTCCAGGCTCTCCCGGCTCATGCCGCAGCCGTTGTCCGACACGGTCAGGACCATCTCATCCCCCTGGCGGGCGGCGGTGACGGTGACCGTGCCGGGCACGCCGTCCTCGAAGCCGTGGATGATGGCGTTCTCCACCAGGGGCTGCAAGGTCAGCTTGGGCAGGGGGACCGCCAGCAGGGAGGGGTCCGCCTGGGTCTGGAAGGTGAATTTCCCGGCGAAGCGGATGGATTGGATAGCCACATAGTGGTCCAGGGACCGCAGCTCCTCTTCCAGGGTGACGAAGGCCCCGGCGGAGATGCTCCGCCGCAGGATCTCCGCCAGGTCGGCGGAGATAGAGGCCACCTCCGGGATGTGGTGGATCTTGCCCAGCCATTTCAATGTGTCCAAGGTGTTATAGAGGAAGTGGGGGTTCAACTGGGCCTGCATCATCCGCAGCTGGGCCTGGCCTAACTCCTCCTGCTGCCGGAGGGACCGGGCCAGGTTCTCCTTCAGCCGCTGGGCCATCCGGTTGAACCGGCCCGCCAGCTGGCTCATCTCGTCCGCCCCGGAGACAGTGACCCGCACGTCCAGGTCGCCCTCCTCCACCGCCGCCATGGCGTTGTTCAAGGAGAGGATGGGCCGGAAGAGCTGGTCGGAGAGGACCATAGACACCGCCAGACACAGCCCCAGGCTCAGCAGGATCGCCCCCAGGGCGATGAGATAGAGGGTCCGCATGACCCAGCCCGCCACTGGCTTGGGCTGGCAGAGGAGCAGGTAGAAGCCGCTGACCGGCTCCTGCTGGACGTGGTACAGCCGGTCCTCCCCCTCCAGCCCCTCTCCCGCCAGCAGGCGGGCCCGGAGGGTGGGGGCCAGGGAGGCGTCCGAGAGGGAGGGGGAGGCATAGACCTGGCTCCAGAAGGGGTCCAGCACCAGCACCTCGCTGCCGGCGCTGTGCTTGCCCTCCAGCAGGCGGCGGAAGTGGGCATCGCTCAGTTCCAGGACCACATAGCCCGCCGGTCCCTCCTCCCCGGGGACCGCCAGAGCGGCCCGAAGGGCCTCGCCGCCGGCGAAGTCCGAGACGCTCTGATAGGCCGGCCCCTCCGTCCGGCCGGCAGCGGCCAGGACGCCCCAGCGGGGGGACAGGTCCCCCGGCGCGCCGGCGGTGGCGTAGAGCAGGCGGCCCTGGCTGGTGTAGAGGGAGAAGGAGGCGTCCCGAAGAAGGGGGGCCGCCGCCGTGTAGAGGGCGTTGTAGACCGCCTGGGGGGCCGGGCCCTCCCCCGCCGCCAGGGCCTCCAGGACCTGGGGCTGGCGGGAGAGACGGTCCATCACCCCCTGGCAGGAGCGCAGCAGCGCCCCCATATCGCCGGCCATGGCGGTGAGCTGGACTGCGGCCTCCTCCTCCGCCCGGCGGTCCAGGGAGACCCGGAACAGGTCCAACAGCACCAGGACGCAGATCAACAGCGGCACCACCCCCACCGCCAGGAAGGCGGAGAGGAGCTTGCGGTGGAAGGAGGTCTTCATAGCCCGCCCTCCTCCAGCGCCGCCCACCGCTCCAGCAGCTCCTCCTTCAGGGCGGCGGCTGCGGCGATGTCGTAGTCGATCAGCCGCAGGCTGTCCTCCGGCGGCAGGTCGTCCGGGATGTCCGACCGGACGGAGCGGCGGGCGAAGTCGCTGGCTACCAGGGATTGGACATCCGCGCTCTGGGTGAACTCCAAAAAGGCCAGCGCGTTCTCCCGGTGGGGCGCGCCGGAGACCAGGGCGGCGGCATCGGGGAGGTTGCTGGTGCCCTCGGCGGGGTAGACGATGGCGATATGGGCCCCGGCGGCCTGACGTTTCAGAGCGGTCTCCTCCAGGGTGACGCCCAGGGCGCAGCTGCCCACCGACACCGCCTCCACCACGTCGCCGGAATCGGCCAGGACGCCCCCGTCCAGGTTCTCCACCAGCTGGGCCAGCTCCTCCCAGTCGTCCCCCGGCAGGCAGGTGAGCATGGTGACGGCGGCGGTGTAGCTGGAGCCGGAGACGGCGGGGTCGGCGAAGGCGATCCGCCCCCGCCACCGCGTATCCAGCAGGTCCGCCCAGCCCTGGACCTCCCCGGGGGAGACCAGGCGGGGGTTGTAGATCAGCACCACCGGCAGGGAGGAGAAGGGGGTCCACAGGTCCCCCTCCGGCTGGAGCCAGGGCTTGACCGCCCCGGCGCCGGAGCAGGCGTAGGGCTCGAAGCAGTCCGCATAGGTCATCAGGCTCTCCACGCCGCCGCCGAACATCACGTCGCAGGGACCCTCCCCGGCGGCGATGCGCTCCAGCAGCTCGTTGGTGCCGCCGGTGACCACCTGGACCCAGATGCCCGTCCGGGCTTGGAACTCCTTGACGATGGGACCATAGACCTCCTCCTTGTGGGAGGTGTACACCGTCAGCCGTGCCTCCTCCGGCGGGGCCAGGTCCGTCTCGCCGCCGCCGCCGCAGGCGGAGAGCAACAGGGCGGCGAGCAGCGCCGCCAGGAGGGCTCTTGGCCTGCCGGACATAGGACCGCCTCCTTCCCGTTTTTTACAGCTTATTATTTATATATCGACCGGCCTGCTTGGAAAAATAAGGACCCGGCGAGGGGGAGCGCCGCCCTATGTGAGCATTCCGGGCGAGATCGCAAGGCGGGAGCGGTGGCCTTTTCCGCCGGTATCGTGTATACTGGGGCCATCTTGATGAGAAGGAGATGTTTTGTATGGGTCTAGGAAACAGCCTGTTCCAGGCGCGGAAGAAGTGCGGCCTTTCCCAGGAGAAGGTGGCGGAGAAGCTGGGGGTGAGCCGGCAGACGATCTCCAAGTGGGAGACCAGCGAGACGATTCCCGACATCCGGCAGGCCAAGCGGCTGGCGGTGCTGTACCACCTCTCCTTGGACGCGCTGATCGAGTTCGACATGGACCTGGAGGAGGTCCAGCAGGCCATCCAGCGGACCAGCGCCGCCATGGAGGAGAAGATCGACTGGACCAAGGCCTGGGGCAAGAAGTACCCGATCCTGCTGTCCTACCGCCAGGAGGTGGACACAGCGCCCTACGCCGCGGGGCTGGACGCCCTGCTCCAGGACCTGAAAAGGACCTACGGCTACAGCGAGCTGGACGCCTTCCTGGTCCTGAAGGATATCCTGGCCGCCGTCTGGAAGGAGCGGAAGCGGCAGGTGTGACCGGCGGGCCCGGCTGGGCCCATCGTTCATGCAGATCTTGCTTTTGGACCGTTGCGTCTTGGCCGAATCTGTGTTATACTATAGTGACACTATAGTAGCGATGCGGTGCGGCCCCCTATACGGGCCATGCCGGCTGCACGAAGGACGCCGGCCCCCAGGGCAACGTGAAAGGAGGCGGACCGCCATCAAACGACTGACTTCTATCCTCTGTCTGGTCCTCCTCCTGGGCGCTCTGTGGCTGGCCCGTCCCGCCGGCCCGGAGGTCCCTGGCCTTGCCGCTCCTGTGGGGGCGAAGAACCAGGACCTGACCGCTATCGATCCCCTCCACCGGCGGGAGGCCGTGCCCCTCCACCTGTCCATCACCTGGGAGCGGGGGGCCAAGCTCTCCGCCGCGGGCCTCACTTTGGCAGATCTGGTGGGGGAGAGCGATGTGTTCCACGACCGGCACGCCCTCAACGATCTACAGGCCATCGACGACAACCTCCGCTGGATGCTGTCCCGGTCGGAGACCACCATCTCCCTGTCCCTGGGCCCCAACGCCATCGACAGCGCCTCGGCGGAGACGCTGATGCAGAACTACCTGGATGGGATCCGCCACTATATCGAGCAGGGCTACAACGCCGTCAGCTGCTCCTATCGGGCCAGCACCGGCATGGTGACATTGTCCTTCTCCAGCGGGGTCTACAGCGGGTCCAACCTGACCGCCGCCCGGACCGGGGCCATGAACGCCGCCATCGAGCTCCACGACCGTCTCTGGCGGGAGGGGACCCTCCGGGCCACCATGGACCAGTCGGACATCGCCTGGGTCTACTACACCTGGCTGGCCAAGAACTGCGCCTATGACAGCAAGGCCGCCGCCAGCTCCCCCTCCCACACCGCCTACGGCCTCTTCCAGTTCGGCCAGGCGGTCTGCGACGGGTACACCGCCGCCTACAACCTGCTCCTGAAGCTGGAGGGCATCCCCTGCACCACCTATTCCGTGAACGACCATATCTGGACCGTGGCGGAGCTGGACGGGCGGACGGTCCACAGCGACGCCACCTGGGGGGACCAGGGGAGCTATGTGGCTTATCAGTACTTCGGCATGACCGAAGCCAAGGCCCTCAGCCGGTTCTGAACGGGCCCGGCGGGGGCCCGGATAGGCCCTTTCCCCCGGCCCAAGGGGCATGGGGGCAAAAAAAGTGTGGGTTTTGCCCCGATAAAATGGGGAGACCCCCTTGCAATTTCCAAAAGCGTGTGTTATACTGTTTGCATTGAATGGTTCGTGTTGACAGAGTGGACATTTTGTCCGCTCTTTTTCTTGGCCGAGTCCGGTCAGTCAAAATTTGGCGATCCCCCTCCAGGGGACCGGACCTGAGCAGGATGGATAAGGAGGAGCCCATGGCAAAGATCACGGAATTGGCCGCGTCGCTGGCCGCCCCGGCGGTGGCCGCGGCGGGGTGTACGCTCTGGGATGTGGAGTATGTCCGGGAGGCGGGGCAGTGGTATCTGCGGCTGTATCTGGACAAGGAGGGCGGCGTGGATATCAACGACTGCGAGGCGGTGAGCCGGGCCGTCAGCGACGCCCTGGATGAGGCGGACCCCATCGAGAGCAGTTATATCTTCGAGGTCTGCTCCGCCGGGGCCGAGCGGCCCCTGAAGCGGCCCTCGGATTATGCCCAGTTCATCGGCAGTCCGGTCCTGGTGAAGCTCTACAGGGCCCGGGACGGGCGGAAGGAGTTCCCCGGCACCCTGGCCGGCTATGACGCCGGCGCGGTCCTGCTGGATACCGGGACGGAGACGGTGCGGTTCGAGAAGAGCGAGGTGGCCCTCTGCCGGCTGCGGGTGGAATTTTAAGGACAGGAGTGTTGCGCGATATGAAATGTGACGAGATATTTGCGGCCCTGGCGCTGCTGGAGAAGGAGCGGGGCATCCCCCGGAACTTCATGCTGGAGAAGGTGGCGGCGGCCCTGGTCAAGGCCTATGAGAAGGAGCATCCCGCCTACGAGAACAAGAACTGCGTCGTCGTAGACATAGACGAGAGCAAGGAAGAGCTGCGGATGTATATCCAGCGGGAGATCGTGGAGCAGGTGGAGAACCCCTCCACCCAGATCTCCCTGGAGGACGCCCGCGCCCTGACCGCCCGGGCGGAGCTGGGCGGGGTCATCAACCTGCCGGTGGACAACATGGAGTTCGGCCGCATCGCCGCCACCAACGGCAAGCAGGTCATCATCCAGGGCCTGCGGGAGGCGGAGCGGGGGATGATCTATGACGAGTTCAACTCCAAGCAGCACGAGATCCTCACCGGCGTGGTCTCCCGCATCGACCCCCGGACCGGCAACATCTCCCTGCGCATCGGCACCGGAGCCGAGAGCACCGAGGCCCTGCTGGCCCCCAGCGAGCAGGTCCCCAAGGAGGAGCTGACGGAGGGAGACCGGGTGAAGGTGTATGTGGTGGATGTCCGCCGCAGCACCAGAGGGCCCCAGGTGATGATCTCCCGGACCCACTGGGGCCTGGTGCGGCGGCTGTTCGAGCTGGAGGTGCCGGAGATCCATGACGGCATCGTGGAGGTGAAGTCCATCGCCCGGGAGGCCGGCAGCCGGACCAAGATGGCCGTCTGGTCCAACGACGAGGCGGTAGACGCCATCGGCGCCTGCGTGGGCCCCCGGGGCCAGCGGGTGAGCGCCATCGTGGAGGAGCTGCGGGGGGAGAAGATCGACATCGTGAAGTACAGCGAGGACCCCGCCGCCTATATCGCCGCCGCCCTGGCCCCGGCCGACGTGGTGGAGGTCCAGCTGGCGGAGGAGGGCAAGGCATGCCGGGTCATCGTGCCGGACGACCAGCTGAGCCTGGCCATCGGCAAGGAGGGGCAGAACGCCCGCCTGGCCGCCCGGCTGACCAAGTATAAGATCGATATCAAGCCCCAGAGCTATCGGGAAACAGCGGAGTAACGTGGAATAACAAGGAAGGGACGGCGGCGGTATGCAGAAGGTACGGAAGATCCCCCAGCGGCAGTGCGTAGGCTGCCGGACCATGCGGGACAAGCGGGATCTGATCCGGGTGGTCCGGTCCCCGGAGGGGACCCTCTCCCTGGATCTCAAGGGGAAGAAGCCGGGACGGGGGGCCTATGTGTGCCCGGATATGGCCTGCCTGAAGAAGGCCCGGAAGAGCCGGGCCCTGGAGCGGGTCTTTGAGATGGCGATCCCCCCGGAGGTCTATGACCAGCTGGAGCAGGAGATGGCCCATGGATGATCTTCTCAGGACCCTGGGCCTGTGCAAGCGGGCCGGCCGGCTGGAGGCCGGCGAGGAGCCGGCGGGGACCGCCTGCCAGCGGCGGAAGTGCCGCCTGCTGCTGGTGGCGGAGGACGCCGCCGAGAACACCGTCCGGCGGGCGGAGCATCTGGCCGGGACGGGCGGCTGCCTCTGCGCCCAGGTGCCCTACAGCAAGGAGGTCCTGGGCCAGGCCCTGGGGCGGTCCCCCTGTGCTCTGCTGGCGGTGACGGACGCCGGATTGGCCGGCGCCCTGCTGCGCCGGCTGGCCGCCAGCGACCCCGACCGCTGGGCCGAGGCGGCGGAGGCCATGGAGCAGAAGGCGGAGAAGATCCAGATCCGCAAAAAGAAGAAGCCCCGGCGGAGGGGATAGCGGCAGCTGTCCGGCGCCGGTTCATATAGCAGCGAGCGCCCAGCGTGGGCGAACCTATCAGACATTCATTCGGAGGTGGCTTTATTGGCTAACGCACTGAACAAATACCGCGTACACGAGGTGGCCAAGGATTTCGGGGTCCCCACAAAAACGATCACGGAGATCCTTACGAAGTACGCAACTACGCCCAAAAATCATATGCAGGTGCTGAGCGACCATGAGCTCTCCCTTATCTTTGAGTACCTGACGCAGCACAACCAGGTCTCCGGCATCCAGGTCATCTATGCCGACACCTACCAGGAGCCGGAGAGCAAAAAGCCCCAAGAGGCGGCTCCCCAGCCCGCCGCGCCCCAGCCGGCCCAGCAGCAGCCGCCCAAGGGGCAAAAGCCCCGGCAGGACCAGCGGCCCGCCCCGGCCCAGGGGGCCCAGCAGCCGGGCGGCGGCGCCCAGCCTGCCGCCGGCAAGCCCGCCTCCCGGGTGCCGGAGAAGAAGGTGGTGGACACCCGGAAGGCCACCAATGTCAACCTGGATAAGTACGACGAGAAGCTCCAGGACATGGCCGACCGCTCCAGCGCCGGCGGCGGACGCCGGATGGAGCAGAGCAAGGAGAAGTTCCGCAGCGGCGGCAAGCGCCGGGGCGGACAGATGTCCGGTAAGCGCCGGCAGGAGGAGCAGGACAAGATGCGCCGGCTCCAGCTGGAGATCGCCAAGAAGGCCCCGGTCAAGGTGCTGATCCCCGACGAGATCAGCGTGGGCGAGCTGGCCAGCCGGATGAAGAAGACCGCCGCCGAGGTGGTCAAGTGCCTGATGAAGAACGGCGTCATGGCCTCCGTCAGCCAGTT
The DNA here is from genome assembly GCA_947173485.1 of uncultured Clostridia bacterium. GTDB lineage: Bacteria > Bacillota > Clostridia > Oscillospirales > Oscillospiraceae > CAMWFH01. The sequence goes on along the minus strand of CAMWFH010000009.1, from coordinate 79,951 downwards.
CATCGACTTCGACACCGCCTCCTTCGTGGCGGAGGAACTGGGGTGCAAGGTGGAGCGGGAGGTCGTCGTCACCATCGAGGAGAAGCTCATCGACACCGCCCAAGACAAGGAGGAGGACCTGAAGCCCAGGGCCCCCGTGGTGGTGGTCATGGGCCATGTGGACCACGGCAAGACGAGCCTGCTGGACTATATCCGCTCCTCCCATGTGGCTAAGGGCGAGGCCGGCGGCATCACCCAGCACATCGGCGCCTACCAGGTGGAGCTGGACGGCAAGCCCATCACCTTCCTGGATACCCCTGGCCACGAGGCCTTCACCTCCATGCGGGCCCGGGGCGCCATGGTGACGGATATCGCCATCCTGGTGGTGGCCGCCGAGGACGGCATCAAGCCCCAGACCGTAGAGTCCATCAACCACGCCAAGGCGGCGGAGATCCCCATCATCGTGGCCATCAACAAGATGGATAAGCCGGAGGCCAATCCGGAGCGGATCAAGCAGCAGCTCACCGAGTATGAGCTGGTGGCCGAGGACTGGGGCGGCGAGACCATCATCTGCCCCATCTCCGCCAAGACCGGCATGGGCATCGACAACCTGCTGGAGATGGTGACCCTCACCGCCGAGATGCGGGAGCTGAAGGCCAACCCCGACCGGGCGGCCCAGGGCGCGGTCATCGAGGCCCGGCTGGACAAGGGCCGGGGCCCCATCGCCACCCTGCTGGTGCAGAACGGCACCCTGCGGCAGGGGGACATCATCATCGCCGGCACCGCTGTGGGCCGGGTGCGGGCCATGGTGGACAGCGCCGGCTGCCGCCTGACCGAGGCGGGCCCCAGTGTGCCGGTGGAGATCACCGGCCTGGGCGAGGCCCCCAGCGCCGGCAGCACCTTCAACGCCGTGGCCGACGAGCGCCTGGCCCGGGAGCTGGTGGAGCAGCGGAAGGCCGAGGAGAAGGCCAAGGCCAACGCGCCGATCCAGAAGGTCTCCCTGGAGGATCTGTTCAGCCAGATCCAGGCCGGCGAGATGAAGGACCTGAACATCATCGTCAAGGCCGATGTCCAGGGCAGCGCCGAGGCGGTGCGGGCCAGCCTGGAGAAGCTGACCAACGAGGAGGTCCGGGTGCGGGTCATCCACTCCGGCGTAGGCGCGATCAACGAGAGCGACGTGATGCTGGCGGCTACCTCCAAGGCGATCATCGTGGGCTTCAACGTCCGCCCCGATTCCGCCGCCCGGGACAGCGCTGCCCGGAACCATGTGGATATGCGGATGTACCGGGTCATCTACGACTGCATCAACGAGATCGAGGCGGCCATGAAGGGTATGCTGGCCCCCAAGTTCCGGGAGGCCCTGATCGGCCACGCCGAGGTGCGCCAGACCTACAAGGTGTCCGGCGTGGGCACCGTGGCCGGCTGCTACGTCCAGGACGGCAAGATCCAGCGCTCCTGCCAGGTCCGCATCGTCCGGGACGGCGTGGTCATCCACGAGGGCGAGCTGGCCTCCCTCCAGCGCTTCAAGGACAGCGTGAAGGAAGTGGCCTCCGGCTATGAGTGCGGCATGACCATAGAGAAGTTCAACGACATCAAGGACGGCGATATCATCGAGTGCTTCGTCATGGAGCAGATCGAGGTCTGAATAAGCAGGGCGGGCGTCATCGCCCGCCCTTTGCCTTATTCCTGCTGCCGCAGGTCCTCCGGGTCCAGGCAGGACACGGCCAGCGCCAGGGCCAGAGTGAAGCCGCGCTGGAAGGCGTACTGCCCATAGGCCTTGACCGGGTCCTTCCGTAAGTATTCCGGTACCATCTGGGGATCGTAGGGCGGGCACCAGGCATGGAAGAGCTGCTCAAAAAGAACGTTCATAAACTGCGCCTCCTAACTGTATGTTAAGTTTGATATCAGTATACCAAACTTTGAGTTAATTTATCAAGGGGGGAATCTACATTTTTGCAAGAGAACGATTTGGACAGCGGCTGCGCGCGCTCCGGGAACAGGCCGGTGAGACACAGAAGGCGCTGGCGGCGGTCCTGGATGTGAGCGAGGTGCAGATCAGTTATCTGGAGAGCGGGAAACGGACCACCTCCCTGGAAAAATTCGTCCTGCTCTGTGAACACTACCAGGTCAGCGCCGACTATCTGCTGGGACTGCGGGAGGAGCCGTAAACTTTTCTTGTGGATCTTGCCGTTTTATGGTATAATGGGGACCGCTCACGGCGGCATAGAGCGGCGCATTTTGGAGAAACATAGGAGAGCCGCGGAAGAGATGCTGCCCATAGGGCGGCTGCGATCGGAGAAGAGAGGACATCCTCTCTTCCTTTGAGAGGAAAAGAGGGATATCGATGGCAAGCAATCGAATAGGACGCATCAACGAGGAGATCCAGCGGGAGCTGAGCGCCCTGCTGCGGACCCTGAAGGACCCCCGCCTGCAAGGGGGCCTGCTGACGATCACACGAGTGGACACCACCAGCGACCTCCGCTGCGCCCGGATCTATGTCTCCGCCCTGGACAAGGACCAGGAGAAGGAGATGATGCGGGGACTGCGGTCCGCCAGCGGCTATCTCCGCCGGGAGCTGGGGATGGCCCTCTCCCTGCGCTACACCCCGGAGCTGCAGTTCATCGCCGACGACTCCATCCGCCAGGGGGCCCACATCCTGGAGATGCTGCGGGACCCCAACATCGTCAAGCCGCCGGTGAACGACCATATCCATTTAGAGGAGGACGAGACATGACGCCCAAGGAGGCCGCCGCCCTGCTGGGCGGACAGAACGACATCCTGATCCTGACCCACCGCCGTCCTGACGGCGACACCACCGGCTGCGCCGCCGGCCTCTGCGCCGCCCTCTGGCTGGCGGGCAGGCGGGCCTATATCCTGCCGAACCCGGAGATGACCCAGACCTTGGGGCAGTATGTGGAGCCCTACCTGGCGCCGGAGGGCTTCCAGGCGGGCTTCATCGTCTCGGTGGACATCGCCTCGAAAAAGATGTTCTTCCCCGGTGAGGAGGTCTACTTCGATCAGATCGGTCTGGCTATCGACCATCACCCCTCCTTCGAGGGCTTTGGCCGGGAGAGCTGCGTGGACGCCTCCCGGGCCGCCTGCGGCGAGATCGTCTATGAGATCTGCCTGGCGCTGCTGGGAGAGGTGCCCCAGGAGGTGGCCCTGCCCCTGTATGTGGCCGTGTCCACCGACACCGGCTGTTTCGTCTATGCCAATACCACTGCCAATACCCACGCCGTGGCGGCGGCGCTGCTGGCCACCGGCATCGACTACTTCGCCGTGAACAAGCGGCACTTCCGCACCAAGTCCAAAAAGCGGCTGGCCCTGGAGGCGGCCCTGCTGGGGAACATGGAGTTCTTCCAGGAGGACCGGGGAGTGTTCCTGACCATCCCGCTGTCCCTCCGGCAGCAGCTGGGGCTCACCGAGGACGACCTGGAGGACATCTCCTCACTGGCGAACCTCATCGAGGGGGTGGACTGCGGCGCGGTGCTGCGGGAGCTGGAGCCGGGCCTGTGGCGGATGAGCCTGCGGACCGGGGCCAATGGCCGGGTCAACGCCACCCGGGTCTGCGTGTCCCTGGGCGGCGGCGGCCACGCCATGGCGGCGGGGGCCACCATCAGCGGCAGCCTGGAGCAGGTGAAGGAAAGGGTCCTGGCGGCGGTCGAGGCTGTCGCCGGGAAGTGATACAGGCGCTTCGGAGGGCGGACGCCCGGCGCCTACATAATGGAGATGCGATATGAAGATCCTATCGAGGGTGGGGAGGGTCCTGCTGGCGGTCCTTTTCGTGGGAAATTCGCTTTTGGGCTGCGGCGCGGCGCTGCTGGGAGAGCTGACGCCGGCCAAGGAGCTGGCCTTTTGCGGAATCGCCGCCTCCCTGGCGAATTTCACGGTGCTGGCGGCGGTGGTGCTGTTCTGCGGCGCGATTCGGTCCCGCCCCCAGCGGCAGCCGGGGGTATGCACCCTCCGCCGCCCTCTGGCGTATGGCTTTCCGCCGACGGCCTTTCTCGCGCTGACTGTTTTGCTGATGGTCACGATCTCGCTCCGCTTCGAGGCGGCCAAGTCCTACTACCTGACCACGGGCCTGACCCTTCCCAAGATCGCCGCTGTCCTCTGCCCGGTCCTCTGTGGGATCTCCTATGAGCTGTACCACGCCTGCCGGGTATCCTTCTCTCAGAAGGGCCTCACCATCATCCAGCCCTTCCGCCGGACTGCGGCGCTGGACTGGGGAGACGTGGAGGAGATCGCCGTCCAGTCCAGGCGGCGTCCCAAGGGAGGGATGAAGTACCGCGTCACCATCCGGTCTGGCCGGACCCGCCGGACCATCCGCTCCACGGACTACACGGAGGGCGGCTGGCGGCGGTTCAGCCAGGTCATGAACGACGCTGTGCAGGCCAGTCATATCTCGGTAACATATGCCTAGGGGAGGATCTATGCCAAGTGGTATCATCGTGATCGACAAGAGCGCCGGCTGGACCAGCATGGATGTCTGCGCCAAGCTGCGGGGCATCCTGGGGGAGCGGCGCATCGGCCATGGCGGCACCCTGGACCCGATGGCCACCGGTGTGCTGCCGGTGTTCGTGGGCCGGGCCACCCGGGCGGTGGAGTACGCTATGGATACCCAAAAGGAGTATATCGCCGGACTGGAGCTGGGGGTGGTGACCAACACCCAGGACACCACCGGCCAGGTGCTGGAGACCCACCCGGTCCAGGTCAGCCGGGAGGCCCTGCTGGAGGTGCTGGCCCGGTTCACCGGGGAGATCCTCCAGGTGCCGCCTATGTACGCCGCCATCAAGATCGGCGGCCAGAAGCTCTACCAGCTGGCCCGGAAGGGGAAAGAGGTGGAGCGGCCCGCCAGACCGGTGACCATCTATGAGCTGGCCCTCCTGGACCAGACGCCGCCGGAGGGGACCGGCTTCCTCCTCCGGGTCCTCTGCTCCAAGGGGACCTATGTCCGCACCCTGTGCCACGACATCGGGCAGGCCCTGGGCTGCGGCGGGGCCATGAGCAGCCTCCGCCGGACCAGGACCGCCGGGTTCACCCAGGCGGAGGCCGTGCCCTTGGAGGTGGTCCAGGCGGCGGCGGACCGGGGGGAGAGCCTCCTCCTGCCGGTGGACGAATTTTTCACCCGGAACGGCTGGGCGGAAAAGACGGTGGTCTCCCCGGCGGCGGAGCGGGTCCTGCGCAACGGCGGGACGGCCATCTGCCCCGGCGGGACGGCTGCCTGCCGGGTCTACAGCCAGGACGGCACCTTCCTGGGGCTGGGGGACAACGATGGAGGCCGGCTGCGGCTGGCGAAAAGCTTTTATGAGGTCCCATAGGACCAACGATCTTATGATAGGGAGAACGGTACATGGAGAAACGGGTCATCGCCCTGGGATTTTTTGACGGGATCCATCTGGGCCATCAGGCGCTGCTGCGGCGGTGTGTGGAGCGGGGACAGCAGTATGGGATGACGCCGGCGGTCCTCACCTTCGACCGCTGGCCCAAGGCCGGGCCGGCCCGGCTGCTGACCACCACGGAGGAGCGCGTCCGCATCATCCAGACCCTGTTCCCCATCGAGACCGTACTGGTGGCCCCCTTCGACGAGCATATGCGGACCATGGACTGGCGGGACTTCATGGACCTGCTGGTGCGGGACTACCACGCCGGCTGGCTGGTGGCGGGCCACGACTTCCGCTTTGGCTACAAGGGCCAGGGGGACGCCGTGAAGCTCTGCCAGCGGGCGGCGGAGCTGGGGCTGGGGTGCGATATCGTGCCTGCCGTCTCCGCGGAGGGGGAGGTGGTCAGCTCCACCCGGATCCGGGTCCTGCTGGCGGCGGGGGACGCCGCCGGAGCCCGGCGGCTGCTGGGCCACGACCTGCTGCCCCCCCTCCGGGGGGAGAGCGCCCCGGCGGTCCGGCCGGACGCCCCCAACCGCCAGGACGGACTGGAGCTGATGGCCACGATCGCCGACGGGACCATCGCCGCCGCCTTTTTCGACCCCCAGTACCGGGGCGTGCTGGACAAGCTGTCCTACGGCAACGAGGGGGTCAGCCGGGGCCGGGACCGGAGCAGCCTGCCCCAGATGACGGAGGAGACCATCACCGCCTTCCTGCGGTCCCTGGACCGGGTCCTGCGGCCCTCGGGGCATCTCTTTCTGTGGGTGGACAAGTTCCACCTCTGCGAGGGGGTGCGCCCCTGGCTGGAGGGGACGGCGCTGCAAATGGTGGACCTGGTGATCTGGGACAAGGAGCGGATCGGCATGGGCTACCGGACCCGGCGGCGGTGCGAGTACCTGCTGGTGCTGCAAAAGAAGCCCGTACGGGCCAAGGGGTGCTGGACCAGCCACACCATCCCGGACGTGTGGCCGGAGAGGCCGGTGAAGGGGGCCCATCCCCACGCCAAGCCGGTGGGCCTGCAAAAGGAGCTGATTCTGGCGACCACCAGGCCGGGGGATATCGTGCTGGACCCCGCTGCCGGGAGCTACTCGGTCCTCACCGCCTGTCAGGCGGCAGGGCGGACGTTCCTTGGCGGGGATATCATCTTTGGAGGAGCTGAAGAGACATGAAAAAAGGCAACCCCTATCTCCACGACTGTTCCGCCTGTGAGACCAAGTGCGACGGCGTCAGCAAGGGCGTCTACGATTTCCAGAGCGATGTGGCCTTCTCCGAGCATTTTGAGCAGGAGCTGGTCAAGAAGATCAAGAGGAACGATCATTTCGCCAAGAAAACAGAGAAGGACGGGTATCCTGATATCGAGGTCTACGACCGGGAGGGCGGCGAGCTGCTGTGCTACATCGAGGTGAAGGCCCAGCGGCGGACCTTCATGAGCGTGAAGGACCGGCTGCCCAAGGCGGGCCTGGCGGCGTCGGAGACCATGGCGCTGAACCTGTCGGACCTGCTGCGGTACTTCAAGATCGACAAAGAGGTGGACGTGCCGGTATATATCATGTGGCTGCTGGAGGACCGGCCCTGCGTACTGGGGGATAAGGCCGTGCTGTCCTTTTACCAGGACGTGCGGGTGCTGGAGCGGATCTATAAGAAGGCCGGTGATGCCCGCCGGTTCCGGCGGATGAGCGGTAAGGGGGACGTGGTGGACGGCGTCCACAAGGGCGTGGTGGTCAACTACCACTTCAGCTTGAACGAGATGGAGCCCTTCCAGGTGAAAGACTTTTTGAAGAAGCTCTCGGAAGAGGGATAAAAAGGATAAAAGCTGTCCCCGGATGCGCTGGGCGCGTTCGGGGACGATCTTTTGCTCTGTGGAGCTTTCATGGAGCGTTGGGGCGCTCCATGACAAAGGGGCGGGGTCCAGTTTGGACCTCGCCCTTTAGTCGTATCACGGCAGGTAGTTGGCCGGGTTCTGCCGGGTGCCCTTGTAGTAGATCTCGAAGTGGCAGTGGTAGCCGGAGGCGTTGCCGGTCATGCCCATCTCGGCGATGTGCTGGCCCTTGAACACCTTGTCGCCCTTGCTCACCAGCAGGGAGCTGTTGTGGGCGTAGTAGGTCACATAGCCGTTCTGGTGGTCGATGACGATCAGGTAGCCGTAGCTCCCCTGCCAGCCGGCGTAGGTGACGATGCCACCATCGCTGGCCACGATATCGGTGCCGTACTTGTTGGCGATATCCAGGCCCTTGTGGAAGTTGCTCCGGCCAAAGAGGGTCCGGTAGCCGTAGCGGGAGGTGACCTTGCCGTTGGTGGGCCAGCGGAAGCTGCCGGTAGGCGCCCAGCTGGGCCGCGGCGTGGTGCCCCGGGCCTGGATCTCGGTCACAGGCTCCTTGGTGGTGGTGGAGGAGATCACGTTGCGCTCCACCTCTTCGCTGTTGAGGTAGGTGACCTCGGCCACCACATCGGCCATGCCGTAGGCCCCCTTGGTCAGGACCTTGGTATCGCCCTGCCACATGGAAGAGTCGTCCTTATAGGTGACCTCATAGGGGATCTGGCTCTCGTAATACTCGGTCTGGGTGACCTTCACGGTCAGGTAGGGGACCTCGTTCTGGATCAGCAGCTCATCGCCTACCCGGAGCTTGCTGGTGTTGAAGCCGGGGTTCAGCGCCTTCAGCTCGTCGGCGGTCAGACCGTGGGCCCCGGCGATCTTGGACCAGGTGTCGCCCTTCTCCACGGTGTAGACCAGCTCCTCCTGCTTGGTGCTGCACAGCTGCATGGCGATATCGCCCAGGTTGGACAAACTCTCGGTGGGCACGTTGCCCTCCTGGATCTCGATGTCCTCCACGAAGTCGATGGAGATCGTGTTCTCGTTGCGGTAGGCGGCAGTGAGGTAGGTCAGCAGGTCCTCCAGGGCCTCCCGGGTCCGGGTGACGCCCAGGGCCAGGCCGTCTACATAGAGGGTGTAGCCGTAGGTGACCAGATTCAGCTCGTCGTTGAGGCTGGCCTCGATGGCCTCCGGCTCCACCACGCTGCGGCGGGTGACGAAGCCGCTGTCGTAGGAGACCTGCTCCATGTCCAGGGTGAAGGTGTCCCCCAGGACGGTGACCAGCTCGTTCTCCACATGGTTCAGCGCCTCATCGGCCATACTGGCGGCCACCACGGTGCCCAGCTTCTTGTCCCCGTAGGACACGGTGGTGCCCCAGGTGAACAGGGAGAGGAACACGGCGATGCAGGCCACCGTGGCCGCGGAGGCCAGGAAGGCCGGGGCGGGCAGGCGCCGCTGCTCAAAGGCCACCAGCGCGCTCATGCGCCAGCGGCTGAAGGTGCTGCGGATCTTGAAGAGGCGCTCATGGAACAGGTAGGACACGATCGGCCCTAGGGCGCCGGTCAGGATGAACAGCTGCCGCCAAAAACGGTTCGACTCTGGAAAGGACAGTGCCCGGGTCGGGGACCGCCTGCTCTTACGGACTTTTTTATATTCTCTTTTTCCCATTTCCTTATCATCCTCGATTTCCGCTCATGGGTATCCATCGTACAAACAGGTGGAAACAAAAAGTTACAAATGTTACAGGCTTATATTACAACAATTTCCCTGGTTCGTCAAGTCCTTCTTGGGGCGATAAATGAAAAAAAGCGGAAAGATCTTTTGCCGATCTTGACTTTTTTGTGAAGGCGTGTAACCATGTAACAGAGCCGCGGCCCTTTTCTCTGGGAGGACCGCGGCTTTTTTGTATCCAGATCGTTACTTTTGCGGGCCAAAAAAGAGGCCGCCTGCCGGGGCGGCCTCCCTGTCTCCGGCCTGGCCGCGGTGTATTTCCTCTTGCCCTCCGGCGAGATATAGGGTAAACTGTAGAAAAAACAGGAAGGAAGTGGGCGCATGAAACGGCTGGCCTATGGCGCGGCGGCCCTGGCCCTGGCCGCCCTGGCGGCGGCTCTGGCAGCGCTGGCCTATTGGAAATGGGAGACGGCCCAGATCCCCATCACCTGGCTGGAGGAGGGCCTCCGCCTCCAGGGGGAGGCCGGCGATGCCCTGGACGGCACGCTGATGATCTGGGACCAGGCAGGGCGCTACGGCTTCGCCGGCCTGGATGGGACCCTGGTGGTCCCCACCTGCTACACCGCCGCCTATGACTTCACTGAGGACCTGGCGGCGGTGGAGTGGGACGGCAGATGGGGCTTCGTGGACCGGCGGGGCCAGGTGGCCATCCCCCTCAGCTACGACGGCGCGGAGCCCTTCTCCGATGGCCTGGCCAGGGTCTGGCGCACCGTGGATGGCCGCCGGCTCTATGGCTATATCGACACCAACGGGGCCCTGGCGGTCTCCCTGGCGTATGACTGGCTGGGGGCCTTCTCCGACGGCCTGGCCGGCATGGGCCAGCTGGACGGGGAGGGCGTGTGCCGCTATGGATTCGTGGACCGGCGGGGCCGGGTGGCCGTTGAACCGGTCTATGATGGCACCGGCAACTTCTCCGGCGGCTTGGCCCCGGCGGCCCTGACCGATGAGAAGGGCGTCACCCATTGGGGCTATATCGACCGGACTGGCCGGGAAGCGGTGCCCTTCGTCTATGACCGGGCCGGGGACTTCTCTCAGGGGCTGGCTCCCGTGGGGGCCTTGGACAAGGAGAAGGTCCTCCACTATGGCTTCATCGACACCACCGGCCGGGAGATCGTCCCCCTGACCTACGACACGGTCTCCCCCTTCTCCGGCGGCCTGGCCATGGTCCGCAAGGACCGGGCCTATGGCTTTTTGGACACCTCCGGCCAGATCGCCGTGCCCCTGCTCTATGACTGGGCCTCCTCCTTTACAGACGGCCTGGCCATCGTGGCCAAGGATGGCCGCTATGGCTATGTGGACCGGGCGGGGCGGATGAGCATCCCCCCCAGCTACACCTGGGCCCGGCCCTTCTCCAACGGGCTGGCCCTGGTCAGCCGGGAGGGCTGGTGGGGCTTCATCGACCGGGGCGGCCAGACCGTGGTGCCCCTGGCGTACCACTGGACCTTCTCCTTCTCCGAGGGCCGGGCGGTGGTGGGCCAGGCCAACGCCCTGGGGGAGTTCGTCTACGGCTATGTGGACGAGGCCGGCGCGGAGATCGTCCCGCCCCGCTACCACACCGCTGCCCCCTTCGACCAGCAGATCGCCGCTGTCAGCCGCCAGGGGCAGCATGGCTTCATCGGCCAGGACGGCAAGGAGGTGGTCCCCCTGACCTATGAGGGGGCGGGGGCCCTGGGGGACGGGGTGTGCTGGGTCCGGCAGGAGGGCCGGGAGGGACTGCTCCGCAGCCCCTGCTCCGCCGCGGCCATCGCGGCCAGGCCGCCGGTCCCCGGCTGGGCGGTCCAAACGGTGTATATCTCCGGCGCCGCCCTGCTGGCCCTCCTGGGGCTGGCCCTGCTCGCCTCCCTTATCCGCCGCCTCCGCCGAACCACCTCGTGAGCCCCGCCCGGATGGCGGCCAGCTGGTCCTCCGTCAGGGAGCGGTCCGCCGACAGCAGCACGATATCCTCCCCCCAGCGGTACAGTGTCTGCCATCTCGTCTGCTCCCGCTCCGCCGCCGGCAGGACCACCTGCTCCCGCAGCCACCGCCAGGGCACATGGTACGCCGTGCAGCGCACCTCGTCCGTCGCCCCTGGCAGATACCCCAGCAGCCAGAACTCCACCCGCCGGACCAGAGGCGAGGCGCTGTCGTCCGTCAGCAGGCTGGAGAGGGGGACCCTCCCGGCCTCGATCCCCAGGTCCCTCCAGGTCACAGGCACGGTGTCGGTGTAGATCCCATAGCGGTTCGTGCCGATCTCATAGTAGTAGTCCGGCTCGATCCTCTGGAGCCGGGGCCGGGTGAGACCGATGATCAAGACGATCGCACAGGTCACCCCCACAAAGAACCATAGATTTTGCTGGATGACCTTATCGGGATAGTCCCGCTTCCGCAGGGCGCGGGTATAAAGCGCCGCCAGCGCCATGAGCAGGAGATAGCCCCCAACTACCGCCAGCCCCTTCCAGCCCCCTGTGGTCCGAAGAAAGTACCACCCGGCCTGGCAGGCTAGCAGGACCAGCAGGACGGCTGCCGCCTTATAGATCTGCCGGACCGCGGGGAAAGCGCTTTTCACGCAGTCCCCGCCCCGCTGGATGGACCGCCGGGAGCGGCGCAGCCAGCGCCGCCACAGGACCAGGTCGGTCAAGCACATCAGCAGAAGGGCCGGCAGGCCGGTCAGGGTCACCAGGATGCCGGGCGATGCCAGCATGGCGGCAGGGCTGATCCGCCACAGGCTGGCGTAAAGGCCGAGCTGCACTAGGGCCAGGAGGGCCAGCAGCAGGGAGCTGCGCTGGAAGGGGCGCATAGCCGCCTGGATGGTCTCCAGCTTCTGCTCCGGCTCCGTCTCCAGGGGGACGGCATCGGGGCGCTGGGCCCGGAAGATCTGCATCCGCTTCCACTGGCCGATATACCCCCAGCCCGCCGCCGCGCAGAGGTCGATATAGTCCGTCTGCTCCTCTGTGGCCGGTCCGCCGTAGATAGACGCGCCGGGGAAGTAGGCCACGGCATAGACCGCCTCCCCGGGCTCCCCCCGGAGGAACCGCCAAAGGGCGCCCCCCGTTTTCTCCAGATACCAGCCCCGCCTCGCCATCTGCCGGAGCCAGGCCGTCACCGCGTCGCCGTCGGTGGCGGCCAGCCAGTTGATGCGATAGATCCGTTTCATCCCTCTCCCTCCTCCTCTGCCGCTTGGCGGTAGTCCTCCACCTGGCGAAGGAGCCGCTGGACCTCCTCCTCCAGCCGCCGCTCCCCCGCCTCCGTCAGCTGGTACCGCCGCCGCCGGCCCTCCGGGGCCAGCTCCTGGGTCCACCCCTGGTCCCGGAAGGTCTCCAGCAGGGCGTAGAGGGTCCCGGGACCGATCAGGACCCGCCCCTCCGTCATGGTCCGGGCCCGCTCCATCACATCGGCCCCGCAGCAGGGCCGGCGGAGGCAGAGCAGGATGTAAAACATCTGCTCCGTCAAGGTCTGGAACTTCTCTCTGGCCATGGGACAGGACCTCCCTTCTATAGCGATATTCGATATAATGAGTATATCATCGAATATCGATACTGTCAAGGGCTTTGGCGTTTGGCACAAGATCGGTGTTTACATAACGGTGTGGATAACTATGTGGAAAATGTGAAAAAAAGCGGGAGGAGCGGCAGTCAGCGCCGGTTGCCTCGTTATGGGGCGGAGAAATGGTCCCTGCCAAGTCCGCCGGAGAACGGGGAGGGGACGGGTGTTTTTTGACATTTTGTAAATTTCTTTTGAAATTTATTGTTCTTACGCCAAATTGTGGTATACTGTACTCTGTGACGTTGTTACTGCCCATAGAAATAGGAGGGACTGCTATGGAAAACCGTATCACTGTCGATATCTGCGGCGAGGAGTACACTTTCATCGCCGACGAATCCCCTGCCTATATGCAGAAGGTGGCGGAGCTGGTGGACAGGAAGATGTCCGACATCCTGGCCGGCAGCAAGGTCGGCCGCCCGGCTGCCGCCGTCCTGGCCGCTATGAATATCGCCGATGAATACTTAAAATACCTGCGCAGCGGGGAGAACCTCCGCTCCCAGCTGAAGAGCGCCCTGGACGAGGCCAGCCGGGCCAGGGCCGAGTGCGCCGAGCTGAAAAAGGAGCTGAGCCGGCTCCAGCGGGGCCAGTCCTGACCGGGATGGAGCTGCTGTCACCTGCCGGCCACTGGGAGGCCATGACCGCCGCCGTCCAGTGCGGCGCGGACGCCGTCTATTTTGGCGCCGGGGACTACAACGCCCGCCGGAACGCGAAGAACTTTACGATGGAGGAGCTGCCGGAGGCCGCGGCCTACTGCCGCCTCCGGGGGGTCAAGACCTATCTGACGGTGAACACCCTGCTGTCCGACCGGGAGCTGCCCCAGGCCGTGGAGCTGCTGCGGCAGGCCAGCCGGGCCGGGATCGATGCCGTCATCGTCCAGGACTGGGGCCTGGCGGCTCTGGCCCGGCAGGTGGTCCCGGACCTGCCCCTCCACGGCTCCACCCAGATGACCATCCACTCCCTGGCGGGGGCGGAGCGGGCGGCGGAGCTGGGGCTGGCCTGCGCTGTCCTCAGCCGGGAGCTGAGCCGGGAGGACATCCGCCATATCTGCGCCCACAGCCCCATCCCGATCGAGGTGTTCGTCCACGGGGCCCTGTGTATGTGCTGGTCCGGCCAGTGCGCCATGAGCGCCCTGATCGGGGGCCGCAGCGGCAACCGGGGCGCCTGCGCCCAGCCCTGCCGCCTGCCCTACGCCCTGGACGGCGGCAGGATGGGCCGGCCCCTCAGCCTGAAGGACGCCTGCCTGGCGGACCACCTTCAGGAGCTGGAGGCGCTGGGGGTGTCGATCCTGAAGATCGAGGGGCGGATGAAGCGGCCGGAGTATGTGGCGGTGGTCACCCAGATCTACCACGACCTGCTCCGGCAGCGCCGCCGGCCCACCCAGGCTGAGCGGGAGGCCCTGGCCGCCGCCTTCTCCCGGGAGGGCTTCACCGATGGCTACTGGCAGGGCCGCCTAGGCCCCCAGATGTTCGGTTCCCGCCCGGAGAAGGCCCCGGAGCCGGCGGAGCTGTTCCGGCAGGCCCGGGACCTTTACACCGGACGGGAGCGCCGGCTGGTGTCGGTGGACCTCTCCTTTGTGATGGAGTCCGGCCAGCCGGTCCGGCTGACCGCCTCCGATAAGGCCGGCCATCAGGTGTCCGTCACCGGCCCCCTGCCGGAGGCGGCCCGGACCCGGCCCCTGGGACCGGAGGAGCTGGCGGACCGGCTGCGCAAGACCGGCGGTACCGCCTTTTCCCCTGCGGCGGTGGAGGTGGCGGCCGGGGAGGGACTGGTCCTCCCCGCCAAGGAGATCAACGCCCTCCGGCGGGAGGCCCTGGAGCGGCTGGCCGCCCTGCGGGTCGCGCCGCCAACGCGGCGGGAGGGGGCCCTGCCGCCGCCGGCGGGGGACGCCTGCGCCGCGCCGGAGCCGGCCCTCACCGTCTCCCTGGCTCGCCCCAGCCAGCTGACAGGGGCCCTGCTGGACCAGTCCCCGGCCATATGCTTCCTGCCGGTGGAGCGGATGCCGGACTGGGACCTGCCGGACCAGGGACGGTATCCGCATACGGAGTTCTGCGCCGCCCTGCCCCGCGTCTGCAAGGACAGCGAGGCCCGCTCCCTGGTCCGTCTCCTGGAGCAGGCTAAGGAGAAGGGGTGTACCGCCCTGGCGGTGCAGAACATCGGCCAGCTGGGCCTGGCGGAAAAGCTGGGGCTGGTCCCTAGGGGGGACTTCGGCCTCAACGTGTTCAACAGCCGCTCCCTGGAGCAGCTGCGGACCTGGGGGCTCCAGAGCGCCTGTCTCTCCTTTGAGCTGCGGCAGGAGCAGGTGCGGGACCTGCGAAAGTGCCTGCCCTGCGAGGCCATCGTCTATGGCCGGCTGCCCCTGATGGTGACGGAGAACTGCCTGCTCTCTAACGGCGGCGTGGGCTGCGCCGCCCGGAAGGGCCTGCCCACGCCCTGCGGCCAGGTCCATGCCTTGACAGACCGGCGGGGGGAGCGCTTCCCCATCCTGCCCGTCTTTGGCTGCCGGAGCGAGATCGAGAACAGCCGGCGGCTCTTCCTGCTGGACAAGCCGGAGATCCGTCGGTGCGGCCTCCGCTATGTCCGCCTGCGCTTCACCACGGAGCCGCCGGAGGCCTGCGCGGCCATCCTGGCCCAGTACCGCGCCGGGGACGCCGCGCCGCCAGAGGACATGACCCGGGGGCTCTTCTGCCGGGGCGTGTCCTGAGGCGTTCGATAGTTTAGAAAAATAGCTGAATCAGAATGTTCGGAGCGATCGACACATATGAAATTACAGATCAAAGCGCTTTCCGATAAGATCGGCGCCCAGATCCCCCTGCCCTACTATGCCACCGCCGGCGCGGCAGCCCTGGATCTCCACGCCTGCCTGGACGAGCCCCTGCTGCTCCCCCCTGGGGGGCAGGCGGTGGTCCCCACGGGGCTGGCGGTGGCGGTGCCGGCGGGCTATGTGGGCATCGTGGCGGTCCGCAGCAGCATGGGCGTCCGCCACGGGGTGACCCTCTCCAACGCCATCGGCGTGATCGACAGCGACTACCGGGGCCCCCTGGGGGTGAGCCTCCACAACCTCTTTGCCGAGCCCTACGCCATCCTCCCCGGCGACCGCATCGCCCAGCTGCTGATCGTCCCGGTCCTCTGCCCGGAGATCGAGCTGGTGGAGGAACTGGACGAGACGGAGCGGGGCCTGGGGGGCTTCGGCTCCACGGGACGGTAGACAGACGAACAGGAGACGATAGGAGGAGAGCGCCATGGAGCATATCATATTGGCCTCCGCCTCCCCCCGCCGGCGGGAGATCTTACGCCGGGCGGGGCTGGAGACGTTCACGGTCCTGCCAGTGGAGGCGGACGAGAGCTGGAGCGGGGAGCTGTCCCCGGAGGAGATCGTCTCCTCCATCAGCCGCAAAAAGGCCCTGGCGGCCCGGCCCCTGGTGGGGGAGCGGGATATCGTCATCGCCGCCGACACCATGGTCTTCCTGGACGGCCTCCGCCTGGGCAAACCCCACAGCCAGGAGGAAGCGGTGTGGATGCTGCGCCGCCTCTCCGGCCGGGACCACACCGTCTGGACCGGGGTCACCGTGGCCCAGGGGGACCGGATGGAGACCGAGGCCGAGGCCACGGCCGTCCGTTTCTTCCCTCTGACAGAGGAGGAGATCCGCCGCTACGTCGCCACCGGCGAGCCCATGGACAAGGCGGGGGCCTACGGCCTCCAGGACCGGGGGAGCGTGCTGGTGGAGGGTCTGGAGGGGGACTGCTTCAACGTGATGGGCCTGCCGGTGGCCCGGCTGGAGCGGATGCTCCGCCGGTTCGGCGCCGGGATATTATAGTCAAAAAAAGTGGCTGCGCTGCTTTAACATAAAAGGGCAAGGGAGAGCGCGTTTTGAAACGATTTTTTATGAAGTACGGCTTTGCCGTTCTGGCCACGGCCACGGTGGTAGCAGTGGCGCTGAGCCTGATGACCTTCCTCTCCAACCACATCAACGTGCTGGAGAACGCGGCGGGGACCGTAGCAGCCCCCTTCCGGTCTGCCGCGGCCTTCGTGGCGGACTGGATCGATGACCAGCTCCGCTATGTGGAGGACTTCGACGAGCTGCGCCGGGAGAACAAAGAGCTGCGCCGGCAGATCGCCGAGATGGAGGAGCAGCTCCGGCAGGCCCAGGAGGACAGCGAGGAGAACCAGCGGCTCCGGGAGCTGCTGGACCTCCGGGAGCGCCGCCGGGACCTGAGCGACTTCGAGACCGCCACGGTGATCGAGCGGAGCGTGTCCAACTGGAGCGCCGTCATGACCCTGAGCAAGGGGGCCTCCAGCGGCGTGGAGGAGGGGGACTGCGTCCTGTCCTCCGAGGGGTATCTGGTGGGCTTCATCACCAAGGTGGGGAGCAGCTGGTCCACCCTGCAGACGCTGGTGGACACCGATGCCAGCATGGGGGCCCAGGTGTTCCGCTCTGGGGATATCGCCGTGGCGGAGGGGGACTTTGCCCTGATGCGCCAGAACAAGCTGAAGCTGACCTATCTCCCCGCCGGGGCCACCCTGCTGGTGGGGGACCTGGTGGTCACCTCCGGCCTGGGGGACTACTGCCCCAGCGGCGTGGTCATCGGCTCCGTGGAGGAGCTGGTGGTGGACGAGGGGGGACTGGCGGCCTACGCCGTGATCGCCCCCGCCGCCCGGCTGGAGGAGCTGAAGCAGGTCTTTATCGTCAAGAGCTTTGAGATCGTGGAGTGACCGGGGAGGGGGAGACGATGCAGCCTAGGCAGTATATCATCATCAAGTGGTGCATCTACAGCGCTTTCACCCTGCTGCTGTTCCTGCTCCAGGGGTGTGTCCTCCAGTATATCCGGGTCCGGGGGGTCATGCCCTTCCTCTACCCGATGCTGGCGGGGACCATCGCGATCTATGAGGGCCGCACGGGCGGGGCCTTCTTCGCCGTCGGCCTGGGGGCCCTGTGCGATATCAGCCGCTTAGGGCCGGCGCCGGGGTTCTTCACTATCGTTTTCGCCGTTTCCGCCCTGCTCATCGCCCTGCTGGTGGAGTATCTGCTGCCCCCCAGCTTCCTCTGCGCCCTGGCATCGGTCTCCATCACCTTTTTCCTGACCGATATGGGCCGCCTCCTCTTCTACCAGAGCCGGGGGGCGGCGGTGGAAGCGCTGCTGGAGGTGGCGGTGATCGAGTACCTGCTGACGCTGCCCCTGCTGCCCCTGGTCCACCGGTGGTACCGCCGGCTCCACCGGCGGCTGTCGGAGGAGTATTGACCCGCGTTCACAGGAGAGGACATCTATGGAGATCGAAAAAAGCTATATCTACCGTCTGCGTTTCCTATACGGCATCCTGTGTACGGTGCTGGTGCTGTTCGTGCTGGTGCTCTACCAGACCCAGGTGGTCCAGGGGGAGGCGTACTACGCCCGCTCCACCACCCGGATCCCCACCACCGAGACGGTGCGGGCCAGCCGGGGCGTCCTCACCGACCGCAACGGCAAGCTGCTGGTGTCCAACCGGCAGATCTACACCATCACCCTGGACGCCGCCGCCCTGCCGGCGGGGGAGGAGAACGAGGCCATCCTCCGGCTCGTGCGCCTCTGCCAGTCCTACGGCGTCTCCTGGCTGGACAGCCTGCCCATCGGCCAGGACGCGCCCTTCGATTGGAAAACGGAAGGGGCGGGGGAGACCGCCGCCGCGGCCCGGAGCAGCCTGCAAAAGTACCTCAGCGCCCAGGGCTGGTCCGACACGGAGCTGTCGGAGGAGACGCCCTTCCCTGCCTGGTCCGCCGGGGAAAAGGGAGAGGCCGCCGCCAAGGAGCAGGGGGAGGACTTCACCGGCAAGGCCTTTTTGGCCCTGCTGCGCAAGACCTTCGAGCTGGGGGAGACCTACTCCCCCCAGGAGGCCCGCCAGGTGGCCGGCGTCCGCTACACGCTGGCCCTCCAGGCCATGAGCGGCTCCACCGCCTGCGTGTTCGCGGAGGACGTGCCCACGGAGCTGCTCAGCGAGGTCGTGGACGGCCGCTATGTTGGGGTGGAGATCGGCACCACCAGTGTCCGGCAGTATGAGACCGAGTATGCCGCCCATGTGCTGGGCTATATCGGGCCGATCTGGGCCGATGAGCTGGCGGCCTACCGGGAGCAGGGGTATAAGATGGACGCCCTGGTGGGCAAGGCCGGAGCGGAGAAGGCCTTCGAGCCCTATCTCCGGGGCACCGACGGCAAGCGGGCCGTCACCACCAACGAGGAGGGCCATGTGACGGAGGAGGTCTACTCCGTGGAGCCGGAGCCGGGGGGCACGGTGGCGCTGACCATCGACATCGACTTCCAGGCGGAGGTGGAGCGGATCCTGGCGGAGCAGGTGGAGGCCATGACCGCGGAGGACGGCCAGGTGACCCGAGGCGCCGCCGCGGTGGTGCTGAAGGTGGACACCGGCGAGGCGCTGGCCATCGCCTCCTACCCCACCTATAAGCTCAGCCCCTACAGCCCCTATATCCAGGACTATGACGCCGTGATGGACCATCCCGCCAGCCCCCTGTTCAACCGGGCCACCAACGGCACCTACGCCCCCGGTTCCACCTTCAAGCCCCTGACGGCGATCGCCGCCCTGGAGAACGGCACCATCACCACCACCGAGCGCATCCAGGACCGGGGGATCTACACCTACTACGCCCCCAGCTACACCCCCCGCTGCTGGGTCTACCCCAGCAACCACGGCTATGTGAACGTGTCCCAGGCCATCATGCACAGCTGCAACTACTTCTTCTACGATGTGGGCCGCCGGACGGGCATCGAGGTCCTGGCCCGCTACGCCAAGTCCTTCGGCCTAGGGCAGTCCACCGGCATCGAGATCGGTGACGCCGCCGGGGTGATGGACGAGCCGGGCTACCGCACCGCCAACGGCAAGCTGTTCATGGGGGGCGACACCCTCCAGATCGCCATCGGCCAGGGGGAGAGCCTGTTCACCCCCTTACAGCTGGCCAACTATATCGCCACCTTCGTCAACGGCGGCACCCGGCGGAACGTCCATCTGCTGAAGGATGTCCGCTCCAACGACGGCTCCACCCTGCTGATGACCTACGACGAGCCCCCGGCGGAGATCATAGAGATGAGCGACGAGACCTTCTACGCGGTGAAGAAGGGCATGGGGGACCTGGTGACCTCCGGCAGCGTGGCCCGCTACTTCCGGGACTGCGTGGTGACGGCGGGAGCCAAGACCGGCTCGGTCCAGGTGGGCACCGCCCAGGCCAACGGCACCTTCGTGGCCTTCGCCCCCTTCGAGGACCCGGAGATCGCCGTCGCCGTGGTGGTGGAGAAGGGCGAGAGCGGCTCCGCCATGGCGGCCCTGGTGGTGCCGATCATCAACGCCTACTTCTCCGCCAGCCAGGCCGAGGGCGTCACCGGCGAGGGGACGCTGCTCCCCTGACCGCCGCCCGGTCATAGGATACGATCGACAGCATAGAGCGAGGCCCTGCCATCCGGTGGTGATGGCAGGGCCTTTGCTTGTTGGCTACTGGACCACGTCCGCGAAGGCCTCCGCCAGGAGGCGGGCGGACACCAGAGCCTCGTCCAGGCTGTTGCCGGCGGCGCCGACCTCCACCAGCAGGCTGCCAGTGGTGCAGTGCTGGTTGTAGCGGGAGTTGCGGAGGATGATGGGCCGCATCAGGGTGGGATAGCGCTCCAAGAGCTGGTTTTGCAGCGCCGCCGCCAGCCGCAGATTGTCCCGCCAGGCCTCGTGGGGGCTGCCGCTGCCGCTGCTGCCCATGACGAAGGTCATCTGGGCCGCCCGGCCCCGGTCCGTCTCCGAGATCACCTTGTAGACCGTGCCGCTGCTGTCAGTGATGGCGTCCCGGTGAACGTCCAAGATAAAGCGGATCGAGGGGTACTTCTCCATGTAGTTCTCCGCCGAGGCCAGGGAGCGGGTGTAGGCCCCGCTGTACTCCGGCTCGTCATAGATCCCCCGGTCGTGGACCACGGAGATCCCCCGCTCCGCCAGGGCGGCGGCGATCTCGTCCCCCACCCGGACCACGTTGTAGGCGGTGTCGGTGGTGCGGCAGTCCCCGCCAACACTCTCATAGGCCTCCCCCGGCGGCATGGTGTAGGCCTCGCTGCCGTGGGTGTGGAGGATCAGCACCTGGGGCTCCCCCTGGCCCAGATGGAGGTAGTCCCCAGCGAGTTCCTGGGGCGTCAGGGCATACTTGGAGGCGTTGCTCACATAGGCCAGCCCGCTGACCACATACTCGCTGGGGTCGTTGGGCACCAGGGTCCTGGCGGGCACGCCGTTGTCCACCTGGACCAGGGGCGTGGACACCGGCGGCGCGGGGGACACCGGCTCCTCCCGCACGGGGGTCTGGACCTCCGGCGGCTCGTCGGCGGGGTCGTCCACCTCTTCCCGGGACCGCAGCTCCAGCACCGCCTGCTGTCCCCCGGAGAGCAGGGGGGACTGGCTGATGGCCAGGGCCGCCGGTCCCCAGGGCTGGCCGTGGTCCCCCAGGGCCTGGCGGAGGAGGAGGATGGGCAGTCCGTCCTCCAGCATACGGAGGGCGGAGGCGGCGTCGCTGCTGCCGGCGGTGGTGAACACGGCCCACAGCACGGCGGCGGACAGGACCAGCGCCCCCAGGCGGCGGGGCATCTCGGGCATGGTCTTCATTGGCATTCAGCTCCTTTGCCCCTATCCTATGCCTGTCCTCCCGCAAAAAGAACGGCGAAAAGGCCCCGCCTTACGGCGGAGCCTTCTCGCTGTGTGTGTTGTGTGTTTTAGGAGGGAGAAATCGCATCGGGGTGTTTCCCCTTTGCATGGTCCTATCATACCCCGGTATTGTAGAAAAATCATGTACTGGATGTAAACAAATTATGAATTTCCTTCTATCCGTTTTTTTCCGGGTCCGCTGGGCAGTACTGCTGTAGCACCGTGCGGACGAAGAAGTTCCCCAGCAGGCAGGGGACGGAGAAGCCAATCAGCAGGAGATAGAGCCCGCTGATGGGGAAGGCCAGCAGCGCTATCAGGATAGGCCCATAGCAGGCCAGCGCTCCCACGGCGGCCCGCCCCGGCCGGCCGATGCCCAGCACCAGCCCCAGCCGCAGGCACTCCCGGAAGGGCCGCCGGGTCCCCAGGGCGCCGTAGAAGTAGGCGGAGGAGAGCAGCACCGTCAGGAAGATGGTGGAGCAGACCAAAAAAGGCAGGAGGAAGAGAGGGCTGTTCGCGGCGCAGCGCAGATAGAAAGCGGCCCCATACCCGGCGCACACCAGGGGCACAGCCGTCAGGAGGAAGGCGGCGTAGGCCCGTTTCCAGCCGTCCTGGAGCGCTAGCCGGAAGTGGTAGAAGCAGTCCACTGGACGGTCCAGCACCATCCGGCGCACCACCTGGTCCATAGCGTACAGGGCCAGGGGGATGGTCACCACCGGGAGGCAGGCGAGCAGGAACAGCAGGTTCAGCTTGACCAGGTCCACACAGGAGACCTGTAGGATCTGCACGAACCGGGCCCAGCCGGTCTTTTCCGGCTCGTCTGGATCGATGCCGGGGCCGGGGGCGGCGTAGTCTTGGTGAAAAAACAAGCGGTGTCCTCCCTATCTCTTGTCCCGGTCCACCAGCCCTAAAAAGCCGATGCACAGCAGGGTGAAAACGATGATGAACAGCAGCATCGTCCCCCACAGGCCCAGCTGGTGGGCGGCGGTGTAGGCGAAGTCGTTTTCGCTGGAGTAGAAGAAGCCCATCTTGTTCACGTTGGCGGTGACGCAGATCGAGGCCAGGCCCCAGCGGCTGATGGTGAGGGCGGAAAGGAAGCTCATAAAGCCCTCCAGTTCGAAGATCACCCCCGCCAGTACCATCTGGAGGATCAGCACGAAGGGCATGGCGCTCATGGCGGCGTTCTCCGTCCGCACCACGCAGGACACCACCAGTCCCAGCAGGTCCGCCGCCAGGAGGATCAGGTAGAAGTCCACGAACAGCTCCAGAAAGGCGGGCAGCAGGATCCCGAAGGCGGGCAGGTTGGCGATGTTGCGCAGGCAGACGATGGCGGTGATGATGGCGCACTCCGCCAGGCACACCGCTGCCTCATAGAGGACGTGGGCCGTCACATAGGCAGAGATCTTCATGCCGGTCCGGTGCTCCCGCTTGACGATGGCCCGCTCGGCGCAGACGGAGCGGATGGAGTTGAAGATGCCGGTCCAGATGCAGGCGCAGACCAGGGCGAAGCTCCCCTTCTGGGTGGCGGCGAAGGTGACGAACATATCCTCCCCGGTGACGCAGCAGACGATGGCGGCGATCAGGCCGGCGGCGATGAAGTTCTTCCAGCCCTTCTCGTTCTGGAAGATCCGAAAGCATTTGCCCAGGTAGACCCGGACCTGGCCGGTGAAAGAGATCCTCTCCATTACAGCTGTCCTCCATACAGTTGGGCGTATTTTTCGATATAGCGGTCGGCCAGTCCCTCGCCGCCCTCGTCAGGCCGGTTGATCCGGCGCACCACGCCCTCCAGGCTGTCGGTCTCGAAGAAGGCCAGGGCCTCGGGGCAGCTGCCGTAAAAGGCCAGGTGGCCGCTGCCGTCCCGGCCGCTCTTGGCCAGGACCACCACCTTGTCGAAGAGGTCGATGGCTCGATCGGGGCCGTGGGTGATCACCATGACGATCCGGCCCGTGTCGGCGATGAAGCGCAGGTTCTCCATCAGGCTCCGGGCCATGACGCCGTCCAGGCCGGAATCCGGCTCGTCCAGGAAGAAGAGGGTGGGCTGGCCGATGTACTCCACGGCGATGCTCAGCCGCTTCCGCTGGCCGCCGCTGAGCTTGCCCACCAGCTGTCCCTGTTCCCGCTCCAGACCGAAGGTCACCAGGGTCTCCTGGACCCGCTGGGCCCGCTCCGCCGGGGAGACGGACCGGGGGAGCTTCATCTCGGCGGCGTTGGCCAGGGTCTCGATGACAGTGTCGCTCTTGCGCAGCAGGTCCTCCTGGGGGACGTAGCCGATCTCATACTTCATCCGCTCGTAGTCCCGGTAGACGTCGCTGCCGCCAAAGAGGATGTCCCCCTCGGCGGGCTCGTAGCCCATGACCGCGTTCAGGAAGGTAGTCTTGCCCGCGCCGGAGCCCCCCAGAATCAGCACCATCTCCCCGCAGCTGACGGTGAGCTGGATATCCTTCAAAAGGTCCACGCTGGCCCGCCACTTTTTCACGCTCCGCCGCAGGATGTGGATCTCCAGCTGGGCCCCCTCCTCCGATGTGTCCCCGTCCTCGTAAGGGGCGGCGGAGGCCGGTGTGATGAAGGTGAAGGCTTTGCCGTCAAAGAGGACGAAGGCGCTGCCCATGCGGAGCACATCGCCGCTCTCCAGGGCGGTGATGCCCGCCAGGGGCCGGCCATTGCGGCAGGTGGGGTTGGTCTGGCTGCGGTCCTCCGCCGCCCAGCCGCCCATGGTGCGGTGGAAGATGCACTGGAGGCGGGAGACGTCCCGCTCCGTCAGCCGCAGGCCCGTCCCCACGGCCCGGCCCACCTGGAAGGCGGCGGCATCGGCCTCGGGGGTAAAGACCTCCTGCCGGAGGTCCTCCGCCCAGCCCTGGACATACACCGCCGGCACGCCCCGGCCCTTCACCTTCCCGCCGAAGCAGAGGACGTCCCCGTCCCGCAGGCGGGCGATCTCCATGGCCTCCAGCAGGCGGCCATTGAGGAGAGTGCCGTTCGTACTGCCTACGTCCCGGTAGAGGGCGGCGCCATCCTGGACCAGGAGCTCCCCGTGCCGCCGGGACACGAAGGGCGCGGCGGCCAGGATCTCCGGGCTGCTGTCCCCGCCCCGGCGGCCCACGGTCTGCCGGCCCTGGAGCGGGAGCAGGCGGATATGGCCCGGCTCCAGCCAGAGCAGGCTCTGGGGCGCGTCAGCGGCAGGCTGATAGAATACGGTCTTATCCAACGCTGTCCCCTCCTTCCGTCTCTCCGCCGGCGGGCCTGTCTCCGGTCCCGTCACCGGCGGGGTCCCCCGGGGCGCTGTCCCCGGCGTTTTCGGGACCGGCAGACTCGATGCCGGTGAACTTATCCGCCGCCAGGAGCGCGTCAAAGTCCGCCTCGTCATAGAACTCCACGCCGCCGCCCCAGACGCTGGGCTTGGCGGCCTGCTCGACAGGGATGCGGCGGTCCAGGGGAGCGCCGGTGACATAGATATGCTGGACGCCGGCGGCGGCCATGGGCGTATAGTCCAGCCCGTCCCGATAGGGCAGATAGACGCCCACATGGTTGCTGATGACGCCGGCCATAGTGGAGGTCTCATACTTCAGCTCCGCCAGGCGGCTCAAGTCCTGGATGGGGTTGCCGTAGAGGGAGATCTTCCAGTAGGTCAAAGCCTGGGGCAGCTGGGAGATATCCGTGATCTGGTTGTGCTCCAGGTAGAGGATGGCGGCGCTGACGTTGACGACGGTCTTGGTGATGGCGTACTCATCGTTAAGGTTGGCCAATGGGGCGATATCGCGGATCTGGTTGCGGCTCAGGTCCAGGTAGGCCAGCCCCGTGGTGGTGCCCAGGGGGGTGATATCGATGATCTGATTGTTCCCCAGGTCCAGATAGGCCAGGCGGCCCATGCCCTGGAGGGGCGTCAGGTCGGAGATATCGTTCTCCGCTGCCATCAGCACTGTCAGCTCCGGCATGGAGGCCAGGGGAGCGAGGCTTTTCACCTGGTTGCGGCCGATGTTGAGGGCCTGGAGCTTGACGCAGCTCTCCAAGCCGTTCAGGCCGGTCAGAGCGTTATCAGAGACCTCCAGCTTCTCCAGGTCCTCCCCGTTCTTGCCCAGGAGGCTGATATCCGAGATGTCGTTGTAGCTCAGCTGGACGCTCTTCAGCACCGTGCAGTTGGTGATGCCGTTGATATCGGTGATAGCGTTGTCGTTGGCGGTGAGCTCCTCCAGGCGCAGCAGGGCCTCGCACCCGGCCAGACTGGTCAGGTCGTTGTAGCCCAGGCGCAGCCGGCGCATATCCTCATGGCCGGCCAGGGGGGTCAGGTCGCTGATGTGGTTATGCTCGGCCAGGAGGTTCCAAAGATGCAGATTCGTGAGGGGCGTCAGGTCGGAGATGACGTTGTTGTTGACCTGGAGGGTCTGCAATTTTGCCGCCTCCTCCAGCCCGGCCAGGGAGGTGAGGGCGTTCCGATCGGCGTACAGGTCCCGCAGCTCGGCGCAGCCGGCGAGGGGGACCAGGCTGACGACCTGGTTCTTGGAGATGGTCAGCGACCTTAGGCTGGCGGCGGAGCTCTCCAAACCGGTGAGATCCGTCAGCTCGTTGCCGGTGAGGTCCACCTCCTCCAGCTTCGAGCAGGCGGACAGGGCGGAGATATCGGACACATGGTTGGGCCGGCGGGCATCATCGCCGCTGTAGGAGAGGTCCAGCTCCCGCAGCTCCGGCAAATTCGCCAGGAAGGACACGTCCGACACGCCGCTGTCCATCAGGTTCAGCCGCTCCAGCTTGGCCAGACCGCCGATGGGGGAGAAGTCCTCCGTCTCCGCGCCGCCGCACATCCAGAAGCTGAAACTCGTTAGGTCGGGGAAGCAGGAGAGGAAGCCCAGATCTGTCACGTCCTCCGGCGCGGATATATTCAGCCTCTTCACCTGGGGGAAGGAGGCGGTGATCTGGACGGGGCCCTGGCCGAAAATGGTGATGTCCTCTAGGTTGGGCGCGGCGGCCAGAGGGTCCAAGGTCGTGAAGTTGGTCACATCTCCGTGGAATTCCACCGTCTCGATCTGCTCCAGACCGCCGATGGCCTCCAGTGCGCCGGGGGCCAGCTCGCAGTAGCTGAAATAGATCGTTTTGATGGTGGGCACGTTCCGCAACTTCTCGATGTCTTCCGCCGTGACGGTGACCTTGGAGAAGCTGACAAGGGAGTTTTCGCTGGTGTAGGTCTGCCCGCCGACATTGACGGTGTGGGTCATCCGCCAGAGGACGGACAGGCCGACGACCAGCGCCAGCACCACCCCTACGCCGATCAGGACCGGCTTGCCGGAGCGCTTTTTGGGCGGCGGCGTCTGCCGGAGGACCGCCTTGGCGCTCCCGCCGCCGGACTTCTGTTTCTTCTCCGGGGGACCAGCCTTCCGCTGTGAGCCGGTATTTTTTTGCAGGGAGCCGCCGTTCTGCCCCGCGCTCTGGCCCCCCTTCTGTCCGCCGCCGGTCAGGCCGTCGGGGAGGACCATCTTCCCCGGATCCTCCGGCGGGGCGGCCCCACCATCAGAAACGATATCCTCCATCAGGCGGTAGCCGTGCTCGCCGGTGAGGACGGTCCGCCCGTCGTCCTGGGGCGTCAGGATGGTTCGTCCGTCATCGCCGGGCGGCGGGAAGAGGGTGCCGTCCCCGGTCCGCACCGTCTCGGGGACGACTGCCGTCCCGCCCTGGTCCGTCGGCATGACCGGACCGGCGGCCAGCCCCAGGGCGGCGGCCAGGGCTCCCACGCTCTGGAACCGGTCCTCCCGGCGGCAGGCCATGCCCATCATCAGCGCCGCCTCCTGGGCGGGGTCGATGGGGATGCCCAGCTGGGAGGGCGGGACCACCGTGTCCTCAAAAAGGCGCTCCAGGGAGTCGATCGGGGTGATGCCGGTGATGCACTTATACATGGTGGCGCAGAGGGCATAGATATCGGTCCAGGGGCCCTGGCTGCCCTTGGTGCGGTACTGCTCCTCTGGGGCGTACCCCGGCTTGAGCATGACGGACAGGCTCTGCTCCCCGGCGGGGCTGGCGGCCCGGGCGGTGCCGAAGTCCAGCAGCTTGACGCTGCCGTCCCGGGTGAGCATGATGTTGTCCGGGCTGATGTCCCGGTGGATCAGCCCCGCCTGGTGGACCTTGTCCAGGGAGCGCATCACCGGCGCCAATAGGGCAAAGGTCTGGTCCGGGGTCTGGACCCCGTGGTGCTGGAGATAGTCCCGGAGGGTCTCCCCGTCTAGGTATTCCATGACGATATAGGCGGTGCTGTTGGCCCGGAAGTAGTCCCGGACATCCACGATGCCCTTCTCGCCGATGAATTTCGCCAGGACCCGGGCCTCCGCCAGGAACTTCTCGCTCTCCCGGTCCACAAAGGACTGCTTGTCCCGACCGGTGATCACCACCTCCGGCGAGGCCCCCACGTTGCGGGTGACGAAGCCGTTGGGGTAGTACTCCTTGATGGCGACCCGGATATCCAGCACCTGGTCCCGTCCTATATAGGTGATGCCGAAGCCCCCCTGGCCCAGGGCCGCCCCCACCAGATAGCGCCCATTCAGCAGGGTGCCGGGGGGCAGGATATGGGGCGCGCTCTCCGGCGGCTGGCAGTGGCCGGGGCAGACTCCGTCCTCCAGGGGCCGCAGGCAGTATGTACAGTAGGCCATTCGTTCCCTCCTATCAGACCAGCCCGGACAGACGCCGGGCGATGGCCTATGATCTTTATTGTATCACAAAGTGGCAATATTTCAATAGCGGGTTTGCACCTTTCTCCACCCTCCCTTGCCAAACCGGGGAAAAGAGGGTATAATAGGCCCATCCAAAACGATAAGGAGGCCGCATTATGGACTTTACCGCCTTAAAGGAGCGACTGGAGCGCAATCAGTTCACCGTGTCCGTCTTTGCCACCGGCCAGGAGGCCGCCGGGTACCTGGACCAGGCCATCGACGGCAGGACCGTGGGCTGCGGCGGCTCCATGACCCTCCAGGAGCTGGGGCTCTACGACCGCCTGGTTGCCCACAACACCCTCTACTACCACGGCGCGGCCCAGGATTCCCAGGCCGCCATGGCCGCCGCCGCCAGCGCCCAGATCTACATCTGCTCCGTCAACGCCATCGCCGCCGACGAGGGGGCGCTGCTGAACATCGACGGCACCGGCAACCGGGTGTCCGCCTCCCTCTTCGGCCACGAGAAGGTCTACTTCGTGGTGGGCCGCAACAAGGTCGCCCCGGACTTCCACCAGGCCCTCTGGCGGGCCCGGAACATCGCCGCCCCCAAGAACGCCCAGCGTCTCCGCCGCCGCACTCCCTGCGCCGCCAAGGGGGACCGCTGCTACGACTGCGACAGCCCCGAGCGGATCTGCAACGGCCTGGTGGTCTACTGGAAGCGGCTGCGGGGCGTGGAGATGGAGGTCGTGCTGATCGACCAGGAGCTGGGCTATTGAGCCGCCTCCGGTGGCTGTCCGTCCTGGCCGTGTGCCTCCTCCTATGCGGCTGCAGCCTCCTGGAGCGGGAGTACCGCTCCCTGGAGCCCCATAGCCACAGCTACCGGGAGGACGCCGATAAGAACGCCTTCCGGGCCAACAACTACCAGGACCTGGTGAACGCGATCCTGCTGATGGCGGAGGACCGGCAGGAGAGGGGGCAGATCCACATCTATGAGGAGGATGCCGGCACCATCCGGGATATGCTCTGGAACGCCCGGGACGAGGTCCTTCAGCAGACCCCGGCGGGGGCCTACGCCCTGGAGAAGCTGACCTGGGAGAGCCAGGCCCAGCGGGACTACTGGGAGGCGGACCTCTCCCTGACCTACCGCCGCACGGAGGCGGAGGAGGATGCCATCATCGACGCCTCCAGCAGCAACGCCGTCTACGACCTGATCCCCTTCGCCCTGGAGGAGCAGCGGCAGTGTCTGGCGGTGCGCTTCGTCCACCTGGCCCAGACCCCGGAGGAGCTGACGACGGGGATCCTGGCCCTCCAGGACCCCCAGGAGCCGGCGGAGGAGAGCACGGCGCCGGAGGAGCCGCCCGCAGAAGAGGCGCCCTCAGAGGAAGATCTGCCGGAGGAAGCCCCGCCTGCTGGGGAGGGGACGCCGCCCTGGCGGGTCTATCTGTACCCCAACAACGAGAACGCCGGTATCGTGGAGATCTTTTTCTGGGAATGAGCCCCGGCGGAGGCCCATCGCAGAGCGGGCCGCTAAGAATCTCACCAGCGAGGAGGATCTGTCATGGCAGATGATACCAGGACCTATGAAGACGCGCCGGACATCCCTGTCCAGAGCCACAGCCACGGGGGCCACACCCACAGCCATGAACACACCCAGGCGGTGCTGAACCGCCTGGCCCGGGCCATGGGCCATCTGGGCCGGGTGAAGGCCATGGTGGAGGAGGGGCGGGACTGCTCCGAGGTGCTGATCCAGCTGGCCGCCGTCCGCAGCGCCCTGACCAACACCGGGAAGGTGATCCTGAAGGACCACCTGGAGCACTGCATCGTGGAGGCGGTGGAGCAGCACGATATGGCCGCCATCGAGGAGCTGAACAGGGCCATCGAGCAGTTCCTGAAATAGCCGGGAAAATGCCCCGGCCGGCCCAAAGGTCCCCGCTGCCGCCGTAAAACACCCAGTTTTGTCAGTATTTTTTGCGGAATACTGCTTTGCCCCAGCTTTTTTCACCGTTATGGACGGCCTTTTCATCGTTTTGACGAAAAACAGGCCACTTTTTCTGTAAAATTATATCCCCCTACGGGGGATCTCCCACTTGATTTTTTGCGGGGGTTTTGTTAAAATATTTGCAATGCTTTGTGAAAAGTATGACATGACCGGATGACTCAATTTAATTCATAAGGAAAGGAGCGTTTGAAAGCGGGCGGCAACTCCTGCTTTCAGCAAGAGGCATTTTATGAAGCTGATCACAGTCGAGCAAATGGAAGCCGCTACCGAGCGCCTGTTAGAGACCGGGCGCCAGGTGGGCGCGGACTCCTGGCAGCAGCGGGTGAAGAACCAGACTCCCCACTGCAAATTCGGCGAGGAGGGCGTCTGCTGCCGCATCTGCTCTATGGGCCCCTGCCGGATCACCTCCAAGGCCCCCCGGGGCATCTGCGGCTGCGATGTCCACGGCATCGTCGCCCGCAACTACCTCCGTTTCACCGCCGGCGGCGCCGCCACCCACTCCGACCACGGCCGGAGCATCTGCCACACCCTCTACCAGACCAAGGAGGGCGGCAACTACACCGTGAAGGACCCCGAGAAGCTGAAGAGGATCGCCGGCGAGTGGGGCATCGAGACCGAGGGCAAGGACATCTACGACCTGGCCCATGAGGTGGCCGAGACCGCTCTGATGGAGTACGGCAAGCCCTTCGGCATCCAGCGCTTCCTCTCCCGGGCCCCGGAGCACACCCGGAAGCTGTGGCATGACGCGGGCATCGAGCCCCGGGCCATCGACCGGGAGGTCTCCCAGTCCCTGCATATGACCCATATGGGCTGCTCTTCCCTGCCGGAGGCTTTGATCCGCCAGTCCCTGCGGGCCGGCCTGTGCGACGGCTGGGGCGGGTCCATGTGCGGCACCGAGTTCTCTGACGTGCTGTTCGGCACCCCCAAGCCGGTGGACACCACCGCCAACCTGGGCGTGATGGAGAAGGACATGGTGAACATCGTGGTCCACGGCCACGACCCTTCCCTGTCCGAGATGATCGTGTTCTACGCCCAGGATCCCGAGATGATCGCCCTAGCCAAGGAGAAGGGCGCCAAGGGCATCAACATCTGCGGCGTCTGCTGCACCGCCAACGAGGTGGCCATGCGCCACGGCATCCCCATGGCCGGCAACTTCCTCCAGCAGGAGAACGTGGTCCTCACCGGGGCCTGCGAGGCCATCGTGGTGGATGTCCAGTGCATCTTCCCCGCTCTGGGCCCCCTCTCTAAGTGCTTCCACACCAAGTTCGTCACCACCTCCGAGATCGCCCGGATGCCCGACAGCGAGTTCATCCACTTCAACGAGGAGACCGCCGGCGAGAACGCCAAGCAGATCGTCCGCATGGCCGTGGAGAACTTCGTCAACCGCAACCAGGATCTGATCCATATCCCCGACCTGAAGAGCAACGCCACCGTGGGCTACTCCGTGGAGGCCATCAAGAAGTGCCTGGACGGCGTGACCAACTCCCATGTGGACATCACCGGCACCACCAAGCCCCTGGTGGAGTGCGTCAAGTCCGGCGTGCTCCGGGGCGCCATCGCCTTCGTGGGCTGCAACAACCCCAAGGTCCGGCCTGACACCGCCCACATCGAGCTGATGAAGAAGATGCTGGCCAACGATATCATCCTGGTGGTCTCCGGCTGCGCCGCCCAGGCGGCCGCTAAAGCGGGCCTGATGGACAAGGAGGCCAAGGAGCTCTGCGGCGACGGCCTGAAGCGGGTCTGCGACCTGGTGGGCATCCCCCCGGTGCTGCATATGGGCTCCTGCGTGGATATCTCCCGTATGATGATTCTGGCCAGCGATATCGCCAAGGACTCCGGCTGGAACATCTCCCAGATCCCCCTGGTGGGCTGCGCCCCCGAGTGGATGAGCGAGAAGGCCGTGTCCATCGGCAACTACGTCGTGGCCACCGGCATCGACACCTACCTGGGCGTGGATCCCTACACTAAGGGCTCCACCGAGGTCACCGAGCTGCTCCAGGGCGACCACGGCGTGAAGGACTGGGTCGAGGCCAAGTATACGGTCGAGCTGGATATCGAGAAGCTGGGCGATAAGATGATCGAGGCCATCGAGGCCAAGCGCGCGGCGCTGGGCATCTGAGTCTACATACTTTTCTTTTGGATAAAAAGAGGAGTATCGCGTAAAGACCGCAAAAACGCAAAGATCCGATTTGTTTCCCTGGAGGTATGAGAGATGAAGGTCGCGATCACCGGCAAGGGCGGGGTGGGCAAGACCACCTTCGCATCCACCTTAGCCCGGCTCTACGCCGCGGAGGGACGGACCGTCCTGGCCGCCGACGTGGACCCGGACGCCAACCTGGGGCTGGCCCTGGGGCTCACGGAGGAGGAGGTCAACGGCATCCTCCCGGTATCGAAGATGAAGGAGCTGGCCAAGGAGCGGACCGCCGCCAACGAGAGCAACACCTTCTATAAGCTGAACCCCAAGATCGACGACCTGCCCGACAAGCTGAGCCGGGACGTGAACGGGGTGAAGCTGCTGGTGATGGGCACGGTAGACACTGGCGGTACCGGGTGCGTCTGCCCGGAGCATGTGATGCTGAAGGCCATCCTCTCCAACCTGGTCCTCCGGCGGGACGATGTGGTGATCATGGACATGGAGGCCGGCCTGGAGCACCTGGGCCGGGGCACCGCCAGCGTCATGGACCAATTCGTGGTGGTCATCGAGCCGGGAGCCAGGAGCATCCAGACCTATGCCCGCATCAAGGAGCTGGCAAAGGATATCGGCGTCACCCAGGTCCGGGTGGTGGCCAACAAGGTCCGGGACGAGAAGGACGAGGCCTTCATCCGGGAGCGCATCCCGGCGGAGGACCTGCTGGGGATGATCCACTACGACACCGACGTCATCTCCGCCGACCGCCACGGCCAGTCTCCCTACGACTACAGCCCCGCTGCCGTGGAGGAGATCCGGGCAATCAAGGCCCGGATGGACTCCGGGGAATGAGAGAAGATCGTTCTACTGAAAAATCATATAGACTCTAAATAAAGGAGTGAAGCACTTCGTGAAAACATTATTTGAGCGCGTTTTCGCAGGCAACGACGAGATGTATGCCCTGGCCGAGAAGGCCGTGGCCGAGGCTGTCGCCAAGCTGGGCCCCGACGCCCCCGCTACCTTTGGCGATACCGCTTACTCCCTGCCCTGCTTTTATGCCATGACCGGCAAGAAGATCGCCACCGTAGGCGAGGCCAAGGCCGCCCTGGAGAATGAGATCCGTGCCTTCATGACCCGCAATAACCGCACCAAGGATATCTTCACCTCCGGCGTAGCCACCGCCCTCAGCGCCGAGATGATCGAGCTGATGAAGTGGGCCACCCACGGCGGCTGCCCCTACGAGGAGCCTGTCATGGGCCACTTCACCGATGCCCAGGTCCGTGAGCTGGGCGTGCCCCTGGTGACTCGGGACATCCCCGGCGTGGCCGTCATCATCGGCCCCGCTCCCTCCGCCGAGGAGGGCGTGGCCCTGGTGAAGCAGTACCAGGAGCAGGGCATCTTCGTCACCCTAGTGGGCGGCATCATCGACCAGTGCGTCCAGCAGGGCCTGGCCATGGGCTTCCCCCGCCGGATCGTGGCCCTGGGCCATGAGCTGTCCAGCGTGGCCCATGTGGTCAGTGTGGCTCTCCGGGCGGCCCTGATCTTCGGCAACAAGGAGCCGGGAGACTATGAGGGCATGTGGCGCTACACCATGGAGCGCGTCTTTGCCTTCGTCAACGCTTTCGCGCCCGTGGACGATATGACCGTGGCCTGCGGCGCCGGCGCCATCCAGCTGGGCTTCCCGGTGGTCACCAACGACACCGAGGAGAACAATATGTTCCGGGTGCCCAAGTCCATCATCATCCAGCCCGATGTCAGCCAGTTCAACGCCACCTCCCTGGAGGCCCGGGACATCAAGATCAAGATCACCAAGATGGATATCCCCGTGGCCTTCGCCTCCGCCTTCGAGGGCGAGATCGTCCGCCGGGGCGATATGCAGGTGGAGTTCGACGGTTCCCGCAAGACCGGCCTGGAGCTGGTGCGGATGCTGGACGCCTCCGAGATCGAGGACCACAAGTTCACCCTCATCGGCCCCGATGTGGACCAGATGGACGTGGGCAGTAAGAACGACTTCGTCATCGTCGCCGAGGTGGGCGGGCGCAATATGCAGTCCGACTTCGAGAGCGTCTTTGAGCGGAAGTTCCATGCCTATATCAACTGCATGGAGGGCGTCATGCACACCGGCCAGCGGGATATGATCCGCATCCGTATCAGCAAGAGTGCCTTTGAGAACGGCCTGCGGCTGAAGCATTTCGCCGAGGTCCTCTACACCAAGCTGAAGAGCGACTATGACGCGGTGATCGACAAGTGCCAGGTGACCATCATCACCGACCCCGAGGCTGCCGCCAAGTACCGCCACGAGGTGGCCACCCCCGCCTACGACAAGCGGGACGAGCGCCTGCTGAGCCTCACCGATGAGAACGTGGACGTGTTCTATACCTGCATCCTCTGCCAGTCCTTCTCCCCCAGCCACGTCTGCATCGTCACCCCCGAGCGTCTGGGCCTGTGCGGCGCCGTGAGCTGGCTGGACGCCAAGGCCACCAATGAGCTGGACCCCAACGGCCCCTGCCAGATCGTCACCAAGGGCGGCCTGATCGATGAGAACATCGGCCGCTGGGAGGACGTGAACGCCGCCGTCAACAAGTACTCCCAGGGCGCCCTGGAGAGCGTCACCCTGTACTCCATCATGGAGGACCCCATGACCTCCTGCGGCTGCTTCGAGTGCATCTGCGGCATCGAGCCCTTCTCCAACGGCGTGGTCATCGTCAACCGTGAGCACGCGGGCATGACCCCCCTGGGCATGACCTTCTCCGAGATGGCCTCCATGACCGGCGGCGGCGTCCAGACCCCCGGCTTCATGGGCCACGGCAAGCACTTTATCGCCTCCAAGAAGTTCATGAAGGCCGAGGGCGGCTTAGAGCGCATCGTCTGGATGCCCAAGGCCCTGAAGGACCAGGTGGCCGAGAAGGTGAACCAGTCCGCCAAGGAGCTCTACGGCATCGAGAACTTCTGTGATATGATCGGCGATGAGACCATCGCCGAGGACCCGGAGACCCTGATGACCTTCCTCACCGAGAAGGGCCATCCCGCTCTGGGCTTAGACCCCCTGATGTAAGGACCTGCTCTTGGGACCTGCCGTGCTTCGCGGCAGGTCCCATTGTCTTTCCTGTGCGGACACCCGGCCGCCCCGCCGCCGGCAGCGAGACGGCTGTTCCCTTCTTCTTCCAATGGAGGTTTTCGGCGTCTCCCCCGCAAAAGGGGCCTGGGCTAAACCGTCAGCATTCCTGCATTTTTCGTGCAAAGTCACCACTTTTGCCCTGTATGTGTGCGGTTTTCCTTGACATTTTGTCTTTCTGTTGATATGCTATAAGTACCCCTGGTCTGCCTGCTGCCCCATGTTTCGGCCCCTCCGCTGCTGCGGAAGGAGGCGGGAACGGACATTTTGATACAGAAAGGAGTGTTGATGATGGATAAATATAGTGCATATAAGCATTCCTACAAGTTTGAAAGGCGGACTGCCTCGCTCTATGTCCAAAACACCGGCCGTCAGCAATGCTCCCCGATCCACAGCTGGGGCCCAGGTGTGCGCAACCACTACCTGATCCACCATGTTATCTCCGGCAAAGGGGTCTATATCCTCCAAAATAAGCGCTATGAGCTGTCCGCCGGGGACACGTTCCTGATCTATCCAGACACCTCCATCCACTATTACGCCGACAGCAAGGATCCCTGGGAATATATCTGGGTGGGCTTTGACGGACTCGACGCCAAGCACTATGTAGATCAGATGGATTTTTCTCCCCAGGAGCCCGTGCTGCGGGGCCTTTACGCGCCGGAGATCGTGGGACTTTTAGAGAACATTTATGCCAGCTACGGCGCCGGTACCTGGCGGGATGCCGCCATCACCGGCCACCTCTATCTGCTCATCGCTTTCCTGGTGGAGCACGCGAAGAAGATCGCCGGTCCCCGGGCCGTTGGCAACGACTGCGCCAAGAGCGTGGCTAACTACATCATGACCCACTTCGAGGAGCCGATCACGGTGGAGGAGTTGGCTGACTTCGCCGCGGTGAGCCACTCCAGCCTCTACCGGAACTTCAAGCGGCAGTTCCAGATGTCCCCCAAGCGTTTCCTGCTGGAGTACCGGATCGAGCGGGCCTGTATGCTCCTGACCGACAGCACCTACTCGATCCAGGAGATCTCCAACTCCGTAGGCTTTGAGGACCCCTTCTACTTCTCCCGAGCCTTCAAGGCCATCAAGGGCGTGTCTCCCCGGCAGTTCGCCGCCCGGCAGGCTGCCAAGCAGGAAGAGGAAAAGTGATCAAAACGTCTAGGCGTTCCCCCGCCTTCTCCACTGGAGCAGGCGGGGCTTTTTTGCGGTGGTCTTTGATCTGGGAGATGCAGGGCGATCTGCAGGTGCATTTTTTCTGTTACTTTGTTAAATAATGCGCAATAAGAAAAGACGCATCTATGCAAAACGACAAAAAAGTTCTGTCTGATCGTGGCGATCTTACCAGATCGCGCCCGGCGGAGCTGGAAACTATCGTAAATTTTCTATGCAGGTGACGAAAAAGTCCATGTTCAAAAAGAGCAGGATAGAGTATAATGGTGACCACAGTCAGGGAGGCGCGCCTCCCTGGCCTGGGAACGGGGTCCCCCCGTTCCCAAGGACCGCCTGGCGGAAGATCCAGGTGGAAAAATTTTGAGGAGGAACCATTCGATGAAGAAAGTACTTGCGCTCTTGCTCGCCCTCACCATGGTCTTCGCTCTCGTTGCCTGCGGCAACAAGGACGACGGTAAGGGCAACGACCCGCAGACCCCCAACACCGACCAGGACCAGCAGACCCCCACGGACGACAAGCCCAGCAACACCGAGGCCAAGACCTATAAGGTCGGCGTCTCCATCTATCAGTTCAACGACAACTTCATGACCCTGTACCGGAACGAGCTGGAGGCCTACTTCAAGACCCTGGAGACCGATACCGTCAAGTACCAGGTCAGCATCCAGGACGGCAAGAACGACATGTCTGAGCAGACCAACCAGATCAACAATTTCATCACCCAGGGCGTGGACCTGATCATCTGCAACCCCGTCCAGACCTCTTCCGCCGACACCCTGATCGACCTGGCCATGAACGCCGGCATCCCCATGGTGCTGATCAACCGTGAGCCCCTGGGCGTGGACGCCGATGGCAACACCCTGGACGAGGCCTATCCTGGCATCATCAACAACCCCACCGTCTGCTACGTCGGCGCTGACGCCCGTCAGTCTGGCACCTACCAGGGTGAGATCGTCCGCGACCTGGACAACAAGGGCGACATGAACGGCGACGGCAAGGTCTCCTATGTCATGATCATCGGCGACCCCGAGAACCCCGACGCTCAGTACCGCACCGAGTACTCCATCAAGGCTCTGACCGATGCCGGCATCGAGGTGGAGGAGCTGACCGCCCAGATCGGTAACTGGGACACCAACCAGGGCCAGCAGATCGCTCAGAACGCTCTGACCCAGTACGGCGACAAGATCGATGTCATCTTCTGCAACAACGATGGTATGGCGCTGGGCGCTGCTGCCGCCATCGAGCAGGCCGGCCGGAAGGTGGGCGAGGACATCCTGCTCCTGGGCGTGGATGCTCTGGAGGACTGCCAGAAGATGATCAAGGAAGGCACTATGACCGGTACCGTGCTGAACGACCATGTCGGTCAGTCCCACAAGGCCGTGGACGTGGCTGTCCAGCTGCTCAACGGCGAGACCATCGATAACTACTACTGGGTCGACTATGTGAAGGTCGATGCCAACTACTTCAAGTAAGCGATAGGAAACAGGCAATTCAATAAAGCCGGCATTTGATCGACACGGCTCGTATTTGCCAAAGCAAAATGGGTGGGCCTTCGGGCCCACCCATTCTTTTCAAGGCATCCACGGACCGCCAACAAGGCAGGGCGTCCGTCCTGGCTTGTTGGCAGTTCGTGTGTGTTCCCGCCGCCGGCAGGCGGCAAGATCTTGTGAGAATAGGAGGCCTGCTTATATGTCTGAATTCCGCTTGGAAATGCGGGGGGTGTGTAAGTCCTTTCCCGGCGTAAAAGCCCTGGACCACGCCCAGCTCCAGCTGCGCCCCGGCACGGTCCACGCCTTGATGGGCGAGAACGGCGCCGGCAAGTCCACCTTGATGAAGTGCATGTTCGGCATCTACAAGATGGACGAGGGGGAGATCTACTACGAGGGGCAGAAGGTGACCATCCACGACCCCATGGAGGCGCTGCACATGGGCATCGCCATGGTCCACCAGGAGCTCCAGCCCATCCCGGCCCGCACCGTGGGGGAGAACATCTTCCTGGGGCGCTACCCCATGAAGAAGGCCCTGGGATTCATCCCGATCGTGGACCACGACAAGATGTACGCCGACACGGCGGAGCTTTTGAAGAAGGTCCGCATGGAGTTCGATCCCCATCAGATGCTGGGGGAGCTGAGTGTGAGCCAGATGCAGTCGGTGGAGATCGCCAAAGCCGTCAGCGCCAACTGCAAGGTGCTGATCCTGGACGAGCCCACCTCCTCCCTGACCCAGAACGAGGTGGAGGCCCTGTTCCGTATCGTGGAGGACTTGAAGGCGGACGGCGTATCCATCGTGTACATCTCCCACAAGATGGACGAGATCCTGCGGATCAGCGACGAGGTCACCATCATGCGGGACGGTCAGTATGTGGGCACCTGGCCCGCTAAGGAGCTGACCACTGACCTGATCATCACCCGGATGGTGGGCCGGGAATTGACCAACCTCTACCCCAAGCGGGAGAACCGGCCCGGCGAGGTGGTCTTCAAGGTGGAGGACTTCACCTCCATCAACCCCAAGAGTTTCCGCCATGTGGATTTCGAGCTGCGCAAGGGCGAGATCCTAGGCGTGGGCGGCCTGGTGGGGGCCCAGCGGACGGAGCTGATGGAGGGCCTATTCGGCATCCGCTCCCACACCACTGGCCGCATCAGCTACAAGGGGGAGGAGCTGAAGATCAACCGGCCTAAGAGTGCCATCGACCAGGGGATCGCCATGCTCACCGAGGACCGCCGGGCCACCGGCATCATGGGCGTCCTCTCCATCGCGGACAACATCTCCATCGCCTCCCTGAAGCAGTATCTGGATTTTGGAGTGTATATCAACGGCAAAAAGGTGGAGCAGCTGGTCCAGGACAACGTGGCAAAGATGAACATCAAGACCCCCTCCAGTAAGACCCAGATCCAGTCCCTCTCCGGCGGCAACCAGCAGAAGGTGCTGATCGGCCGGTGGCTGGCCAATAACCCGGACGTACTGATTCTGGACGAGCCCACCCGCGGCATCGACGTGGGCGCCAAGTACGAGATCTATTGCATCATCGCGGAGCTGGCCAAGCAGGGGAAGAGCATCATCATGATCTCCAGCGAGATGGCGGAGCTGATCGGCATGAGCGACCGGATCATGGTCATGTGCGATGGCCGGGTCACCGGCTTCATCGACGGCCCCGACGCCACCCAGGAGAACATCATGGAATTGGCCACCAAGTTCGAGTAAGACCGATCAAAAAGGAGGATATTTGGATATGGAAAAAACCGCTAAAGTGTCCCTGCCCCAGAAGATCTGGAAGGCCATCAAGGGCAACCCCATCGCGGTGGCCCTGGCAGTGGTCTCTCTTATCGTAGGGTGTCTGGTAGAGAACTTCTTTTCCTTCAATAACCTGAACAACCTGATCAACAATACCACCATCCGCTTCCTCATCGCCCTGGGCGTGTCCGGGTGCCTGATCACCAAGGGCACGGACCTGTCCGCTGGCCGCTCTGTGGGCCTGTGCGCCTGCCTGGCCGCTACCCTGCTCCAGGACCCCACCTATACAGGCCGTATGTACAACTGGCCGGAGTTCAATCTGGTAGTGGCTTTCTTCATCGTTCTGTTGGTCGGCGCTCTGATCGGCCTGGTCAACGGCCTGGTCATCGCCAAGCTGAACGTGCCCCCCTTCATCGCCACCCTGGGCACCCAGACCATCGTCTATGGTATCTGCCTTGTCTTTACCAACGCCCAGCCGATCGGATCCTTTAAGGACAGCTATAAGAAGTTCGTCAACGGCGCTTTCTTCAACGGCGCTTTTATGGTGGGCGACAAGAAGTTCCCGGGTATCCCCTATCTGCTGATCTGGGCGGTCCTCTTTGGCCTGTTGTTCTGGTTCATCTACAACAAGACCACCCATGGCAAGTATATGTACGCCATCGGTGGCAACGAGAACGCCGCCGAAGTCTCCGGCGTCAACACCGTTCGGTCCAAGATCATGATCTATGTCACCGCGGGCATGATGTACGCCATCGCCGGCTTCCTGCTGGCCCCCAAGGGCGGCGGCGCCAACTCCGGCTCCGGCCAGGGCTACGAGCTGGAGGCCATCGCCGGCTGTACCATCGGCGGCGTGTCCACCACCGGCGGTATCGGTACCGTGGGCGGTATCCTGGTGGGTGTGTTGGTGTTCGAGCTGCTGAAGATCGTGCTCCAGTTCCTGGATGTGAACCCCTACTACAACAACATCGTCCAGGGCTTGGTCATCATTACCGCCGTGGCCATGGATATTCGGAAGTACATCGCTAAGAAGTGATGGACGAACGGGACCACGCGCCTCTCTCCGACGATGATCCCCTGGTGCAGAAGGCACTGGAGGAGATCGAGCGGGAGGAGGGGGTGGACCGCCGGCCAGCCTGGCAGCGGACCAAGGAGAACTGGTACGACCACCTGAATCTGTCGGTCAAGCAGCTGGATATCATCATCGCCTGCGGCATCGGCGGACTGATCCTGGTGGGGATCCTGATCGCCCTGGACGCCTGCGGCGTCATCTGACCGGCCCCCTCCAGGGGCACAGCGCAAGAGAAGAGCGGGACTCGTTTTCGGACGGGTCCCGCTTTTTTGCCGGCTTTGACCTGTTTTTTGGCGGCAGATCGTGGTATAATGGGTCTATCGCGATAGAAAACGAGGACGATGATATGAGAGAACGCTGTTCCTTGGAGGCAGCCCGCCGGCTGGTGATGGAGGCGGCCGCGCCGGTAGGGACCGAGGAGGTCCCCCTGTCCCTCTGCGCCGGCCGGGTCCTGGCCCAGGATGTGACCGCGGTGATGGATGTGCCCCCCTTCGACCGGTCCCCCTATGACGGCTACGCCCTCCGGGCCCAGGACACGGCGGCGGCCAGCCCGGAGACGCCCGCGGTGCTGCGGGTGCTGGAGGACCTCCCCGCCGGGACCCTGCCCAAGTACAAAGTGACGCCTGGGACGGCGGTCCAGGTGGCCACCGGCGCGCCGGTGCCGCCGGGAGCGGATGCGGTAGTCCCCTATGAGCGGACAGAGGCCGGACCGGGATGGGTCCGGGTGTCCTGTCCCGTCCCCTCGGGGGCCAACGTGGTCCGGGCCGGGGAGGATCTGCCCCAGGGCGTCCTGCTGGCCCGCCGGGGGACGGTGGTGGATCCCTCTCTTTTGGGGGTCCTGGCCTCCCAGGGTTGGGAGCGGGTCCAGACAGTCCGCCGGCCCCGGGTGGGGATCCTCTCCACCGGCGGCGAGCTGCTGGACGTGGGGGAGCCGCTGACACCGGGGAAGATCTATAACACCAGCCGCTATACCTTGTGGGCCGCCCTGTCCGCGCTGGGCTGTGAACCGGTGTGGCTGGGCCGGGCAGAGGACCAGACGGAGGCCATCGCCGCCCTGCTGGAGCGTGGGCTGGCCTCCTGTGATGCCCTGGTCAGCACCGGCGGCGTCTCCGTCGGAGAACACGACCTGACCCCCGCCGCCATGGAGCGTACCGGCGTGCGCTTCCTCTTCCGGGGCGTGGCCTGCAAGCCGGGGATGGCCTGCGCCTTCGGCGTCAGGGACGGCAAACTGCTGTGCGCCCTCTCCGGGAACCCGGTGTCCGCTCTCAGCAGCTTCCATATGCTCGCCGCGCCAGCCCTCCGGGCGCTGGCGGGGCGGTCCAGCCCCGCCCCCTTTCCGGTCGCCCTGCAAACGCCCTTCCCCAAGGCCAGTCCAGTCACCCGGCTCCTATGGGGACGGCTGGAGCTGTCCGGGGGCCGTGCGGAGCTGCGGCTGTCCCCCCGGCAGGGGAATGCCATGCTCTGGGGCACAGTGGGCTGCGATACGATCGCCGAGGTCCCCGCCGGCAGCGGGCCTCTGGCGGCAGGGACCATCCTGCGGGGGTGGCGGCTATGAGGGGGAAGATCCCGATGGTGGGCTTTGCGGCCTACTCCGGCGTGGGCAAGACCACCCTGATCGAGGGGCTGGTGGCCCACTTTGCCGCCCAGGGGATCCGAACGGCGGTCATCAAGCACGACGGCCACGGCTTCCAGATGGACCGCCCCGGGACAGACTCCCACCGCTTCACCCAGGCGGGGGCCGCCGTGACCGTCCTTACCTCCGCCGGACAGACGGCGGTGATCGAGGACCGGGGGCGGTCTCTGGCGGAGGCCGCCGCCCTGATAGAAGGGGTGGACCTGATCCTGGTGGAGGGCTGGAAGCAGGGGGACCACCCCCAGATCGGCCTGCGCCGAGGGGAGACCGGTTTTCCTGGTCCGCCGGAGCGCTACATCGCCCTGGTCAGCGACCGGCAGGAGCAGGCGGATATCCCCTGCTTTCGATTTGACCAGACGGAGGCCATCGCCGCCTTTATCCTGGCGTATTGCCGGACCTGGGGCCGGTAAGATAAAGGAAACGGGTAGGCTATTTGCTGGTTGGCAATGTCTGCATGAGAGCAAAGAAATGC
Organism: uncultured Clostridia bacterium; assembly: GCA_947173485.1. Lineage (GTDB taxonomy): Bacteria > Bacillota > Clostridia > Oscillospirales > Oscillospiraceae > CAMWFH01. The sequence continues at coordinate 37,446 of CAMWFH010000009.1, read as the reverse complement.
TGCTCCTTGCCACTGCTGAAATAGTTATACCACGCTTCCAGCGTATCAGACTGAAAGACTTCCAAACGTTCAATGATTTGCCTTGCCCACAGCAAGGCTCCGGTAGAACTTGCGGTGATCAAGTTGTGGTCTGCAACAGAGGGGGCATCGATATAGAAGGGCTGCCCTTTGTAATGGGGAGAACACATTTCAAGGTATCCCATTCCGTTGCTGGTGTGCGGGCGGTGATTCAACAGGCCAGCATTTGCCAATGCAGCAGTGGCACCGCAGATGGCGCATACCGTAGCACCTGTTAAAAGAAGTTCTCCTGCTTTTTCAATAATAGCACCATGCTTTAGGTCGTTCCAGGTGTTTGCTCCTGGCAGCAGCAGTACACTTTTTTCGTTCACCGCAATATCGCTGATGGAGCGATCAGGAAGGATAGTGAAGCCGCCCATTGTCTTGACAGGCTCTTTTGAGATACCGACTGTTTTGACTGATATATTCGGCGCATCCTTTTTGAAAAAGCGTTTAGAATTTAGTTCTGCGGTGGCATACCCTATTTCCTGATCTGCCAGGGTATCAAGGACATAAACATAGACTGTGATCATGCCGTTCCTCCGTTTTCAATTTTTATTTGCTGTTCGCTCCTTCATTGTACCGATCGATCGTTGACAGCAGTGTGGCAACGATCGATCATGAAAGAGGATCTTGGAAAGGCGGCAATGAAATGAAAATTGACAGGCTTATCAGCATTATTATGACGCTCCTCGATAAAAAGCGTATAGGCGCACAGGAGTTGGCAGATATGTTTGAAGTTTCGCCTCGTACGATCTATCGTGACATAGATGCGATCGATATGGCGGGTATCCCCATTCGCTCGATTTCGGGAGTTGGCGGCGGCTTTGAGATCATGCCAGAGTATAAGATCGATAAAAATGTTTTTTCGGCTGCCGATCTTTCCGCGATCTTGATGGGGCTTTCTAATCTTTCTAACATGGTACGAGGTGATGAGCTTATAAACGCTCTTGCAAAAGTCAAGAGTTTCATCCCTGCTGACAAGGTGAAAGATATTGAAATAAAGATCGATCAGATCTGTATAGATTCAAGCCCATGGTCAGGCAACAAAAATATCCAACCATACTTGCAAATGATCAAGGCAGCTTTAGAATATCACAAATTGCTTTCCTTTGAGTATATAGCTCACCATGGAAATAAAACTGTGAGAACAGTTGAGCCATATCAGCTTGTATTGAAAAGCGGTCACTGGTATTTTTATGGGTATTGTTATAACAGGAGCGACTACCGCCTGTTCAGACTATCCCGTATGTCAGACTTGCAGATAAAACAGGAGACCTTTGTCCCACGGGATCATCAAAAACGTCCCTTTTACCTTTCGTGTTGACGGCCGATACTTCCGGCATTTTCACGAAGCCGTATTTTGTGTAACGCTTACAGACATAGTATAATTAGAATGGCAAATCGGGATTTGCAGGAGGGGTAAAGATGATTATCTATTCCATAACGATGTTTGTAGGGGCGGCTTTGTTTCTTGCTCTTGGTACTGCAATCTATAGAGGAAACACAAAACTGATACATGACTACCATCAAAGGAATATCAAGGAATCCGAGCGAACGGAATACGGCAGGGCTTTTGCAAAAGGAATGTTTGCAATATGTGCAACACTTCTCCTCAGCGGCATTATTGCGTTGTTTGGTAAAGATGACCAAATTGCAACAGTTTCTCTGATTGTTTTGTTTGCTGGGCTTATCATTTCCGGTGTGGTTATTATAAAGGTTCAAAAGAAATATAACGGCGGACTGTTTTGACAATAAATGAATTCCAGTTTATCGGACAGTCATTGAACAACGATGGCTGCCTGCGTAGTTATTTTGACGGAAAATTAAAAAATTGAACCTCCATCAACACGAAAGGTAAAAGGGGTTCAAAAACCGGTTTTGGATCTTGAGGAAATGATAGAAACGATGCAAACAGAAATTAAAATACGCATCCACAGATCTGTGCTGGATAGGGTCCTTGAATTTTGCACCTATGACCACTTTTTGCCGGATGGTGACGAGCATTATATTGTAAATTTTCCGTTCGTTGAAAACGAATATTACTATGATATCCTCCTTAGCTTTGGAGATAAGTGCGAGTGTCTTGAGCCTCTACACATCCGCACAAGGATGAAGCAAAAGATACACGACATAGCCACGATATATAGTAAATAGCACCACAAACAGCAAAAAGCCATCAGCATCATTGTTGCTGATGGCTTTTTGCTCCATGGTATATTTGAATTTGTTGTCAGCAACTCTGCATAGATCTTTTGTGGTCTTGTCCATATCAGTGAGCAGCACAGTCCCGCGTTTGGGACTGTGCTGCTCGTTCGTATAGGGGGATAGGTAGGGGGTCCGTCAGCCGGTGTAGTAGCGCAGCACCTGCTCCTCGGATTCCTTCAGGTGCTTCGTGATGACCCGGATGGCCCGGCTGATGTTGTTCTCCTGGATGGAGCGGAGCAGGGCCTCATGGGACCGCTTGGCCATGTTCAGCATGGAGTCCTCCAAAACGGAGATCGTGCGGAAGGTGCTGATCTGGGAGTAGAGGAGCCGGTACAGGTTCATCAGCGCATCGTTGCCGCTCATGCGGATCGACATCTCATGGACCCGGACATCCAGCGCATCGCTCTCCTCCCGCTCCGCGGTCCAGATCTCCTGGACCAGCCCGTCGATCTCCGGGGAGAGGGCCTCCCGCAGGGCAGGGTCCGGGTGGGCGATGGCATACGTCTCCAAGAGCAACCGCACCTCAAAGCTGTTGAGTACATCCTTGGAGGTGTATTGCTTGATATAAGCTCCCCGGTTGGGGAAGTAGTCGATCATCCCCTCGTTGGAGAGCCGGCGGATCGCCTCCCGCACGGGAGACCGGCTGACTCGGAGCCGGTCCGCCACGTCCTGTTCCGCGATCTTCTCACCGGGGGCATACGCACCCTTCATGACCTCGCCTTTCAGGATATCATACACCTGTTCAGCGATAGAAAAGCTCTTGATCGCCTCCATAGATACCCGAATAACCCCTTTTTCGCCTATTTTGATACTGTGTGTCCTGTCAGATCACCGGCCCTAAGCAGAAGATATCGATGGAGCCGAAATAGGACAGCGCCTCGTTCTTCGTCATCCGGCCGGACAGCACCTCCAGCAGCATCGCGAACGCCTCCTCGCCGACCTCCTCGATGCTCTTCTCCCCGGTGATGATGCGGCCCGCGTTCAGGTCCATATCGTGCTGCATCCGCTCGTAGGTGATCGGATTGCCGCAGATCTTGATGACCGGCATAGAGGAAAAGCCCTGGGGCGCCCCCCGGCCAGTGGAGAACATCATCACCTGAGCGCCGGTGGCGGCCATGCCGGTAAGGATCTCCGGCTCCCGGCCAGGGGCGTCCTTGATCCACAGGCCCTTCTGATCGGTCACCCGCTCGGTGTACTCCAGCACTCCCTGGATGGGCCGGTGGCCGGACTTGACGATAGCCCCCAGGCTCTTCTCCTCGATGCTGGACAGTCCCCCCGCGATATTGCCGGGGGTGGGCTGGCCGCCCCGCATATCCTCACCTACAGCCTTGGCCCGCTTCTCCATCCGGTCCACGATCTCGTAGATCTTCCGGCCCACGGGCCCGTCCTCGCCGCCTACGGCCCGCCGGGCCAGGATATGCTCGCCGCCTAGGAACTCGGTGGTCTCGCCAAAGACCACGGTGGCCCCCAGGTCCACCAGCTTGTCGGCCACATAGCCGATCACACAGTTGGAGGCCATGCCGGAGGTGGTGTCGGACCCGCCGCACTTGATCGCCATGGTCAGGTGGGAGATGTCCGCCGTCACCCGCTGCTGGCCGGAGATCTGGATGGCCAGGGCCTGAGCCGCATCGATGCCGGCCTGGATGGCCCGGGAGGTGCCGCCCAGCTCCTGGATATGTATGATCTCCACCGGCTTGCCGCTGGCCCGGATCTCCTCATAGATCCGCTGGTGGTCCGTGCCCTCGCAGCCTAAGCTCACGATCAGCGCCGCGCCTACGTTGGGGCTCAGCCCCAGATCCAGCAGGACCTCCGTGACCCGCTTCAGGTCGGAGGGCAGCTGGCAGCAGCCCTGGTGGTGGGTGTAGCAGATGGTCCCCTGGACCTGGCGGCAGATGGCCTGGGCCACGTCGTTGGCGCAGATCACGCTGGGGATCACCGCCACCAGGTTCCGGGCGCCGAACTTGCCGTCAGGTCGCTGATAGCCTTGGAATGTATAGCCCATACGCCGCCTCCTTACAGGTCGCCCCGGCCGCGAAGGGCCTTCATGTTGTGGATGTGGACATATTCGCCTTTGACGATGGGGCAGCTGGCGCCCCCGATGGATTCGCCGTACTTCATGATATGCTCGCCGGGCTGGATATCCCGGACCGCGATCTTGTGGCCGTAGGGCACGGCGCCCTTCACGGTCACGACCTCCCGCTGGCCCTTCTTATCACGGATCTCGACCTGGGTCCCGTCGGCCACGCCCTCGGCGAAGATGGTGGCCACGTTGTCCCTGTCGTCTACCTTCAATGCGATCTTGTTCATCGCGTCTCCTCCTCGTTCTTCATCGCCAGGACGGACACGCCATCCGGGATGACCACTACACGGGCGTCCGCCCCCACCATCTGATACGCCAGCGCCAAGGCCTCGTCCGGGCTGGAGGCGGGGATCATATTGGCCCGGCGCACCAGGTCGTGGTCTAAGAAGGTGGTGACCAGGATGACCCGGTGATGGCGCAGGATGCGGGCATAGATCTGGGCGCACCACTGCTCGGGGATCGTCTCCTTGGGGGGGATCTGGGACAGATAGGCGTCGATCTCCTCCACGGTGCCCTGGGTGATCAGCTTCTCGAAGTTGACCCCGCCCATGCCGTCGGCGCAGGAGCAGCACATGACGATCACGCCGCCCTCCCGGCAGCAGACCTCGGCGGTGGCCACCGCCTTGGGGCTCTGGTAGAGGTTCTGGTCCAGGGGATAGCCGCCATTGGAGGTCACCACGATGTCACCCATGACGCTGGGGACCTGGGCCAGGGAGCGGACGAAGGCCACGCCCGCCTCGTGGGCCTGCTCCAGGTCACCGGCAAAGGCGCCGATGATCCGCTTCTCCGGGTCCAGGGCCACGTTGAGGATGAACTGGACGTTGACCGCCCGGGCGGCGCAGACCATGTCCGCGTGGATCGGGTTGTTCTCCAGTACCCCCGCCATGGCGTAGGGGCTGGCGATCGCCCGGTAGGAGTGATTCTCGTTAACGGTGGCCTCATTGCAGATCCCCGGCAGGATGCTCTTGCGCCCCCCGGAGAAACCGGCGAAGAAGTGGGGCTCGATAAAGCCCTCTGTCACCAGCAGGTCGCAGGCCAGGGCGGCCCGGTTGACCCACAGCTCCGCGCCGGAGGGGAGCTGGCGCACGAAGTCGAAGTCCTCCTTGCGGAAGGCGTCGTTGATCAGGATGGTCTCATGGTCCACGATCTCGTCCCCGAACATGGCCCGCTGCTCCGCCTCGGTGGTGGCCCGGTGGAGGCCGGTGGCGATCAGGATGGCGATGTCCGCCTCCGGCGCGCCGCTGCGGATCTCCCGCAGCAGCAGGGGCAGGGTGATCTTGCTGGGCACGGCCCGGGTGTGGTCGCTGGTGACGATGACGATCCGCTTCTTGCCCTTGGCCAGCTCCCGCAGGCGGGGGGTGCCAACAGGGGCCTCCAGGGCCGCCTGGACCAGCTCCTCCGGTCCCTTCTCCGGCCGGCAGCTGTCCGCCTTGGATACGATCACGGCTTCCAGGTTTTTACGATCCACATGCAGGTCGAGGGACGATGTATAGTAGGGGATCGGGATAGTTTTCATAGTGTCCATATAACGTCCTTTTTGTTTCATTTTACCATGGATAGTGGGGGATCGCAAGTGGGTAACGCAAAAAATCTGCCGTTTTACTCTTTCACCAGGAATTGGAGGGGCTCCTGGCGGAAGAAGCGCTGGAGGTCCTGCATCATCAGATTCAGCGTATTGGGCACGATATCGGTGGTGATGCCGGCCCGGTGGGGGGTCAGGGTCAGGTTATCCATTTTCAGGAAGGGGCTGTCCTTGGGCACCGGCTCGTCCCAGAACACGTCCAGACAGGCGCCCCGGATCTTCTTGGTCTGGAGGGCGTCCAGCAGGGCCTGCTGGTCCACCAGGCCGGCCCGGGCGGTGTTGACGAAGATGGCGGTGGGCTTCATCTTGGCGAAGAAATCGGCGTTGATGATGTTCTTGGTGGCCTCCACCAGCCGCAGGTGGATGGACACGATGTCGGAGGTGGACACCAGCTCGTCCAGGGAGACGGGCTTTACGCCGTCCTGCTCCATGGCCTCGGGGGTGCAGAAGGTGTCGTAGGCCACCACCTCCGCGCCGAAGCCCTTGGTCAGCCGCTTGGCGATGGCCCGGCCGATGCCGCCGTAGCCGTACAGGCCCACCCGCAGGTTGCACAGGGCGGCGTTGGTGGTGTCGTTATAGATATCGTTCTGGATCCACTCCCCCTGGAGGATGGACCGGTTGCCCCGGAGGATGCCCCGGCACTCGGCGATCATCATGGCCACGGTCAGGTCCGCCACCGGCTCCGCCAGCCGGGAGGGGGTGTTGCACACGGGGATGCCCAGCCGGTGGGCGGCGGCCACGTTGCAGTTCTCCCAGCCGGAGCGCATCAGAAAGACCAGCTTCAGGTTCTTGCCGGCTTTCAGCATCTCCTCCGTCACGCCGCAGAAGGAGGTGAAGAGGATGTCGGCGTCGCCGATCTTCTCCATAAATTCCGGGTCCGGGGTGATCCAGCCCTCGGGGCCCTCTTTCTCCATCCGCAGGTTGTACTCCTTGGGGTTCGCCATGCGCATATGGTTGGTGTCCGTCACATACTCCAGCTCCAGCTCCGGGAAGCAGGCGAATTTCTGCGCCTGGGCCCGGAGGGCCTCCTCCGTGAACTTGGAAAGGGGATCGCACAAGACCAAACCTTTCATATCGTTACCCTTTCTGCCGGGCGGTCCCGGCCTATCAGCATCTTATAATTCTATCTCCTGTAGCTTCTGCCGGCAGTGCTGCCACTGGGCAAAGTAGTCCTCCAGGGCCGGGGCGGGCTTGGGCAAAATTTCCCGCAAAAGCGCCGGTCCTGTCCCCTCCGCACCGGCGGCCCGGCGGCAGAGGGCGGCGCAGCCGTAGACCGTGGCCTCCCGGAAGGTGACCGGGAGGCGGATGGGCCGGCCCGTCAGGTCCGCCACCGTCTGGCCGATGATGGGGGAGGTGAAGCCGCCGCCGCCACCGACGAGGTAGTCCTTCTCCAGACCCTCCAACTGGTCGATCCGCTGGAGGCACAGGGTGATGCCCATGCCGATGTTCAGGGAGAGGGCGTGGAAAAAGCTCTCCTGCCGCAGCTCGGGACTGAAGGGGACCCGCATCAAAAAGCCGCCGGTGAGGCAGTCCCGGTCCAGGTGCATCCCCCGCTGGAACATGGCGAAGCAGGGGGGCAGCCCCTCCTCCGGCAGGCCCAGGGCGATGGCGTCCTGGTCTAAGTGGGCGTAGGACACCTCCGGCAGCATGGCGTCCTTGTACCGCTGGAGGTTGATGCCGGAGCTGGTGGTGTTGACCTCCAGCATGAACCGGTCCCGCTCCGCCGTGGGACTGACCCAGGTCAGAGGGTACTTGCGGAAGGCGGGGATCACCTTCAGGCAGGGGCTGGTGGTGCCGGAGACGATGACCGTGTCCCCCAGCTCCCCGCCGGCGCCGGTGAGGGCCGCCTGGGTGTCGGCGGTGCCCACGATGAACCTCGTGCCGGGGGCCAGCCCCAGCTCCTGGCACACCGCCGGCCTGACCGGCCCCAGGACGCTGCCGGCGTCCGCCAGCGGCGGCAGCTGGGTACTGTCGATGCCGGTCAGGCCGCACAGCTCCTCCGACCAGGACCCGGTCATAGGGTCGTAGACGGCGCTCTGCATGGCCTGGGCCCGCTCCCACACCCCCACGCCGGTGAAGAGGTAGCCCACCCAGTCGCTGACGGAGGTATAGAAGGCGGTCCGCTCCAGGACCTCCGGCTCCCGCCGGGCGGTGCCCAGGATCTTGATGGCGGAGAAGATGGGGGAGGGGCTGAGGTCGGTCAGCTCCCAGATCCGCTCCCAATCCAGTTCGTGCATGAACGCCTCGCCCCGCCGGTCGCTGTTGGTGTAGCCGATGATGGACTCCCCCTGCCGGTCCACCAGCACCACCGCCTCCCGGAGGGAGCTGGCGCAGACGGACGTGACCCGGACGCCGCTCCCGGCACCGGCCAGGGCCTTCCGGGCCAGCCGCCAGATGGCCGCCTCCCACTCCCGGGGGAGGAAGTAGCTGGCGCCCTTCACCTGGCGGTCCAAGTGGACGATGGAGTTCTCCTTGGCGACGGACAAGATCGTCCCGCCGGCGGAGACCACCGCCGCCCGGCTGTTGCCGGTGCCGATATCAAAGATCAGATATGCCTCTTCCATCGCTTTCCTCCGCCGTCTGTGTCCGATCGGATCAATAGGAGTTGGTGGTGCCGGCGGCGGGCTTGGTCTGGCCGTAGGTCTGGAAGCGGACCTTCACCGCGTCGATCTGCTCCTTGGTCAGCACGTTCATCTTTCCCGCGCACATGCACTGCCACTGAGTCTTGGCCAGGGACTCCAGGTTCCCCGCCAGGTTGAAGGCCTTGGCCAGGGTCACGCCGAAGGCCACCAGGCCGTGGTTGGCCAGCAGCACCGCCTGGCCGTCGTTGCAGGCCGCCACGGCCATCTCCGCCAGCTCCGGGGTGCCGAAGGTGGTGTAGGGGCAGAGGGGGATCTCGTGGGTGCCGGCGGTGGCGATCACATAGTGGACCGCCTGGAGGGGCTCGCCCATGCAGGCCAGGGTGGTGGCGTAGTCGGAGTGGGTGTGGACCACGGACAGGCACCCCTCCGCCGCCTTCGCCTTATAGAACCCGGCGTGGAGCCCGTACTCGCTGGAGGGCTTGCGCTTGCCGTCCACGATGGTGCCGTCCAGCTTCATGATCACCACGTCCTCCGGCTCGGTCTCGAAGTACCCCACGCCGGAGGGACTGATGGCCATCAGGCCCTGGTCTTTGTCAAAGATGCTGATGTTGCCCGCCGTGCCGCGGCTCAGGCCGGAGGTGCTCATTTTTTTGCCATATTCCACGATGAGGAGCCGTTCTTTTTCCATGATCATGATCGATTACCACCTTATCATCCATATTATTTCCACCCCGTAGGGGAAGGATCTTACAGGCCGTCCGGCGCTCTGCGCACCTGGACGAGATTGGTATGCTGGGGGTTCCCCTTGGCCAGGGGCGTGGGGCAGTCCGCCCGGGTCAGCACGTTGATGCTCCCCCGGATGTCCGCGCCGTCCTTGCCGGGAGTGTACCAGCCGCCCTGGGAGAGGGCCGTCACCCCCGGCATGATCCGCTTCGTCACCTTGGCCGGGATGCGGACCACGCCCCGGCCGTTATAGACCTCCACCAGATCGCCGTCCCGGATGCCCCGGGGCCCGGCGTCCTCGGGATGGATCCAGAGGGCCGGGGGGTCCACCTCCTCCAGCCAGTCGTTCTGGTCGTGGATGGAGTGGCAGCGGCGCTTGGTGTGGTAGCCGATGAGCTGGAGGGGATAGGTCTGCCGCAGGGGGTCCTGGGGGCCCTCCGGCGCAGGGGTGTACCGGGGCAGGGCCGGGATACGCTCCGGGTCATTTAGGTCATAGAGGGCCATGGAGAAGAGCTCGATCTTCCCGGAGGGCGTCTGGAAGGGGACGCCCTTTTCGATGTTCTCCTGATAGGCCACCTTGCAGGGAGCATCGGGGAACTGGAAGCCGCCCTCCGCCCGGAACCGGTCGTAGGGGGGCAGGTCCGGCTCCTCCCTTTGCAGCTGGGCATAGAGGTCCCGGAGCCAGTCCATCTCCGTCTCATGGCCGGCGGTGAAGGCCTCCTCCAGGCCCATATACCGGGCCACCAGCCGGACCCACTCGTAGTCCGGCATAGCGCCGAAGAGGGGCGGTACCGCCCGGCTGTTGCTGAGGAGATAGTCGTCATTGGCCCAGGGGAAGGTGATGTTGTCGCTCTCCAGCACCGAGGGGGCCGGGAGCAGGATGTCCGCAAAGCGGGCGCTGGGGGTCATAAAGAGGTCCGACACCACGATCAGCTCACACAGGCTCTCGTCCCGCAGAAGGGCCGCGGTGCGGTTGATGTCCGAATGTTGGTTGATGAGGGTATTGCCCGCCAGGTTGAAGAGCAGCTTGATGCCGCTGTCCAGCCGCTCCACCCCCTGGAGGCCGTCCTCCCTGGGGGTCAGCTCCGGGCCCTTTTCCACCGCACGGGTCCACAGGAAGGTGGGGATCATGCCGGGATAGGCCGCCTCCCCCTGGGGAAAGACCGCCCTGGGCCGGGGTGGGCAGAAGCCAGGGACGCCGGCGCTGCCGCCGGGCCGGCCCACGTTGCCGGTCAGGCAGGCCAGGGCCGCGATGCCCCGGGTGCCCTGCTCGCCGTTGCCGTGGCGCTGGGGGCCGAATCCAGGCAGGATCGCCGCCGGCTTGGCAGTGGCGTAACGGATCGCCAGCCGGCGGATGGTCTCCGCCGGGACGCCGCAGATGGCCGCCGCCCACTGGGGGGTCTTGGCCGTGCCGTCGGAGGCGCCGGTGAGATAGGAGAGGTAGCTCCCGCCTTGGGGCGCCCCCGGCGGCAGGGTCTCCTCATCGAAGCCCACGCAGAACTTATGGAGGAAGGGGAGGTCCGCCAGCCCCTCGGTCACGATCACATAGGCCATGGCGTCCGCCAGGGCTCCGTCCGTGGAGGGGCGGAGGGGGATCCACTCGTCCGCCAGGGCCAGGGCGGTGTCGCTGAGCCGGGGATCGATCACCACGATCGGGATGCCCCGGGCTTTGGCCTCCGCCAGGTAGTAGTTGCGGTGGGAGCCGAAAATAGTCTCCGAGGGGTTGTGGCCCCATAGAATCAGCAGCTTGGAGCGGAGGACATCCCGCTCGCTGTTGCCGCCATTGGAGTCGCCGTAGATGTAGGGGGAGACGAAGGTGGAGCAGGCGCTGCTGTAGGAGTTATAGGCCCCTAAAAAGCCCCCGTCCATGTTCAGCAGCCGCTTGAGCATATGGTCCGCCCGGAGGACGCCGCAGTTGCCGGTGGCGTAGATGAAGTACCGGGAGGCGGGGCCGTAGAGCCGGCCGGTCCGCAGGATGGCCTCCGCGATCTCTCTGGTGGCGTCCTCCCAGGTGATGCGCTGGAACTTCCCCTCGCCCCGCTGTCCGATCCGCTTCATGGGGTAGCGGAGGCGGCGGGGGGTCAGGAAGGTCCGCCGGTAGCCCCGGCCCCGGACGCAGGCCCGGATCTGGGGGGCGTTGGCGCTGTTGTCGGTACTGATGGCCAGGGCGCAGCCCTCTGCCGTGGTGATGTCGATCTTGCACTTGCCGCCGCAGTTGTTGATGCCGGCGCTGTGGACGATATAGGGCTCCTCCGCCGGCAGGGGCGGCGACAGGGGGGCGCGGCGGTCCTGGAGCTGCCGGAGCGCCGGGGTGTCCTCCAGGTCCGGGGCGCTGCCGTCTAAAAATCGCTCCATCAGCTCCAGCACCTCCAGGGCCTCCCCCTGGATGCCATAGCGGCGCAGAGCGCTGCTATAGGCCCGGACGGTGTCCACCGTGAACCGATCCTCGAAGTCCGCCGCGGCCTGGGTGGCAGAGGCGGCATACAGATAGGCCAAAAAGTGGAACTGCTCCCCGATGTAGTCCGGCGGGTTCCCATCCAAGGAGCGGGGGGCGTAGCCATGGGCCTTGCAGAAGCGGATCAGCTCCAGGGTGGTCTCGTCCACCAGGGGGCGGCCCTCCTCCTTGGCGCAGGAGGCCCACAGGGGGAGAAATATGTCCGCGTCCACTCCCTTCAGCAGGACATCGTATTCCTGCTGGGTCATCCGGGAGGTCAGGCCAAGAAGGCCGCAGTGGGCCCGCCAGTCCGCCAGAGAGGTGAAAAAGGCGGCAAAAGCGGTGCAGTAGGCCAGACGCTTCATCCCCATCCTCCTCCTCTCAGCTCCTGCCGGCGCTGCTGCATCCCGCCCAGGTCCCCCAGGAGGAACACGCCGGCCAGAGCGCCGTCTGTGTAGAAGTCCCGCTCATAGAGGGCGCCGGTCCGGGGGTTGACGGCAAAGCCGGGGGCGCTCTCCTGTATGGTCAAGGTCTCGGTGTAGTGCTTGTTGGGGTCCTTCCCCAGGTCCCCCTCGGCGTAGAGGGAGAACTCCGGGCAGGTCAGCAGCAGGGCGGTGTCCGCGCCGCTGTAGAGGGCGTCCTGGCCGGCGGCGTTGCAGCCGGCCACCCGGCCCTCCGCCCGGGCTTGGGACCAGAGGGCGCTGTTGAAGCCCTGGAACTGGGCGCAGTCGCCGCAGGCGTACACATCCGGCAGGGTGGTGGCCATATGGGCATCCACCACCACCGCCCGCTCCACCGCCGCTCCCGCCGCCTGGGCGATGGCGCTGTTGGCCCGGACGCCGCAGGAGACCAGGACCACCTCCGCAGCCACCGGCTCCCGCCCCTCCAGCTCCACGGCCTCCGCCCGGTCCCCGCCGGCGATCCGAAGGACCTTGGCGGCGGTGATAGTGCGGAAGCGGGTCATGCGGCTCTCCAGATAGCGGGCGGAGGCCTCGTCCAGCAGCCGGGGCATCAGGAAGGGGGCGGTCTCGATCACCGTCACCTCCAGCCCCTGCTCCGCCAGCAGGTAGGCGGCCTCCAATCCGATGACGCCGCCGCCGATCACTGCCGCATGGCGGGCGGAGAGGGCGCTGCGGCGCAGGGCGCTGAGGTCCCGGCTGGTCCGCAGGTCGTGGACTCCTGACAGGTCCCGCCCGGGAAAGGGCGGGATGAAGTTATAGGCCCCCAGGGCGTAGACGCACTTGCCATAGCCAAAGGTCCCCCGGTCCGTCTCCACCGTCTTTTCCGCCGGGTGGAGGGCCAGGAGCTTCGTCCCCAGCAGCAGCTCGATCCGCTGCTCCTTATACCAGGACAGGGGGTGGATATAGGTCCGCTCCGCCCGGTAGCGGGCCATGGGCAGCTTGGTCAGCATGGGCCGGACATAGGGGGGCTCCCCCTCCGCGCCGATCAGGGCGACCGTGGCCGCTGGCTGGATCTCCCGGATGGCCTCCGCCGCGCTGAGGGCCGCGATGCCGGTCCCTAAGAGCAAAAAGTCGTAGTTCATACTGTCTCCTCCCCCTGGCCGCAGCAGACCCGGAAGCGGGGCAGGGTCAGACTGGGGGCGGGCAGCACGCCGGGCAGGCCGGCCCCCAGCCGGCTCTCGTCACAGCGGCCGTCGGTCCTGCCGAATTGCAGACTCCGGTTGACGCAGGCCGCCACGCAGGCCGGCTCCAGGCCCTGCCGGCGGCGGTCATAGCAGCCGCCGCACTTCTGGGCGGTGCCGGTCTCCTTACGGAGGACCACCGCGCCGTAGGGGCAGCTCCAGACGCACCGGCCGCAGCCGATGCACTTGCCCTCGTCGTGGAGGACGGTCCCGTCCTCCCCCCGGTAGTAGGCGCCGTTGGGACAGGCCGCCATGCAGGCCGGGTGGGCGCAGTGGGAGCAGGCGGCGGAGTAAAAGCGGGCCTTCCCGTTGACGCTGACCTGGACGACCCGGCGGAAGAATTCCCCCGCCGGCAGGTCGTGGAGGTCCTTGCAGGCCACCTGGCAGGCCTGACAGCCGATGCAGGTGTCCAGATCGTGAAAGAAGAAATAGTTAGCCATCGTTCCCCTCCCTATGCCGGCGGGCCGCCAGGCAGGCTGTTTGATAGGCCGCCGCCGTGTTCAAGTTCGTCAGGACCGCCGCCCCGCCGGGGAGCCGGTCCGCCGGGATATAGGCTATGGAGAGCCTGTCCAGGGCGTCCCGCAGGCGAAAGCGCCCAGCCTCCAGCTGCTCCTGAAAGACCCTGCCGGCCCGCCGGCGGTAGACCGCGCACAGGGGGTGCCGCCAGCCGTCCGGCCCTAGGGGCACCGCCGCGTCCCCCTCCGCCGGCAGGGCGGCGGATAAGGACAGGACCGTCTCCGCCGTGAGGAAGGGCATATCGCAGGCCGCGATGAACACCTCATCCTCCGGGTCCCCGCCGGCGGCCAGGGCGGCGCAGATGCCCCCCAGGGGGCCCGCGCCGGGGACGGCATCGGACAGACGGGGGTAGGGCTTGCCGGCCAGCTGGCCCGGGAAGGCCACGGAGAGGGACACCCGCCCGATCCCGGCCAGCCGCTCTGCCAGCACGTCCACGATCTCCCGGCCCTGCCAGGGCAGGCGAGCCTTCTCCTGGCCCATCCGGGCGCTCTGCCCGCCGCAGAGGATGACGCACTCCATGACCCTCATGCCTCCAGCAGGTAGTGGAAGAACCCCTCCTCCAGGGACACGCCCGCCAGCGCCTCCTCGTTCCAGCTCTGGAACCGCTGGGCGCTCAGCTCCTTGTATACCAGCCGCCGCCGGCACAGGTCACCGTAGCCATCGAACCGGACCACATAGGCCCGTCCGTCCTCTCCGGCGAAGGCCGCCGTGTCCCCGCTGCTGCGCTGGTGGTCGAAGCACCAGGCGGCCATGCAGGCCGGCACCGTGGACCGGTCCTGGTCCAGATAAGTGATGGAGCCGCTCTTCCGGTACTCGGTGGTGTAGTCGATGTCCCGCAGGCCGTCGGACAGGGCAAAGAAGCTCTCCGCCGTCCCCTCCCCCGCGGCCCACTCCCGCAGGAAGGCGAAGCCTCGGGCCTGGGCGTCCTCCCCGGAGATGGTGAAGTATTGCAGGTCCGCCACCGGGTAGTCGTTGTCGGAGGCGCCTAAGAGCATGACGATATAGCAGCCGTTGGCCGCCTCGGCCACGGCCGTATCCCCGGGGGCGGCCGTTGGGAACCAGTCCCGGAAGTAGGACAGGGAGAACCGGGTCTGCTCCCGGTGGAGCCGGCTGCCGCCGGTCCAGTGGCTGTCCTCCCCGTTGTAGGACTGATAGCGGTCACAGAGGGCGATGAAGTCCGCCTCAGAGGCCGCCTGGGCCAGCTCTTCAGCCCTGGCGCGAGTCTCCTCCGTCTTGCCCTGGAGGTAGAACAGACGGTAAAAGACCATATGGTAGTCCGCGGCGTGGGCCGCGTAGTAGTCGTCTAATTCTTGTGGATCGATCTCGATGGTGTTCCGGCACTGGTCCATATAGAAGTTGGCGGTGAACAGGATCCGCAGGTCCCGCCGGTAGATCGCCTCGGTCATGGAGGGGCCGTAGTGCTGCTTCAGGTATGGCTCCACCCCGATCTGCTCGATCTCCTGGGCCTCGAACCAGATCTTCTCGTCAAAGTCGTACTGGATGTCCGCCTCCTGCTCCTCGGTCAGGGTGTAGCCGGCCTTCTGGGCCAGGTCATAGTAGAAGTAGGTCTGCCGGATCAGCCGCTGGGCCCGGCTGTCGAAGAAGTCCTGCCAGGTGACGGTCTCACCGTCCTCGCTGTAGAGGACCTGCCGGTCCAGGGGGATGGTCTCGTCCGGCTTGCCGCCAATGCCGGAGACTTCGTCCCCGGCGTTGTTCATGTACTCATAGTAGGCGCGGTAGAAGTAGAAATCGTAGTCCGCCGGGGCCAGGGCGGTCCCGTTGACCCGGAGGGCGGTCCCCTTCTGGGCGAACACGTCCAGGGTGAAGGTCAGCCGGTAGGCCGTCATGCACAGCACGCCCAAAAGGGCGAGCCCGCCTACCACGACGCACAGGAGCATCTCCCGGCGCAGCTTCTCCGAGCGCCTCTCCTGCCGCCGCCGGGCCGCGCTCTGGGGGCCTTGTTTCCGTTTTGCCATGGTCTCACCGCCCTATCAGGATAGTGCGCTCCAGTCCGGCTGCTTCGCGCTGCCGGGGAAGAGCCGCTGGGAAAGGGCCTGGATGGCCTCCCGCTGGGGGTAGTCCTCCAGGCTCTCCGCCTCCATGTCCAGCACGGCCAGGCTGAGCAGGAACGGCAGATCGGCCTTGGGAGCGAAGGGGAACTTTTGCAGGGCCTTCCAGGCCCCCTGCCAGCAGGCCAGACGGGGCCGGCCCTTCATCCGCTCCTCCACATACCGCTCCTTGGTGACGTAGAAGAGGAACAGCAGCTTCTCCTCCGCCGCCTTTTTCGGCACGCCCTGTAAGGCCGCCTTGATGCGCTCCTGCTGCCCCTTGCCCAGGGGGAACATATACTCCTGGTAGGCCGCGTAGTCCGCCGCCCGCTGCTCCCCGGAGCGAAGGTCGAACAGGCTCTTTTTGAAGATCGACAAGGGGGACCTCCTTTTGGCTGGGACCGGGCTGTCCGGTGCCCGGAGACGGGCCCCGGACAGCGCCCGGCCATCATTTCGCGGTGCGCAGGGTGGTCTTGACGTGGGTGCGCTGGTAGCAGTCCACGCCCACGGAGAAGGCCAGGATGACGCCCTGGGCGATGCTCTGCCAGTAGTCGCTGATGCCCATGATGGTCATACCGTTGGTCAGGATCCCGATGATGAAGATGCCCACCAGCAGATTGTAGATGGTGCCCTCGCCGCCGGCCATGGAGATGCCGCCCACGGTGCAGGCGGTCAGGGCCTTGGTCTGGTACTGGGTACCGGTGGTGGCGGTGCCGGAGCGCAGGCGGGTCGCCAGGACGAAGCCGGCCACGGCGCACAGGCAGGAGCAGACGATGTAGGCCGCCACCTTCACGAACTTGACGTTCAGGCCGGCCAGGCGGGCCGCCTCGGTGTTGGAGCCGGTGGCGTAGATGTACCGGCCGATGTAGGTGAAGCCCAGGATGAACCCGGCCACCAGGATGATCAGGGCGAAGATGACCACCGGCATGGGGATGGGGCCGATGTAGCCCTGGCCCAGCCAGGCGATGCCGTCAGGGATGCCGCTGATGGGCTTGGCGTCGGTGACCAGCAGGTTCACGCCCTCCAGGGCGGTGGAGACGGCCAGGGTGGCGATCAGGGCGGGCATATTGGTCTCCACCACCAGCAGCCCCTTGATGACGCCGAAGCCCGCGCAGATGAGCAGCACGATCACGATCGCCAGGAAGGGGTTCATCTCGATGCCCTCCTTGGTGGAGATCAGCTTGGCGAAGAGGACCGCGGAGAAGGAGACGGTGGTGCCGATGCTCAGGTCGATATGGCCCACCAGCAGGGCGAACATCATGCCGGCGGCGCAGATGCCGATGATAGAGACCTGTCGGCAGACGGTCACCGCGTTGTCCCATGAGAAAAAGTTGGGGCCGAAGATGCTGAAGAAGATGGACATGGCCACCAGGATGATCAGCATCATATACTTCTTAAAGAAAGCGCCGGCGTCCATGGTCCCCACCGGCTTTTCCAAAGTGTTTTCTTTCACGCTCATTCCTTACTCTCCTTCCATCACTTGCCGGACGCGATATCCAGGATGCGCTCCTGGTCGAATTCCTCTCTGGACAGCTCTCCGGCCAGACGGCCCTCCGACATGATCATCACCCGGTCGGACATGCCCAGCAGCTCGTCCATCTCCGAGGAGATCATGATGATCGCCATGCCGGCGGCGCTGAGTTCCCGCATCAGGTCGTAGATCTCCTGCTTGGCGCCCACGTCGATGCCCCGGGTGGGCTCGTCCATGATCAGCACCTTGGCGTTGGCCACCAGGCTCTTGGCCAGGGCCACCTTCTGCTGGTTGCCGCCGGAGAGGTTGCCCGCCAGCTGGTACATACTGGGGGTGCGCACCCGCAGCCGCTGGATATACTCGGTGGCGTTGCCGTTCTCCTTCTTCCGATTGACCACCGTGGCGGCGGAGATCTGCTTCAGGACGGAGATATTGATATTGGCCTTCAGGGTCATCTTCAGCAGCACGCCCTGGAGCTTCCGGTCCTCCGGCAGCAGGGCGATGCCCTTGCTCAGGGCGTCCTTGGGGCTGTGGACGGAGATCTTCTCCCCGTGGAGGTATAGCTCGCCCTTCTCCATCTTGTCCGCCCCGTAGACCAGGCGCAGCGTCTCGGTCCGCCCGGTGCCCACCAGGCCGGCAAAGCCCAGGATCTCGCCCTTGCCAACGTGGAAGGAGATGTCCTCCACGCCGTTGCCGCACAGGCCACGGGCCTCCAGGACCGTCTCCCCGATGGGGGTCTCCCGGGGCGGGTAGTTCTCGGTCAGCTCCCGGCCCACCATCAGGCTGACCAGCTCCTCACGGGTGGTGCCGGCCACGTCCAGGGTCTTGATGGACTTGCCGTCCCGCATGACGGTCACCCGGTCGCAGATCTCGAAGATCTCCGGCATCCGGTGGGAGATGAAGATGATGGAGATGCCCCGGGCCTTCAGGTCCCAGACGATCTTGAACAGGATGTCCACCTCGTCCACGGTCAGAGGGGCGGTGGGCTCGTCCAGGACCAAGATCTTGGTGGTGGGCTTGGAGATGGCCTTGGCGATCTCCACCATCTGCTTATAGCCGTTGGTCAGGTCCTTGACCTTGGTCTTGGGGTCCAGGTCCAGGTGCATCTCCTGGAAGAGCGCCGCGGCCCGCCGCTGGAAGTCCTTCTGGTCGGCAAGGATGCGCTTGCCCCGGATCTCTGTCAGAAAGATGTTCTCCGCCACCGACAGGGAGGGCATCTGGTTGAACTCCTGATAGACCACCTCCACCCCCAGCTCCTTGGCCTGCCGGGGGGTGATCGATGTGAACTCCTGCCCGAAGATGGTGATGGTCCCGGAGTCGCAGGTGTGGACGCCGGCGATCGACTTGATCAGCGTGGACTTCCCGGCGCCGTTCTCCCCCAGGAGGGCATGGACCTCGCCCTTGCGCAGCTCGAAGCTCAGGTGGTCCATGGCCACTACGCCTGGGTAGGTCTTTACCAGTTCCTTGCAGGATAAGCTGATTTCAGGTTCCATATACATTCAAATCCTCAATGTAGCTTCTTCGTCTTTTTGGAGTAGACAAGGTACGATCTCCCCAAAGGGGGGAGGGGCAGCCCTCCCCCCTCTTTGGAAAGCGGGCGCTCAGGCCAGGGTGACCTCGTACTTGGCGGCGACCTCGTCCAGGTTGTCGAAGGTCACGGCCTCATAGGGGAACACCTGGGTGGTGCCGTCGGGGTACTCACACTCGAAGCCGCGGATGGCAGCCTCGCACTGGGTGATCATGCCCATGGGGACGAACACCTTCAGCCCCAGGTCCACGGTGGACCGCAGGATGTTGGTGCCGGCGGTGCGGGTCTCGTGCATGTACTCCAGATCCAGGTTGGTGCAGTCGCAGGTGAACACGCCGTACTTGGTCAGGTCGGCGCCCTG
Organism: uncultured Clostridia bacterium; assembly: GCA_947173485.1. Classification (GTDB taxonomy): domain Bacteria; phylum Bacillota; class Clostridia; order Oscillospirales; family Oscillospiraceae; genus CAMWFH01. Next base: position 18,214 of record CAMWFH010000009.1, on the reverse strand, counting down.
GCGCTCCAGCTCAGGCAGCCAGGCGGCGATGATGTGGTGGCGCAGGTGGAGTAGCCGGTGCAGAGGACCTGGATAGTGGGGTTGGCGGTCAACATGCTCTCGAAGGTGTCCACGGCCTGGGCCAGCAGGATCTTCTGGGTGGCCACCATGGTGGAGTTGGGGCACTTCTCAGCAAGGGTGTCCATGATGCCCTTGACCCGCTCCTGCATGAACACCACCTGGGAGTCCATGACCACATAGTCGCACACGCCGCCCAGCTCGTTGTTGATAAAGTCCGCGGCGCAGTCGCCGATGGTCTGGCCGGTGGCGTAGTTGGAGCAGATCCAGGAGCCGCAGATGCCCTCGACCTCGGCGTCGTAGCTGATGATCTTGATGCCCTTCTCCACCATCTCCTCCAGGGTAGCCTGGATGGACTCCGGCTCGGAGTTCTGGAAGATCACGCCGTCGCAGTTGGCGGCCATGAAGTTCTCCATGATCTCCATGATCGTGGAGGACTGGGAGTTGTGCTGCCGGGTCACATACTCGATGTTGTTCTCATCGCAGTAGGCCTGGAGGATCTTGTCCATGTAGGCGAAGTTCTCGTTGTCGAAGTTGGAGATGGCGAAGCCGATCTTGATCCGCTCACTGCGGTCGGGACCGTCACTGGGGGTGTTGTTGTCGGGGGTGTTCGGGGTCTGGTCACCGCTGTTGCTGTTGTTGGGGGTGTCGTTGTTGCCGGGCTTCTCACTGTTGGAGCAGCCGGCCAGGATGACCAGCAGCATGGAGATGGCCATCAGCAGGGAGATCAGTCTTTTCATTGTTTTCCTCCAAAAAATTTTTTATAACAACCGGTCTCCGGCCCGCCGCCCGGCTGTTCCCGGCGGCGGACGGGGACTGGTCATTACCAGATCGGCTGACGAACGCGTCAGCGGGGGTCTGCGAAGGCTTCGGGATGGGCCAGGGCGTACCGGCGGTTCTTATAGGCCCCCACGGTCAGGAAGGGGACGACCAGGATGGCGATGCCCACATAGCCGCAGTAGCCGTAGCCAAAGCGGATGATGTTGGTCAGCCCCGCCAGGGAGATGCCCACCGCCGCCGTCATCACCAGCGCCGCGCCGGTCATCCGGCGGTGCCGCTCCTGGCTGACCCGCCGGCGCAGGGCCGGCAGGGCCTCGAACCGGGTGGTCACGCCGAACACCGCCATGGTGCCGCTGGAGATGAAGCAGAGGAAGAGGCAGATGTAGTAGGCCCACACCAGGGGGGCGACGCCCATGGCCTTGCACACCGTCAGGGTGGGGATGGTGGCCCCGCCCTCCACGCCGGTATACACGTCCTGCCAGCCCAGCAGCATGAAGATGGACAGGCACAGGGCGGCGGCGTTGGTGGCGAAGGCCAGCCACATGGCCTTGGCTGCCTCCTGCCGGCTCTTTAGCACGGAGGCGCAGGCGATCATGGTGGGGATGGAGGCGCACTGGAACCCGGCGTACTGGAAGGACTTCAGCACCGCCCGTCCCACTGTCCCGCCGGAGACGCCGGCGGTGAGGGCCTGGCCGATGGCGCCGGTCCTGCGGCAGATGCCCACGATGAAGATGGTCACCGCGCAGACCAGGATCAGGGTGCTCAGCACCGAGGAGACCCGCCGGACCACATCCGCGCCAAACATGGTCAGCACCAGCAGGATGAGCCCGATCAGGACCACCGACAGCAGGTAGGGCAGGCCCAGGGCGTCCACCAGCAGGGTCCCGGCCCCGGCGATGCAGGTGCCCACGGACATCAGGACCATCAGGTAGTAGTAGATCTCGAAGAGGATCTCCAGCTTGTCCAGGGGATGGTAGAGGGTCTCGATCAGCTCCTTGCAGCTCCCCAGTCCCCGCTGCTCATACATCACGATGGCCTGCCGGATGGTCAATGTCAGCAGCAGCAGGGCCAGCAGTGCCGAGGGCACGCCCAGCCAGCCGGAGCTGATGTAGTATTGGTTGGCCTGGTTGCCGGTGGCGAAGCCGCCGCCGGCGTGCCAGCCGAACAGCACGGACGCCACGGAGAAGATCGCGAAGCGCCGGCTGTCAGGATGTGCTTCTCTCATAGGCGTTCACTTCGCAGCGTTGGCGGCGATCTGGATGGCGTCCCACACGCCGGCGAAGGGCGGCGCGTAGCCTAAGTCCAAAAAGCCCAGCTCCTCGGTGGTCATGCCCTGGTCGATGGCGCAGGCGAAGGTGTCGATTCGCCAGGCAGCCTCCTTGGCCCCCATGATCTGGGCGCCCAGCAGCACATGGTCCTCCGGCCGGTAGCACAGCTTGATGGTCAGGGGCTTGGGGTCGGGGTAGTAGCGGGCATGGGACCGGGTCTCCACGGTCTTGACCTTGTAGGGGATGCCATTGGCCTGGCACTCGCCCTCTCCCAGGCCGGTCTTGGCGAACTCCAGGCCCATGCACCGCAGCATGGAGGTGCCCAGGGCCCGCTTGAAGCTCACCGGCTTGCCCAGCACGCTGTCGCCGGCCAGGCGGCCCTGCTTGTTGGCGTTGGTCCCCAGGGCGATCATCACCGGCTTATCCAGCAGCTTGTGCCAGATGGTGGCGCAGTCGCCGGCGGCGTAGACATCCGGGATGGAGGTCCGCATGGCCGGGTCGGTGACGATGGCCCCGTTGGGCAGCTTCTCGATGGCGTCGCCGGCGAAACGGGTGTTGGGGCTGATGCCGATGGACAGGATCACCGTATCGGCGGCATAGGTCCCCTTGTCGGTCACCACGGCGGTCACCCGGTCCTCCCCCTGGAAGGACTGGACCCGCTCGCCGGTGTGGATATGGACCCCCTGGGCCTCCAGCTCCGCCTGGACGGCGGCGCCGAACTCCGGGTCGAACACGTTCAAAAGCCGGTCCAGGGCCTCCACGATGTGGATCTCCGGCACCTTCTGGAGCAAACACGCCTCCGCCAGCTCCAGGCCGATATAGCCGCCGCCAACGATGACCACGCTCCGGGGCCGGTCCAGCAGGGAGCGCTTCAGGGCCTCCGCATGCTTCAGGGTCTTCAGGGGGAAGATCCCCTTCTTCTGGATACCGGGGATGGGGGGGACCTTGGGGGAGGAGCCGCTGGCGATCACCAGCTTGTCATAGCTCTCCTCGCCGGCTGTGCCGTCCTCCTCCTGGTAGCGCACGACCTTTTTATCATAGTCTATCTCCGTGACATCGCAGCCCAAGCGGACGCACACGCCGCTCTCCCGGAAGGTCTCCACCTTGCGGATGCGGATCAGGTCGATGTCCTCGTTCAGGCCCGCCACATAGTAGGGCAGGCCGCAGGCGCCGTAGGAGACCTCCCGGGTCTGCTCCAGAACGACGACCTCGCTCTCCGGCGCCCGGCGCTTCACCCGGGACGCGGCGCTCATTCCGGCGGCGTTGCCGCCGATCACCACCAGCTTCACAGGTCATTCCCCCTTCCGTTTGACGATGGGCCGGCTGTAGGTCTCGCTGTCCTGCCAGTCGATGGTGACGGGCATCCCGCAGCGCAGGTCCTCCCCGTCCCAGTCGAGCAGGTTGGCCAGGATGCGCACGCCCTCTGCCAGGTCCACCGCCGCCACGACATAGGGGACCTTGTCCGCCAGAGAGGGGTGGAAGGGCTTGTGCATGACCACATAGGAGTAGATGGTCCCCTCCGGCGGCAGCACGACCGGCTCCGATTCCTCGCTCAGGCAGTCCGGGCAGAGGTAGCCCGCCGGCCAGCGGACCTTGCCGCAGTGCTTGCAGCGCTGGAAGCGCAGCTCGTGGGCCCGGCAGCCCTCCCAGAAGGGGGCGGTGTCGGCGCTGATGCGCGGTTCAAAAAAATCCATAAGCTCAGCCTCCTCTCTCCAGCACCAGGGTGATATGGCTCTGGAACACCGCGCCGTTGTCGCTGCAAACGATGATGGACGGCGCCTTTGTCCCGGCCAGGACCCCCAGCTGGCGGTCGCCGCAGCGGCCCGTCAGCTGCATGACCGCCTCGGCCACCGGGGTCAGGCCCATGAAGTAGGCCTCGGAGAGCATCCCGCCGGAGGTGTTCACGGGGAGATCCCCGCCGGGGCCCAGCCGCTCCCGGCGGAGGAAGTCCCGGACCTCCTGGGGACGGAAGAAGCCGTAGTCCCGCAGAGTGGCCTCCACGGTGTAAGTAAAGCAGTCGTAGAGCTCGCAGGCGTCCACATCGGCGTGGGTGATGCCCGCCATGGCGAAAGCGGCCCGGCTGGCGCGCTTGGCGGCGGCATCCTCGTCCTCCACGCTGATCCGCAGGGGGGACACCGGCTGGTTGGCGCTGCCGAAGCCCCTCAGTACCGCGTAGGGGCGCCCCAGCGCCTTCGCCCGCTCCACGGTGGTCAGGATGATGGCCCGGCCGCCGTCGCTGTTGGGGGTGGCGTCCAGCAGCCGCAGGGGCTCCGCCACAAGGGCGGAGGCGTAGTAGCCCTCGTCGTCTAAGGGCTTACCGTACATGGCGGCCCGTGTGTTGAGGCAAGCCCACTGCCGCTGGGCGATGGAGATCTCCTTCCACACCTCCGGTCCGGTGCCGTAGGTGTCCATGGCCCGGCGGGCCTGCATGGCGTACTTGGCCATGGTGCTCAGGTCGCCGAAGGCGGCCAGATCGTCGGTGGCCTTGCCGCCAGCGAGCTCCTTGACGAAGCTCCGCCGGCCGCTGCGGGCGTTGTCCCCATAGGAGACGGCCACATAGCGGCACAGGCCGCTGGCCAGAAGGCCGATGCTGTTGAAGAGCCACCCTCTGGTGCAGTAGGTCTCCTGGCCGATGACGCTGGGGCGGACCCCCAGCTGCTCGGCCACGGTGAAGGCCGTCACGTCGTAGTCGCCGGCGATGGCATCGAAGTGGCGGTAGAGGAACAGGGCATCCAGCTCCTCCTTGCCGATGCCGGCGTCCGCTAAGGCGTTGCGGACCGCCTCCGTGTGGAAGCTCACCGCCGTGCGGCCGGGGATCTTGCCCTGGGGCGTGTAGCCCACGCCCACGATGGCAAATCGGTCTTTCAGATGGTCAAAAGACATGGGATACGCTCCTTTGTGTCCGGCTTACTCCGCCCAGACCACTTCCGGGGCCGGGATGGTGGGCTCGTGGTAGTAGGCCAGCTTGGTGGTGTTCATCAGGTGGCGGTAGGTCAGGTTGTCGCTGATGGAGTTGTTGCCCCAGCTGCCGCAGCCTAAGGACATGGTGGGATGGAGGCCGTTGATGAAGTTGCCGCCGGAGGCCGCGCCGCCGGGCTGGTTCACCAGCAGCCGGGACACGGGCAGCTGGGCGCCGGCGTACTCGGCACGCTGCTGGTCGTCGGTGTAGATGACAGAGCTGTGGCCCGCGCCCTCCCACTCCAGGTTGCTCTTGGCGTTGGCGACGCCCTCCTCGAAGGTCTCATAGGGGAAGTACTGCACCACCGGGCACAGCTTCTCCCGGCGGAGGATGTTCTCCCGGGTCATGCCCCGGCTCTTGAACAGCAGCAGGGTGGTGCTCTCCGGGATCTCCAGGCCCATCAGCGCCGCCAGCTTATAGGGCAGCATCCCCACATGGGCCGGGTCGGTCATGCCGTTCTCCTTGAAAAGGATGGCAGGGAGCTTGGCGGCGTACTCGTCGGGAAGGACGTAAGCACCCTTGGCCTGGAAGGCGGCCAGGATGTCGTCCACCTTGCCGGCGGGGATATGGAGGGCCTGCTCGCCAGTGCAGGGCATCCCGTTGTCATAGGAGCGGCTGTTGACCACGTTGGCGGCCAGCTTCTCATAGTCGGTGTAGTCGGGGGCCACCACCACCTGGACGTTGCCGGGGCCCACGCCGAAGGAGGGACGGCCGCTGGAGTAGGCGGACTTGACCATGGCCGCGCCGCCGGTGGCCACTACCACGTCCACCTTGGTCATCAGTTCCTGGGTGTAGGCCATGGAGGGCTCGTCGATGATCTGGATGAGGTCCTTCGGCGCGCCCAGCTTGGCCAGCTCCGCGTTCATCAGGTCCACGCCGTGCTTGGTGACCTTCTTGGTCCGGGGGTGGGGGGAGACGATCATGGCGTTGCGGCTCTTGATGATGCTCATGCCGTTGCTGACGGTGGTGGATACCGGGTTGGTGGTGGGCACCAGGGCCGCCACGATCCCAACGGGCTTGGCGAAGGTGGCCAGCTTCTCCGCCGGGTCATAGTCGATCATGCCCACGCTCTTCTTGTCGTGCATGTAGTGCCAGGCCGCCAGGGTGCAGCGCTGGAGCTTCACGATCTTGCTGTCTACCCGGCCATAGCCGCTCTCGTCCACCGCCTCCCGGGCGATGATCTCGGCGTTGTCATAGATGACCTTGCCCATGGCCCGGACCAGGGCGTCTACCTGCTCCTGGGTGAACCCCTCCAGCTCCCGCTGGGCCTGACGGGCCTTTTCGACCAGACTGTCGATGTAGCTTTTCTCACTCATGTCATATCTCCCCTTTGTAAGAATTTGCCTGGCGGCGCTGGGTGGCGCTGCCAGCTGGGCCGCTTGTATACTTAAGATTGTATATAATATACATTTGCTAGTGTAGCGTTATTTCCCGCCTTCGTCAATAGCAATTCCTTATCTTTTTGCTGTTTCCTTGTTATTTCGTAGATGTGCTCATAAAACATCCCCCTTGTTTTGGTGGTTTTCACAACGGTTTTGCCTCTGTGGCCGGCTGTCAGCTTATGATTCCGGCCGGCCTGCCGATATATAACTATCCAATACCGATCAAAAAGAGGGCCCCCTAGGGCCCTAGCGAAGGGAGGGACGCTTGGGATGAGCGAGCTGTCGATCCGCAGGAACAGAGGCTTTGTCCCCTATCCCAGCGTGGAGAAAGCAGAGAAGCAGGCCGCCAGCGGCCAGACTCAGGGAGTGGATAAAACGGCCCGGCTGACCGCCGCGGAGACCGTGCGGCAGCTGATGGGCATGGTCAGCCAGGCGGAGGCCGGCTCCCGGTCCAGCCGCCGGGCCCTCCAAACGGGGGAGGCCGTGCTGGCGGAGGTCCGGGGCAGCCTGGCCCGCATCGCGGAGCTGATCGACCGTTCCGCCGGCGGCAGCGGGGACCGGGAGGCCCTCCAGGCCGAGCTGGAGCAGCTGCGGGCGGAGATCGACCGCATGACCGCGGACGCCCGGGCCGGTCAGGACCCGCTGTTCTTAGATGAGGAGGCGGACCTGGGGACGGAGCCCCTGGTGGAGGCGGAAACGGACCAGCCCGCCGCCCTGCTGCCGGACTGGCTGGTCCAGGCGCTGCAAAAGCGGCCGCCGGGGCTCACGGAGCTGCTGGCGGCGCTGGGCATAGAGGGGAGCGCCAGCAGCGGAGCCCTTCTGGCGGCCATGATGGGGGCCTCCCTGGAGGACAACGCCGCCGCCGGCTATCTGGCGGCGCTGTATCTGGGCGCGGTCATCGCCAACGGCGCCTCCCCGGAGAGCGCCAGCACCCAGGCGGCGATGGACGGCCTCCGGCAGCTGCTGGAGAAAACAGCGGAGGGCGTCCCCCTGGACCGGGCGATCGACCTGCTGACCGGCGGCGTCTTTTCTGGTATGGCGGACTTCCGGGCCCAGCTGTCCAGCGGCACCGCGCCGGGCCTGGAGGCCTTCCTGTCCGGCCTGCTGGTCCCTGTGGACAGCGAACAGCCGGCCTTCCCAGAGGGCGGGGCCATCCTCTCCTTCCTGACGGAGGGCGTGAGCCTGGACCAGATGATGCAGCTCTTATCCCAAGTCAACCAGCCGGCGGCAGCGGCCCAAGCGGAGGCCGCCGCCCTGGAGACGCCGCCGCCCACCGGCGGCGGGCAGGTGCAGCGCCTACAGGCGGGGGATCTCCAGATCCTGGGCCGGGACCTCTCCCAGGTCCAGATCACGGAGGACAGCGTGACCATCGGCGGGACCGAGACCGTGGTCCTCCAGGGCCGGAGCGGGCAAGCCATCCAGCTCACCGGCAGCGGGACGGTGGTCCTGCGCCAGGTGACCGCCCCCCTCCTGACCGCCGCCGCCCCCCAGGTCTGTCTATATAGCACCGGGGAGGGCCGGCTGGACCAGGTCCGGCTGGAAGGGGACCTGCGGATCGACGGCGACGGCCTGCTCCAGATCGGCAGTCTCCAGGAGAAGGACGGCCCCGCCGGCGCCGCGCCCCATGTCCTGCATCTGGCTGGCGGCGGCGTGGCGGTAGGGGACCGCGGCGAGCTGGGACGGATCGCGGTCCCCGTGGTGCTGGAGGGGCCCGCCGTCCTGCTGGCCCAGGCGGAGCGGGTCGTTGGTCCCAAAGGGGAGGTCCTGACCCACGCGGACCTGGTCTGGAAGACCCTTTTGCCGGGCTGGAGCAGCGTCACTGCTCTGGCTCTGGACGGGCGGCAGATCCGGCTGGCCCTGCTGGCGGGCCACACCGCCGAGACGGTGCGGCTCTGGTTGGACAAGGGGGACCCCAGCCACGGCTACCCCGGCCATACCCTGGTCCTCCGGGGCCGGGACGCCGCCGGCCGCCGCCAGACCCGCTACGCCTATCTCCACTGGTCCCAGCAGACTGGGACCTTCCGGGAGAGCGCCATGTATCCGAACCCCTTCACCGTCACCGGCGGCGAGGAGGGGCAGGACTGGCTCTATGAGGAGGAGACCCAGACCCTCCGCATCCTCTCCGGCCAGGTGACCGCCATCGCCGGCGGGGCGGGGGTGGACGCCAGGGCCGAGCCCTTCAGCGGGCGGATCGCCTTGGCGGACGGCATCGGAGCGGTGGAGCTGGCCCTGGGGGGCGTGGCCTGCCAGGTATCCGCCGGCAGGGCCTTCGGCCTGGGCCGGGAGAACGACGTGACGCTGCTCCTCCGGGGCGACACCGCCGACCGCTTCGAGAGCGGGCCGGGCTATGCGGGGATCTCCCTGGGGGACGGCACCTCCCTGTGCATCGCCGCCGCGGCCTCCCCCAGCAGCCGGACGCCCCCCGGCGCGCTCACTGCCGCCGGGACCGGCGGCGGGGCGGGCATCGGCCGGGACCGGGACGCCGGCCGGGCCCAGGACTGCCGCATCCAGATCCGGGGCGGCTCGATCGCCGCCACCGGCGCCGGCGGCGGCGCGGGCATCGGCGGCGGCCGGCACGGCTGCATCGGCGATATCACCATCTCCGGCGGCTCGATCTCCGCTGCGGCCAACGCTCATGCCGCCGCCATCGGGGCTGGCGTTCAGGGGGCCTGCGGGGATATCCGCATCAGCGGCGGGGCCCGGATCGTCAAGGCCAAGGGGGGCGACCCGGGGGCGGACATCGGCGCCTGCCTCTTTGGCGGCTGCGGCCAGATCCTGGTGACCGGCGGCGCAGATACCGGCACGGCCCGGCTGCGCAGGAGCGCCGGCATCGCCCTCCAGGCGGGGGAGGATACTCTGACGCTGCCCCAGTTCTCCCTCTCCTCCCGGGTCCTGGGGCTGGACCGGCTGTCCCTGGGGACCCAGGAGCAGGTCCAGGCGGCCCGGCAGACCTTGGAGGAGGATGACAAGTGGCTCAGCCAGCTCCAGGCGGCCTACGGCGCGATGCGCCAGCAGCTGGAGCAGTGCCTGGGCGGGTTGAACAGCGTCCACCAGTATATCCATATGACGGAGGGCCTGGTGCGGGACTCCGGTGCGGCCAGCTCCCTGCTGGGGGACATGACCCAAGCCATCTCGCTCCGGGCCGCGGAGGCGGTCCGCACCCACAGCCGGCGGGGCACGGAGGACGTGCAGCGGCTGCTGCGCTGAGCCGGGCGGCGGTAGGATGAAGGAGGCGGGAACATGCTGATCTCCACAAGGGGCCGCTACGCCCTGCGGGTCATGACCGATCTGGCGGCCTGTCCGCCGGAGGACTATGTGCCGCTGCGGACCATCGCCCAGCGGCAGGGCATCTCCGAGAAGTATTTAGAGACCATCATCAAGCTGCTGGTCCGGGCCAAGCTCCTCAGCGGCCTCCGGGGCAAGGGGGGCGGCTACCGGCTGACCCGTCCACCGGACCAGTATACCGTGGGGGAGGTCCTGCGGCTGACAGAGGACACCTTAGCGCCGGTGGCCTGTCTGGAGGGCGGCGGCTGTCCCCGGGCGGCGGTCTGCCCCACCCTGCCGGTCTGGCAGGGGCTGGACCAGGCGATCAGCAGCTACCTGGACCGGATCACTCTGGCGGACCTGGTGCGCCAGGCCGGGCCAGAGGAGAGGCCGTGACCGGCGGCGCTCGACATCGATAGAAGGAGCCGGCCATCCGCAGCGATCGACTGCGGATGGCCGGCTCCTTGCCCTCCGGTCGGGCCTGCTGCAAAAAATATCTGTTGTGTCAGTTGAAAATATGTGTCTGGACTGTTATGATAGAGGGCAGGACGGACTCTGGAAGGAGCGCCTGTCCCAAGATCGTAAAGGAGACGTAGCAAAGTGAAGTTAGAGGAGCTGCTACATTACAATGACATCGTGATCCAGTGCCATGACAAACCGGACGCGGATACCATCACCAGCGGATTCGCCCTGCTGCGATATCTGGAGAGCAAGGGGCGGTCCCCCCGGCTGGTCTATGCCGGTCCGCAGCGGGTGACCAGGGGCAGCCTGCATGAGATGATCCAGCGGTTCAAGATCCCCTTGACCTATGTGTCCCAGCTGGAGGAGCCCCCCGAACTGCTGGTCACGGTGGACTGCCGGCCTGGTGAGTGCAACGTCACTGCCCTGCCCTGCCGGCACCAGGCGGTCATCGACCACCACTCCCTCAAGGAGGAGGAGCGCCTGCCGGACCTCCACGAGATCCGCACCGAGGCGGATGGCTACGCTTCCTGCGCCACGGTGCTGTGGGCCATGCTGCGGGAGGCTGGCTTCCCTGTGGAGGAGGACAGCCAGATCCCCACGCTCCTGTACTACGGCCTGTATATGGATACTCAGGAGCTCAAGACCGCCCGGAAGATGGATAAGACCATGCTGGACGAGCTGCGCTATGATATGGATATCGTCACCGACCTCCAGGGCATCAACCTGTCCCTGGAGGAGCTGCGGATCATCGGCCGGGCCTATGACAGCATGGACACCGACCCCAAGCACCGCTTCGCGGTGGCCTATGTGGCCTCCAGCGACCCGGACCTGCCGAGCATCGTGGGCGATGAGCTGATGAAGGTGGCGGAGGTGGACGTGGGCGTGGCCTACTGTATGCTGGACAAGGGGGCCAAGGTCTCCGTGCGCTGCCGCAGGAGGGGGCACAGCGCCATCGAGCTGATCTCGTGGCTGGTCAGGAGCTTCGGGAACGACGGCGGCGGCGCGCCCTCTAAGGCAGCGGGGGTGCTGCCCCGGGAGTTCTTGGAGGAGGCCTGCGCCGGAGACTGCCAGGACGGCCTCAGCGGCGCTGTCGGGCGGCTGCTCTTCCGGCTGCTGACCGACTATTTCGAGGCGCCCCCGAAGCAGATCCAGACCGGCGGATACACCACCGAGCGGGTCGAGGAGCTCTGCGGCGCCAAGCCGGTCCTCTGCCGCAAGAAGAAGGTGCCCGTGGGCTATGTCCAGTCCACTGCTCTCTTCCCGGAGGGGGAGGACATCCTGCTTCGGATGCTGGAGGGGGACGTGAAGAAGAAGGCCGCGCCGGAGCTCTACATCATGATCGGCGTGGACGGGGAGACCTACCACAGCCAGGAGAGCGCCCTGCGGAAGAACTACGACCTGCTGGAGGAGCCCTTCCCCGTCGGCAGCCAGCTCCCCTGGCAGCCTAAGATCTACCACTATGCCGACCGGGAGGTCCGGCTGCTGGCGCCTTACGCCAAGACCTGCATCGCCAAGGACGGGGCCCTGATCTGGGCCGCCCAGCTGAACTGCCGGCTGAAGGTGCTGACCAAGTGGGGCGAGTGGCATCTGGGCGAGGCCGGGGACTGGCTGGCCAGCCAGGACGCCGACTGCCAGGACATCTACATCATCAAAAAGACGGTCTTTGAGCGGACCTATGAAAAGGCGGAGGGGTGACAGGACAGCAGGGGGGCTTGACAAGGGGAGCGGCCTCCTGTACAGTAGGGATGACAGGAGGCCGCTATGGAGTTTTTGACGATCGTTGAGGAACACGCCGCCCGCTATCCCCGGATGCTGCCCCAGGACTACGGGAAGCTGGCCTATCAGAGCGAGTTCGGCCCCGCCCATCTGGGGATGGACCAGGAGACCGGCATCCTGGCGGAGTGGCGGCTGGAGGACCTGCCGGACCGCCCGCCGGAGACGATCGGCGGCGGATTGTGCCGGTTCCACTTGACAGACGCCTACGATCCCCAGGAGGCCGCTCCTCTTTTGGCCCGCCTGCTGGCCTTGACAGCCCAGAGCTGTCAGGGGACCATGGATGGCTTACTGGAAAAGCTCGCGCTGTTGGAGGGCCGGGCCGGCCTGGGGCCTTGGCTGGCGGACTACCGGCGGCAGGGCTGCCCCCCGGTCCGCCACAGCGAGGTCTTTCGCCAGACCTACCGCCCCCACTACCGCCTGCTCCAGGCCCCCTATGCCGGTTACTTCCCCGCCCTGCTGACGGTGGACCGGCTGGCCCGCCGGGGAGGCCCGGCGGTGGTGGCCATCGACGGCCGTTGCGGCAGCGGCAAGACCGGCCTGGCGGCGCTGCTGGTCCAGCTGTTCCCCTGCCGGGTGCTGCATATGGACGACTTCTACCGGCCCTTCTCCCAGAGGGGCCCGGACTGGGAGCAGGTCCCCGGCGGGAATATGGACCTGGAGCGGTTCGCCCAGGAGTGCCTGCGCCCCGCCAGGACCGGCGCGCCCATCCGGTACCGGGCCTTCGACTGCCGGCAGGACGCTTTCCGCCCTGTCCGAACGTTGCCTGCCTGCCCGCTGACCATCGTGGAGGGCAGTTACTCCCAGCATCCGCTGCTGGCGGATGCCTACGGCCTGCGGATCTTCCTGACCTGCGGGGAGGCGGTCCAGCTCCGCCGCCTCTCCCAGCGGGAGGGGGCGGCCATCCAGGGCTTCCGGCAGCGGTGGATCCCCATGGAGGAGCGCTATTTCCACGCCTGCCGCATCCGGGAGGGATGCGCGCTGACGATCGATACCGGCCGGCTATTCTGACCGGCAACTGCTTGGAGGGAACTACGGAGATGACGAAGAGCAAAAAGTTGACGCTGTCCGCTATGTTTTTGTCCATTGGCTTTGTGGCCCCTTTCGTAACAGGACAGATCCCTCAGATCGGCAATATGCTCTGTCCTACGCATATCCCGGTGCTGCTGTGTGGCCTGCTCTGCGGCTGGCGCTGCGGGGCGGCGGTGGGCTTCGTCCTGCCCCTTTTTCGGGGGAGCCTGCTGGGGTTCCCGCCGCTGTTCCCCAATGGGATCGCCATGGCCTTTGAGCTGGCGGTCTACGGCGGAGTCGCCGGGGCCCTCTACGCCCGGTCCCGTTGGAAGTGCCTTTTGGCGCTGTACCGGTCCCTGCTGATCGCGATGGTGGGGGGGCGCATCGTCTGGGGCGTGGTACGGGCCCTCCTCTCCGGGGTGGGCGGGGAGCCCTTCACCTGGCAGCTGTTCCTATCCGGGGCGCTGCTGCTGGCGGTGCCGGGGATCGTGTTCCAGCTGGTCCTGATCCCTGCGGTGATGGTCGCCCTGGACCGCACGGGCATGGTCCATTTCCAGAAAAAGCTGGAGCCGGCGGAGAGCGGCGCCTGCCCCACAGCTGGGAAAAGCTGACCTGCCGCAAAAAACGGCAGGGACCCCCTTGCGCTCCTGGAAAGTTTGTGTTAATATGAGCCTATATCTGGGGGTGTACCGGTTTCGACGGGGATGAGGAAGCCGGACCAGCGGGCGGTGGTGCCTGACCACCTTAAAAATGGGCGCTTTATAAATTAAAGAACAACGATCATTCTTTAGCTATCGCTGCCTAATTGCTGGCAGCCGTCCGACCTGAGGGGACCGCGACTTAGGGAGGGCGTCGTTTAGCGGTGAACGTGCGTACGGAAAGAGTTGACCGTGCCATGAATGATGACTCTCACCTGACCACCAGGCGTGACGGCCTGCCTGGTGTAACGGGAACAGGGCGGATCTGCCGCTCGAAATGACCGTCTGCGCCCGGAGAAAGTCCCGTGGAATCGTTTTCGGACAGGGGTTCAACTCCCCTCACCTCCACCAACCGGACATTGGACGAACACCTATTATTTTAAGGGCGGTTTCGCCGTGATGGTGTGGCTCTGATGTCGAAACAAACAGCGGAGGTCAAGGTATAAAAGCCTTGGCCTCCGCTGTTTTATGGTTATCCAGTTGTGTCCGATGCTTTCTGCCACTCCGCAAACTCCCGCTGGCCCTGTTCGCTGTCATAGTATTTCCGTATCTCCGGGACGAGAAAACGGGCAAAGGTTTCTATGATAGCCTGCGGCAGTTTGATTTGACAGGTTTTAGTTTTGATTTTAGTCTGTTCTTCTGACAGATAGTTTTCCCCCTTTCCAAAACGCAAAGCAAGGCCCGCAGGCGGGAGGAACAGGGAAAGGGTAAGCTGTTCCCCCAGCCGGGGCCGGTTATCAGTTCACGCCGAGAATGGCGCGGATCAGTTTGTTTTCCAGACGGCTTTTCATGTACTCATCCAGGCAGACATGGGGACAACCGCTTTCGTCGTAGACCGTCCGGGTACAGAGCTTGTTTATGTAGCCCTCATAGTAGCGTAAGACCTGTTCCACAGCGTCAGCATCCCCGGTCTGGGCCGCATCGCTCACCGCCAGCGGCAGCAGCTCACGGCCCTTGTAGTTCCGGCGCTTCATTGTGCTAACCTCCTTTCCTCGCTGTCAATTTCGTCCGCAGGGCATTCAGCGATTTTGTTCTGCGCCGCTGGACGGCGCTCCGGGACAGCCCCAGGGCTTCGCCGATCTCGCTGTCCGTCAAGTCCAGCACCAGGCGCAAAATCAAAATGCTTTGCTCCTGCTCCGGCAGACCCGCAAAGGCGTCGGCCACCTCTTGGCTTCTGATTGGCAGGTCACAGCCACAGTACGAAAATACATAGCTGTCGCTGGGGTAGTTGTCCACTGAACACAGCTTGTCCATCGCTGTCTGGGGCAGACGCTCCAAGGTCGTTTCCCGGCTGGCCCGCCGCTTCATTTCCCGGATGTAGTCGATTGCCTCATGCTTCAATACGGTCTTGCAAAAGGCGTCAAACCTGCACCGTTCGCCGTAGTCGCGGGGGTTGGTTTCCATCTTCTCACCCCCTTTCGCTGGGGGATGGTGGTGGTACTTTCCCTTTCCGCTAACAGAGCGTTCGGCGGCACAGGTTTTGCGCGCAAAACCGATTTCCGCAGAGAAAAAAGTGAAGAAAATTTTCTGGGCCGCAGGAAACGACAAAAATTACCCGGCAGGTCACAGACCCGCCGGGCAAAAGATGAACAATAATGTATAGAACCTACACTGTATAGTACATACTCGTGGTCGCAATAGTCCCCGGTGGAGGCCGGGCTTTTTTTGACAACGGCTCTCCTAATTGTTTACAGTGTAATATCCACATAGCGGCTACCTCCCAAAGCCGCCAAAATCACAGCGGCGGCACTTTTTACCAAAGTACCGCCGCCATGTGGAACCTATATAAAGCCAATATGGAACCTGTGTGAAACGGGAATTTTTTCTTACTCCCTCGGCGTGACTACAATACCGTCCGCATTGTCCGGGTTTTTGAAACTGTAAGTATAGCCATCCGGCAGAGAAACACTGTCAGAGTTGTCCTCGGCACCTGGCTTTGTTCCGGTGTCAATATCAATATCCGTATCATCAAATTCCACAGAGTTCCCCACGTTTGTGTCCTGATTGCTGCTGTCTTTCTGATTAGTACAGCCGGTGAACAGCGAGAAGCAGACCAGCATACACGCCAAAATAGCAGTAATTTTCTTCATCACATTTCCCTCTCTTTCAAATGTCCCCGTTTGATTTCCAGCACCACATCCGCCTGCTTTGCCACCTCGCCAGAGTGCGTCACAACCACCACGCACTTCTCGAACGTATGGGCGCTCTCTTTCAAAATTGCCGTGATTTCCTCGGCGGTGTCGGCATCCAGGTTCCCGGTAGGCTCGTCCGCTAAAATGACTGGGGCATCGGAGGCCAACGCCCGCGCAATCGCCACCCGCTGCTGCTGCCCGCCGGACAGTTTCAGCACATTCCGGGTGATCTCGTCCTGCTCCAGCCCCAGCCGTTCCAGAATGGGGGCGGCGTCCAGCTTGGCGGTAAGCCGCACATTTTCAACGGGCGTCATGTAGTCGATCAGGTTGTAGCTCTGGAAGATCAGCGAGATATGGTTCCTGCGGTGGTGTTCCAGCCCCTTTGCCGTAATGTCCTCGCCGTCAAACAGGACGCCGCCCTGTGTCGGCACATCCAGCCCGCCCAGCAGGGACAGCAGCGTGGTCTTGCCCGACCCGGACGGGCCGAGGATGGCGTACATTTTCCCGGTTTCCAGTGACCCGCTGACGTTCTGCAAAACTGCCTTTCCCTTTTCGTAGGCGTAAGAAACATTTTTCAATTCCAATGTAGGCATGATAGTCCCTCCTTCAGCTCATTTTTGACAGGATTTCACGGGGTTTCAGCCGCATGACCGTGATGGACGATGCGCTGACCGCCACAATGATAATAGCAAGGCCAATCAAATAGAGTTGGGCGAGGTTGTCCAGCCCAACGGACACTTGGATGCCGTTTTCAGTGGGTAAGGGCTTTTGCACGAGATTATCCGCGCCTATCTCAACGGAGGCGGCAACGGAAACAACATCGTTATCGTCCTCCGGCCCGGTCTGCATACTCTGCTCCAACAGGTGGTTGCCGATCTGCCCCGCTATGGCGTTGCTGGTGAAGTAGGACAGGCCAAAGGCGAGGACGGCAATCAGCAGCACCTCAATCAAATACTGCCCGATAATAGCCGATTTCCTGATACCCACGGACAGGAATACGCCGATCTCATGGATGCGGGTCTTTGTCCAAAGGGTCAATATCAGGGCCAGAATGATGGCGCTGACAACGATAATCACCACCAGCAGGGTCACGACCAATTCATTCAGCGTAGCCAGCGGAGCGGCGGCGTTTTCGTAGGTTTCATTGTCCACCTCCACGGTAAAGGCTTTCCAGTCGATACCCGGCAGGGCCTTTACGTCGGCTACCACCCGCGCCATGTCCTGCGGGTCGTCTATGGTGACATGGAGCGCGGAAAAGCCGTAGTTGATCTCCCCACCGTCAAATTCTTTCGAGGATTGCAAATCCACAAACACCCGGTTCTGGATTTTGTCATAAGTGGTGACAGTTTCCCCAAACTGCTCCACCGCATGAGGGGTAAACAGTCCGATGATCTGCACTCTGATCTCCGGCCCGGTGAAGCCCTGTTCTTCCATGCTGTAACGATGGGCGGTGAGATAATCCCCAATCTTCAACTCGTTTCTCTCCGCCAAGTCCTGGCTAATAATTGCCACATGGGTATCGTGGTTGGAGATATGCCGCCCTTCCGCCAGCGTCAGTGTACCGGTGGTGAAAAGTTCATCGTCCTCCGTGTTGCAGACACCCAGCGCCTTTGTGTAGCCCTGATACTTCGCATCGGTTGAGATCGTTCCGGGGAACAGGGAAAGCCCGTCAAATGGGAGAAGATTGTCCTGCCTTGCGCCGCAATACTTCACGCCGGAAACGCCTTTGATGGCCGCAATATTCTCCGGGGTAAATTGTACGGTGGAGTACATGAGAAAGCTGCTTGATGTCTTGCCGGTTTCCTCGTCCACTTCATCTTTGACGGGTTCTTTCACTACATAGGGGCTGCTGCTCCAATCCACGAAAACGTCAAATTTACCGCCCAAACTCTGCCGCAGGTCAAGCTGCGCGGCCTCCGACGCTTTCCAGATGGAGAGGCCCGTCAGGACAAAGGTTGCCATAATCAGCAGGATGGCGAACAGGAGAAGTGTTTTCCCCCGTTTTCGCGTGACGTATAAAAACGCCCTTTTGAAAATGCTCATGGTTGATACCTCCATATCGTTGTGCTGTTCTTCCGAACGCACCCGTAGAATAGCACCCCAATGTGGAATGGGTATGAAACGTATATGGAATTTGGGCAGAAATGAAAAACTCCCCAGCCGGGGAGTTTTCCGAATTTATAGCTGAATTGAGAAACACATCCCAGGCGGGGACTTCATCGGCTTAAAAGAATAGGGAATGTCCATAGAGGTCAAAAGCGTGTCCACGATATAGAGACCCAGGCCGTTGCCCCCGCTCTCCCGGCTCCGGGAGAAATCTGGACGATAGAACGGTTCAAACAGGCGGCGGATTTCATCGTCAGGGATAGGCTGGCACTCGTTTTCGACCACAAGGCTGCGCCCCTCCATATAGACGGAAACACTTTTC
>CAMWFH010000008.1 GCA_947173485.1 uncultured Clostridia bacterium | reverse complement strand
TCAAAGGGCCAACGCCACCAACGGCGGGAAGCTACCCCATCAAAGGGCCAACGCCACCAACGGCGGGAAGCTACCCCATCAAAGGGCCAACGCCGCCAATGGCGAGGAACCATCCTCATCAAGGGGCCAACGCCGCCAATGGCAGGAAGCTACCCCATCTGTCTGGAAACGCCAACGGTCGCTTTTCAAAGAAAAGAAACCATCGGTAGCTTTTAACAGAAAAGATGCCAACTAAAAAGGAGTAGAAGTGTTTTATGCATCTGCTATGGAGACAGCCCTAGCCCTGCATGGGTGAACAACTACCCCAAGACGGCGAACACAGCACAGGTTTCTCGGCACAAATCAACACTTTCCGGCGCATCTTGACGGCATCATCATGAGTGGCTACACGGCAGACTGGCGGTTTGCAGGCTGCATGATTGCTCTGCATTGCAAAAACTCGCCTTTTCTATCACGGCAGCCATATCATCTGGGTTCTGTCCTGGCTTTTCGTGCTTCACTGACTGTTTAGCTGATTCCCTAATGACAATAAGAACGTGGGATTACCATATACTTGACGGAACGCCCGAGCATAAACCGCCACGGCGGGGGACTCGGGGAACTGTCGAGTTAGCCGGGTATATGCGTCCCCTGTCAGGGCTGCAAGTGGCTGTCTGAGGTTGCATCATCATCACACTACCAGTCTCACCCCATGTTCGACAACACTCCCGATTAAATGGACACGGTGAGGATACGGAGTATTGTCTGCTATAGCCGTCTCGCTACGTCACCACTAGTACTGCCCAATGGATAACTGAACAGCAAAAACTACCATCATACGTATCCTCAGACTCTGGGAGTGATAGTGGACGACAACTCCATCAGACTTACTCAAGTAGTAATTAGTGATGATATCAGATATAAAAACACATGAAATTTTAAGATGATGAAAAGAATCAGAGATGAGGATAAAGCTTTCATATAATGGAAAACTATCCATTCTGATTATAAATGTCTATTATAGACCCCTAGACACCCGTACCGACGCAAAAAGTTTGAAAAATTTGCATAATACTGCAATACTGCAACCTTTTGTATGGCACTTGTGAGCTTCTGACGCTGTTTACAATCCCATGTTGGCCTATACAAATACCCCTCTTTGGCCCTCGTAAAGGCATCCATATATCGCTGGCACAACCTTGATTGGCAGCGGCTTAGCCTGCCTAAATACCCCTCTTTGGCCCTCGCAGGGGCATCCATACGCCGCTGGTGCAATCTTGATGGCATTGGCCCGGCTTGCCCAAATACCCCTCTTTTCTGATCAAGCCGGGTATTGAAACGCAAGCTGTTTGAAGAAGCCTGCTCCACGGACAGAAAATCCTCGCCATACAGGAACCCCTCTCAAAAACGAAAATGGGGGAGCGTCATACAGAAACCTTGCCTGCGTAATTTTTTTCGATGTTGTCCTTCCTCCAGGCGATTGCCCGCTGCACAATTTCTGAATAGGCAACGCCGTCATCAGCGCATTGTAAAAACTTGTCGAATGGAAGCACGACCGCTGAATCATGAAGCGGGATCATAGGCAAGCAGTTGAAATTTACCACCAGCATCTCTTTTGTTCCAGAATATATCTCCTGCCCTTTTTCCTTGGCTGTTTTAACATCGAACAAGATTGCATAAAGTTCTTTCGCATCTTCCATTGGAGCATCAGTTTCTACATATGTTCTTTGGTCTGCCTTCAGCTGAAACGGAGCAAAGAAACCACGATAATAGGCCCCATAATCTTTTATATGCGGCTGATTTCTACGACTTTTTCTGCCAGTGAGCCAATCCCTCGAAGATGGATTGTACTGCATGGAGAAAATCCACTTGAATTTTGCGCCCCGTAAAATGTTCAACATATCTTTATGATCTTCTTCTGAAAAGCCTACATCGTAACCTACAGTAAGAAAATAGGGACTGTCCAAATAATAAATCTTTTCAGCTTCAGGGCCATTCTGCAATATATCCCTGAAGTCTTTGCAACAAAACTTTGCATATCGTAGATGTTTAGCAAATTTCCCCGTGGACTCCAAAGTAAGTGAACTGGCCTTAAGCTGGAGTCCTAACAGCGTTTCAGCTTTCTCCGCCTTATTTTTCCTCCTGCCGACACCTAAGTTGGTTTGTAATCTGCTTAAATATGAGAAATAGCTGCACGCATCTGCGATAGTCTCATGATAAACATTGCCATTTTCCCCTGATGGCGGGAACGAATAGTAAAAAAACATCGCCAAAGCGTAATCCAAAATTTCGTCAACCTGTGTATCGATTTCATCCTTTAAATGCCCATCGAAGGTTATATTCTTCGGAAGTTTGTTAAAATCTGTATTTTCCCGCAAGACATCTCTGTCACGTGACTTCAAATAATTTTTGACATCTATGTAGTTACTACGGACTCGAATGACAAGCTCTTGATGGCGTAAAGCGAGTTCTTTGCCGCCCTTAATTTCATCTTCTGTATATCCCCAAAAATCCATAAGAATCTCCTTAGTATCAGGATCATCCCATACATTAGGGTTTGTAAGCAAATTTCTTGGGTCAAAACTTCCATAATGAGCTTCATAGTCATCTGCACCATAGCTCCAATCTGTGGACTCGAAGTCGTCTGCCATTATGCCATTATGAAATTCAGCGATTCTCTTGCGAAGCTCGCGCTGATAATAAGTGAATGCCCAAAAAAAGGCGCATATCAACGGGTCAAAATCATTGATTATAGGATTTACTTTCGGCTTTTTTTCGAGTGCGGGCGCCCGTCTGGTACAACAGATGCCGCCACGCTGGCAGTACCAGCAAAGACATCTACGAATGTAGGCAAATCTTTTAATAGATTAGAGTGGCTCACTTGCCGCCCCGCTTCATAGTATAATTTTTTAATTAAGGAAACGATGTACGGCTTTTTCACACCAGCCCTAAAAGTCCTGATTACTGAATAAGTGTCTGCCTCCGCATATCTACGAAATCGCGTGGAGATGCCCCACTTCTTGATACGATTGACAGACAGACCAAGAATCCCCATAAACTCCTTATCGCTGAAATTTCCATGGACAATTATGTAGAAACAGACTTTCTTAAAGAGACATGGATATAAGACCCGCTCGCTTTTTTGGGAATTCGTATAATTCTTGTTTTGGATATATTTATTCTTCCAGTGCCGGAGCCAATCTATACTCGTAGGCTTCTTTCTTTTGACACAATCAACATAATAACAGAAGCCTGAAAATAAATCATGGATCATAGACGGGGGCTGATAATGCTTCTTCTCGGACAAAATCTGACATATGTACTTTTCTTCCTCTGGAAGGAACTTTTCGAACGGCTCGTAGGTTAGCAGTTCCAGCATAAGTTCTCTCATGATACCCCCGCCTTTTCGACAAGTATATCAAAAAGGCGTGAAAAAATCTACCCCAAATCAATTTTTTGACTGACAATTAAAGCAGTTGGCATCTTGACTTTTCCCTTATTATGCCTTATTATTTAAGGGAAATGAACTGGAGGTGAGGGAATGAAAACCTTTAACTACTCCGTGATCCGAGGCCAGAAATGGGACTCTGACATTTTAGGCTTGATTGCCGCTATCTACAAAGGAGCCGGAAAACAGGAGCTATATTTGAAGCAGCGCCCGGATGAATTGGAAAAACTGGTTGAGATCGCTAAGATACAGAGTACAGAAGCCTCCAATGCTATTGAGGGCATCGTTACCACCAACACCCGCATCAAGCAGCTTGTGGAGGAAAAAACCATGCCCAGAAACAGAAATGAGCAGGAGATCGCAGGATACCGTGATGTGCTGAATACCATCCATGAGAGCTTTGACGTTATCCCTATCACCCAGAACTATATCCTACAGCTTCACAAAATCTTATACAGCCACATGAACAATCCGATGGCCGGGCGGACGAAAAACGTGCAGAACTATATCAGTGCAACCTACCCCGATGGTCATACAGAAATCCTGTTTACGCCTCTCGCACCATTTGAGACACCTGAAGCATTGGACAAAATTTGCGAGGAATACAATCGGGTCATTGGCAACATGGAATTGGAACCCTTAATCGCAATCCCCGTTTTTATTCACGACTTCTTATGTATCCATCCCTTTAACGATGGAAATGGCAGGATGAGCCGACTGCTCACAACGTTGCTGCTGTACCGAAGCGGCTTTTATGTGGGAAAATATATCTCGTTGGAGGCGAAAATCGCCAAAAATAAAGACCTGTATTATGACGCACTGGCAAGGTCACAGGACGGCTGGCATGAGGGGACAGAAGATGTTATCCCTTTCATAAAATATATTCTTGGAACAATCCTTGCGGCCTATAAAGATTTTGAAGATCGTTTTGCCCTCGTAGAGACAAAACTCCCGGCAGTTGAAATCGTCAGGCAGGCAACGCTCCAAAAGATCGGACGGTTCACCAAGCAGGACATTCGGGAACTTTGCCCATCTCTCAGCGTGAGCTCCATCGAGGGAGGGCTGCGCAAGCTGGTTGCGTCTGGCGAGTTGAAGCGGGAAAGCAAAGGAAAAAATACCTGCTACTTCAGACTTAAATAGATTTATCGGGAGGTACCATGATGCAAACAACAGCAAAGCAACAGGTCTTTGCAATCTATTCCAGAAAATCAAAATTCACAGGCAAAGGCGAGAGCATCGAGAATCAGATCGAGATGTGCCGTCAATATATTTCCCGCAACTTTGGACAAGAGTATGCAGACAACGCCCTGGTCTATGAGGACGAGGGCTTCTCCGGCGGCAGCACGAAACGTCCCAACTTCCGGCGGATGATGGAGGACGTGCATAATGACAAAATACAGACCATTGTGTGCTACCGCCTGGATCGTCTCACACGCAATACCAAGGATTGTTTTGAATTTGTGGAGGAGCTGGAGCATTATGGAGCGACATTCATCTCCATCAAAGAAAACTTCGACCTGACTACCCCCACCGGGCGGCTCATGTTTACCTTTGTCGCGGCTTTGGCCCAGATGGAACGGGAAACGATTGCCGACCGTATCCGTGATAACCTCCAGGAGCTTGCCAAAACGGGCCGCTGGCTGGGCGGCAATACCCCGCTCGGCTACGAATCGGAGGGTACTGAATACTGCAAGGTGGACGGGAAGAAGCGCAAGACCTTCCACCTGAAGCTGATCCCGGAGGAAGCCCAGTTGGTGCAGAAAATCTTCTCCAAGTTTTTAGAATTGAAGTCCTTGACAAAGCTGGAAACCTATCTGCTCAACCAGGATTACAAGACACGGCGGGGAAAGCCGTTCTCCCGCTTTGCCATCCGTGAGATCATCGTGAACCCCGTCTACGCAAAGGCGGACAGGGCCATGTATCAATATTTGATTGCCAATGACGTTCAGCCCTTCTCCGACCAGAGCGCCTTTGACGGAAGCCACGGCATCATGGCCTACAACCGCACTGAGCAGACCAAGGGAAGCACTACCCGAAAGAAGCCCATGGAGGAATGGGTGGTATCGGTGGGGGAGCATGAGGGTATCGTATCCGGCGAGGACTGGATCGCCGTTCAGGGGCTACTGGACGAGAACAAAAGCAAAAGCTACCGCTGGCGGGCGGGGCAGACCAACGAGGCCCTGTTGTCTGGCCTTCTGCACTGCCGCTGCGGACACTGTATGAGGCCCAAGGTCACCAGCCGCACGACTGGCGATGGGGAGCGGTACTTCCGCTATTTGTGTGAGCTGAAGGAAAAGAGCCGCCGCCATAAATGTGATAACAAGGATATCAACGGGAACCAGCTTGATCGGGCGGTTTGCTTTGAAATAAAGAAGCTGGCGGAGGACAAGAGCGAGCTGAACCGGCGTCTGGCGGCGGGGAAGAAAGCCTTTGTGGAAAAAAGCGGCCAGCTCACAACAGATCTGGAACGGCTGAAAAAGGCCCAGCGGGAGAACCAGAAAGAAATCGACGCACTGGTAAGCTCTTTGGCGAAGATGGCCGGTACCCCCGGAGAGCAGAGCATCCTGGACGGCATCGATCAGAGGTCAGAACGGGGTGAAAGCATCCAGGGAGACATCCGGGAGCTGGAACAAATTTTACAGGAACAGAACCTCCAGGCGCAGTCCTTTGAAATTTTACGGGATATGCTCAAGTCCTTTGCCAGTACCATGGACGACATGACGGTGGAACAAAAGCGGCTGGCCCTCCGGGTGATTGTCAAGGACATCGTTTGGGATGGGGAGAAGGTACATATTTACCTTTTTGGCGACGATGACCCCGATGGGGACGATATCGACCTTCCGCCGCTGCCTGACGATGGCTCGGACGGTCTTGGCGGGCCAATGTGTGAGGATAGCAAACGAGATCCTGATGTACTTCCGGGCCCAGCGGAAGCTCCAGGGGGAGGTCTCCCTCTCCGATACGCTGGAGACCGATAAGGACGGGCAGAACCTCTTTTTAGAGGACGTGGTCGGGGTCGAGGACACCATGCTGGACGACCTGGACGCCAAGGACACCCATCGCCGCCTGCGGCGGCTGGTGCGGGAATGCCTGACCGACCGGGAGGCGGACATCATCGAGCAGCGCTACGGCCTGAACGGCCGCCAGCCCAGGACCCAGCGGGAGATCGCGGCGGCCTACGGCATCTCCCGCAGCTATGTGTCCCGCATCGAGAAGCGGGCGCTGGGGAAGCTGGAGGCCGCCCTGGAGGGATAAAAGATCCCCTGGCCCCCTTAAAAATCTCATTTCCGGGCCGATAGATATAATAGCGGCTATCCCCCTGCCGCATACACAAATATCCAAGAAGAAAGGAGGAAGCGACAGTGGGCTTTGGAGTGGAAGGCATCGTGGCGGCCAGCATGAGCATGAAGGCCGCCCAGCTCCAGCAGGACTACAGCTACGCCCTCTTGAAAAAGACCATGGACAGCGCCGCCGACCAGGCGATCTCCCTGATCAATGACCTGGCAGCCGCTGTGCCCGCGCCGCCCCAGTACAACTTCGACGTGTGGGCCTGACCCGGTCCATCGCACGTCCAAAAAGAGCAGGAGAGCCCCCTCGTACCGGGCTCTCCTGCTCTTTTGCTGTCCGTTATCTCACTGCCGCCGTCACGGTCTCCGCTTGCAGCGGCCATACATCCAGGTCATCTGGTAGATGCGCTCCGTCAGCTCCGGGCCGATCTCGCCCGGCAGCAGGCGCCAGCGCCAGTTCCCCTTGGCCGTGCCGGGCTTGTTCATCCGCCCCTCCGGCCCCAGGCCCAGATAGTCCTGCATCTGGGCGATGAACAGCTCCGCCACCGAGCTCTGCCCGCCCCGGATCATGCCCCAGTGGAACCCCTCGGCCTCATGGAGCCCCAGATATTTTTCCGCGAAGGCCACGTCCTCTTGGGCCGCGCCGGCGCGCCACTCCATCACGGTCTCGTTGTCGTGGGTGCCCACATAGCAGACGCAGTGGGTGGGGTAGGTGTGGGGCAGGTAGTTGCTGGGCTCCCGGGGGTCGAAGGCGAACTCCAGCACCTTCATCCCCGGCAGGCCCGACTGGGCCAGCAGCTCATGGACCTCCGGGGTCAGGAACCCCAGGTCCTCGGCGATGATCTTCATATGTCCCGACTGCTCGATCAGCAGCCGGACCAGGTCCATCCCCGGCCCCTTGCGCCAGCGGCCTCCCGCGGCGGTCTTGTCCCCATAGGGCACAGCCCAGTAGCTCTCGAAGCCCCGGAAATGGTCGATGCGCACCACGTCATAGAGCCGGGCGGCGCCGCTCATCCGGCGGATCCACCAGCGGTAGCCATCGGCGGCCATCTTCTCATAGTCATAGAGGGGGTTGCCCCACAGCTGGCCGTCGGCGCTGAAGTAGTCCGGCGGCACCCCCGCCACCTCGGTGGGGATGTTCCGCTCGTCCAGCTGGAAGAAGGCCGGCTCCGACCAGACGTCGGCGGAGTCCAGGGCCACATAGATGGGGATATCGCCGATGATCTGCACCCCCAGGCTGTGGGCGTACTGCCGCAGGGCGTCCCACTGGCGGAAGAACAGATACTGTAAGTAGATGTGGAACTGCATCTCCTCCTGGAGCAGGGCGGCGTAGTGCTTCATGGCCCCCTCCTCCCGCAGGCGGATATCCTCGTCCGGCCACTCCAGCCAGCTCTTGTTGTCGAAGTGGTCCTTCAGGGCCATGAACAGGGCGTGGTCATGGAGCCAGGTCCGGGAGGCGGCAAAGGCGTTCACCTTCCCCTTGTCCCGCTTCCAGCCCCTGTTGAAGGCCTTCCGCAAAATGGTATACCTGGTCTCATAGAGCCGGCCAAAGTCCACATACCGCTCCCCCTCCAGCTCCTCCGGCAGCTCGTCGGGGGTCAGGAGGCCGTCCTGGGCCAGCAGCTCCAGGTCGATGAAGTAGGGATTGCCGGCAAAGCTGGAGAAGCTCTGGTAGGGGCTGTCCCCATAGCTGGTGGGGCCCATGGGCAGCACCTGCCAGTAGGTCTGGCCGGCGGCGGCGAGAAAGTCGGCGAAAGCGTAGGCCGCCTTCCCCAGAGTGCCGATGCCGTAGGGGCTGGGCAGGGAGGAGATATGGAGCAAGATACCGCTGGTGCGGTCCGCCATAACACAACACATCCTTTTTTCATTTCTTACCAAGGTCTCTCCGGGACCTTTCTGTCATCATAGCAGATCGGGCCCCGCTGGTCAAGGCCTTTTTTCGTAAAAATTTTACAAAAGCACCAGCGCCGTCATAGCGGCGGCAGACACCGCCAGCACCATCGCCAGCTTTTCCTGCTCCCGCCGGCTCTCCCGCTCCTGGCAGAGCTGGCGGTGCAGCTCCTCCCCGGCCTGGCGCAGCAGCGCCTCCGCCTCCGCCCCGCCCAGGACCAGGGCGGTCCCCAGGGGCGTCAGGGTCTCCCTGTACAGCTCCGGCAGGATCTCCAGGGCCCTCTGCCAGCAGTGGGGAAAGCTCTCCTCCCCTGCCAGGGCGGCCTCCAGGACCTGCCAGAAGGGGGCGCTCTCCCCTGCCTCCGCCGCCAGGGCCAGGGCGATCTCCCCCATAGGACGGCGGCCCACGCAGACCTCCCGGCGCAGCGCCGCCATCTGCCGGACCAGGTCCCGGCCCAGCGCCGCCTGTCGCCGCCGCTGGCCGCACCAGACCGCCCCGCCCCAGGCGCCCCCCGCCAGCAGCAGGACACATCCGATCCACCGCATGATCTTCCTCCTCCCGTATCATCCTTTTATGTATCCGTCTCTCACAGCCGCTCCAGCCTGTACCGCCCCTGCTCCCGGCGGAGCAGCAGGACCTTCGGGAACAGCTCCCGCATCTGCTGGAACAGCCGCTTCCGCCCCAGCTCCTCCAGGGAGGCGGCGTGGACCGTGGCCAAGAGGGACACGCCGCTGTTGGCCGCCAGGGCCATAGCGGCCACGTCCTCCGCCACCGCCACCTCGTCCACGGCGATGACCCGGGGGGCCATGGCCCGCAGCAGCATGGGCAGGGCCAGGGCCTTGGGGCAGCCCTCCAGGATATCGGTATGGGGCCCTACGTCCAGCTGGGGCCGGCCCCGGAACACCGCTGCCACCTCCCCCCGCTCGTCCGCCAGCCCCACCCGGACCCCCCGGCCGGAGATCTGCCGGACCACGTCCCGCAGCAGGGTGGTCTTGCCCTCCCCCGGCGGCCCGGCCAGGAGCAGGCTGGGCAGCCCCTCCGCCAACCACTCCTCCGCCAGCTCCGTCCCCACCCCCCGCCGCTGCCGGGGGATCCGAATGGACAGGGATGAGAAGGACCGGAAAGCCTCCACCCCCTCCCGGCCCGCCGATACCAGTCCGCAGACGCCGATGCGCAGCCCCCCCTGGGCGGTGAAGAAGCCCTGGCGCATCGTCTCCGATGCCGTGTAAAGGGAGTGGCCGGTGGCGGCGTCCAGCACCGCCTCCAGGTCGCCGGGCGACACCTCGCCGCCCGCCGCCCGCTCCCCCCAGGGCCCGGCTAAAAATAGTGGCTGTCCCGCCCGCAGCCGCAGCTCCTCCGTCTCGCCTCCCAGGGGACTGTCCGCCACCAGCGTCCGCAGGCGGGCCGGCAGCAGGGCGCAGGCCCGCCGAAATCCCTCCACATTCATCACCTCCCTCCATCTATATGAGGGCTCGTCCCCCTGTATGCCCTGCTCTTTTGCGATTTTTGCCGGAAATTTTCCTGTGCGCCCCAGATATTTGGTGAAAATGGCAAAAGAGGCAGCTTGCATTTTGGAGGCGTTTCGTTTATAATTGGACTATGCTCGATGTACAGTTGTTTGTATAACATGGACAATCGGGCGTAAGCTATTTTGGAATGAAAAGGAGAATGAAAAACGTGAAAAAGTTTCTTGCGATGGCACTGTCCGCCGTGATGGTGCTGGGCCTGCTGGCCGGCTGCAACAATGGCGGCAAGGATACCCCCGATAACGAGGGCGGCGAGAAGGTCATCAAGGTGGGCGTCTATGAGCCATCCTCCGGCAACAACGGCGCCGGCGGCAAGAAGGAGGTCCTGGGCGCTGAGTATGCCCACTCCCAGGTCCCCACCGTCACCATCGGGGACGAGGAGTACAAGGTGGAGCTGGTGATCGTGGATAACCAGTCCGAGAACGACAAGGGCGTCTCCGCCGCCCAGCAGCTGGTGGCCGAGGGCGTGGCCGTGGTCTTGGGCTCCTATGGCTCCGGCGTCTCCATGGCCGCCGCCCCCACCTTCGAGGAGGCCAAGGTCGCCGCGATCGGCTGCTCCTGCACCAACCCCGGCGTGACCCTGGGCAACCCCTACTACTTCCGGGTCTGCTACCTGGATCCCTTCCAGGGCAGCGTGCTGGCCAATCTGGCCAAGGACGAGTTCAACGCCGAGACCGCCTATGTGTTCACCGAGCTGGGCGATGACTACTCCGAGGGCCTGGGCCAGTACTTCTCCCTGGAGTGCGACCGGCTGGGCATCCAGGTGGTCGCCGATAAGAACCCCGCCGGCAACACCGATATGTCCGGCTTCGTCAACGCCGCCAAGAGCGCCAACGCTGACGTGATCTTCGCCCCCACCTCCACCACTGTGGCCTCCCTGCTGATCGACCAGGCCGCCTCCGCCGGCATCCCCATCATCGCCGGCGACACCTGGGACGACGCTGTGATCCTCCAGGCCGCGGCCAAGTCCGGCGCGGACGTGTATTTCTCCACCTTCTATGACGAGGGCGCTTCCCAGGCCGCCGCGGACTTCATGAGCGGCTTCAAGGCCTGGCTCAACGCCAACAGCGACAAGCTGGCCAACAACGGCGGCACCGACACCGTCTCCGCCGTGTCCGCTCTGGGCTACGATGCCTACATGGTGGCCATCGAGGCCATCAAGGCCGCCGGCAGCACCGACTCCGAGGCCATCAAGAACGCGCTGGCCTATGTGCGCTACTCCGGCGTCACCGGCGACGTGATCTTCGATGAGGAGGGCGATGTAGACAAGGACATCATCTTCATCAAGGGCGTGGACACCGCCAAGGGCGAGTTCTATTCCGTGAAGGAGCAGGGCCTGAGCTGAGGACGATCGGGCAGCGGGGGAGCATATCCCCCGCTGCCCTCCCCCAGTCTCTTTATGATCGCCGGCTTTCCAGAGGGCGGAGGCTTGCTCTGTCTGGTGGAAAACCGGCGAAACATCCCAGATAAGGAGAGAGAGCATGAGTGTTATCCTGCAGCTTCTCAACGTCCTGCCGGCGGCGCTGCTGGCAGGCGTTTCAGCGGGCGGGCAGTACGCCCTGATCGCCCTGGGCTATACCATGGTGTACGGCATCCTGCGCCTGATCAACTTCGCCCACGGCGATATCTTCACCGTGGCCGGGTTCGTGATGTTCTACGCCGTCACCGCCATGCCGGTCTATCTGGCCATCCCGGTGACCATCCTGCTGACGGTCCTCCTGGGCTTCACCGTGGAGCGGCTGGCCTATAAGCCCCTGCGCTCCGCCCCCCGGATGTCGGTGATGATCTCCGCCATCGGCGTCAGCTACCTGCTCCAGAACCTGATGTGGTACATCACCGGCGGCCAGCCCCAGCAGTACCCCGTCATCCCCTGGATCAGCGACAAGATCCAGATCTTCGGCCAGGAGACCAAGCGGGTCACCGTGATCACCCCCCTCCTGACCGTGGCGCTGATCCTCCTGCTGCTGGTGCTCATCAAGCGGACCAAGCTGGGCCTGGCCATGCGGGCCGCCTCCCGGGACTTCGAGACCGCCCGGCTCATGGGGGTCAAGATCAACAGCGTCATCTCCATGACCTTCGTCATCGGCTCCTTCCTGGCGGCGGTGGGGTCCTTCCTGTTCTTCAGCAACTACTCCACCGTGTCCCCCACCGTGGGCACCATGCCGGGGCTGAAGGCCTTCGTGGCGGCGGTGTTCGGTGGCATCGGGTCCATCCCGGGGGCCGTGGTGGGCGGCTTTTTGATCGGCATCTGTGAGAACCTCATCCGCGCTATGGGCTACTCCACCTTCAGCGACGCCTTCACCTTCGCGCTGCTGATCCTGGTGTTGTGCCTGAAGCCCACCGGACTCTTTGGGGAGAAGCTGGAGGAGAAGGTATGAAAAAGGCGAATCGCACGATCCTGACCGGCCTGGGGGCGATCGCGCTGCTGACGGTGGTCTCCGTAGGGGCAGAGGCCCTGGCGGGCAGCGTCAGCGGACTGTCCATCATGCTGGCGGTGCTGAAGAAGGCCACGGTCTACTCCCTGCTGGCCGTGTCCATGAACCTGCTGAACGGCTTTACGGGCCTCTTCTCCCTGGGCCAGGCCGGCTTTATGTTGGTGGGCGCCTACACCTACGCGATCCTGACCATCCCCGTGGCCAAGCGGGCCGGGGTGTATCAGTACTATGACGGGGGCGTGGTCCAGTTCTCCCTGCCGGAGATGTTCTCCGGTGTGCTGGGGGGGACCGTCGGCCCCGTGGTGGGGATGGTGGCGGCCCTTCTGGTCTGCGGAGCCCTGGCGGCGTTCTTCGGCTGGCTCATCGGCCTGCCGGTGCTGCGGCTGAAGAGTGACTACCTGGCGATCGCCACCCTGGGCTTCGCCGAGATCATGCGGACCTTCATCCAGTTCGAGGGCTTCGCCCCCCTGACCAACGGGTCCAACACCCTCCGGCAGTACACCACCTTCAAGCATCTCTACCCCTATGTGATCGTAGTGGGCATCTGCATCCTGCTGCTGGTGCTGCTGGTCAACAGCAGCTACGGCCGGGCCTTCAAGGCCATCCGGGACGACGAGATCGCCGCGGAGGCTATGGGCATCAACCTAGCCAAGCATAAGATGATGAGCTTCGTGATCAGCTCCTTCTTCGCCGGCGTGGGCGGGGGGCTGATGGCGATGTATACCAGCAGCGTCCAGGCCAAGGGCTTCACCGCCGCTATGACCTATGAGATCCTGCTGATGGTGGTCATCGGCGGCATCGGCTCCATCACCGGCAGCATCCTGGCCTCCTTCCTGTTCATCGGGTGCAGCGAGTGGTGGCTCCGGTTCCTGGACGACAGCGCCAACAATATCGGCGGCATGAAGCTCTTGGCCCCCGGCTTTCGTATGGTGGTCTTTTCCGTGATCGTTATGATCATCGTGCTGTTCTTCCGCCGGGGCATCATGGGCAGTAAGGAGCTGCCGGACCTCTTCAAAAAGCGGCAGGGGAAGGAGGGGACGAGATGAGCGGGAACGTGCTGCATATCGACCATGTGACCATGCAGTTCGGCGGCGTGGTGGCCGTGAACGACCTGTGCCTGGACGTGGACCAGGGGGAGATCGTGGCCCTGATCGGCCCCAACGGCGCTGGCAAGACCACCGCCTTCAACTGCGTCACCGGCGTCTATGAGCCCACCAACGGACGGGTGGACTTTCTAGGCGCGCCGATGGTGGAGAACTTCCCCCAGGGGAAGATGAAGAAGGGCTATATCGGCGAACACCGGGGGGACTACACCCGCCGCCTCAGCCCCACCCCGGACAAGATCACCAAACTGGGCATCGCCCGGACCTTCCAGAACATCCGGCTCTTCTCCGCCCTGACGGTGCTGGAGAACGTGCTGATCGCCAAGCATATGCGGGCCAAGCAGAACGTCCTCACCGCCACTTTGCGCCTCAATTACAAGGAGGAACGACGGATGCAGGAGGAGGCCATGGCGCTGCTGGAGGAGCAGGACCTGCTCCATCTGAAGGACGAGGTGGCCGGGTCCCTGCCCTACGGCATCCAGCGCCGTCTGGAGATCGCCCGGGCCCTGGCGACCGAGCCGAAGCTGCTGCTCTTAGATGAGCCAGCCGCCGGCATGAACCCCCAGGAGACCCAGGAGCTGACGGACTTCATCGGCCATATCCGCCAGTCCTACGGCCTGTCGATCTTTATGATCGAACACCATATGGACCTGGTGATGCAGATCTCCGACCGGATCTATGTACTGGATTTCGGCAAGCTGATCGCCCAGGGCACACCGGCGGAGGTACAGAACGATCCTCGTGTCATCGAGGCATATTTGGGGGTGGCAGACGATGCTGAAGATCAATGACCTGAAGGTCAGCTATGGCGGGATCGAGGCGGTGAAGGGCATCTCCTTCGAGGTGCCCAACGGCCAGATCGTCACCCTGATCGGGGCCAACGGCGCGGGGAAGTCCACCACCCTGCGGACCATCGCCGGCCTGGTCCGGCCCGCCGGCGGCCATATCCAGCTGGACGGCGAGGACATCACCGGCCTGTCCCCGGATAAGATCGTATCCAAGGGGATCACTCTGGTGCCCGAGGGGCGGCGGGTGTTCCCGGACCTGACGGTGCTGGAGAACCTGCGAATCGGCGCCTACCTGCGGAAGGACAGTCTGGACAGCGACATCAAGTGGGTCTATGAGCTGTTCCCCCGGCTCCAGGAGCGCTCCTGGCAGGCGGCGGGGACCCTCTCCGGCGGTGAGCAGCAGATGCTGGCGGTGGGCCGGGCGCTGATGAGCCGGCCTAAGATCATCATGATGGATGAGCCCAGCCTGGGCCTGGCGCCCCTGGTGGTGAAGGGGATCTTCGAGATCATCCGGGAGATCAACCGGCAGGGGGTCACGGTGCTGCTGATCGAGCAGAACGCCTACATGGCCCTCCACACCGCCCACACCGGCTATGTGCTGGAGACCGGCAAGATCACCCTCACCGGCCCCGGAAAGGAGCTGCTGCGCAACGAGGATGTCAAGCGGGCCTACCTGGGCAGCTGACGGACGGATATACACGACAGCATGATAAAGGAGCGCCGCCGCGGGCATCGGCCCGCGGCGGTACTTTTTTGATGCTCAGCGCTTGAAGGCCGGCGGCGTGACCTCCTTGCCGGCAAAGGCGTTGGGACCTGGGTCGGACATGGAGAAATACATCCTGGCCGCCTTGTTGGTGCCGAAGTCCCGGTTGGAGCCGGAGTTCTGCACGCTGTTGAAGGCGTCCCGGAACATCTGGTTGTGGGCCTCCTCCCGGTTCAGGAGGAAGTCGATGGTCTCCCGGACCCGCTTGTCCTTGATCTGGCGGTAGAGATACTCATAGACCACCTTGGCCCGCTGCTCCGAGGCGATGTTGCTCAGGATATCCGCGCAGAGGTCCCCGGTGACGGTGACATAGTCCGCCGTCCAGGAGTAGCCGGAGGCGTTGATCAGGCCGGGGTTCAGCCCCAGCAGGACGTGGGTCTCGATCTCCCCCGCTGCCACCTGCTTGGCGTCCACATCGTGGCCGTTGAGCAGGTTGATAGTCTGGGCCACCATCTCCATATGGCCCAGCTCCTCCGCCGCGATGTCCATGAACAGATCCTTGATCTTGGGGTCCTTGATTCGAAAGGACTGGGACATATACTGCATGGCCGCCTTCAGCTCGCCGTTGCCGCCGCCCAGCTGCTCCTGGAGCAGGGCTGCGTACTGGGGGTCGGGGCGCTCTACGCCCACCGGGTGGAACAGCTCTTTTTCGTGTTTGAACATGGGTCGTCCTCCTCGCCGCAAATGTTGTCCCTAGATTTCCTCACGGCGGGGGAAATATGCGGGAAAAGCTCTGGCATTTCCGATCTCTTTATGATAAACTGTAGGCAAACAGATCGAACGGGCCGCGGGAGGGAACATATGGAAAAGGTACAGAGCGATTTCAGTCAGGGCAGCATCGCGAAGAACATCCTGCGGCTGGGCATCCCGCTGACGGTGGCTCAGCTGACGGTGGTCCTCTACAACGTGGTGGACCGGGCCTTTATCGGCCATATCCCCGGAGAGGGGGACCTGGCCATCACCGGCATCGGCCTGGCCATGCCCATCACCAGCATCATCACCGCCTTCGCCAACCTCTGCGGCATGGGGGGCGGGCCCCTCTGCTCCATGGCCCGGGGCGAGGGAGACGATACGCGGGCCGCACGGGTCATGGGCAACGCCATGACCATGCTGCTGGCCTTCGCCGGTACCCTGACGGTCCTCTTCTACATCTTCCACCGGCCCATCCTCTACCTGTTCGGCGCCAGCGACTCCACCATCGGCTACGCCAGCGACTATCTGACGATCTACTTGGCCGGCACCGTGTTCGTCATGCTCAGCCTGGGCATGAACCCCTTCATCAACTGCCAGGGCTTCGCCCGGACCGGGATGATGACCGTGCTGCTGGGGGCGGTGATCAACCTGCTGCTGGACCCGTTGTTCATCTACGCCTTCCATATGGGCGTGAAGGGGGCGGCCCTGGCCACCATCATCGCCCAGGGGGCCTCCGCGGCCTGGGTGACCGCCTTCCTCACCGGGAAAAAGACTCTCCTGCGGCTGCGGCCGGAGGTCATGCGGCCGGACTGGTCCATCGTCCGGCGGATCTCCACCCTGGGCCTCACCGGCTTCACCTTCGGCATCACCAACAGCATCGTCCAGGCCCTGGGCAACGCCCTCCTCTTCACCTACGGCTCCCTGGCCGGCGGCGCGGCCATGGGGGACCTGTATGTGGGGGCCATGACCGTGATCAACTCCCTGCGGGAGGTGGTGTTCCAGCCCATCCGGGGCCTGACCCAGGGCTCCCAGCCCATCATGGGCTACAACTTCGGGGCAAAAAAGTACAGCCGGGTCCGGGAGGCCATCCGCTACATCAGCAAGATCTGCTTCCTCTACAACGGGACCATCTGGCTGGCCCTGCTGGCCTTCCCCCAGCTGTTCATCCTGATCTTCAACGATAAGCCGGAACTGGTAACGGCCACCGTCCCCATGCTACGGACCTACTTCGGCTGCTACGTCTTCATGTCCTTCCAGAACGTGGGACAGAACACCTTCGTGGCCCTGGGCCGCTCCAAGTACGCTGTCTTTTTCTCCCTGCTGCGGAAGGTCTTTCTGGTGGTGCCCTTCATGCTCCTGCTGCCCCGGCTGGGCGGACTGGGGGTCTATGGCGTCTTTCTGGCGGAGCCCCTGTCGGACCTGATCGGCGGTATCGCCGCCTGGGCCACTATGATGCTCACCGCCTACCGCCGTCTGGACCTGCCGGACGGCTCGCCGGCCCCCTGGTGAGGCTGGATAGATGACAAGCGGCCCCGTTCCGAGGAACAGGGCCGCCTGCCAGATGGAGAAGATTGAGGAAAAACGATATGTAAAGAATACGCGTTCTTTACATGAGTAAAGTTTAACGGAAATACGGGATTTTCGCAATAGACCAATTTCACAAGGTTTCCGCTCTTCTCCGGCTTTCTCTCGGGAAAATATACAAAAACGGCGGCTTTTGCTAGTAGATCTAACCAGCATCCGCCGTTTTCCCTATTTTTGTCCCTCGAACATTTCCCAAAACGGGACTTGACAGATGGGCCCTATCTGTATATACTACACATAAACAGTAATCACAGCTATCTTTCTTCTACCATCCGACCGCCCTCACCGGGCCTGTCCTTTAACGAAACGGGCATTTTTTCTTAAATCTCTTTTAAGATGCCCCATCCCCTCTTGACATTCCCCCTGGTGGAAGGTGTATGCTCCTATCCAGCGGTCCGGGGAGCTGGAAGATTTACAATTATTTCACATCCCTGTCACAGTTTTTCCAACAGCCTGTGTTACTTTAGGACACGGCTTTGAAAGATCGCGCATCCCCAAGATATCCTCAAAGGAAAGGCAAGGTATACATCTATGGTCCAGGAACCGCAAACCGTGACGGAAACGGAAAAGCCCAAGAAGCGAGGCCTCGCCCACATGGCCGGTACGCCCCTCAAGCCAAAGAAAAAGAAGCGATGGATCCTTCTCCTGGTGGTCCTGGTGGCCGCCGCCCTCCTGCTGCGCCGGTGCTTCGGCGGCAAGGCGGGCCCTGTCGGCGGCGGGAGCTTGTACCAGAACGCCGTGGCCGAGCGGGGCGATATCCACGTCACCCTCTCCGGCAGCGGCGCCCTCCAGCCGGCGGACTCCTACACCGTCACCACCCTGACCTCCGGGGAGATCCTGGAGGACGGCTTTGAGGAGGGGGATATCGTAGAGAAGGACCAGATCCTCTACAAGGTGGACAGCGCCGACCTGGCCACCTCCATCGAGCGGGCCGAGCTGGCCCTGGGCCAGAGCCAGACCAACTACCAGCGCCGCCAGGAGGACCTCAGCGATCTGAACGTGAAGGCCCCCGCCGCCGGCACCGTCACCGAGCTGCTGGTGGAGGCCGGGGACCAGATCAATGCTGGCGAGACCGTGGCCCGGGTGGTGGACCGGGACACCATGACCCTGGTCCTCCCCTTCCCCGCCGACGACGCGGCGAACATCTCCGTGGGCCAGAGCGCCCAGGTGACCCTGGAGGGGACCTTCGAGACCGTCTCCGGCACCGTGACCAAGGTCAGCGGCGCGGACCAGGTCCTCCCCGGCAACCGGATCGTCCGCAATGTGACCATCCAGGTGCAAAATCCGGGGGCCATCACCAACGAGACCTCCGCCACCGCCACCGTGGGGGACTACGCCTGCACCGCCGCCGCCCTCTTCGCCTATGAGAACGAGACGGTGGTCACTGCCCCGGCCTCCGGGGACGTGGCGGCCCTGCTGGTGCGGGAGGGGGCCCATGTGGCTAAGGACCAGGCCCTGCTCTCCATCCAGAGCAGCAGCGTCTCCGACCAGGTACAGAACGCCTACATCTCCCTCCGGGACGCCCAGATCGCCCTGGAGAACCAGTACGACCGGCTGGAGGACTATACCATCAAGTCCCCCATCCAGGGCACCGTGGTGGAGAAGGTCTACAAGGCCGGGGACACCCTGGAGAGCGGCAAGGCCCTCTGCACCATCTACGACCTGCGCTATCTGACCATGACCCTCTACATAGACGAGCTGGACATCGGCAAGCTCCAGCTGGGCCAGCCGGTACAGATCACCGCCGACGCCCTGCCGGGCCAGACCTTCACCGGGAAGGTCACCACCATCAGCATCAAGGGCACCACCACCAACGGCGTCACCACCTACCCGGTCACCATCCGCATCGACGAGCCAGGGGACCTGCTGCCGGGGATGAACGTGGACTGTGAGATCGATATCTCCCATGTGACCGATGTGGTCCGCATCCCCGCCGGGGCCGTGGCCCGGGGCGACCAGGTCCTGGTCCTCACCGGTGAAAACACCGGTGGCATGGACGAGGCCACCGGCCTGCCCGCCGGGTTCACCTACAAGGACGTCACCGTAGGCGTCAGCGACGGGGACTGGGTAGAGATCACCTCCGGCATCGAGCCGGGCGACACCATCGCCTACATCCCCACCAGCGATGATAACAACTTCTTCTTCATGGGCGGCGGACCCGGCGGTCCCGGCGGCGGCCAGGTCGTCGTAGTCGGCTAGGAGGCGGGCCATGGAAGAACTGATCCGATTTGACCATGTCTCCAAGCACTACCAGATGGGCGACACCCTGGTGAAGGCCGCCGATGATATCTCGCTCACGGTGGAGCGGGGGGAGTTCGTGGCCATCGTGGGCAAGTCCGGCTCGGGCAAGTCCACCTGTATGAACATCATCGGCTGTCTGGACGTGCCCACCAGCGGGGAGTACTACCTGGGGGGCCAGGCCGTCAGCCAGATGAACAAGAACAAGCTGGCGGAGATCCGCAACCGGATGCTGGGGTTCATCTTCCAGCAGTACAACCTGCTCCCCAAGCTCTCGGTGCTGGAGAACGTGGAGGTGCCCCTGATGTACGCTGGCATGGACCGCATCGCCCGCCGGCGGCGGGCCCTGGAGGTGCTGGAGACGGTGGGCCTGGCCGATAAGACCCGGAACCTGCCCAGCCAGCTCTCCGGCGGTCAGCAGCAGCGGGTGTCCATCGCCCGTGCCCTGGCGGGGTCCCCGGCGGTGATCTTGGCCGACGAGCCCACCGGCGCCCTGGACAGCCGCACCAGCCGGGAGGTGCTGGAGATGCTCCAGGACCTCCACGACCAGGGCAACACCGTGGTCCTGATCACCCACGACAACTCCATCGCCGTCACCGCCGAGCGGATCGTCCGCCTGGAGGACGGACGGGTGGTCTATGACGGCTCCTCCGACGACCCGGCGGCGGTGGTCACCCACGACGAGCCCCTGGTCCGCCGGAGCCGGAGGAAGGGGGGCACGCCGGCGTGAACATCATCGAGTCCTTCCAGATGGCCTGGCGGAGCGTCTTTTCCAACAAGATGCGCTCCTTCCTCACCATGCTGGGCATCATCATCGGCATCGCCGCCGTCATGGTCATCGTGGGCCTGGGCAACGGCATGGAACGCTACATGACCGACCAGTTCCGCTCGGTGGGCACCAACATCCTGACCGTCAACGTCTATGGCCGGGGCTCCACCCGGAGCATCGATGACGAATGGATGTACCAGCTGGCGGCGGACCATCCCGACCTGCTGGACCAGGTGACCCCCATGGTCAATATCTACGTCCCCGCCAAGATCGGCACGGAGAACCTGACCCGGACCACCTTGGGTGGCGTCAGCGAGAGCTACCTGACCAAGGTCCGCAGCTTCACCGTGGCCCAGGGCCGGGAGCTGCAATACATCGACATCGCCCAGCGGCTGAAGGTCTGCGTCATCGGGGCCTATGTGGCCCAGGTCTACTTCCCCAACGGCGCGGTGGGCGAGACCATCCGCATCGGGGGCAACAAGTATACCGTGGTGGGGGTGATGGCCCAGTCCGGCGAGAAACTGGAGGAGGGGGGCGAGGACGATATGATCTACGTCCCTTACACCACCGCCGCCCGCCTCACTGGCGCGGCCTTGAACCAGTACGCCGTCACCGTGGTGGACGAGAGCCGGGCCAGCGAGGCCAAAAAGCTCATCGAGACCGAGCTGGAAGAGGTCTTTGGCTCCGATGGGGCCTACTACGTCCAGAGCATGTCCGAGATGCTGGACGCCATGACCGGCATGATCAACGTGCTGATCACCATCCTGGCGGCCATCGCCGCCATCTCCCTGGTGGTGGGGGGCATCGGGATCATGAACATCATGCTGGTGTCCGTCACCGAGCGGACCCGGGAGATCGGAATCCGCAAGGCCCTGGGGGCCAAGGAGCGGACCATCATGGGCCAGTTCGTCATCGAGGCCGCCGTCACCAGCGCCATCGGCGGGGTGATCGGCATCCTGGTGGGGTACGGGCTGTCTATGATCGCCACCCAGCTGATCGTGGTGCTGATGCAGGAGAACATGTCCGTGACGCCCTCCAATGCCTCGATCGCCATGGCCTTCGGCGTCTCCGCCTTTATCGGCATCCTCTTCGGCTTCCTGCCCGCCCGGAAGGCGGCCAGGCTCAACCCCATCGACGCGCTGCGTTACGAATAACGTTTTTGGAGGGAAATACATGAAGATGAAACGGCTCGTCAGCCTTTTGCTCTGCCTCTGCCTCGCCGCCGCCCTCATGCCGGGGGCGGCCAGGGCGGCAGACGCGGATACGGTCCAGCACACCGTCCAGGCCCTGGGCATCATGACCGGGGACCAGAACGGTGATATGGACCTGGGCGGCTATGTCACCCGGGCCCAGTTCGCCAAGATGCTGGTGGCGGCCTCCCCCTACCGGGACAGCGTGGGGGACGACACCGGCTACTCCCTGTTCAAGGACGTGAAGCGGGGCCACTGGGCCTCGGAGTATATCCGCATCGCGGTGGAACAGAAGTGGTTCATCGGCTATGTGGACGGCACCTTCCGGCCGGACAGCACCATCCGCCTGGAGGAGGCGGCCACGGTGCTGCTGCGGCTGCTGGGGTACACCAGCGAGGACCTGACGGGGGTCTACCCCACAGCCCAGCTGAGCAAGTACCGGGCCCTGGACCTGGACGAGGGCGTGTCCGCCGGCCAGGGGGCGCTCCTGAGCCGCCGGGACTGCATGTACCTCTTCTATAACCTGATGACCGCCCAGACCAAGAGCGGCCAGGTCTATGCCGCCTCCCTGGGCTACAGCCTCACCGCCTCCGGGGAGCTGGACTACGCCGCCCTGGTGGCCAAGGACCTCCGTGGCCCCTTCACCCTGCTGCCGGGGGAGAAGCTGCCCCTCACCACCAATGTCACCGTCTACCGCAACGGCCAGAGCGCCAATGTGAGCGATGCCAAGAGCTACGATGTGTATTACTACAACAAAAATATCCGTACCGTTTATATCTACAGCAACACCGTCACCGGCACCTACACCGCCGCCGCCCCCAGCACCGTCTCCCCCACCCAGGTGACCGTGGCGGGGAACACCTACGCCCTCAGCACCTCCGCCGCGGCCTATAAGCTCTCCGCCATGGGCGGCTTCGCCATCGGCGACACGGTGACGCTGCTGCTGGGCATGGACGGCGGCGTGGCCGACGTGCTGGATGCCAAGGACATGGACAGCGTGTACTACGGCGTGGTCCTGGCCAACGGCAACGAGAGCTACAT
This sequence comes from uncultured Clostridia bacterium, assembly GCA_947173485.1. Classification (GTDB taxonomy): domain Bacteria; phylum Bacillota; class Clostridia; order Oscillospirales; family Oscillospiraceae; genus CAMWFH01. The sequence goes on along the minus strand of CAMWFH010000008.1, from coordinate 68,671 downwards.
GACCAGCGGCGGGGTCATCCAGGCGGGCCGGGCGGTCCAGGTGGCCTGCACCGACGGGGTGGTCCGCAGCTACACCACCGACAGCACTATCTCTGTAGGCTCCGTGGTGTCCATCGGCTGGAGCGGCAGCCAGAGCGGGGTCCGGCGGCTCACCGAACGGGGCCTCGGCGGCAAGGTCACCGCCAGCAAGCTGGGCAGCACCCCCTTCGCCAGCCAGGTGGAGATCCTGGACACCAACACCGATGGCGGCTATGTGAAGCTCTACCCCAGCCGCTTGGAGGGGATCACCCTCTCCTCCGGCCATGTGCGCTACTACGCCACCAACGCCAACGGGGAGATCACCCATCTGATCCTGAAGGACGTGACCGGGGACCTGTACCGCTACGGCATCATGACGGAGGTCCGGGAGCAGTCCGGCGGGGTCAGCGTCTCCGGCAGCTACAGCTATATCGAGAACGGCCAAGCCAGGCAGTACGCCTCCGGCAACACCGCCTTCAATATCACCACCGGCGGCGTGCGGATCGCCTACCAGGACAACAGCGTCTCCTCCATCCGCAACCTGTCCCAGGGCAGCGTCTCCAGCCTCACCGCCTCCCAGGCCACGGTGGACAGCAAGACCATCCGGCTGGCGGAGGACGTGCAGGTCTATCTGCGCAGCGGCAGCGAGTACAGTTTGGTGAACCTGAACACGGTGATGGACGGCAGCTACCGCCTCACCGCCTGGTACGACAGCTTCGGCCACCCCGCCGGGGGCCTGGTCCGGGTCCTTGTGGCCCAGGAGAAGGGCTGACCGGCCATGGAGACGGTCAGACGGGGCTATGTGCCCAAGGATGAGACGGAGTTCGGCCCCCGGCGGCTGGATGCCCTCCGGGCCGCCGGTCAGGAGCTGCACTTCCTGCTGGACCGGGGCTATGACGTGAAGTCCGCCTCCACCTTTGTGGGCAACCACCATCTCCTTTCCGAGCGCCAGCGGCTGGCCATGGCCCGGGTGGTCTCCCCCACCGCCGCCCTGGAGGCCCGGTGGGCCAAGGAGCTCGCCCAGACCCCCCGGTCCCTGGCGATCGACGGGTTCAACACCATCATCACCCTGGAGGTGGCCCTCTCCGGCTCCCTGCTCCTGCGGGGGATGGACGGGACCATCCGGGACCTGGCGGGGCTGCGGGGCAGCTACCGCATCGTGGACAAGACGCTGCTGGCGGTGGAGCTGCTGCTCGACCGGCTGGAGGCCCTGGGGGTGGAGGAGGCGCTCCTCTACCTGGACCGGCAGATCTCCAACTCCGGCCGTCTCCGGTCCCTGCTGCTGGAGAAAGCGGCGGGACGGCCCCTGGCGCTGGAGGTGGGCCTCCATCCCAGTGTGGACGGCCAGCTGGCCCGGATGGACCGGGTGGTCACCTCGGACGCGATCATCCTGGACAAGTGCGGCAGCTGGTTCGACCTGAACAGGGGACTGATCGCAGACGCCATCCCATCGGCCTGGGTCCTGGATCTGGCGCTTTGAGCCATATGTCACTATCGAACAGCAAAAGACCGGCGAGGCGGACGTTCCGCTTCGCCGGTCCTGTACGGTGTCCCTATAGAGCAAAAAAGCGCGTGGCTGCGCCATTTTATGAGAGCAGACAGTTGACAAATGCAGATAAAGCAGGTATACTAAACATAGAAAGGGCGCTGCCGGTTAGCGGTCAGCCCCCTGTGCTTTGGTTAAGAAGTAACCGCGGCTGTGGGAGCAGGGCGGTTACTTCTTTTTTGCCTGAATAAAGAGACCGCAAATACCGATGATGACCAGACAAAGCTGGAGAACTTCGGATGTAGTCATGGGCAAAGTCCCCCTTGCCTAGAATCAGGGGACAAGAAGCTTGCCCCCTGTCTGGGGGCCGACCGCCTACCGTTACGGGCAGCGCTGAAAGAATGCTCTTTCTTATCTATCAAGATGCCATATATCGACAAAAAACGCAATAGGGCAAGTTGACAGATCATAGAAAAAGTGACCGCGGCTGTTGGAAGCAGAGCGGTCACTTCTTTTTTGTCTGGATGGGTTTTTCACAGCTCCTGGCCGGCCAGCCACTGCAAAAAATGCCGGGCCAGCTCCAGCTTCCGCCCCTCCATCCCCCGCAGCAGCTCTGCCACGCTCCGCCATTCCTCGCCGTCCTCATAGCGGACCGCGCCTACCAAAAATTCGTCCGGCGTGGTGTCCAGCGCGATCGCCAAGCGCATGATGACCTCCGTGGAGGGGATGGACTTGGCCCGCTCGATATTGGTGAGGTACTTGTCTCCCATCTCCGCCCGCTCTTCCACAGCAGCCTGTGTCAGACCGAGCTGCTTCCGCCGCTGTGCGATTCGGCGTCCGATCTCCTGATAGTCCAGCACCATACGAGCCTCCTCGGATGCTTCTTGCTGTTTATCATACCGAAGGTGCCGGTTTCGTAAACCATCCAAAAATCGTAAATACGATTTGACATCCACTTTACACCAATCACCTGCTCTACATTACATCATTTTAATCAATTTTAGAAAATTTATACTTTTTTGCCAAAACCAATTGACAAAAGCAAACGCATATGATATATTTTTTACATTAAAGCATATTTAGCGGGGTGGCAAAATTTAAAGAAATATAGGAACTGATATGTACGGCAAGCATTTTATGTATTATAGCAAAGTTCGATAAAGCCGGATATATTCGTCTTTTTAGTCCTGGAGAGGAGAAATTAAATTGTAAGTGTGGGCGCATTGATGTTGGTTCCATGAGGATGAGTTTATGTGTATTGGGGCTGATTTGTGAATGAGGATGGTATCGGTTAGAAAGGCAGGTATAGAATGAAAAAGATTTTGATGCGCGTTTCTCTTTTACTAGTGATAATCTTTTGCGTAACTCCTTTCTCCGCATATGCAACGACCTCAGGAACTGAACCGGAGATATCGGAAAGGTTTGTAGCAATATGTGACCTTGTCTTTTCTGGAAAGGGCGAGGTGTACAATTCGGAAGGAATTGAAATAACTCAGGACTTTGTTAATGCCTATCTTGGTGCCTATAACACAGGAAATTATGATACAATTCTTGGTGCATGTTATGATATGGGCATCTCTCGTATCCTTGGCCATGGTGACAAAATCATGCAACCATCTACAAGAGCTTTTATGACCTTGTCCTACGAAGAACATGCGGTGCATTTTGTTACGCAGGAAGGTCCTCCTTGCATCGAGGAAGTTCGTACGCCTACAATATCAGCATCTTATCACGATATAGGTGCAGCTTTTGCGGGAAGTTTAGACAGCGTTAGAACAACGACTCCAATTATCAGTAGTGACGGATCTTATGCGACGTTTAATGTTACTACTACGCACACCGTTGGTTGCCCTATCCCAGGTGTCGGTTCTATTATGGGAACGTTGGGACCCTTCACTCATGTTTCATATTTTACAATTGGCCTGTAGTCGAATCGAGTTAAGATGAACAATTCTATCTGGCGGGGCCGGACTTTAGGGATACTCTCGTTTATTTTCGTCCTCCTGCTCCCAGTCGCCGGATGGGTGCCCTTGCTGCTGTTGTGGTGTGTGCATCTGTCCTTTCTGATCAAGGAGACCACAAACAAAGCAAGCAGGAAGATCTATTCTGTGTTTCTCGTTCTTGCTGTCCTGCTGATTATCCTGAATTTAATCATGCGCATTTTCTCTCTGGAGTATGTAGTGCAGCTCTAACGGGCTTTGAAAAGGGATAAGGACCGGCGCAGCGGGCATCCCGCTTCGCCGGTCCTTTTTGCTTTGCGTCTACAGACAGCCAGTCCCCCGCTGTCAGTCTCTTCTATGCCGGGGGTTCTTCGCGATCAGCTCCGACGCCTCGCTGAGCGCCGCCACCACATCGGCGTGGAATTGCAGGGCGTAGCTCTGGAGCTTGACCATCAGCAGGCCCTGGCGGGTGGCTACATAGTGGGGCGGCAGGTGGTTCAGGGCGTAGGCCAGCACATCGGACTTGCAGTCGTCACAGCAGCAGCCGCCGGACGCCTTCATCACCCGCTCCACGTTTTGGAGGGCGATGTCCTCCATCAGGTTCTTGTAAGCAACGCTCATCTCGCGTGTCTCCTTTCCTTCGTTTCCTCTTATCCCATATATCGGACAAAACCGGCGGAACTTAATGGGTCACCTTGGCCCGGCTGGTGACAGCCAGGCCCACCAGGGCCCAGGTGGCGCAGAGGGCGTAGATATCGGTCCAGGGACCCTGGTTGTGGCCGGTATATTGCTCCATGGGGGCGTAGCCGTGCTTGAGCATGACAGTCATGGTGTGGCCCCCCTCGGCGTCACGGGCACAGCCGAAGTCCAGCAGCTTCAGCCGGCCATTGGGCAGGAGCATCAGGTTGTCGGGGCTGATGTCCCGGTGGATGATGCCCGCGCCGTGCATGGCCCCCAGGGCCCGGAGGACCGGCTCCAGCAGCTCCAGCATACGGGGCGCGGGGATGGGGCCCTGGCGGAGCAGCAGAGCCCGGAGGATCTCTCCCTCCAGGAGCTCCATCACGATATAGGCTGTGTTGTTGGCGGCAAAGAAGTCCAGGACCTGGACGATCTCCGCTATCTTGTCGAACCGGGCCATGACCCGTGCCTCTTGCAGGAACTGGTCCCGGCCCTTCTCATAAAGGGGCTGCTTCACGTCGGTGTAGCAGGTCACCTCTAGGGTGAGGGACGACTCCCGGCGAACAAAGACATTGGGGAAATACTCCTTCACCGCCACCAGCCGTTCCAGCACCACGTCGATACCTAAGTAGGTGATACCGAAGCCCCCCTCCCCCAGGACCCGGCCCACCAGGTAGCGGTCATGGAGGAGCCGCCCCGGCGGGAAGTGATGGCTGGCGGGCTGATAGGAGGCGGGATCCCTGCCGCAGTGGGGGCAGGGCGCGCCGGACTGGGCGGCGGTCATACAGTAGGGACAGTAGGTCCGCATGGTCATTCCTCCCTTCACGAACACAGGCACAGTATACCATGATCCGCCCTGTCCCGCAAGGAAAAGATGAAAAAAGCTGACCGGACCGTCTATAAGGCCCCCAGGCGGGGGCGGTGGGCCGTTTGGCCCGTCTCCCCCGCCTGTTCGTCTGGCGAAGAGCAATATTTTACCGCTATATGTCATCTTCTTACAGGTCAGAGCAAAAATTTTTGGAAAAATCCAAAAATTTTTGCCAGACCTCTTGTATTTTTTGCGGGACTTGTGTATACTGATATCTATCCAAATAAATCAAATATCGTGTCGGCTGCGGCCGCGTTGAGCGGCACATGGAATGGGGTGAGAGGCCCCGCGAGCAGGTCACTGTGATGCCTCTTTCAAGAGGCTTAGCCAGGAACATGGCAGTCCGACAGCATCTTCTGCCAAGACCGGAGCTGCTCATCCACCAGCTCCGCCGCGTCTTAGACGCGGCGGTATCTGCGTTTCGCGTTTTTGGCGCGGGACGCTTTTTTTGTCCCTTTGCCGGGTGTGTACGCTGCCTTTCGCAGCTTTTTATATGATCAATTTGCAAAGGAGAAACGACATGAAGAAGAGAGTATGGAGCCTTCTACTGGTGCTGGTCATGCTGATCAGCCTGTTTCCCTCTGCTGCGTTAGCAGCGGAGGAGCCGGCCCAGCCTGGGCCGGAGACCACGGACACACAGCCGGCAGACACGCAGGAGACACCGGCAGCACCATCAGAGGAGGACACCGCGCCGGCGGATGAGGATGTGACCCCCTCGGATGAGATCGTCACACCCCCAGATGAGATCGTACCTCCGGCAGACGAGACTGCGGTACCGGTGGACGAGGATGTGACCCCCTCGGATGAGATCGTCACACCCCCAGATGAGACTGCGGCCTCTGCCGCCCCGGCAGAGCGGGCTGTCACGAGCGTTACGGTAAACTTCACTTCCCAAGCAGGTGGAGCTTTCTTACATGCTCCACAGTTTGGGGTAGAAGTCTCCAGCGACTTGGCGGAGAGTTATGGTTATACTGATCAAGTGACAGATGGTGTGTCTGCGTTGGATGTGTTGGTAAAGGCACATAAGATAATATATGGGAGTGATTTTACAAAAGAAAGTAAGGACAGTTATTTGACAATAGAAGGTGTCAGTATGACGGCAGTCTTTGGATTCGAAACTACTGCCGCCAGTTTTGTCCTCAATGGTGCCTGTGCTAATGATGGTATCAAACAGGACGATGGCTATAATGGGTATGGTGTTAATCAAGCACCTGTTCATACAAACGATATGTTAGAGTTCCTGATCTACCAAGATCCGGACACCTGTTCAGAAAATATAATTTGGTTCTGCAAAGACGGGAAACCTCTTGATACGCTGACCGCAATCCCCTCCAGCCAGGAAGAGTTGGTCGTAAAAGGACTTTCCTTTGGCTGGTATGGTTACAAATACCCTGATGCAGATACAATGCACGCTGCTGGTTCTCCCATATGCGGATTGCAGCTAGCCTGGGTGGACATTACAACCGGACAAACCACTGATATCATCTCCTGCATAACAGATGGGACCACTGGTGCCGTGACTGTCCCTATGCCAGCAGAAGAAGGGACATATTATCTGAGTGCCACCGGAACAGATGATAGTGATGTTCCTGTTATCATGCCTCTTTTCAAGGTGATCGTCACCAATGATATCCCCTCTACAGAGGGTTCCTGCGAGTTGTCAAATCTTCAGGTGGGTGACTTCGACAGCAATCCTAGTGCTTTGTCATTAAAACCTAATTTTTCCAGTGATGTGACTGAATATACTGTAGATGCAGTAAACTACCAGCAGTATGCAAAGATGTGCTATGTAAAAGCTACTGCAATCAGTGCTACCGCTATCATCACTGCCACACTGAATGGCACGACAAAACCTTTAACATCCGGTGACACAAACTGGGTCAACTTCAATAATATGCAACCTGGCGAAAACAACTTGCTGACGGTGACCGTAAAAGCCTCCGATGCGCCGGACGCCAAGAGCAAAACATATACCGTCACTATCCCCATGCGGGATGAGAACGGTGAGGCTCCTGCACCGGCGGGAAAAACGTTGAAGAGCATCGCCGTCACGACCCCACCCACCAAGACTACATATACCGTAGGCGAGAAGTTCGAGCCCGCCGGGATGGTGGTCACCGCTACCTACAGCGATGACACTACTGAACCGGTGACTGACTACACCGTGTCTCCCGATGTGATGGCCGCGGACACCAAGAAGGTGATCGTCACCTTCGAGGACAAGACTGCGGAAGTGACCGTGACGGTCACTCCGGCTCCTGTCCCCGCCTCTACTGCCACTATCACCGTGCCCAGCAACGCTACGCTGTTCGTAGGCACTAAGGGGCACACCCATTATGTGCCCTTCACCCCGGTAGAGCTGCCAGAGCCGTCCGTCAGCGGCGGCACAAAGACCTACCAATTCGACCTGCCCGCAAACACCTATAATTTCCGGGTCAGCGGCGACGGCTATGTGACCTGCGGCGGGACCTTCAAAAAAGAAGCTACCAAAAGTCTTGCACTGGCCATAACAGAGGGGGACTTGGCCCCTGCCGGCAAGTCCCCCTCTACGATCGACCGTGAGCTGACCTCCAACAACGGTTTCAACGTGGCGGATATCTATCTGAACATCAATAATGCTCAGAACTACGATGACGCCCAGAACTATCTGAAACTGAACACTGGCGATACTTATCAGATCGTCAATCTCCGCACCTGGGAGGCGGCTGACTCTATTACGAACAACTACTTCATCGAGCCGGACTTCCATTACACCGTTCTGAACGAGAGCGGCCAGCCCAGCAGCAACGTAGTCACTGTTGACGGCAACGGCCTGCTCACCGCCAAGGGCAGCGGCACCGCCATCGTGCTGGTGACCTATGACGCTATGAACCTGGGCTTCAATTTGAAAAAAGATAAAGATGGTAATGATCCCGTATTCTCCACAAGCAGCCAGTTCTACGGCGCTATCTGGCCTGAGAACACTGGCGTGTTCGTGGTGAGCGTGGATGCCGGCGACAGCGGCATCACCACCGGCATGACCATGAACGCTGGTCGCAACACCACAGAAAACAAGCGCTCCGGCGACGCCCTGGACGCGGAACATGATGTGATCTACTACCTGGAAAAGGAAGGTGGCAGCTACACCTTTACCCCCGGCACTCCAGGCTGCACCGTCTCCGTAGCCACCCCCACCGTGAGCGACACGGCGATGTCCTTCAGCGGTTTCCAGCCTGTCACGGCCAATACGGACGGCAGCTTCACCGTGCCCCTCACCCATGGCCGCAACATCGTCAAGATCACGAAGGACGGCAAGAGCGAGTACCAGATCATCACCGCCAAGCCCGTGACCGTGACGGTGAACGAGGACAAGCCGGTCCATCCGGGAGACGCGGTGCGGGTCCAGTTCAGCACCCTCTACCATCCCTCCAACAAACTGGCGAAGTTCTATAATATGTATACTTTCGCCTCCTATACCACCATGACCGGCGTGGAGGGGACCAAGGAGTTCGGCTCTACCCCCAACCAGTATAAGTTCGCCTCCACCACCACCGCCCAGACCCTCTCCACCATTCGCACAAAGGGCGAGAGCTATGGCAACCTCAGCTATGTGGAGGATGGCCTGATCACCATCCCGGCAGACTTCACTGGGGACAGCGTGACCCTCAGTGGCGGCGCGTTCCATGTCTATTTCTTCGGCGAGGCCTTTGGCTCCCACCGGCGTATCACCTACGACAAGGGCATCGACAACTCCAACCCCGGCAATGCGGAGACCCGGGACGGCTTCTTGGGCCAGCTGCCGGATATCGTGATTCCCCTCTCGAAAGCGACTGTGGAGACCTTGACGATCACCAAGCAGCCCACCAAGACCAGCTATGTGGAGCGGACCGCCTTTGACGGCAAGGGGATGGAGCTCACCGCCCACTACAGCGATGGGAGCGATATAGTCGTGACCAACTACACCGTCTCCCCCGCTAAGTTCCAGATGGGCGATACCAAGGCCACCATCAGCTTTGGCGGCAAGAGCGTGGAGATCGATGTGACCGTGACGGAGCGGGCGCTGAAATCCATCAAGATCAGCCAGAAGCCCACCAAGCTGGTCTACACCGCCGGGGATCCCTTCGACACCACCGGGATGATCGTCACTGCTACCTACACCAATGACGAGACTGAGAATGTCACCAATTACACCTTCTCCCCCAGCGTGATGGAAGTCGGAAAGACCTATGTGACTATACATTATACGGAAAAAGGCGTGACCAAAACGGTCAACGTCACTGGCCTGACTGTGAACGCAGCCCAGGGCGGCGGGGAGACCAATAAGGATATCACCGTCCTGTTCACCCTCTTGGGCGACGATGAACACGGCGAGGACGAGACCCATACGCTGAAGGACAACAATCTAAAGACCTGGATCGACCAGACCAGCATCACGGTGCCCCAGAACGCCAAGGTGATCAACGTGATCGACAAGGCCCTCCGGGCGGCGGATATCCCCTATGAGAGCAATTCGGACGGCAACTACATCGCCTCTGTCCGGGATCTGGCGGAGTTCTCCAACGGCAGCGCCTCCGGCTGGATGTACACCCTGAACGGCCGCCATCCCGACCTGGGCGTGAACCAGCAGACCGTCCGCAATGGCGATGAGATCATCCTCCACTACACCGACGACTACAACGCGGACCGGGACCAGGGCAGCTCCGGCGATACCGGCTCCGGCGGCTCTGGCGGCGGCTCCTCCAGCGGCGGGGAGACCCAGGTCACGGTCCCCATCCAGGAGAACAAGGACGGCAGCGTCACCGCTAAGGTGCCGGAGAGCACCATCAAGAATGCTATCGCCGATGTGAAGAGCGGCGGTAAGGACACCATCACCATCGCCCCCGAAGTGAAGAAAGGGACAGACAAGGTCACCGTAGAGCTGCCCAAGGCCGCTGTGTCCGATGTGGCCCGGCAGACCAGCGCGGCGGTGGAGGTCAAGACGGACCTGGCCAGCGTGATGATCCCCAACAGCGCCCTGGCGGAGCTCAGCAAGCAGGCCGGCAGCCAGGTGGGCATCACCGTGGAGGCCCAGAAGGACGGCGGGGTCAAGATCGACCTGACCGTTGGCGGCAAGTCCGCGGCCAGCGTGGCCGGCGGCATCGCCGTCAGCATCCCCGCGGCCAAGGCAGACTCCGGCAGCGTGCTGGTGCTGGTAGACGGGGACGGCAAGGAGACCGTCATCAAGAAGTCCCTGCTGGCGGAGGGTGCTGTCACCGGTCTGGTGGACGGCAGCTGCACCGTGAAGGTAGTGGACAACGCCAAGAGCTTCCAGGACGCCGGCTCCCACTGGGCCAAGGACGCTATCGCCTTCGCCAGCAGTCATGAGCTGTTCGGCGGCGTGGGCGGCGGGAACTTCGCCCCGGACGCCACGATGGACCGGGCCATGCTGGCCACGGTGCTGTACCGTCTGGAGGACGCCAAGACCACCGGCAGCGCCAGCTTCACCGATGTCCCCGCCGGCGCGTGGTACGCCGATGCCGTGGCCTGGGCCAACGGGAACGGCATCGTCAAGGGCAGCGGGAACGGCTTCGACCCCAGCGGCAGCGTGACCCGTGAGCAGCTGGCTACCATGCTCTACCGCTACGCCCAGACCCTGGACATGGACACCAAGGCCACCGGCAGCCTGGACAAGTTCAGCGACGGCGGCCAGACCTCCGGCTGGGCCAAGGACGCCATGAGCTGGGCCGTAGGCAGCGGCCTGCTCTCCGGCAAGGGCGGCGGCACCCTGGACCCCAGCGGCAGCGCCACCCGGGCCGAGGTCGCCGCGATCATGCAGCGGATGGTCAAGCTGATGGTCCAGTGACCGGCCAGGCCGTAGGCAAAACCGCATAAAACGAGCAGCCGCAGGCGGGAGACCGTCTGCGGCTGCTTTTGCTTTTAGTAGCCATACCTGTTCCGATACCGGGCCAGACACGCCAGGGACACCAGGAGCATGAGCCCCTCCGCCGCCGGCACCGCCAGCCATACGCCCCCGACCCCCCAGAGGCGGGACAGGACCACGATCCCCCCAGCCAGCAGGCCGAAGGTCCGCAGGAAGGACAGGAGGGCCGACAGTTTTCCGTTGGACAGGGCGGTGAAGAGGGCGGAGGTGAAGCTGTTCAGGCCGCAGAAGAGGAAACTGTAGGAGAAGATCCGAAAGCCGTCCACCGCGATCGGCCAGACCGCCGATGTCTCCTCCGCGAACAGGCCCACGATGGCGCGCCCGCCCAGCCGGGCGGTCAGGAACAGCAGCACCGATGCCCCCATCAGAAAGCGCAGGCTGGCCGAGACCACCCGCCGCAGCTGGCCCCGGTCCCGCCGGCCCCAGTTGAAACCGATCACCGGAGCGACACCGATGGAAAAGCCGATATACAGGGTGTTCAGCAGGAACTGGGCGTAGATGGCGATGGTGATCGCCGCCACCCCCTCCTCCCCCGCCAGGTCCAGCATGGCGGCGTTGAACAGGAAGGTGGTCACGGCGGAGGCCAGCTGGCTGACCATCTCCGAGGAGCCGTTGGAGCAGCTCTCCCAGAGGACCCGCCAGCGCCACCGGAGATGCGTGAAGGCCAGCGTCCCCCGGCTCCTGCCAAAATAGACTAGGCCCGCCGCCGCCGGGAGCAAGTAGCCGATGCCCGTCCCCAGGGCCGCCCCCCGGATGCCCAGACCCAGGGGCACGATGAACACATAGTCCAGCAGGAGGTTGGCCGTTCCAGCCAGCAGGGACAGCCCAAAGCCCAGCCCCGGCCTGCCGGCGGTCACGAAGAGGTTGGCGAACAGGGTCTGGAGGATGTTGGCCGGGAAGAACAGGAGCAGCACCCGGAGATAGTCCCTGCAATAGGGGAAGAGGCGCTCACTGGCGCCCAGGGCGCTGACGAGCCGGTCCAGCCAAAGCTCCCCGCCCAAAAAGAGCAGGGCCCCCAGGATGGCCCCCGCCGCTGTCAGCAGGGTGAAGTCCTCCCGGGCCTCCTCCAGCCGGCCCTCCCCCAGCTTCCGAGAGATGAGGGCGTTCCCGCCGGTGGCCAGCATGGTCCCCAGGCCCACGGTGACATTGATCGCGGGGCAGACGATATTGACCGCAGAGAGGGCGTCCGTATGGACGAACCGGGCCACGAAGATCGTATCCACCAGGGTATAGAGCCCCATGGACAGCATCATCACCATGGTCGGGAGGGCGAAGCGCAGCAGCGCCCCGGCGTGCCAGTCCCGGTCTAAGGCGTTCTCGTTCATGGCCGGCGCTCCCCCGGTCTTAGGACCAGCCGCTGGGTGGGGTATCCAAACTCCGTCAGCAGCTCCGCCTCCCGGAACCCCAGCCGCCGGTAGGCCGCCCGCTGTCCCGTGTCCGCCCGGTCCCCCGCCCGGAAGGTGGTGATGGCGATGGGACGGCCCGGCAGCAGCTCTTCCCTCAGCACCGCCAGCAGGGCCTCCTCCGCTCCCCGCCGCCGGTACTGGGGATGCACCGCCAGGAAACCGATCTCTCCGGTCCGGTAGGAGAAAGCTGCCGCTGCGGCGATGGTGGGACCATCCCGCAGGACGAGGGCCTGCCGCCGGGCGATCTGCCCCTCGATCTGCCGCCGGTGGGCGGACGGCTCCAGGCAGGGGAAACCTTCCACCACCTGGGGCAGGAGGGCCATCCAGCCGGGCAGGTCCGCCGGTCCGGCAAGGGCAACGGCCCCGGCTCCGGCAGGCGATGGGTTTAGGGCAAGGGGCAGCTGTAAGGGGTAAAAGGTCCCGCCCTGCCGGTAGGCCCTGGGCGTCTGCTTATACATCGCCTTGAACACGGCGGAAAACGCCTGCTGGCTCCCGTACCCTGCCGCCAGCGCGATCTCCGCGATCGGCCTCCGGGAGCCGGCCAGCGCCCTGGCCGCCTCGGTCAGCCGCCGCCGCTGGATATAGGCCCTGGGCGTGAGGCCGGCGGTGTCCGTGAACATACGGTGCAGGTGATATTTCGAGTAGCAGACAGCCTCCGCCACCCGGCCCAGGTCCAGCGCCTCTCCGAGATGGGCCTCGATATAGGCGGCCGCGGCCGCTGTCCCCTGGAGTGCTTGGCAGTCCATCGTGTGATCCCTCCTTTGCCGCCAATGGCGTGCTGGCTCTATCATAGCAGGTCCCGGAGGGCTTGTCTGCCGTGTTCTTGCGGTCTTTGCCGCTCTGCCGGCTTTTTTTGCGGGACCGGGCAACATAAAGACGGGAAAGGGCGCGGATGGCGTCCGCTCCCTTCTCTATCGCCGCTGCCCCCGCCGCCCCCTGGGCCGCTCAGGCCAGCTCCGCGTTGAATTTCTGGGCGTTCTCGTCCCACCGGATGATCCGCACCCACAGGCTCTTGCCCGCGTACTGCTTGGCGTAGACGTTCATCTCCGTCAGATGGGCCGGCGACAGGGCCGCCATATAGGTCCCGCCGGCGATGGTCCCCCGCAGGCCTCCCCGGGAGGTGGCCTCCAGGTTTTGCAGCCGCACCCGCTGGCCCACCATGGTCTCCCGCTCGTCCGGGGCCTTGGGCGGGATGACCGGGGTGGGCACCGCCGGCTTGGAGGGCCCCTCCAGGCTCTCCAGCAGCCGCTCGCACTCCTCCCGCAGCCGCCGGCGGCTCTCGTTGTTGAGGATCTCCAAATTCAGATGGGCTGAGGAGTTCCGGCAGTCGTTCAGGTACTGCATAGTCTCTCGGATATCGCTCTGGCCGTTGTACAGGTGGAAGTAGGAGGACATGAGGGGCCAGTGGTTGCGGACGACCTTGTAGTAGTCGTTGAAGCTCATCACGTTCAGCTTGGAGACGGTGAGGCTCCTGACCCCCGTATCGTTCTGGAGGGCCGTGCAGCGGAGATTGGAGAGGTAGTCCTCCTTCTTCGGGACATCCTCCTCCAGCACCTCCTCCCACCGGTCGGGGAAGCTCTTCTGGAGGACCGTGGCCAGCATCTGCCGCATGGACCGCTCCGCCTTCTCCAAAAGCCCCGCCAGACTGCGGGTGTCGTCCGGCAGGATGACGTTCTTCACATAGTCCACGAAGTAGGGGGCCAGGGGCTCATAGATGGACCCGGCCTCCGTCCGCTCCTTGACGCCGGCCAGGGTGAAGATGTCCTCCGTGTCCCCGGACCGGGTGATGAAGCCGTAGCTGTAGAGCCGCTCGATCTTCCCGGAGAACTCCTCCACGCAGATCGGGCCGATGAACTGCTGGCAGAAGATGTCCAGGCTGTCCTGGGTCTTGGCCTGGTCCACATACTCCGTTTTCATCAGCGTACACATCCGCTCATAGGCCGTGCGGATAAAGCCGCCGTGTTCGGTGTAGAGGGCGCTGATGTCCACGCTGGCGCTGTCCAGCAGGTCGATCTCGTGGCGCATCCGCATCAGGAGCCCCGGCGACCGGCCGCAGAGGAAGAGGATCTGCTGCCGGTCGATCTCCGGCAGCTCGCCGGTGGGCAGGTCCCGGTATGTAGCGAAATACTGGTCCAGCTCCTCGTTGGAGAAGCCCTTTAGAGCCAGGGGCGGGTAGGCATCCTCGAAGTTGGACCCCTCCTGCATATGGTGGGCGATGGTGCTGACGCTCCGGCGGGAGATGGTCAGGATGGACAAGTCATGCCGGGAGGCCCCCTTGCTGGTCAGGCCAAAGAGGCGCTGGAAGAACTGGCCGTCGTCCGCGAAGATCTGCCGGGCCCGGTCGAACTCGTCGATGGTGAGGATGATGCGGATCCCCAGCTTAGTGTAATGGGTAAAGATGGAGTTCAAGTACCCCACCGCGTACATCTTGAAGGTGACCGCCTCCACGTTGGCGATGTTCTCCCGGAAGAACCGGTAGGTCTCCAGGATCTTCTCCACGGTGTACTGGTGGAAGTGGGGCGCCGCCCGGAGGGCGGCCTCCGGGATCTCCTCCGCAAAGCGGAGGAGCAGGTCCATCCAGTAGCTCCAGAAGGTCATCCCGTCCTCCATGACGGTGCTGAAGTAGTAGGTGTTGGGGACCGGGTCCCGCTCTAGCTCCTGGCTCAGGTGGCGGACCAGGGTGGTCTTGCCCACCCCGTTGGGCCCGATGAGGGAGTAGCAGCCGCCAAAGCTGCCCTCCGGCACCCGGAACACGTCCTTGCGCAGACGGGCGCACTCCGCCGCCCGGCCAATGAATATCTCACCCACAGACATGGTCATCTGCCTCCGTTTTTCTGTAGAATAAATTCCGAGAACAGCCCCGCGTTGATCTTGATCCGGCCGCCATGGGTGACGGAGATCACCCGCCGGGCCTCCAGCAGGTTGCGGATGCGCTCGATGGTGCTGGCGTCATAGCCGGAGCAGCGCTCCAGCTCCCGGGCCACCTGGCTGCTGTCGGCGGTCCGCCCATCGTAGGACTGGGCCGACAGGGTCGATACGCATTTGAGATACTGGTAGGTCTTTCTCTTCTCCGGGTCCTCGGCCTCGTCGCCGTCCTCCACCAGCAGGATATCGAAGTCCTGGAGGAGGAGCTTGTTGATGAACTCCCGGGTCATGGCGTCCACGTCGTTGACGATCAGCTGGCTCCGGGGACACTTGACCGGGTCCACATAGTATTGGAACTGCTGGTTGCACAGCCGCATCAGGTAAGTGGGGTTGCACCCGGACAGGTCCAGCAGCTTCTCCACCGCCCGCCGGCCCAGCTCCGTCTTATACACGTCCTCCCCGAAGGCCCGGGCCATGGGCTCCTTGATCAGCCGCTGGGAGGCATCCCGGTCCAGGGCGGAGATCTCCACGGACTTGGCGAACTCCGCCGTGTGGTTCAGAACGCCCAGGGTATCGAAGGCCCGCATCATGGCCTCGTGGCCGATGACCAGCTGGACGAAGTGGTACTGGGAGGAGAAGGTCTTGATGAAGTTGGGGATCGTGGCCAGGGAGGCATCGTCCGGGGAGCGCTTGATCTCCTGGAGGATCGTGGTGCAGAGGAGGGTGAACTCGTCCATGAACAGCACGATCACATGCCGGCCCTTGTCGCAGCGGTAGAAGTCCCGGAAGAACTTGTCGAAGAGATAGGCGGCCGCCGCCTGGTTGGCCACCATGTCCGGGATCTGGAGGCCATTTTCCTCCATCATGGCCATCACGTCCGGGTGGTTGTTGTAGACCTCGTTCTCGAACCGGGAGAGGATGTTGCCATAGAAGGTGAACTTGAAGTAGGGCAGCAGCTCCTTGCCCCCCACCTCGTCCAGGATGTTGTTGAAGTTCAGCAGGATGGCCTGCCGCTGGAGGTCCGGGCTGGTCTTGAGGGCGTTCTTGATCTGGTTGACCAGGCTGGTCTTGCCGCTCTTCTTCTGGCCGTGGACGATCACGGCGCTGCCGGGGATCAGCTCCTCCCGGCCATCCACCGTTCGGACGATGCTGTCCCAGATCTCCCGGCGCTCCACCTCCCGGCCATAGAACATCTCGCTCCCCTCCAGGGGCTGGCCCTGGGCCGGCTCCCGGTAGGGGTTCTCCGCCTGGAGGTCCTTGGTGAAGGTGCTCACCTGGCCGATCTGGAGCTCCAGGGGGGTGTCCTGCTCCTGGCGGCAGCGGCGCTTGCTCACATGGCCGTCCACGAAGCCGGCGGCGTACTCGAAGGAGATGGCCCAGCCCAGGTTGATGGTCCGGGGCTTCCAGTTGTCCACCACCAGGGCCACCTCCACCGCCACCTGGTCCCCGGACCCCAGATGGAGCTGCCGCAGGGCCACCTGGGAGGGGACGGACACGTCCTCGGTGTAGGACTCCAAAAACAGCGTCACATTGTCCGCCGGCTGGAGGTTCATGGTCTTGTCCCCGTTTTGGATGATGAGCCAAAGCTTCTCCTGCCCCTCGGCGATCACCGCCTCGTTGGGGATGCAGGCGATCCGGGGGGACAGGTCCTTGTTCTGGTACAGCTGGTTCAGCAGCGCCGCGATCTCCCCCTTGATCCGGGCCAGGACACTGTCCTCCGGCGGGAAGGCGGGACTGACCACCAGGATCTCCACGCTCTCCCGGCAGGGGTGGTTCAGGATATCCGCCTCCAGCTCGCAGACCTCCCGGTAGGCGGTCTTGAGCTCCTGCTCCTGCTGGACGAAGCCCAGCTTGTTGGTGTACTCGCAGACCTGGAGGCAGGAGCGCAGCAGCCGCTCGAACCGGTTGGCATCGTCCTTGCAGACGATCTTGAGGAACCGGGCCTGCATATTGAGCAGGATGCCCTTGCAGTCGGCGCAGAGGCGCTCCTGTCCGGCGAACTCGGCGAACAGGTCGGCGAAGCGGGCCTTGTCCCGGATATACCGCTCCCGGAGGGCCAGGACGATATCCGTCACCCGCTTGCCCCGGATGGTGTTGTCGGTCTGGACCGCGTACTGCTGGACCTGCTCGCTGAGGACGGGGCAGCCCTCCAGGATGGCGCAGACCTGCTCGGCGCTCTTCTTGTCCAGGGGCATGATATGGGCCGTGAACTCCTCGACCTGGCGGCAGGGGCGCTGCAACAGGGCGGCCAGCTGCTTCCGGTCGGCGCTCCGGCCGGTCTGGAGGTAGGCGGCCAGCTCCTCCCGGGTGCCGAAGTCCTGGAGGAAGAGCCGGTAGAGGTAGTCGTAAGTGGGGCTCTGGTTGTAGGAGTGGCGCTTGCCGTACTTCACCGCGTAGCGCAGGAGGAGGGTGAGGTAGTAGGAGTGCTCGCCAAAGACGGAGTTGCCGTCCAGTCCGATCCTCTGGCAGCGCTTCTGGAAGGCGCTGACCAGCAGCCGGCCGATCTGGTTCTCCCGGCTGTTAGGGTTGGGGGACCGGCTCAGCTCCAGCTCTGGGAAGCCCAGGGCGATCTTGGCGGCGGCCAGGGAGCTGACGTCCCCCGGCTGGCCGTGGAGGATCTCAAAGGCCCGCTGGGCCTGCTCCAGGTCCGCCGGGACGCCCTGCTCGTCCAGCATGACCCCCTTCAGCAGCAGCTGGCTCAGGTCCGTCTGGTGGAGGCAGAGGATGGCCAGGCTCTCCCGGGTGATGTTCTCTAGGGCGGCATCGGCCTCGCTGTCCAGGGCGGGGGACTCCGGCTCCTCCGCCTCGCCGTTGTCCAGCCAGCCCTCCAGCCGCAGCAGGTCGGCGCTGACCCGGAACTCCACGGTGACGCTGGCCCCGATCTGGGGCTGTAGGGCGGCGGGGGCACCGTAGAGGGGATAGAAGTAGGTGGGGTTCCGGTAGCCCAGGAAGATATCCCGTCCCGCGTCATACTGGACCGTGGCGGTCTCCTTCCGGCACCGGATATCCACCGCCACCTCCATCAGGGCCGGCGTGGTCTCCCCCTCCCGGAGGAACAGCTGGTCCGCCCGGCGGAGAAAGACCGCCTGGTCCAGGAGCTGGTCGTTCTTGAAGCTCCGGTTGACCATCCCGTCAGAGAGGACGGAGAGGTAGTGGTAGGTGGACCCGTCCGCCACGATGCACCGGTCGGCGCTCTCGCACTGGGTCACCAGGGCCGGGGACCAGGGCATCAGCCGCAGGTTCTCATCGGCGATCCGGCAGACCTCGGTGATCCGGGCGGCATCGTGGGCGTAGAGGACGTGGAGGCGCACCACGTTGACCTGGTTCTTCAGCACATTGATCAGCTTGTTGTCCGCCGTTGTCAGGCTGAAGCGGATGAAGTTGTTCAGGGTCCCCAGGCCGGCGGTGAGGTTGAAGGCGGTCACCACGCCGAAGCGGTAGATCTTCTCCACCTCGGACCGGGGGACGCTCTCCCCATCGTTGACGATATAGTCCAGGGCGGTCTGGCCCTGGTAGGTGTAGAAGGCGGGAGACTTGCCGGCGAGGACGAAGAAGACGCTCTCCCCCCTCTGGAGGGCCGGGATCGACACCTTGGGCCCAGGCACGCTGGGCATCCCCTCCGCCCGGACCTCCTCCGCCAGCAGGCGGTCCTGCTCTAAGCGCAGGGAGACGTACAGGGGCTTTTGGAAGCTCTGGAGGACCTGGACCGGGTAGGCATAGTCGATGGTGGGCAGCTCCTCCCCGGTCTTGGGATTGATGGCGGTGCCCTTGGGGACGAAGCGGACCAGATAGGAGGTCTTAGCCGTCTTGACCGGTCCCTCCGGGAGGAGCTGGGCCTCCGCCGGGTCGAAGATCACGGTGGTGCGCTCCTCCAGTCCGGCGGGGTCCGCGTACTTCTTATTGAGATAGCAGTTGTTGATGGCCGCGTAGTGGGCGCTGCACAGATTCAGCAGGCCATAGCGGACCTGGTCCGGGGGATAGGGGCTCGATGGGGGCAGCTCCGGCAGGGAGATCGTCTCCACCTTGGCCCCGGCGGCCGGGGCCGCCTTGGGCGCGGGCGCCGGGGCGGCGGGGACAGCGGGAGCAGCCGGGGCGGCCGGCGCCGGCTGCTGGAGCTTGGAGCTGCTGTCCGGCCAGGGGCGCTCCTCCAGGACCCGGATCTCCCGAGCGGTCTTGCCGGCGGCGCTGACAAAAGAGACATAGTAGTAGTTGCTGCGGGTGTTGAGGAGGACGCCGGTCTCCTCCCCCAGGTCAGCGGCCCTGAAGTAGTACTCCCCCTGCTGGTTCTCCCCCCGGAGGTAGGCGTCCAGCTGCTCCACCGGGATGATGAAGCCAAAGGACACGCTCTCCGGCCGGACGATATACTTCACGATATAGCCGAAGCGGCGGGCCCGGCTGGTGTCGATATGGGTGATGACGATCTGGGTATCCAGCCCCTCCTTCCGCAGGAGGTACACGATGGGATAGGACACCTGGTCGAAGTCCAGGGTATGGAGCCGGCTGGCCAGGCCGGAGCCCATCGCCGCCGGATAGGTCTCCGCCGTCTCCTGGCCCTGGGGGATGACGGTGCAGTTGAGCCCGTCGTACCCGGTCAGCTCCCCCTGGACCGGGGTCTCCACATGGACCACGATATCCGCCGCGGCATAGCAGCTGCCCTTGAAGGTCTGGATCACGGTGAAGGACACCCGGCTGCCCAAGGCCATACGGGCGATGTCGGTGCTGCTGCGCAGGTCGTTCACATGGAACCAGAAGCTGCCGATATGGCCGGTGCCGCTGTCCTGACTGTAGCGGGTGACATAGCCGTAGGCCCGCACGGAGGCGATGTGGCCCACGGGGAGCGTGGTGGTCTGCTCCCGGGAGAGCAGCTCGATCCACTGGCCGTCACAGCTCTCCAGGATCCCCTGGGCGGCCCGCCCGTCCTTGCAGGTGACCTCCACCTCCATGCTCTTCAGATGGCCCAGGTATGCCGTGGCCGCCGGCAGGATCGACACCTTCCCGTCGCTGTCCACCCGGAGCCGGGCGCAGGCGGCGTAGGGGTAGGTCTCCTCCAGAGTGACGGAGAGGGCCTTCTGGACGCCGGTGCGGGGGTCGGCGGCACAGGTATAGGAGACGACATAGATGTTCTCCCGCTCGTAGGTGAAATCCAGCTGGGCCAGGGAGAAGGCCACACTGCCCCGGGGCATGGGACAGCGGGCGTAGAGGCTGTAGGCCTTAGAGAGGTAGGTGCTGCCGATATAGCCGGTAAGACTGCCCCGGCTGGCGTTGGTATTGCAGCAGAGGATCACCCCCTTGCCATGGAAGAGGGCCGCCTCCTCCCCGCTGGGGGCCGCCGCGCCGGCCTCCACCACCACGTCCTTGGCGATCAGGCCCCGCTCGTTGACGCCGGCGGCGAAGGTGACCACCGCCCCCTCCTCCAGCAGGGACCAGTCCCGGCTGCTGCGGCAGTAGGGCGGCTTGCAGAGGAAGGCGGCACCGTTGACCACGACCTTGGTCCGCGCCACCCCCTTGGGGGAGGTGTCCTTGGCGACGGCGCCCCGGAATCGGAGGGTCTGGATGCTGTCATAGGCCACCATGGCGGGCAGCTGCCCCTGGTCCAGGACCACGAAAGCCGAGGGCGAGGCGGCAGAGACGATGCCGGACAGCTCCCGGCCGTCCTTCTGGGAGACGGTCACCTGGTCGTTGACCTGGGGGGCCCGGGTGATGCCGGCGATCTGGGCCGGGTCCAGGGGCGCTCCAGAGAGGCTGAACAGGGGGCCGCTGCCGGCGAGGCAGCCAACACGGCAGGAGCCGTCCCGGAAGGTATACAGATAGTCCCCCTGGCTCAGGGCCTCCAGGTCCAGCCGGTGCTGCGCCTCCAGCAGGTGGACGTCCTTGGCCCGGATGACCCCGTCCACCAGCGCCAAGTGGCACAGCACCTTGCAGTCGAACTCGCTGTAGATCAGGCAGTCGCGGTCAAAGGAGGGGACCAGGTCCTCCAGGGAGAAGGCATAGCGGCCGATCTCCCCGCCGCCCCGGTAGGTGTGGTAATCGGTGACGGACCCGGCGAACTCCAGGTCCTGTATCTCCTGGACAGGATACCGGGCCCCGTCCACCGTGAACGCCTCCGGCTGGATATCCTGAAGGACACCGAACAGGGTGTGTCCATCCAAAAAGGTGAGGCAGACTGGGTTCAAAAGGTAAAATCCCGCGCCGCTGGGGTCGAATGCTGTCATAGCCGTCCCTCCTCTTCAACATTAGCTACAGTATACCATTCCTGACAGAAAAACACAACCATCCTTTTCTGCTGCCGGTCATCTTTTGTGCTGTGCAGGCGGGACTTTGGCCATTTTGATAAGTGCGCCTTGCATTTTGAGGCTGGTCATGGTAAAATTTGATCAGCGGAACAAGACCGGCTGTCAGTATGTTTACAAAGAACCCGACTACACTTTCATATATGAGGCAAAAACATGGCTATCCATAACAGGTCCCACTATAATCACGCGCTTATGTCCATCAACAAGATGCGCAAAGAGCATACGTTCAAGCATAAAACATCGACAGATTTTGCTAGTCCTGGCCGGCCTATGCTGTGTCTCAATATCATGGACTGCTGCGAGTTTTTGAAAACGATTCCCGATGGATCCATCCAGCTGATTTGTATCGATCCCCCCTATAACCTTGCGCTCGCAGGCTGGGACATCTATGATGACTATATCGAATGGGCATCGAAATGGTTAGATGAAGCCTACAGGGTCCTTTCCAAAAATGGGAGCATGGTCATTTTTGGGGGGATCCAGTTCAGAGACGCGAAGTCGGGGGATCTGATCGATATCATCCATCATGTGAGGCACCATACGAAGTTCAAGCTGATCAACACGATCATCTGGCGTTACAAAAATGGTATGTCCGCCCATCGATACTTTGCGAACAGACATGAGGAGATCATCTGGCTGACCAGATCCAACGATTACTATTTCGACCTGGATTCTGTAAGAGAGCCCTACGCAGAAAAGGATCTGGCAGCAGCCTTGAAGGACAAGCGACTGAACCCCGAAAACACGATGAAGGGCAAAAATCCGACAAACGTATGGGAGATCAACAGATTGAATGGGAACAGCAAAGAACGCGTCGGGCACCCAACGCAGAAGCCTGTAGAGATCATCGAACGCCTTGTCAGGGCGCTCTCCTATCCCGGTTCCGTCGTCCTTGATTTTTTCGCAGGGAGCAGGACTGTCGGACGGGTCTGTATCACAGAGGGGCGGCATTGCTTGCTGTGCGACCGTGACAGCGCGTCTATCGAGTATTTCAACAAGCACCTTGCGCTCATGCGAAAAATGGGACAGCCCACGGACTATGAGCCCATAGACAGCACAGAGGACTTTTTTACAAAGCTGGAGGGAGCGTATCCGCATGAAGGGGAAACAGCAATCTGACCGGTTAACGGCGCAGCAAAAAGCGGCCGATGGCGTTATAGGGATATTCGATGAGGACGCCCAGCGGCACGATGAAGAGGTACATGATGCTTCTATCGTTACGATGGAACGGCTCAAAAAAGAATTCCCTATGCTGACGTTCAGATATAGGAGCGAGCTGTCTAAGCAAGAGATCAACGAAGCTCTACAGAGAATCGACAAACGCCTTGGACAGACCTTGTTCGTTCCGAACGCCAAGATCAAGCCGGACGGCGGTATCATCGAGGTGAAGGACGACTATGGCCGCTGGAGGATCGTAGTCGTTTCAGAGGCAAAATATCAGGGCAAGGATATCGAGAACATCAAAGCAGGGAGGCTCGTAGGGAAACGCAATGACCAGATCCTTATGGCCGCAGGGAACGCGATAGAGCGTGCGCACAAAAACATATGTGAGATCGCGAACTTCATGTTGATAGAGCCCTATTTCCCGTATATCCTGTTCCTTGAAGGTTCAAACTTCCTGACACAGGATATCACGATCATGCGCCCTGACGGCAGTACCTATATCATCGCCTATAACGATGGGACATTGAACAGACTGGACAGGCTGACAGCGGCGAACTATGGGATGCCGATCAATACCAATCTCTGTGAAAACAGGTCCGTATCCGGCAACGGCTTGAACATCATGTTGCAAGCTGCTTCTATCTATACGCAGGGGGCCGGTGAACATTGGGGCAGCGAGGATATGATCGAGATCATGCTGGATATCGCCAGGACCCCTTTACGCATGATCAGCAAAGACCTGTTCCAGCAACTGACAAAAACAGGATACCATATCATATAGGATACTTCCAACAGCAAGAAAGGAGCTGATAGGATGGACAGAAAAGCGGTGGCCCAGGAGACTTTGCAGATCCTAAAGCAGGGATACTACCTGCTGGAGGGCCGGCGGGTGGATATCCGGTCGGCCCATCGGGCCTCTATAGACGGCAGCCTCTCGATCCCCCCGGAGGAGCAGCTGGCCCCCGCCGGTCCGGGGACACCGGTGGTCCGGGTGGAGGAGCGCTCCACAGTGGAGGCCATCCTGTCCCTGGCGGATACGAAAGGGCTGGGGGTGCTGAACTTCGCCAGCGCCAAAAATCCGGGCGGCGGGTTCCTCAACGGCGCCATGGCCCAGGAGGAGAGCCTGGCCGCCTCCAGCGGGCTCTATGAGACCCAGCTGGCCCACCCCCGCTACTATGAGCGCAACCGCGCCTGCGGCACCATGATGTACACCGACTGGGCCATCTACTCCCCCGATGTGGTCTTTTTCCGGGACGGCGGTTTCCGTCTGCTGCCAAAGCCGGTGACCGCCTCGGTGCTGACCCTGCCCGCCGTCAACCTTGGACAGGTACTGCTGAAGGGGGAGGACCCGGAGAGGGCCAAAGCCGTCATGCGCGCCCGGATGGCCCGGGCTCTGGATATCTTCGCCCGCCAGGGGGACCGGACGCTGGTCCTGGGGGCCTACGGCTGCGGCGTGTTCCGCAACGACCCGGCCCTCATCGCCCGCTGGTGGCGGGAGCTTCTGGCAGAGCGGGGGGACTTCGACCTGGTGGTCCACGCGATCTTGGACCGGAGCCGTGACCAGCGCTGCCTGCGGGCTTTTCAGAAGGAGGCCGAGAGATGAAGGACAACTTAGCCTATCAGGAGCCGGTGTGGGAGGAGCTGATCGGCGGCCGGACGGTGGCCATGTCCCCCCGGCCCACTACCAATCATAACCGGACCGCCGGGAACATCTACCGAATCTTTGGGGCCTATCTGGATGGGCACAAGTGTGAGCCCTTCCCTGACGGTGTAGAGCTATATCTGACAAAGGAGGACCGCTTCGTGCCGGACGGCATGGTGGTCTGCGACCCGGACAAGGTCCAGCCCGATGGTGTACACGGTGTACCGGACCTGGTGGTGGAGGTCCTCTCCCCCAGCACGGCCAAATATGACCGGGGGCACAAGAAGGATGTCTATGAAAAGTGCGGCGTCCAGGAGTATTGGATCGTGGACCCGGCCAACCGGACCGTGGAGCAGTACCTCCTGGAGGAGGGACGGCTGGAGCTGCACACCATCCATGCCCTTTTGGCGGACTGGATGTGGGAGAAGCTGAACGAGGCGGAGCGGGCAGACGTGACATCCGAGTTCCGGTGCAGTCTGTTCAGCGACCTGACTATCCGGCTGGAGGACATCTTCCGGCGGGTCCTATAAGGAGGCGCACCTGATGGAACAGAGCAAACGAGATGTCTCCCTGGGGCGGTTCCTCAGTCTGGTGCTGCGCCACCAGCCGTCGGCGGCCCATATCACCCTGGACGCCCACGGCTGGGCCGATGTGGACGCCCTGCTGGCCGGGTGCGCCCAGGCGGGGCGGTCCCTCACCAGGGAGGACCTGGAGCGGATCGTCCGGGAGAACGACAAGACCCGCTACAGCTTCAACGACGATCACACCAAGATCCGGGCCAACCAGGGCCACTCCGTCCGGGTGGACGTGGAGCTGCGGCAGCTGCCGCCCCCGGATACTCTCTATCACGGCACCGCCCGCCGGTTCTTGGACAGCATCCGCTCCCAGGGCCTGCGGCCCATGTCCCGGCAGTATGTCCACCTCTCCAAGGACACCGCCACCGCTCTGACCGTAGGCCGCCGCCACGGCCCGCCGGTGGTACTGGCGGTGGACGCGGCGGCGATGGCGGCGGAGGGGTATGTCTTTTATCTCTCAGAAAACGGCGTCTGGCAGTGCGAGGCAGTGCCCTGGCGGTTCCTCCGGGTGATACAGGAGACATTTTAGACTGGATGTTATCAAAAAGCAGGACGGCATGGCCATTCCGGTCACGCCGTCCTGTTCGTTATTCGTCCCGGTAGGGGTCCAGCAGCGCGCTCACCACGCCGCAGAGGATGCCCCCCACCGCGAAGAGCCACCAGTCCGTCCGCCAGGTGCCCCGGGTCAGCCCCAGCCCCACATAGACCGCCGCCGCCAGGAGCATCAGCGCGCCGTGGATGGCGCTGATGAGCCTCTGCCGGGCCTTGACGGCGGGGGCAGGGTCGTTGTCCCGGTTGTACCGGTCGATCTGATACTTCTGGTGCTGCATCCCGGCATAGATGAAGGTGGTCACCGCCCCGGCCACGATGAGCAGGAACGCCGACATGATCCAGCTCTCATAGGGCTCCCGCTCGGGGAACACACAGAAGAACAGGACGGTCAGCACCATACCGAAGAGGATCGCCCCCACGCCCCCGGCGATACACCAGACGAACCGCCGCCGGAAGGCGTCCCGCTGCTCCTCCGTGTAAAAGTCCTCGATGACGGGGTGCTTCTCCCGGAAAAAGCTGTACTGGATGCCCCCGGCCACCAGGACCACCACCGCCGCTGTCAGCACCAGCAGAAAGACCGCGCCGGTGACCATCTCCGGCAGGCCCCCGGCCTCCAGCAGCATGGTCAGAGCGGCAGCGGCGATCAGCGCCCCCACAGAGAGGGCCACCTGCCAGGTAAAGACGTTCATCGCCCGGTCATAGCAGGCCGTGTCAGCGGCCTGGTCCCGCTCCACGCTGCCGCGGAGCAGGGTGTCCAGGTCGATATGGAACATGTCGCAGAGCTGGAGCAGCTTCTCCATCTCCGGGTAGCAGGCCCCGCTCTCCCATTTGCTCACGGTCTGGCGGGAGACCTCCAGCCGCTCGGCTAAGTCCTCCTGGGTGATGTTCTCCCGGCGGCGCAGGTATTGCAGGTTTTCTCTGAAGCTCATATGCACTTCCTCCTTTGATCTGGTGGCGCCAGTATACCAGCGCGGCGGCGCACGATACACCAGATCTCTGTTGCGTTTGGAGAAAAACCTGTCAACTTGCGGTTGCGCGGGGGCGTTTTAGCCGTTTTCAGTACCCCATGGCCTTGCACATCGCCTTGACCTGGTCCTTGCAGCTCTCGTCGGCAACGAAGATCACCACCGTCTGGTCCACCCGGGCGATATAGTAGTAGGAACCGTTGGTGGTGAGGGAGTAGATCGCGTAGTTGCCCAGCTCCACGGAGGTAGTACCGGAGGCGTTCCCCTTCTGGGCCTCGAAGGCGGCCTTCACGCTGCCGAAGAACCGCTGAGCGGCGCTCTCGCTCACCAGCCGGTAGTATTCCGCCTGGACGTAGTTGGCCGGGTCTGTCCCCTCTCCGAAGAGGCCCTGCTCATACTCCTTGGTCTCCAAGGCCAGCTCCGCCGTGATGTCCTCATAGGGGATATCGTGGGCCGTCAGCACCTCTATGAATTTCTCCGGCTTCACCGCCGTCTTTTTGCCCAGCAAAAAGTACGCTGCCACCGCCGCCAGGACCCCCACTACCACCAGGGCCAGCACGGCCAGCAACACGGTCCTGCCTGTGTGACGCTTCTTCATGTGTCATCCCTCCTATTTTTTAAGCTGCGCCGCAGATGCCCCAGCCGCTTGGCCGGCAGATGGAGCGGCTCATACTGCATCGTTCGTACATCGAATACCCGGAGATGCACGCCTCCCTCCCCGTCCCAGCGGTCGAAGTCGATATCGTCATATAGATCGTACGCCGGGTCCAGCAGCTCATGGAGCTCTATCCAGGGTCGTTCCGCCAGGGGCTGGGAGAAGTCCAGCAGGACCGTCTCGTTGGGGCAGGCCCAGTAGCACCCGGAGGCCGCCAGCAGGCTGCTCACCGGGTCGTAGTGGACGCCGGTCCAGATGAAGGTCTCCTCAAATTTTTCCCCCTCCGCCGGAAGGGACTGGCTGGGGACGAAATGGAAATCCTCCCCAGTCTCTATCTCCAGCACGCTGTAGCCGTAGAGCTCCCGGCGGAACACCAGGTAGCGCCTGCCGTCCCGGTGACGGACCAGGGCGGCGAACTCGGCGTCATCGTTCAAGTTGCGCCAGGTGTAGACCGTCCGGCCCTCCCCGTCCAGGAGGACGCTCTCACTGGCGTGGAGGCAGTAGCCCGCTTTCTCCTCCCAAAAGTACCGGGTGCGGACGGCATACCCGTCCTCCAGCGGCACGAGCCACTCCTCCCGGCGGCCGCTGGGATGGGAAAAGACGCTCTCCTCCTCCGCCCGGTAGGCGGCGTAGCGCTCCGTATAGGCGATGTTCACCCGTCCTCACCCCGCGATCTCGGCATCCTCCGGGCCGCTCTCTTCGTCCCCGGTGATGACGATCACATGGCCAAAGAACAGGTCCCCATCGTCGTAGTAGGCCGTATAGGTCCCCTCCGGGTCCATGGAGAACTCGCTGATGGAGATCCGGCGGGCGAAGTCCTCCTCCGTGACGGCTGTATCCTGCCAGTCGCTGGCCAGCTCCGCCAGCTCCTGGGCGGCGAAGGCCCGGAACCGCCGGTCCCAGTCCGCCGCCGCCTGGTAGATGGGCTTGAAGGCCGCCAAGGCGGCCTCAGCCGTCTCTCCGTCCTCCTCATCGCACTCCAGGTAGACAAGGCACCGCTCCCCGGCCCAGTCCATCTCACAGGCAAACCAGCTGAACTGCCGGTCCAGGGCAAATTCGCCGCAGAGGGGGTCGGTGAAGGTCACGGGGCGCTTATAGTCCGCCAGGACCTCCTCCAGCGCCGGATGCTCTAAGTCCCGGCCCAGTACCTCCAGCAGCAGCCAGGAGCTGGTGTGCAGGTTCTTCCGGCAGCGGACCTGGTAGATGGACAGCGCCTTCAAGTTATAGCCCCAGCCCCGCTCATGCTGCTCTTGCTCCTCCACCAGCCAGCTCAGGGAGCAGATCTGCCCCGGCGCCGCTCTGTGGAAGGTCCCCTCGCCGTCCACCCAGGCCAGCAGGCCGGCGGAGGGGACCCAGATGCCTTTCTCATAGAGGTACGCGCCCCCTACGCTCTCGTTCGTCAAAACGGTCAGAATCTCCTCCTGCTCCTGATAGTCCTTCTCAAATCTTTTCTTTGCCGCTGCCAGACCCATCGTCAACGCTCCTTTTCTTGCTTTTTCTTACTTTTCCCGATGGAGGAACTCCGCTTTTTAGGCTGGGGCCAGCCGATCTTCAAGGTCTCCCCCTCCAGGGCCACGCCCCGGCTCTTGGTGATGGGCAGCTTCTCCTGGGCGGAAAAGCCGATGGTCTCCCCGTCCTCCAGGATCACGTCCTCCTCCAGCACATAAGCAGTGATGTTCATCAAAAACTCCCGCAGCTCTTTGGGCTGGACATCCGTCTCCAGCACCTCCATCTCATCATAGCCCAGGGCCCGCAGCCCCTCGGTGTAGCCGCTGAAGCGGCCCTTCTCGTCCTGGTACAGACCGAACCACACCAGGTTGAACAGCGGCAGCAGGTCCTCCTTCATCATCTCCGCAAAGTCCGTATAGAACTCTGGCTGGTAGACCACCCCGTTGGCGTAGACGCCCAGGACGCCCTTCTGCCGGCAGCAGGCCGCCACCGCCTTCACCAGCATGGCCCCGTTGTCCAGCGGGCTGGTCTCCTCCCCCGGCTGGCGCAGCGCCGCCACCAGCAGATGGGCCTGGTGGCGCTCCACGGTGTCCGCGGCCTCCGGCCACATATAGTTCCTCTGAGCGTGGTAGACGATCTCCTCCTCCGGGATCGGTCCCGGTATCAGGGACACCGCCAGCGTGGTCCCCTGGCAGGTGAGAAGGACAGTCTCTAGGTCCTCGTCCTCCGGGCCGGGACTATCCTCCTCATCTTCCTCATCCTCGTCCTCATCCTCTTCATCGTCCTCGTCCTCCACTTGCCAGGTGTCCCGCAGCTCTTGCAGGAACGCCTCCCGGTCGAAGGACGCCTCCTCCAGCAGCACGAAGGCCAGCATGGTGCCGGCGTTCTCCTTCTCCTCCTCGGCGGCCTCCGCCTCCTCCTGCCAGTAGGCGCAGACCTGCTCTACCAGGGCGATGGCGTCCTCCTGGGCGCTGGCTTCGGTATAGGGCTCCATCTCACTGAACACATGGCCGCAGTGGTCGGTGGAGCCCGGCTCGTAGCCGCCGCAGACCCCCAGGAGCCACTGGCTGTCCAGGATGGTCCTTTTATACTTGAAGATGTAGTAGTGGAGCCCATAGCGGTCGAACTCCCCGGCACACTCGATCTGTGCCGGCGGCCTGCCCAGCTCCTGGGGGTGGCGGAGCCACTCGGTCATGGCCTGGAGGGCCGCTTGCTGTTGGATCTGGTTCATAGGGACAGTTCTCCTTTACATAACATATGCAGCTCTATCTGCCTTCACGCGATCCGCGAGACCACGCACTTCTGGCACAGGGGATAGGTCTCCAGGAAGTCCCGGATCGCGGCCAGCATCCCCTCATAGGAGGGGCCGTAGAAGTAGAGGGCCGTATCCCGTGGGCCCTCCCACCAGCTGTAGAGCTGGCCCTCCTCCCCCAGCAGCTCACCGAGCCGCTGGAGGACAAAATTGATATCGCAGTCCCGGTAGACCTGGTCCGGCAGCTCTGTCCCGTTGAGATAGAGGCCCAGGCCCTCGTCCTGCCCTACAGGGAAGTCCCGGCCCTCGCCGCAGTGCAGCACGGAGCCCTTGGGGATCATGAGAGCGTCCAGGAGGGACATCAGGTTGTCGATATAGTCCTCCATCCAGAGCTTGATCACGATATCGCAGGACTTGACCTCCCCGCTGGGCTCCAGCAGGGTGCCGCCGCCGTCCACCTCTCCGATCTCGGCCTCCTCCAGCACCTCGTTCAGCACGTCCTCCAGATCGTGGCGGTGCTGGGGCTGGAACCGGGCATTGAGGGTGAGGGTGACGTAAAGGTGTTCAGCCGCGCCCGTAGGGGCGTCCGTCCGCTCCTGGGCGGCGATGGTCCGGCGGCAGCGGTCGATGAAGTAGGCCACGTCCGCCTCCTCCGGGTCCAGCTCCAGCGCCCGCTGGAAGTGGGCCAGGGCCTCCTCCTCCCGGTCCAGGTAGAAGAGGGAGTAGCCCAGGCGGTAGTGCCAGGTGGCGTCGCCCTCCCCCTCTGCCGTCACGCTCTCCAGCAGGGCCGCGGCCCGCTCCAGAGCGGGCCTGCCCTGGTCCTCCATAGTGGCCAGGTTGTTATAGGCCCGGGCCAGCAGGTTCGTCAGCTCATAGTCCCGCTCCGCCGCCGGCAGGGCCTCGATGGCGTCCACGATCTGCTGGTGGGCCCCGTCCTTCCGGTGCCACCGCTCGATCTGGTCCAGGAGCGCCTTCCTATCCTTCTTATCCATCAATAGCTCCCCCTTTTATTGCCGTCCTGCCAAGCAGGCGGCGCTTTTTTCAGCCGGCGGGGCCGGCGGACATCCACCACGAAGCTGATGGGCCGCATCCGCCGCAGCAGCTCCTCCATATCATGCTCCAATTTATAGGCCAGCTCCTCCGGGTACAGCGGGAGCAGCTGGTAGAAATGCACCCGGTCCCCCTCCGGCAGGGAGCAGTCCCCTTCCGCCATGGCGGGGGGCAGCAGCAGCACGCTGCTGAAGCCGGTGCCGGCGTAGGTCTCCCCCTGTCCAAGGCCCACGGTGTGGCCGGCGGCTACCCAGCTGCCGCTGCCGATGGGCAGGCGGGCCACGGTCTTGAGCAGCCGGACGGGCCAATACCACCGCTCGTCCTGGAGCGCTTCCTGGTCCAGCCGCCAGTCCGGCGGCAAGCAGATCAGCAGCTCCGCCCGCTCCAGCTCATATGCCGCCAGCTCCTCCGGCACGTCCATCCGGTGGGCCCCCATGCCCATGGTGACCAGGGTCTGGTAGTTCCTGCCCTCCGCCGGGGGGATCATACAGATGTCCACATGGATATCCGGGGACACCAGCTCATGGAACACCTGCTCATAGTCCCCGAAGGTCTCGCCGATATACTGCTCCACCCGCTCCATCTGCTCCGGCGTGTACATCTCCGGGGAGGTGGCGCCGTTCAGGAAGGATACGATCTCCTCCACCAGCGCCCCGGCCTCCGCCGTCTCCGGCTCCATCGCCGCCCAGCGCCGGGCGTAGGGCAAGGCCTCCGCCTCCCGTCCTGGGAGCATCCACAGGACATAGGCCATCCGGGAGACCCAGAGGGGGTCCGCCTCTCCCTCCTCCGCCACGCTCTCCAGGACGGCAGCGGCCTTCTCCAGCAGGGGCTGGTCTACCTCCTCCGTATCCTCGTTGGCCCGGCCGTCGCCCAGGACGGCCAGGCTGTTGTAGGCCCAGGCCAGCAGGAGGGCCGTCTGATAGTCCCGCTCCGGCAGCGCCTCAAGGGCCTGGACGATCGCGGAGAATTGGCCATCCTTATACCACTGGCTGATCTGCGCCAGCAGCCCGTCTCGTTCTTGCTTGTCCATATATACCTCCGTCAGCGGGGAGACCCGCGTATCGCCCCTAGTATAGCACACAATGGCAGCGATCTCCATAGGGTATTTCTCCGTCTTGACAATTTCTCCATTCCATGCCATATTGTATCCAAACGATCGTAAGAAGGGATGGATGCGATATGCAGCGGGATCTGACCCGTGGCCCCGTGGTCCGGGTGATGCTGGCCTTTGCCCTGCCGATGGTGGTGGGGAACATGCTCCAGCAGCTCTACAACGTGGCGGATACATACATCGTGAGCCGCTTTATAGGCCCGGACGCCCTGGGGGCGGTGGGGTCCTCCTTCACCCTGATGAACTTCCTCCTCTCCATCGTCATCGGCCTGTGCATGGGAGGTGGGGCCCTGTTCGCCATGCTCTTCGGCAACGGCCAAGAGGAGGAACTGAAGAGCGTCCTGTTCCTCTCCTTCCTGTTCACTGGTGCGGTGGCCCTGGTGGTCAACGTGCTGGTCCTGTGCTTCCTGGACCCGGTCCTGGTGCTGATGCGCTTCCCGCCGGAGAACATCGACCTGGCCCGGGACTACCTGCGGGTGGTCCTCCTGGGGGTGCTGTTCTCCTTCCTCTATAATTTCTTTGCCGCCTTCCTCCGCAGCGTGGGCAACTCCCTGGTGCCGCTGCTGTTCCTGGTGGTGTCGGCCCTGCTGAACATCGTGCTGGACTTGGCCTGCATCCTGCTATGGGATATGGGCGTGGCGGGGGCGGCCCTGGCCACGGTGATCTCCCAGGGGGTGTCGGCGGTGTGCATCGCCGTCTACAGCTACGCCCGCTCCCCCCTCCTCCGGCTGGAGCGGCGGCATATGCGCTTCGACCGCCAGCGGATGGGGACCATCGTCCAGTTCTCCACCCTGACCAGCGTCCAGCAGTCGGTGATGAACTTCGGCATCCTGATGATCCAGAGCCTGGTCAACAGCTTCGGCCCCGCCGTCATGGCAGCCTTCGCCGCGGCGGTGAAGGTGGACGCCTTCGCCTACCAGCCGGCCCAGGACTTCGGCAACGCCTTCTCCCTGTTCATCTCCCAGAACTACGGCGCGAAAAAGCCGGACCGGATCCAGAAGGGCATCCGCTCCGCCGTGGCCACCTCGGTGCTGTTCTGCATCGCCGTGTCGGCCCTGGTGGTCCTCTTCGCCCGGCAGCTGATGCTGCTCTTCGTCCGGCCGGAGGAGACGGAGATCATCGCCGCCGGTATCCGCTATCTGCGGATCGAGGGGTCCTTCTATTGGGGCATCGGCTGTCTGTTCCTGCTCTACGGTCTCTACCGGGGCATCGGGCGGCCCGGCATGAGCGTGGTGCTGACCATCGCCTCCCTGGGCACCCGTGTGGTCCTGGCCTACGCCCTGGCCCCCATCCCCGCCTTCGGCCTGCCGGCCATCTGGTGGGCCATCCCCATCGGCTGGGTCCTGGCGGACGCCGTGGGGTTCGGTTACTACTACCTGCGGGTGCGGAAAACGCTGCTGGCAAGCGGCGGCCCGCCGGAAACAAAATGATCGAGATAAAAGGCAACGCCGGGCAGGAGATCCTGTCCGGCGCTGCTTTTAAGGGGGTGAAGAAAGAAAAGAGTAGAGCGGAGCAATTCTGAGGAGGACTGCTTCAACTAAAAAGAGTATACTATCAAGCTAATAAAATGTCAACTATTTAGGTAAATATTTAAGTTAAAATTTCTCACCCTAATTTTAGGCGATCTGCCAAAAGCCCCCGGCGGGTATCCACCGGGGGCTCGCTCTATCGTGCTGCTATCCGATCTCGCCCATCAGGTGCCGGGCTTGAAGCTGTCCTTCAGGCTGACGCTGCGGTTGAACACCAGATGGCCGGGCCGGCTGTCCTTGCTGTCGGGGCAGAAGTAGCCCACCCGCATGAACTGGAAGGACGCCGGACCGCTGGCGGCCTCCGCCAGACCGGCCTCCACCTTGCAGCCGGTGACCACCTCCAGGGAGGCGGCGTTGAGGCAGTCCATAAAGTCCTTGTCGCCGCTGTCGGGGGCGGGGTCGGTGAAGAGGCTGTCGTAGAGGCGGCACTCCGCGTCCACGGCGGTGGCGGCGTCCACCCAGTGGATGGTAGCGCCCTTGACCTTCCGGCCATCGGCGGGGTTCCCGCCCCGGCTCTCCGGATCGTACTCGGCATCGATCTGGACGATGTTCCCGGCCTCGTCGGTCTCATAGCCCACGCACTTGATGAGATAGGCCCCCTTCAGCCGGCACTCCGGCCCGCCGGGGTACAGCCGCTTATACTTGGGCACCGGCTCCGGCAGGAAGTCCTCCGCCTCCACCCACAGCTCCCGGGAGAAGGTGACCTCACGGGTACCGGCGGAGGGGTCTAAGGGGTTGTTCTCCACGGTGAGGGTCTCCACCTGGCCGGCGGGGTAGTTGGTGATCACCAGCTTCACAGGCCGCAGGACGGCCATGACCCGCTGGGCCCGCTCGTTCAGGTCCTCCCGGAGGCAGTGCTCCAGGAAGGAGTATTCCACCGTGCTGCTCACCTTGGCCACGCCGATGCGCTCGCAGAAATTGCGGATGGCGGCGGGGGTGTAGCCCCGGCGGCGGAGGCCGCAGAGTGTGGGCATACGGGGGTCGTCCCAGCCGCTCACCTGGCCGCCCTCCACCAGAGCCCGGAGCTTGCGCTTGCTCATGACAGTGTAGTTGATGCCCAGCCGGGCGAACTCGATCTGCCGGGGCTTGGCGGGCAGGTCGCAGTTGGCGATCACCCAATCGTAGAGGGGCCGGTGGTCCTCGAACTCCAGGGAGCAGAGGGAGTGGGTGATGCCCTCCAGGGCGTCCTCGATGGGGTGGGCGAAGTCATACATGGGATAGATGCACCACTTGTCCCCCTGGCGGTGGTGGTGCATATGGTTGATGCGGTAGATCACCGGGTCGCGCATATTGAAGTTGCCGCTGGACGGATCGATCTTGGCCCGGAGGGTCATGGAGCCGTCAGGAAATTCCCCGGCCCGCATCCGGCGGAACAGGTCCAGGTTCTCCTCTATGGGGCGGTCCCGGTAGGGGCACTGGGCGGGGGCGTTCACGTCTCCCCGCATCTCCCGCATCTGCTCCGGGGTCAGCTGGCAGACGTAGGCCAGGCCCTTTTGGATCAGGGCCTCGGCACACTCGTACATCTTCTCGAAGTAATCAGAGGCGTAGAAGAACCGGTCCCCCCAGTCGAAGCCCAGCCAGTGGATGTCCTCCTGGATGGCCTCCACATACTCCACGTCCTCCTTGGTGGGGTTGGTGTCGTCCATCCGCAGGTTGCACAGGCCGCCGTACTTCTCGGCGGTGCCGAAGTCGATGCACAGGGCCTTGCAGTGGCCGATGTGGAGGTAGCCGTTGGGCTCCGGCGGGAACCGGGTGTGGACCGTCATGCCCTGGAAGCGGCCACCCTCTGCGATGTCCTCGTCGATGAACTGATGGATAAAGTGCTTGCCCTCCTCGGGGGTCCTGGTCTCCTCGGCCATGTCGTCACACTCCTTTTACGGTCTGTAAGATATCGTCCGGTATAGGACAAGTGGTATTATATAAAATGTTCCGCCAAATAGCAAGGGTTTTCTTGCCGGTCCGCTGCCCCGGCTCCGGGCCGGCGGCATCTTTTGGAGGAGACGGCAAAAAAGCTCTTGCAATTTGACGGGATATGGGGTAAAATCACCTTGTGGAAACATAGATGCGGCAGGCCGCAGGGTGTCGTGACCACCCCGCGGCCCTGTACGAGTGATCTAGCCACTCAGCACAGTAGTATTCACTACACCACAGGCTCATTATACCCATTTACCCCTCCTTTGGCAACCCCTTCCTTCGGGTATATTGAGCTGTGCGGCGCGTTGATCTGATCAAGGCGGTGTTGAGCTTGGACCTCGACACCGTTTTTATGTTTCCAACAGTGCCCCGGATGGGGGGAATCTCCCCCCATCTTGGGGCCAGTTGGAGAAAATTTTTTAGGGGGCTGTTGTGTGATGAAACGATCGTTGAGCCTGCTGCTGGCGGTGGTGCTGGCGTTGGGGATGCTACCAGTGGTAGCCAGGGCGGCGGACGGCGATCTCACCATCAAAAACGGCGTGCTGATGTCTTACAGCGGCCCCGGCGGAGATGTGACGATCCCCAACGGCGTGACCAGTATCGGGAACAACGCCTTCTCGCAGTGTACCAGCCTGACCAGTGTCACCATCCCTGATAGCGTGACCAGTATCAATAACTTTGCTTTCAAAGACTGTACCGGCCTGACCAGCGTCACTCTTCCTGATAGCGTGACCAGTATCGGGCAGGGGGCATTCGCGAGATGCGCCAGTCTGACCGGCATCACCCTGCCTGATGGGCTGACCAGCATGGGGTATAACGTGTTCTCAAACTGCACCGGCCTGACCAGCATCACCATCCCTGATGGCGTGACCAGTCTCCAGGATGGCTCGTTCTCGGGGTGCACCGGCCTCACCAGCGTCACCATCCCCAGCGGGATGAGCAATATCGGGTATAACGTGTTCATGGGATGCACCGCTCTGACGGATGTATACTATGGCGGCAGTGAAGCCCAGTGGAAAGCGATCTCGATCTATATCCGAAACGAGCCGCTGACAGAGGCTACCATCCATTACAACAGCACCGGAACACAGCAGGACCAAGAATATTTCTACGATGCCCCCGACCCCGGCGCAAGCGTCACCCTCCCCACAGAGGAATTGGAGCGGGTGACAGACCCCAGCACCGCAGTCCGCGCCGTGCAGGCTCTTGTCGGTCAAATGACCAATGAGCAGAAGTCCTCCGCCACCGGCATGGACTTAGCCGCCCTCTACGCCGAGACGGCCACGGCGAAAGCGGCTAAAAAGGCGGTCAACTCCAATGATGTGATCATCAACGCCGCCGCCGTGGTGGAGCTGGAGACGATCGCCAAGAACACCAGCAGCGCCGTGGAGAGCGCCCTGGTGAACGGCGGCGTGTCTACAGCCCGTTACCTGTCCAATACCGTCACCCTGTCCACCAACGCCACCGGCAAGATCAGCATCAAGATAGACCCGGACATCCTGACCACGGAAGTCGATAAAATTCGGGTGGAGACACCGACCTATGCCCTGACCCTCAAAACGGAGGACCTGAAAGCGGACCTGACGGAGATCCTGACCATCACCACCGAGGACACCGGCGCGGGGTACGCCGCCGGAAAGGCCAACGGCAAGGTGGTCGTGTCCTTGAATTTGCCCCACGGCAAGACCAGCAACCCCGTCACCCTGTCCCTGCCAACGGACAAGAGCAATACCACCTATCAGGCCGTGGTGAATACTTCTGGTAAATCTACATCCAGTAAATACAACCCGGCGACCGTCACCATGGACGGCAAGATCACCAACTCCGGCAGCTACACCGTCCAGACCAATGAAAAGAACTTCACTGATATCCAGAACAAGAGCGCCGAGATGCAGGCGGCTATCCGGTATCTCGCCTCCAAGGGCATCATCAACGGCAAGACCTCCACCACCTTCGACCCGGACGGGAGCATCAACCGGGCGGAGATCGCGGCCCTCCTGGTCCGTGCCCTGGGCAAGCTGGACAACGGGGCCACCAACAGCTTCGTTGATGTCAAGTCCGGCGATTGGTACTATGCCGCCGCTGGGTCCAGCCAAAAGAACGGCCTCATCAAGGGCTACAACGACAAGACCTTCCGGGGCCTCACCACCATCAGCAAGGTGCAGATCGTAGCCGTGGCCAGCCGGGTGCTGACCACCGAGATGGGCTACAAGGCCCCCGCCGATGCCGCCGCCTATCTGGGCAAGTACAGCGACACCGTGGATAAGTGGGCCCTGGGCGAGGTCGCCCTGGCTACCCGTGAGAACCTGGTGGTCTACCGGACGGACGGCACCTTCTCCGGCACGGGCAACATGACCCGCGGAGACGCCGCTATCATCATCTACCGGCTGTTCCAGCGCATCTGGTAACGCAGGGGCGGGGGTGCCAACGGGCATCCCCGCTTTTTTGCGCAAAATGAAAATCCACTCTTGACAAAGGGCGAAGGATGTGCTATAAAATGTTCAAACCGTTGAGAGAGTGTGAGTAAGCCAGGCAGGTACCTTTCAGAGAGCCGCGGATGGTGGGAACGCGGTAGGGATGGCCGGGCTGAATGGGCTTTCGAGGGCAGACCGAACCGCCGCCGGTAAGAGCGGCCAAGTAGGCGAGCCGGAGAGGATCTCCGTTATCAAGACCGGCGTATGTTGGTACGCGCAGAGTGGGCGCTCTATAGGGCGTCAAGCCGGGTGGCACCGCAGAAGTGTTTTCAGCACTTTTGTCCCAGCAAAAAGCTAGGGACAAAGGTGTTTTTCTTTTGCCCCCAGCATCTCATCATGAAAAGGAGAACAAGACTATGAGCGAGAACAAGATCCCCTACAAGATCTACCTCTCTGAGGAGGAGATGCCCCACAGCTGGTACAACCTCCGGGCCGACATGAAGGTGAAGCCCGCCCCCCTGCTGGACCCTGGCACCGGCGCGCCTATGACCGCCGCCGAACTGGAGGGGGTGTTCTGCAAGGAGCTGGTCCAGCAGGAGCTGGACAACGACACCGCCCTTTTCCCCATCCCCCAGGAGATCCGGGACTTCTACAAGATGTACCGCCCCTCCCCCCTGGTCCGGGCCTACTGCCTGGAGGAGAAGCTCCAGACGCCCGCCAAAATCTACTACAAATTCGAGGGCAACAACACCTCCGGCTCCCACAAGCTCAACTCCGCCATCGCCCAGGCCTACTACGCCAAAAAGCAGGGCCTCACCGGCGTGACCACCGAGACCGGCGCCGGCCAGTGGGGCACCGCCCTCTCCATGGCCTGCGGCTACCTGGGGCTGGACTGCAAGGTCTACATGGTAAAATGCTCCTACGAGCAGAAGCCCTTCCGCCGGGAGGTCATGAAGGTCTACGGCGCCAGCGTCACCCCCTCCCCCTCCGACACCACAGAGGTGGGCAAGAAGATCTTGGCCCAGTTCCCCGGCACCACCGGCTCCCTGGGCTGCGCCATCAGCGAGGCGGTGGAGACCGCGGTGACCCACGAGGGCTACCGCTACGTCCTGGGCAGCGTGCTGAACCAGGTGCTGCTCCACCAGTCCGTCATCGGCCTGGAGGCCAAGACCGCCCTGGACAAGTACGGCGTCAAGCCTGATATCATCATCGGCTGCGCCGGCGGCGGCAGCAACTTAGGCGGCCTCATCGCCCCCTTCATGGGCGAGAAGCTCCGGGGCGAGGCTGACTACCGCTTCATCGCCGTGGAGCCCGCCTCCTGCCCCAGCTTCACAAGAGGCAAGTTCGCCTACGACTTCTGCGACACCGGCATGGTCTGCCCCCTGGCCAAGATGTACACCCTGGGCAGCTCCTTCATCCCCAACGCCGACCACGCCGGCGGCCTCCGGTTCCACGGCATGAGCTCCATCCTCAGCCAGCTCTACCACGACGGCTACATGGAGGCCACTTCCGTGAAGCAGACCGACGTGTTCGAGGCGGCGGAGTATTTCGCCCGGGTGGAGGGCATCCTCCCCGCCCCCGAGAGCAGCCACGCCATCCTGGCGGCCATCAACGAGGCCAAGCACTGCAAGGAGACCGGCGAGGAAAAGACCATCCTCTTCGGCCTCACCGGCACCGGCTACTTCGACCTGGTGGCCTATGAGAAGTTCCACAGCGGTGAGATGAAGAGTGTGGTCCCCACCGACGAGGACATCGCCAAGAGCCTGGCCCAGCTGCCCCAGGTGCAGGGCTGATGGAGGGCTTCGGACCAGTCCCCGGCCATGTGGGCTTTCTGGCCAAGCGGGTCTTTGACGGGGACCGGCGGGTGCTGGACGTGTCCATCGCCCGCTTAGAGCCCCAGGGCGGCGGACCGGAGCCGGCCCACCGGCACCCGGAGCAGGACCATCTGTTCATCGCCCTGGAGGGGACGCTGGAGGCCCGGACACCGGGGGACGTCCGGCGGTTCGGCCCCGATGAGGCCTGCCTGGTGAAGGGCGGAGACCTCCACGAGATCTGGAAC
Source organism: uncultured Clostridia bacterium (assembly GCA_947173485.1). Lineage (GTDB taxonomy): Bacteria > Bacillota > Clostridia > Oscillospirales > Oscillospiraceae > CAMWFH01. The sequence goes on along the minus strand of CAMWFH010000008.1, from coordinate 28,887 downwards.
GCCGGCGGCAGCCCCGCCGTGGTGGTGGGCATCACCCTGGCGGCGGGATAAGGCGGATACAAGCAGACCGCCTCTGAAAGACATCATCATAAGAGACCGGGTACCCGCTGAGAGGCGCTTGCTTTTCAGCGGGTACTGCTCTATAATGGACCCATCCTATACCGGCAAATGAGGGTCGCATATCACCCGTATCCGTGATACGCTCCGTTTATAACAAACGGATGGACCGCGATCTGGGGGGCTAACTATGGAAGTGAAAGCATCATCACAAGCTCTTGCAGGCAAAAGGTGGCGGTTTTTTGCGATCTTTTGGCCGTTGCTATGCTTTGTTTTTGCGGGGATCATTATAGGACAGCCCGGCAGAACGGCAGACGAACGAATATGTGATGTAGGGTTTACGATCTTCCCCTTGGTCTTCTTTGCGCTTGGAATGTCTATACGACACCGTTTGTTGAAAGAATGAGGGAGCGCTACTGTGTTAACGACTGCCATCGTCATTTCTGAAGGAAGACGAAGGCCCACAGGGGGAAATAAGCTCTACTTCCCCCAATTTGGATTTCAGGTGGATGGGACGAACTATACCGTTACCTCTTCCGGCGGTTCTGGACATCAGATCGTAAAAAGCGGAGACCAGGTCGATCTATACTACACACCGGGAGATCCGCGATCATTTTATGTGCCTGCACTGCAAAGGTATGCCGTTCGCTGTTCCTGCCTTTATTGCGGCATAGGCATCCTATTCCCTCTGATCGGCTTGTTTGCTCCTCCATTAAGATCCCTCGTTTCATCCTTGCCATGACCTCTGGTCTATCGGCGGGATCTCGGAATGTTCTCCCGCGCAGAAAGGTGCGGCAGGCCGCTTTGGCCTACCGCACCTGTTTCCTGCTCCTTGTACGATCAGCCCGGAGGCCAGGTCATATCCCGTCCGCTGAGGACGTGGAAGTGGAGGTGGAACACGCTCTGCCCCGCCTGGGGGCCGATGTTGGACACCACCCGGTAGCTCTCCAGGCCCAGCTCCCCCGCCAGCCGGGCGATCACCTCGAAGATGTGGCCCACGATGGGGGCCGTATCCCCGGTCACGGCGGACACGGAGGCGATATGGGCCTTGGGGATCACCAGGAAGTGGGTGGGGGCCTGGGGGTCGATGTCGTAGAAGGCATAGCAGAGATCGTCCTCGTAGACCTTCTTGGACGGGATCTCCCCGGCAATGATCTTGCAGAACAAGCAGTCGGACATGGATGGACCTCCTTTTTTACTGTACCGGCACCACCGCGAAGAAGGCCAGCTCCTCCGTGCCGGTGTTGATCATGGTGTGGGAGCTGCCCTTGGGGCAGTAGTGGCAGACGCCGGGGCGCAGGGCCTCCTCCTGGCCGTCACAGATCTCTGTGCCGGTGCCCCGGAGGATGTAGATGGTCTCGCTGGTGGTGTCGTGGGTGTGGAGGCCGATGGAGGAGCCGGGGGCCAGGGTGCCCAGGAGGATCTTGCACATCCCGTCCGTGAACATCTTCGCGTGGAGCTCCCCCTCGCCGCCGTTGAAATGGGGGATGACCTTGGTCTCCATGGTGGAAGGATCTAACAGCATCGTTCATTCTCCTTTTCGTTTTTTTATTGGGGCCGGAACTGGTTGACAGCCGGGTCATAGGCGTAGCCCAGGGCGGCCAGGGTGTTCGTGACCGTCTCCCCGTCGGCCTGGGTATCCTCCCAGAGGGCCTCCAGACTGTCGTACTCGTCCCGGAGCTTGGTGTTGAGATAGCTGAGTAAGATCATAGGGTCCTGGGGCAGCATAGGCAGTTCTCCTTGTCTATTTCTATTATGGGTCAGTCGCAGTCCACATGGAGCAGGTGCTTGCCGCAGTGGAGGCAGCGGAACAGGTAGCCCTGCATACTGCCGTCCTTGGACAGGTCCTGGATATAGTCCTTGCACCAGTTGTCGTCCAGGTCCTCCAGGACTTCCTCCAGGATGCCCTGCTCCACCAGCTCCTTGTAGCCCACATAGCCCACGAAGGCGCAGAAGTCGTCACAATGGGCCCGCCAATACTCCTGCTGCCAGCCGCAGTAGCCGGGGGTCCGGCAGGTAAGCTCCTCCAGCTTGGCGGGGTCCGATACCTCGTCCACGGACTCGCTGTCCTGGAACTGGCCATCGAACTTCTCCGCCGCCGCGCCGCTGGCGATGCAGCCGGGGCACAGGCCCTCCACCTCGTCTATGCTGTAGAAAGGCCCCTCATAAATAACAGAGGTCTCTTCCCCGCAGCAGGGGCAGACCGCCGGCGTCTCCAGCCGGCGGAACACGCCGTCAGCGAAGGGGTCGGGGTGGTATTTGAAAAAGGGCAGTTCGTTGTCCACAGCGCTCACCTCTTAGGACATATGGCAGAGCGTGGTCTCTTCAAAGGCTCTGGCCCATTCCTCGGTGCAGAAGAAAACCGTGACATACTGGCCGCCGTCACTGGTCGCGAAAAACCGCTTCTCACTGCCAAGCGCCTCCAAGCACCCATTCACCGCAGCCTGGATATCCATATCCAGCCAATCGCCCTGGAAAGCCGCGCTGTACTGGAAGGGCGTCCCATTGATGGCGCAGCGGACATCCACCACACCGCCCGGGCCCTCCCAGTCCACCTGGCTGAGATCGACCGTGAGATCCGTGAAGGCCAGCTCCCCCTCGGAGAGGGACTGCAAGCCCAGGAAGTAGTCGCGATACATCTCTTCGGCGTCATCTGCTTCCATATCAAAGGAAAAGGCCTGGCTGGGCTGGCGCGTCCGCACACCGTCCACCCGGCGATAGCCCCGTGTACCAAGAGACAGCAGGATAGGCAGGTACGCATACTCTGGAGACGCCTGTTCTATCTCGGGATCTGGGATATCCAGCCCAAGACGCCGCAGGACCGCCAGCTGCTCCTCCGCGGGGACCGGTCCCCGCTCCTCCCGCCGGTCATACAACTCCATCTCGTCTGTATCTCTCATAAGGACAGCCTCCTCTCATGGCCTTTCCAGGCCCAACACATCATAAATAATACTCATCCGAAAAATGGAGGATAGACGGGTCGAACCCGGCCTGCATATCCTTCACCCTCTCAAAGGGGTCCGCCGGGGCCAGGCCGAACGTCTCCGTGATCGCCGCCAGGGCGGCCTCCGTCCGGGCAAAATATTCGTCACTGCCGGGCCAGGTGTTTTCGGCATCCTCCCGGAGCAGCTGGCGGAACCTCGCCTCGTCCATCCACCAGATCTGCGAGATCGGATTGGCATCCCGACAGAAGAGGACGAAGGACAGGAACTCCCGGAAGTCCCCGGCCACGGGGAGGACATACTTGCCCTCCTCCCCCATGGCCGGGTCCACACAGAACACCCGCTCATCCCCCGGCAGAAGAATGAAGTGGACACCATCACAGCCGATGCGGCCCACCGGCTCCAGGTCCACAGGATCGCAGAAATAGCGGGCAGGATCGTTGTCCTCCATCAGGCCGATGGCCTCAAAGTCGATATCCAGCCCTCGAAAACGGGCCAGGTCCTCCCTGGTCATCCCGTGACCCCCAGCTTCTCCGCTACGAAGTCGTCCAGCCTGGCCAGGGCATCGTCCAGCTTCAGCAGGTCGGTACCGCCGCCCATGGCGCTCTCCGCCTTGCCGCCGCCCTTGCCGCCGCAGATGGGCGCCAGGGCCTTGATGATCTCCCCGGCCTTGATGCCCCGGGCCACGGCCTCCTTGCCGCAGACCGCCAGCAGGGTGATCTTCCCATCCTTCACCATGGCCAGCACCGCCGCCGCCGTGGGCTCCTTGTCCCGGAGGGTGTCGCCCATCTGGCGCAGGGACTGGGCATCGGTCTCGGGGACAGTGGCGGTGATGACCTTCAGGCCGCCCACCTCGTGACCGCCGAAGAGGATACGCTCGGTCTCGCCGGCGGCCTCCTTGGCCTTGTACTTCTCGATCACCCGGCGCAGCTCCCGCATCTCGTTCATGGTCTGCTGGATCTTCTCCCGCAGGTCACCGGGCTGGGCCTTGAGGGCCGCCGCCGCCTCCAGGAGCCGGCGCTGGTTGCTGTTCAGCACCTCTAAGGTCACTAGGCCTGTGCTGGCCTCGATCCGGCGGACGCCGCTGGCTACGGAGAACTCGCTGTCGATGTGGAACACGCCCACCTTGGCGGTGTTGTCCTGGTGGGTACCGCCGCAGAACTCCATGGAGAAGTCCCCCATCTCCACCACCCGAACGGTGTCGCCGTACTTCTCGCCGAAGAGGGCGATGGCCCCCTTGCGCTTGGCCTCCTCGATGGGCAGGACCTCAGTGACCACGGGATAGCCGGTCAAAATGGCCTCGTTCACCAGCTGGGCCACCTCCGCCAGCTGCTCCGGGGTGACAGCCTCGAAGTGGGTGAAGTCGAACCGGAGCCGGTCCGGCTCCACCAGGGAACCGGCCTGGTGGACATGGTCCCCCAGGACCTTCTTCAGAGCGGCGTCCAGCAGGTGGGTGGCGGTGTGGGCCCGCTGGATGGCCTGGCGGCGGGGCAGGTCGATGGAGGCGGAGACGGTGTCGCCCACCTTGAACACGCCCTTGACCACCTTGCCATAGTGCATATACTTACCGCCCTTGTTCCGCTGCACATCCGTGACCTGAAAGACCTGGGTCAGGGCGGGATCGGCGATGACGCCCTTATCCCCGATCTGGCCGCCCATCTCGGCATAGAAGGGGGTCTTGTCCAGGACCAGGATGCCCTCCACGCCGGGCATCATCTCCTCCGCCAGCTCGTTCTCCACCACCAGGGCCACGATCTTCCCGTCCGTGATGGCGTTCTCGGTGTAGCCCACGAACGCCGTCTCCGGCACGTCCTTACCGAACTCCACGCCGGCCCAGCCCAGGTCTCCCAGGGCCGCACGGGCCGCACGGGCCCGCTCCTTCTGCTCCTGCATCAGGGCCTGGAAACCCGCCTCGTCCACGCTCATGCCCTGCTCCTGGACCATCTCCAGGGTCAGGTCGATGGGGAAGCCGTAGGTGTCGTAGAGCTTGAAGGCGTCCGCCCCGGAAAAGACGGTCTCGCCCCGCTCCTTGTGGGCGGCGAGCATCTCGTCAAAGATCTTCATGCCGCCGTCGATGGTCCGGGCGAAGTTCTCCTCCTCCACCCGGATGATCTTGGTGATATAGGCATCCCGCTCCCGCAGCTCGGGATAGTGGCCCTCGTTCTCCCGGATGACGGTGCCGCAGACCTCATAGAGGAAGGGCTCGTTGACCCCCAGGAGCTTGCCGTGGCGGGCGGCCCGGCGGAGGAGGCGGCGGAGGACGTAGCCCCGGCCCTCGTTGGAGGGCAGGACGCCGTCACAGATCATGAACACGGCGGAGCGGATGTGGTCCGTGATCACCCGGAGGGACACGTCCTTGGCATGGCTCTCGCCGTAGCGGGCGCCGGTCAGCTCGCTGACCTTGTGGGTGATGTTCATCACCGTGTCCACATCGAAGAGGCTCTCCACGTTCTGGCTGACGCAGGCCAGCCGCTCCAGGCCCGCGCCCACGTCGATGTTCTTCTGCTTCAGCTCGGTGTAGTGGCCCTGGCCGTCGTTGTCGAACTGGGAGAACACGTTGTTCCAGATCTCGATATACCGGTCACAGTCACAGCCCACGGTGCAGCCGGGCTTGCCGCAGCCGTACTCCGGGCCCCGGTCGTAGTAGATCTCGGAGCAGGGGCCGCAGGGGCCGGAACCATGCTCCCAGAAGTTGTCCTCCTTGCCGAACTTGAAGATATGATCGGCAGGGATGCCCAGGCTCTTCCAGACCTCGAAGGCCTCGTCATCGGCGGGGGTGGTCTCGTTGCCGGCAAAGACGGAGGGATAGAGCCGGTCCGGCTCCAGGCCCAGCCACTCCGGGGAGGTCAAAAACTCCCAGCACCAGGCGATGGTCTCCTTCTTGAAGTAGTCGCCGAAGGAGAAGTTGCCCAGCATTTCGAAGTAGGTGCCGTGGCGGGCGGTCTTGCCGATGTTCTCGATGTCGCCGGTGCGGATGCACTTCTGGCAGGTGCATACCCGGCGGCGGGGGGGCTCCTTCTCCCCGGTGAAGAAGGGCTTCATGGGGGCCATGCCGGAGTTGATCAGCAGGAGGGACTTGTCGTCCTGGGGGATCAGGGAGAAGCTGGGCAGACGAAGGTGGTCCTTGGTCTCGAAGAATTTCAGGAACATTTCGCGGATCTCATTCACGCCATAAGACTTGTGCATGGGGGATCTCTCCTTTTATTCTATAAAATATTTCCCAATTTGCTTTTGTGTCCCGCAGAGGGCAGGGAAAAGAATGGGAACTTTTTAATAAATGTATTCCTCTAGGATGGGTTCCACGGTGCTTTTGAACGGGGCGTAGGCGGGCTGGGCAAATACGACCTCGTCTGCCAGGTCCTTCAGGCCGGCGGGACCGTAGACCTCGCGGAGCAAGACGGCCAGCAGGACAGGCTCCCGCGCGGCCATACCCAGGCCCTTTGATATGCCCAGGCTGTAGCAGCGGGCGAAGAATTGGTTCGATCGATAGGGTCCCAGCTGGGAGCGCAGGGACCTGCTGAGCCAGCCGCCGCTAAACAGCGGCGCCGGCAGCTCGATCATGTAGGGCCCATCGTCAGGGCCCCTATGCATCAGGGATCTGCTGCGGACGGCGATGCTGGGTCCGTCGTCCGACTCGGGAACTGGGTAATGATCGATGGTCACAAAACCATCGACGTCCACGACCTGGTATTCAGCGGGAGTCTGGCGCATGATCTCTTCGATGGTATCCGTGCCCTCCAGGATCGTTTCGGCCATGGCGTTCATGATCGTGGATCTGTCGATCGTCATATTGACGATGGTCGCAGGCTTGTATCCACTGGGAGTCCGGCACAGGATGTCGGCCACATGTTCCGCGTCCTTCGGCCTCATCTTCCCGTCCAGATAGGCCAGGATCTTGGATCGGTCTACCGTCATATCGTCGTATGCCTCCTTACAGCACAAAAAACGCCCCGCCCCGACCAGGGGCGAAGCGTTCGCTCCGCGGTACCACCCTGTTTCACGCGCCCGGATGGAGCGCGTCTCACAGTGCCATTAACGCAGGTCTACGTCCCGCTCCTCACGGGCCGCTGGGGAGTGGCCTGCCGTGTCCGCCCTGACCGGGGGCTCCCACTCTCCCCCCTCGCTGGTGGCCGCTGGACCGGCTTGGCTCCGTCATCGCGTTTGCTGGAGGTATTATAGCACATCCCACCGCTAAAAGCAAGCCCCCCGCTGTCTGACGATCCAGACGGCGGGGGCATCCTTTATCTTTCTGGGAACAGTCCAGGGACATCTCCTATAAAATGGGAGTAAGGTGCCGCTGCAAAATGGCCCGCTCCACTGCCGCTTACAAAAAAGCATACCTTCTTGCAAATCGCCATTTTACCCATAAAAGCAATAATAGATCATTGAAAATCAGTATTCATTGTGCTATCCTGTACTTAAATCGCAGGTGTATTTTTTGGTAAGAAGGTATACTTTTTTGCAAGACGCCGGAGGAGGATGTTTCGTGGACCGCTCCAGCCATAGCAGGAAAAAGCTCGACTTGACCGGACAGCGCTTTGGACGGCTGACGGTCCTGCATCCGGTGGACAACATCGGGGACCGGACCGCCTGGCTGTGCCGGTGCGACTGTGGTCGGGAGACCGTGGCCAAGACCGCCCATCTGCGCAGCGGCCACACCACCAGCTGCGGCTGCGTCTGGGCCAAGGACCCGGCGCTCCATGGGCTGACGTACATCGACGGCACCTGTGTGGAGATGCTGCGGGCCAAGACTGTCCGCCGGAATAACACCAGCAGTGTCCCCGGCGTAGACTGGCAAGCAGCCAAAAACCGCTGGCGGGCCACCATCTGCTTCAAGGGCAAGCGATACTACCTGGGCAGCTACCGGTCCTTCGCCGACGCTGTGGCGGCCCGGAAGCAGGCGGAACGGGAGCTGCATGACACATTTTTGCTTGAATTTGCCGCGGGCGCTTACAAGGGCAATGGCTGATTCATAGAACATCGACTGGTAAAGGAGGGAGCCGCATGGAGCGAGCGATGCCGCCTTGGCGGCCGTCCGCCGCTGGGTGCGCTGACGGCGGCGGGGCAGATAAAGGGCGCTGTGGGCAAACCTTCGGAAACGATGGGACTGCAAAGCTATGGGAACTAAGGTATCGATCATTGTGACGATGCTATGTTAGCCCGGCTGCTGGAAACATGGCAACCCGGCTGAAAGGTCGTGGGCGCAAAGCCAGGGGCCTAAGGCACGGCAGATACCTCCGCGCTATGGCAGCCCAGCCGCCGGATACTTTGCATCCGAGCGAAACTGCAAAGAAAGGAAACTACTCACATGAAGAGAATGAAGAACATGAGCAAGCGCCTTCTGGCCCTGTTCATCGTCCTCATGATGTGCCTGAGCATGGTCAATGTGACCGCCCTGGCCGCGGAGGATGGTGACACGGAGGCCGAGACGCAAACCAGCGAGGGGACAGTTGCTGACGAGAGCAGCGAGGTCCCCGACGGCGCTGAGGACGGCGGTCAGGATGTTGACGGCGATGTCCAGGACACCGAGGACGGTGACCAGGATGTTGACAGCAACGCCCAGGACACCGAGGATGGTGACCAGGACGCTGACAGCAACGTTCAGGATACCGAGGACGGTGACCAGGATGCTGACAGCAACGTTCAGGATACCGAGGACGGTGACCAGGATGCTGACAGCAACGACCAGGACACCGAGAACGGTGACCAAGACGCTGACAGCAATGACCAGGACACCGAGAACGGTGACCAGGATGCTGACAGCAACAGCCAGGACACCGAGAACGGCGGCCAGGATGTTGACAACAACGACCAGGATACCGAGAACGGTGACCAGGACGCTGACAACAACGTCCAGGACACTGAGGACGGCGACAAGCAGGACACCGTGGTCCCCGAGACCCCCGAGGTCCCCGCGGAGACGGTGAAGCCCGAGGAGCCCCCTGTCAAGGAGGTCCAGCCTGAGGTCGTCAAGCCCAGCGTCTCCCCCGAGATGATCGCTTTCCTGGCGGCTGCGGCGGCTCTGCCCGCCGAGGTCACCTGGGAGAACGCCGAAGAGGTCACAGCACTGGTGGAACAGTGCTATGCCGCTTATGAAGCCCTCTCCGAGGACGATCTGGCCGATGAGAAGGTCACCGCCGCCCTGGTGGTGATGGCCGGACTGATGGAGCAGGTCGATACGCTGGAGGCCCCTGTGATCCCCGAGGGGACCGTGGTCGTTACGACTGCCAAGGAACTCAATGCCGCGCTTGCAGCAGCCACAGAGGATACTGTGATCGATGTGCGGGCGGATATTTCCTTTGAGGGAAAATATGACGATGTGTTGAAGGTCGGAAGTGCCGGCACGATCATCTCTAGCACTGGCAGCACGTTGAGTGTTAGCGGTAATATTGGAATCGAAGTCGGTTATCAAAAAGTCCTCACCATCGGTGACGGTCTGATCCTGAACAGCAAGGTGACCGTGTCCGGCAGCGGCAAGTTCGTCATGAATGAGGGCAGCAAGATCACCAGCCACTCTGTGAAAATGAATGGCGGCACCTTCATCATGAACGGCGGCGAGATCAGTGGCAGTCACGACAGCGCCGTATATGTTGCAGGCGGTACGTTCACCATGAACGATGGTCTCATCACCGGCAACACTGACGATATGTATGGTGCCGGCGTGTATGTCGCTCTGGACACCAACAAATGGCAGGGCACAGCTGTTTTTGAGATGAACGGCGGCACCATCAGCAACAACATTGCCGAAGGCAATAGCAGTAAAGGCTATTACGACTGCGGCGGCGCTGGTGTGTTCGTTAAGACAGGTTCGTTCACCATGAACGGCGGCACGATCACCGGCAACTCCGCGACCGGCAAAAATGCTGGCGGTGGTGGAGTCTATGTTGGATCTGGTCAGACCTTCACCATGAACGGCGGCGAGATCTCCGGCAACAGTGCCAGCTACGGCGGCGGCGTGGCCATCGGCGGTTATGCACGGTCTGGCGGTACATTCACCATGAATGGCGGCACTGTCACCGGCAACAAGGCCTCTACTGGTGGCGGCGTCTATGTGAATGGCAGGATCTATGTCTCTGGCGGTGTGAACATCACCGGGAACACGAACAAAATGGCTGCGCCTGTGGCCAACGAGGTCTATCTGCCCAGCGGCAAGGCTATCGGTGTTCTGGCGAATCTGGCTGAGACCTCCCTGATCGGCGTCACGCCTGAGGGCAATGGGACTGGCACCGTGATCGCCACTGGCAATGTGAGCGAGGAAGACATCAGCAAATTCTCTCTCACCACGACCGAGTTCGAGCTGCGGCTCACCGACATTTCTGGCAGCAAGGCCATCACACTTTACAAGCTGTCCGAGGCGCGCTACACTGCTCCTAATGGGACTACCGAAGAGGGCGATTTTCCCGAGATGTGGGCAAAGGTCATCGCCGGTGGCACCGTGACCCTGCTGCGGGATGCGACCTTTCCTAGGACCGGCGCGACCCTTTGGCCGGTGGAGCAGGACAAGAACAAGGTCACCCTGGACCTGAACGGGCACACCTTGAACCTGAACGGCAAGTGCATCATGGTCGGAAACTACGTTGGAAATAAGACTGACGGATACACCTATTTCAAGGGTGACCTGACGTTGACGGACGGCGTTGGCGGCGGTGTGCTCACTGGCGGCAGGGGCCGTTCTAACTATGGCGGCGCTGTGTATCTCTACTATGGCGCTTTCACCATGGACGGCGGCACCTTAACTGGCAACGGCGCTACCTACGGCGGTGCTGTGTATGTGGCTAAGTCCGGGACATTCGTCATGAATGGCGGCACCATCAGCGGCAACACAGCCTCTCATGGCGGCGGCATCTATACGGTCGGCACCTCCACCATGAACGGAGGCACTATCGAGGGCCACAAGGTAGGCGGTTATGGCGGCGGCATCTATGTCGGCAACAAGACCTTTACCATGAATGGCGGTACCGTGCAGGACAACACCGCCAGCAATGGCGGCGGCATCATGATCCAGACCACTGCGAAGGGCTATATCTACGGGGGCAATATCCTCAACAATACCGCACACTGCAATTTCGAGAGCGATAAAGACCTTTACCCTTATGGCGGCGGCGGTATCTATGTCAACGGCGGCAAGGGCAGTGCAGATGGCGAGTTGTATCTGTACAATGCGGTCATCACCAACAACGATGCCAATACCGGCAACAGCGAGAAACACAATGGCGGCGCTGGCATCGTCAACTGCCCCACCTCCAATGTCAAGGTCTATCTGTCCTCCGGCGGCGCTATCTATGGCAACGGCGATAACACCGCGATCTCTCAGGTGTTCGTAGATGGCAGAAAGACCGAGCACCAGGTGTACTTGTCCAAGTATATGCTGGGCGGCGGCGCTTACAACTGGACCGATGGCGAAGGCAACGCTTTGGCTAACGTTGGTGTTTTGCAGACCCTGACCGACGAAAAGGTCAGCGCCTACAACACGGTGTCCAGCATCCCCAATGGTCTGGCTAAGGTCGTTATCTCCGGTAACTCCTCTGCCCTCTTCGGCGGTGGTATCGGCAGCAACGGCAGCGTGATCATCGGTAACGATCTGGGCGTTCTGGAACTGACCAAGACGGTCGTGGGCGACACCGATGTGAACGAGTTCACGTTCGAGGTGACCGTTGGTGCTGAGAAGCAGACTGTCACTCTGAAGGCCGGCGAGACCAAGGTCCTGAGCGGCCTGCCTGTCGGCGCTGCGTACTCCATCGTGGAGACCACCACTGGCGCTGACAGCACCACTGCGACTGTGAACGGCACAGCTGTTGAGACTAGCGAGGACGGCAAGGTCATTGCCAGCGGCACCATCACCAAGGAGTCCGAGGGCATCGCCAAGGTGGAGTTCGTCAACACCTACAAGCCCGAGGAGCCTAAGCCCGAGACCACCAGCCTGACTGTCACCAAGGTGTGGAGCGACGGCAACGAGAGCCACACTGGGGACAGCATCATTGTGCATGTGTACAACGATGACGCAGAGGTCACAGGGTCCCCCGTAACGCTGAACGCGGAGAACAATTGGACCGCCACCATCAGCGGCCTGCCCGTTGACGGCAAGTACAGCGTGAAAGAGGACCAGGTCAGCGGGTATACCTCCAGCAGTGAGCTGAAGTCCGTGGATGGCAAGTATACCGCTACCATCACCAACACCAAGGAGACTTCCAAGCCCACCACCGGCAGCCTGACCATCACCAAGGTGGTCGTTGGCGGCGGCACGGAGGCCCGGGACAAGACCTACACCTTCACGGTCACCTATCCTGACGGCACCGTCAAGACCGTGAGCGTCAAGGGCAACGCCAGCGAGACCCTGGAGGACCTGGAGCCCGGCACCTATACCGTGGCGGAGGTACGCAGCGGCCTGGGCGTCAGCGGCTACTACCTGGCCTCTGTCACCGGCGAAGGCGCGGTGACGGTCGAGATCGACAAGACCGCGGGGATCACAGTGACCAACACCTACTCCCCCGATGATGACGATGACGACGACGATCCCCCGCCTCCTCCCAAGCCCGAAGAGCCTGAGGAGCCCGACATCCCTGACGAGGACCCGCCCCGGACCGATATCCCCGATGAGGATCCCCCTCTGACCGATATCCCCGAGGAGGAGCCGCCCCTGGTGGATGTGCCGGACGTGGAGATCCCCGAGGAGGAGATCCCTCTGGACGAGGCCCCTGCCACTGGCGATGTCTTCCCGATCTGGGGGGTGTTCACCTTCCTTTCCGCACTGGCCCTGATCTGGCTGATCGCGGATGAGAAGAAGCGCAAGAGCGTGGACTGAGCAGGCTCAGCGAAGAAAGATCCAAGGCCCGGGGAGCGATCCCCGGGCCTCTTTCTGCCCGTCGGAAAAAGTGACGATCTGTAACCTTTTGTGACAGATCTCCAGTCTATCCCTATGATCTTCCCGGTCAGCTTTTCAAAAACTCGTCGATTTTGTACATACATTTCTGGTAATCAACGATTTTGCTTGACATTTTCAAAGACTTGCTGTATACTAACAAAAGTTTCAATTCAGTTACAAAGATTACAACTCCCTCTCAGCCCATCCAAGGGCGGGGTATGTGGAGGAACTTCTATCGAATGGAACAGGAGGTCAATGACTATGTTGCAAGCAAGTAAGATGGCCCTGCGGCATCCCTGGCGATGCCTGGCCGTGGCCAGTATCCTGCTGGCCAGCTTATTCTTTCTGGCCGCCGGTCTGGCGCCGGCTGACGAGGCCGCCGCTGTCTATCTCGTCACGGAGGAGGGCTACCTCTCCTTAGAGCCCCAGACCGTCCAGGCCGCCTGGGAGGCGGGGTACAGCATCACCGCCAACGGCGATGATGTCCGGCTCACCGCCGGCGAGCAGGTGGAGCTGGTGTATGGAGAGGAGCGGCGCACCGTCACCGCCCAGGAGGACGAGACCGTGAAGGCGCTGCTGGATCAGGAGGGCCTGACCGCTGGTCCTCTGGATATGATCGCCGTGGACCGCTCCGGCGGGAGGACGGAGGTCACCGTCGCCTCGGAGCTGATCTTCTATGAGAAGGAGACCCAGGTCCTCCCCTTCCAGGAGACCCGAATCGGGGACCCCTTCCAGGAGGTGGGGACGGAGGTCCTGGTCCAGCAGGGCCAAGACGGCCTGCGGACCAACGTCTATGAGACGATCTGCCACGAGGGCGCGGTCAGCAGCCGCCAGCTGGTGGATGTGCTGGACCAGCCGGCCCAGGACTCCATCCTCCGAGTGGGCGTAGGCCAGGACGCACCGGTGGCGGAGATCGCTGCCAGCGGCACCGGCGGGGTGCTGGTGCTGGAGGACGGCACGGAGATCCCCTACCGGGAGGCCATGGCGGTCCGGGCGACAGCTTACTCCGCCGCGGAGCCGGGCGTCAGCGGCTGGACCTCCAGAGGCACCCGGGCCAAGGTGGGCACCGTGGCGGTGGACCCCAGGGTCATCCCCTATGGGACCAGGATGTTCATCGTGTCCAATGACGGGAAGTACGTCTATGGCTTCGGCGTGGCGGAGGACTGCGGCGGGGCCATCAAGAACGACATCATCGACCTGTACTTCAACACCGTGCAGGAGTGCTACGAGTTCGGCCGCCGGGGCTGTACCGCCTATATCCTGGCTGACTGACAAAAAGATCTTGATAAAAAGATCTTGATAAAAAGATCTCACTGGGGCCCGCTGTCCCAGTGAGATCTTTTTTGCTGTTCTGGCCTTCAGGACCGGGCCAGCTCCATGAACATATCGGCGGCGATGGCGATCAGCTGGTCGGGGAAGTCGAACTCCACCGAGTGGAGGGGCGGGGAGTCCCCGTCCCCTAAGTAGAAGATCGCGCCGGGGATCTCCTTGGTGAAGCAGCCGAAGTCCTCCGAGGCCCGGAAGCGCTCCCCCATGGGGGCCAGGGGGATGCCCAGCCGGCTGGCGGCGGCGCGGACCTTCTCCACGTTCTGGTGGTGGTTGAAGGTCTCCGGGAAGGGGTCCTCATAGGCGAAAGAGACGGTGAGGCCGTACTTCTCCGCCTTCTCCCGGGCCAGGTCCTCCAGGGTGTGGCGCAGCTGGTCCAGCTCCTCCTCGAACTCCGCCCGGAGGGTCAGGAGCAGATCCCCGGACCCGGCGCTGGTGCCGAAGGCCCGCTCCCCGATGTCCACCTGGATCACCGTCACCAGGGAGAATCCCCGGCTGTGGGCGGTGAGGGTGGGCAGGGCCAGCACCGTCTCGCTGATGGCGAAGGCCGGGTTCCGCCCCTGCTCCGGGTAGGAGGCGTGGGACTCCAGGCCCTGGAAGTGGACGATCATGCCGGTGGAGGCGTACTGGGCCACGCCGTCCGGGGCGGCCACCGCCCCCAGGGGCAGGCCCGGCAGATTGTGGAAGGCGTAGATCTCCGAGACCTGCCGCTCTCGGAGGAAAGCGGTACACTCCGCGGCTCCCTGGCCGGTCTCCTCCGCGTGCTGGAACAGGAGGTAGATATCTCTCCCCGCGCCATGGGCATCCAGCTCCAGGGCGAAGGCAGCCAGGGCGGCGCTGTGGCCATCGTGGCCGCACTTGTGGCCCACGCCGGGGACCTGGGAGGCATAGGGCACCAGATCCGGCGGCTCATGGATGGGCAGGGCGTCCATATCCGCCCGGAAGGCCACCGGCGGCTGGTCCGACCGGCCCCGGCAGAAGGCGCAGAACCAATGTCCGCCATCGAACAGCTCCAGCCGGGTGTTCTCCCGGAGGAAATCCATCAGCCGCCGCTTGGTCCACGCCTCGTGCATGGACAGCTCCGGGTGACGGTGAAGGGCGTGGCGCAGGGCCACCGCCATACGATAGTGCTTCTGATCCATGGTCATCTCTCCCGCTTTATCGTTTGCGGCTCTTATTATACGCAAGATCCGCCCCCCGTCAAGGGCTGGAGGGACTTTCCTCCATTTTCAGAGAGCTTGACAGTTCCGCCCTCTTTCTGCTATGATCGTCTTGCCAAAATAACGATAAAAAGGAGCGTTTTTCGTATGAACACATTGGACGCGATCAAGTCCCGCCGCAGTATTCGGAAGTACCGGACAGATGCGGACCTGCCCCAGGCCGACCTGGAGCAGATCCTGGAAGCGGGGATGCTGGCCCCCAGCGCCTGTGACCGGCGGGCCTGGGAGTTCGTGGTGGTCAGGAGCCAGGCGGTGAAGGAGCAGATCATGGCCCTCCATCCCTACACCCAGATGCTGAAGACCGCCCCCCTGGCGGTGGTGGTCTGCGGCCGGCCCGACCTCCAGGACGGCATCGGCGAGGGCTTTTGGCCCCAGGACTGCGCCGCCGTGGTGGAGAATATGCTCTTAGCCGCAGTGGAGCTGGGCTACGGCGGGTGCTGGTGCGGCTGCTATCCCAAGGTGGAGCGGGCCGAGCAGCTGCGGGCGCTATTGGGCGCGACAGGCACGCCGGTAGCGGTGGTGGCCCTGGGCGTGCCGGACGAGGCCCCCAAGGCCAGGGGCTTCTTTGAGCCGGAGAAGGTCCGGTATCTGTGATCAGATGTTCCGGCTGAACAGGCCGTGGCGGGTGCAGTACCACAGCAAGCGGCCATGGGAGGCCGGGAGGCGGAGCTGGAGGTCCCACTCGGGATAGGTCCGGCGAAGGGTCAGGCTGTCGCCGGTGAGCAGGGCCACGAAGGAGATATAGTGGTCCTTGGTCATGGGATGGCCGGAGGTGACATAGAGCCCGCCGTCGCTGGCCTCCACGGTCAGGCCCTCCTCCCCCACCGCCTGGGGCGTCAGGGGCTGGAGGGGCCGACCGCAGCAGGAGACGGCGGCCTCTCCGGCGGCGGCGATCAAGTTGCCGCAGACGGGGCAGACATAAAAGCGTGTTTTCTTCATCGTTCCTCCCAATGTGTCCTGAGGGGCCAGCTCACCGGCCAGCAGGCTCTCCAGGTCCACGGCCAGCGCTGACGCCAGCAGGGGCAGCAGGGAGAGATCCGGGCTCCCTCCGCCCCGCTCCCATTTGGAGACGGCCTTGTCGCTGACGCCCAAACGCTGGGCCAGCTGGCTCTGGGTCAGCCCCTGCTCCTGGCGCAGGGCGCGGATCAATCTGCCGGTCTTTGCCTGGTCCATGGGCATTTCCCCCTTTCTCAGATAGGTGATGGCCTCAGTATACCCCATCTCCGGTATACTGGCAAGGAACGCTCCGTAGAGCGGGGCCGGCGTCCTGGGTGCCGGCCCTGTTTTTGGAAGAAATGCCATTCCTGTCTTGCCTTTTGCCGGCGGAGATAGTATACTATGCCTATCAAGCGAAACGCTACAGCTATGGAGGACGATATGGCAAACGATCTGCACTATTTAGAGCGCCTTGCGGAGCAGTATCCCACGATCAGCAAGGCATCGGCGGAGATCATCAATCTGCAATCGGTGCTGGACCTGCCCAAGGGCACCGAGCATTTCATGTCCGATATCCACGGAGAGTACGAGGCCTTCTCCCACGTCCTGCGCAACGGCTCCGGCGCGGTGCGCAAGAAGATCGACGACGTGTTCGGCCACACCCTGGGCTCCCGGGAGAAGTGCGCCCTGGCCACCCTGATCTACTACCCTAAGGAGCGGATCGTCATGGCCCGCAAGTCCGAGCCGGACCTGGAGAACTGGTACCAGGTGTCCCTATACCGGCTGATCGAGCTGTGCAAGGCGGTGGCCAGCAAGTACACCCGGGCTAAGGTCCGTAAGGCCCTGCCGGAGGACTTCGCCTATATCATCGAGGAGCTGATCTCCGAGAAGAGCGAGGTGCTGGACAAGGAGGCCTACTACGACAGTATCGTCCAGACCATCATCGAGCTGCGGCAGGCGGAAGACTTCATCGTGGCCATGGCTGCCCTGATCCAGCGGCTGGTGGTGGACCACCTCCACATCATCGGCGACATCTACGACCGGGGCCCCGGCCCCCACCTCATCATGGACCGCCTCTGCGACTACCACTCCCTGGACATCCAGTGGGGCAACCACGATATCCTCTGGCTGGGAGCGGCGGCGGGCCACCCGGCCTGCATCGCCAACGTGATCCGCATCTGCCTGCGCTACGGCAACCTGGACATCCTGGAGGACGGCTACGGCATCAATATGCTGCCCCTGGCCACCTTCGCCCTGTCCGCCTACGCCGACGACCCCTGCGGGCAGTTCAAGCTCCGGGGACAGAACGCGCTGAACAAGGAGGAGAGCGCCGTCGCCATCAAGATGCACAAGGCCATCACCGTCATCCAGTTCAAGCTGGAAGGGCAGCTGATCCTGTCCGAGCCGGAGAACGGCATGAGCGACCGGCTGCTGCTGGATAAGATCGACTGGGACAAGGGCACCGTGACGGTGGAGGGGATGGAGTACGCCCTGCTGGACACCACCTTCCCCACGGTGGACCCGGCGGACCCCTACAAGCTCACCGACCAGGAAGCTGACGTGATCGAGCGGCTCCAGAACGCCTTCCGGGGCTGCGCCCGGCTCCAGAAGCACCGGGCGCTGCTGCTGCGGGTGGGCGGGCTCTATAAGATCTACAACAACAACCTCCTCTACCACGGCTGCGTGCCCATGGACGAGAACGGGGACCTCCAGGAGGTCACGATCTACGGCCGCCCCTGCAAGGGCAAGGCCCTCTACGACGTGCTGGACACCTATGTCCGCCGGGCCTTCAACTCCCTGGACCCCCTGGACCGGGAGCGGGGGGGCAACGTGATGTGGTACCTGTGGAACGCCCCCTTCTCCCCCCTCTTCGGCCGGAGCAAGATGGCCACCTTCGAGCGCTATCTCCTGGCAGAGAAGGAGACCCACAAGGAGGAGAAGAATCCCTACTACACCCATCTGGAGGACCCCAAGACGGCGGATACCATCCTGGCCAGCTTCGGCATGGATAAGCCCAACGCCCATATCATCAACGGCCATATGCCGGTGCGGCAGCTCAACGGGGAGAACCCGGTGAAGTGCGGCGGGCGCATCCTGGTCATCGATGGCGGCTTCTCCCGGGCCTACCACAAGGAGACCGGCATCGCCGGGTACACCCTGATCTACAACTCCTACGGCCTGACCCTCACCGCCCACGAGCCCTTCGAGTCCACGGAGGCGGCAGTGTCGGAGGAGAAGGATATCGTCTCCCGCCGGGTGGCGGTGCAGAAGAGCCGGGAGCGGCTGATGGTGGGGGACACCGATGCCGGGGCCAAGATGCGGGTGCGCATCGCGGAGCTGAAGGAGCTGATCGATGTCTACCGGGCCGGGGCGATCCCGGAGAAGTAAGGTAAGAGAACGATACGCAAACAGTAAGGAGGCTTTGGATATGAAGAGACCAGTCCTAGTGGTCATGGCCGCCGGGATGGGCAGCCGCTACGGCGGCCTGAAGCAGATCGACCCCGTGGGGCCCCGGGGGCAGATCATCATGGACTACTCCATCTATGACGCCCGCCGGGCCGGGTTCGAGACGGTAGTCTTTATCATCAAGCGGGAGAACGAGGCCCTGTTCCGCAGCGCCGTTGGCGACCGCGTCAGCCAGAAGATGGAGGTCCGCTACGCCTTCCAGGACCTTGGCGACCTGCCGGCGGGCTACACCGTACCGGAGGGCCGGGTGAAGCCCTGGGGCACCTGTCACGCGGTGCTGTCGGCCCGGCAGGTCCTGGACGGGCCCTTTGCCGTCATCAATGCCGACGACTGCTACGGCCCCACCGCCTTCCGTCTCCTCTTCGACTACCTCTCCGGCCACCCGGACGGGGCCGTCTATGAGTACGCCATGGCGGGCTACCGCCTGGGCAACACGGTGACGGAGCATGGCAGCGTGGCCCGCGGGGTCTGCCGGATGGACGGCGGGGGGTATCTGCAAGAGGTGGTGGAGCGGACCGCCATCGAAAAGGACGGCGAGGGCGGGCGGTATCTGGAAAACGGAGCCTGGGTCCATCTGCCGGGGGACACGGTGGTGTCGATGAATATGTGGGGCTTCCACCAGAGCTTTTTGCAGGAGGCGGAGGTCCGTCTGCCGGCATTCCTCGATGCAGCTCTGGCGAAGGACCCCCTGAAGGGGGAGTTCTACCTGCCCTCCCTGGTCAGCACGCTGCTCCAGGAGGGCAAGGCCCGGGTGAAAGTGCTGCCCAGCCCGGACAAGTGGTACGGCGTCACCTACCGGGAGGATAAGCCCGCCGTCCAGGCCGCTCTGGCCGCCCAGACCGCGGCAGGGGTCTACCCGGAGGAGATGTAGAGGGCAACGCCCTGATCAGATAAGGAAATGCCTGCGGGATCTGCCGCAGGCATTTTCCTGTCCTATCCTGTATCCTATACCAGCTCAGGCCAGCTTTTTCGCGAAGTTGCCCCCCACATGGACCCCCTCCTGGACGATGAAGAACGCCTTGGGGTCGATCTCATGGATGGCCTGGCGCAGGTCGCCGATCTCATACTTGCTCAGCACCGTGCAGAGGACCTGGATGCCCTGGTGGGTGAAGCTGCCCTCCCCGTCCCAGCTGGTCACGCCCCGGTGGAGCTTCTCTATGATGAACTCCTCCAGTCCCTCCGCCCCCTGGCGGGTGAAGATCAGCACCTGGACGTTGATGTTCTGCTGGTGGGCCCGGTCCACCACCATGGATTGGAAGGTGGAGTAGATCACGGAGTAGATGGCGACCTCCGGGTCAAACAAGATCAGGCACAGGCCGTAGACCAGCATATTGAAGGTGCGGTTGAACCGCCCCACGGTCAGGGCCGGGTTCCGCTTGGAGAAGAACATCCCCAGCACTTCCGAGCCGCCGGAACAGCAGCCGCAGGTCAGCATCAGCCCGATCCCCGTGCCGGACAGGATGCCCCCCAGGAGGCAGCCGGTGAGCCGGTCGGCCACCAGGGGCGCGGTGGGGATGGGCAGGATGCTGAGGAACAGGGATCCCGACATGGTGCAGACCAGGGTGTTGCGGAAGAACATCTTGCCCAGGGACTTGTACCCCAGCAGCAGCAGCGGGACGTTCATCATCAGATACAGCGCGCCGGCAAAGTCATAGCGGCCGGCCTCCAGATGGAACAAGGCGAGCAGCAGGGTCCGCAGCAGCTGGCAGATGCCCATGATGCCGCCGCTGTAGAGGTGCATGGGCACGATGAAAAAATTGGTGGCGCAGGCCGATAGGGCCGTGCCGGCGATGGCCATGGCCAGCCGGACCCCAGGGCGGTGCATAGACTTCCGTAAGGGCATATCCTTCTCCTCCGATCCCCGTATTTTGTCCGCCGCCTAGTATACGAGCTTTCCATCAATTTTGCAAGAAGAATTTTCGATTTTTGCAGGAAATTTTGCATTTTGCGATCCCCGCCCGCCTGTCTTGCAAAGGCCGGCCCGCTATGGTATACTGGACCGGTCGAAAGGGGGGAGCGCCGTGCTGCGGGAAGCTCGCGGGGAGGACCGCCAGGCGGTCTATGACCTGCTCTGCCAGCTGGAGGAGCGGGCCCTTCCATGGGAGGCGTTTTCGTCTATCTATCTGGCCCAACTGACCAAAAATGGGCACCGTTTCCTGGTCTATGAGGAGGCGGGCGCCGTCGTTGGCGTCCTCCATCTGCGGCTGGAGGACCAGCTCCACCACGCCGGGCCGGTGGCGGAGATCCTGGAGCTGGCAGTGGACAGCCGCCGCCGGGGCGCGGGCATCGGGCGGGCCCTTCTTGCATAGGCCTGCCGGCTGGCTCGGGAGGCGGGGTGTATGCAGATCGAGGCTGCCAGCAGCGTCCGGCGGACCGGCGCCCACCGCTTCTACCTGCGGGAGGGCATGGTCAAGGACCACTTCAAATTCGTCAAAGCGCTGGACGGCTCTGCCGGAGGACCGAAACAGGTCCCGTGAGGCGGACAGCATCGAAGTCTTTACATAAAAGGAGGCCGTGGGCCCGTCCGATCTGGACAGGCACACGGCCTTTTCTCATAGGGCCTAAAACCAGCCCTTTCTCGTAAAGAAGCTCGCAAAGAGGGCCCAGAGCACCAGCATCACAACGGCTACGCACTTGCTCAAGATGGACGGGGCGGCCTGCTGGCCGTGGAACTCTCCCTCCGTCATCACCAGACCGTGGTCCCCCAGCATATCGACGTAGTGGTCCTTGATATCCACGCTGTGCAGCTCCGCTCCCTCGGTGTCCAGAGGGAGCCAGCGGCCGATGGGAAGGCGGCGGCCGCCGCTCTCCAGGCGCTCCGACGCGTCTTTGTTGATGCGGGCTAAGATGGTGGTATAGGTGTTGAAGCCCAGATCGTCTGATAGGAACTCCACCTCATAGTACCACTGGCCCCCAATCTGACGGGGATAGTCCCAGCCCACGGCGCCGATCATATAGAAGGTGTCCATGGACTCCATATCGGCGATGGAGGTCGCCTGGGGCGTGTCCGGGGTGGGGGCGCTGCCGATGCTGCCCTCTGCCAGGTCCAGGCTCTCTATGTAGGCCGGGTAGGTCACATTGGCCGTGTAGGACCGGAGCAGGGCGTTGCCGCCCAGGAACAGAAGGGCAGCCAGGATGAAGGCGGGGATCAGGGCCATGACGGCCCGGAGGGGGACTCGTACCATTGGGGAAGGACCTCCTTGTTATCGTTCTCTGTTTTTTGCGGCGGTCAGTCGGTGAACAGCTGGGCCCAGGCGTAGCCCTTGTAGCGGTTCCCGGTGTTCTTCTCCAGACCGATGCCGATCTTGGTGTAGTGCTCGTTGAGGATGTTGGCCCGGTGGCCCTCCGACTGCATCCAGCGGTCCACCACCATCTTCGGCGTGGTGTGGCCGGTGGCCAGGTTCTCCCCGGAGTAGGTGGAGGTGACCTCCAAGTCCTCCAGGACGGTCCGGTAGGCCCGCCCGTCAGGCCGGGTATGGCTGAAGGTGCCTACGCACTCCTCCGCCCGGGTCTGGGCAGCTGTACAGAGGGTATCGTCCAGGGTCAGCGCCTCCAGGCCGGCCTCCTCCCTGGCCTCGTTCACCAGGGACAGCACCTCGGCCACATACTCCGCCCGCCGCGCCGCCTCCCGCTCCTCGGGAGTGGCCTCGATGGGCAGGTCCGTCAGGGGCACATCGTCCTCCTCGATGGAGACCTCCGGCAGCATGGACCGATCCAGCAGTCCGCCGGACTGGATGGACGGCCCCCGAGTCCCTTCTAGGATCCTCTGATCCACTCGCAGCAGCAGAGCGAGGCAGAGCGCTCCGGCCAAGGCCAGGAGGATATAGCGTTTCTTCATGGTCCAGCTCCTTTTCTATCGCAATACGGCAGCCCAAGGCAGCCGGGATGGCTCGATCGCGGCATAGCTCTCCGCCAGCAGCTCTGTCAGGCAGCGCACCTTGTCCCCCAGGGGACCGGCCTCACAGGCCGCGGTCACCGCCTCCGTCTGGTGCCAGAGATAGGCCCAGGTCTCCGCCCAGTCCTCGGGACGGCTGGTCCTGGCGTAGTCAGACACATAGCCGCCGCACCGGTCCCAGGCGTCGCAGGCGTCCTGCCAGCCGTGGCGCAGGGCCGCGGCGGTCATGACCATATGGCCCATCTCGTGGCTGTAGTACTGGCTGTCGCCTATGCCGGTATAGTAGATATGGTCCACGCCCCTCCCGGAGTAGTCGTGGACATAGCGGCCATACTGGGCATAGCCCCTGTAGGTGTAGGGGCAGAGGACGATCTCGGTGGTCCGGCCCTCCTTCTTCTCCGACAGCTCCCGGAGGAACCCCTCGGGATACAGGCGGTAGGCCGCCTCCATCTTCTCCAGCTCCCCCAGCACAGCCTGGAAGTAGGCCCGGTCCAGGGTGAGATGATCGAAGTCGCTGTGATGGAGCAGGCCGGAGTCCTCCTCGGTCCACTCAGGGAGATAGAAGATCTGTATGCCGATCTCCTCCTCCAGCCGCCGGCAGGCGGCAAAGGCTACGTCCTGCCGGTAATGGAGGCGGGACCTGCCGGTGAAGTCGGCGTCGCCCCGTCCGCTGAACAGCAGGAGCAGCAGGCCCCCCAGGGCCGCCGCCGCTAGGTATCTCTTCTTCATAGCTCTACTATACCACATCTCCGGCCACACTGCAAGAGCCCAGCGGCCCCGAAGGGCCGCCGGGCTCGTTGCGTTTGCCTGGGGATGCTTATGCTTCCTCGTCCTTGTGCTTCTTGCCGGTGAGAGCCAGCCAGAGGGCCGCCAGACCGGAGGACAGAGCCATCAGAGCCCAGAGGCCCATATTGCTCTCATCGCCGGTGGCCGGCAGCTCATCCAGGGGGATCTCCTCGTCCGGGATGTCGGTCTCGTCGTCGCCGGGGAGGTTGGCCAGAGGCACATCGTCATCGGGGATCTCCTCATCACCGCCATCGCGAGGCACGTCATCGTCCGGGATATCGGGCTCATCCGGGTCATCCGGCCGGTCCGGCTCGCTGTAGGTGTTGGTGATGGTGTAGGAGTTGCCCACGTTGGTCACGGCCTTGGCATAGCCCTCGGGGACATCCACCTCGTCCACGGACCAGGTCACGCGGCCATCCAGGCCGGTCCAGGTGTGGCGCCAGTTGTTGCCCTCGTTGAGGGTAACGGTCTGGGTGGTGCCGTTGCTGCCCGTCAGCTCCACGGTGACGCTGTTGGGACGCTCGATGTCACCATCGCCCGCCCAGACCTTGCGCACACTGACATCGGTCTTGGGGTCGTTGGTGTTGCCGCCGCCGGAGCGGTGGTTGTTGAAGAGGACCTTGTCGGTCTCACCCTTCACGATGGTGCCGCCCACCTCGGTCTTGTTGTCGGTGGCAGTCTCGGTGTTCTTACCGGTGGTGACCGTGTGGTCGAACTCCGGCGTGCCGATGCCCTCCTCCGTCACGGAGTAGGTGACACCAACAGGCAGGCCAGAGATCACAGCCGTCTCGTTGTGGGTCAGCTCGATCTCGTAGACGCCGCTTTCCTCGTTGCGCTCCAGGGTGGTCGTGCGCTTGGTCTCGGTGGTCACGCTGTTCACGGTCTCGGTCTTGGTGACAACAGCATCGTACTTCTCCGCCAGCTCCACATAGTCCGCCGGGGCTTTCAGGGTCACCAGGAATTTCCAGCCGCGGTCATAGTCGCCGCGATTGCCGGTCACCGTCTTGGTGATGGACAGATCGCTGGTGTGACGCTCGTAGGTGTTGGTGGCGGTGAAGGAGTAGGTCTTGCTCTCTTCGATCTTCACCTTGAAGCCGATCACGTTGCCTTCATCGTCCTTGACCAGATCATTCTCCTCCACATTGGCAAAGCTGACGCCCGTCCAAGTGTAGTCGGTCAAATCGGTGTTGCCGGTCTCCTTGACGATGTAGGTACCGTAACGGAGCATACCGGTCTTCTTCGCGTTGTTCTCGCCAACCTTGACATACAGGGTAGCGACCGCCTTCGTGGTATCCGCACCCAGGACATCCTCGGTCGGATAGACTTCAAAGGTGAAAGACTTCTCAGCGGGCTTACCGGTGATGTCCTCAGTCACACCGTCCAGATCCAGCACCTTGCTGATCTCGATCTGGCCCTCGATAGGCTCGTTGTAGATGTTGATAGAGCCGATGGTGGTACTGCCTACAGCGCTGGCCTTCCACGACCAGGTGTTCTTGCCCACGATCGTCTGATTACCATCCACCTTCTCCACCTTCTGGAGCTTATCCTTCTGGTTAGCGTCCTTGGTGAAGTCTAGCTTCCACTCGCCGCCCTTGTTCGACTCGTCATCGCGGTAGCCTCCGGCCACCTCGATCTCCCGCAGATAGTAGGTCCCAACTGCAAGGCCGTTAAAGGTCACGATACCGTTCTCATTGGTAGTACCAGAATCAACGGACTTTACTTCTACTACTTTCCCGTCCTCATCTACAGTTTTGGTCACCAGCTCGAACTTCACGCCTTCGATGGGGGTGTTCCGCTCCTTACTGTCGTACTTGTAGACAGTGAAGGACGCTGTGCCCAGCTCATCCTTACCGCGCCAGTTGTTGACCAGCTTAATGGTATCAGGTGTTTCACTGCCCTTAGAACTGTCACTCTCGTCAACAGCCCAACCACCAAGGATTTCGAACTCTTTCTCGCCCTGCGCATTCTCTGCGAAGTTCTCAGTGCTCCGCACACGGATGATGCCATTCTCCTTCGGATCAAGAGACCACTTCGCATCCTTGGGGACCTCAATGGAGTTCTCTGTCACCGTGTAGGTATAGGCATCCTTACCGTCGCCCTCGTAGACGGGCAGGTTCTCCCAGGTGTGGGACCAGTTGTTGTCCTTATTCAGGGTAACAGTCCGCACTACGTTGGGCAAATCGCCACCGCCTACCAGCGTCACCTCGATGGGCTGCTTATACTCATCAGGAGTAGTGGGCCAGTCCTTCGTTACGGTGATGTTGGTGTACTTGGCCTCGTAGTAGTGGTTCTCGACCACAATGGGCTCATCTACGGGGATGTCAGCGCCCAGCACAACATCATGCGGAAGGTCTATCTTGTTGGTATTCGTGTAATAGTAGTCACCATCAACGGGCATATCACCCTCGGACACGGTGTACTTCGTCCCGACAGGGATGCCCTCGATGGTAGCTGTCTCCTTATCCTTCAGCAGGAAGATGTAGTTGCCCAGGCCCTTATACTCAGTAGCGTTCTTGTACTCAGCATCACAGAAGCCATCGCCAAGTTTGACCTTGATCTCGAACACATCCTCTGCATTGGGTTCCTTGCTGGAGGGAGTGTTGACAGTAACGACCTTCTTGACAGCCAGGCTAGCGACCTTGTGCGTGTTGGTACAGGTCAGCGCAGCGGTCTCATTCGCGTTAATCGTGCCAGACACAACGCCGTTTTCGACCGTACCGCTGCTGGTCCATGCCGCCGTGTACTTATCCGCACCAGTCTCCTCCACCGTGTACGTCACGCCTGCGGGGATATTGGTGATGGTAGCAGTTTCGCCATTCGCCAGCTCGAATGTGTACTTGCCGTTGGCTACATACCCATTGCCTGTGGCGTTCACTGTGCCGTTGCCCAATTTCACCTCGAAGGTGAACTTGTCAGCAGGCACTGTGCCATCCACCAAAGGAGCAACAGACTTCTTGATGCTCAGGCTTCCGGGCTTCAAGGTGTTGGTGAAAGTCTTGTCATCGTTCGTCCACACAACCGACTTCACATAGGAATTGGTGGCTGTGTAGTTCGTAGTCCCAATGATTGCCTCATTTACTACCTTGACAACTGTAACATCGACCGTTTTGTTGGTCTTGTCATAGTTGATGGAAGGATCACCATCGGTATCATCTTCCACAACGGTGAAGCTGTACTTGGTACCTTCCTTACTACCCGCATACTTCTCATCATCAACAGCAAAGCGAATAGTACCATCAGCCGCATTGGTCGCAGTGGCGACTAGATCAGTGTCTCCAGCCTTTTTCAGATGGAAAGTAAACTCTCCCTCTCTCAGCTCCGGTGCTGTGCCGCCAACATTGGTGAAAGCCTTGTTAGCTTCGATAGCCCATCCGTTGGAGTTGTCATCTGCACCCGTATTCTGGCCCAGACAAAGTGTCCCGTTGCAGGCAATACCGCCGCCGTGGGTATAGCTGGTATTTCCAGAGATCTTGACGCTTTTACCAGTCACAGAACCAACGCCAACGGCGGTCAGGCCAAGGGAACCAGAGCTGACCACATGCCATTTGCCCTGTTTGATAGACACATCGCCACTTGTACTGTCTATGGGCTTTGCAGCACTCTCACCGCCGTCCTTGTTGCGGTCAGTAACCTCAAACCCAGCTTTAGCATAACGGCCTTCCCAGGACTCACCCTGGTCATTTGTCAAATGCTGACCCTGCACTGCGCAAGCATCCACACAGTAGAAGTCCATGGCTTTTGCCGCAGTGAACTCAGAGTCACCATAAGCCAAGTAATCGCCAACAATACCGGTTACTCTCGCAACTGCACCCTCGCCCTCAATAAGTGTATTCTGCCAGAGACCTGCATTGTCAGGGCGACCGCCTACCGCTGTAGCGCTGGCATTAGCCTTATAGCCATCTTTGTAAGCCGTGTTTGCATGGATAGCAGCACCGTCAGAAACGGAAAGCGCCATATGCGCATGGGGGCACCCGGCTACGCCGCCACCCAGGCCGTAGGCAGTATTGTTTGTGATATCAGCGTTTAAGACCTGTAGGTCACCATCGTTGTTTACATAAATACCGCCGCCGCCCCAGTCCATCTTGGTCTCAGACGTATTGTTGGTGATCTCACCACCAGTGATCTGATTGCCCACACTGCCAAGCCAAATACCGCCGCCTTCGCCAGCTCTATTATTCTTGCCAGAAACATAACCTTCACTGGCTTTTGCGGTGTTAAAGTCAACAATGCCGTCAAACATGAGCAACTTAGCGTCAGTTTTTGCTGTTTGACCGCTGCCATCCAGCTTCTTAAAGCCACCAGCCACTACATAAATACCACCGCCCTTGTTGGCAGTATTATTGTAGAGCTTACCGCCTTCCATCTTAAGTGTACCCTTCATGACAAGGATAGCACCGCCAGCAGTATACGCCTCGTGCCATGTACTGTTCTCTGGATTATTGGTTGCGATTTGAGTACCTTTACCACCAGTAATCATACCGCCGCCAACAGAGTCACTCAGCGTGAATGTATTGTCTTTGGTAGTCATATTAACAATAAACACGCTGCCCTCAGCATTGGTATAGGTGATGGTATGGCCTTTCAAATCCAAGGTCGCCGTGGTTCTTACGATGATCGTCTCGGTGACGATAACATCATGGTTTTGATTGATGGCTGCCTGTACATCACTCAAATTGCCGCTACTTACCGTTTCGGTCTCTGCCAGCGTCACCGGCGTAGTGCCGCTGAACTTCTCCCAGACCAGGCCCAGCAGGCCAGCCGCCTCTTCAAAGGCATCGCCGGTCTGCTCCTCCTCGGGGAGACGCTCCATCATCTGCTGGAGCTCCAACAGCTGGGCGGCCAGGGCGTCATACTGCTCCTGGGGCATCTCCGCAGGGATATCCTCGGGGGCAGGCAGAGCGGCCACAGCCGCCAGGAAGTCGTCCAGGGTCACGGGGGCGACCACATCCAGCACGCCATCGATCACCTTATCCAGCAGGCTGTCCTGCTTCTCGGTCACCTTGACGGTCCAAGTGTACACGGTGGCGGTATCGGTGTCCTCGACACTGTAGTCGCCATCGGTATCGCTGGGGGCCGCGGGGGCGCCCTCGGTGGTGTCCGCAGGAGTGGTAACATCGCTGCCCTCACCGGGAGTGGTGACATCATCGCCGCCCTCACCGGGAGTGGTGACATCATCGCTGCCCTCATCGGGAGTGGTGACATCATCGCTGCCCTCATCGGGCGTGGTGACATCATCGCCGCCCTCATCGGGCGTGGTGACATCATCGCCGCCCTCGCCGGGCGTAGTGACATCATCGCTGCCCTCATCGGGCGTGGTGACATCATCGCCGCCCTCATCGGGCGTGGTGACATCATCGCCGCCCTCGCCGGGCGTGGTGACATCATCGCCGCCCTCGC
>CAMWFH010000007.1 GCA_947173485.1 uncultured Clostridia bacterium | reverse complement strand
CATCCCCAAGGACAACCGGAAGGACCTCCAGGAGATCGACCCCACCGTGGCCGCCGGCCTGCGCTTCGTGCCGGTGGAGACCTTCGACGCCGTGGCGGCGGAGGCCCTGGAGCTGCCCATGGAGTGCCCCAAGAGCGCCGCCGGGGCCAAGGAGGAGATGCCCGCCCTGTTCCCCGCCGGGGAGCAGCCGGTGGAGCGCATCCGGCAGTGAAGAAAAAATCCAGGTCCGCTTTTTCTGTTCAGGAAAACAGGGCGGCGGGGGGCTCCCGCCGCCCTATCTTGTTGGAAGGAGACGAAACAGATGAAAAAATGCGGTGGGAGTTTGTCGCAGTATATAGGGGGCACCGTCATGATGTTCCTGCTGTGCGTCCCCCTTCTGGCGCTGTTCCTCTACCTGCTGCTGTTCGACCGGAATGCCGGCGGGCAGGAGCGGCTGCTGTATGTTGGCGGGCTGGCCCTGTTCGGCGGGCTCCTGGCCTTTTTCCTGTACCGCCTGTTCATCGCGGGCATCCCCTATATCGAGTATGACCAGCAGCGGGTGGTGTTCCACTTCTCCCGCAAGCTCCAGTGGGTCTTTGCCTGGGACGCCCTGCCGGAGGCCCTGGTGGAGGTCATCCCGGTGCTCCAGGGGGAGTGGCTGGTCCTGCGCTACCGGGACCGGGAGCGGAAGATCGCCATGTACCATGGACACAAGGGCTACCGGGAGCTGCGGCAGTATATGGAGCAGCGGGGCATCTTCGAGGCGGTCCGGCGGCGGCAGCAAAAAGCATAGGAGGACGGTATGTCGATCGTATTTGAGCGGGTAGAGTTCATCCGTTCCGCGGTGGAGCCGGCGGGCTTCCTCCGGGACGGCCTGCCTCAGCTGGCCTTCGCGGGCCGGTCCAACGTGGGGAAGAGCTCGGTGATCAACCGGCTGGTGGGCCGGAAAAACCTGGCCCGGGTGGGGGCCTCCCCCGGCAAGACCAACCAGGTGAACTACTTTTGCCTGGACGGCGCAGGGTATCTGGTGGACCTGCCGGGGTACGGCTACGCCAAGGTGTCGAAGGCGGAGCGGGACCGGTGGGGCCGGCTGATGGAGGACTACTTCGCCTCCGGCCTGGTGACGGCGGGGGTGATGATCGTGGACGCCCGCCATAAGCCCACGGCGGACGACGTGACCATGCGGCAGTGGTTCCGGGACCACCCCCTGGTGGTGGTGGCCAACAAGCTGGACAAGCTGAAGAAGAGCGAGATCGAGCCGAACCTGGCCTGCATCCAGGAGACCCTGGACCTGAGCGCACCTCCCCTCCCCTTCTCCGCGGAGAAGGGCACGGGCCTGGAGGAGCTGCGGCGGCAGCTGGCCGCTCTCCTGGAGCCCTGATAACGTGATAAAGACCTGATAAAAGCAGCCCCGTTTCGCCGGAAACGGGGCTGCTTTCGTTAGGTAGCATCCTCTATATGGACGCCGCCGGGCACCGCCACGCACCTATGGATGGGGATGCCCTCCTGGTGGAACTTACGCTCATAGTCCGTCATGACCCCCTGGGGGCCGTCCTTGTGGAGATCGTCGGTCACCTCCCGCAGGGCATAGCCAGCGGCGGCGAATTCCTCCAGTGAGAAGGCGAACAGGGGGGCGTTGTCGGTCTTGAAGTGGATCTCCCCGCCGGGGGAAAGGACCTGGCGGTAGAGGTCCAAGAAGCCCCGGTGGGTCAGCCGGCGCTTGGCCTGGCGCTTGGGGGGCCAGGGGTCGCAGAAGTTGATATAGATGAGGTCGGCCTCCCCCGGCGCGAAGTAGCCGGTCAGCTCGCTGGCATCCCCCACCACGAAGCGCACGTTCTCCAGCCCCAGCTCCACGGCCCGCTCCATGGCCACCACCAGGGCGTCCGGCACCCGCTCGATGGCGATGAACAGCATATCCGGGTGGGCCTGGGCCGTATCCACGGTGAACCGGCCCTTGCCGCAGCCCAGCTCCACACGCAGTTGGACCGCCTGGGGCATCAGGGAGCGCCAGCGCCCCTTCAGGCTGGCGGGGTCCATCACCTGCACGCCGGCGCACCGCTCCATCCGGGGCACCAGATTTTTCTTCTTACGCATCCGCATAAAAAGTCCCTCCTTCTCTCTCGTTCGCCTTTATAGCTCGACCTCCCTGCCCATGGACAGGAAGTACAGCACCTGCCGGACCACAGGCTTCTGGAAGATCCGGGCCAGGGCGGCGCTGTAGGCCGTCAGCTGGGGCCGGTAGCCCTCGGAGCGCTCCTGGATGGTCTCCGCCGTCACATAGTCGGTCTTGAAGTCCACCACGGTGAGCCCCTGCTCCGTCTCGAAGAAGCAGTCCACCACGCCCTGGAGCAGGATCTCGTCCTCCCCCGCGGCCTCGCCCAGGTAGTCCTTTGCCGGCACCAGCAGGGAGAAACGGTACTCCCGCTCCACCCTTTTGGCTTGCCGCAGGGCCGCCGCCAGGTCCGAGGCCAGGAACCGCCCCAGGCCCCGCCGGTCCACGCCGGCGGCCTGCTCCGCCGTCAGGCAGCCCCGCTCCACCATCTCCGCCACCGCGGACCGGACATCGCGGGCGTCCAGGTCCAGATATTGCAGCGCCAGATGGGTATAGGTCCCCCGCTCCGCCGCCGTGACCGCCGCCTCCTGCCGGACGAACCGGGGCCGGGGCCAGAGGCCGGTCTTGGGCGGCGGGACGGTCTCCTCCGCGATCTCCCTGTCCAGAGGACGGCCCTTCAGCTCAGTGGCGGTCACCTTGGTCTGCAAGGTCTCCGCCGCCTGGAAGGGGTACCGGTGCAGCAGCAGCGCCGGGTCGAAGTCCGGCTCCCAGACCGCCTCCTCCGCCTCCGGCCCGGCCTCCTCCGGCTGCTGGAGGACGCCCT
This sequence comes from uncultured Clostridia bacterium, assembly GCA_947173485.1. GTDB lineage: Bacteria > Bacillota > Clostridia > Oscillospirales > Oscillospiraceae > CAMWFH01. Next base: position 89,754 of record CAMWFH010000007.1, on the reverse strand, counting down.
CCTCCCCCAGCTCCCGGCAGACCACCTGCCAGGGCCGGTCCTTCGTGGCCAGGGGCGGCACGTCTATCCCCGCCAGGTCCAGCAGCGCCGCCGCCTCGGGACGCCGCAGCAGGGGCAGCAGGAGCCACTCCGCCATGCTCCCCGCCGCCGCCACGGTCTCCGCCGGCACGGGGTAGTGGGCCAGGGCCGCCAGCCTTTGCAGCCGCCGGGGGGCGCTCTTCATGGACGCCACCAGGATGAGCTTCTCCTTCGGCCGGGTCATGGCCACATACAGCACCCGCAGCTCCTCCGACTTCGGCTCCCGCAGCAGTTGCCGGGCCAGGGCGTCCCGGGCCGCGGTGGGGTACCTGATGCGCCGCTCTAAGTCGATGCGGGTGGGGCCCAGCCCCAGCTTGGGGTGGACCAGCACCGGCGTTTGCAGGTCCATCCGGTTGAAGTCCTTGGCCAGGTCCGCCAGGATGACGATGGGGAACTCCAGGCCCTTGGACTTGTGGATGCTCATGAGCCGCACTCCCACGCCGGCGCTGCCGCCGGCGGTGTCGGGCTGCTGCCCCTCCTCCAGCAGGCGGCGCAGGTGGGTGACGAAGGCGAAGAGGCCCCGGTAGCCGGCGCTCTCAAAGGCCCGGGCGTGGTCGAAGAGGGCGATCAGGTTCTCCCGCCGCTCCCGGCCCCCGTCCATGGCCCCGAACACTGCCAGCAGGTGGAGCCGGTCGTAGATATGCCACAGCAGCCGGTGGACCCCCAAGTCCGCCGAGCGCAGCCGCAGCTCCTCCAGCACCGCCAGGAAGGCCCTGACATCCTCCCCCCCATCGGAGGTGAGGGCATCGTAAAAGTCCCCCTGGGGGCACTTGGCCCGGATCTGGGCCAGGCGGTCCGGGGTGAAGCCGAACACCGGCGAGCGCAGCACGGAGATCAGGGGCACGTCCTGCCGGGGGTTGTCCACGATCATCAGCAGGTTGAAGGTGACGGCGATCTCCATGGTGGCGAAGAAGTCCTCGTCCTCCCCAAAGGCGCAGGGGATGTCCCGCTCCCGGAAGGCCCAGGCGTAGAGGTGCAGCCGGGGACTGGGGGAGCGCAGCAGCACCACGATGTCCTCCGGCCGGCAGGGCCGGGTCCCCTCCCCCTCGCTGACGGGATAGCCCTCCCGCAAAAGCGCCGCGATCCGCTCCGCCACATAGCGGGCCTCTGCCAGGGGCCCGCCATCCATCCCCATAGGGAGGGAGAGAAGGTGGAACTCGGTCTGGCAGTCTAAGCGGGGGGGATAGTAGGCCGCGCCGAAGTTCAGGCGCTCATCGGGGCCGTAGTCGATCTCCCCCATCTCCTCGCTCATCAGGCCGCGAAAGACGAAGTTGGCCCCGTCCAGCACCTCCTGCCGGGACCGGAAGTTCTGGCTGAGGAGGATCTTCCGCCCCGCCCCCTCCCGCTCCCGGACCAGGGGGAATTGGCGGTACTTCTCCAGGAAGATCGTGGGGTCCGCCAGCCGGAACCGGTAGATGCTCTGCTTCACGTCCCCCACGGTGAAGAGCTTCCCCCGGCCCAGGGCCTGGAAGATGCTCTCCTGGACCTCGTTGGCGTCCTGGTACTCGTCCACCATCACCTCCCGGTACCGCCCCGACACCAGCTGCCCCACCTCGGTCAGTCCGCCGTCCCGCTCCAGCAGCAGCCGGATGGCGAAATGCTCCTGGTCGGAGAAGTCGGTGACGTTCCGCCGGGTCTTCTCCTCCTGGAAGGCGGCGGAGAAGGCCTCGGTCAGGTCCAGGAGGGCCAGCATGGCCGGGGCCGTGGCGGTAAGGTCCTCCATGACCTCCTGGGAGGACACGAAAAAGACCCGCTGGGCCGCCCCCAGCTCCTTCTTGCACATATCCCACAGGGTCTTGCACCGGGTCTTCAGGGGGCTCTCCCCCTTCACCGGCTTCAGCCGGGGGAAGGCCAGGGGGAACTGGCCCAGGCGGTCCCAGCTCGCCAGCTTCACCATGCACTCCAGCTGGCCCGCCACATCGTTGAAGGCCGGGGCGTAGCCCCGCTCCACCGCTGGGTCCTCCCCCATCTCCTCGATGGCCCTGTCCAGCAGCCGCCGCCAGTGGACGGCCTTCCGGCGGAACTCCGCCATCAGGCTCCCGCCCCAGACCGTCTCCCCCACGTCCTGGGGCAGATGTTCCCATACCGCCCGCTGCTCCGCCAGCCACTCCTCCGGGTAGGGGTGGCTCTGTAACCGGTCGTAGAGGTCCAGCACCAGGGCCTCCAGCCGCTTGTCGTCCCGGCCGAAGCCGAAGCTGTCCGCCAGCTCCGCCCGGCCCGGGTCCTCCTCGATGCCGGCGTAGAACGCCTCCAGCGCCCGGTCCAGCACCCGCCGCCGCAGGAGGGCGGCCTCGCTCTCGTCCAGCACCCGGAAGTCGGCGGTGAGGCTGTGCTTGGCCCCGGTGTCCAGCAGGTGGACGAACTCCCGCAGCAGGGCGGTGCAGAAGCTGTCCACGGTCTTGATGTCCGCCCGGTAGAGCCGGACGAACTGGTCCTGGAGGTGCCTGTTGCCCGGGTCCTCCGCCAGGCGGGCGGACAGCTCCTGGGCGATGCGCCCCCGGAGCTCGGCGGCGGCGGCCCGGGTATAGGTGATGATGAGGAAGTCGTCCAGCCGGCAGCCGTCCCGGTCCACCCGGTCGAACAGCCGCTCCACCAGCACCCTGGTCTTGCCGGACCCGGCGGCGGCGGACACCAGCAGTTCCCCGCCCCGGTCCTCCACCACGGCCCGCTGGCTCTCGGTCAGGCAGATATCAGCCATGGTCGTCCTCCTTTCCGACCTCTCCATTGACCGCGTCCACATGGGCCCAGAACATGGCCGGGTCCACCCCCCGGAGGGGGCGGTAGCGGTCCGTGTCCCGCCCGTCGCAGAAGTGGCAGGCGGAGGCGAACTCGCACCAGGTGCAGGCGCTGTCGTTCTCGCTCCTGGTCCAGGGGTCGGCGTCGATGACCCCGCCCCGGAGCTCGGCGGCGATCTGCCGGAGGATCTTCTCCGTATACCGCCCCAGCTTGCCCAGCTGCTCGGCGGTGGCCACGCCGCTGGTGATGGTCCCGTCCCGCTTGATGGTCAGGGGCAGATACTTGGGCCCCTCCAGGGCCCCCGGCTCCATGGCCTGGAGGACCGCTGGGTCCGCCAGCACCAGGCCGCTCCGCCGCAGCTCCCGGTCCATGGCCGCCCGGATGCTCTCCTCACTGGAGGAGCGGTCCATGCTCAGCAGCACGTCCCGGGCGGGGAAGTAGAGGACCCCGGCGGGGACCACCTGGTGGCCGTAGAGCCCCGCCCCCTCCCGCTCCAGGGCGAAGAGGTAGAGGAGCATCTGCATGTTCATCCCGTAGTATACGTCCGCCAGGTCGAAGGACCGCTTCCCGGTCTTGTAGTCCACCACCCGGAGGTAGAGCCGGCCATCCTTGAGCCAGCCGTCCACCCGGTCCACCCGGCCCCCTACGGCCAGGGCGGCGTCCCCCTCCTGGATGGTCACGGCGGGCAGGTCGCCCCCGTGGCTGAAGTCCAGCTCCAGGGACATGGGACGGAACTCGCTCTCCCGCAGCTCCCCGGCGGCGTTCTCCACCACGGCGTGGACCGTCCGGCGCAGCCGCTGGAAGAGGTGGCGCATCCGGGCGGCCCGCTGGTCCAGGCCCCCCAGCTCCTCCCGGATGAACCGGTCGATGCAGCCGTCCGTGATCTTGCGCAGCTCCCGGTCCTCCACCACATCGAAGCCCCCCCGGTCCATGACCTCCCGGGTCACATGCTCCAGCACATAGTGGAGGAAAGTGCCCACCTGGCTGGCGTCGAAGCCGGCGGGGGTGCGCTCCTTCGCCCGGAGGCCATACTGCATGAAGTAGGCGAAGTGGCAGGAGCGCAGCTTGTCCATCCGGCTGGCGGAGAGGCGCAGGGACCGGCCATAGAGGCTCTCCACCGCCCCCCGGCCCAGCCGGCCCCGGCGGACCGCCGCCGAGCGCTCCAGGGCGGCGATCGAGGGGGCGGTCCGCTCGTCCGATGCCATGAACTGCCAGAGCCGGCTCCCCCGGCAGCTCCCCGCCACCTCGAAGGCGGGCTGGATGGCCGTCAGGCGGAAGGGCTTCTCCACCGTCTCGTTCTCGATGGCCACCCCCGGCAGCAGCGCCCCCATCCGCTCCACGATGAAGCTAGGGCGCAGCTCGGTCCCCCGCCGGTCCCCAGCGGGCCAGCTGACAGTGAGACGTTCCTCCGCCTTGGCCAGGGCGGCGTAGATGTTCTGCAGCTCCATGGCGAACTGCTCCTCCCCGTCGGGGGCCAGGCGCAGTCCGCTGCCGGTGAGGTAGCTCCGCTCCTCCCGGGTCAGGATGCCGCCGCCGGTCTCCACCATGGGCAGGACGCCGTCGTTAGCGCCGATGATGAAGAGGCACCGGGTCCGGTGCCGGTCGTTGCGGCTGATGTCGGACAGGTGGACCTGGTCCAGGGCCGCCGGGATGGTGCCCACGCTGTACTGGGTCAGCACCAGCTTCAGCAGGCGGATGAAGTCCTCCGTGTCCATGGGGGCGTCCCCTAGGATCTCTTCGAACTGGTCGAACACCTGGCACAAAAGCTCCCACAGCTGCCTGTACTCCTCCGCCAGCTGGTTCTCCCCCTGGTCCCGGAGGGCGTTGGACCGCTCCTCCAGCCGGGCCGGCAGCTGGATGTCTTCCAGCCAGCCATAGAGGGCCCGGAGCTTCTCCCCGGCGGTCCGGGCGCCCCGAAGGCCCTGGGCCAGGGCCGCCAGTGGCCGCCGCACCCGCTCCCGCACGGCGTTGACCCGGTCCAAGATCTCCCGCTGCCGGTCGGTGAAGTCCGGCTCGTAGCCGTCCGGGTTGGCCCCCCAGGGCTCCTCCCGCCGCCACATCTTCCCCCGGATGTCCCACTTGATGACGTAGTTCTCCAGGAGGAACAGGTCCTCCTCCGGGATATCGCTGAGCCCCGTCTTGAGGCACCGGAACAGGTCCTCGTACTCCCAGCCCCCCTCCACCGTCTCCAGGGCGGAGAGGATGAGGGTCATCACCGGCTTCTCTAAAATGTCGCTCTTCCGGCTCATAAAGACAGGGATCTCGTACCGGCGGAAGATGTTCTCCACCGTGGCCTCGTAGTCCCCGGCGTTCCGGGCCGCCACGCCGATATCCCGGTAGCGGTACTGCCCCGATGCCACCAGGGTACGGATCTGGGAGGCCACATACTCCACCTCGGAGAACAAACTCTCCGCCCGGTAGAGGGAGACCTGTCCCGCCTCCCCCCGCCAGGGGACGATCTTCTCAAAAAAGTGCCGCTCCAGGTGGCCCAGGGCCGTAGTCACCGGGGGCGGGGCCGGCGTGACGAACTTCACGGGCCTTCCCGCGTCCGCCGCCAGCCGCTGGAGGCGCTGCTGGGTCACCAGGCCCATGCGGAACACCGCCGCTCCGCTGTCCTTTTCCCCCAGCAGGGCCACGGTGACGGTCCGGGCCCGCCGGAGCATCACCGAGAGGAGCCGCTCCTCCTGGACGCTGAAGTAGGCGAAGCCGTCTAGGTAGATATCCTTCCCGTCGATGTATCCCGAGGGCCCCAGGGCCTCCTCCAGGCGGCTCAGCAGGTCCCGCAGGTCCTGGCCCTCCCGGCGCAGGCCGGCCTGGTAGGCGGCGTAGACCAGGGAGATGTCCTGGAGTTTGTCCCCGGTCAGCCCGCCGGCCTGCTGGGAGCGATCCATCAGGTCCTCCGGGGCCACGTCGTAGCGCTGGAGCTCCTCGCTCAGCTCCACCAGCCCCCGGAGGAAGGCCGCCTTCTGGCTGGGCCGCCGGTAGAGGCGCAGCTGGGCTGACACGTTCTCCATGGCCCGCTGCATCAGCAGCACCTTGCCCCCCTTGTCCAGGGGCGTTTGGGCCATGCCGCCGGTGCGGCTCAGCACCCGCACCGCCAGCCGGGGCAGGGTCAGCACCTCAGCGAAGCAGCAGGCACCGTCGCCGCAGGCCCGGCACAGGTCCACCTCCGCGGCGTAGGAGGCGTGTTCCGGCACCAGGAGGATCTGCTGGGTCCCCACCGGGCCGTTCTTGCGTATGTAGTCGAGCAGGATGCCGGACTTGCCCGTGTTGGCCCGGCCTATCAAAATACGGAGCATCCTTCCCTCTTCCTCCTCTATGTCCTGTTTGGATGGCGCTTTCGGAAGCTTTTCTCGTCGATGGTCCTGCTTTTCGGGAGACATTCAAACAGCCAGTATTCCATCGTTTCCACGATCTCCCTGGTGCTGCGGGAGGTATGCTCCAGCAGCGGGTCCTCCCAGTTATCGTCCAGGATGGCCACCAGCGTATAAGCCCCCGCCGGGTCTCCGTCGGGATACCAGCCTAAGTCGATGGCGGCCGTCTGCCCATTGACGGTCCGGCGCATATAGAGCATATCCTCCACATATGTATAGAGCCACGCGCTGTCCTCCTGGGGCAGCTCCGCCGGTTCCCGGCTCTCCAGCTTGTTCCATAGGCAGTCCCACCGGGGCGGGATGCGCAGGGGCTGCAAGCTCTTCCACCAGTATGCTTTATCCATCTATAAGACCTCCCAATACTGGACCCCCTCCAGGGCCGCCACCGCCCCCAGCAGCTCCTCCCGGACCATCCGCTGCCGGCCCCGGACGGTGACGATGAAGGCCAGGCCCTCCTGCTCCTTCCGCAAGCCGCTCAGCTCCAGCTCCAACCGCCGGGCGCTGCGGAAGAAGTCCCCCATCTGACAGGTGGGCTCCAGCTCGATATAGATCTCCAGGTTGGGGGACCTCCTTTGGATGAGGTCGTCCCACCGGCGGAAGAGGGTCAGGGCTGTCAGCACCGCCGCGCTGCCCACGATGGCCACCTCATGGAGGCCGATGCCGATGGCCAGGCCGATGCAGGCGGAGGCCCACAGCCCCGCCGCCGTGGTCAGGCCCCGGATGCGCTGCCGGGGGGTGACGATGATGGTCCCCGCCCCTAAAAAGCCGATGCCGCTGATCACCTGGGCCCCCATGCGGACCGGATCGCCGTTGCCGTAGGATTGGTAGACGTATTGGTTGGTCATCATCACCATGCAGGCCCCCACGCAGACCAGGGTATAGGTCCGCAGGCCGGCGGCCCGCTGCTTCAGGCCCCGGTCCAAGCCGATGATCCCGCCGGCCAGCACCGCCAGCAGGATCCGCAGGACGATGGCTGCCGAGGTCAGTGCCCGCAGCTCCAGCATAGATCTCCCCTCCTTTCCTTGTCCCATCCTGCACTAAAACAATAGACGGACATCACCATATATACAGATGCGAAGCACGCCAATGAGGAGCAAATGGGCCGGATAATATAGATAAAAGAACCACTTCATCCATTTTCTATCCCCTTTTTCGCCGTTATACAGCTTTAACACAGGATAGACCAGCAAAACGCCGATCTGTACGAAAGCATAGACCTTGCTCACAAAAAAGAAGGATACCACTGCGTATAGCGCGACATACAGGAGCATCTCCTTCATCTGTGCCTTTAGGTCTCCCCTTTTCCTATACATTTTCAAGATCGCAAGCACGGCTATACAGCTCCAGTCCGCCGGGAAAGCGCTCCAGACCAATACGAAGATCAGTATCTCCTTTATCCAGTCCTTCATTGGCAGCGCATGGTCCTGCATCCACAGGACCAAGACCGCGATGAAGAGCGGATACATGACGCTCGTCTGGTTGAAGATCCCCGTGCGGAAGGGGACCGGGTCTATCCCAAATGCAAAACAGTATGCGAAATGTGAGATGGCAGCGAAGATCCCCATCCGCAGCATATACCGTTTTGCATCATGCGTGTGATGATATCCTTCGCACACGAAAAACCACATGATCGGGGCTGTCAAGCGCCCGATGATATGCAGCGCCATGGCCGCCGGGACGGCTGGAAAATCGGGATAGATCAGATCGCATACATGGTCTGCCGTCATAGCGATGATCGCGATCAGTTTTAGATGATCTGCATCCCATCGCAGCTTCGATCTCATATCGTCCACCTGCCGATCTCCTGAATGATCTTTACAAATGCCGATCTGCCGCTCTGATGACAGCATCGTACAAATCTCCCGCCAGCTTGTTTTCGTGGGATCGCCGCCTTGACAGCCGCCGTCTCTTCCCGTATACTGACAGCAGGTAAGGAGGCGCATACTATGTCTATCCTCGCGATCGACTACGGCGACGCCCACACCGGCCTGGCCGTATCCGATGCCACCAACACCATCCCTGGCTACACCACCACCGTCCACAGCCGCCGCCTGGAGCCCCTTCTGGAGGCCGTCAGCCGGTTGGCGGCGGACTACGCCGTCACGGAGATCGTCCTGGGCTACCCCAAGAACATGGACGGTACCCTGGGCGAGCGGGCGGAGAAGGCGGAGGCGCTGTCCAAGGTCCTGGAGGAGCGCTTCGCCCTGCCGGTGCGGCTCTGGGACGAGCGGCGGACCACCATCGACGCCCACGCCATCCTCTTCCAGAGCGGCAAGAACGGGAAGAAGCGGAAGGGCATGGTGGACGCTGTGGCCGCGTCCCTCATCCTGGAGGGCTATCTGACCTATCGAAAGGAGCAGGAGCGCCATGACTGAGATCCTCTACTGCAGCCGCTGCCGCCGCCCCTCCGAGACGGAGGTCTGCCCCACCTGCGGGCAAAAGCTCCATCTGCCCATCCTGCCGGAGGACCTGTGCTACCTGACCAGCCAGCCCAGCGTCTGGGGCGGCGTGCTGGAGGAGATTCTGGAAGAGGAGCATATCCCCTTCTTCCGCCAGCAGGAGAGCGGCCTGTCGGTCATCACCGGCTCCATGACGGAGAGCTGGTCCTACTATGTCCATTACGCCAACTTAGACCGGGCCGCCGCCCTGGTGGAGGAGCTGGCGGGCACGGAGGATCTGCCAGAGGAGGAGCTGCCAGAAGAAGAGCTGCCGGAGGAGGAGCTATGACCAGCTCTTCCAGATCTCCGGGCAGTAGCCTACGGTGACCTCCCTGCCGTTGCGGACGATAGGCGTTTTCAGCAGCTCCGGGTAGAGGAAGAGCTTCTCCTCCGCCGCTTCCCGGGTGATGTAGTCCATGTACTCCTCCTGGTAGGCCCGGCACTTGGTGTCCACCAGGTCCTCATAGCCCAGCTTCTGCCGGACGGAGCGCCACTCCCCCGGCGAGAAGCCCTTCTGGGCCAGGTCGATGAACTGGAACTTGATGCGCCGCTCCTTGAAGTAGCGCTGGGCCTTTTTGGTGTCGAAGCACTTGACCTTGCCGAAGATCTGGATGTTCATGGCCATCAGCCTCCTTTTTCCCTTGGAACGGGAGAGTTTTCTCTAGTATAGCACGGTTTTCCTGCAAATACAAACCCCGAAAAAATTTTCAAGAAAATAGCGAAAAAACAGTTGACAAACCAGGAGCATGGCGCTATAATAGCAAAGCGATCTGCGGAGTGCAGACCTGCGAGTGTGCTGGAACAGGTAGACAGGCACGTTTGAGGGGCGTGTGTCAACAGACGTACGGGTTCAAGTCCCGTCACTCGCACCACCCCCCTTTCTGCAAGACGATCGCAAAGATGCGCGAGTGGTGGAATTGGTAGACTCGCTAGATTCAGGTTCTAGTGTCCAATACGGACGTGCGGGTTCGAGTCCCGCCTCGCGCACCAGAATAAGGCCCAGGTCCGAAAGGACCTGAGCCTTTTTCGTTTTATGGTCTTGTTCAAGATCGCCCTCGTTCGTGCTCGATGACCGCAAAATACCATATAGACTTCACATAATGCCTGTGTTATAATCAGACTATAAGGGGGGTGTCGAGCCATGGAAGTAGAAACGCCGCTTGCGGAGAGCATCCGCACGATCGACAAGAACGCGCAGCTGGACGCCGCCTGCAAACAGGTCCTGGCGGTCAAGATCATCCTGGCCTGGATCATGAAATGCTGCCTGGAGGAGTTCCGGGACCATGATGTGAACGAGATTGCGGAGAAGTATATCGAGGGTGAACCTGCCATCAGCAAAGTGGCTGTATCACCAGATAAGACGAACGCGGACCAACGGATCCACGGGATCAGCAATGAGGACACTTCTCTGACGGAAGGGACCGTCACCTATGATATCCGCTTCCTTGCCAGAGTGCCAAGGTCAGGCGAGCTGATCCGAATCATCATAGACCTCGAAGCACAAGGCAATTACTACCCCGGATATCCGCTGCCAAAGCGGGGGATCTATTACTGCTGCCGGATGATCTCGGCGCAGAATGGGACGGAGTTCACAAATTCAAATTATCAGGATATCAAAAAGGTATACAGCATTTTTATTGCGATCAAGCCGCCATTGGAGCGTCAGAATACGATCACACGCTATCGTATCGTGGAAGAAAATATGGTCGGCAGTGTGAAGGAACCAGTCGAGACCTATGATCTGATGACGCTGCTCATGATCTGCCTGGGCAGACCGGAGGACACAGATTGCGATATTTTAAGGCTGTTGGATGTGCTGCTGTCCAACGACATCGAGGCAGCGGAGAAGCAACAGGTGCTGAAGGATGATTTTGGTATTCCCATGACGCGAGAACTGGAAAGGGGGCTGCATGATATGTGTGATCTGGGTGTTGCGATCGAGCGGGAAGGAATCGCTAAGGGCCGGGCCGAAGGAATGACAGAGGGTATCCTCTCTGCTATCAGAAATCTAACGGAAACGATGGGCGTGTCTGTCGAAAAAGCTATGGCAGCATTGAAGATTCCGGAATCAGAGCAGAGAAGGTATCTGGACCTGCTTGCAAAGCAGTAAAGAGGATCTGATGTAAGAACTGCGCCACAAAATAGATACAAAAGCAGCAGCCCCCCGGTCCAGGAGAATATCCTGCACCGAGGGGCTGCTCTTCTGTCTGTCAGACGGTCTAACGGGGCAAACTGTCCAAATACGCCCCCGCCATATGGGCGGCCACCGCCCCATCCGCGGCGGCGGTGACGATCTGCCGGAAGGGCTTGGCCCGGAGGTCCCCCGCCGCAAAGACGCCGGGGATCTCCGTCCGGGTGTCCTCCCCGGCCTGGATATAGCCGCCGCCGTCCAGGGACAGCTGGCCCTTCACCAGCTCCGTGGCGGGGAGCCGGCCCACGGCCACAAAGACAGCGTCCACCGCCAGCTCCCGCCGGCTGCCATCCCGGGTGTCCCGCAGGGCCAGGCCCTCCACCCGTTCCCCGTGAAGGATGGCCTCCACGGTGCTGTTCCACAAGAACGTCACGTTCTCCGCCCGCTCCAGGGCCCGCCGGTAGACTGCCTCCGCCCGGAGGGCGTCCCGCCGGTGGACCAGGTAGACCTGCCGGCAGAGCTTCGCCAGCAGCAGAGCATCGCCGGCGGCGGTGTTGCCGCCGCCCACCACCGCCACCGTCCGGTCCCGGTACATAGCCCCGTCACAGGCGGCGCAGTAGGCCACGCCACGGCCCGTCAGGGCCTCCTCCTCCTGTAGGCCCAGCCGCCGGGGATGGGCCCCGGCGGCCAGGATCACCGCGTCCGCCAGATAGGTCCCGCCGGTGGCGGTCACCTGCTTGGGCGCATCGGACAGCCGGAGGTCCACTGCCTCGTCATAGACCGTGACCGCCCCCGCGGCCTCCGCCGCCTGCCGCATCCGCTCCCCCAGGGCGAAGCCATCGATGCCCTCGAAGCCCGGATAGTTCTCCACCCAGCTGGTGGAGGCCATCTGCCCGCCGGCGGACAGCTTCTCCAGGACCATCACGTCCCGGCCGGCCCTGGCGGCATAGAGGGCCGCCGTGTACCCCGCCGGGCCGCCGCCGATGACGGCGATCTCAAATCGGGTCTGCTCCATCGGGCCTACAGGGCCACGCCCTGGTGCCGCAGCCAGCCCCGTATGGCGGTGATGGACTGGGGGGCCACCAGGGCCTCGCCGTGCTGTCCGTTCTGGTAGAGGTACAGGGTGGGCACCGCCTCCACATGGAGGGCCGCCGCCAATTCCGGGTCCGTGTCTACGTTGACCTCGACGAAGGCCAGCTGGTCCTCGCTCTGCCGCTCCATCTGGTCCAGCAGGGGCGCCAGGCGCTTGCAATAGCCGCACCAGGGGGCGGAGAAGTCCACCAGCACAGGCCCCGCCGCCTGCTCTACGCTGCTGTTGAAGGTGCTTTTCGATACTCGTTCCATAAGCCGCATCCTTTCTGTCCGCTGTTGCAGAGATCACTCTCAATGTGTCCCCTTTTTTCCAAATTTATACCTTAATGGATATGCCTTGGATGGGACATCCCCGCAAAACGGCCCGGACGCCGGGAACAGGTGCGGCATCTTTCTCAGGCGGCGGTCATCAGGATATGGAACACCTGGCCAACGTCGCCGGCAAAGACGATGTAGCCCCCCTCCGGCAGGACGGCGGTGGTGTCCCCCCAGCACCAGGAGGAGGCGGTCAGCTGGCAGGCGGCGTCATAGACGTAGAAGGCCCCCCGCTCCGGCAGGGTGATGGTCACGGTCTTCCCTGCCGCCTCACCGACGTGGTACCAGCGGGCGAAGCCGTCTGGCTGGATGGTGCAGATGGCCCGCTCCCCGTTGTAGATGGTCTCCAGGGAGCTGCTCTCCCGGAAGAGGGAGGAGTTGATGGCCAGCCAGTCCGCCCCGTTCTCCGTGTAGGCCCGGACGGTCCCGCCGTCCCGGCTGCCGGTACCGGGAATCTGGACGAAGTTCTCCGCCAAGTCGGGGCCGGTGATGACATTGGTGGCGATGTAGCCCGCCGGGTAGACAGAGGGGTCCGCCATGGTGGCCACGATGCCGCCCATGGGGTAGAAGGAGGAGGTGTACTTCTCGTTCATCAGGAAGTAGAGGCGGCTGCCCCGGCTGTCCCAGGCGGCCTGGGCCTCCGGGGACACGGTCTGCTCCGGCAGGCGCTCAAAGCCATAGTTGGCGGCGCAGATGGTGGTCAGGCCCGGCACGGGGGTGTAGGCCTTCTGGAAGAGGTAGGTCTGGCCGTTGTCCTCCGTCACCAGACGGATCAAGATGGTCCCGGTCTCGTCCCGGAAGGAGCCGTCCTGGCAGTAGGTGAAGAGCTGGGCGCCACCGCCGTACATCTCCGGCATCTGGAGGGTCATGGTGTTCCCCTCCATCAGGACCTTCAGGAAGCCGGTGGAGCTGCCGTAGTCCCCGGTCAGGGCAAGGACCTCCGTTGGGATGGCCTCAGCGGGGGTGGTCTCCGGCAGGGCGGCGGTCTCGTTGACGGTGATGCCCTCCTCTGCCAGGGCGTCTATGAGCATCCGGGCCGCGGCCAGCTCGTTATAGGTGCTGACGCCGCCGGAGGTCAGCACCGCCGCCGCCATATCGTGCTCCGGCAGGACCACCAGGCCGGCGTGGTAGTAGATGGTGTCCCCGCCCTTCACCAGGGCCTGGATACCGTTCTGGCTGAAGGGGAACATATGGACGCTGTCCCAGCCTAAGCCGTAGGCCAGGGCATCCCCCTCGCTGTCCTCGGGCCACATCCCCCGGAGGTAGGCATCGGCGGCCATGGCCTGCCGGGAGGTCTCCTCCAGGATGCTGTCGTTGCAGAAGATCCCGCCGAAGCTGGCCAGGTCGGCGGCGTTGGCGTAGAGCCCGCCGGCCCCGATCACCGCCAGGGCCTCCGCCGGCAGGGCCCGGGGGTCCGTCCCCTGGTAGATCTTGGCCGCCTCGTTCCAGTCCACCTCGTCCATGGGGGTGACCGTGTGGTCCAGGCCCAGGGGGGCGGTGATGGTCTCATGGAGGAAGTCTGTATAGCTCTTGCCGCTGACGGCCTCGATCAGCAGCTCCGCCAGGGTGAAGCCGTCATTGCAGTAGACGCTGTAGGCCCCTGGGTCCGCCTGGAGGGTCTGGTCCGCCAGCCGGTCGAGCAGGCTCTTCCGGGCGTCGTCCTCCTTGGGGTCCCCCAGGAGGAAGGCGTTGGTGTTGGTGGTGCCCATCAGGCCGGAGGAGTGGTCCAGCAGCATCCGAACGGTGATGTCCTTATACCGCTCGTCGGCCATCTTGAAGTTTGGCAGATAGGTGGTCACCGGCTCGTCCAGGTCCACCTTCCCCGCCTCCACCAGCTCCATCACAAGGGTGGCGGTGTAGGTCTTGCTGATGGAGCCGATGCCGTAGAGGTGATCGCCGGTGAGGAGCCGGTTTTCCGACTTGGAGTAGACCCCGGCGGTGCCGGAGAGGACGATCTCCCCATCCTGCCACAGGGCGTACTGGACGCTGACCGCGCCGCCGTACTGCATGGCGGCCTCCGCCGCGGCCTGGGCCCGCTCCGCCCGTGTAGGAGCGGCATCCTCCGCGGCATGGGCCGGCAGGGCGAGGACCAGGGCCAGCAGCAGCGCCAGCGCCAAGGTCCGCTGTTTCCATCTCGTGTTCATGTGTGCATCTCCTTTTCACATAGCGCCCCCCAAGGGGCGGGATAAAGCCAGTATACTCCCTTCCCCGGCCCCTGGCAAGGGGGAAGTTTCCTTCTTTTTCAGGCGGCAGAGAGGGCATGATCAGCCGGGACGAATGATCGCGCAAAGAGTTGTAATGATGATCCTTTACATCCATCTCGATACCTGCTATAATAGGAAGCATACAGGAGGTGTTAGCTATGGCACAGACAGTAAATGTAAACTTCCGCATGGATGAACAGCTAAAAAAGAACGTGGAGGAGATCTGCCAGCGCATGGGCATGAACCTGACGACACTGCTAACGATCTGCTGCCGGAAGGTGGAACAGGAAAGACGGATCCCCTTTGACGTGACCGCAGATGCCGACCCATTTTACAGTGAAAACAATGTCCGGTACCTGAAGGAGAAGCTAGACGCCCTGAACGCTGGTACGCTCCCCCTAGAGACCCATGATCTGATCGAGACGGACTGACCATGGGGAGAAGATCACAGTGGGACAGCGACGCCTGGGATGACTATTGCGAATGGCAGAAGGACAAGGTCACGCTGAAGCGGATCAACGCCCTCATCAAAGCCGCCCTCCGGGACCCGTTCGACGGAATCGGCAAGCCAGAACCGCTAAAACACGACCTGTCCGGCCTATGGAGCCGCCGCATCAACGACATGGACCGGCTGACATACAAGGTCCTGGACGACATGATAGTCATTCTCGCCTGCAAAGGCCACTATGCCTAAGATCTTGCCGGATCTCTCAAAATATCGTCATGCAATACTTGAAGTGACCTCAAAAAGTTAGACAAAAAATCGAGATAAGAGATCGTTCGAGCAGCCAAAAGGGCTTGTTGTCTGTGAATGGCAGACAGCAAGCCCTTTCGATCTTCCTTGATGCGGAGCGCCGGCGGCTACCGCCCCTTCTCGTAGTAGGCCCGGAGGGTAGGCTCCAGGGGCCGCCATTTGAGCTCGTACCACTGGCGGTAGTCCTCCACGGTGTAATGGGGCTGGACCAGCCGCTCCTTGCCCCGGTACTTCATGGTGTGGGGCTTGAAGGCGTCGCAGTCCGGGTCCAGGCCGTACAGGCCCTCCAGCAGCTCCCGGCCCTCCTCCAGGTTCCGCAGGATCACCGAGACATGGGACAGGCCGTTGTCACGGGGCGGTATAAAGGTGTGGATATCCGCCCCGTGCTTCAAGAGCTCGTCCAGCACCGCCTTGAGCATCTCCCGCAGCCGGCGGTTCTCCTCTGTGGCCGTTTCCACACAGTAGCTGGGATAGGAATCATGGGCGAACTGGTCGTACTCCTCCAGGGCGTGCTGCCAGGCAGTGAGGCCGTGGGAGGTCTTTTGGTCAGGGTCCATCCCCATGTCCAGCAGGCGGCGGAGGAGCAGGAAGTAGCCCTTAGAGCGCTCCGGGCCGGGGCCCACGGTATGCCCCGCCCGCATGAAGCTCTGGCCCACGGCGTGATACCAGATGGGGGCGGAGAAGTTGATGCCGTAGGGATTGACGGCGTCCGCGAAGTCCACGTCCGCCCCACGGTCTAAGAGCAGGTGGGCCACCTCCAAGTTATCGCTCTTGATGGCCACCATCAGGGGGGACTGGCCGTCGTCCTTTTTGGGCGGGGCCTTGGCCAGGCAGGCGATCAGCTCCGGCCTGCGGTCTAAGATCTGGGCCACCTCCTCCAGATCGCCCCGGCGGATGGCGGTGAACAGCTTTTTCATAGCGGTCTCCTTTCTGTCTTGGGGGAGCATCCCCAAAAGAACGGCAGGACGGGTCTCCCCCGCCCTGCCGGCTCTCTCTAAAACACTTATACCCGCGCCACCGGCAGGCCCGCTTGTTCCGTCTGCCCCGGCTGCTTCAGCTTGAACCGGCGGAGCTGGTCCTGGAGCAGGCGCACCTGGTCGAACAGCTCGGCGCTCACCGCCGCGGACTCCTCGCTGCTGGCGGAGTTGGTCTGGACCACGGTGGAGATCTGGCCGATGCCCTCGGTCACCTGGCTGATGGCCTCGGCCTCCCCTTCCACGGCCTGGGAGATGGAGCGGATATCGTTGTTGGAGCGCTCCACCAGCTCCAGGGCCTGCCGCAGGGTGGCGGAGACCTCTTTCACGATCTTCCCGCCCCGCTCGGTGGCCCGGACGGAGTTCTCGATCAGGTCCTTGGTGGCCTTGGCCGCCTGGTCGGACTGGGAGGCCAGGGAGCGCACCTCGTCGGCCACCACGGCGAAGCCCTTCCCCGCCGTGCCGGCCCGGGCGGCCTCCACCGCCGCGTTCAAGGCCAGGATGTTGGTCTGGAAGGCGATGTTCTCGATGGTGGAGAGGATACGCCCGATCTCCTGGGAGGCATTGGTGATGTCCGCCATGGCGGCTACCATCTGCTCCATCTGCTCGCCGCTGAGGGTGACCTGCTCCCCGGTGAGGTGGGCGTCCTGTTGGGCCTGTCCGGCGGCCTTCACGTTCTGGGCGGCGCTGTTGGACAGATCGTCCAGGGTGGCGTACATCTCCTCGATGGCGCTGGCCTGCTCCGTGGCCCCCTGGGCCAGGGACTGGGCGCCATTGGAGAGCTGCTCGGCGTTGGCGGAGATCCGCTGCTCCGCCTGCCGGACCTGGGCTAGGGAGTAGGAGATGGTGGTGGTGAAGCTGTGGATGGACTCCTGGATGGAGCGGAAGTCGCCGACGAAGGGCACGGAGGTGCCCACGTCGAAGTTGCCGGCGGAGAGCTGGCTCATGATCCGGTTGATGTCAGACACATAGCTGTTGATGCGCTCCATAGACTGCCGGAGAGTGCGGGCCAGACTGCCCAGCTCGTCCTCCTTGTCATATGTAAATTCCAGGTCCAGCCGTCCCTCCTGGAGGGGCTTGCTGCTCTCGGTGAGGCTGAGGATGCCCGCCAGGACCCGCAGGATGATGAACTGGATCAGCCCGATCAGGCACACCAGGGCCGCCGCCAGGCAGACGGCGCAGGTCACATGCATGAGGACCATGGTCTGGGTCATCCGCTCACCGCTCTCCGCGCTGAGGGCGGTGCCCCGCTCCACCACCTGATCCAGCAGCCCCACCAGGGTGGCCAGGTCCGCCTGGATGGTGTTCTGGTAGTAGCTGCGGGCCTGGGCGGGACTAGTGGACATAGTCTCGATGGCGGTGCCGGCGGACTGGTGGAGGGCCTTATGGAGCGGCTCCAGCTGATTCCGCAGGGCGAGGACCTGGGGATCGTCCGTGCCCAGGTCGCCGTAGAGCCACTGGCCCAGGACGCAGGTGGTGGGATCCAGGCTGCCGGTGAAATCCTTGTTGGCGTAGAGGGTATTGCTCAGGCTGGTGGCCCACTTGTAGTGGGCGGCCTCGGCCCGCTGGGCCCGGTCCAGCAGGGCGTTGGCTTGGACGTTCTCCTGCTGGATGCGCTGGATGCGGAAGATATTGAAGGTGGTGACGAAGCTGAACAGGAGGATGGACAGAAGGGCCGCGGTCACTCGGATCCAGACCGTTCGTTTGATACTACTACTGCGCATAACGTGATCCTTTCTTCTCCAGCGCCCCCGGCCTCCCTGGACGGGAGCGGCAGGGGCGGGCAGACGATGATATCCTTATTATACCTTGATCGGCAGATGTTCGCAAGAGCCAAAATATATCCTTTTTTTGCCTGCCCCGGCGGCTCCCTGTGCCCTTCGCGGCCCTTCCGCTATCCCCCAGGCTATCCGAGGCAAAGGGACTGGACAGAGGCCGTCAGGGGCGCGCGGACATACGGTCCTCATCCGTGAGGCCGCGGATCACACGGCAGGGCGCTCCCGCCGCAAGGCTACGGGGCGGGATATCCCTTGTGACGACGCTCCCCGCTCCGATCACACAGCCCTCTCCGATCGTCACGCCGCCGCATACGACCACATTGGAGGCGATCCAGCAGCTGTTCCCGATGGTGATGGGCTTTGCGTATTCCAGACTATACCAGCTGCCGTCCTCCCGCCGGCGGGGATCGCGCTCCTCCGGCAGCAGCGGGTGCATGGGCGTGGCCAGGGTGACGTTCGGCCCGATCAGGACGTTGTCTCCGATATACACCTGGCAGACATCCAGACAGGTGAAGTGGAAATTCGCGCCGCAGTCTCTCCCAAAGCGCGTATTGCACCCGTAATCAAAGTAGACCGGCGCCTGCAATGCCGGAAGCTCTTCGGAGCAGGGGAGCAGTCTCCTTAGGAGCTCGCGCTGCCGCTGGGGCTCATCCTCGTCTGTCGCGTTGTACGCCCTTGCGAGTTTGCGTGCCTGGATGCGCAGCCGGCTCAGCTCAGGGTCGGAGGGATCGTAGAGCTGCCCCGCGAGCATTTTCTCTTTTTCTGTCATGATGCCAGTGTCCTTCCTTGCTTTGTCAGGCCTCCGCCTGCCGCTTCGATCATAGCACGGCCGGTCCAGATCGTCAAGACACGGCGAACAGGGACGGGAAGCGGCCTGTCCGGCTAAAAACAGTAAGACGGGCAAACTTGCAAAAGAGGATGGGCTATGGTACAATAAACTGCCACTGCCCGCGCCGCGGGCCCAGGGCGGGAGGCATACTATGGGCATACTAAGGAAAGGGGCGATCGTGTGTACCTGCGGGCGCTGGAGATCCAGGGGTTCAAATCCTTCCCAGACAAGACGGTCCTGCGCTTCGGCGAGGACATCACCGCCATCGTGGGGCCTAACGGCTCCGGAAAATCCAACATCTCCGACGCCATCCGCTGGGTGATGGGCGAGCAGTCCAGCCGCAGCCTCCGGGGAGCCAAGATGGAGGACGTGATCTTCGGCGGCACAGAGAAGCGCCCCGCCGTGGGCTTCGCCCAGGTGACGCTGGTGCTGGACAACGCCGGCGGCATCTTCCCCGCCATCGACAGCCCCGAGGTGATGGTCACCCGGCGCTACTACCGGAGCGGGGAGAGCGAATACTACATCAACCGGCAGGCCGTCCGCCTGAAGGATATCAACGAGCTGTTCATGGATACGGGCCTGGGCAAGGAGGGCTACTCCCTCATCGGCCAGGGGCAGATCGCGGAGATCCTGTCCCTGCGCAGCACTGACCGCCGGGGCATCTTCGAGGAGGCGGCGGGGATCTCCCGGTTCCGCCACCGGAAGGAGGAGGCGGAACGGCGGCTGGAAAAGACGGAGGAGAACCTGGTCCGGGTCAACGACAAGATCGCCGAGCTGGAGCTCCAGGTGGAGCCCCTCCGGGACCAGGCGGAAAAGGCCAAGCGGTTCCTGCTGCTGCGGGACGAGCTGCGGCTGCTGGAGATCTCCGTCTGGCTGGAGGAGCTGGAGGCGGTGAAGGCCGCGGCCATGAAGCGCAAGACCGACCACGCCGCCGCCGCCGCCGCCCGGGACCAGGCGGAGGAGGCCCTGAACGCCCTCTACCGCCAGGGGGAGGCCTACAGCCAGCAGGTCCGGCAGAACGACATGGACGCCGAGGCGGTCCGGGAGGAGATGCGCCGGACCGAGGCCCGCTCCAGCGAGGAGGACAGCGCCATGGCGGTGCTGCGCAGCGACATCCGCCACAGCCAGGAGACCCGGGAGCGCCTGCAAACGGAGCTGGAGGCCCAGCAGGGCCAGGCCAGCGGCCTGGAGGAGAAGATCCGGGGCCAGCGGGACCGGGTGGCCGCCCTGACGGCGGACATCGCCCGGCTGGAGGAGGAGACCGGGGCCCTGCTGGAGGAGCTGCGCCAGACGGCGGCGCGCTCCGGCACTGCCCAGTCGGAGGCGGAGGCCCTGCGGGCCAAGGAGGCCCTGGCCTCGGCCGCCGCCGCCGCCAGCCGGGAGCGCTCCGCCGCCCTGGCCGCTGCCGTCCAGGAGCTGGAGGAGCGCCGGCAGGCCCTGGAGCGGGACCAGGCGGGCCAGGAGAGCCAGTGGGCGGACATCGCCGCCCAGGCCAGGGCCTGCCGCCGGTCCCTGGAGGAGGCGGAGGAGGAGGCCCAGTCGGCCAAGAACGTGATCGAGGGCCACGCCCTCCGGCTGGCGGGCCGCCAGCGCCGGGAGCAGGAGGCCCAGGAGCGGCATATGTCCCTGACCATGGCGCTGAACGACCTGCTGGCCAAGGTCCGGCTGCTCAGCGAGATGGAGAAGGAGCACGAGGGATACAATAAGGCCGTCCGGCTGGTGATGCAGGCGGCGGAGCGCCAGGCCCTCCGGGGGGTCCACGGGCCCGTGGCCGGGCTGCTGCAGACCGAGGAGCCCTACACCGTGGCCATCGAGACCGCCCTGGGAGCCAGGATGCAGAACATCGTGGTGGACCGGGAGGAGGACGCCAAGGGGGCCATCCAGTATCTAAAGCAGCGGGACGCCGGCAGGGCCACCTTCCTCCCCCTCACCGCCATCCGGGGGGAGCCCCTCCGGGAGCGGGGCGTGGAGGAGGAGCCGGGGTATGTGGGCATCGCCGCGGCCCTGGTGGACTACGACCCGGCCTATGACCAGATCGTCCAGAGCCTTTTGGGCCGGACGGTGGTGGTGGAGGACCTGGACAGCGGCATCCGCATGGCCCGGGCCCACCAGCACCGGTTCCGGGTGGTGACCCTGGACGGCCAGGTCATCGAACGGGGCGGCTCCATGACCGGCGGCAGCGCCAGCCGCTCCGCCGGCATCCTGAGCCGCCGGGGGGAGCTGGAGCGGCTGCGGGAGCGGGAGGCGGTCTTGCAGGGGGAGCTGTCCCAGGCCGCCAAGGAGCGGGAGGCGGCGGGCAGGGACCTCTCCGCTGCCAGGTACGAGATGGAGGCGGCGGAGGGCCAGCGCCGCGCCGCCGAGGACCAGGTCCTGCGCCTCCAGGGGGAGCGGGGCCGGCTGGAGAGCCTGCTGGAGGCCCTGGGGCAGAGCCGGGAGGCCCTGGACCAGGAGCGTGAGGCCCTGGATAGCCGCCTCTCGGAGGCCCGGCAGGCCATCGGGCAGGAGGAGGCGGTGTCCAAGGGGCACGAGGATGAGGCCCAGGCCCTGGGCCGGCAGGCGGAGGAGCGTCTGGCGGGCCAGAGCGGCCTTCAGTCCCTGACGGACCGGCTGAACGAGGCCCTGAGCGAAAAGCGCTCCCTCGCTGCCGCCGCCGCCGCGGAGCGGGAGACCACCCTGGGGGCCCTGGCCGACCTGGAGCGGCTCTGGGAGACCATGCGGGGCGACAGCGACAGCCGCCGCCGCCGGATGGAGGAGCAGGACAGGGACCGGGCCCGCTGGGAGGCGGAGCTGGACCGGCGGACGGAGGCCGCGGCGGCGTTGCGGCTGGAGCTGGAGGGGCACCGGGAGCGCCTTAGGGAGCTGACAGAGGAGAAGCTGCGCATCGAGCAGGCGCGGACCGCCGCCAACCGGACCATGCAGGAGAGCAACAGTGAGCTGAACCGGCTCAGCGGCGAGGTGAGCCGGCTGGAGCAGCAGCTGACGGCCAGCGAGCTGGAAGAGCGGCAGATCCTGGACCGGCTCTGGGAGCGCTACGAGCTGAGCCACTCGGCGGCGCGGGAGCAGCGCATCGAGCTGGAGAGCCTGCCCAAGGCCAACCGGCGCATCACCGAGCTGAAACGGTCGATTGGCGCTCTGGGGAACGTGAACCTGGGGGCGGTGGAGGAGTTCGAGCGGGTCAATGGCCGCTACACCTACCTCACCGGCCAGCGGGACGACGTGGCAAAGGCCAAGGAGGAGCTGACCAAGGTCATCCAGGGGGTGACGGCGGAGATGACCGCCATCTTCGCCCAGCAGTTCCCTCTGATCGATGCCGCCTTCCAGGAGATCTTCCAGCAGCTCTTCGGCGGAGGCAAGGCCACGCTGGAGCTGGAGGACCCGGCGGATATCTTGAACTGCGGCATCGAGATCCGGGTCCAGCCCCCGGGGAAGGCCCTGAAAACGATCACTCTCCTCTCCGGCGGGGAGAAGGCTTTCGTGGCGATCGCCCTGTACTTTGCCATCTTGAAGGTCCACCCTACCCCCTTCTGCGTGATGGACGAGATCGAGGCGGCGCTGGACGATGCCAACGTCACCCGCTTCGCCCGCTATATGCGCACGATCGCCGGCAAGACCCAGTTCATCGTGATCACCCACCGCCGGGGCACCATGGAGGAGGCGGACGTGCTGTACGGGGTCACCATGCAGGAGAAGGGGGTCAGCAAGATCCTGACCATCGACCTGAACGACGTGGCCGCGGAGCTGCATATCCAGTAGGCGGGCCGGGAGCGGTGTCCTACATTATGTATATATATCAATAGAAGATCATCATAAAACGAGCGCGGCCCCTTCTGATCGATAAGAGCGGGGCCGGGAAGGAGGCCGTCATGTTGTATCTGAAGCAGCCGGTGCAGATCGGGAAGGTGCGTATCCCTGACCGCCTGGTGCTGCCCCCGCTCCACACGGGGAAGGCCCGGGAGGGCCGGGTGACGCCGGAGCAGACCGCCGGCTATGTCCGCCGGTCCGCCGGCGGCGCGGTGGGGCTCCTGATCATGGAGTACTGCTACATCGCCCGGCAGGGCCAGTCCGTCAAGACCCAGGTCTCCCTGGCGGAGGACGGCGTGGTGGAGAGCCACCGGGCCCTGGTGGAGGCGGTCCACCGGGAGGGCAGCCGCATCCTCTGCCAGCTGAACCACGCCGGGCTCCGGGCCCCGGCGGAGGTGACCGGCATGGAGGCGGTGGCCCCCAGCGCGGTGCCCGATATCGATGCCAAGCCGGGGGCGCCCCTCCCCCGGGCGCTGGAGATAGAGGAGATCGGCGCCATCGAGGACGCCTTCGCTACGGCGGCCCGCCGGGCCCAGGCGGCGGGGTACGACGGGGTGGAGATCCACGGGGCCCACGGCTACCTCTATAACCAGTTCTTCTCCCCCCTGCTGAACCACCGCCACGATGCCTACGGCCAGGACAGCGTGGCCGACCGGGCCCGGATCTTCACCGAGACCATCGGCAAGATCCGCCGGGACGTGGGGCCGGACTTCCTGATCGCGGTCCGCTTCGGGGGCTGCGACTACATGGAGGGAGGCAGCACCCTGGCCGACTGCGCCGCCGGGGCGAAGCTCCTGAAGGAGGCCGGCGCGGACCTTCTGGACATCTCCGGCGGCCTCTGCGGCCCCTACCTCTTTGGCAGCACCACCCCGGGCTACTTCCGGGAGGCCAGCCGGGCCGCCAGGGACGCCACGGGCCTGCCTACGATCCTCACCGGCGGCGTCACCGAGCCGGACCAGGCGGAGGCGCTGCTGCGGGAGGGCTGCGCCGACCTGATCGGCGTGGGCCGGGCCCTCCTGAAGGACCCGGACTGGGGCCGGCGGGTCCCGGCGGATGGTTAAAGGGAGGGATGCTGCGGTGAGCCATTTTCTGGTGCTGGCGTTCATCTTCTTCATTGGCAGCCTGCTGGGCTGGGTGCTGGAGTTCTTCTTCCGCAAGTGGTTCTCCACCGATAACCCGGAACACCGCTGGGTCAACCCCGGCTTCCTGGTGGGGCCCTATGTGCCCCTTTACGGCTTCGGCCTGTGTGCCCTGTACCTGCTGGCGTCCCTGGAGAGATATGCCTTTCTCTCCGACCCCTTCTGGAACAAGGCGCTGCTGTTTTTGCTGATGGCCGTGGCCATGACCGCCATCGAGTATGTGGGCGGGGTCATCTTCATCCTGGGGATGCACATCAAGCTCTGGGATTACTCCAACTGCTGGGGCAACGTGAAGGGCATCATCTGCCCCCTGTTCTCCTTCTTCTGGGCGGTGCTGGGGGCGGTGTACTACTTCTTCATCCACCCCTATATCCTGGGGGCCCTCTGGTGGCTGTCGGAGAATTTGGCCTTCTCCTTCGTGGTGGGGTTCTTTTACGGCGTGTTCGTCATCGATGTGTGCTACTCCCTCCATGTGATGGCCAAGGTCCGCGCCTGGGCGGCGGAGAACGAGGTGGTGGTCAAGTACGAGCTGCTGCGGGAGCGGCTGCGTCAGGAGCGAGCCGAGGCCAAGGAGAAAGTCCGCTTCTTCATCACCCTCCACACCGACGGGCCGCTCACCGAGAAGCTGCACCGCCTGCGGAGCGAGGGGGAGAACTTTGTGCTGTACCGGCGGGGCCGGAGAAAATAAGGAGAATAGGAAGGATCTGATGCTATGGGTCTATGGCAGAAGCTGAAAAAGCTGTATATGGGGGACGTGTTCGGCGCCGCGATCAGCGAGGCCGACGAGGCGTTCTTCGAGGACCTGGAGGAGATGCTCATTTTGGCGGATATCGGCATGGAGACCGCCGGGGAGGTCACGAAGGAGCTGCGCACCCGGATGATCGAGGACAAGATCGCCGGTCAGGAGCCGGTGAAGGCCTGCCTCCGGGAGATCCTGGCGGAGCGGCTGGCGATCGGGGACCAGGCCCTCCATCTGGAGACCCGGCCCTCCATCATCCTGGTCATCGGGGTCAACGGCGTGGGCAAGACCACCTCCATCGGCAAGCTGGCCCGCCGGCTGAGCCAGGAGGGCAAGCGGGTGCTGCTCTGCGCCGGGGACACCTTCCGGGCCGCCGCCGCCGACCAGCTGGAGATCTGGGCCAACCGGGCCCGGTGCGAGATCGTCCGGCAGCACGAGGGGGCGGACCCGGGGGCGGTGCTGTTCGATGCCATCCAGGCCGCCAAGGCCCGGGGGGCGGACGTGGTGATCTGCGACACCGCCGGCCGGCTCCACAACAAGGCCAACCTGATGGCGGAGCTGGCCAAGCTCAGGAAGATCATCGACCGGGAGCTGCCGGAGGCGTCCCTGGAGACCCTGCTGGTCCTGGACGCCACCACCGGACAGAACGGTCTGATCCAGGCCCGGCAGTTCAAGGAGACCGCCGGCCTCTCCGGCATCATCCTCACCAAGCTGGACGGCACCGCCAAGGGGGGCATCGTGGTGGCCATCGCCCAGGAGCTGGGGGTGCCGGTGAAGTTCGTGGGGCTGGGAGAGGATATCGGCGACCTCCAGCCCTTCGATGCCCAGGAGTATGTCAAGGCGATCATTTGATAAGGAGCGTGCAGGATGGAACAGTTTTTCTTAGACCTTAGGCCCGCCATCGTGGAGGCGGTCAGGACCGAGATGGAGAAGATCCGCGCCGCCGCCGGGGACGAGCGCATCTACGCCGCCGCCCTGGTGACGGACAGCGACTGCATCACCCTCTTCCTGGCGGTGAACACCGAGGAGTCCCTGGCCTGGCGGGACCGGAAGGACCGGACCGCGAAGCGCCTGGACACCCTGCGGCAGTACTGGGACGGGGCGCTGGTGGACCAGGTAGCGAATGGCTCCTTCAGCCTGAACCGCTACCTCCCCGACGAGTGGGGCTACTCTGACAGCAAGGGCAGCGGCCTGAACCAGATCAGTAAACAGCTCTACGACAAGGAGGCCAGCCTCTCCGGCGCGGACGAGTATGACGAGGCCCACGAGCAGTTCCAGGACCAGTTTCTGGAGACAGTGGCCCTGGCCTTCGAGGACCTGCGGGCGGAGGGCGTCTTTGGCCCGGAGGTCACCTGCTTTATCTCCATGTCCGACGATGACCGGGCGGAGGAGATCGAGGACAGCTCCGCCCGGCGGCTCAATGCCCCGGCGCAGTACGAGCAGCTTCGGACCTGGAAAGAGCGTTTCAATGGATAAGCGGACGGGCCTGCCGGCCCAGAAAGGAGCGTTCCCATGACCTACACCTATGAATACTACCAGGCCAGCGCGGACTACCTGAAAAAGCTGGTCCCCTGGACGCCGGACATTGGCATCATCCTGGGCAGCGGCCTGGGGCCCTTCGCCGAGACCTTGCAGGATAAGATCGTGGTCCCCTATGGGGATATCCCCAACTTCCTGGTGTCCACCGCCCCCTACCAGGCGGGCAAGCTGATCTTCGGCACCCTGAACGGGAAAAAGCTGGTCTGCCTCTCCGGCCGGTTCCACAGCTACGAGGGCTACAGCTATGAGCAGCTGACCATCCCCGTCCGGGTGCTGAAGCTCCTGGGCATCCAGACCCTCATCCTCACCAACGCCGCCGGAGCGGTGAACAAGTCCTATAAACCGGGGGACGTGATGGTCCTCTCCGACCACATCAAGCTCAACGGCGACAGCCCCATGCGGGGCCCCAATGTGCCGGAGTTCGGCCCCCGGTTCTTCGATGTGTCCAAGCTCTATACCCCCGCCCTCCGGTCCCTGGCCCTGGAGAAGGCCAAAGGCAGCGGGCTGACGGTCCACGAGGGGGTCTATATGTTCTTCACCGGGCCCCAGTACGAGACCCCGGCGGAGATCCGGGCCGCCCGGACCCTGGGGGCGGACGCGGTGGGGATGTCCACCGTCACCGAGGCCCTCACCGCCGGCCACTGCGGCCTGCCCCTGCTGGCCATGGCGCTGATCACCAACATGGCCGCCGGTGTCCTGGACCAGCCCCTCAGCGAGGAGGAGGTCGGCGAGACCGCCGGACGGGCGGCGGAGCTGTTCTCCGGCTATCTGGCCTCCATCATCGAGGCGCTGTGATAGAAGAGGTGGCTGTATGCGTATCTTGCTGAAAAACTGCGATATCCTGTCCTACCGGGACGGGAACTATGAGACCATCCGGGGCGGGGCCCTCTCCGTGCTGGATGATACCATCGAATACATTGGCACAGAGGCCCCGGCGGGGAATCTCGACCGGGTGCTGGACCTGGACGGCGCTATGGTCCTCCCCGGCCTGGTGAACACCCACTGCCACGCGGCCATGACCCTCCTTCGGGGGGTGGGCAGCGGCCTGCCCCTCCAGAACTGGCTCTTCGACACCGTGTTCCCCATCGAGGACCGGCTGACCCCCGCTCTGGTGAAGGCCGGCGGGGACCTGGCGCTGCTGGAGATGATCGCCTCCGGCACCACCAGCTTTTCGGATATGTACTTCTTCCCTATGGAGATGGCGGAGAGCGTCCTGGCCTCCGGCATCAAGGCCAATATCTGCCGCCCGGTCCAGTCCTTCGACCCCAGCGAGACGCCGGACCAGTGCTTCCGCATCGGGGAGGCGGCGGAGCTATTCCGCCGGTACCATAACGCCGGGAACGGGCGGCTGCGGGTGGACTTCTGCATCCACGCCGAGTACACCTGCACCCCCCAGGTGGTGGAGGCCGCCAGCGCCCTCTGCCAGGAGCACGGGGGGCGGATGCACATCCACCTCTCCGAGACCGAGAGCGAGCACCAGGCGTGTATCCGAAAGTACGGCAAGACCCCGGCCCGCTGGTTCTATGACCTGGGGACCTTCGACAGCCCCACTGCCGCCGCCCACTGCGTCTGGGTCACGGAGGAGGACCTGGCGCTCTTCCAGGAAAAGGGCGTCAGCCCCATCCATGACCCTGCCAGCAACATGAAGCTGGGCAGCGGCTACGCCCCCATCCGCCGGATGCTGGACCTAGGACTGAACGTGGCCCTGGGCACCGATGGCGCCGCCAGCAACAACAATTTGAACCTGGTGGAGGAGATGCACCTGGCCGCCCTCCTCCACAACGGCTATCACCGGGACCCCACCATGCTCCAGCCGGAGGATGTCTTTCGGATGGCCACCCTGAACGGGGCCCGGCTCCAGGGCCGGGAGGACACCGGCGCGCTGGCCGTGGGGAAAAAGGCGGACCTGATCGCCGTCTCCACCCAGGCCCCCCATATGATGCCCGCCTTTGAGGCTATCCCCACGGCGGTCTACACCATGCAGGGCAGCGACGTGGTGCTGAACATGGTGGACGGGCAGGTCCTCTATGAGAACGGGCAGTTTTTGACCCTGGACGCGGAGAAGATCAAGGCGGACTTCCGCCAGGCCCTCCGGGAGCTGTATCCCCGCTGACGCCGGCGGCCTCCCCCCTGGGGGACGGCCCCATCTGCATATGGACGAGGCCCCGCCGGTATGGCGGGGCCTCCCCTATTTCGGGGGTTGACAAACGGAGAAGGACGTGTATAATAGCAACTCAGAACGGTTCTGATATGAACTGATTTCAGCAAAGGGGGCCTTATGATGCAGCAGCCAGCGGAACTGATGGCGGCCTTCCGCCGGATGACCCGGCTCTATGACCGCCTGCTGCGGCGGGTGGGCCGGAGCGAGGGCCTGGGACAGGTGGAGACGGTGATCATCGCCTTCCTCCACAACAATCCGGGGATCGACACGGCCAAGGACATCGCCGAGCTGCGCCAGCTGCCCAAGGGGAGCGTGTCCCAGGGGGTGGAGAGCCTGATCCAGCGGGGCTACCTCCTCCGGCGGCGGGACGAGGGCGACCGGCGGCTGGTCCATCTGGAGATGACGGAGGCCGCCGCCCAGGTGTGCGCGGCCATCGACGCCTGCCAGCGGCCCTTCTATGAGCAGCTGTTCCAGGGCTTCGCCCCGGAGGAGCTGGCGGCCTATGGGGCCTATCACCGGCGGGTCATGGAGAACGTGATCGCCGCTTTGGAAAGGATGGAGGAGCAGTGAACGAGAACAAGGACTTTTTGGGGACGGAGCCGGTAGGCCGCCTGCTGCGGCGGCTGGCGGTCCCAACGGTGACGGCCCAGCTGATCAATATGCTCTACAACGTGGTGGACCGGATCTACATCGGCCATATCCCGGAGATCGGCGACCTGGCCCTGACGGGGGTGGGGGTCTGTATGTCCATCATCATGGTGGTGTCGGCTTTCGCCGCCCTGGTCAGCAGCGGCGGCGCTCCCCGGGCCTCCATCTTTATGGGCCAGAAGCGGGACGATGCCGCAGAGGAGACCCTGGGCAACTGCTTCGCCCTCCAGGTGATCGTCTCCCTGGTGCTGACGGCCATCCTGCTCCGGTGGGACCGGGACTTCCTCCTGGCCTTCGGCGCCAGTGAGAACACCATCGAGTACGCCGTGGGCTATATGGACATCTACGCCATGGGCACCCTCTTCGTCCAGCTGACCCTGGGGATGAACGCCTTCATCACCGCCCAGGGCTTCACCAAGATCAGTATGCTGTCGGTGACCATCGGGGCGGTGTGCAACATCATCCTGGACCCCATCCTGATCTTTGGGCTCCATATGGGGGTCCGGGGCGCGGCGCTGGCTACGATCGTGTCCCAGGCGGTCTCCTGCCTGTGGGTCGTCAGCTTCCTGGCGGGGAAACGGACCCGCCTGCGGCTCCAGGTGAAGAATTTCCGCCTGCGGCCCCAGGTGATCCTCCCCTGCCTGGCCCTGGGCACCGCCGCCTTCGTGATGCAGTCCAGCGAGAGCGTGATCGCCGTCTGCTTCAACTCCTCCCTGCTGCGGTATGGCGGGGATATCGCCGTAGGGGCCATGACCATCCTCACCAGCGTGATGCAGTTCGCCATGCTGCCCCTCCAGGGCTTCTCCCAGGGGGCCCAGCCCATCATCAGCTACAACCGGGGGGCCCGGAACGCCGGACGGGTCAAGGAGGCGTTCTTCCTGCTGCTGAAGGTGTGCCTGACCTACTCCACGGCCCTATGGGGCCTGGTGATGCTGTTCCCGGAGCTGTTCGCCAAGCTCTTCAACAACTCCAACCCGGCCCTGGTGTCCTACGCGGGGACCGCTCTGCGGATCTATATGGCGGTGGCCCTCCTATTCGGCATCCAGATCGCCTGCCAGATGACCTTCACCGCCCTGGGCAACGCCAAGGCGGCAGCCACCGCGGCGATCGTGCGGAAGTTCGTGCTGTTGCTGCCCCTGATCTACCTGATGCCGGTGCTGTTCCCGGCCAACAAGGCCCTGGCGGTGTACCTGGCGGAGCCGGTGGCGGATCTCCTGGCGGTCAGCTTCACCGCTACGCTCTTCTTCTTCCAGTTCCGAAAGACCCTGGCAGAGCTGGAGCAGGGGTGAGCCCTGCCCCGGCGGCGCAAAAAGTAGTGGACGCGGCTGCGTGGCTGTGGTAAAATAGAGGGGAAAGATGTGAGGCTGGTGGATGTCATGGATATAGAAACGACGATCGCCCAGGGGCTGCATGTCACGGACGACAGCGCGGGCTATGACGCCGCCTGCAAGCGGGTCCTGTCGGAGAAAGCGATACTGGCAAGGATCATGAAAGCTTGCCTGGAGGAATACAAGGACTGCGATGTGAACGATATTGCAGAGAAGTATATAGAGGGCCAGCCCCAGGTATCTACGGTGCCGGTGCTGCCGGATGAGGGCGGTACTATCATCCAGGGCATGGACACGGAGGATAAGTCCGTACATGAGGGAACGGTCACCTATGATATCCGCTTCCGGGCTATCGTCCCTGGTACGAAAGAACGGGTCACCATCATCATCAACGTGGAGGCCCAGAACGACTTCTATCCTGGTTATCCCTTGCTCAAACGGGCAGTATACTACTGCTGCCGGATGGTCTCTTCCCAATATGGCCGGGAGTTCACCAACTCCCATTATGAGAAGATCAAGAAGGTCTACTCCATACTGGATCTGCATGGCGCCGCCCAAGTATCGGGAGAACACCATCACCCGGTATCGCCTGGTGGAGGAGCATCTGGTGGGCGAGGCCGTGGAGCCGGTCGAGAACTACGACCTGCTGTCTGTTATCGTGCTGTGCTTAGGCGATGCGGATGAGGAAAACTATGGTGGTATCCTGCGGATGCTGGACGTACTGCTCTCCCACGAGACCAGCGAGGCGGAGAAACGAAAGATCTTGCAGGATGAATACGATATCCAAATGACGCAGACGATGGAAGAGGAGGTGTCGGTCATGTGTAACCTGAGCAAGGGCGTAAGAGAAAAGGGCATCGCCGAGGGCATGGCCAAAGGTCGCGCCGAAGGCGCGGCGGAGACCACTTTATCGAACATCAAAAGCCTAGTAGAGACATTGGGCCTGACGATCGAGCAGGCCATGGCGGCGCTGAAGGTCCCGGAGACCGACCGCCCCAAATACGCGAAACAGCTGGACAGCCAATAAGGAGCGGCAAGAGCGCGCCAGTCCCCCCAAGACCGGACCGCTCTTTCTGGGACCGCATATGCAAAGCCGTGGACGGAGGATATCCGCCCACGGCTCTTTTATCTGTTATCTGCTCATACCTGCCCATCTGTCATACGATCGCCAGCGCCCCGTCCCGGGCATCGATGGTGATGGTCTGCCCCGGCAGGACCGCGCCGGCGATGATCTGCCGGCTGATCAGGGTCTCCACCGTGTGCTGGAGGTAGCGGCGGAGAGGCCGGGCCCCGTAGAGGGGGTCGTAGGCCGCGGCGATGATGTGGTCCTTGGCCGCCTCTGTCAGCTCCACGGAGAGCTGCTGGCGCTCCAGCCGCTGGCCCAGACCGGAGAGCATCAGGTCGATGATGTGGGTGATGTCGTTCCTGGTCAGGGGCTTGTAGAACACGATCTCATCCAGCCGGTTCAAAAACTCCGGCCGGAAGGACTGCTTCAATAGGGCGTCCACCTGGTCCCGGGCGGCCTGGCCGATCTCGCCGTCCTCCCCGATGCCCTCCAGCAGGTATTGGCTGCCCAGGTTGCTGGTGAGGATGATGACAGTGTTCTTGAAATCCACCGTCCGGCCCTGGCTGTCGGTGATCCGTCCGTCGTCCAGCACCTGGAGCAGGATGTTGAACACGTCCGGGTGGGCCTTCTCCACCTCGTCGAAGAGGATCACCGAGTAGGGCTTCCGGCGGACGGCCTCCGTCAGCTGGCCCCCCTCCTCATAGCCCACATAGCCCGGAGGCGCGCCGATGAGCCGGGAGACGGAGAACTTCTCCATATACTCGCTCATATCGATGCGGACCATGCTCCGCTCATCGTCAAAGAGGGCCTGGGCCAAGGTCTTGGCCAGCTCCGTCTTGCCCACGCCGGTGGGCCCTAGGAACAGGAAGGAGCCGATGGGCTTATCCGGGTCGGCGATGCCTGCCCGGGAGCGGAGGATGGCCTCGCTCACCAGCCGGACCGCCTCGTCCTGGCCCACTACCCGCTGGTGGAGGATCTCCTCCAGGTGCAAGAGCTTCTCCCGCTCCCCCTCCATCAGCCGGGCCACGGGGATGCCGGTCCACCGCTCCACGATCCGGGCGATCTCTTCCTCGGTGACCTTGTCCCGCAGGAGGGAGCCTTGCTTGCCCTCCGCCGCCAGGGCCTCCTGCTCCTCCAGCTCCTTCTTCAAGGCGGGGATGCGGCCATATTGCAGGGCGGCGGCCTTCTCCAGGTCATACTCCCGCTGGGCCCGCTCCAGATCGGCGCTGGCCCCCTCGATCTCCTCCCGGAGCTTCTGGACCTTGCCGATGGCCGCCTTCTCGTTCTCCCACCGGGCCTTGCCGGCCTTGAAGGCGTCCCGCTGCTCCGCCAGCTCCTTGGAGATCTCCTCCAGATGGGCCAGGGACAGGGGGTCCGTCTCCTTCTTCAGCGCTGCCTCCTCGATCTCCAGCTGGACGATCTTCCGGCTCAAAACATCCAGCTCCGTGGGCATACTGTCCATCTCCGTCCGGATCATGGCGCAGGCCTCGTCGATCAGGTCGATGGCCTTGTCCGGCAGGAACCGGTCGGTGATATACCGGCTGGACAGGGTGGCGGCGGCGATGATGGCTCCATCGGTGATCTTCACCCCGTGGTAGACCTCATACCGTTCCTTCAGCCCCCGGAGGATGGCGATGGCGTCCTCCTCGCTGGGCTCGTCCACCTGGACCGGCTGGAACCGCCGCTCCAGGGCCGGGTCCTTCTCGATATACTTCCGGTACTCGTCCAGGGTGGTGGCCCCGATGCAGTGGAGCTCCCCACGGGCCAGCATGGGCTTCAGCAGGTTGCCAGCGTCCATGGCCCCCTCGGTCTTGCCGGCGCCTACGATGGTGTGCAGCTCGTCGATGAACAGGAGGATCCTCCCCTCCGACCGCTTCACCTCGTTCAGCACCGCTTTCAGCCGCTCCTCGAACTCCCCCCGATACTTGGCCCCGGCGATCAGGGCCCCCATGTCCAGGGCGAAGATGGTCTTGTCCTTCAGTCCCGCCGGCACGTCCCCCTTGACGATCCGCTGGGCCAGGCCCTCGGCGATGGCCGTCTTGCCCACACCGGGCTCCCCGATCAGCACCGGGTTGTTCTTGCTCTTCCGGCTCAGGATGCGGATCACGTTTCGGATCTCATCGTCCCGTCCGATCACCGGGTCCAGCTGGT
Source organism: uncultured Clostridia bacterium (assembly GCA_947173485.1). GTDB lineage: Bacteria > Bacillota > Clostridia > Oscillospirales > Oscillospiraceae > CAMWFH01. The sequence goes on along the minus strand of CAMWFH010000007.1, from coordinate 56,479 downwards.
TCCGGCGGGCCCGGTCCACCAGGTCGCTGCCGTACTTCTTTAGCGCCTCGTAGGTCTCCTCCGGGTTGTCGCTGGTGACCCGCTGGCTGCCCCGGACGGCGGCCAGGGCCTGGAGCAGGCCCTCCTTGGTGATACCGAAGGACCGGAACAGCTCTCGGAGGGTGCTGTCGGCCTGCTCCACCAGGGCCAGCAGCAGATGCTCCACGGAGACATACTCGTCCCGCATCCCGGCGGCGATGGTCTCGGCGGCGTTCATGGCCTGGTCCATCTCCTGGGAGACGTAGACCTTATCCATCTCCCGGCCCGGCCCCGACACCCGGGGCAGCCGGGCCACCTCCGACCGGACGGCGGAGATGAAGCTGGGCACCGTCAGTCCCATCTGCCCCAGCAGCTGGGGGGCCAGGCCGTTCTCCGCCTGGAGGAGCGCCAGGAGGAGGTGGGCCTGCTGGATGGTCTGGTTGCCATGCTCTATGGCGATGGACTGGGCCGCTTGGACGGCCTCGATGGACCGTTGGGTATATTTGTTAGCGTTCATGGTACCGCTCCCTTCCTTTCATCTAGGTGCAGTATACCCCATCCGGCCAGGAAAGGATGAACGGTCTGTGAACTTTTTAGCACTCTCCTGTGAAGAGTGCTGATCATAAACGTGGTCCCCCGCTGCCGCACATTATATAGAATGAGCCGGACAGGTCTATCCTATCCGGCGTCTTGCATATCCTGGGAACAAGGGACCGGCGCCCCCGGTCCCGAAGAGACACAGGGGCGCCCGGTCATGTAGGGGCGAGATCAGCAGCAGGGGGCGGGGCCGCAGTTGCAGTTGTTGTTGCAGTTGCAGCCGCCACAGTTGCAGCCGCCGCAGTTGCAGCCGCCGCAGTTGCACCCACCGCAGTTGCACCCACAGTTACAGCCGCAGTTGCAGCAGCAGTTCCCGTTGTCGTTGCCGCAGCAGCAGCACAGGATCAGGATCAGGATGATGATCCAGCAGCAGTTGCCGCCGCCAAAGAAGCCGTTGTTACACATAATGGACCTCCCAGTTTGATAGGTGGCCGGCAGGTCTTGCCGGTCTCAGTCCATACTATGTGCCAGGCGGCCAGAGGTGACTCGTGCAGTTCGGTCATGTATCCTGGGCCAGGGTCCGGGTGATGCGGTAGTTCAGGGTCAGCAGGCTGTCGGCGAAGTGGACATTCTCGAACTGCACGTCCTCCCCCTCGGCGGTCAGCTCCACATTGGTGAAGTTCCAGATGCCCCGGATGCCGCAGGCGATGAGCCGGTCCGCCGTCTCCTGGGCCACGGACTGGGGCACGGTCAGCACCGCCACATCGGGGACCTTCCGGTGGGTATAGGCCTCCAGCTGCCGCAGCTCATAGATGGGGATGCCCTTGATGGTGGTGCCCACCAGCCGCAGGTCCACATCGAAGGCGGCCTCCACGGTGAAGCCCATATTGGCGAAGTGGAAGTTCTTCAGCAGGGCCCGGCCCAGGTTGCCCACCCCCACCACGATCAGGCTGTGGGTCTTGTCCACGCCCAGGATATGCCCCACCTCCCGGCGCAGCTCCTGGATATTGTAGCCGTATCCCTGCTGGCCAAACTCGCCGAAGCAGCTCAGGTCCTGGCGGATCTGGGAGGCGGTGATGCCCATCCGGTCCCCTAGGGCGCTGGAGGAGATCCGCACGACCCCCTTGTCATACAGCTCATCCAGATAGCGGTAATACCGGGGCAGCCGGCGGATCACAGCCTCCGAGACGTTTTCTTTCTTCATGGATCCTATCTCCTTCAGACGCTCCCGCCTGTCCCAGCGGCCGTCATGTTTTGATGACTTCCCTGTATTATACAATATCCGGCGGAACTTGTCAAACTTTTTAACAAAGTAAATTTTGTGAAAATACCCCTTTACATTTGGAAAGATCTCTGCTATACTGTGTAAGCACTGTGAGGGACAGCCCGATACCGGCAGTCCCCCGGCGGCGAGATGCGCGCCCGTAGCTCAGTTGGATAGAGTGACAGACTCCGACTCTGTAGGTCGCACGTTCGAATCGTGTCGGGCGTACCAAAAAGCCCCCATCCCTGTTCTGCTTCCGTTCATATCGGAAGGGGCAAGGATGGGGGCTTTTTTGTCCTCAGGGCCCGTTTTGCCGCTCTCCAGCTGGCGAGGGCATCCGGGGAACGTATGCCGGACTCTGCGCATAGGATATAGGGACAGTGAGACGCGGAAAGGCCCCGGCCCTGCCGCGCCGCTGTCCCTTGACGGACCCTTGCCGCCTGCGGGCGGCGAAAAAGAAGGGGTATACTATGCAACGGATCCAATGGCAGGATCGATTCAACATCGGCGTGGAGGTCATCGATCAGGCACACCGCGGGCTCTTTGCTATCGTTCAAAAGATCATGGATCTCTATGTGGAACGACATGAGGACAAATTCGCCTGCGTGGAAGGGATCAAATATTTCAAGGCTTATGCTGTCAAGCATTTTGCGGAGGAAGAGGCCTATATGCGGAAGATCGGATATCCCGGTCTTTTGGCCCATAAAAAGGTCCACGACAGGATGAAGTGGGAGACCCTTCCAGAGCTGGACCGCCTGCTGCATGAGACGGATTTCTCCACCGAGGCGGTACAGCGCTTCATCGGCGTTTGTACCGGGTGGCTGACAGGTCATATCTTGATAGAGGACCGGGCCATCATCAGTGAGAGGCCCGATGAAGCGTTCCCCATAGGGCAGGATGACGAAGCGTCTGTCATCTATACGATGATCGTCAGGCCATTGCGGGAGATATTTGGATGCAATGTCCATTATATCGGAAGATTTTCCGCGAAGGACGAGATCGTCAACGCCCAATACTATGAACTGCGCTACAGCACCCAGGATGGGAAGCTGCTGCGAGTCATCCTAGTCATGGGGGAGTCGATGCTGCTCCACGCGGCAGGCGTGCTGTTCGATATCGACTTTTACGAAAGAAACGAGATCGTCTGCTTTGCTATGCAGGAGATCGCGCAAAATCTGATCCAACGGGCAGCGTCCAGGCTCGGGAGGCCGCTGGATGAATACCAGCTGGAGCGGGGATACTTCCTGACCCACGAGGCATTCAGCGAGATCTTCCGGGAACGGCCCGCCCAGCACAGTCTGCTGTTCCAGGTAGAACAGGAGTGCTTTGCCCTCTGTATCGACCAGGACCCGGCGCCCGAAGCGTTCGCGGCGCCCGGCGCCGGGGAACCGGTGTGATCGGTCTCAGCTGCTCATCGCAAAGGTCCCATGTAAGCTTTCGTTTACATGGGACCTGCTTTTGAATGTGCCGCAGGCGTCCTGCCTGCGGCCTGTATCCATCGCCCCGTGCCTCCGTCACTTCCCTGTCACAGAGAAGGTCTCCTGCCGGGTGTCGCGGCCATCGCTGTTCTCCGCGAAGATCGTCACCACCACGGTGTACTTCACCCCGGCGCTGGCGGGGAGGGAGATGGTGTTCTTGTGGCTGGATGCGTCCGTTTTGCTCATGCCAAAGTCGTCCTCCAGACGGCTGCCGGCAGGGGTGCTGGATGTGTCTTTATAGATGTAGATGCTCTCACAGCCTACCTTGTCCATTTTGACGGCTCCTCGGACTGAAAACGAAACATTGATTACCCCCCTAGAGACGGTAGTATCTATTCTAAAGTAGTCTATCTGATCACTCGACCGGGTCTCTGCGGCAAATGCAGGCAGGACTAGGGACAAAGATAACATGACCATCAGGAAAAGAGCGGTCCACCTTGTGCGTTTCATGTTCTTTACACCTCATAGACAGAATTTAGCAGATTTAGCAGATTTTCTTTGGGAAGGGTCGTTCCAATGGAGTATTCCACTCCATCAGACATCCAAACAACATTTTGCATTTTGCGATTTGTGAAAAAATAGTGGTCTGTATCGTTTACTGTGATGACTTCAACATCTCTCGCATCTTTTTCATATTTACCAGATAAAGGTTCGTTCGCCCAAACGACACCAAATGAAATATAATCACTTTCCCGTTGATACACGACATACGAGTCTATAGACGTTCCATCAAAGGGATAAAAATCATTTGTTAGGAGTTCAAAGCCCTCCGGGATATCCCGGAGCACAAGGAGTTGACCAACTCCTTGTGCTGCAAGAGCCTCTTGCAGCGCCGTGTACTCCTCCGGGACAGGCGGCAGGTCCCCTTCCTGGGCTTGCTTTTGGGGCGTCCCGCCGGTCACGAAGTAGAACTGTTCGGCGGTCCAGTTGGCGACCATTTGTAAGATGCTCTCGTACCCGAACGCGGGGATGCCCATCATGGCGACCAGCACGGCCACGATGGCCGCGACCGTCAGCGTGCGCCGCAGGCCCGAACGCCTTAGGCGGCGTGGGTGGGCGGCAGGCGCGGCGGCCTGGGAGGCTCGCGGGGCCTCGGTATAGTGCAGCGGTATCCCCTCCTCTGTGCGGTAGTATTCCTGGAACTCCTTCCAGGACTGGTCAACATCGCTGATGCGCCCAGTGGGCTGTTCCTTCTCCTTTTTCACCATCACCTCCAAGATCGCGTCGATGTACGCGCTGTCCTCCTCCTCGGGCTGCGGGGCTACCGCCAGTCGGAGCAGTTCCTCCAATTCTTCGATAGGTAAACGCTCCAACCAGCGATACCGTTTAGATACATCAGCCACAGCTCTTCACCACCTCTACCTTACTAGTTCCCTGAGAAGGCCGTTTTTGGACAGCCTCCAAAAAATTTTTTCAGATCTCATCCTTCAGCTCCTTCTGGAGCTTGTCCAAGATGCGCGACACTTTCTTATAGCAGTACCAAATGGAGATCCCCAGCTCCTCTGCTTTCTCCTTATAGGGAACGCCCTCCACGACCACGCTCACCACCAGCTGGAAGTCCTCTGGCGGCAACAGAGAGCGGCATTGGTCTAGGAGGGCATTTTCATTAGACGCAGGACTGGACAGTTCTACAGGCAGGGCCTCTATAGACAGCATGAACTTCTTCTCAAGACTTTTGCGGCGGTTCATATGCAGGACGGTGTGCCTGACCGTGTTTTTCAGCCAGACCATGGCGTCAGGGGCCTTCATCAGCTCGTCCATCTTCTGGCAGGCCAAAAGAAAAGCATCCTGCACCGCCACCGGGGCAGTCTCCCGGTCGTACAGGATGGCGCCAGCGTACAACTCCATCTTGTCGAAGTTCTCGCGGTACAGTCGCTCCAGAAAAGCCTCCTGATCGTGCTGCATTTTGACGTTCCTCCTTGTTGGAGTAGATTTCTCTCTCATTATAGCACGCCTTTTTTCTTTTCCACTGTTTTTCGACTATTCCTGTTTTCTGTTTTGGCAAAATTCTCACGGTGGTACTGGCTGGCTATCGTACATTTTGTAGAAATTGGGGGAAAACAAAAATTTTTTCATTTTTCTTGTCCAAAATCGGCCTTCTCAGGGAATTTGTTATAAATAGGGGTATCTTGTACGGGTGTATAAATTATGTACCCTGGAGCCACCATTGTTTTCCAAGTTGGCAGACTTACTAGCGATTATGAGGGCCCAAGCACTTTTAATGTTATCACAAATCTGACGTATAGGACGTTGTGCATTGATTCAAACGATGCTGCTCATTACATCTATACGGGTACAAACCAACTTAAGTGTGCAGTGGACCTTATGCTTAATTACTAATTAAAAAATAGAACGTGCAAAAAGGGCACGTCCAGTTTGGCAGCTTCCATACCCACCCAGCGTCCCGCGGTCTCTGGCCGCAGGGGCGCTGGGTCCCGTGCTTAGCTGCGGCCAACACAGGGACCTTCCCTATCCTATACCTATAAACGACAGATTTGCAGTCTCTGGCATTTTGTGGTATCATACGATGCAAGGAGGTCTATCTTATGCGCAGGATACTGTTAGGACTTTGTTTGGCCGTGTGCCTTTTGTGCGCTTGCAGCGCCGAGCCGCTGGAAGTGCCGGAGTATCCCCTATCTGCGGAGAGCATCGAGGCCGCTGTCGAGGCGGCGGGGCTGGATTGGTCTGTCGGCGATGCGGTCCCGTATTCGCTGGTGGACTTCCAGCGCACTGGCTACACCGTCAACGACGCGGAGGGCCGGATGATCGCCATCGTGGCCAGCCGTGGACTGGAGGAGGGCCAGCGGGTGCTGTCGGTCCAGTTCATGGGGTACAGGAGCGAGGCGTACCTGTCCCAGGCGTCCATGCCCAAAGAGGACTGGGAGAAGGCCGTCACCTTCGCCACCCTGCTCTATGGCGGCTTTACGAAGGAGGACCGGGTGTACCAGGATATCGCCAAGAACTATGAGACGAAGGGGACCATCACACCGGTAGAGCCGCCGGACCCCTCCCTGCCGGGCCCGCTGAACGAGGTCCGGTACACGGACAGCATCCAATGGGAGGACCAGTTGGACGGCATCAGCTGCGCCGCCAGGATAGGCCGCCGGGCAGAGGGCGACTATCTGGACGCCCTGATGTTCTCCAACGCGCCGGCTGCGCAGAGCGACCCGGTGCGGGAGCCCCTGACCTATGAGAGCGTGCTGTCGGGACAAGTCCCCAGTGAGGTCAAATACGCGATCGTCCGGTTCGAGGCCCCAGCGCCGGAGGGGTTCTCGGCCACCAGCGAGGCCGCCGGTCACGAACAGCTCACATTTATATGTGACAGGCCGGAGATCTATGTGGATCATCCGATGATCCAGCGCGGCGACCTGCTCCATGTGCAGTATAGAGAAGTCCTCACCGAAGAGGGCCCTCTGCTGTATGCGATCACACACGAGGAACTGTATTCCTGCATCGCCGGTACTTATCTTGGCTGGGACCGTGCAAGGGAAAAGGAGGCCCACGATGGTCCCGTTTTCTCGGTCAAGACGCTGCTGGGCGATGTGATCGATTTTGAAATGGGTCTCCACAGTTCAGGCATCGAACAGGAAGGGATAGAGCCCGGAGACATGGTCCTTGTCGAGTTCGAGACGATCCACATGAGCGACACGGAGGCATACTACTTCGCAGATCATGTCTATAGGGCGGAACATCTGGACTATTTGAAGCAAGAGTGATATCATAGGGAGGTATCATGAACTATCGGACAAGCTATCTGCTCCTATGGATAGGGCTCCTGACCGCCCTTGTCCTGGGATGCGTCTCGGTCCTGGTGGGCGTTATCGCTCTTGCGGTCACGTTCCTACAGCTGCTGCTCTTTTACCGCTGTCCCCATTGCAGGCACTCGCTCCCCGCCCAGGGCCTGCCCCCCTCCTGCTGTCCGAATTGCGGAGAGCGGTTGGGGTAGCGGAGGGACGCATGATCGTGATGTACACCGCGACCGACCCCTCCCATCAGGAGTTCTGCATCGGAGGCACCATCGCTCCCGACTGACGGTACATATATATAATGTAGTAAGGAGCCTCCCCCATGTGGAAAGAACGTCTCAAAAAACACCGTCTCGCCCTGTTCCTCCTGCTGCTGCTGTTCGCGGTGCGTCTGGCCGCGCTGCACGAGCTGGGGGCCCGGTACACCCTGTGGAGCGATGACGCCTCCTATGTCAACAGTGGCATCCGGTTCATGGAGACCGGTATGATCACCATCCACTCCGAGTGGCCCAGCGCCCAGATCATGCCGGGTATGCCGGTGCTGATCGCTCTCGTGGCCCGGCTCTTCGGGACGGGCGACGCCCTCTGGCTGGCCCTGAAGCTGCTCTGGATCTCCATGGGCACCCTCGCCGCCTGGTTCCTCTACCGCAGTGTGAGCCTGTTCACGCCCAGGTGGTGCGCCGCCCTGCCCATGCTGCTCCTGCTCCGGCCGGACCTGGTCTGGATGGACAACCTAGTTTTGACGGAGACGCCCTACATGCTGGCCCTCTCCGCCGGGGTCTACTGCACACTGAAACTGGGCAAGTCCCCCAGCTGGCCCGCCTTCTGGGGGCTGGCGGCGGCGTTCATGGCCGCCTTCCTCCTGCGGGCCAATATCCTGGTCTATCTGCCCTTTGCCATCGTCTATCTGCTCCTGTCCGGCTATGACAAGCGGCTGCTCCTAAAGCAGAGCGCCCTCCTGGCGCTGGTGCTGCTCTGCTTCCTCCTGCCCTGGACCGCAAGGAACTACGCCCGGTTCCACGCCTTCATCCCCGTCACCTACGGCGCGGGCAACCCCCTCCTGCTGGGGACCTACCAGGGCCATGGCTACCCGGCGGACGAGGAACTGGACTACGCCGCCAACGTGGACGCTGTGGTCCGGGAGACCTACCGGGACTACTACGGGACGGACGGCCAGGTCCAGCCCCGCTACCAGCAGTATGTCTCCCTGGCCCGGGACGGCATCATGGCGAAATACCGGCAAAAGGTCTGGTGGCAGCGGGACAAGGCGGGCTTTCTGCGGTCCTATCTGGTCTCCAAGCCCGCCTATATGGTCCGCAGCGTCTTTTACTGGCAGGAGGTCTTTGGCATCGAGTGGGAGCAAGTGATCCTGGCCCATAGGCTGACGCTGCTCCTGAGCGCCATGGCGGCGGCGCTGGCCCTCCTTCTGCGGCGGTACCGGGCCCAGGTGCTGCTCCTGCTGGGGACCTATGTGGCCCATATCTATATGTACGCCGCCGGCTTCGCCTTCGACCGCTACAACGCCCCCCTGCAATGGCTGCTGCTGGCCCTGGCGGGGCTGGGCCTCCATTTGATGGCCCGGCTGGTGCAGAGGCAGAAGGGATAAAAAATGCGGGCGCTGCCTTGCCGGCAGCGCCCGTCTGTATCATCTGCCGCTCCTGCGGCGCGTATCACCGGCGGCCTGCTCTGTCAGAACAGGTCGCCATTCTCGTTGAAGGGCAGCTCCTCCGGTCCGCTCAAAAACTCGAACCGGGGGTCATCCTGTAACTCCCGGGCCAGGGCCTCGGAGATCTGGATCGTCTCCAGGTGGAGGGTGTCCCGGATGCGCACCATGCGCAAATTCGCCCGGTCCGCGCCAACGGCGGTCTTGATCGCCGCCTGGATGGCCAGGCGCTGGTCGTCGAACACCATGGGGATCTTGGCGGAGTCCGTGCCGCCGGTGGTCAGCAGGTTGGGATAGGTGGTGTTGGGGTCCATCTTCTCCAGCAGCCGCCGGGTGGTGGTGTCCGCCGAGCCGATGCCCACCGCCGCGCCGTGGCTCTGCTCTGTCAGGTCCAGTACGGCGATCTTCCGTGCCCGGCCCTCCCGGCTGATGCCGTAGTCGTGGGCGAAGGATTTGGTGATATTGGGGTCCATGCCAGTGCCGCTGATGTTCTTCCCCATCCAGTCCACTACCAGCACGTCCAACCTCTCCGGCATGATCCGGGGCATCAGGTCCCGGGCCTCAGCCAGCAGGGCCGGCTCCCGCTCGGGGATCTCCTCCGGCAGCAGGGCGAAGAGCCGGTAGGTCTGGTCAAAGGCATTCTCCAGGATGGCTACACCGAAGAGGATATTGGTCTTTTCCAGGAACTGCTGGCCCATCAGCTGGATGGTCTCTCCCATCCGCCGCCGGCCCCGGTTGTGGACGGTCTCCGCCCCCTTCTGCTTGCCCAGACCCACGCACATCATCTTATAGAGCCCGCTCTCGTGGGGTCCCCGGAAGCCCGTGTGGGGCTTGACGCGATTGACCACTACGATGCCGTCGGCGGCGTGGGCGAAGCGGTCGATATAGACCGGCGTGCCATCGGGCAGGGAGGCGAACTGGTCCACCTCCATAGAGGCCCGGATGGGGCACCCCATCGTCTCCTCTGTGATGCCGAAGCTCTCCAGCAGCGCCAGCTGACCCTCGGCCACCGCGCCGCCGTGGCTGCCCATGGCGGGCACCAGGAAGGGCTCGCCCCCTGCGGACCGGATGAACTGGACGGTCTCCCGCAGCAGCAGGTCGATGTGGTCGATGCCCCGGCTGCCCGCCGTCACCGCCACCGTCATGCCCGGCCGGATGGTCTGCCGTACCCGCTCCAGCTGCTCCCGCAGCGCCGCCGCCGGGTCCTCCAGCTTGGACGCTTCAAATCTCTGCCGTACCGTCACCATCCTGGGGATGATCTCCCCCTGGATCAGAGCGTTGACTTTGTCGCTGTTCCCTTGCATAGCATCTCCCCCTATCTCTCCACCGCCGGGATGATCTCCGAGGCGTTGGGAATGACCAGGATACGGGCATCGGGGCCATAGCGCTCCAGCATGACCGCCAGGGCCTCCTCCACCGTTCCATAGCCGTCCATGAACATCTCCCGGGCCTCCTGCTGGGAGATGGTGCTGCCCGCCAAAGCGATATGGAAACGCTTGGCTGCCCGGGCGAGCATATAGGCCTTGCCGTTGCCGTTGGGCTGGAAGCCCTGGCGCAGGAAGGCGGCGATCAGCTCATCGGGACTGCCGGCCTGCCGCAGCAGGGCCCCCGGCTTGCCCGCGCCGTCTGGACACCTGGCGCAGAGGATGATGCCGCCGCCGGGCGGACACACCATCTCCGCGCACCCCAGGGCCTTCTGGGACTGGTGCAGATCGAAGTCCCTGGGATAGCCACCAGGACTGACGATGACGATATCCGGCGTCTGGGGGATGGGCACGGTCCAGATCTGCCGGCTCACCTCTGCCCCAGCGTAGAACGCCGCCTCCAGGTCCCCGGAGACGCACCGGACCAGCTCCCGCTGTGGGGTCTCCACCGCGTTGACGATGAAGTCCACCTTGGCTATGCGGGCCGCGGCGATAGCCTCCTCATGGAACCGGTTGCCCTCCAGGACGCCCAGGGAGATCTTCTCCGGGCGAATCGGGAAGGAGTGGTGCCGCTTCAGGGTCTCCAGCCCCGCGATGCCCGGCAGGACGCTCTTGCGTCCCCCGGAGAAGCCAGCGAACTGGTGGGGCGCGATACACCCGGTGAGGATCTTCAGGTCCGCCTGGGCAAAGGCGCTGTTCACCACCACCTCCACCCCGCCGGCGGTCCGGCCCAGATCGGTCAGGCCCGCCGGGTCCTGGGCGTCGTGGTGGACGATGGGGAACCGGCGGACCACCTCCTCGCCGTAGATCGAGGCCAGCTCCCCGGCCGTGTTGGGCCGGTGGTGGCCGTAGGCCACGATCAGGCGAATCTGGCTGTCCGCCAGCCCGCACTCGTTCAGGACCCGGGCGATCTCCTCCACCATCAGCCCGCCGGGATAGGGGCGGGTGATGTCGTTGATGACGATGGCGGCATCCCGCCGCCCCCGGGCCAGCTCCCGGAGGGGCGGAGCGCCGATCGGCTCCGCCAGGCTGCGGGCGATCTCCGCCCGCTTATCGGCCACCCCCGGCGTATAGCGGGGCTCTGCCACGTCCGCCGGGACCGGCAGGTCCACCCGGACCGGGTCGTGTCCGATGCGGAGGGTCACTTCCTGTCCCATCAGATCACAGGCCCTAAGCAGTAGATATCCATGGTGGCAAAGTAGTGGATGGCCTCGTTCTTGGTCATCTGGCCGTTCAGCACCTTCAGCAGCAGCGCGAAGGCCTCCTCCCCCACCTCCTCGATGGTCTTCTCTCCGGTGATGATGCGGCCCGCGTTCAGATCCATATCGTGCTGCATCCGCTCATAGGTGTTGGGATTGCCGCAGATCTTGATGACCGGCATACTGGGGAAGCCCTGAGGCGCCCCCCGGCCGGTGGAGAACATCATGAGCTGGGCGCCGGAGGCGGCCATGCCGGTGAGGATCTCCGGCTCCCGGCCGGGAGCGTCCTTGATCCACAGTCCCTTCTGGTCCGTCACGAAGTCGGGGTACTCCAGCACCCCCTGGATGGGCCGGTGGCCGGACTTGACGATGGCCCCCAGGCTCTTCTCCTCGATGCTGGACAGCCCTCCCGCGATGTTGCCGGGAGTGGGCTGGCCGCCCCGCATATCCTCGCCGATGGCCTTGGCCCGCTTCTCCATCCGGTCCACGATCTCATAGATCTTCCGGCCCACAAACCCCCCCTCGCCGCCTACGGCCCGCCGGGCCAGGATATGCTCGCCCCCTAGGAACTCGGTGGTCTCGCCAAAGATCACCGTGGCGCCCAGGTCCACCAGCTTATCGGCCACATAGCCGATCACGCAGTTGGAGGCCATACCGGAGGTGGTGTCGGAGGCACCGCATTTGATGGACATGATCACATTGGAGATGTCCGCCTCCTCCCGCTGTAGACCGGAGGTCTCCAGCACCAGCTTCTGGGCCAGGTCGATGCCGGCCTGGATAGCCCGGGAGGTGCCGCCCAGCTCCTGGATGCGGAGGATCTCCACCGGCTTGCCGCTGTCGGCGATCTCCTTCTGGAGCCGCTCCACATCGGTGCCCTCGCAGCCCAGGCTGACGATCAGCACGCCGGCTACGTTGGGCCCCTTGCCCAGACTGATGAGGGTGTCGGTGACCCGCTTTAAGTCGATGGGCAGCTGGCAGCAGCCCTGGTGGTGGAAGTAGCCCACGGTCCCCTGGACCTGGTGGACGATGCCCTGGGCCACGTCGGTGGCGCAGATCACACTGGGGATCACCGCCACCAGGTTCCGGGCGCCATACTTGCCGTCAGGCCGCTTATAGCCGTAAAAAGAAGTTCCCATAGTTCTCTCCTCCTTAGAGGTCGCCCCGCCCGCGCAGGGCGTCCAGATTGTGGACATGGACATACTCGCCCCGGCGGATGTCCGTGGTAGCCACGCCGATGACCTCGCCATACTTGACGATCTTCTCGCCCTTTTCGATCGCCTGAGCAGCGATCTTATGGCCATAGGGCACATCGCCGGTCACGGTCACATCCTCGCAGCCGCCCTTCTTGTCCCGGAGCTCCAGCGTATCTCCGTCCCGGACCTCGTTGGCGAACACCGTCGCCACATTGTCCTTATCGTCTACCCGCAGCGCGATCTTCCGTTCCATTCTGCCACCTCTTTCTTATTTCTCCCCCAAGGGGGCCACCATATCCTCCGGCCGGACGATCCTATCGAAGTCCTCCCCGGTGAGCAGGCCCAGCCGCACCGCCGTCTCCCGGAGGGTAGTGCCCTCCCGATAGGCGGTCTTGGCGATCTTGGCCGCGTTCTCATAGCCTACATGGGGGTTCAGCGCCGTCACCAGCATCAGTGACTGGTCCAAGTATTCCTTGATCTTCACCAAGTTGGGCCGGATGCCCACGGCGCAGTTCCTGTTGAAGGATCTCATAGCGTCCGCCAGGAGCCGGGCCGACTGGAGGAAGTTGTAGATGCACACCGGCATGAACACGTTCAGTTCAAAGTTGCCCTGGCTGGCCGCCATCCCCACCGCCACATCGTTGGCCATCACCTGGACGGCCACCATGGTCACCGCCTCGCACTGGGTGGGGTTGACCTTGCCGGGCATGATGGAGGAACCGGGCTCGTTCTCCGGGATCATGAGCTCCCCGATCCCGCATCTGGGCCCGCTGGAGAGCCAGCGGACATCGTTGGCGATCTTCATCAGGTCCGCCGCCAGGGCCTTCAAGGCCCCATGGGCAAAGACCAGCTCGTCCTTACTGGTGAGGGAGTGGAACTTGTTGGGAGCGGTGACGAAGCGCTTGCCGGTGAGGGCCGAGATCTCTGCCGCCGCCTGCTCGCCGAAGCCGGGGAGGGTATTGAGGCCGGTGCCCACAGCGGTGCCCCCCAGGGCCAGCTCCCGCAGGCCGTCTAAGGAGAGCTCGATCATCCGGCGGCCCTTCTCCAGCATAGTATACCACCCGCTGATCTCCTGGCCCAAGGTCAGGGGGGTGGCGTCCTGGAGGTGGGTGCGGCCGGTCTTGATGATGTCCTGATACGCCCCGCTGAGCTTCACCAGTGTGCCGTGCAGTTCATCGATAGCCGGCAGGACCTGGTCCCCCAGCGCCGTCAGGGCGGCGATGTGCATGGCGGTGGGGAAGGTGTCGTTGGAGCTCTGGGAGCGGTTGACATGGTCGTTGGGGTGGACGAGCTTCTCCCCCAGGATGGCGTTGGCCCGGGCGGCCACCACCTCGTTGACGTTCATATTGCTCTGGGTGCCGCTGCCGGTCTGCCAGACCACCAGGGGGAACTCCTGGTCCAGCTCTCCCGCCAGCACCTCGTCGCAGGCCTGGCAGATGGCCCGGCTGCGCCGCTCATCCAAGTTGCCCAGCTTCTCGTTGGCCTGGGCCGCCGCCTTTTTCAGGATGGCGAAGGCGCGGACGATCTCCGCTGGCATCCGCTCGGTGCCGATGCGGAAGTTCTCGAAGCTCCGCTGGGTCTGAGCCCCCCAGCACCGCTCCGCCGGGACCTTCACCTCGCCCATGGTGTCGTGCTCGATACGATAGTCCATCTCCGCCGCTCCTTACTTCTCCAGGGCCTTGCGGACGCTGGCCGCCACATGGTCGCAGATCTGGGCGGAGAGGCCGGTGTAGCCCGCCGGGTCGAGGATCTTGTCGATCTCCTCCCGGGTCATGTGCCGGGCCACGGTCTCGTTCTTCATCAGCATATCGCCGAAGTCAGCGTGCTGCTCAAAGGTATCCATGCAGATCTGATAGACGATGCTGTGGGCGGTCTGCTTGCCCACATGGTGGCCCAGAGCCAGCATGATGCCCTCGCTCTGCATCAATCCCTTGAGCACATCCAGGTCGGCGCGCATCTTCTCCGGGTCTACCCGCAGGTTGGCCATCACGTTCTTCATATTGTTGGCGGAGCTGCCGGCCAGGATGACCACCTCGTTGGCGCTCTTCCACTCGATCTTCCACAGGGCGCCGTCCCGCTCATGCTCGCAGAACATGGACTCCATGGTGGTCTCCATAGAGCCCTTGATGAGCCGGGCCAGCATCTGCAGGCTCTCCAGCTTGTTGGGGTTGCGCTTGTGGGGCATAGTGGAGGAGCCCACGGAGCCGGGGACGAAGCCCTCGAAGGCCTCGCTGATCTCGGTCATCTGGAGCTTGGCCAGCTCGTTGCCAATCTTGCCGTTGGTGTAGGCCACCAGGGCCAGGGTCATGCAGATCTCGGAGATACGGTCCCGGGACACATGCCAGGCCACATCGGGCACATCCAGGCCCAGCTTCTCGATGGTGCGGCGGCTGACCTCCATGCCCTCCGGGCCAAAGCCCGCCATGGTGCCCACGGCACCGGCCATCTCGCCTACGAAGCAGCGCTTGCGGCAGTCCTCCATCCGCTCGATGTTCCGGCGGACCTCGCTGGCCCACACGGCCACCTTATAGCCGAAGGTGATGGGCAGGGCCTGCTGGGTGTGGGAGCGGCCAGGCATGATGGTGTCCCGGTAGGTCTCCATCAGCTTCAGCATGGACTGCTCCGCCTCCAGCATATCCTGGTAGATCACCTCGAAGCCCCGCTTGATGGAGAGCATGAAGGCGGTGTCGATGATGTCCTGGGTGGTGGCGCCCATATGTACATACTCCCCCAGGTCCCCGTCACAGACGGACTGGAACTCCTTCAGGATGGGCACCAGGGAGTGGCCCACCCGCTTGACGCCCTCCTCGATTCGGGGGATGTCCAGATTCTCCACCTTGGCCTTCCGGCGGATCTCCTCCGCGGCCTCCTTGGGGATGATGCCCATCTCCGCCTGGGTCTCCGCCAGGGCGGCCTCGATGTCCAGGATGTTCTGGATGATGGCGGTGTCATCGAAGATCTCCCGCATCTTGGGGGTACTGAAGCTGTTGCGGTAGAGCAGAGAGTCCATCATGTTGCAAGCCATAGGTCATTTCCTCCTTACATCATAGACCAGATCGCCGATCTTCCGCACCGGCGCCTCCTCCGGCAGAGAGAGGACCTGGTCCAAAATCTTTTTCGCGTCCTCGTGGGATATGGCCATCTCGGCCAGGGCATAGAACTTCTCCTCCAGCCGGGGATAGGGGGGCTTGCCCTCCGGCAGGTCCACCGACTTCTCCAGCGTCCGTCCATCGGTGAGGATGAGCTGCACCCGCTCCGTCCGCAGCCGGGGGTAGACGGCGGTGAAGGACGGTTCCTCTGTAACGGCGATCTTTGCCGCCAGGGCAGCGGTCTCCCGGCTGGCCAGGGCCTCCGGCGAGAACTCCGCCAGGGTCACCCGTCCATAGCGCAGCATGGAAGCCAGGCAGAAGGGCAGAGAGAACTTGGCTTTCAGGTCCGTCTCCACCTGATAGGCCCGGCACAGCTCCCAGGCCGTGCGGTAGACCGCCACCTCTACCCGCTCCACCTGGTCCGCCGTCACAGGGTGCGCTGACAGCAGGGCCTGGAGGGCGTCCAGGGCGGAATGGGTATGGCCGCAGGAGGCGTGCATCTTGTAGTAGGCATCCTCCAGCAGCAGCTTATCCCCCGGCTGGGGGACCATAAAGGAGAGGTCCTCCTCCCCGCCGGCGGCCCGGGCGTAGCCCTTGGGGGAGGCGAAGGCGTCCTCCGGGGCGGTGAAGCCCCGCCAGGCCAGCTCCGCCGCCGTCAGGCCGCTGCGGGCGGCGCTGCCCACGGTGACCAGCTTGGCCTGAGTGCCAAAGGCGCACACCAGCCCGCCGGCCATGGTGGCCGCGATGCCCATGGCCCGCTCCAGGCCAGCGGCGTCCAGGCCCATGAGCCGTCCCGCCGCCGCCGCCGCGGCAAAGGTGCCGCAGGTACCGGTGGTGTGCCAGTAGGTATAGTGGCTGGGGTTCACGGCCCCGCCTAGGCGGATCATGGCCTCATACCCCGCCGCTACCGCCAGGGCGTACTCCTTGATGGAGGCGTCCCGGGCCTCCGCCGCCGCCAGGGCCGCGGAGATCACTGGCGCGCCGGGGTGGGTGATGGCGATCTTGTTGGTATCGTCATACTCCAGGGCGTGGCTGAGGATGCCGTTCAAAAAGGCGGCGTTCTGGGCGGAGGTCCGCTGGCCCAGGCCGATGCCGGCAGCCTGGGGGCTGCCCCCCGCCTGCCGGACCATCTCCGCCGCCATATCTGCCGCGGGGCAGGTCAGGGCGGCGATGGCGCAGCCTAGATAGTCCAGGGTCTTATAGCGGACATCCAGGCGGTCCGCCTCAGGGAGGGCCTCCAGCCCCGCCAGGAAAGCGCACAGCTTTCCGGTCAAATTTTCTCCCATCAGTCGTCGTCCATCTCCTCAGTGCTGCTCTCCGCGATGTCACCAGCGGTGACCACATCGGGACTGCGGCGCTTGCGGGCGGCCTTCATCGCCTTGGAGATGATGGGGACAAAGAAGCTGACCACGGAGATCAGCAGCACCACCAGGGTGATGGGCCGGGTCCACATGAAGTTCAAAGAGCCCTTGCTGGCCACCAGGGCCTGCCGGAGGTTGCTCTCCGCCATGGAGCCCAGGACCAGGCAGACGATCAGGGGGGCGGTGGGGATATCGAACTTATAGAACACATAGCCCAGCAGGCCAAAGAAGATGACCACCGCCACGTCAAAGGGGTTGGAGGAGATGGAGTAGACGCCGGTGACGCAGAAGGCCAGGATGATGCCCCCCAGCAGGGACTCCGGCACCGACAGGATGGTCTTCATATACCGCAGCAGGAAGAGCCCCAGGGGCCACATCAGCAGGTTGGCGATAAAGAAGGCCAAAAATATGGCGTAGGCGATGTCGGCGTGGTCGGTGAAGAGGACCGGGCCCACGCTCAGCCCCTGGAGCATCAGAGCGCCCAGGAACAGGGCGGAAGTAGCATTGCCCGGGACGCCCAGGGCCAGCAGGGGCACCATGGAGCCGCCGGTGACGCCGTTGTTGGCGCTCTCCGGGGCGGCCACGCCCTTGGGGTCCCCCTGGCCGAAGCTGTCCGGGTCCTTACTGATCTTCTTCTCCACGTCGTAAGCCAGGAAGGTAGCCACGTTGGTGCCGGCGCCGGGGATGATGCCTACGATGGTGCCGATGATGGACCCGCGCAGCCAGGTGGGCAGCAGCTTCTTGCACATCTTCCAGCCGATCCAGACATTGTCCACCTCGGGCATGGCCTCCGTATCCTTGCCGGAGCTCCCCTTCTCCGCGCTCTTCAGAACGGAGATCACGCCGAAGAGACCGATCAGCGCCGCCACCATGGTGATGCCCCCCAGCAGGTTGACGCTGCCGAAGGTGTAACGCTTGACGCCGGTCTGGGGGTCCATGCCGACGCAGGCAAAGAACAGGCCGATGAATCCGGAGAGCAGACCCTTGGTCAGACTTTTACCGCCGATGCTGGCGATGCAGCTGAGGCCCAGGACCGCCACGGCGAAATACTCCGCCGGTCCAAAGGTCAGGGCGAACTCCGCCAGCACCACCGTCAGGCACATCAGCACCACCGCGCTGAAGAGGCCGCCGAACACGCTGGACAGGGTGGAGACCCCCAGGGCCGTACCAGCCTGGCCTTTCTTCGCCATCGGATAGCCGTCCAAGGTGGTGGCAAAGGAGGAGATGGTGCCGGGGATGCCCAGCAGGATGGCGGAGATAGAACCGCCGAAGATGGAGGAGCAGTAGATCGAGGTCAAAAAGGCCAGGGCAGTGACCGGGTCCATGGTGAAGGTCACCGGGACCATCAGGGCGATGGCCATGTTGCCGGTCAGGCCGGGGAGCGCGCCGATGATCAGGCCCACCAGGGTGCCGATGAACAGGAACAGGAGGGTGTTGAAGTTCATCAGAGCCCCCAGGCCCGCCATGATATTTCCTAGCATATAACGTCCTCCCCTCTCAGAAAAACGCGCCGGGGAAACGGATCCCAAACAGCTTGGTGAATACGAGATACAGCGCGATGCTGGTGAGCAGCGACGTGGGGAGCAGCACTTTCCAGTTCCGGTAGCCCAGGATGTAGGCCGTGGCACCGATCATCAGGAAGGTGGGGATGGTGTAGCCGATGGTCTGGAAGGCGAAATAGTAAGCTACCAGCACCACCATCACCGCAGCCACATGGATGTACTGGGGCTTGGCCTTCTCCTTGGCCGGTCCCTTGGCCGCCGGGGCCTTGCGGAGACCCATAAGGCCCATGACGAAGATCAGAGCGCCCAGCAGGATGATACCCGCCGCTACGACCTTGGGCCAGAAATCCGGCCCGCTCTTCAGCTGCATAGCCTCGGCGAACATCCAGGCACCAAAGGCGATCGCCGCCACACCCAGGCCCATATCTTTTTTATGTGTCACAGTCATTCTCCCTTCTTGGATAAGAGGCGCGGGCAGGGGAGCGCCCCTGCCCGCGAAGCGCGTTCGGTATGGGTCACTGCTCCAGGAGATGATAGACCTTGCTCATGTTCTCGTAGTCGTCGTTCATCATCTGCTGGAAGTCGGCGGCGCTGAGGTAGGCCACGGGGAAGCCGGAGTCCTCAAATGCCTTCACGACGCTGTCGGTCTCCATGACGGTCTTGAGGGCGTCGGAGAGGATCTGCACCACCTCGTCGGGAGTGCCGGCAGGGACGCCGAAGCCGCGCCAGGCGCCGTAGACAAAGTCATAGCCGCTCTCGGCCATGGTGGGCACATCGGGGAGGGTGGCGCTGCGCTCGGCGGCGCAGATGGCCAGCGGCACGATCTTGCCCTGCTCGATCAGAGTGGCGGCGCCGCCGTAGGTGGTCAGGCCGCACTGGGCATGGCCGCCGGCCAGCTGGACGGTCTGCTCAGCGGAGCCGTCGGTGTGGAGGTAGTCGAAGTTCAGGCCGTGGGCATCCGCCAGGATCAGGCTGGCGATGTGGTGGGAGGTGGAGAAGCCGGGGGTGGAGTTGGTCAGGGTCTCGCTCTTGGCCTTCTCCATGAACTGCTCGATGGTGGTGATGCCGGAGTCGGCGGAGACGACCACGATCTCAGGGTCGAAGCAGTACTGGCCGATGGCGATGGAGTCCTCCATGCCGAACTCCGTATCGCCGGAGAGGATGTTGGTGACGAAGCTGGAGGTCTGGGCCAGGATGGTATAGCCGTCAGGGGCCTGGCTCAGGGCGTAGGTCTGGCCGATGATGGCGCCGCCGCCCTCCTTGTTCTCCACCACCACGTTGGTATCTAAGACCTTGCCCAGCTCATCTGCGATGATGCGGCAGCACAGGTCCACGTTGCCGCCGACCTTGAAGGGCACTACGATGGTCACGGTCTTGCCATCGGGCCAAGCGGGGGCCTGGCTGTCGTTGTTCTTATCGCCGGAGGTGCCGTCCTGGCTGCTGTCAGGAGTCTTGCTCTGGTCATCATCCTTGCCGCTGTTGCAGGCGGCCAGAGCAAAGATCATGCTCACCGCCAGAAGGACCGCCAATAAACGCTTGAACTGTTTCATCATTCTTCCTTTCCGCCGCGCCAGGCGGCGCGGCACAACACGTTTTTTGTTTTGCCAGTGGTCTTGTAGGGTCGCAGATCGTGTCCTCTTGGATATGTATGTTTCCCCGCTCCACCTCCTGCCTTTCCTCGCTAGATCCAAAACATACATCCCACCCGCCTTGTAAGGAGAGATGTGGGGACAACTCAGATTCCCGTCCGCCCGGGTGTGGATGTATTGCCTAAGATCATAATAGCATTTACAAGAAAACTTGTACAATACAAACATCTAATCAGCCATATAACATGAGATTATCGCCTATCCCCTCCCATACTTTCCACTAATAGCCAACGGGAGCCGGACATCTTGTCCGGCTCCCGCACGTTCATTTCTTCTGATCCAGCCGGCTGGCCACCTCAAAAAAGGCGCGCTGGGCCTGGCTGGTGTAGGCTCCCGCCCGGCGGGCCAGCCAGAACTGCCGCATCAGCCCCTCGGGCCGCAGGCGGTAGTAGCGGGCGTGGCGGCAGGCTGGACACAGCTCCACCGTGACAGACGGCACCAGCCCCACGCCGAAGCCCTGCTGGATCATAGCGTTGGCGCTCTCGGTGCTGGCGCTCTCGGTGAGGATCTTGGGGGTAAAGCCGCTGCGCTTCGTCTCCCGGATCAGCACATCAGTGATGCGCCGGCCGGGGCGGTAGGTGATGAAGGACTCGTCCCGGCATATGGCCAGATCTGCCACCGGATAGGGCGTGCCCTCCTTAGGCAGCTGCTCCACCAGAGGGTGGTCCGGCGGCAGGGCCAGGAAGATCTCCTCGTCAAAGACAGGAACGGCCTCGATGCCTGGCGGTATGGGATCGCTGATCAGAGCGATGTCCACGGTGCCCTTGAGGAGGTCATCGCAGAGGAGGTTGCTGTAGCTCTCCCGCAGGGTGATCTGCACATAGGGGTACTGACTCTGGAAAAGGGAGATCACCCGGCTCAGGTAGTAGCGCTGATAGGACGGCGCGCCCCCCAGGACCAAACTGCCCACCCCCGACTGGCGCAGCTCGTCCACCCGCCGGAGGATGTCCTTCTCCAGTGCCAGGATCTTCTTGCCCTCCTGGACGATGATCTGGCCCGCCGGCGTGGGGGTGACCGCTCCATGCTCCCGGTAAAAGACCTGGACCTTCAGCTCCTGCTCCAGACGGGCGATGGCTTGGCTCAGGGCCGGCTGGCTCACATAGAGCAGCTCCGCCGCTTTCGTGAAGCTGCCGGTCTCCGCCACCATCACCACATAGCGGATCGTGGTCAGCTGCATGGTCCGCCCTCCCCGGCGGCGATGGCATTCAAAATGCCGCCGGCACGAAGGATGGCCGCCTCCCGCTCCGTGACCTCCAGCAGGAGGACGCCCGTCTGTCCAGTGGTCAGATCTCGGAAGGGGACCTGTCCGGTCTCCAGGGCTCTCGGCAGATCCTCCAGAAGGAGGATATCCCCTTGGGAGATGCTGTCATAGCCGGCCCCGCCGGCAAAGCGCAGGGGGAGGATGCCAAAGTTGATGAGGTTGGTCCGGTGGATGCGGGCGATGCTCTTGGCCAGGACCGCCCGTACCCCCAGATAGCGGGGCAGGACGGCGGCGTGCTCCCGGCTGGAGCCCTGGCCGTAGTTCTCCCCTGCCACCAGCACCGACTGCCCCGCCGCCTGGGCTCTGACCGGAAAGTCCGGGTCCAGCCGGACGAAGGCCGACTTGGCCGCCTCGGGGATATTGGCCCGCAGCGCCGCGAAGGCCGGGCCCGCCGGGGCGATCTCATCGGTGGACACATCGTCCCCCAGCCGGAGGACGACGGCCGCCTCGATCGATGCCGGCAGCGGCGCAAAGGAGGGCATGGGCCGGATGTTGGGCCCCCGCAGGATCTGGGTGTCCCGCCCGTCTGCCGGCGGGAAGAGGAACATCCCGTCATCCTGGAGATAGGCCGCCGGCTCCTCTGCCGCTGCCAGGCGCGCCGTGTCCGCCACCTCCTCCGCCCGGCCCAGCCGGCCCAGCACCGCGCAGGCCGCGGCGGTCTCCGGTGAGGCCAGATAGACGCTGGAATCGGCAGTGCCGCAGCGGCCCTTGAAGTTGCGGTTGGAGGTGCGCACGGAGACGCCGCCGGTCCGCACCGCCTGTCCCATGCCCACACAGGGCCCGCAGCCGCACTCCAGGATGCGGGCCCCGGCCTTGACGAAAATATCCATGCTTCCGTCCGCCAAAAGGTGCCGGAGGACCTGCCGGGAGCCAGGGCTGACCACCAGGCTCACCCGGGGGTGGACCGTATGTCCCTCCAGCACCAGGGCGGCCCGGCGGAGGTCGGCATAGGAGCTGTTGGTGCAGCTGCCGATGAACACCTGGTCCACCGGCACCTCCCCCGCCTCCGTCACCGGACAGGCCCGGTCCGGCTGGTGGGGCAGGGCTGTCATAGGCTCGATGGCCGAGAGGTCGCATCGGAGGAGCCCGTCATAGCTGCACCCCGGCGCCGCTGCCAGGGGGCGGTAGTCCGCCGCCCGGCCATGGGCCGTCAGGAACCGGCGGAGCATCCCGTCCGCTGGGAAGAGGGAGGACGTGGCCCCGGTCTCCGCGCCCATATTGGCCAGGGTCATCCGCTGGGGGACCGTGAGGGAGGCGGCGCCATCGCCGGTGTATTCTAAGATCTTCCCCCGGCCTCCGGCCACACCGATCTGGCCCACCAGCCACAGCGCGGCGTCCTTGGCGCTGACGCCGGGGCGAAGGGCCCCCGTCAGGCGCACCTCCACCACCTCCGGCATCCGCAGCCGGAGGGGGATGCCCGCCATAGCCGCCGCCACGTCCAGCCCTCCCGCGCCGATGCCCAGCATACAGGCCGCGCCGGCGGAGGGGGTGTGGCTGTCGTTGCCCAGCAGGGTGGCCCCCGGCTGGGAGAAGCGGCCTATGTGGACCAGATGGCAGATGCCGTTGCCGGCTCGGGAGAGGACCAGGCCGTATCGCCGGGCGATGGACTGGAGATAGCCGTGGTCGTCCGGGTTCTTGTAGTCCATATAGACCATGTTGTGGTCCAGGTAGCTGACAGAGAGGCTGGTCCTGACCCGGTCGATGCCCATCCCCTCCAGGGCGATATAGCACAGCATCCCCAGGGCATCCTGGGTCAGGGTCTGGTCGATCTGAAGGGCGATCTCCTCCCCTGGTGTCATAGTGCCGGACAGCAGGTGGCTGCCGATCAGCTGGCGCGTCAAGTTCATCCCGCCGCGCCCCCCTTCCGCCTCTGGGAGACATAGGGGACCAGCCCGCCGGCCTCCCAGACCGCCCGCTCCCGGGCCGTCAGCTCCGCGCGGGCCCAGATCGTCCGGCGGTGGCTCCTGTTCTCGATGCGCACCAGGGGCCCCTGGTCCAGCTGCGCCCGCACCGAGGGCAGGCACAGCTCGTCCCCCGCCTCGATCTGGTCCCGGTCTGCCGAATCGGCGAAGAGCAGGGGCAGTATGCCGAAATTGATCAGGTTGGCCCGGTGGATCCGATGGATGGAGCAGGCCAGCACCGCCTCCACCCCCAGGTACATACACCCGATGGCGGCGTGCTCCCGGCTGGAGCCCTGGGCGTAGTTCTCCCCCGCCACCAGGAAGCTGGTGCCCATCGCCTTGGCCCGCCGGGGAAAGTCCGGGTCCAGGCTGGCGAAGAGGTGGGCCGACAGCGCCGGGATGTTAGGCCGCAAGGTCAGGACCTCCGCCCTGGGGGGGACGATATCATCGGTGGACACCCCGTCCCCCAGCTTCAGGGACACCGGGCCAGCGATATCCGCCCCAGGCGGCGCCTTCACCGGCAGCGGCTTGATGCTGCTCCCCCGCTCCAAGGGCACATCCGTTGGATGGTATACCTGGAAAAGGTCCTCCGGCGGCAGCGGCGGCTCCAGCCCCACACCCGCCAGGGCGGCGGGGTCCAGCAGCGCCTCCATCGCTGTCAGATGGCCTGTCACCGCACTGGCGGTGGCAGTCTCCGCCCCGCAGAGGTACATCTCCGCATCGGCGGTGCCGGACCGGCCCGGATAGTTCCGGTTGGTGCTGCGCAGCACCACCGCGCCGGGCCGGGGCATCTGTCCAATGCCCATGCAGGGCCCGCAGCCGCAGTCCAGCAGGCGCACCCCCGCCTCCAGATAGACCCGCAGCCACCCGTACCGCTCCAGCTGGCGCAGTACGTCCCGGCTGCCGCAGGCAAGGAGGGTGTCCACCGCCACACGGCGGCCCTGCAGTACGGCGGCGGCGCGGGCCAGGTCGAAGTAGGAACCGTTGGTACAGCTGCCGATGACGACCTGGACGGGCCGCACCCCGCTCAGCTCCCGGACCGGCCGGACCCGGTCCGGCTGGCCGGGGCAGGCCGCCGCCGGCTCCACCTCCCCCAGCTCCAGGGAGATGGTCCTGTCATACACCGCCCCCGCCTCCGGGGCCATGGGGCGGTAGTCCCCCTCCCGGCCCTGCTGCCGGAGGAAAGCCAGGGTCTGGCTGTCAGAGGGGAAAAGGGAACTGGTGGCGCCGGCCTCGGCGCCCATGTTGCAGAAGGTGGCCCGCTGGTGGACCGACAGGCCCTCCACCCCCGGACCGGTGTACTCCGCCACGGCCCCCAGCAGGCCCTTGACCCCCAAGCGGCCCAGAAGGGTCAGGGCGGCGTCCTTGGCGCTGGCCCCTGGGCGAAGGGCCCCTGTCAGGCGCACCTCCACCACCTTCGGCGACGGGAAGTGGACCCTGTCGCCGCTCATAGCCACCGCGATATCCATACCGCCCATGCCCACGCCCAGCATCCCCACCGCGCCGGCGGTCGCCGTATGGCTGTCCGCCCCGGCCAGCAGCAGGCCGGGACGGGCGAAACGGTGGTAGTAGAGGCTGTGGCAGATGCCGCTGCCCGGCGGGGCGTAGACCGCGCCGAACCGGCGGGCACAGCTGCGCAGATAGGCCTGGTCCGCCGCAGTGGATGGGGACATCCCAGTCAGGTCATGATCGGTGAAGACGAACGCCTTCTCCACGCCGATGCCCGGCAGGTCCATGGCCTCAAAGCCCATGAACGCCAGCAGGCCCGACAGGTCATGCACCAGGGTATGATCCGGGCAATAGCCGCCGCTGCTCCTGTGCTGGTCCAAGATCTGTTCCGTCAACGTCTTGCTCATGATCGTTACTCCTATATGGACAGGCAGGGAGGGCCCCGCCTGTCATTTGTTGAGAATGTCCCCACATCTCTCACATTTATTATACCCTCTGCCCTTCCGCCTTGTCAATGGATGGATCCTGCGGCAGGAGGCCCCTAGCGCCGAACACCCTGGGCCATGGCAGGGCGGCATATCCCAAATAGGGGAACGATCTGAGCCGCCGCTCACCGCGCCGGACCGGCGTGGTCCTGGAACAGCGGCGTGGAAAGATAGCGGTCGCCGGTGTCCGGCAGCAGCGCTACGATGGTCTTGCCCTCGTTCTCCCCGCGCTTGGCGAGAGCGATGGCGGCGTGGAGGGCCGCCCCGGAGGAGATGCCTACCAGCACGCCCTCCTTTCGCCCCATGAGCCGCCCGCCGGCAAAGGCGTCCTCATCGGTCACGGCGATGATCTCGTCATAGACAGCCGTGTCCAGCACGGCGGGGACGAAGCCGGCGCCGATGCCCTGGATCTTATGCGCCCCCGCCCTGCCCTGGCTGAGGACCGGGGAGCCGGCAGGCTCCACTGCCACCACCTTCACCTCCGGGCGGCGCTCCTTAAGGTATCTGCCCACGCCGGTGATGGTGCCGCCGGTACCTACGCCCGCTACGAAGAGATCCACCTCTCCGCCGGTGTCCCGCCAGATCTCCGGGCCGGTGGCGGCATAGTGGGCGGCGGGGTTGGCGGGGTTATCGAACTGACCGGGCAGGAAACTGTGGGGGATGGTCTCCGCCAGTTCCCGGGCCTTGGCGATGGCTCCCTTCATCCCCTCGCTCCCCTTGGTGAGGACCAGCTCGGCGCCGTAGGCCGCCAGGATCTGCCGCCGCTCCACGCTCATGGTCTCGGGCATGGTGAGGATGAGGCGGTACCCTCTGGCGGCGGCGGCGCTGGCCAGCCCGATCCCAGTGTTGCCCGAGGTCGGCTCGATGATGACGCTGTCCGGCGTCAGCATCCCGCTCTTCTCCGCCTCATCGAGCATAGCCTTGGCGATGCGGTCCTTCACACTGCCGGCGGGGTTGGAGCACTCCAGCTTGGCCAGGATGCGGGCCTTCAGCCCTGCGTCCCTTTCGATGCGGGTCAGCTCCAGCAGGGGTGTGCCGCCGATCAGCTCATCGGCGGAGGTGTAGATGTTGGACATAGAGGATCCCTTCTTTCGATAGTTTGGGGCAGTGCCCTGACCGCCCGGTCTCCGCAGACGCTGCGTCTACATCGCCGGACGGGCAGGACGGCCCGCCGCCTTTGGGGCCAGCGCCCCTCAAAAGCTCTCGACCGCATAGCATAGCCTCCTATCTGCCTCGTTCCCCTAAAGCCTCTTCCAGCTGCTGTATCCGCCGCTCCAGCTCCTGGAGCCTCTTCCGGGCCGGGTCGACGATGCCGATCTGATCCACCCTGCCCACATAGCCGCCCTGCGCCCTCTCGCCGCTGACTGCCTGGGCCGGCGCTCCCACCATGGTGGCGTTTGCCGGCACCTCGGACAGGACGACGGCGTTCGCCGCGATCCGGGAGTTGTCTCCCACCCGGAAGGGCCCCAGGATCTTTGCGCCGCAGGCGATCAGGACATGGTCGCCGATCGTTGGGTGCCGCTTCCCTCTGTCCTTGCCGGTGCCGCCCAGCGTGACGCCGTGGTAGAGCAGGCAGTCATCCCCGATCTGGGCCGTCTCCCCGATGACGACGCCCATACCGTGGTCGATGACCAGCCTCCTTCCGATCTGGGCGCCGGGATGGATCTCGATGCCGGTAAGGGCGCGGGCCAGCTGGGAGTTGGCCCGCGCCAAGAAGCGGAAGCCGCGCTCCCACAGCCAGTGGCTCACCCGATGGAAGAGAAGGGCGTGGACACCGGGGTAGAGCAGCAGTATCTCCAAACGGCTCCGAGCCGCCGGGTCGCGGGCCTGATAGGCCTGGAGCAATTCGCCTAAACGGGTCATGGGTCCTCTCCTCGCTCTTTGTTTATGGTCCAGTATATTCCTATAAACATACTGTGTCAATGGGTATATGGACGGTAAGTCGCTCTCTGCCAAGGCAAAGATCGTGCATATGGTCCTGTGACCCATTGCGCCCCTGCGGATCTCGGAGGGCCAGAGCGCACCAGGCAAAAAGACAGGCCGTCCCGGAAGGACAGCCTGTCTTTCTCTTGTCTGATAGGGGGTCACAGCCCGGCCCCGCCGGCGCACAGCAGCAGACCGATCTTGAGCCCCGTCCGCAGGGAGTCGATCTCGATATACTCCTCCCGGGTGTGGGACTTAGCCCCGATGTACAGCCCGAAGGTGGTGGCCGGGATGCCCAGGGACAGGGGGATATTGGCATCCGTAGAGGAGGAGCGGCGTCCGGGGCGCTGGCCGGTGACGGCGGTGATGGCGGCGGCGCACCGCTCCAGCAGCGTCTCCTCCGCTTCGGCGGGCACCTTGCCGCCGCAGGGACGCTCCCCCAGAAGGGTCGTCTCCACCTGGACCCCGGCGGCCCGCGCCGCCTCTACCGCCTCCTCGAATCGGCGGCGCATGACCGCCAGCAGGGCGGCATCGTCCGAGCGGTACTCGTAGGTCATCTCCGCGGACTGGGCGATGGTGTTGACCGAGGTCCCCCCGGAGATGGTCCCCACGTTGTAGGTGGTCTTTCGCCCCTCCGCCTGGGGGACGCTCTGGCGGTAGAGAGCGCCGATTAGCTCCGCCAGCTGGGCGATGGCGTTGGCCGCGCCAAAGGCGCCGTAGGAGTGGCCCCCCTGGGCGGTCACCTCCACGGACCACCGCTCGGACCCCACGGCCCGGTCCACCAGGCTGGTATACTGTCCGTCAAAGGACACCACCTCCCGGATGCGACCCTGGAAGTCCTTCATGAGCTGCTTCACGCCCTTCAGGTTCCCCAAGCCCTCCTCGCAGCTGTTGCACACCAGCAGGATGGGCTCCGCCGGCGGGTGGGCCAGCAGGAACTTGGCGCACAACAGCAGGGCGGAGACGTTGGCGGTGTCGTCCCCCACGCCGGGGGCGTAGAGCCGCCCGTCCTCCTCATGGACAGGCAGCGGGTCCATATCCGGGAACACCACGTCGGTATGGGCCATATAGACCCGGATGTCCCGCCGCCCCTCGCAGCCCAGGGGCAGCACCACGTTGCAGGCCGGGTCGATATAGGCCGCCGTCCCGCCGTTCGCCCGGAGCCAGTCCAGGATGAAGGCCGCCCGGCGCTCCTCATGGTGGCTGGGGGCGGGGATCGCCGCCAGGGTGCGCAGCAGGGCGAACTGCTCGTTAAAATGGGCGTCGCACCACGCCAGCAGTTCCTGCCGCCTCATGGGACCATCTCCCCGTCCGCGCCCAGCTTATGGCAGGCGGCCACATGGCCCGCGGACAGCTCCCGGAGGCCGGG
This sequence comes from uncultured Clostridia bacterium, assembly GCA_947173485.1. GTDB lineage: Bacteria > Bacillota > Clostridia > Oscillospirales > Oscillospiraceae > CAMWFH01. Next base: position 27,968 of record CAMWFH010000007.1, on the reverse strand, counting down.
GCAGCCCTCCCGGCATACCTGGCCGGCATAGGCGCACCGCTTGGCGAACCGGCACTCGTCCCCCGGCTCGATGGGGGAGCTGACCTCCCCCTTCAAGAGGATGCGTCGCTTCCGCTCCCCGCCCACCTTGGGGATGGGGATGGCGGAGAGGAGGGCCTTGGTGTAGGGGTGGCTGGGGGCGCGGAACAACTCCTCGGAGGGGGCCTTCTCCACCACCTGGCCCAGGTACATCACCATGATCTCATCGGAGATGTGGTTCACCACCGCCAGGTCGTGGGTGATGAAGATATAGGTCAGCCCCAGCTGCCGCTGGAGATCCTTCAGCAGGTTCAGGATCTGGGCCTGGATGGACACGTCCAGGGCCGACACCGGCTCGTCGCACACGATCAGCTTCGGCTCCACCGCCAGGGCCCTGGCGATGCCGATGCGCTGGCGGCGTCCGCCGTCCAGCTCGTGGGGGTAGCTGTTGACCAGCCGCTCCGCCAGGCCCACCGTCTCCATCAGCTCCAGCACCCGGCCCTCCACCTGGGCGCGGGTCTTATACTTCCCCCGCATCCGCACCCCCTCGGCGATGGTCTGCATCACCGTGTTCCGGGGGTCTAAGGAGGAGAAGGGGTCCTGGAAGATGATCTGGAGGTCGCACCGCCGCCGGCGCATCTCCCGGGAGGAGAGGCTGAGCAGGTCCTCCCCGTCGAAGAGCACCTGGCCGCTGGTGGGCTCGATGAGCCGCAGGACGCACCGGCCCGTGGTGGACTTGCCGCAGCCGGACTCCCCCACGATGCCCAGGGTCTGGCCCCGCTGGATGGAGAAGGACACCCCGTCCACCGCGTGGAGCTGGCCCCGGGGGGTCTTGAAGTACTTTTTCAGGTCCCGTACTTCCAGAATGTTGTCTGCCATGGTCACACCTCCTCCCGGCGGATATGGAACGCCGGGTCCTCATAGGCCGAACACATCACGGTATGGGTCTCGGAGAACGCCCGCTCGGTCTGGACCGTCTCGATGCAGGCCGGACTGGCGTAGGGGCACCTGGGGGCGAAGGCGCAGCCCTTGGGCAGCCGGGTGGGGTCCGGCATCAGGCCCGGGATGGGCCGCAGGGCGGCGGTGCGGTCCTGGATGTCGGGCAGGGAGTTGAAAAGGCCCTCGGTGTAGGGGTGCTTGGTATGATTGAACACATCGTCCAGGGTGCCCCGCTCGATGACGCGGCCGGCGTACATCACTGCCACCTCGTCGCAGATCTCCGCCACCACCCCCAGGTCGTGGGTGATGAAGATCATGGCGGTGTCCAGCTTCTCCTTCAGGGCGATCATCATATCCAGCACCTGGGCCTGGATGGTCACGTCCAGGGCGGTGGTGGGCTCGTCGGCCAGCAGGACCTTGGGGCTGCACGCCAGGGCGATGGCGATCACCACCCGCTGCTTCATGCCGCCGGAGAACTGGTGGGGATACTCCCCGGCGCGCTCCCGGGGGATGCCCACCAGCTCCAGCATGTCCCCCGCCCGCTCCATCGCCTCGCTGGCGGTGCAGTCGGTGTGGAGGCGGATGCTCTCGGCGATCTGTTCCCCCACGGTGAACACCGGGTTCAGACTGGTCATGGGGTCCTGGAAGATCATGGACACGTCCCGGCCCCGGATCTGCTCCAGCTCCTGCTGGCTCATGCGCAGCATATCCCGGCCGCAGACCTTGACGGACCCGGACCGGATCACCCCCGGCGGGTCGGGTATCAGGTTCAGGGCCGCCAGGGCGGTGCTGGTCTTGCCGGCGCCGGTCTCCCCCACCAGGCCCAGGATCCGCCCCTTCTCCAGGCGGATGGAGATATCGTTGACCGCTTCCACCGTCTCCTCCTCCAGGACGTAGTGGACCGTCAGATGTTGGATATCCAGGACCGGCTCCTCTGGCGCCAAGGTCCCGCTCGCGGCTTTGTCTTGCATCGTCGATACCCCCTTATCGCTTCAGCTTCGGGTCCATCGCGTCCCGCAGGCCGTCGCCCAACAGGTTGAAGGCCAGGACGGTGATCATGATGGCGAGGCCCGGGAAAAAGGTGAGATAGCTGTAGTCTAGGATGAAATCCCGTCCAGCGGTGAGCAGCGCCCCCCACTCCGGCGCCGGGGGCTTGATGCCCAGGCCCAGGAAGCTCAGGCTGGAGGCGGACACGATGGCGCTGGCCACCCGGAGGGTGGTCTGGACGATGATGGGCGAGAGGCAGTTGGGCAGCACATGGAGGAAGATGATATAGAGGTCCGACTTCCCCAGGGCCCGGGCCGCTTCTACATACTCCTCGTTCCGCACCGTCAGCACCGCCGCCCGGGTGGTCCGCACGAAGCCGGGGATGGAGGACACGCCCACGGCGATCATCAGGTTGATGGTACTGGTGCCCAGGACGCTGACCACCACCACCGCCATCAGGATGGCGGGGACGGCAGAGAAGATGTCGGTGAAGCGCATGATGACCGTCTCGACCTTTTTGCCGTAGTACCCGGCCACGGCCCCCAGGGGCACCCCCACGATCAGGGAGACGAACACCGCCACGAAGCCGATGGCCAGAGAGAACCGGGAGCCGTAGACCACCCGCCAGAACAGGTCCCGGCCCATCTCGTCGGTGCCGAACCAGTGCTGGAGGCTGGGCCCCTGGAGCTTGTCCCGGACGTTCATGCCGATGACCTTCTCCTGGTCCAGCCACAGGTCCACGGTCAGGGCCACGGCGAAGAGGACCAGCAGGATGCAGGCGCCGGCCATGGCCCCCTTGTTCCGCCGGAGGCGGTGGAAGATCTCTCCCAGGGCGCTGCGCTTGCGGTACTGCTTTAGGCCCTCCTTTTTCTTGCTGTCCAGTTTCATGTCTGTCCACCTCCCGCCGCTCTCGCGAGCTTCCGCTTCCCACCGCCGGAGGCGTACTGGGACTTCAGCCGGGGATCTACGAAGGCGTAGGTGATATCCACCAGCAGCTGGATCAGGCTGATCATGATGACGGACATGATGATGCAGCCGGTGACCATGATGGTGTCCCGCTGCTTCACCGCGTCGATGGTGAGCCGGCCTACGCCGGGCCAGGAGAACACGTTCTCCGTCACCACGCTGCCCCCCAGGGTCCGGCCCATCTGGGTGCCGATCACGGTGATGATGGGGATCATGGCGTTCTTCAGGGCGTGCTTGCGGATCACCGTCTTCTCCGGCACGCCCTTGGCCCGGGCGGTGCGGAGGTAGTCGGAGCGGATCACGTCCAGCATGGAGGACCGGGTGGTCCGGGTCAGGGTGGCCATCAGGCCGGTGCCGATGGTGATGGCCGGCAGGATCAGGCTGCGAAAGCCGTCCTTGAAGCCGGAGCTGGGCAGCCAGCCCAGGTTCAGGGAGAACACGATGATGAGCATCAGCCCCAGCCAGAAGTTGGGCATGGACAGGCCCAGAAGGGCGGCGACCATGCTGGCGTTGTCGGTGAGGCTGCCGTGCTTGGTGGCCGCTAGGATCCCCAGGGGGATCGACAGGACGATCGACACCAGCACCGAGGCCCCGGCCAGCAGCAGCGTGGCCGGCAGACGCTGCATATAGAGGTCCCACACCTCCGCCTTATAGATGTAAGAGGTGCCCAGGTCCCCGTGGAGCAGGTCCCACATATACATACCGTACCGGTAGAACACGGACCGGTCATAGCCCAGCTCGTGCTCCAGGGCCGCCAGCTGCTCAGGGGTGTAGTCGTTGGCGATCTGGTCCAGCACCGTGCCGGGAGCCAGGTCCAGCATGATGAAGATCAGCAGGGATACGCCGATGATCACAGGGATCAGCATGATCACCCGCTTGACGATGTATTTTCCCATAGTCCCTCCTCGTGATATCTGGATGGGAGCCGGCAGCTCACCTGCCGGCTCCCGGAAAGGAGCGTGTTACGCCTCGGGGATGCAGATATAGGAGTAGTCGTGGTCCCGGCTGTAGGACAGGTGCATCCCGCTGGCGCCGGTCTCATAGGCGGTGGTGTCGCTGGTGTAGTAGAGGGGGATATAGAAGCAGTTGTCGTGGACGAGGGTCTGGATCTCCTGGTAGTAGGCGGCCCGCTGGGCCTCGTCGGTGGTGGAGACGCCCAGGCCCAAAAGCTCGGTGATCCGCTCGTTGTTCAGCACGGCCTTGTTGGTGTTGGAGCCCACCGAGAGGAGACGGCCCATGTCGCTGTCCCAGTCGTTCATGTTGATGCTGTAGAGCATGGCCTCGTGGGTGGCGCTGGCGTACTTGGAGTTGGCGGTGGCGCCGGCGGAGTCCACCTCATCGATGACGATCTCCAGCCCTACCCGCCGGCACTGCTCCTGGATGACCTGGGACATGATGCGGTAGTCGGAGGAGCCGGTGTTGACCATCAGATGGAGGGTCTTGTTGTCCAGCTGGTCCACCAGCTCCTTGGCCTTCTCGGGGTCGTAGCCCAGGTCCAGGTCAAAGTCGTCGAAGTAGTACTGCATATGCCAGCCCCAGAAGGAGGTGGCGGGAGAGGCGCCGGTGTCGCCGGTGGCCAGGTACAGCTCCTCCCGGTCGATGGCGTAGGCCACGGCCTGCCGGAGCTTCAGATCGTCAGCAGCGGGGCCGCTGGTGTTGTTGAAGGCGAAGTAGTACATCTGGGCGGTGGCATAGTCGTGGACGGTGATGTCCGGGCTGCTCTTGGCGGAGCTGACCTCCGTGGGGTTGACGCTGGTCATCAGGGAGACCTCCTTGTTCTGGAGGGCGATGAGGCGGGAGGATGCGTTGGAGATCAGGCGCAGGGTGATGCTCTCGGTCTTGGGCTTCTCGCCCCAGTAGGCGTCGTTGCGGACCAGGGCCACGCTGTCGCCGGCCACATAGTTCTTCATATCGATGACCCAGGGACCGGTGCCCACGGCGCCGCCCAGGTCCGGGTCGGCCTCCACCGAGGCCTTGCTGACGATGGCGGAGGAGTTGTGGCTCAGGACGTACATGAAGTCCACGTTGGGCTGGCTCAGGACGATGTCCAGGGTATGCTCGTCGATCACGTCCGCATGGTCATAGGTGTTGGTGACCAGGGTGGAGGTGGTGCGGTCCAGGGAGAAGGCCACGTCCTCGGCGGTGAGGGGGGCGCCGCTGTGGAACACCACGTCCGGCCGGAGGGTGATGTGGATCTTGGTGTAGGTGTCATCGGCCCAGGCGAAGGTCTCCGCCAGCTCCCCGCTCAGCTCCTTGGTGGAGTTGTCATAGAAGAGCAGGGTGTTGTAGACCATGTTGAACAGGTAGTAGTGCTGCACATTGGACACGAGGCCCGGATCTAAGGTGGTGATCTGCTGGGTGAGGGCGATGTCGATGTGCTTCCGGTAGCTGTCGGCCTCGGTCCCCTGGACCACGGTGCTCTGGAGGGGGTCCTGGGGGCCGGGCTGGCTGGTCCCGTTATCATCCGGCGGGGCGGGGTCCTTCTTGCCGCCGCAGGCCGCCAGGGACAAAAGCATCAGCATAGCCAGCAGGAATGACAGACTTCTTTTCATTCGCTTCATGGTGATCGTCTCCTTTTCTTATCTCTGATCCTCTGCTCACATATTTATCCCCATCCGCGCAGGCGCGGCAAGAGATCGAAATAGGTTCCCTTTTCCCTCCGCTTGTGGTATGATAGGGGCAGCTGATCGCAGGGAGGGCCCGTCCGATGAACTTGCTCAATATCCGAACGTTCCTGTATATCGTGCGCTACCAGAACATCTCCAGCGCCGCCCAGGCCATGTACACCTCCCAGCCCACCATCAGTTCCCGGCTCAGCCAGCTGGAGGAGGAGCTGGGGGTGCAGCTGGTGCTGCGGCGGAAGGGCCACCGGGCCATCGAGCTGACCCAGAAGGGCCAGGACTTCATCCCCATCGCCGAGCGGTGGCTGGAGCTGGACCGGCAGACCACCCAGTTCTGCCAGGAGGCGGTCCGGGCCTCTCTCACCATCGCCGCCCCGGGGAGCTACCAGGAGTATGTGCTGCCCCAGATCATCCACAGGCTGATGGACTGCCCGGTCCCGCCGGAGATCCGGCTGCGGACGGTGGGCTCCCCCCAGGTCTATACCATGGTGGCGGACCGGGGTGCCGACGCGGGCCTGGCCGCCCGGCTGATCGTCAGCGACGCCACGGTGGCCACCCCTGTGTTCAGTACGGAGTATGTGATCCTCTGCCCGGCGGACACCTGCCTGCCGGACAGGAAGATCTCCCCCACCGAGCTGGACCCCCACTACGAGGTGAGCGTCACCTCCTGGACCGGGGAGACCCGGCGCTGGCATGACGCCCACTGGGACCCCTACACCCCGGTCTACCTCCAGGTGGACAACAATCACATCACCCACAGCTACCTGACCCGGCCGGAGAACTGGGCCGTCTGCCCGGCCTCCATCGCCATCGCCATCCGGGACCGGGAGCCCGGCGCTCTGACCATCCGCCGCCTGTCCGCTGACGCCCCCAGGCACACCTGCTATCTGGTGTTCCAGCGGTCCCAGCTGAAGAACAGGACCGAGATCGTCCAGCGGCTGCTGCGCAACATCCTGGAGTACGCGGAGGAGAGCTACCTGCTCCAGCCCATCTACAACGGCCTGCCGGGCTGAGGGCGGTTCAGAAGTGGGACAGGATATAGTCGATGGTCCGCTCCACCCGCTCCAGGGCCAGGTCGTTGAGCCGCCGGCCGTCCTCCGGGTTGGCCAGGCGGGCGTCCCCCAGGGCCCCGTTGGCGGAGGCGTCCCGCTCCCACTGGAAGGCCATCCCGCCGTAGCGGAAGGGGGCGTTCTTGCCTCGGATGATGAAGTCCTCCACCACCTCCCCCTTGTGCAGCTCCTCCCGGACCACCTCCGGGCAGAGGACCATGCACTGGGAGGTCTCGCTCTCGCTGGCGTGGCCCCGCTTCTCCGACCAGCCCATCTCCGGGGTGACGGCGTCGTCAAAGACGCCGAAGCCCATGCCGGTATAGTAGGCGTCGATGCCGTGGGCGTACTTCAAGGCGTGGACCGCCACGTTCAGGGAGCTGGCGTTGCCCCCGTGGCCGTTCACGAAGAGGATGCGGGGGATGCCGTGCTTGTGGAGGGCGATGGCGATGTCCTTCAGCAGCTCGATATAGGTCTCCGGCCGGAGGGTGACGGTGCCGGCAAAGGCCATGTGGTGGATGGAGATGCCGTATGTGACCGGAGGACAGATCAAAAGCTTCTCGCCGTAGTGTTCCCCCAGCAGCTTGCAGAAGGCGTAGGCCCGGGCGGTGTCGGTATTATAGGTGGTGTTGGGCCCGTGCTGCTCGCAGGAGCCCACCGGCACCACCGCCAGCTGGACCTTGGGCAGCAGCGCCGCCACCTCCGGGTGGATCATCTCGTCTAGGATATAGGCTCTCATGCTGTGTCCCCTTTCTTCCTCGTTGTCCACTGTCATTCCCCATAAAAACCACCAAGACAGTCCGCTTTTTTTGGTCATTCTTATTATATTCGCTCAGGACCTATTTGTAAAATACATATTTCTGTTAATAAATATAGCCTTTCCCCGTATATCCCGGCCCTGGCCGCCGGGCGGCACAGCAGCGCCGCTCCCGCTCTTGCAAAGCGCTCCCGGCTATGGTATGATGGGACCACCGCCGAAACATTTCAGACAGGAGGAAACGAACTATGAACACCTGTACCGGGTGCCTCAGCCGCAGCACCTGTCCCAGCGCGGACAAGCCCATGGAGGCCTACATCCGCGCCCTGCCGATGGAGACGGCCCACCACCGGGTGGCCACCCAGGAGACCAAGTGCGGCTTCGGCCTCCAAGGGGTCTGCTGCCGCCTCTGCGCCAATGGGCCCTGCCGCATCACCCCCGACGCCCCCCGGGGCATCTGCGGGGCCAGCGCCGACACCATCGTGGCCCGGAACTTCCTCCGGGCCGTGGCCGCCGGCTCCGGGTGCTATATCCATATCGTGGAGAACACCGCCCGGCAGCTGAAGAACACCGGCCTCCACAGGGACAAGATCCGCAGCGAGAAGGCCCTCCGCCACCTGGCGGACCTCTTCGGCGTCACCGGGGAGGACAAGTACGACCTGTGCGTCAAGGTGGCCGATGCCGTTCTGGCGGACCTGTACCGCCCGGAGTATGAGCCCATGGAGCTAGTGGAAAAATTAGCCTACGCCCCCCGGGTGGAGCGCTGGAAGGAGCTGGGCATCATGCCCGGCGGCGCCAAGGGGGAGGTCTTCAACAACGTGGTCAAGACCTCCACCAACCTCAGCTCCGACCCGGTGGAGATGCTGGTGAGCTGCCTGCGCCTGGGCATCTCCACGGGCCTCTACGGCCTCCAGCTGACCAACCTCCTCAATGACGTGGTCCTGGGGGACCCGGTGATCCGCTCCGCCCCCGTGGGCATGAACGTCATCGACCCGGACTACATCAACATCCTGATCACCGGCCACCAGCACTCCCTCTTCACCTACATCCAGGACCGGCTCCTGGACGATGACGTGGTCGCCAAAGCCCAGGCCGCCGGGGCCAAGGGCTTCAAGCTGGTGGGCTGCACCTGCGTGGGCCAGGACCTCCAGCTCCGGGGGGCCCACTACACCGAGATCTTCGATGGCCACGCCGGCAACAACTACATCTCCGAGGCCGTCCTGGCCTGCGGGGCCATCGACGCGGTCCTCAGCGAGTTCAACTGCACCCTCCCCGGCATCGAGGCTGTCTGCGATGAGCTGAAGATCCGCCAGATCTGCCTGGACGTAGTGGCCAAGAAGGCCAACGCCGAGTACATCCCCTTCAACTACGAGACCCGCCAGGCCGACGGGGACCGGATCATCGACGAGATCATCGCCGCCTACAAGGACCGCCGGGGCACTGTGCCCATGAATTTGTTCACAGACCACGGCAACAAGGACACCCTCACCGGCGTCAGCGAGGGGAGCCTGAAGGACTTCCTGGGCGGCAGCTGGAAGCCCCTCATCGACCTGATCGTCTCCGGCAAGATCCGGGGCCTGGCCGGGGTGGTGGGCTGCTCCAGCGTGGCCTACGGTCACGACACCCTCACCGCCGAGCTGGCGAAGGAGCTGATCGCCAAGGATATCCTGGTCCTCACCGCCGGCTGCTCCTCCGGCGGCCTGGAGAACATCGGCCTCATGACCCCCGAGGCCGCCGAGCTGGCGGGGCCCAACTTGAAAGCCGTCTGCAAGGAGCTGGGCATCCCGCCGGTGCTGAACTTCGGTCCCTGCCTGGCCATCGGCCGGCTGGAGATCGTGGCCACCGAGATCGCCGGGGAACTGGGCGTGGACCTGCCCCAGCTGCCCCTGGTCCTCTCCGCCGCCCAGTGGCTGGAGGAGCAGGCCCTGGCCGACGGGGCCTTCGCCCTGGCCCTGGGGCTGCCCCTGCACCTGGGGGTGCCCCCCTTCATCACCGGCAGCAAGCTGGTGACCCGGGTGCTGACCGAGGACATGGTGGGCCTCACCGGCGGGCGGGTCATCGTGGACGGCGACGGCAAGAGCGCCGCCAATACCCTGGCCGCCATCATCGAGGAGAAGCGCCAAGCCCTGCACATTTGAGAAGGGAGGCACGGACAGATGAAACGGATCTTTATCGACCCGGCCAAGTGCGACGGGTGCAAGAACTGCACCATCGCCTGCATGGCCTCCCACCAGGATATGACCCCCCGGCAGGGCTCCCTGGCCGAGCTGCGCCAGGCGGTCTACGGCCTGGACCTGACGGACAGCGCCACCCAGTCCCGGAACCGGATCGTCACCGACGGGAAGGGGGGCTACCGGCCCATCTTCTGCCGCCACTGCGATGTGCCCGACTGCGCCGGGGCCTGTATGTCCGGGGCGCTCCAGAAGGACCTGGAGACCGGCCTGGTGACCTATGACGAAGAGAAGTGCGCCGCCTGCTTCATGTGCGTGATGAACTGCCGCTACGGCGTCCCCGCCGTCTCCCCGGACAAAAAGCGGATGGTCAAGTGCGACTTCTGCGCCCACCTGGCGGAGGGCCCGGCCTGCGTCCGGGCCTGCCCGAAAAAAGCGATCGAAGTGAGGGAGGTGTGACCATGGAGCGCTTTGTCATCATCGGCGCCGGCGCCGCCGGCATCACCGCCGCCCGGACCCTCCGGGACTTCCGGCCGGAGGATATCATCACGGTGCTCTCCATCGACGAACACGTCCACTCCAGGTGTATGCTCCACAAGTTCTTGGGCCACGAGCGGACCATCCAGGGGCTGAACTTCGTGGAGGAGGGGTTTTTCGAGAAGAACGATATCTACCATATCCCCTGCCAGAGCGTCACCAGGATCGACACCGCCGCCAAGCTGGTCTATTACGGCGACAACTACAATACCCCCTACGACAAGCTGCTGATCGCCACCGGCTCCGGCTTCTTCATCCCCCCTATCCCCCACTTCCGGGAGGCCCCCAACGTGTTCGGCTTCCGGGACCTGAGCGATGCTTTGCAGATAGACGCCGCCTTCGCCAAGGGCAAGCGGGTGTTCATCGTGGGCTCCGGCCTGGTGGGGCTGGACGCCGCCTCCGCCCTCTGCCACCGGGGCGCGGAGGTGACCATCGCCGAGATGGCCCCCCGGGTGATGCCCCTCCAGACCGACGACTATGCCGCCTCCGTCTACCAGAAGGTCTTTGAGGACCAGGGCTGCCGGTTCCTCCTGGGCATCGGGGCCGCGGACGCGGTGGTGGACAGCGAGGGCAACATCACCGAGGTCATCCTCTCCACCGGGGAACACGTCCCCTGCGACTTCATCATCATGGCCGCCGGCGTCCGGCCCCGGATCCAGCTGGCCCTGTCGAGCGGCATCGCCGCCGAGCGGGCCATCACCGTGGACGACCACCTGCGGACCAGCGCCCCGGACGTGTTCGCCGCCGGGGACTGCACCGGCCTCAGCGGCGTCTGGCCCGATGCCATGGCCCAGGGCAAGGCGGCAGCGGAGAACATGGCCGGCATCGACACGGTCTATGAGAAGCCCTACCCCTTCAAGAACACCAGCAACTTCTTCGGCGTCACCATGCTCAGCGTGGGCCGCCTGGACCTGACCGAGGGGGCGGACATCCTGGTCCACAAGACCCCCACGGAGTACAAGAAGGCCATCGTGAAGGACGGGCGGCTCACCGGCTACCTGTCCCTGGGGGACATCTCCAACCACGGCCTCTACCTCTATCTGATCAAGAACGGCGTGGATCTGACCGGCAAGCTGGACCGGCTGTTCCGCCTCAGCTTCGCCGACTTCTACGGCATCAACGAGCAAAACGGGGAGTACGCCTACCCCTCCTGACCCCCGGTAAACAAGCAGCAGCCGGACCTCATCCTCTGAGGTCCGGCTGTTCTGTGTCTTTAGGCCGTCTCGGCATTGGGAGCGGGGTCTGGCAGGGACCGTTCGTGGACCACCAGACCGGGGACCTCCTCGCCGCGATGATAGGCATCGATCGCATCCAATGCCTCCTGAAGGGCAGCGTCCAGGTCAAAATTTCTGAAATTTTCCTTGATCTCCTCCATGGACAGGGGCGTTTTTAAAATCAGTTCCTTCATATCAACGTTCCTTTCTGTTGTCTTATCGCAAACGTTCTGCCGCCCGCCTTTCGGCAAAGGCCAGCAGGGCATCCAGGGCCACGGTCTCATGGCGGACCGGGCCCTCCGCCGACACCGCCAGCCAGTAGCCCCCCTCCAGCCGGAAGAGGCGGCAGTCCCCCTCCCCCGCCGCGGGGACCCGGAGAGAGCCGGGGCCCCCCAGCCGCTTGGCCGCGGCCTCCCGGCAGACCCAGCGGGCCAGGGCCTCCTCCCCGTCCGCCGTCCCCAGGAGCTTTAGGAGCCGGGGCGACAGGGGCCGGGGGCCCTCGATGTCCACCCCCACCGGGCCCTCCCCCAGGACGCAGGCCACGGCCCCCGCCGTGTGGCTCAGATTGAACTGCCGGTCCGGCCAGTCCAAGAACCGGGGCCGCCCCTGGACCGCCACCGCCGGCAGGGGGACCATCCCCCACCGCACCGCCGCCGCCCAGGCCAAGAGCCCCCAGGCCAAAAGGGGCTGGTCCCACCGCTCCGGCCGGTCCTCCGGCAGGCGCTCCCGCCGCGCCGCCGGCAGCAGCGCCAGCAGGGCCTCCCGGTCCGCCAGCTCCCCGGTCCAGCGGAGGCTGTAGACCGTCGTATCCATCCCGTTTCCCCCCTCTCCGGGCCCTGTCCGGCCCCGTATCCTGTCCAGTATAGAGCCTTTCCCGGCCCCCGGCAAGATTTTTTTGAAAAACTTTTTTGAAAAAAGAGGGTTTTTCGATTTTGCGGTGTATATTAGTATCAGTTGGTCTATGCTGTGACGGAGAGGAGGCGGCTTATGGCATTCCCGCAGGCGTTCCTGGACGAGGTCCTGGCCAGGAGCGATATCTTTGACGTGGTCTCCGGCTATGTCCATCTGACCAAAAAGGGGGGCAGCTACTTCGGCCTCTGCCCCTTCCATAACGAGCGGACCGGGTCCTTCTCGGTCTCCCCGGACAAGCAGCTCTACTACTGCTTCGGCTGCAAGAAGGGCGGCGGCGTGGTGAACTTCATCATGGAGCTGGAGGGACTGAGCTACCCGGAGGCCGTCCGCTTCCTGGCCAAGCGGGCGGGCGTGCCGGTGCCGGAGGAGGTGGACCAGGAGGAGGGACGCCGCCGGCGGCGGCTCCTGGAGCTGAACCGGACTGCGGCCCGGTACTTCCACGACAACCTGAAAACGCCCCAGGGCGCCCCCTTTTTGTCCTACCTCCAGCAGCGGCGCATCAGCCGCCGGACCGCCGTGAACTTCGGCCTGGGGGCCAGCCTGGACAGCTGGGACGCCCTCACCACCGCCATGACCGGCCAGGGGTTCAGCAAGGCGGAGCTCTTGGCCAGCGGCCTGGTGGTCCAGAGCAAGCAGGGGCGGCTCTATGACAAGTTCCGGGGGCGGCTCATGTTCCCGGTGATCGATGTGTCCGGGAACGTGGTGGCCTTTGGCGGCCGGGTGCTGGACAAGTCGGAGCCCAAGTATATGAACTCCCCTGAGACCCCCGTCTACGCCAAGCGCCGCAACCTCTACGGCATCAACCTGGCGAAAAAGACCAAGCGGCCCAACTTCATCCTCTGCGAGGGCAACATCGACGTGATCACCCTCCACCAGGCCGGCTTCGACAACGCCGTGGCTTCTATGGGCACCGCTCTGACCACGGAGCAGATCCGCCTCCTGGGCCGCTACACCAAGGAGCTCGTCCTCTGCTACGACAACGACGGCGCCGGCAAGGCCGCCACGGAGAAGGCCATCGAGCTGCTGCAAAACTCCGAGTTCACCGTTCGGGTCCTCCAGATCCCCAATAAGCTCGTGGACGGCGCGCCGGTGAAGCAGGACGTGGACGACTATATCAAGACCTGCGGCCCTCCGGCCTTCTCTGCCCTCTTAGACGGCAGCGGCGGGCACTTGGATTACCAGCTCACCACCCTGGCCGCCCGGTACGACTTGACCGACGACCAGCAAAAGGTCTCCTTCGCCCAGGCCGCCAGCGCCCTGCTGGCGGGGCTCAGCAACGCCGTGGAGCGGGAGATCTACGCCGGCCGGGCGGCGGAGCTGAGCGGCATCTCCCGGGAGGCGCTGCTGCTGGAGGTCCGCCGGGCGGCGGGCCGGCGGCAGAGCCGGGAGCGGCGGCAGGAGGTCCGGGAGAGCCTGCAGCCGGCGGCGGCCCGGCAGCCCAAAGAGCGCGCCTTCCGCTATGACGACCCCCGGTCCGCCCAGGCGGAGGAGGGCGTCCTCCAGCTGCTGCTGCTGGACGAGGGCCTCTTCGCCGCCTGCGACCTTGCGCTGGAGGAGTTCTCCTCCCCCATGCTGGCGGGGCTCTACCGGCAGATGCTCCAGTGGCGGCAGGAGGGCAGGACCGTCTCCCCGGCGGCCCTGACGGCGGTCAGCGAGCCGGCGGTCAGCGAGCACCTGGCCCGGATCTTGCAGAGGCCGGTGACCCTGGCCAACGCTCCCCAGGCGATGGAGGTCTACATAGGGACCATCCGGGCGGCGTATCAGATCCGGCAGGGGGACCCCCTGCTGGCTGCAAAAGATATATTCAAAAATAAAAAGGGTTACGGAGGAAAGCAACGTGTCTAAGGATCTTGGGAATTTAGAGAATTTGGATAGCGTGGACGTGAACGAGCTGGTGGCGGCGGCGCCCCCCCTGGAGGAGCTGCCGGAGGTGGAGCTGGTCCCCCACCGTCTGACCCGCCGGGATGGCCGGGGCGAGGGCGAGAAGAAATATCTCCGGCTGGAGGACAAGCTGTTGACGGGCCTGCCCGCCGCGGCGCTGCTCACGGCCCATGAGAGGCTGATGGACCTGTTCGCCCGGGGCAAGCGGAACGGAAAGGTGGAGTCCCGGGAGCTGATGGAGATGCTGGACGAGCTGGACCTGACGCCGGCCCAGATCGACCAGGTCTACGACTCCCTGGAGTCCCTGGGCATCGCCCAGGCCCAGGAGGACGACCCCCTGGCCGCCCTGCCCGACGACCTGGAGCCGCCCATCGAGGAGATCGCCAACATCGAGGAGGAGGACCTGGTCGACCCCAATGCCCTGGTGGACAACTTCTCCACTGACGACCCGGTGCGGATGTACCTGAAGGAGATCGGCAAGGTGCCCCTGCTGACGCCGGAGGAGGAGGTGGACCTGGCCCAGGCCATGAGCCTGGGCAACAAGGCCTCCGCCCAGCTGGCGGAGATGCGGCGGGACAAGGAGGACCCGGGCGCCCGGCTGCTGGCGGCGGAGCGGAAGCTGCGCCGGGAGCTGGGCCGGGAGCCGGGGACCGGCGAGCTGGCAGAGGCCTTGGGGATCTCCGCGGAAGAGGTGGACACCCTCCAGCCCTTCCTCCACGCCCTCCAGAAGAACGCCAAGGCCGGCGAGCAGGCCAAGCAGAAGCTGGCCGAGGCCAACCTGCGGCTGGTGGTGTCCATCGCCAAGCGGTATGTGGGCCGGGGGATGCTGTTTTTGGACCTGATCCAGGAGGGCAACCTGGGGCTCATCAAGGCGGTGGAGAAGTTCGACTACACCAAGGGCTATAAGTTCTCCACCTACGCCACCTGGTGGATCCGGCAGGCCATCACCCGGGCCATCGCCGACCAGGCCCGGACCATCCGCATCCCGGTCCATATGGTGGAGACCATCAACAAGGTCATCCGGGTCTCCCGGCAGCTCCTCCAGGAGCTGGGCCACGACCCCAGCCCCGAGGAGATCGCCGAGGACATGGGGATGCCGGCGGAGAAGGTCCGGGAGATCCTGAAGATCGCCCAGGAGCCGGTGAGTTTGGAGACCCCCATCGGCGAGGAGGAGGACAGCCACCTAGGCGACTTCATCCCCGACGAGGGGGCCAGCGAGCCCAGCGAGGCCGCCAGCTTCACGTTGCTGAAGGAGCAGCTGGTGGAGGTCCTGGGGACCCTGACGCCCCGGGAGGAGAAGGTGCTGAAGCTGCGCTTCGGCATCGAGGACGGCCGGGCCAGGACCCTGGAAGAGGTGGGCAAGGAGTTCAACGTGACCCGTGAGCGCATCCGGCAGATCGAGGCCAAGGCCCTCCGCAAGCTCCGCCACCCCAGCCGCAGCAAGAAGCTGAAGGATTTCCTGCAATAAGCTACCATAAAATACACTACAATATAATAGGGAGTGATCGAACGATGAAGTCTTTTTCCACAGCGCGGCTCAAGGAGGCGCTGCGCCAGGTGCTGGGACCGGGGCCCATCCGGGAAATGGGCATCCTATACGGGTTCTGGGCGGCGTCTATGCTGCTCTGGGAGCTGACGCTCCATGTGACCATCTATGGCGGCCTCAGCTGGCGTTTCCTACTGTCCGTCGCTTTCTCCCTGGCGGCGGCAGCGGTGCTGACGGTGCTGTCCAGCCTGCTCCGGCGGGGCAATATCCTCGTCCAGTTCCTGCTGGTGACGGCGCTGCTCCTAGGCTACGGCGTCCACCTGGTCTACTACCGGGTCTTTGGCGTCATGCTCTCCCTGGTCTATGTGTCCATGGGGGGACAGGCCGTGGGGGGCTTCCTCCCCATGGTCCTGGGGGGCATCGGCCGCAGCCTGGGCCAGATCCTGGTGATGCTGCTGCCCTATGCCGCCCTGGCGGCGCTCCACTGGAAGGGCCTCATTGGCCGGGGCCGGCGGAGCTGGCGGCTCCAGGGGGCCCTGGCCGCCGGCGGCGGGGCGCTGCTGGCCCTGTCGCTGCTGCTGGCCTGCCTCCCCGGCGTGCGGACCGTCTACTTAGACCCCAATGCCACCGTGGACCGGCAGGCGGAGTATTTCGGCATCCTCACCGCCACCGGGCTGGAGCTAAGGCGGCTGGGCCAGGGGGGCGTCCAGCTCTCCGCCGGGGGGACGGACCTGACCGGCGGCGGCGAGGACGGCGAGACAGTGGTCAGGAATATCCTGCCGGAGCTGGACTTCGAGGCCCTGGACGCCATGACCGACGACCCCTACATCCACGCCCTGGACCAGTATTTCGCCGGCCTGACCGGCACGGGGCAGCACGAGTACACCGGTCTCTTCGAGGGGTGCAACCTCATCGAGATCTGCGCCGAGGCCTTCTCCCCCTACCTCATCGACCCGGAGCGGACCCCCACCCTCTACCGGCTGAGCCGGGAGGGCATCGTCTTTCAGAACTTCTACAACAGCTTCCCCAGCCTGACCACCAACGGGGAGTACAGCCTGTGCATGGGCCTGATGCCCGACACCAGCCGCCTCAGCTTCGCCACCTCCATGGACAACTATATGCCCTTCTGTCTGGGCAACCGGTTCCGGGAGGCAGGGCTGACGCCCCTGGCGTACCACAACAACATCGGCACCTTCTATAACCGCGTCAGCACCCATACCAACATGGGCTACGACTTCCGGGCCATCGGCTTCGGCCTGGAGATGGAGCGGCAGGCCCCCTCCTCCGACCTGGAGATGATGGAGGCCAGCGTGGACGACTACATCCACAGCGAGCCCTTCGTGGTCCACTATATGACCTACTCCGGCCACGCCGAGTACGACTTCACCACCAACGCCATGGCCATCAAGAACCAGGACCGGGTGGCGGATTTAGACTGCTCCGAGCCCCTCCGGGCCTATTACGCCTGCCAGCTGGAGCTGGAGGACGCCATGACCTACCTGGTGGGCCGGCTGGAGGAGGCGGGCATCGCGGAGCGGACCGTGATCGTCCTGACCACGGACCACTACCCCTACGGCCTGCCGGACGAGTGCTACCAGGAGCTGGCGGGCGAGGCGGTGCGCGAGCCCTTCTGGCGGTACAAGAACAGCCTCATCTGCTGGAAGGGGGGCATGGAGGAGCCCATCATCGTGGAGGACTACTGCTGCGGCCAGGACGTGCTGCCCACCCTCCTGGACCTCTTCGCCCTGCCCTACGACTCCCGCCTGCTGACGGGGCGGGACATCTTCTCCGACAGCACCCATATGGCCCTGCTCCTGGACGGCAGCTTTCGGACGGAGGCCCTGGACTACGACGCCGCCGCCGGGAAGATCTCCTGGAAGGCGGACCCGGCAGACTATCCGGCGGACTACCCGGACCAGCTGGTCCAGGCCGCCCGGAACTCCCTGTCCGTGTCGGCCTCCATCCTGCGGACGGACTACTACCGCTTCGCCTTCGAGAGCCTGGGCCTCACCACCCTGCGCCAGCCCCCCAAGGCCTACGCCAGCTACCTGGACACCGCCGGCACCTGGTATGAGGACGCGGTGGAGCAGCTGACGGGCCGGGGGGCCATCCGGGGCACCGCCAGCGGCGAGTTCAACGGGGGCTGGACCATCGACCGGGGGAGCTTTTTGACGATCCTCACCCGAGCCCTCTATCTGGAGACCCCCACCGAGGCGGACCCGCCCTATGCCGACCTGGCGGAGGAGGACTGGTACTACCCCGCCGTCACCGCGGCCTGGGCCAGCGGCCTGCTGCCGGATGAGGAGGCCTGCCGGCCCACCGAGCCGCTGACCCCGGAGGACGCGGAAAGCATCCTGGCCGCGGCGGCGGAGCAGATCGGCATCGAGGCCGCCGGTCCTTGGGCGGCGGAGGTGATGGAGGACGTGGTCGCCCAGGCGCTGACGGAGGGCGAGGACGTGTCCGCCCTCACCCGGGGCGCGGCGGCGGTGGCCATCGCCCAGCTGGCGGACCGGCTGTGACCGGGCCTGGCTCCTATCATAAAACGGCGCTCCGAGAACTTTTTCCCGGAGCGCCGAATCCTTCTATTTGACAGGACGGGATTTATGTGCTACGATTTAGCACGACTGGCAAGACCTACATCCGCCCCATCTCCAGTCCCAGGGACAGCGCCGCCTGAAAGACCGCCTCCCGGTCCTCCGCCCATGCCTCCATGTACAGCCCCAAGAGCTTCTGGACATCCCGCCGCTCCGGCTCCTCCAGACGCTGGCAGAGCCTGTCCGACAGCCGCTGGGCGCAGTCCATGGCGGAGGCGTAGCCCGTCTCCTCCAAAAGGCAGGGGATACGGCGGCACTTCAAATAGTCGAAGAGCGCGATCTGCACAGGGGTCATTTGCGATCATCCTTTCTGTTTGAACTATTATTCGCATATTAACACGAGAGAAACCGTATGTCAAGGGGGTACTATGGAAAAATTTGCGGTCAGGCTGAAAGAGCTGCGGACCGGCAGGCGCATCTACCAGCGGGAGGTAGCGGAAGCCATCAATATCTCCGTCCGCACCTATCAGGCCTATGAGCTGGGCGAGACAGAGCCCAATATCACGAGATTGGTGGCGCTGGCGGACTTTTTCCAGGTCCCGTTGGACTATCTTATGGGCCGGAGCGATACGCTGTAGGACAGCGGGAAAGAGGGCATATGGAACATATCACCAGCCGGAGCAACCGGCTCCTGGTCCACCTGCGCAAGCTGGGGACCTCCGGGGCCTACCGCCGGGAGCGGGGGACGTTCCTCTGCGACGGCGGCAAGCTCCTGGAGGAGGCCCTGGGGTGGGGCGCGGAGATCGAGGCGCTCCTCTGCGCCGAAGGCACCGTCCCCCCTCCCCTGCCGCCCACGGTCCGCGCCGCCTCCGTCCCCTGGGACGTGCTGCGGTCCGTCAGCCCCCTGGAGACCCCCCAGGACATCCTCTTCTCCGTCAAGTATCCCGCCCGGCCCCTGCCGGAGGTATGGACCGGGGGCATGGTGCTGGACGGTGTGCAGGACCCGGGGAACGTGGGGACCATCCTGCGGACCGCCGACGCCTTTGGCGCGCCGGGGCTGCTGCTGCTCCCCGGCTGCGCGGACCCCTTCGGCCCCAAGGCCGTCCGGGCCTCCATGGGGGCGGTGTTCCGCCTGGGGGCCTGGTCCGTCTCTCTGGAGCAACTGGGCGCCATCCTCCGCCGCTCTGCGCTGCCCCTGATCGGGGCGGCCCTGGGGGAACACAGCTATGAGGTGGAGACCATGCCCCGGCCCGCCATGACGGCGGTGGGCAGCGAGGGGCGGGGGCTGAGCGGGGCGGTGCTGGCCCTGTGCGATGGCACCGTCCGCATCCCCATGCGCCAGCGGTGCGAGTCGCTGAACGCGGCTATAGCGGCGGCTGTCCTCCTATGGGAGCAGCGGCCGAGAGCTTTTGGAAAGGAGCAGGGATAATGAGTAACCTGCGCTATTGGATCTGGCTGGTCTCCCGGAAGGGGGAGGCGGCGCGGCTGAAGCTGCTGAAGGCGCTGGGATCGCCGGAGGCGGTCTACTTCGCCGGGGAGGACGCCTACCGCCAGGTCCCAGATATGCCCCAGGAGGTGCTGGCCTCCTATCTGGACAAGTCCCTCCAGCGGGCCGATGAGATCCTAGGGGCCTGCGACCGGCTGGGGCTGCGGATCCTGACCATCCAGGACGCCCTCTACCCCGACCGGCTCCGCAGCATCTACCGCCCGCCCCTGCTGCTCTACACCCAGGGCATGGTCCCCCGGTTCGACGACCTGCTGGCCGTGGCCGTGGTGGGCACCAGGGACTGCACCCCCTACGGCCGCTCCGCCGCGGAGAAGATCGCCTTCGAGCTGGCCGGCTCCGGGGCCGCCGTCCTCTCCGGCCTGGCCGCCGGCATCGACGCCTGCGCCCACACCGGCGCTCTCCGGGCCGGGGGGCTCACCGCCGCGGTGATCGGCGGCGGACACGACAAGATCTATCCCAAGGAGAACGCGGATCTCTACCGGGACATCGCCGCCTCCGGCGTCATCCTCTCGGAGTACCCGCCGGGGACCGCGCCCATGGCGGGCCACTTCCCCCTGCGCAACCGGATCATCAGTGGGCTGTGCAGCGCGGTGCTGGTGGTGGAGGCCCCCATGAAGTCCGGCGCTCTGATCACCGCCCGTCTGGCCCTGGAGCAGGGCCGGGAGGCCTACGCCGTCCCCGGCCCCATCGACGCGCCCAACAGCCAGGGCTGCCACCAGCTCCTGCTGAACGGGGCGGGCCTGGTGACCGCCGGCGAGGACCTCCTCCGGTTCTACCGGGACCGCTTCGCCCTGCGGGACGCCCCGCCGCCCCTGCCGCCGGACCTGATCATGAACGGCCCGTCCACCTGGAAAACGTCCCCGGCCCCCCAAAGGCCGGCCAAGGACGGCACGGACGCGGCGGACGGGACCGCCCCTCCCCTCAAGGAGGCCGGGGCCGTCAAGGCCCCCAGGAGCGGCCGGAGGGACGCCAAGGCAGCCGCAGGCCCGGCCAGGCCCGCCCGGTCCTCCAGGGACCCCAAGGCCGGCCAGCCGGTCATCGACCCTATGAGCACCGAGCTGCCGCCGGAGCTCCTGGATACCATCGCCAAGGCGGCCCAGACGCCGCCCCCGCCCCGGGAAGCCAAGCACCCGGAGAAGGGCTACCGGGACCCCTCCTTGGGGCTGACGGACGACCAGATCCTGGTCATGGAGCTGCTGGCGGGCCGGAGCCTATCCGCCGATGAGATCATCGAGGGCGCGCAGATCCCCGCCCGGCGGGCCTCCTCGGCCCTGACGGTCCTACAGGTCGATGGCTTCATCACAAAGGAAGGGATGTACTACCGGGCCATCCGGTAGCGCAGATCGCTATAAAGAAATTTATTTTAAGATCACCAAACGCGCGCCTGTGGGCGCACGGAGGAGATCCACAAAATATGTGTCCCCCTCCCCCTCCGGGGGAGGGGGACAGAAAAGATCTATTCTTTAAGATCATCAAACTCACGCCTGTAGGCGCACGGAGGGCAATATGGCGAGCAAGAGCCTGGTCATCGTGGAGTCACCCGCGAAGGCCAAAACGATCGGAAAATACCTGGGCAGCGGTTATGAGGTGAAAGCCTGCATGGGCCACCTGCGGGACCTGCCCAAAAGCAAGCTGGGGGTGGATCTGGAGAACGATTTCGCCCCGGACTACAAGCCCATCAAGGGCAAAGAGGAGATCATCCGGGACCTGCGCCGCTCCGCTACGGAGAGCGAGCGGGTCTACCTGGCCACCGACCCGGACCGGGAAGGGGAGGCCATCAGCTGGCACCTGAAGGAGCTTCTGGGCCTCAGCGACGAGAAGGCCCGGCGGGTGACCTTCAACGAGATCACCAAGGCGGTGGTCAACGCCTCCATCGCCGCCCCACGGGACATCGACCAGAACCTGGTGGACGCCCAGCAGGCCCGGCGCATCCTGGATAGGATCGTGGGCTACCAGCTCTCCCCCCTGCTGTGGAAGAAGGTGCGTCAGGGGCTGTCCGCCGGGCGGGTCCAGTCCGTGGCCACCCGGATGGTCTGCGAGCGGGAGAAGGCCATCCAGTCCTTCCAGCCGGAGGAGTATTGGACCCTGGACGTGCGCCTCACCGACGGCAAGGTCCCCTTCACCGCCCGCTACCACGGGGAACACGGCAAGAAGCGTCCCCTGGCCACGGAGGCGGAGGTGGACGGGGTCATCGCCGCCATCGGCCAGAGCCCCTTCACCGTCACCGCCCTGAAGCGCCAGGACAAGCATCGCTCCCCCGCGCCCCCCTTCACCACCTCCACCCTCCAGCAGGAGGCCAGCTGGAAGCTGAACATGACCCCCCGGCGGACCATGGCCATCGCCCAGCAGCTCTACGAGGGGGTGGACATCGCCGGAGAGGGCACCATCGGCCTGATCACCTATATGCGGACCGACTCCCTGCGCCTCAGCGAGGAGGCCCTGACCGCCGCCAAGCAGTTCATCCTGGGCCGCTACGGGCAGGACTACTACCCCCCCACTACCCGGCGCTACAAGGCCAAGGCCAACGCCCAGGACGCCCATGAGGCCATCCGGCCCAGCATCGTGGAGCTGACGCCGGAGTCGGTGAAGGGGGACCTGACCAACGACCAGTACCGGCTCTACAAGCTGATCTGGAGCCGCTTTCTGGCCTGCCAGATGGCCAACGCCGTCTATGACAGCGTCTCCCTGGAGGTCTCCGCGGCGGACCACCAGTTCCGGGCCACCGCCGCCAGCCTGAAATTCGCCGGCTACACGGCGGTCTACGAGGAGGGCCGGGACGAGGAGAAGGAAGAAAAGACCTCCCCCCTGCCCCCCCTGGCCCAGGGCCAGGCCCTCACCTGCCAGGGCTACGGCAAGGACCAGCACTTCACCCAGCCCCCCGCCCGCTACACCGACGCCAGCCTCATCCGGGCCATGGAGGAGAACGGCATCGGCCGGCCCTCCACCTATGCCCCCACGGTCAGCACCATCCTGGACCGGATGTATGTGGCCAAGGAGGGGAAGTACCTCAAGAGCACCCCCCTGGGGGAGGTGGTCAACGGGCTGATGTGCGACAAGTTCTCCAACATCGTGGACATGGGCTTCACCGCCAGCATGGAGCAGAGCCTGGACGAGGTGGAGACCGGCAAGGCCGACTGGCACGCCATCCTCCGGCAGTTCTATGACGGGTTCGAGAACGACCTGAAGCAGGCGGAGGCGGACCTGGAGGGGGTCCATCTGAAGGTGCCCGATGTGGAGAGCGACGAGGTCTGCGACCTGTGCGGCCGGAAGATGGTCATCAAATTTGGCCGGTTCGGCCAGTTCCTGGCCTGTCCGGGGTACCCGGAGTGTACCTTCACCAAGCCCTTGGTGGTGGAGATGCCGGGACGGTGCCCCAAGTGCGGCGGGCGGCTGATGAAGCGCAGCGGCGTCAGCAAGAAGAACAACAAGCAGTACACCTACTACTGCTGTGAGCATCTGGGCAGCCGCAACGAGGCGATGAAGTGCGACTTCATGACCTGGGACACGCCGGTGAAGGACGACTGCCCCGTCTGCGGCCAGACCATGTTCAAGAAGGCGGGCCGGGGGGCCAGGAAGCCCTTCTGCATCAACGAGCAGTGCGAGAACTTCACCCCGGAGGAGCGGCGGGGCGGCTACCAGAAGAAGCCGGCTGCCGAAGCCCCGGCTGGTGAGAGCGGCGAGGCCGGAGAGAGCGCGCCGGAGAAGGCTGAGAAAAAACCCGCCGCCAAAAAGGCGCCTGTCAAAAAGGCCGCTGTGAAAACGGCCTCCGCTAAAAAGACGGCAGCGGCCAAGAAGGCCACTACAACGAAGAAGGCCGCCCCAAAGACCGCCGCGGCCAAGAAAACAGCGGCCAAAAAGACGTGACCCCTACAGCTGGGCCAGCTCCCGCCCCAGGGTGAGGGCGGCGCAGAACACCGCCTCGGCGCGGATATCGGCGCAGATGTCCTTCTGCTCCAGCAGGCTCTCCAGGAGCTTCCGCTGGGCCGGAGCCAGTTCCTGCCGCAGGCGGCGCTCCAGGCCGTCGGCCATGCGCTCCGCCTCCAGCAGGGCGCTGTCGCCCCACACGCCGGGCCGCTCCCATAAGTACCGGTAGAGTTTTTCTTGTAAGGGCGTCATAAGAATACCATCCTTTTGAGAACATGATGTTCATTTTAGCAAATGAACATGAAAAAGTCAAGGACTGTTTATGAATTTGTTTTCTGTTCGGTTGAAAAAATTGCGAATTGAGCAGGACTGCACGGCGAGGGAGCTGGCAGACTATCTGGGGCTCACTCTGCGGGCCTATCAGTACTATGAGAACGGTGGACGATACCCCAACTTCGCCGGCCTGCTGCTACTGGCGGACTACTTCCAGGTCTCTCTGGACTATCTGGTGGGCCGCAGCGACTGCCCGGAGATCGTCCAGCCGCATCAGGGGGAGGAAGAGACATGAACGCGACAGTCATCGGCGCGGGGCTGGCGGGGAGCGAGGCGGCATGGCAGCTGGCCCAGCGGGGCGTCAGCGTGGCGCTGTGGGAGATGAAGCCCGAGAAGCGGACGCCGGCCCATGTGAGCGGCGACTTCGCCGAGCTGGTCTGCTCCAACTCCCTCCGGTCCGACCAGCTGGAGAACGCGGTGGGCCTATTGAAGGAGGAGCTGCGGCGTTTGGGCAGTCTCATCCTGGAGGCGGCGGACGCCACCCGGGTGGCCGCCGGCGGGGCCCTGGCGGTGGACCGGGAGGGCTTCGCCCGCTATGTGACGGAGAAGCTCAGGGCCCATCCCCAGATCGCCATCCACACCGGGGAGGTGACCTCCCTGCCGGAGGGGGACGTGATCGTGGCCACCGGTCCCCTGACCTCCGACGCCCTGGCGGACCACCTGGCCGGCTTCTTGGACCGGACCCTCCACTTCTACGATGCCGCCGCCCCTCTGGTCACTTTCGACAGCGTGGACATGGGCTCCGCCTGGTTCGCCTCCCGCTACGACAAGGGCACCGCCGACTATATCAACTGCCCCCTGACGGAAGCGGAGTACGCCGCCTTCTGGACCGAGCTGGTCTCCGCCCAGGAGGCGGAGGTCCACGGCTTTGAGGACAGCGGGGTCTTTGAGGGCTGTATGCCGGTGGAGGTGATGGCCCGCCGGGGCCTGGACACCCTCCGCTACGGCCCCCTGAAGCCCCGTGGCCTCCGGGACCCCAGGACGGGAAAGGAGCCCTACGCCGTGGTCCAGCTCCGCCGGGACAACGCCCAGGGGACCATCTACAACCTGGTGGGCTTCCAGACCCACCTCCGCTGGCCGGAGCAGAAGCGGGTGTTCTCCATGGTGCCGGCCCTCCGGGAGGCGGAGTTCGTCCGCTACGGCGTCATGCACCGGAACACCTACCTGGACGGCCCCCGGCTCTTGGACCGCTACTACCGCTTAAAGGCCCTCCCCCGGCTGGTCTTTGCCGGCCAGATGACCGGGGTGGAGGGCTATGTGGAGAGCGCCGCCTCCGGCTTTCTGGCGGGGGTGGAGCTGGCCCGCCGCCTCCGGGGGGAGCCGCCGGTGGACTTCCCGGCGGAGACCGCCATCGGGGCCCTGGGGCTGTATGTCAGCAATACCAGCGTGACGAACTTCCAGCCCATGAACATCAATTTCGGCATCATCCCGCCCTTGGGCTACAAGGTCCGGGGCAAGCGGAACAAGAACGCGGAGCTGAGCCGCCGGTCCCTGGAGATCGTCAGCGGCCTGACGCTCTGATAAAGGAGGATGCGCCATGCGTATCGCAGTAGACGCCATGGGCGGCGACTTCGCCCCCCTGGAGATCGTAAGAGGGGCCCTGCCGGCGGTGAACGCCAAGCGGGGCCTGGAGGTGGTGCTGGTGGGCCGGGAGGAGGAGATCCGAAAGGTCCTGGAGGCGGAGGGGGTCCGGGAACTGCCGGCGGGACTGACCATCCGCCACGCCTCGGAGGTCATCGAGATCTGTGACGACCCTGCCACCGCCTTCAAGACCAAGAAGGACAGCTCCATCACCGTGGGGCTCAATATGGTGCGAAACGGCGAGGCGGACGCCTTCGTCTCCGCCGGCAGCACCGGGGCCCTCCTCTCTGCCGCCACTCTGGTGGTCAAGCGCATCCGGGGCATCCGCCGGGCGGCCATGGCCCCGGTGATCCCCACCGCCGCCGGTAAAGCCGTGCTGATCGACTGCGGGGCCAACGCGGAGTGCAGCGTGGAGTACCTGACCCAGTTCGCCTTCCTGGGCAGCTTCTACGCCTCCCAGGTGCTCCAGATCCCCTCCCCTCGGGTGGGCCTGCTGAACATCGGCGCCGAGCCCAGCAAGGGCGACACCCTCCGCCGGGAGACCTACCAGGTCCTAAAGGCCCAGGGGGAGGCGGGGCGGCTCAACTTCACCGGCAACATCGAGGCCAAGGAGGCGGTGAAGGGGGGCTGCGACGTGATCGTGGCCGACGGCTACTCCGGGAACATCATGCTCAAGACCATCGAGGGCACCGCCTCCTTCCTGGGGCGGGAGGTCAAGGGGCTGTTTATGAAGAACATGGGCACCAAGCTGGCGGCGCTGCTGGTGAAGGGCGGCCTGCGGGACTTCAAGGCCCGGCTGGACCCGGACGCCATCGGCGGCACCCCCTTCCTGGGGATCTCCAAGCCGGTGATCAAGGCCCACGGCTCCTCCAAGGCCAGCGCCATCGAGAACGCCATCTACCAGGCCCAGGCCGTGGCCCAGAGCGGCATCGCCGACGCCATCGCCGCCCACATCGACGAGATGAAGGTGGAATAAGATCATGTCAGCCTCCTTCCAGGTGGATAACCACCTGTTGGCAATATTTTAGCACAGCGTTCACTGGCTGTCAATATGTTGGCAGTATCTTTTCAAACAGTTTTTTTCATGTTACTATGTTGTCACATTGACAGTAAGGAGGCCGCACCTATGCCAAACGCCCCACACAAGAAACCGCAGTATGGCCTGCGCATCTCTTCGGAGATCATGGACAAACTAAAATACATTGCCGACCGGTCCGGCCGGTCCGCCAACAAGGAGATCGAGCAGCTCATCCTCCGGCACATCGAGGCCTGGGAAAAGGCGAATGGACCCATCCTGTTCGATGATGGCTTCGTCCCCCGCTCCCGGTCATGACCGCCCCGCCGCTAAAGGGGGACGATATGGAAATTCTCTCTTGACAGCAGGGCTGCTTTGCCGTATCATCTATGGAGAGGACCGGCACTGTCAAAGGCCGGATCATTTTCCAAGGAGGTGACCTGGGATGAACGATGTGTTCGCAAAATTGCAGGATATGCTCGCCACGCAGTTCGCCGCAGACCCGGAGGAGATCACGCTTGAGACGTCCTTCGAGGACGATCTGGGCGCGGACTCCGTGGACCTGGTAGAGCTGGTCATGGCCATCGAGGAGGAATTCGATGTGGGCGAGATCGGCGAGGAAGAGCTGTCCAGCCTCCACACAGTGGGCGACTGCGTGGATTTCCTCAGCAGCAAGCTGAACAAATGATCAAAGAGGTAAGATGACCCGTGAAAGGGAGAGTCGTACCATGGAACAGTTGGAAAAAGATCTGGGGTATATCTTTCGGGACCGCTCCCTGCTGGAGCAGGCCCTGCATCACAGCTCCTTTGCCAATGAGCACCGGGGCCGGGGGATGGAGAGCAACGAGCGCCTGGAGTTTTTGGGCGACGCCATCCTGGGCTTCGTCTCCGCCAGGCATCTCTTCACCACCTACCCCCACCTGCCGGAGGGGGACCTCACCCGGATGCGGGCGGCGCTGGTCTGCGAGCAGAGCCTCTATGAGGTGGCCTGCCAGTGGGACTTAGGGCGCTGTCTCCGCCTGGGGCGGGGCGAGGAGGCCGGCGGCGGACGCCAGCGGCAGTCCATCCTGGCCGATGCTGTGGAGGCGCTCTTGGCTGCGGTCTATCTGGACGGCGGCCTGGAGGCGGTGAGCGGCATCATCCACCGGTCTATCTTAGGCGGCGCGGCCGCCCGCCGGGTGGAGGAGCGCCGGGACTATAAGACGGCCCTACAGGAGCTGGTCCAGCGGGAGGAGGGCCGGGTGCTGATCTACCGGCAGACCGGCGAGAGCGGCCCGGACCATAATAAAGTCTTTCAGTTCGAGGTGCTGATCAACGGCCAGTCCGTAGGCCACGGCACCGGCCGCAGCAAGAAGGAGGCCGAGCAGGCCGCCGCTAAGGATGCCCTTGAAAATTGGAACGATACATGAACGGAAGGGAGCAGGCCAGCCTGCTCCCTTTTGCTTGCGCTATTATGCTTTATTATATAAGGAAGGCGGGCAGCTGCCGGTGAACTGCCCGTCTTTTTGGGTCATTGGCGTCCGTCCGCTACCGAGCGGACGTAGTCCAGAGGCAGCTGCAAGACCTCTGCGATCTTCTGATGATCCATGACTTTTATCA
>CAMWFH010000006.1 GCA_947173485.1 uncultured Clostridia bacterium | reverse complement strand
AAGTAGCTGACGCCGATGGCGGTGATCAGCACCGCCAGGGAGGGGGCCTGCCGCAGGGGCTTATAGGCCAGTCCCTCGATGATGACGCCCAGCACCGTGCAGACGGCCATGGCGGCCAGCACCGATACCCACCCTGGCAGCCCCAGGTAGACCACAGTGCAGAAGGAGACATAGCCGCCCACCATGATCACGTCTCCGTGGGCGAAGTTCAGCATCTTGGCGATGCCGTAGACCATGGTATAGCCCAGGGCGATGATGGCATACACGCTGCCCAGGCTGATGCCGCTGATCAGATAGGTCAAAAATTCCATACGCAGTTCCTCTCTCTAAACATTGAACGCTCACACACCGCTCCATGGCAGGGACACGCCCCGTCCCTCTCCGGCCCATGTCTCCGCCATAGAACTGATCTTCTGCCCTTCCCGGAAAATGCGGGAGGGCTGCCGGGAGGAGACTCCCGGCAGCCGCGTTCCCGTTACTGTCAGATAGGGGTGTCAGGGAGTGACGTAGACGCCGTCCTTGATGACCACGGCCATGGGGGCCTTGGAGACCTCGCCGGTGGCGGACCAGGTCATGCCCAAGCCGGTCAGGCCGTCCACGGTGATGGTGGGCATAACGTCCTTGATCGCCTCGCAGATGTCCTCAGTGGACATATCGCTGGTGACGCCGGCGGCCTGGATGGCGGCGTAGAGGGTGTACACCACGTCATACCCGTCAGCGGCGAACTGGTTGGGGGTCTCGCCGTGGAGGGTCTGGTAGGTGGAGACGAACTTCTGGGTCCGCTCGTCCTCCGCGTCGGCGGAGAAGGGGGTCAGGAGCATGACGCCCTCGGCCAGGGAGGCATCGAAGTTCTCGGCGGTCAGGATGCCGTCCATGCCGTCCACGCCGAAGAAGGTGGGGGCGTAGTTCATAGCGGCGGCCTGGGCCAGGATGATGGCGTTGGGCTGATAGTAGGTGGGCAGGAACATCACGTCCGCGCCCTTGTTCTGGGCAGAGGTGAGCTGGACGGAGAAGTCGGTCTGGGTGTCCTTGGTGAAGGTGCCCTCATCCACGATCTCCAGGCCCTTGGCCTTGGCCTCGGCTACGAAGGTGTCCCGGATGCCCTGGGAGTAGGCGTCATCGTTCCGGTAGATGATGGCGATCTTGGCGCCGGGCATATTCTCGGCGATATAGTCAGCGGAGCCGGTGCCCTGGTTGGGGTCGGTGAAGCAGACCTGGAACATATTGTCCTTGCCATCGATGACATCGGTAGAGGAGGCGGAGGGGGTCAGAGCAAAGACCCGGTCCTTAAAGACCTCGGCGGAAACAGAGATGGCGGAACCGGTGGTGACAGGGCCCACCAGCAGCTGCATACCCCAGTCCAGCAGTTTGTTGTAGGCGTTGACGCCCATCTCGCCGTCGGCCTGGTCGTCCTGGGCATTGAACTCGAACTGGACAGGGCCGCCCAGGGCATTGATCTCGTCCACTGCGATCTGGGCACCGTTCATGGCGGCGATGCCGTAGATGGAGGCATCACCGGTCAGGGGGCCGATGCCGCCCAGCTTGAAGGTGCCGGAGGCGCCGCCGCTGGGCTGCTGCTCGTTGTTCCCATCGCTGGGGGTCTGCTGATTCTGCTGGGAATCGTTGTTGTCCTTCTTGTCGCTGTCGTTGTCGCCGCCGCAAGCGACCAAGGCGAAGCACATCGCCAGGGCCAGCAGCAGTGCTGTCAACTTCTTCATGTTGCATCCTCCAAAACATTTGATCCGTCCCCTCTATACTTTGGCCGATTTTGCCAAAAAGTACACAAAAGGGGGCTTTCTAAGGCTTTTGCCCTAGGATAAGCAAATTATATGGCGGCGCTTTAGCTATGTCAACCGGTAAACCGTATAAAATCGGCGCTTTGCGGAAAGCCATTGTGTTCAAAAATGACGGAAGGGGCGGAAAAATAGGCATAGGAAAAGCCCCGCCGGACCCTCTCCCCAGGTCCGGCGGGGCTCCTGCCGCCTGTTCTGACGCGGTCAGACCTCCATCTGGGCCTTCACGCTCTCCTCGCAGGAGCGCATGGCCAGGATGGTCTTTTCCAGCAGCTCCTCCAGGGTCCAGCCCAGCCGCTCCGCCCCCTGGCGGATCACATCCCGGCTGCACCCGGCGGCGAACTTCTTGTCCTTGAACTTCTTCTTCAGACTGCTGACCTCCATATCCTGGCAGCTGCCGGAGGGGCGCATCTTGGCCGCCGCCCAGATCAGGCCCGTCAGCTCATCGGCGGCGAAGAGGACCTTCTCCATCTGGTGTGCCGGCTCCACATCGCTGCACAGGCCGTAGCCGTGGCTACACACCGCGTGGATGAGCGTCTCGCTCAGGCCCCCCTCCCGCAGCAGCTCCGGGGCCTTCCGGCAGTGTTCCTCGGGCCAGCGCTCGAAGTCGATGTCGTGGAGCAGGCCCACCATGGACCAGAACTCCCTGTCCTCGCCATAGCCCAGCTCCTGGGCATACCAGGCCATGACCCCCTCCACGGTCAGCGCGTGCTGGAGGTGGAAGGGCTCGCTGTTGTAGGTCTTCAGCAGGCTGAGGGCCTGCTCCCGGGTGATGTTCTCCTTCATGGGATACTCTCCTATCTTTTCTCTTTTGATCGTTTCTTTTGCCGTTGGTCCCCGCCGCGCCCTATCCATTCCGTATAGAACAGCCGTTAGATGCCGTTTCGTTTCACCTCTGTCGGCACATCAGCCGGCTCAGCTCCTGGAACAGCTCGTCAGCGGCCTCCCCGGACGCCTCCGCCAGGTCCTGGAACAGCTCGGTGAGGCAGGGGTCGGTGGTCTCGTCCGCGGCCCGGAGGTAGTTGAACCGGTCGCAGGCCTCCTGGTGGTAGCAGAAGCGCAGGAGCTGGCACCAGGTGTAGGGCTGCACCGCCGGGGACTGGGCCAAGGGGTGGACGCACCGGCCGGTGATCAGGTAGTGGGCCGCCGCCAGCTTTTTGATATGGGCCAGGGACTGGTCCGCCAGGCGGCGCAGCAGGCCGGACCGGTCGTTCATCCGCCGGGCGTAGGCTAAGTACACCATCCGCTGGCGGCACTCCTCCTCCAAAAAGCCTTGCAGCACCCCCAGGGAGAGTTGGGCCTCGGTGCCCATGCAGCAGGGGTCGGAGATGTCTCCCGGCAGGGCGGAGGCCGCCGGCGCGGCCGGTGTGACCGGTTGGACAGGCGTAGCGGGCACGGCCGGAACAGCGGGGACCGATGGGACTGCCGGCGCGCTCCCGGCAGCGGCCCCATTCACCGTCCCAGCCGCCGTCCCAGTCCCGGCGGAAGGAGCGGGGGCCATGGCGGCGCGGACCTCGGGGTAGGGATCCAGCTCCGGCGAGACCCGCTGCCAGATCCGGTCGTACTGCTGGTAGTCCTGGCGGGCGGCCTGCCGCTCGCCGCAGGTGTATTGTTCCATAGAGAACGCCTCCTTTGCACTACTATCCTATGCAGCAGGAGGGAACTGGTTCCAGGGAACAGCCGCCCCCTCCCGGCACAGCCGCCGGGAGGCGGGGCCTATGGTCAGAGTCCGCCCTCTTTCACCACGGTCAGCAGCATCTTGAAGGGCGTGGAGGCCTTCACCGCGTGGGGGACGCCGGCAGGCATGACGATCGCCTCCCCGGCGGTCACCTGGTGGACGGCGCCGTCGATCGTGATCTCCGCCGTGCCCTCCAAGATATGGGCCATGGCGTCACCGGGCGCGGCATGGGTGCTGACGCCCTCTCCGGCGTCAAAGGCGAACAGGGTCATCCCCACGCCGGGGCGCTGGGCCAGGGTCAGGCTGACCACCTTCCCTGTCTCGTAGGCCACCTGCTCCTTCAAGGGCAGGGGCTGGGCGTGCTCCAAATGCTTGATCAGCTTCTCCATTTCGTCTTCTCCTTTATCATCTGTCATCTTTACTGAACGGCGATCTGCAACAGCTTGAAGGGCCGGGTCCCGCCTATGGCGTGGAGGACATGGGCTGGGACCGCCATGCACTCTCCGGCCCGCAGAAGGACGCTCCGCCCCTCCAGCCGGACCGGCATCTCCCCCTCCAGGACATAGTAGAAGGTATCGCCTGGGTATTGCTCCTCACTGACGCTCTCGCCATCCCCGAAGGCCAGGAGGGTCATCTGGCAGTGTTCGTTTTTCGACAGCGCCATACTGACCACCCGGCCCGGCTGGATCTCCACCAGCCCGGACAGCGCCGCCCCATGCTCCTGGGGCAGATCTTTGAGATGCTCCATCCGCTTCGCTCCTTCCTGTAAAAAACATACTAAAAAGCAACTCTACGACCGGCCTCACTGGGCCAGCAGCCGCTCCAGCGTCTGGGTGTTGACCCGCTCCAGCGCCCGCAGGCGGGCAAGGCCCGCCTCCATGGCCGCCCGATTCTCCCCCCGGGCCACCGCCGCGTCCAGCATCGCCTGGAGGACCTCCGGTGTGAGGGCCTGGAGGTCGATATACAGGTCCTGGCCGATATAGCGCAGGAAGGCGCTGACCTTGGGGTCGTAGACCAGCCCCACCATAGGCACCCCCTGGCCGGCGGCGAAGATCAGCGAGTGGAGCCGCATGGACACCAGCAGCGCCATCCGCCCCAGCAGTCCGATCACCACCCGGTGGGGCATGGCGTCGGTGACCACATGGCAGGGCACTTGGCACGCCTCCCCCAGCCGCCGGGCCAGGGCGGGGTCGTGGAGCTGCTCGATGGCCAGGAACACCGGCGTCAGCCCGTAGCGCTCGTAGGCGTAGGCGGCGGCGGAGAGGATATCCGGCAGCTTGTCCCGGATCCCGGGCCACTGGCGGATGATGAAGCAGCAGTACCGCCCGTCCAGGGCCAGGCCGTTGGCGGTCATCCAGCCGTCCACCACCTCTGGGCTGGCCGGCGGCAGGATCAGGGCCGGGTCGGCGGCCAGATGGATCTGGGGGACGGTGACCCCCATATCCCGCAGCTCCTCCTGGCTGCTGGGCTCCCGGAGGGTGATGGCGTCCACATGCTTGTTCAGCACCCGGGCGGCCCGCTTGCGGTTGACCGCCCGGCTCACCGGACCGATGCCGCAGCCGTACATCATCACCCGGTTCCCCAGCCTGTGGGCGGCGCGGATGCTGTGGAGGTAGTAGAGGAGGGACCGGGTGGAGGTCACGTCCTGGATCAGGCTGCCGCCGCCGCTGATATAGAGCCGGCTGTGGCGCAGGGCCCGGTGCCAGGCGAGGAAGTCGAAGGTGTGGACGGAGGGCACCCGATAGCTGAGCCGGGTCCGCTTGGGCTGGCGGGAGAGGACCGTCACCGGCAGGTCTGGATCGACCTCCCGCAGCTCGGTGAGGATGGCGTCCAGGATGGCGTCGTCCCCGGTGTTCTCCTGGCCGTAGGCCCCGCAGATCACTGCCCCATCCCGCTCCCGGCCTGTCCGCAGGGTCCGTCGGAGGATCTCCCGGTAGATCTGCCGTTGGGTCTCGATGGTCCTATCCAGGGAGAACTTGCTGGAGGCCTTCTCGAAGAGCCGCTCCCCCATGGTCCGGCGCAGCGCCTCGTCCTCCGCCAGCCGGAGCAGGTGGCGGCCCAGGGTCTCGTCATCCCCGGCAGTGAAGAGGAGTCCGTTGGATTCGTGGTCGATCAGGTAGGGCACGCCCCCCACCCGGGAGCTGACCGTGGCCAGGTGGTACCTGGCCCCCTCGGTGAGGGCATAGGAGAAGGTCTCGCTGAGGGAGGTGAGGGTGTTGATGTCCAGGGCCTGGTAGAAGCTGTCCATATCCCCCAGCCAGCCGGCGAAGCACACCTGGTCCGCCACTCCCAGGCTCTCCGCCAGCTTCCCCAGCATCTGCCGCTCCTGGCCCTCGCCAGCGATGACCAGCCGCAGCCGGGGGCAGCTGGCATGGGCCCGGGCGAAGCCCCGGATCAGGGTCGAGATGTCCTTCACCGGGTTGAGCCGGGCGGCGATGCCCACCACCACGCTGTCCGGCTCCACCTGGGCCCCCAGGGAGCGGAGGTAGGCCGTCCGGTCGGTGAGGGTGGGTTGAGCGTCGAAGGTCAGGCCGTTGTAGATCGTATAGATGCGGTCGGGCCGGAAGCCCCGTTCGATCAGCAGCTCCGTCATGGCGTCGGAGACGCCGATGTGGTAGTCGAAGCGCCGGAGGGCGACGGTGTTGATGGTGCCGTAGGTCAGCCGGCCCAGGGGGCGGCCCATGTAGTCCAGCCGGTAGTCGCTGTGGACCGTGGTGACGATGGGCAGGCCCGTCCGCTTTTTCAGCAGCGCCCCCACCATGTTGGCCCTGGCGCCGTGGCAGTGGATGACCTGGAAGCCCCCCTCCCGGATCCGTTCGGTGAGGGCCCGGACGGTCTTGACCAGGTCGTTGCCGGCCTGGATCGCCGTGGGGATGCCCATCTCCCTGGCCTCTTGGGCGAACTCCCCGTCCCGGAAGCAGACGAGCTGGGCGAAGTCGGTCCGGTTCAGGCCCTGGAGCAGGGTGAGGACATGGGTCTTGGCGCCGCCGGTGTCGCCGCCGGAGATCAGGTGGATGATCTTCATAGTCGGATAGCCTCGTTTCTCATCAGTCTATGGTCTAGGATAAAGATCTTCCGGGCAGGCGAAAAAGGGCTTGCCCTGGGAGAAAAAATGGTATATAGTAGGGACCAGCGATCCTTATTATACCCTGCCGGCGAAGGGCCGTCAAGGGATGGGCGCGCGCAGGCAAGACCGCTCCGCGCTCCCGGCACATATACGCATACAGGAAAGGAACAGACAATGGATAAAAAACGCAAGATCGGCTTCAACATCGTGGACATGGTCATCGTCCTGATCGTGGCGGCGGCCCTGGTGTTCGGCGTACACAAGCTCCGGGGCAGCAGCATCATGGCCGCCAAGACCACCCACCACGTCACCTTCACCGTCCTCTGCGAGGAGCAGCCCAAGGAGCTGTATGACAACATCTCCGCCATCCTCCCCTCCACCATCATGGCCTCCGGCGCCCTCTATGACGGGGCCATCACCGCCGTGGAGCGCTCCCCCTTCTTAGTTTGCGCCGCCAACGGGGAGTGGGTGGAGGACCCCCTCCATGAGAACTTGATCTTCACCATCGAGGGCACCTTTGAGGACACCGACGTCCGCATGAACACCCTGGGCAAGCAGGAGCTGCGCATCGGCCGGAGCTACATCGTCAAGAGCGAGTATATCGAGATCGACAAGGGCACCATCCTCTCTATGGAGTGGGACCAGTGACCGGGAAAGATCCCGGTTGACAACAGGGGAAAAAACGTGGATAATGAGGCGGAGAAAAAGCCCGCCTCATTATTTTTGCGGAAAGGATGATCCGATATGCTTCGCTTTGAATGCGATTATACCCAGGGGGCCGCGCCGGAGATCATGCGCCGGCTGGCAGAGACCAACCTGGAGCAGACCCCCGGCTACGGCGAGGACCACTACTGCGCCGCCGCCCGGGCCAAGATCCTGTCCCGGCTGGGCCGGCCGGACGCCGCCGTCCACTTCCTGGTGGGCGGGACCCAGGCCAACCTGACGGTGATCGCCGCCGCCCTCCGGTCCTACCAGGGGGTGATCGCCGCCTCCACCGGCCATATCAGCGTCCACGAGACCGGGGCCATCGAGGCCTGCGGCCACAAGGTGCTGCCCATCCCCAGTGACGACGGCAAGATCGCCGCCGCCCAGATCGACGCCCTGGTGGACGCCCACTGGGCCGATGTGACCCATGAGCACCAGGTCCAGCCCGCCATGGTCTACCTCTCCCAGCCCACGGAGAACGGCACTCTCTACACCCTGGCCGAGCTGGAGGCGATCCACGAGGCCTGCCGGAAGTGGCGGCTGCTCCTCTATGTGGACGGCGCCCGCTTGGGCTACGGCCTGGCCGCGCCGGGCAACGACGTGACGCTGCCGGACCTGGCCCGGCTCACCGATGCCTTCTACATTGGCGGCACCAAGGTGGGCGCCCTGTTCGGGGAGGCGGTGGTGCTGCTGGACAAGGAGCTCCAGCGGGACTTCCGCTATCACATCAAGCAGCGGGGCGGGATGTTCGCCAAGGGCCGGCTGCTGGGGCTGCAATTCGACGAGCTGTTCTCCAACGGCCTCTATGAGCGGTTGGGCCGCCACGCGGTGGAGCTGGCTATGGAGCTCCGCCGGGCCTTTGAGGCCAAGGGCATCTCCCTGCGCTACGACTCCCCCACCAACCAGCAGTTCCCCATCCTGACCCAGGCCCAGTACGAGGCCCTGGCGGAGCGGTACGCCTTCTCCCTCTGGGAGGACCTGGGGGAGCGGAAGGCCGTCCGCTTCTGCACCAGCTGGGCCACGGATCCGGCGGCGGTCGCGGCCCTGGTGGAGGATATCCAGGGGCTCGGGAATACATAACGGGAGGCGGCAGCTATGCAAGAGGGAGAAAAGAAAAAGGTGGGGCTTTTGACCCTGTTCCTGCTGATGGCCAAGCTGGGACTGGTGGCCTTCGGCGGCGGCTGGGGGGTCATCAGTATGATCGAGCAGGAGTTCTGTGACAAGCGGGGCTGGCTCAGCCAGGAGGAGCTGCTGGACTATGTGGCCCTGGGCCGGTCCTTCCCGGGGATCATGATCATGAACATCTCCTCCATCCTGGGCTACCGGCTGGCGGGGATCCCCGGGTCCTTCGTGGCCACCGCCGGCCTGGCGGTGCCCTCCATCACCGTCATCGCCCTGGTGACGGTGTTCTACGACTACATCCGCAGCAATACCCTGGTGGACCGGGCCCTGGTGGGCGTGCGGGCGGCGGTGGTGCCGGTGGTCATCTCCGCCCTGCTGAAGCTGAAGTCCACCGCTATCACCGGTCCCTGGACGGTGGCGGTGGCCTTGGCCGGCGCGGTGCTGTGCTACGGCACGGATCTCAACAGCGCCCTGATCGTCCTGGGGGGCGTGGCCCTGGGGGTCTTGTCCGGCATCATCTTGAAGGGGAGGGATCGTCATGCCGCTGGCCATTAAACTGTTCTTCATCTTCGCCAAGATCGGCTTTTGCAGCTTCGGCGGCTTCTCCATGATCCCGGTGATCTACGACGAGATGGTGACCGCTGGCTATATGACCTCCGCCGAGTTCGTGGATATCATCGCCATCGCCGAGATGACCCCTGGCTCCTTCGCCGTCAACACCGCCACCTTCGTGGGCATCCGCACCGGGGGGCTGCTGGCCGGCGTGCTGGCCACCTGCGGCAATATGGTGCCGTCCCTGACGCTGTGCCTGCTGGCGGTGATCTTCATCGAGCGCTTCCGCAACAACTACTGGCTCCAGCGGGCCCTGACCGGCGTGCGCCCGGTGTGCGTGGGCCTGATGGCGGCCACGGCGGTGCTGCTGTTCCAGGAGAACTACTTCTCCGCCGCCGGGGACTTCTCCTTCAAGAGCCTGGTCATCGGCCTGGCGTCCCTCTACCTGCTGGTGGGCCGGAAGTGGGGCACCATCAAGGTCATCGGGGTGGCGGCGGTGCTGGGCATCCTGCTCCCCACGTTCTGATCTGCTCCCGAATCGCTCCATCAAGAAAAAGGGCGGAGGCCGCGACCGGCCTCCGTCCTTTGCTGTTTATCCCTTGATCTCCACTACCGGCGCGCCGGCCTTGACGCTGCCGGCGGCCGTGGCGGTCACGCTCTGGTAGTCGTCCGTGTTGCAGACGATCATCGGCGTGGTGCAGAGGTACCCGGCGGCCTTGATCGC
Organism: uncultured Clostridia bacterium; assembly: GCA_947173485.1. GTDB lineage: Bacteria > Bacillota > Clostridia > Oscillospirales > Oscillospiraceae > CAMWFH01. Next base: position 84,545 of record CAMWFH010000006.1, on the reverse strand, counting down.
CTCCATATCGAAGCTGATCAGCAGGTCTCCCTTCTTCACCCGCTGCTCTGCGGATACATGGGCCTCGAAGTGCTGTCCGCCCAGCTGGACCGTGTTGATGCCGATATGGAGCAGGACCTCCACGCCCTCATCGGTGACGATGCTGATGGCGTGCTTCGTATCGAAGATGTTGTCCACCACCCCGTCAGCGGGGGCGAACAGCTTGCCCTCGCTGGGCTCGATGGCCACGCCCTCCCCCAGGACGCAGGCGGCGAAGGCCTCGTCCTGGACCTCGGTCATGGGGAGGAGCTGCCCGTTCATATGGGCGCACAGCAGGGCGTCCTGCATCTTCTTCCCGGCCGGCTCCTGACGGGCCGGCGCCGGGGCGGCGACGCTGTCCAGCTGGTCTGCGGCGGGGGTCTCCATAAAGTCCACCAGGTCCGACTTGATCACCGCCACCTGGGGCCCATAGACCACCTGGACGCCGTTGCCCTTATGGATCACGCCGGAGGCCCCGGACTGCTTCAGCAGGCTGTCGGACACCTTCTCCGGGTCCACCACCGTGACCCGCAGGCGGGTGGCGCAGCAGTCCACGTCGGAGAGGTTGGCCTTGCCCCCCAGGCCCTTCAGGATCAGGGCGGACACGCCGCCGGCAGCCGCGCCGCCGGAGGCCTCGGGGCCCACGCCGGTCTTGGCCTTGAAGTCCGAGCGGGTGAAGAGCTTGGTCTCCTCCCCCTCGTCCTCCCGACCGGGGGTCTTCAGGTCCATCTTGGTGATCATGAAGTAGAAGGTCACATAGTAGAGCACGAAGTAGACCGCGCCCACGATGACGATCCAGATCCAGTTGGTCTTGGCGTTGCCCTGGAGGACGCCGAAGAGGACCATGTCGATGATGCCGCCGGAGAAGGTCATGCCCACGCCCACCTTGAAGATGTGCATCAGCATATACGCCAGGCCGGCATAGACGCAGTGGACCGCGTACATCAGCGGCGCCACGAACAGGAAGGTGAACTCCAGGGGCTCGGTGATGCCGGTGAGCATAGCGGTGAGGGCGGCGGAGATTAGCAGGCCGCCGGCCACCTTGCGCTTCTCCGGCTTGGCGGCCTTATACATGGCCAGGGCCGCGCCGGGCAGGCCGAAGATCATAAAGGGGAACTTGCCGGCCATGAACCGGGTGGCGGACACGGAGAAGGTCTCCGTGGCCTTGGAGGCCAGCTCGGCGAAGAAGATGTTCTGCGCGCCCAAGATGGTCACCCCATCCACCACGGCGCTGCCGCCCACAGCGGTCTGCCAGAAGGGCATATAGAACACATGGTGGAGGCCAAAGGGGATCAGGGCCCGCTCCAGCAGGCCATAGATCCAGGTGCCCGCGTAGCCGGAGCGGATGACCAGGTCTCCCAGCGCGGCGATGCCCAGCTGGACGATGGGCCAGAGGTAGAACATCACGATGCCCACCACCAGGAACACGGCGGTGCAGACGATGGGCACGAACCGGGTGCCGCCGAAGAAGGAGAGGACCTGGGGCAGCTGGATCTTATAGAACCGGTTGTGGAGCGCCGCCACGCCAAGGCCCACGATGATGCCGCCGAACACGCCCATCTGTAGGGTGGTGATGCCCAGCATGGAGGTGGTGGAGTTGGCCGCCATGGCCTCCACGCCGCCCCGGGCGGTGATCATGGCGGAGATGGCGGTGTTCATCACCAGGTAGGCGATGGCGCCGGAGAGGGCCGCCACCTCCTTCTCCTTTTTCGCCATGCCGATGGCCACGCCCATGGCGAAGAGCAGGGCCAGGTTGTTGAACACAGCGCTGCCGCACTGGTTCATGATGTCCAAAATGGTGTAGGCCAGGCCGCCCTCGTAGATCACGCCGGTGAGGCCGTAGGCCTCCAGCATGGTCTGGTTGGTGAAGGAGCTGCCGATGCCCAGCAGCAGTCCCGCCACCGGCAGCAGGGCGATGGGCAGCATGAATGAGCGGCCCACCCGCTGCAAAACGCCGAAGATCTTGTCCTTCATAGAAAACCCTCCTTGTCGATCGTTGTCTTGGAACAAAAAAGACCCACACCAGACGGGCAGAAGGACGCCTGCCCGCCTGATATGGGTCTAGCCCAACAAAATGCCGGTAACTACCCCGTCCGCCGGTCAGCTGGCGGCCATATTGATCCGTTTGAGATGGATGGTCAGATAGGTCAGCTCCTCCTCCGTCAGCTCCTTCTGGTAGGTGTTGCGGATATACGCCCCGATGTGCTGGGCGCACTTGTAATGCTGCTGGCAGCTCTTGGCGATCATCTGGTGGAACACCCGGTCCTGGTCGCCGCCGCCGTCGGTGAGGGGCCTGCCCTGGAAGAGGCGCTGGGCAAAGTAGCGGAGATGGACGATGAAGCGGCTGAAATCCAGGGATTCCCGGTCGAAGGTCTTTTGGTAGTAATATTCCACCACCGCCACGGCCCCCTCGATCAGCCGGGTGATATCGTACATCTCGCTCATATCGGTGTTCAGCTCGGCGTTGACGATATGGAGGGCGATGAAGGCCGCCTCGCTGTCGCTCAGGTCCGTCTGGCTCTCCTCCCGGATCGCCCGCAGGCAGTACTGCCCCAGCCGGTACTCCGCCGGGTAGTAGCACATGATGGCCCCCTCCAGGGGGTTGCTGAAGACCACTCCCTCCTGCTTGCGCTTGATGGCGAAGCTGATGTGGTCCGCCAGGGTGATCAGCAGGGACTCGTTCAGCGGCACGGCGATCTGGGACCGGATCTCATCGATCAGCGACTCCGTCAGCCGCAGATGCTCCAGAGGGATCTGCTCGCACAGCTCCCGCAGCCGGCGCTGCTCCGTTTTCCCCTCCATGCGGTAGGTCTTTTCCACCTGGGCCAGGTCCACGAACTCCCCCGGCTTGCGCTTGAATCCCAGGCCCCGGCCGGTGACGATCATCTCCCGGCCCTTCTCGTCCACCACGCAGAGGATATTATTATTGATGACTTTCTTGACCCGCAAGCCTCCCCACTTCCTTCGGCACACACAAAATAGACCAACCCCATCTCAAAGGCCCGCCGGAAAGACCGGCGGGGGAGAGACAGAGTTGGTCAAGCCCGCGACGCGGTAACATCCCAACATAACAACAGCAGTAGTCTAGCAGGCTTCCGCCGGATCGTCAAGCCCCTGGGGGCGGTGTCTTGAAAGATCTGCGATCCGCACAATTTCACGCCGCCTTTTTATAGCAATTTGCAAGACTGCCGTCCTGCCGCCGCCGTCAGCCGAACCACAGGAAGGCGTGGGGCGTGCGGGACTGGCTGCTGCGTATCTCCACCTGGTGGCGTCCATCCTTTTGGACATAGAAGCAGTGGATCTCGGTGCCCAGGCGGATCTGGCGGCGGAACAGGATCTCCACCGTGGGGGGCAGGGCGTTCCAGACCTGCTCCGGCAGGGCCTCCAGAGCGTAGTCCAGGTAGTGGATGTTGTTGACGTGCTGGTTGGTGTCGATGTCCCGACGGCCCGCCGTGCAGGAGAAGGTCTCCACCGCCGCCGGGTCGCTGTGGCCCACCGCGGCCATGGGCTGATCAAAGACCCGGCGGTCATCCAAGGTATAGAGGGCCTCGATCTCCGGGGTGATCCGGGAGGCGTGGCTGGTGTCGATGTTCACCAGCAGCCACCGGGAGGTGGCCAGGGCGGCCAGGGCGCCGCCGGAGTAGACCTCGAAGTCCCGCTCGGAGAAAAAGCCGTCCAGGGACCGGGGCCAGGTGTGGATGGTGACGGGGGCCGGCCAGCAGGGGCGCTGGCGCAGCTCCACCCGCCAGCCGGTGAGCATCCACGCCAGCCGCTTCCGCTCCACGTCCTTGACCCCGAAGCCCACCTGGTCCGAGGCCAGGGCGGCGGCCTCCTGGAGCAGGCGCAGCAGGCCCTTATGGCTGAGCAGGCCGTCCATGCCCACATCGGCGTAGCTGACGGCAGAGCTATAGGTAAAATACGGCGTAGTAACACATCCTTTAGGGCAGAAATATCCTATATCATACAGGAAAAGGCCGGCGTTGTCAAATCAGGCGGCGGGAGAAATTTTGCCGCGGCGTCCCGGGAACGATCGACAGCCGCCTGGATCTATGGTATACTGTCTATAGACGATACGCCTTCGATCAAACAAAGAGAGGAGCATCCCTATGAAATGGCTGTTGGCCCCCTTGTCCGGGAAGATCGACCACCGCAACATCTCCACGATCCACACGGTCCTGATGATCGGCGGCCTTATCCTGATGGTCTGCGGCGCTCTCTGGCTGCCCCTGCTGCCCGTGGGGATATTTTGCCTGGTGGCCGGGACATACCTGGACTATGTGTACTGGCGGTGCCCCAGGTGCTTCTCCAGCCTCCCCAGCCGGGACAGGAGCATCCAGGTCTGCCCCCACTGCAAGAAAAAGCTGTATCTGTGAAAGGCTGGGCGGTCGGTGTGAAAAAATTCAAGTTGCATATCCCCAAGATCACCTACAAGAACGTCAATACGATCGCTATGCGTTTATGGCTCACCGGTGCCTGCGTTATGTTCCTGAGCGTAGCCTTGATGTCCCTTCCCTTGATATGCTGGTTGCCCGTGATGGTGATCGGTATCGTGATGAATTTCTCCGTGATCTTTCTGCGCTTGAAATACTGGCGCTGTCCAGACTGTCATGAGCATCTCTCCTGGGGGGAGCCTTATCCTACTGCCCCTCCTGCGGAAAAAAACTGGACCTATGATATCTGAAAAGGCCGCCTCCGGGCGGCCTTTTATGCTGCCAAACAACGCAAAAAATATTTAGAAAAAATATACAAAAGCTATTGACAAAACAAGGGGTTTATGGTATCATTTGCCATACAAGAAAGGAGGACACTTTCACCTATTCACACCTTTGACGTATGGAATGGAGGGTAAATATGAGAAAGCTAGCGTCCGTTTTCCTTGCTGTTGCAATGCTCTGGTCCTGCTCATTCACTGCATTCGCGTATACTTACTCCGATATCGCAGGCTCCCCGGCCCTTGTGTCAGACACGGATTCCCTCGAAACATATGCGCTCGATACAGAATTTGACGACATCAAAATGTCGGTAGCAGGAAATTACGCACTAGAACTGTCCCTATCAGAGGATGATATCGTGGACGTTCCGACAGGAAGATTAGACGTTGATATCTTGAATGATATCGAGTTTGCTTTGGCCATGCAAAACCCTGCAATATCCAATCCCGTTAAGGACTCTTTAAGGACACATCGAGAATTGCTACTGAACAACGGCCTGACCTCCTATGTTGCGACCATTTTCTCCCCCCAGTTCCTTCCTATGACAAGAAGCGAAACTTACATTACATACAAAGGGCATCAGATGAAAAACGAGCGGATATATATAAAGGGCTAGAACCAGATCAGTCTATTTCTCTTGCCTCTGGTGTAGACACAGCTGAACTTATGGATGATATTTTCAATATCTCCCTTATCGGAGTGGGCGTAATAGGTGGTTCTTTCCCGGTCATTACTTTTTCGGCGGCAGGACTTTCTTTATTTGCTCTTTTTACGCAAAAATTTGAGGATATGGTCGTAACTGGAAGTACGCGGGATTACTCAAATTTGCAAAATATGTCATATGATAAAATTGAACAACTCACATGGACAAACGTACTAGGGGATTGGAAGATTGGTTTATACTCAGAATATGTAAGGGTAAATAAAGTTGTTGTACACCAGTACTATTACAACTCCTCCACACAGGAGGGAAATTCCTATGACTTAGTAATAACGCCAAATAAAGAATGTGAAACAGAAAACTTCTCTTATCCATACCCCGTGGCATTTCAAAATATGGACATGCCGTTGAATGAGAGCATTTCTTACAGAATCGGAAGGAAACTTTTGGTATTTTAAACCCATTACACAATGAGGAAAAAGGCTATTTGAAAAATCTTATCACCTATCGGAATGTCAATAGAGTTAGTCTCATTGTAGCAATTGCTGGTTTCTACTCTTTTATTTTCAGCGCATTTTGGTTTCCTCTATTTGTGTTGGGCCTTGTCCTATTTATCACAGGATGGTGTCTGCGCATTAAATACTGGCGCTGCCCCTTCTGCGGCATTGGCCTCCCATGGAGAGAGAGTAATATCCGCTACTGCCCCTCCTGCGGGAAAAAACTGGACCTATGATATCTGAAAAGGCCGCCTCCGGGCGGCCTTTTCGCGCTCATCTTCCCTTTTTCAGCACCTGCTCCCGGATATAGCGGAAGGTCCGCTCCTCCCCCTCGTCCCGGAGCATCAGCAGCAGCCGCTCCAAAAGGGCGGCGGTGTCCGGGTGGATCAGGTAGCGGCTGGCGCTGCGGGCGTAATACTCGTAGGGGTGGGCATCGGTGTACTTCTCCTTCTGGTAGACCCTGCTGGCGGCGATCCGGTCGCAGAACATCTCAACGACATAGTTCACCGGCATCCGCATCCCCGCCATCTGCCCCTGCTGCCGGGGGTCGTAGTCGATCCAATACTCCAGGTGGTGCTTGTTGCGGCCCTTGTGGTGGAGCCATGCGCCGCTGACGCCGGTCTCCAGCCGCTCGATCTCGTTGGGGCTCCGGTCCCCCTGGAAGTACCGCGCCCCCACCAGGAACTCCTTGGGCGTATATTTGGACATGTCGTGGAGCAGTCCCTGGCGGTACAGCCCCACCTTGAAGCAGTATTTCCCCACCAGGGCCTTATGGACGCTGATGGTCTTTAGGTGGCCCCACCATTTCACCATATCCCTCACCTCCCCCTTCCTCTGTTCAACTCCTCCACGAAGGCCGCCGGCTTGGCCGTCACCTCCGCCCAGGCCGGACGGAAGCCGCTGCGGGACGCGTTGCGGACCGAGCGGATATTGCACCAGGCCGCCCCGTAGAAGGGGACCAGCCCCTGGTCCAGGACCGCCAGGGCCAGTCGGCTGGTCAGCGCCGCAGCGATGCCCTGCCGGCGGTAGGCCGGCAGCACGTCTATCCCGATCTGCCGCATGGTCCCGCAGTCCGCCGAGCAGGCCGCCAGCCCGACCAGTGTCTCCCCATCATAGGCCCCTATGCCCAGCACGTCCAGCTCCCGCCGCTTCGCGCAGAGGGCGTTGGACCAGTCGTCCGTATACAAAGCGGCGAAGTCCGCCTGGCGGAGGACCCGGACCGGGTAGGGGCAGGGCAGGGGCTCTAGGGCCGTCAGGTCCGGCAGGAAATAGGATGTCATGAAGCACACCCGGGACCCGGCCGCCTCCAGGGCGCTGTTGAGGACATGGATGTGGGGGGTATCGAAGCAATGCTCCGGCGGGAACCGGCGGAGATAGTCCCACACGATCTCCCGGTACGCCTCCCCTGCCGCCGCCACTACGTTGTTCCCATAGGAGACCAGGTGGCAGTCCAGAGGCCGCGCCAGGTCCCGCCGCGCCCCCAGAGCCGTCCGGGCAAGGGTCACCACCGGCTCCCCCCGGAGAAAGTCCGCCGGCTCACAGCCGATATCCACCGCCGATTGGGCCAGGGCCGTCTCCCAGATCCGCTCTCTGCTCCACTCCATAGGCCGTCTCTCTTTCTTACTATCCTTACTATTTTGCCGGAGATCACCGGCCTGCCTGAACGGTATCCCGATGCGCCTGTGCATACGCATAGCACAGGTCAGAGAACCTTCCATCTGTATAATTTACGAAAATACGGTCTGCCTTGTCCCATATATCAGAATTTTCCCCTGACATGATAGAAGCCCAAAACCCCTCGTCTCCTTTTGGATATACACCATCCGGCAGCGTATTGACCACCGCGTTCAGGGCGGCAGCGCATCGAGGCGCCCCCACTTCTTCCAAGGCCCGTACCGCTTCCCGTCCATAGGCCGCAAAGCCCTCTTCAAAAAAATTGGGCAGCGCATCCGCTTGTGTCGCATTCTCCAGTTCCAATACCAAAAAGAGGACCCTCTGCGCGTGGCTCAGGCCGGACAGATCCAGCTCCCCATCCGCTCTGCGTGTTACGAAAGACCACAGCATTTGTTCTAATGTCCATGAAAGATCGTCACTTTCGTCCATAGCGAACAGAGCATCCCAATCCCGGTCTTTTATGATAGCCTGTATCCGCGCTGTTTTCTCTTCCCATCGCCTTTGCATTTCTTTTTTTGACAGTGGCATTTTGCTCTTTCCTCCCATCCGATCCCTATTGGCCGAGGTGATCATATCACGGCCTGCCCTCCGTGTCAAGCCGCCCAAGACTGCAGGCGGGCAGCGCCATCAGCAACACAAAAAAGAAAAGGGATCCTTTTCTTTTCCGGCCGGATGTGGTAGGATGGGGACACCATGAAAAATAGGGAGGTCTCCTCATGAACGGAACCATTGGATTTATCGGCTGCGGCAATATGGGCGGCGCGCTGGCCCGGGCCGTAGCGAAGGCCGTGCCGGCGGAGCAGATCCTGCTGGCTAACCGGACCCCGGAGAAGGCAGAGCGGCTGGCGGCGGAGCTGGGGGCCCAGGTATCGGACAGTCAGACCATCGCCCGGACCTGCCGGTATGTCTTTTTAGGCGTCAAGCCCTACATGCTGCAAGAGCTGCTGTCCTCCATCCTGCCGGCCCTCAAGTCCCAGGCGAGCCGGCCTGTCCTGGTCTCCATGGCCGCCGCCACGCCTGTCAGCAAGTTCCGGGACATGACCAACGACTTCTCCTGGCCGGTCATCCGCATCATGCCCAGCACCCCTGTCGCCGTAGGCCAGGGGATCACCCAATACTGCTCTCTGAACGTGAAGGAGGCGGACATGGCGGACTTTTTGACCATGATGGCCCCCTCCGGCCTGCTGGACCCGATGCCGGACAGCCAGATCGATGCCGCCAACTGCCTCTCCGGCTGCGGCCCCGCCTTCGCCTGCCTCTTCATGGAGGGCCTGGCCGATGGCGCGGTGGCCTGTGGCCTGCCCCGGGACAAGGCCAACGTCTACGCCGCCCAGATGCTCCTGGGCACCGCCGCCCTGGCCCTGGAGACGGGGCTGCCCTTCGGCCAGCTGAAGGACCAGGTCTGCTCCCCCGGCGGGGTGACTATCCAGGGGGTCCGGGCCCTGGAGAAGGCCGGACTGCGCTCCGCCGCCATGGAGGCCGTGATCGCCGCCGTGAAAAAAACTGAGAAAATGAAGGGTTGACCTATGCGCATCGTAGTCAAAGTCGGCACCTCCACCCTGGCCCACAGCACCGGGCGGATGAACATCCGCCATGTGGAGGAGCTGGTGAAGGTGCTGAGCGATATCAAGAACGCCGGCCACGAGGTCATCCTGGTGTCCTCCGGGGCCATCGGGATGGGCGTGGGCAAGCTGAACCTGCCGGGCCGCCCCGCCGATATGCCCGGCAAGCAGGCCGCCGCCGCCGTGGGGCAGTGTGAGCTGATGTACACCTATGACCGGCTGTTTACCCAGTATGACCACACCGTGGCCCAGATCCTGCTGACCGGCGAGGACGTGGAACACCCCGACCGGCGGGCAAACTTCCAGAACACCCTCCGCCGCCTGCTGGAGCTGAGGGCCCTGCCCATCGTCAACGAGAACGACACCGTGGCCACGGCGGAGATCGCCGTGGGCGACAACGACACCCTAGGGGCCATCGTGGCCTGCGCGGCGGAGGCGGACCTACTGGTGCTCCTCAGCGACATCGAGGGGCTGTACACCGCCGACCCCCATAAGGACCCGGACGCCCGGCTGATCCCCATCGTGGAGGCCGTCACGCCGGAGATCGAGGCCCTGGCCGGCGGCACGGGCTCCGGTCTGGGCACTGGGGGCATGGCGACGAAGCTCCGGGCCGCCAAGACCGCCACCGCCCACGGGGTGGAGATGGTCATCGCCGACGGCAGCGACCCCACCGTGCTCTACGATATCCTCTTCCACAAGTCGGCAGGCACCCGGTTTTTGGCCCAACCATGACCTATCCCCGCAGCAGGTCGCTCCGCAGCAGATCCATCAGCAGCGCCATAGCTGCCGTGACATACCGCTCCTTCCGATAGGCGCAGAGAAGGTGGTCCATAATGCCGGAGATAGGGGCGTCCAGCTCCACCAGCCGGCCCGTCTCCAGCTCCTCCAGGACGGTATACCGGGGCAGGAAGGCGAATCCCAGCCCGCTGGCGGCGCACCGCTTGATGGTCTCGATGCTCCACAGCTCGATGGTCTCGTCCAGGCGGATGTCCCGCTCCCGGAGATATGCCTCCATCTGGCAGCGGAAGATACCGTCTGGCTCATCGGCGATATAGGAGACGGCCTTGCGCTGGTGGGGCGTGGTGAAGTCCCGCTGACGGAAGGAGGGCGCGGCCAGGAGCACGATGGCGTAGGAGCGCAGGTGCTCGACCTCCAGCACCTCCCGGTCCCAGTCCATATCGTAGCCCACCCCCAGGTCGCAGGCGCCGCTGCGGGTGTTGTCAGCGATCTGGCGGCAGTTGCGGCTGCGGATGATGAGGCGCACCCCAGGGGCCATGGACCGGAATTTCTGAATGATCGACTGCATCTGGTAGCACAGCAGGCTCTCCGCCATATCCACCCGCAGCGTGCCGCTCAGCCCCTGGACCTCCTGACCGATGGACGATAAGCGGTCCGCCGCCGCCAGCAGGGCGCGGGCCTGGGGCAGCGCCGCCGCGCCCAGCTCCGTCAGGACCATCCGCCGGCCCGCCCGCTGGAACAGAGGAACGCCCAGCTCCTCCTCCAGCTGCTGGATCTGGACGGTGATGGTGGATTGGGTATACCCCAGAAATTCCGCCGCCCGCTGGTAGCTCCCCTGGTCCACCACGGCCTGGAAAGCCCGCAGATTTTTCAGTTCCATTGACGCCTGCCTCCTATTCATTGATCTTATCAATAGTATACTTCAAAAACATTCGCTTTACAAATACTTTTTGCAGTGGTATCATCGCCCCATCTTGATAAAAGGCGGTGTATCCTATGCCTGTTTCCCTTCTCCCCTCGTTTTTGCTCTACTGCTTTGTCGGCGGCATCACCCCCGGCCCGGCCAATCTCTGCTCCCTCTCCGCCGCCTTGCGGTACGGGCGGGGCCCGGCCCTGCGCCAGTGGCGGGGACTGTTCAGCGGTTTTTTCACCGTGTCCATGCTGGCGGTGCTGGCCACCTGGCTCTTGGGGTCGGCCCTGGACCAGTATGTGGGGGCCCTGACCTGGATCGGCGCGGCCTACATCCTCTGGATGGCCTGGCATATGCTCCGTTCCTCCGGCGCGGACGCAGACGATGACCCAGCCGCCCCCAGCTTTCGGACGGGGTATTTCCTCCAGCTAGCCAATGTGAAGGTCATCGTGTTCTGCATGACCGCCCTGGCGGGCTATGTGCTGCCCTACACCCGCTCCTTCTGGGCTCTGCTGGTGGTAGGACTGTTCCTGCCCTTTACAGGGCCTGTGGCCAACCTGGTCTGGCTGTTCGCCGGGGCCTCCCTCCAAAAGCTGTTTGCCCGCCACCGGCGGGCGGTGGACGCGGTGATGGCGGCGGCGCTGGCCCTGTGCGCGGTGAGCATGGTGTGGCCCCATCAGTAGAAAGGAGCCCTTATGAAGCGGCTGCTGACCGTTCTGCTGTGCCTGCTGCTGGCGGCGGGAGCGACTGCCAGTCAGGCCGCCCCGCCGCCGAAGGGGATCGTGACCGTGCGTCTATCCCGCTCCACGGCGGCGCTGTTCCCGGACCACCGATACACATTTTCCGCCGTCCTGCAAAGCAGACGGGAGCAGGCAGAGCTTTTAAGCGGCCTGCCGCTGGACACAGAGGACCAGGCCGCTCTGGCGGAGGTCCTGGCAGACTGTGACTACGAGACATCCACAGCCATCCTGGCCTTTTTTCGGGAAGGCGCGTCCTATCATGCGGAGTGGTATCAGCTGGTAGAGTTTGCGCAGTGGGAAAACTCGCCCAACTACCGCCTTATCCTGGCCTGTGTCCCCCCTAAAAGCTACGGCGGCAGCGACCAGGTCTTGACCGCCTACTGCTCCGTCCTCCTTCTCCCCAAAACGGACCTGGGAGAGGGAAGTGTCACTGTCCATGTGCGCTGGCGGGAGCCGGCCTCATCATAAAAAAGGAGAATGCCCTATGACGACACAAGAACTCCTCCAGCAGGCCAAGGCAGCGAAAACGGCCATGGCCCTGGCGGACACCGATACCAAAAACCGGGCCCTGCTGGCCATGGCCGATGCCCTGGAGGCGGACGCCGCCCCCATCCTGGCCGCCAACCGGGCGGACCTGGACGCGGCCCGGAACACTATTTCCCCGGTGATGCTGGACCGGCTGGCCCTGGACGAAAAACGCATCGCCGGCATGGCCCAGGGCATCCGGGAGGTGGCGGCCCTGCCGGACCCGGTGGGCCGGGAGCTGAGCCGGGTGGAGCGGCCCAACGGGATGACCATCCGAAAGGTCTCTGTGCCCATGGGGGTCATCGCCATCATCTACGAGAGCCGCCCCAACGTCACCAGCGACGCCGCCGCCCTGGCGATCAAGGCCGGGTCCGCCTGCGTCCTGCGCTGCGGCAAGGAGGCCCACCGGTCCGCCGCCGCCATCGTGGCCGCCCTGGGCCGGGGGCTCCAGGCGGCGGGCCTGCCGGAGAGCGCCCTCTGCCTGGTGGAGGACACCTCCCGGGAGAGCGCCCAGGAGCTGATGCACGCCAGGGGCCTTATCGACCTGCTGATCCCCCGTGGGGGCAAAGGGCTGATCCAGGCCTGCGTGGAGGGGGCCACGGTGCCCTGCCTGGAGACCGGCACCGGCATCTGCCATATCTATGTGGACGCCGCCGCCGATCTGGACATGGCTCTCGACATCCTGGAGAACGCTAAGACCAGCCGCCCCAGCGTCTGCAACGCCGCCGAGGTCTGCCTGGTCCACAAGGACGTTGCCCGTGCCTTCCTGCCCCGGCTGAAGGGGAGGCTGACAGGGGACCGCATCGTCGCCGGCAAACAGCCCGTACAGCTGCGGCTGGATGAGAGGGCCGCCCAGATCATCTCCGGCGTCCACGCGGGGCCGGAGGATTTCGACACCGAGTTCTTGGACTATATCTTAGCGGTGAAGGTGGTGGACAGCCTGGAGGAGGCCATCGCCCATATCGCCGCCCACTCCACCGGTCACAGCGACTGCATCGTCACCGGCGACGAGCGCGCCGCCGGCGCCTTCCTGGCCCAGGTGGACAGCGCGGCGGTGTATTGGAACGTGTCCACCCGGTTCACCGACGGCGGGGAGTTCGGCCTGGGGTGCGAGATGGGCATCTCCACCCAGAAGCTCCACGCCCGCGGCCCTATGGGGCTCCAGGAGCTGTGTTCCTTTAAGTTCACCGTCTGCGGGAACGGACAGATCCGCTGAGAGCGCCGGTCTGGCCGGCAAACGTGTAGGAGGTGAGCGCCCCTTGGATGCGTGGGATATCTTAGGCATCCCTCCAAACAGCGACAGCCGCACCGTCCGCCGGGCCTACGCCCAGCGGGCCAAGGACTGCCACCCCGAGGAGGACCCGGAGGGCTTCCAGCGGCTGTACCAGGCCTACCAGCAGGCCCTCCGGGCCGCCCGCTGGCGGGAGCGGCAGGCCACCGCCCCATCGGAGGACGATGTCCCCGGCCCGCCGCCGGTCTCCCCGGTCTCTCCGGCTCCCACCAGTCCGGCGCCGCCGGCGCTGGAGATCCTGCCCTTCTTGGACCAGGCACTGGAAAAACAGCGGGAGGAGGTCCGGGGGATCGACCAGCTCCAGCTGGAGGCGCTGCAAGCGCTGCCCAATGACAGCAAAGTCTGGGCGGACCACCTGGCCGGGGAGGACTTCCAGCTGGTCATGTGGGACTTAGACTTTATGGACGGCCTGGTCGCCCTGCTGGAGGAGGAGGCCCTGCCGGAGGCCGGGTGCGAGGAGCTGTACTACGTCTACGACCTCTACCAGCTGGAGAACGACATCCGCTGGGAGCGGGACTTCCGGCGGGAGCTGTACCGCCATCTCGCCCCCGTTTACCGCCGCCGGGTGGAGCTGCGGCGGCTCCAGGCCTCGGCCCTGGAGCGGGGCAAGACCAGGGCCCAGCGGCTCTGGGAGAAGCTGGGCAGCGCGGCCATCGGCGTCCTTTTCATCCTGCTCTTCCTGGCCTTCAGCTGGCTGGTGGGCGAGATCATCTATTGACAAGGGAGGGCGGACATCATGCCCATTATCGGGATCGACCTGGGGACCACCAACAGCCTGGCCGCCGTCTGGCGGGAGGGGCGGGCGGTGCTGATCCCCAACGCCGCCGGCAGCTGCCTCACCCCCAGCGCCGTCAGCATCGACGAGGATGGAACGGTGCTGGTGGGCCAGGCGGCCCGTGACCGGCTGGTGAGCTGCCCGGACCGGTCCGCCGCCTCCTTCAAGCGCTGGATGGGGAAGAGCCGGCAGTTCCACTTGGCGGACCGGACCTTCACTCCAGAGGAGCTGAGCGCCCTGGTCCTCCGGCGGCTGAAGGAGGACGCGGAGGCGTTTTTAGGGGAGCCGGTGACGGAGGCGGTGATCAGCGTGCCGGCCTACTTCGCCGAGGCCCAGCGCGCCGCCACCAAGCGGGCCGGGGCCCTGGCAGGGCTCCGGGTGGAACGGCTGATCAACGAGCCCTCCGCCGCCGCCCTGGCCAGCCGCCTGGGCCACGAGGAGGACGAGACCCTGCTGGTCTTCGACTTCGGCGGGGGGACCCTGGACATCTCCATCGTGGAGTGCTTCGACAATGTGATCAGCGTCATCGCCGTCAGCGGCGACGACCGTCTGGGAGGTGACGACTTCGACCTGGCCATCGCCCAGGGCTTCTGCCGGGAGAACGGCCTGGACTGGGAGAGCGTGGACAAGAGCGCCCAGGCCATCCTGCTGCGGCAGGCGGAGCAGTGCAAGCGGGGCCTCAGCCAGGCCGCCGCCGTCCATATGTCCGTTGCCGGGGAGCATCTGTCCGGCAGCATGACCCTCACCGCCCCCAAGCTGCTGGAGCTGTGCGCCGGGCCCTTCTCCCGGCTGCGGGCCCCGGTGAGCCGGGCGGTGGGCGACTGCGGCCTGCCCCTGTCGGAGATCTCAGCCGTGGTGCCGGTGGGCGGCAGCTGCCGGATGCCCCTGGTGCGGCAGTATCTGACGGAGCTGCTCCACCGGCCCCTTCGGGACAGCGCCGGGACGGATACGGCGGTAGCCCTGGGGGCCGCGATCTACGCCGCCATCAAGGAGCGGCGGGAGGAGCTGCGGGAGGTGGTGCTGACGGACATTTGCCCCTTCACCCTGGGCACCAACATCATCGACTGGGCCGCCCCCAATGGCCGGGAGCTGCTGTCCCCCATCATCTCCCGGAACAGCGTCCTGCCCAGCAGCAAGCAGCGGCGGTATGTCACCACCGCCGATGGCCAGGCCAAGATGATCTTTCGGATCTACCAGGGGGAGCAGCTCTACGCCGGGGACAACACCCTCCTAGGCCAGCTGGAGCTGCCGATCCCCCGGGCCCCCAAGGGCCGGGAGGGGGCGGACGTGCGCTTCACCTACGATATCAACGGCCTCTTGGAGGTGGAGGCCACGGTCATCTCCACCGGCGAGCGGCACCAGCTGCTGATCGGCCGCCCCGGCGGCATGGACGAGCGGGAGGCCCAGCGCCGCCTCCGGGAGCTGTCGGCCCTGAAGCTGCACCCCCGGGACCAGGAGGAGAACCGGGCCCTCACCGCCCGGATCGAGCGGCTGTTCGCCGAGTGCGCCCCGGACCTGCGCCCCTTCATCCAGCAGGCCGCCAGCCGCTTCACCGCCGCTCTGGAGAGCCAGGAGAGCTGGAAGATCGTCCGGGAGCGGAAGGAGGTCTCCGCCTTCTTAGACCAGATCGATACCGACCCCCTGGACCGCTTCCGCGATATGTAGTTCCTTTACAAGTATAATAGGCAGCAAAAAGGCCCGTTTCCGGGCCTTTTTTGTATGCTTTTACTATTCGACCGTGACGGACTTCGCCAGGTTCCGGGGCTTGTCGATGTCGCACCCCCGCATGAGGGCCACATAGTAGGCGAACAGCTGGAGGGGCACCACGCCCAGGCTGGGCAGGGCGATCTCCGCCGCGTCGGGGATGGTGATGACGCCGCTGGCGGCGTGGGCCATGTCCTCCTGGCGGCTCTCGGTGGTCAGGGCCAGCACGTCGGCCCCCCGGCTGCGGACCTCGGCCACGTTGCTCATGGCCTTGTCGAAGAGCCGGCCGCAGGTGCCCAGGGCGATGACCAGGGTCCCCTCCTCGATCAGGCTGATGGTGCCGTGCTTCAGCTCGCCGGAGGCGTAGGCCTCGGAGTGGATGTAGGAGATCTCCTTCAGCTTCAGGGATCCCTCCAGGCCCATGGCATAGTCCAGGTTGCGTCCGATGAAAAAGACGCTGTTGTGGTTGAAGTACTGGCTGGCATAATACTGGATATCCTCCCGCCGCTCCAGCACCCGCTCCATCTGCTCCGGCAGGGCCTCCAGCGCCGCCACGCCCTGGTCATAGGTCTCCTGGGAGACGGTGCCCAGCAGCCGGCCCAGATAGAGGGCCAGCAGGTCCAGCACCGCCAGCTGGGTGGAGTAGCCCTTGGTGGTGGCCACGGCGATCTCCGGGCCGGCCCAGGTATAGAGGACCTGGTCGCTCTCCCGGGCGATGGAGCTGCCCACCACGTTGACTACCGACAGCACCTTGGCCCCCAGCCGCTTGGCCTCCCGGAGGGCGGCCATGCTGTCCAGGGTCTCGCCGGACTGGCTGATGACCACCACCAGGGTCCGCTGGGTGACGATGGGCTCCATATACCGGAACTCCGAGGCCAGGGCCACCTCCACCGGGATCCGCAGCAGCCGCTCGAAGATGTACTTCTCCACCATGCCCACATGGTAGGAGGAGCCGCAGGCCACGATGTAGATCTTCTCCAGGCTCTTCAGGTACGCCTCGTCCAGGTGGAAGTCCTCCAGCACCACCTGCCCCTCCGCGATCCGGGGGGAGATGGCCCGGCGGAGGGCGTCCGGCTGCTCCATGATCTCCTTGAACATGAAGTGTTCATAGCCGCCCTTCTCCGCCGCGTCGATCTCCCAATCCACATGGGAGACCTTCTTCTCGATGGGGACCATCAGCTGGCTGTAGCACTGGATGCCCTCTGTGGTCAGCACCGCCAGCTCCCCGTCCTCCAGGTAGATCACATCCCGGGTGTGCTGGATGATGGCGGTGACATCGCTGGCCAGCATATGGAAGTCCTGGCCCTGGCCCAGGATCAGGGGGCTGTCCTTCCGCACGGCGATGATCTGTCCCGGCACGTCGGCGGAGACGATGCCCAGGGCATAGGCCCCCTCGATCCGCCGCAGCACCCGGCCCACCGCCTCCAGGAGGCCCACCTTATCCGTCTCCAGGAAATACTCGATGAGCTGGGCCACCACCTCCGTATCGGTCTCCGAGGCGAAGGGGATCCCCTGCTCCTTCAAAAACGCCTTCAGCTCCGCGTAGTTCTCGATGATCCCGTTGTGGACCACGGCGATCCTGCCGCTGCGGCTCACCTGGGGGTGGGAGTTGACATCGCTGGGGGCGCCATGGGTGGCCCAGCGGGTGTGGCCGATGCCGGTGGTACCGCTGATGTCGGCGCCGCCGTGGAGCATATCGGACAAGATCTTCAGCCGCCCCTTGGCCTTGGCCACCTCCAGCCGGCCCTCCCCGGCGGAGCAGACCGCCACGCCGGCGCTGTCATACCCCCGGTACTCCAGCCGGCTCAGCCCCTCCAGCAGGATGGGCGCCGCCTGCTCCCGGCCTACATATCCTACGATCCCGCACATACACTATATTCCTCCGTTTTTCATAGATAGGAGGACAAACTCGCGGCCATTTGTGCCTCTTTTCCGGTCACCGCCCCTTTGTTCCCCGGTCGCCCGGGTATTTGCCTGCGGTGTCACGCGCCCGGCAGCGCGGAGGGGCATCCGCCGAAACTCTCGATGCTCCCCTCTCCTCGTCGTCTCGCCGGCAAGTCCCCGGCGAGCGCTGGCGCTGTTGGTGGTGGGTCCTCCTTTCCCTCCGCGATCTCTATCACATCGCCCTTTTTAGGCGGTATGAACGCATATTTCCCCGCCTCCCGGCGCATACTGGCCCAGGAGGCTTCGCATATGGTAACTGCTTTTATCCGAACGATCCTGCTCTACTGCATCCTGATGGTGGGCCTGCGGCTGATGGGCAAGCGGCAGATCGGCGAGCTGGAGCCCAGCGAGCTGGTGCTGACCCTGATCATCTCCGACCTGGCGGCGGTGCCCATGCAGGATTTTGGCATCCCCCTGGTCAACGGTGTCCTGCCGATCGTCACCCTGTTCTCCCTGTCCATGCTCCTCAGCTTTTTGAGCCTGCGCTCCGTGCGCTTCCGGGACTTGGCCTGCGGCCACCCCACCATCCTGGTCCAAAACGGGAAAGTCCAGCAGAAGGCCATGGCCCGGAACCGCTTCACGGTGGACGAGCTGTTCGAGGTCCTCCGGGGCCAGGGCATCAGCGACCTCTCTGCCGTGAAGTACGCCATCCTGGAGACCAACGGCAGCGTGTCCGTCCTGCCCTACACCAAGGAATCCCCCGTGACCCCCAGCGTCCTCCAGCTGGAAGCCCAGGACGACGTGACACTGCCGGTGGTGGTGATCAACGACGGCCGGGTCATCCGCCGGGGCCTGGAGGCCCGGGGCTTCGACCAGGCCTGGCTGGTCCGGCAGCTCCGGGCGCGGAACATCCCGGACCCCCGCCATGTCTTTCTGCTCACCGTGGACGAGAAGGGCACGGTGGTCTGTGTCCCGAAGGAGGTGCCCTGATGCGCGCACTGTATGTCCCCCTAGCCCTGCTCGCCGGCCTTTTTATCCTGGCCATGGCCAACAGCAGCTATGTCACGGCCCAGACCGAGGCGTGGACCAGCCAGCTGTCCGCCGTGGAGACCGCCGCCGCCGGGGAGGACTGGCCGGCGGCCCTGGAGGCCGCCCAGGCCGCCTACCAGAGCTGGCAGGCGAGGCAGTTCTACTTCCACTCCGTCATCCACCACGACGAGCTGGACGAGGCGGAGGCCTACTACCTCCAGCTCCTCACCGCCTGCCGCCTCCAGGACCCCCTGGAGACCGCCCTGCACCTGGCGGAGCTGCGCTCCCAGCTGCGGCTGCTGGCGGAGCTGGAGGAGCTGTCGATCCCCAACGTCCTGTAACGAAGGTCCCACCCGGTCCGGCGGGACCTTCCCCTATTTCTCCGCCAGCAGCTTGCTCAGCTCCTCCATAAAGGTGTTGATGTCCTTGAACTGGCGGTAGACCGAGGCAAAGCGGACATAGGCCACCTCATCCACCCCCCGCAGCCGCTCCATCACCTGCTCGCCCACAGCCTGGGTACTGACCTCCCGGTCCAGGCCGTTCTGGAGGGTCTGCTCGATCTCCGCGGTGATCCGCTCCAGCTCCGCCAGGGGCACAGGCCGCTTCTCGCAGGCCCGGAGCATCCCATCCAGGACCTTCCGCCGGTCGAAGGCCTGGCGGCTGCCGTCCTTTTTGACCACCACCAGGGGCAGGGTCTCCACCGTCTCATAGGTGGTGAACCGCTTCCCGCAGGCAAGGCACTCCCGGCGGCGGCGGATGCTCCCCTCATCGGAGGGGCGGGAGTCCACCACCCGGCTCTCCCGGTAGGCGCAGTAGGGACATTTCATCGCCCTCACCATCCTCTCGTTTCTCTTCGGCAGTTTGAGTATACCACATCCTGCCTGTTTTGAATAGACTTTTTTTGCATTTTTCGGCTCTCACTCCAGCCGGGGCCACTCCTCCCGGTCAAAGGCGATCGTCCCGTAGAGCCGCCCCCGGAGCCGCCGCAGGCGCACGAAGCACAGCAGCTCTATCAGCGGGAAGGGCCGCCCCTCCTCCCAGGGCAGCGCCAGGACCCGGCCCCCCGCCTCCTCCCGCCACAGGGCCCCCTGGGTCTGGTCCAGCCGTCCGCGGAACTCCCGGCCCTGGAAAAAGCCATCGGTCACCGCCTGCCACCCGTCCTCCCGGCCAAAGGCGTAGCTCAGCCGCCGCAGGCCGCAGCGCACCTGGCCCATCCGCCCCATCTCCGCCGGGGAGAACCGCCGGGAGACCCGGAGGCACTGCCCCTCCGGGGCCAGCACGCCCAGGGGCAGCTCCCCGCCGTCGCACACCAGGAAGCCCCGAAACAGCCCGCCGCTGTCCCCCTGGCAGACCATGCTGACAGTGGTCCAGCCCCCCTGCTCCCCCAGGGTCACCGTGCCCACCCGGCCGCCGTCCTCCCGCCAAACCGGCGCCTCCATGCCGCTCCCCCCTTTCCCGCTATCCTATGCCCGGCCGCGGCGCCCTATGCCGGCGCACCCCGCCGGATCTTTCGCATAGAATGATCTGGGACGCTGGTATAAACTCCGTGGCCGCGTGGGAAAATGATAGTGGCCTTGCCCCTCGGGGTGACGGGTACTTTTTCCGGCGGAGTGTGAACATTGTGGATACAAGCGTAAAACGCGGAGACATCTATTATGCCGACCTCAGCCCCGTGGTGGGCAGCGAGCAGGGCGGCGTCCGTCCGGTGCTGATCGTACAGAACGACACCGGCAACCGCTATAGTCCTACGGTGATCGCGGCGGCCATTACATCCCAGGTGGGAAAGGCACGCCTGCCGACCCATATCGAACTGACCGGGCAGAACTATGGACTGACGCGAAATTCTGTTGTGCTCCTAGAGCAGATCCGCACCCTGGATAAGCGGCGGCTCCGGGAGAAGATGGGCCGCTTAGACGCCGAACTGATGGAGAAGGTGGACAACGCCATCGCCGTCAGCTTCGGCCTCCCCGGCGACCGGATGGTCTAAAAGCGCATCGCGCCCGCAGGAGGAGCCTCCTGCGGGCACGCTTTTTTCCAGAGGGCTCGGGGAACGTATCCCTACAGCCGGGGGATCCGCCGGACCAGCACCGCCGCCGCCGCGCCGATAGCGCAGCCCGCCGCCGTCCCGGCCAGGAGCAACACCGGCAGATAGCCGGCCAGGGCCCCGTTTCGCAGGACCGCCGCCGCCACCGCCAGCTGGGCCAGGTTGTGCCCGGCGCCCCCGGCCACGCTGACGCCGGTGACGCTGAACCAGCCGCTCCGCCGCAGCGCCGCCATCAGCGCCATGCTCAGCACCGCGCCGGAGAGGCTGTATAGGAAGGCATAGGCGTTCCCAAAGGAGAAGGACACCAGCACCACCCGCACCAGAGAGACGGTCCAGGCCTCCCAGGTCCCCAGGCGGTAGAGGGCGAAGATCACCGCCAGGTTGGGCAGCCCCAGCTTCACCCCGGGGACCACCGGCAGGGGCACCAGGCTCTCCAGCCAGGAGAGGACCATCGCCGCCGCGGTCAGCAGGGCGAGGGCCGTCAGCCGGCGGGTCCTCATGGGCCGTCTCCCGCCGCGGCGTCTATGCCACCAGGGCCGGACTGGCCCCCCACGACCTCCACCACCAGCCGGTGGGGCAGGCAGACGATGCGCTCCCCCGCCTGGGAGATCCGCCCGGTCCGAACGCAGGTGAAGTCGTGGCAGTTGGCCTCCACCACGGCGGCGGCGCCGTCCCGGATCTCCAGGATGTTGTAGCGGTCCGTGCCGATGGTGACGGTCCGGTCCTCCCCCAGGGGGTAGCGGCCGATCGTCTCCCCGTCCGCCGTCACCTGTACATAGGCCCCCGCCCCGCCGGTCCGGGCCATCGCCAGCGCCGCCGCCCCAGCCAGGAGCAGGAGCGCCCCGATCAGGAGCAGGTCATTGCGTCCCATAGAAGCTCCTCTCACCGCTACAGATACCCCTTCTCCACCCGGACGACGGCGAAGTAGTTCCCCTCCATCCCCTCCACCAGCCGCCGGATGGCGTTGGCGGTCTCCTGGTCGCTCATCTCCATGCCGAAGGGGACCACGGCATCGAAGATCAGGTTGGTGTGGGTGGGCCCCGCCACCAGGCGGAAGTCGTGGATGGTGATTCGCTCGTCCACCCGGCGCACCAGGGCCGCCACCTGGGCCCGGAGGGCGCCTACCAGGGCGTCGTCCGTGGCGATAGGGTCCATATGGATGACCGCCGCGCAGTGGAGCCGCTCCCCCAGCTCCCGCTCGATGTTGTCGATGGCGTCATGGAGCACTGCCAGCTGCCCGCTCTCCGACACCTCCGCGTGGAGGGAGATCATCAGCCGGCCGGGGCCGTAGTCGTGGATGATCAGGTCGTGGATCCCCTTCACCTCGGGGTGGGACAGGACCATGTCGGAGATCTCCCGCACCAGCTCCTTGGACGGCGGCTGGCCCAGTAGGGGGCTGATCGTCTCCCGGGCGGCCTGGTAGCCGGTGCGCAGGATGAACATCGCCACCGCCAGGCCGCACCAGCCGTCCACCGGCAGGTCGGTGACCTGCCCTAAAAGGGCGGCCAGGAGCACCACGGAGGTGGCGGCAGCATCGCTGAGGCTGTCGGCAGCGGTGGCGGCCATGGCGGCGGACTGGATCTTCCGCCCGACCTGCCGGTTGTAGCGCCACATATACAGCTTCACCAGCACCGACACCGCCAGGATCGCCAGGACCACTGGCGTACAGAGGACCGCCGCCGGATGGAGGATCTTATCCGCCGCGCTCTTCAGCAGCTCCACCCCCATCAGCACGATGAGCATGGCCACGATCAGGCCGGAGATATACTCCATCCGCCCATGGCCAAAGGGGTGGTCCCGGTCCGGCTTCTGGGCCGCCAGCTTGAACCCCAGGAGGGTCACCACCGAGGACCCGGCATCGGACAGGTTGTTGAAGGCGTCCGCCGTGATGGACACCGAGCCGCTGGCAAGGCCGGCGAACAGCTTCCCGGCGAAGAGCAGCAGGTTCAGCCCGATGCCCACCGCGCCGCACAGCACGCCATAGCCCCGGCGGACAGCGGGGTCCTGGACCTCCTCCCACCGGGGGATCCACCGTCTGGCCAGCAGAGAGATCATGAAGCAGCCTCCTTAAAAAACCATCTCTTGGTGAAGAAGTAACACAGGGGGATCAGCCACAGCAGGAAGGCGTAGCCCACCGCGCCGTAGCCCACCTCCAGCACCGCCAGGGGCACGGAGCAGGCGATGGCCCAGGGCACCATGCCGGCGAAGAGGATGCCGGTGTTCTCCAGGTCCTGGGCCAGCTCCCGCTGGTCGGCATAGCAGCCGGACATGAACTGGCTCCCCAGCATCACCGCCACCGACTGGTTGCAGAACACCGCCGCGCAGAGCAGAGTCGCCGCCGCGGTCACCGGCAGGCGGCCCACCCGGCCCGCCGCCGAGGCGGCCTGCCGCTCCAGGGGATGGAAAGCGCCGATGCCCTCCAGGATGCCGGTGTACATCCCCGTCACCGGCAGGAGCAGCAGCACCGTTACCATGCTCACCAGCCCGCCGCCGGAGAGGACCGGCCCCAGAGCGCCGCCGGGGTGGTAGCCCAGCAGGGCGATCTTGGCCGTCTCCCACAGAGAGAAGCCCTGGACCCCCACCGCCAGCGCCGCCGCCGTCAGGGAGCTGGCGGCCATGGTCACCAGGATCGGCACCTGGAAGAGGGGCAGCACCAGCATCAGCGCCGCCGGGACCGCCGCCCAGGGGGTCAGGGAGAAGGCGGCGGAGAAGGCCCCCAGCAGGGACTGGTCCACCGCCGTGAGCGGGGCGCGGCTGGAGAGGAGGGCGTAGAGGACCGCGGTCAGGGCCAGAGGCAGAGCGCCGGTGCGGAGCATGAGATGTACGTTGCTATAGAGGTCCGTCTCCGTCACCGCCGCCACCAGGGAGGCGGAGGAGGAGGCGGGGCTGCACCGGTCCCCGAAGTAGATGCCCGAGAGGATGACCCCCGCCGCCAGCACCTCATCGACCCCGCCGAACCGGGCCAGGGCCATAAAGGCCACCCCGGCGGTGCCCACCACCCCGAAGGAGGTCCCCAGCACATAGGAGAGCAGGCAGGTGGAGAAGAACACCGTCAGCAGGAACCACCTGGGGGTGATCAGGGCCCCGCCCCAGACCACACACAGGGCGATGGTCCCGCTGGCCCGCCACAGGCCGGTGATGACCCCGATCAGGGCCAGGATCCGCAGCACCGGCAGCGTTTTGCGGGCCTGGCCCCAGGCCATGCGCCAGATGGCCCTGGGGGCGAAGCCCTGCCGGAGGGCCAGAAGGGCGAACAGGACCAGCCCGCCCAGGATGGCCCAAAAGATGGACCGCCCCAGGACCAAGCACCCGGCCACCAGCAGCAAAAATAGGACAAAACAGACGATCATGGCTTTTTCCCCGGAATTTGTAACGTATAGCGGCAGCAGAGGCTGTCCAGGTCCTCATCGGTGGCGGCGGGCAGCCGCAGGACCGTGCCGCAGGCGGCGCAGGTCAGGTCCACCGCCGTGCGGCGGATGGCGATCTGGTAGTCATGGCTCCCGCAGCCGCAGGAGATCCCGCCCCGCTGGGCGATCTCCTTGACCTCTGACAGGACCTCGTACATGATGATCGAATCCAAGAACGCCGTCTCCTCCTGCTCCGCCCGTTTCTCCTTTTCCTGGGCGATGGCCAGCTCCTCCATCCGGGCCGTCACCGCCTCCTCCGGGCCGATATAGCAGCACAGCCGCCCCGTCTCCGGGCAGCTGAGGGCGATGCCCGGCCCCTGGAGCAGGGCCTTCTGGTCCACCTCCGCCCGATGCTCCTTGCCGCAGAGGCCGCAGGGCACCGTCAGGCGGGCCCCGGTCTCCGTGGGCTCGGAGAGGAAGCGGCCCTTGCCGCAGTCACAGATCACCGCCGCCACGCTGGCGGTGAGGGCAAAGGCCGTCCGCTCCCCCAGCACCGGCCGGCCGCAGGCGGGACAGATATAGCCTATGGTCCGTTTCGTTTCCATGTGAACACCTCTTTTGTGGGTCATATCGCATTGCAAGCTCTCGTATTATACGCTATCTTGCGGGATATTTCCAGTCCTTTTTGCGATCTGCGCTCCCTTTTGTGCAGACAGTCCAGCAGGGGCCGTCCGATCGGGACAGCCCCTGCCTGCGCTGTGATATGCTTGTATGATATGCTCTTGTGATGCGCCCTTACCCGTCTATCGCCAGGGAGAGATGGTCCAGGATATCCTCCACCTCCTCCGCGGTCAGATAGGCGCCGACCAGGCTGATGCCGGCGCGGGGCGTGTAGCACTGGACCCAGACCCACCCGCGGTCCATCTTGATCAGGAACTCATAGCCATCGGCGGAGGTGTAGTAGTAGGCGGTCTCATAGTCCCCGTCCACGATATAGCCCTGGGCGCGGTCGACCTCCTTCGCCCTGTTCTCCATGGCTATCGTGACATATCCGCTGCCGTCCTCCTTGGCATAGAGCGCCTCGAAGTACTCGCTGACATACCGTCCCTTGGCGTCCGATACGACATAGGAGAGGTCGGCGTCCGGGACGTGGTCGTACTGCTCCTCCATCCACGTCAGGTCGAAGGTGACGCGCCCCGTCAGGGTGTCCAAAAGGGCTTTGGGGTCCTCGGCGGTATACTCCATTTTTTCCGCGCCGTCTCCCCGGCTGACCCGGCGGCTGCGGAGCGCGGGATCGCTGCTCAGCACCTCCGCGGAATCCCACTGGAAGTAATCCAGCTCCACACCGCCGTTGATGCGCTCGCCTTTGTCCCAGTCCTCCGACTTGAAGCGGCTGGACTCTGCCGTCTCTTCCAATGTGAAGGGCAGGTTCCCGTTAGGGCTGGTGACGGCGACAGCACCAGGAGCGCCATCTTCACCGGAAGGCATAGGGATGTCCTCCATGCTGGACACGATGGTATCGTTCCTGAACAGCTGCACCACCGCCGCGGCGGCGGTCAGTGTCAATGCCGCCATCACCGCCACAGCGGCGGCGAGCAGCAGCGCGCGAGATCGTATGGCTGGTCTTTTCATAGTGATATCCTCCGATCGTTTTGGGCAGGAGGCGAGCTGGGAACGAATGCGCTCCCGGCTCTCCTGCGGCAGTCTCAGCTCCTCAGCGATGCGCTTGAAGGTCCGTTCCATCACTAGTCCCTCCCCAGTTGTTTTTTCAGGATGCCCTTGGCCCGGTGCAGTCTCATGGAGACCGCCGAGGCCCCGATGTGCAGAAACGCGCCGATCTCCCGAAAGGAGTAGCCCGCAAAGTAGTGCAGGCCCACCACGATCCGGTACTTCTCCGGCAGCTCCATGACCGCCCGGAGCAGGTCCCGGTCCTCCGGCTGTGACAGCAGGACCGTCTCCTCCAGCGGGACCGTCTCATGCTTTTTCGCCGCGGCGAGGATATTTTTGCAGTGGTTGATCGTGACCTTCGTCAAAAACGCCCGCTCCCTGCCGGGATAGATCGTGACACCGCCCTCCAGGAGCTTGAGGAACACCGTCTGCACCGTGTCCTCCGCCTCCTGGGGCGAGCGGAGATAGCTGAGCGCGACACGGTATACCAGATCCGCGTAGCGGTCAAACAGCGCCAGCACGCTCTCCTGCTCCACCAGCACACCCCCTTCCGTTCTTTTTGAGGCCTCGTATATATAACAGATCAGAGAGCCCTATCAGCACAAAGATCTTTCTATAGAAGATATCCTATCCAGATCCTATCACAGCGGCTTGCGATCGGCCCGGGATCGTAGTATACTTTACCTATATCGACCTGACAGGTCAAGAACAGGAGGGTACGGCCATGCAGGACGCTGTCTTAAAGATCAAGGAACTCGGCGCGCCGCCGGAGGGCTTTACGGGGGACGCCGCCCCCGGAGACGAGGACTTCCCCTCTGATGAGACCCTCGATCTGTGGGAGGCCTATGAGGACGCCGTGGTGTCCATCACCACGCCGATCACCTGGGAAGAGGCAGAGATCCTGATCAAGTGCTGCCCCACGGACCACATGGCGGGCATCGAGTGGTCGCTGCTGCACTGTATAGAGAGCTGCATAGAAAACGAGGCGCTGGAGACTCCCCAAGGGGTCGAGACCTACAGGGCCCTGATCGGCAGGTGCAACTCCGCCATGATGCGGGAGGCTCTGTCCGAACGGCTGGAGTCCTACCTGGCGAAGCGTTCCTGACCGAAAGGCCCCGGTCCCTGCCGCCTGCCGGCAGATCGTTTCGATAAAACCATTTACTTTACCGATCCAAGGGTCTATAATGAGAGCAGATCTTCAACGAAGAGAAGGAGGCGATATCCCTTGAGAAAGACCAAGATCGTCTGCACCATCGGTCCGGCCTGCGAGTCGGAGGAGGTGCTGACCGCCATGTGCCAGGCGGGCATGAACGTGGCCCGGCTGAACTTTTCCCACGGCACCCACCCCGAGCATCAAAAGAAGATGGACCTGGTCAAGTCCGTCCGGGAGAAGCTGGGACTGCCCATCGCCATCATGCTGGACACCAAGGGCCCCGAGTACCGCATCCGCACCTTCCAGGACGGGAAGGTCACCCTCCGGGAGGGGGACACCTTCGCGTTCACCACGGAACAGATCGTAGGGGATGAACACCGGGTGTCGGTCAGCTATCCCGGCATGATCGCGGACCTGGCCGTGGGCGACCGGATCCTCCTCAACAACGGCCTGCTGGCCTTCCAGGTGGAGGAGCTGACGGACACCGACGCCGTCTGCCGGGTGCTGGTAGGGGGCGAGACCAGCAACAACAAGAGCATGAGCTTCCCCAACAAGGTCCTGAACCAGGTCTATCTCAACGACCAGGACAAGGCGGACATCCTCTTCGGCATCCAGAACGAGGTGGACTTCATCGCCTGCTCCTTCGTCTCCCGCCGGCAGGACCTGGAGGACATCCAGGCCTTCCTGAAGGAGAACGGCGGGGAGGACATCAGCCTGATCGCCAAGATCGAGAACCAGGCCGGCATCGACAACATCGAGGAGATCTGCCAGGCCTGCGAGGGGATCATGATCGGCCGGGGCGACCTGGGAGTAGAGGTCCCCTTCGAGCTGCTGCCCTCCATCCAGAAGCACCTGATCGCCAAGTGCCGCCAGCTGGGCAAGCGGGTCATCACCGCCACCGAGATGCTGGAGAGCATGATCACCAACATCCGGCCCACCCGGGCGGAGATCTCCGACGTGGCCAACGCGGTCTACGACGGCTCCAGCGCCGTGATGCTCTCCGGGGAGACCGCCGCCGGCCGTCACCCGGTGGAGGCCGTGGCCACCATGGCCAAGATCGCCGAGGAGACGGAGAAGAGCATCAACTACAGTAAGCGCTTCCACGACCAGTACTTCAAGATCCGCTCCGCCGCCGACGCGGTATCCCACGCCGCCTGCAGCCTGGCGATCGACATCGAGGCCGACGCCATCGCCGCCTGCTCCCTCTCCGGCATCACGGTGCGGATGGTGTCCCGGTACCGCCCGCCTATGGACATACTGGGCCTGACCACCAACGAGCGCGCCTGGCGGAAGCTGGCGCTGAACTGGGGCGTCACGCCGATGATGTGCGACGAGTTCCCCTCCACCGACGTGCTGTTCTACACCGCCCAGCAGCTGGCGAAAAAGACCTTCGGCCTCCACAAGGGCGACCGCCTGGTCATCACCGGCGGCGTCACCAGCGGCAAGTCCGGCACCACCAATCTGATCAAGGTGGAGACCTACGAGCGCTGAGCGCAGAAAAGCCGCCCTGCCTGCTCGATGCGAGCGGACAGGGCGGTATACTGTCTTGGGGGAGGCTAACGCAGCTTTTTTTGCAGGATATGGTACCCGACCGCCCCGATCAGCAGGACGAGCCCCCACAGAGCAGCCACCACTGCGAGCCGGTAGGACAGCGGGAGCGCCCAGATGTACAGCTTTGTGTGATACTGGTAGACCGTCCATCCGAGGTGCCCGCCTCCGCCGAGGACCACGATCCATATGCCTGCGATCGCTAGTTTTTTGCAAGTTTCTTTTGTCATACCTGCCGCACCTTCCTTTTCTTTGAAAACTTATCGGGCACCGTACTTTTGTAGTATCAAATATACTACATATACAAGAAAATGTCGATCCCCTTCGACCACCTCCTTGACGATTCGCCCTTTCTGTGGTACTATACAGACTACTACAGTCGTACAGCGGCTGGATGATATGAAGGAGGCAGCGTATGAAACGAACGATCGTACCCCTGGTCCTGGCCCTACTGCTCCTGTCGGCCCCTCTGGCAAGTGCCAAGGAGTTCAGCGATGCCGGACAGATCGCCCACACCGAGGCGGTGCAGGTCCTGTCGGAGCTGGGGATCGTCAAAGGGAAGGGCGGCAACACCTTCGACCCCACCGGGTATGTCACCCGGGCAGAGATGGCTAAGATGATCGCCTATATCTGCCAGGGCGGCACGGTGTCCAAGGAGGTGGAGGAGACCGGCCTAACTGATATCCGCGGCCACTGGGCCGAGACTCACATCTCCTACTGCTATACCCAGGGCATCCTCTCCGGCCGGGGCGGCGGCCTCTTTGCTCCAGATGATAACGTGACCGCCGCGGAGGCCGCCAAGATGCTGCTGACCGCTCTGGGCTACCGGGGGGACTACACCGGCCCCGCCTGGGCCCTCACCGTCATAAGGGACGCCCAGCTGGCCCATATCTTCGATGATGTGGACGTGACCTCCGATGAACCGGTGGACCGGGAGAACGCGGCCCAGATGATCTATAACGCTCTGCTGGCGGAGAACGCGGCAGAGGACACCGGCCTCTCCCTGCTGGAGAAGAACTTCGGCCTCCAGTCCTGGGTGGGGCCCTATGCCGGCGGCCTGCTCCCAGAGGATATCACCTTTGCCGATAGGCAGGAGATCCGGGTCATCTATAAGGACGGGGAGGACGGCACCGCCGGCCAGCTCGACCCCAGCGATACTGTCACAGCGCCTATCCCTACGGCGCATGAGCAGTTCCCAGCGGACGCCCGCGCTCCAGGCGCAGGCGTCCGCCTTATATTTATTATAAGTATTCGATATGATTCCCTGTGAAATAAAATAGGAAGTTGCTATTGATTCTTTTTCAGAAATAGGGTACTATACAGGCAGTAACAGTCTGGATATCCCAGACACGCCCCCTTTGCATACATACTTTATCGACAAAAGGAGAAGGATCGCTATGGATTACGCAAAAGAGTCTCTGCGGCTGCACCAGGAGTGGAAGGGGAAGATCGAGGTCGTCGCCACTGTGCCCGTGTCCACGAAGGACGACCTTTCCCTGGCCTATACCCCCGGTGTGGCCCAGCCTTGCCTGGAGATCCAGAAGGACCTGAGCAAGAGCTATGAGCTGACCCGCCGGCACAACCTCTGCGCCGTCATCACCGACGGCAGCGCCGTCCTGGGCCTGGGCGACATCGGCCCCGAGGCCGGTATGCCCGTGATGGAGGGCAAGTGCGTCCTCTTCAAGGCCTTCGGCGATGTGGATGCCTTCCCCCTGTGCGTCAAGACCAAGGACGTGGACGAGTTCGTCAACGCTGTCTATCTCATGTCCGGCTCCTTCGGCGGGATCAACCTGGAGGATATCTCCGCTCCCAGGTGCTTCGAGATCGAGCGGAAGCTGAAGGAGAAGTGCGACATCCCCATCTTCCATGACGACCAGCACGGCACCGCCGTCATCACCCTGGCCGGCCTGACCAACGCCCTGAAGGTGGTGGGGAAGAAGAAGGAGGACGTGAAGGTGGTCACCTCCGGCGCCGGCGCCGCCGCCATCTCCATCGTGAAGCTGCTGCTGTCCGCCGGGTTCCAGCATGTGACCATGTGCGACCGGAAGGGCGCGATCTACGCCGGCCGGGACGGCCTGAACTGGATCAAGGAGGAGATGGCCCAGGTGACCAACCTGGAGAAGAAGGCCGGCTCCCTGGCCGATATGCTGGTAGGCGCGGATGTGTTCATCGGCGTGTCCGCCCCCGGCACCGTCACCACCGAGATGGTCAAGACCATGGCCAAGGACGCCATCGTCTTTGCCTGCGCCAACCCCACCCCCGAGATCTTCCCCGACGACGCCAAGGCCGGCGGCGCGGCGGTGATCTCCACCGGGCGCAGCGACTACCCCAACCAGATCAACAACGTCCTGGCCTTCCCCGGCATTTTCCGGGGCACCTTCGATGTGCGCGCCAGCGACATCAACGAGGAGATGAAGATGGCCGCCGCCCTGGCCCTGGCCGAGCTGATCTCCGATGAGGAGCTGAGCGCGGACTACATCATCCCCAAGGCCTTCGACAAGCGCGTTGGCCCCGCCGTGGCCAAGGCCGTAGCGGAGGCAGCCCGGAAGTCCGGCGTTGCCCGCATCTGATCGATATCCAATGACAGCAGTGAGCGGCCTTTCCTTGATCGGAAGGGCCGCTCGTTCATCCTATGCCATTGACAAGGATACGGCAAGTCATCACGCTGTGATCTGAAAGAGAGGGATCTTGATGAAAAAGAGGCTCTTAGCGTTGGTCCTGGCGCTGTCTCTGCTCCTGTCCGCCTGCGGCGGGACAAAGGCCGCCTCCATGCACCTGCGGCGGACCGAGGGGACAGTCGGGGTCTCCGATGATGGCGGCAAGAAGGTCGCGCCCAGGGAGGACCTGGGCCTGTACTCCGGCTACGGAGTGGACACCCAGGCGGCAAGCTACGCCTGGATCGACTTGGACAGCGTAAAGCTGGTCAAGCTGGACGAGAACAGCGAGATTTCGATCACCAAGAGCGGCAAGGCGCTGGAGATCGATGTGGTGTCCGGCGGTCTGTTCTTCAACGTCACCGAGCCGCTGGCGGGCGATGAGACCATGACCATCCGCACCTCCAATATGATGGTGGGCATCCGAGGCACCTGCGGGTGGGTGACGCAGGATACCGCCGCCCTGCTGGAGGGCACGGTAGAGGTCACCGCCGGGGACCAGGCCGTGACGATCTCCGCCGGGGAGATGGCGGTGCTGACAGCGGACGGGACCCTAACGGTGGCGGAGCTCTCCGGCCAGGACATCCCCGCCTTCGTCCTTACGGAGGTGGAGGGCAAGGATGAGCTGATGGGGACTGTCTCCGGCGGAGCGTCTGCTGGTACCATGCCCACCGACCATGTGATGGACTGGCGGGACGAGGCGCTGGCGGCAAAAATGGCGGAAGTGACCGGCATCACTGACCGTGAGATCATGCTGAGCGATGTCTGGGAGATGGATGACCTCTCCCTTTGGAATGCTGGTATCAGCGATATCAGCGCTTTGAGCGAGCTGACCAACCTGCGGCAACTGAGCTTGAACGAGAACAACATCAGCGATATCAGCGCCTTGAGCGGGCTGACCGGCCTGACGAGCCTGGACCTACGCAGCAATAACATCCATGATATCAGTGCTCTGGGCGACTTGAGCGGCCTGACCTGGCTGCTTCTGAGCAGCAACAACATCAGCGATATCAGTGCCCTAAGCAGGCTGACCGGCCTGACTCATCTGGAGATATACAGCAACGACATCAGCGATATCAGTGCCTTGGGCGGACTGACAGAACTGCAGTCCCTGACTTTGAGCAACAACGATATCAGCGACGTCAGTGCCCTGCATGGTCTGACCAGCCTGACGAGTTTGTCTCTGGGGGACAACAACATCACTGACATCAGCGCCCTGAGCAGTCTAACAGGTCTACAGTTCCTGGATCTGATCGGAGATCCCATCACCGACTACTCCCCAGTGGAATTTGTGCCGGATCTGTACAAATAACGGTATAGGCCAAAAAAGTGCGGAGCGCTCGTGTCCTCTACAGGCACGAGCGCTCCGTTTTTCTATCATTTCGCCTTTATGACGGCCGGCTCTCCGCCCGGGTCAGCACCTGCTCCATCATCTCCAGCAGCTTGTCGATCTCGATCGGCTTTGCCACATGGCCGTTCATCCCGCAACGCAGGGCCGCCTGCCGGTCCTCCTCGAAGGCGTTGGCGGTCATGGCCAGGATGGGGATGTTCGCGACCGCCTTGTCCTCCAGCTGGCGGATCTGCTGGGTGGCCTCGTAGCCCCCCATCACCGGCATCTGCACATCCATCAGCACCAGCCGGTAGTAGCCCGCCTCCGTCTTTCGCAGGACCTCCACGGCCTCCTGGCCGTTCTCCGCCACCTCGGTGGTGAACCCGGCCTCCTCCAGCAGGGCCACGGCGATCTCCTGGTTGAGCTTGTTGTCCTCCACCAGCAGGATCCTTCCCGTGTGGAGCTCCTGCCGCCGCTGGATGTCCTCCGCCTGGGCGGTCTCCTCCGCGCTGGCGATGGCCCGCAGGCACTTGTGCAGCTCCGACAGGAACAGGGGCTTGCTGCAAAAGGCGGCTACGCCGGCCTCCCGGGCCTCCTCCTCGATCTCGGACCAGTCGTAGGCGGTCAGGATGATGATGGGCACGTCCTCCCCCGCCTCCTTTCGGATGCGCCGGGCGACCTCCACCCCGTTCATATCCGGGATCAGCCAGTCGATGATGTAGACCCCGTAGGTGTCCTTCCGGGCCACCGCCTGGCGGGTCCGCAGCACCGCCTCCTTGCCGGAGAGGGTCCACTCCGCCCGCAGCCCGATCTGCTGGAGCATATAGGACACGCTGTCGCAGGTGTTGTAATCGTCGTCCACCACCAGCGCCCGGCAGTCCACCAGCTCCGGGATGACTTGGGCCTCCTTGTTCGCCGTGGGGAGCCGGAAGATGAAGGAGACGAGGAACTCCGTCCCGACCCCCTGCTCGCTATGTACCTCGATGGTGCCGTTCATCATGTCCACGATGTTCTTGGTGATCGCCATGCCCAGGCCGGTGCCCTGGATGCCGCTGATGGTGGAGTTGCGCTCCCGCTCAAAGGGCTCGAAGATGTGGGACACGAACTCCTGGCTCATGCCGATGCCCGTATCCTTGACCAGGAACTCGTAGCTGGCATAGCCGGCCGGGGCCCCGGCGCGCTCCGTGATGCGGATGGTCACCGAGCCATCGGCGCCGGTGTACTTGATGGAGTTGCTCACCAGATTCAGCAGCACCTGGTTCAGCCGCAGCTTGTCGCAGAAGATCTCCTCGTCCACCACGTCCACCGCGTCGATGTACAGGTCCAGCTGCTTGGCGTGGATATCCGTCTGGATCATGCTGTGGAGGCTGCGGAGGATCTCCGGCAGGCTGCACAGCTCCTCGTCCAGGTGGATCTTGCCGCTCTCGATCCGGCTCATGTCCAGGATGTCGTTGATCAGGCTCAGCAGGTGGTTGCCGGAGGTCATGATCTTCTTCAGGTACTCCTCCACCTGGTCCCGCCGGTCGATATGGGTGATCGCCAGGGAGGTGAAGCCCACGATGGCGTTCATCGGCGTGCGGATATCGTGGGACATATTGGAAAGGAAGGTGCTCTTGGCCCGGCTGGCCCGCTTCGCCTGGGACAGGGCCCCCTCCAGCAGGACCTTCTTCTCCATCTCCCGCCGGGTCTCCTCGTCCACGTTGCGGAAGCCGATCACCATGCCCCGCCGGGCCTCCCACTCGCCGGCCCGGACGGCCTTCATCTGGTGGTATTTGATCTCGCCGTCCACACAGGCCCGGTAGTTGATGTAGTAGATGGGGCGCACCGCCAGCTCCCGCTCCAGCCGCTCTAAGGAGAAGTCCCGGAGCATCATCTCCCGGTCGTCCTCGTGGACCGCCGTGCGGACATAGCCCTCCATGCACTCCGTGAAGGAGGCCCCCTTGGCAAAGACCGCCTTCATCTGCTCGTCCTCCTCCGACAGCCGGAGGGGCATCCCGATGGTGGTGTCCAGGTCGAAATAGCAGACCACGCTGTAGTCCATACTGAGGGCATAGATCAGCTCCGCCTGGTGCCGCTCGCTCTCGGCCCGGATCTTGGCCTCCTGGAGCTTCTGGGCCGTGCAGTCCAACAGGAAGCGCTGGTAGAACATCTCCCCGTTCTCTTCCATCAGCTTCACGTTGCCCATCACATGGATCACGTTCCCGTCCTTGTGGCGCACCCGGTACTCGACGCTGACGTTCTCCCCCACCTTTTGCAGGGAGGCGATGCTCTCCCGCAGCCGCTCCTTGTCCTCGTCCTCTACCGACTCCGCCACCATGAAAAAGCCGTCCTGGAGCATCTCCTCCTGGGAATCGTAGCCCAGGATCTCCAGCGCGGCCCGGTTGACGCTGAGGATGCGGTTGCCGTCCACGCTGTGGCACATCACGCCGCAGTCCATGGTGGTGAACAGCGTCTCCAGGGTACGGTTCTTCGTGATGATCTCCTGCTCGTAGGCCCTCTCCTGGGTCACGTCGATGGCCACCCCCACGGTGCCCATCACACTGCCGTCCCAGTCGTAGAGGGGGGATTTATAGGTGGTCAGCAGCCGGAGGCCCTCGCCGGTCTGGATCGTCTCCTCCGAGACGCAGGTCTCCCGCCGCTCCATCACCTCCTGCTCCGACGCGATGCAGGCTGGGTCGTCCTGCTCCACATCCCAGATGTAGGCGTGGCCCCGGCCCTGGACCTGCTCCTTGGTCTTGCCCACCGTCCGGCAGAAGCTGTCGTTCACCTTCTCGTGGATGCCGTTCTTGTCCTTGTACCAGACCAGGTTGGGCACGCTGTTGATGGCGGCCTCCAGGAACTGGCCGGTCTGCCACAGCTCCTTCTGGACCCGGCAGTTCTCCTGCCACCGCCGGAACCGGAACCGGACCTCCTCCGCCTGCATGGGCAGAGTCCAGATATCCGTCACGTCCTCCCCCAGCAGCCCCAGCAGCGGCTGGACCTGGTCCCGCTCCGCCAGCAGGATCGTCTCCGCCTTTTTATGTTGGGCCAGCGCCCGCAGCAGGGTGGGGACGTCCTTCCCCTGCAAGCTGGCAACGATCACGTCCGCCTCCGCCAGCCGCTCCGGCTCTACCTCGCCGCTGATGGAAAAGCTGTGGGTGAAGTTCGCCAAAGGCGGCATCTCCCGGATGACCTCGAAGGCCTCCTGGGGATATCCGATACAATAGAACCGAAGATGGCACCGATACATAAGACCTATTCCTCCCTGTGGACCGCTCCCCTCCGTCCGGGGCGCGGGATGGCCCCCGCCCCAACAGAGCTGCTGGAAATATTTTTCATACAGCCTCTCTTACAGGCTGGCCGCGCTCTTCTTTTAACTATTCTAACGATCTTCTCCGATTCTGTCAATATTTTGCGCAGCTTTTCAGCTTTTTTCCAGGACAGTGGGGCTACTTGCCTTTTCCAGCCCTTCTGTGGTATACTGTTATTGGAATATCGGCCGCGGCAGGGAGGGGAAGGCGATGGTGCAGTATTTCAAGAACCTCCTGCTGTGGAAAAAGATCGTCCTGGTAGGCGTCATCCCCTTGCTGGTCATCAGCATCCTGGTGGGGGTGCTGTCCTACCGGCACACGGAGCAGGCAGTGCGGGAGGCCGGGAAGAACAGCCTGGCCGACTCCGTCAACCGAATCGACCTCAGTCTCACCGTCCGCACCCGGCAGCTGAACAGCGCCCTCCAGAGCATAGTCGCCAGCCTGCCCCAAGGGGACGGCGTGTCCGCCCTCTTTCAGACCGGCGCCTTTCAGGCCCTGCTCCAGCCCTTCCAGGAGATCCAGTCCATCGCGGTCCTCCGGGAGGAGGAGCTGGTCTACGCCTCCAGCCCCGCCGGCGCCATCGACACCAGCCGGCTCCCCCAGCTCTACGCCCAGGCCCGAACAGACAAGACCGTCTACCTGGGCCTGACGGAGAGCCTGCTGGTCCCGGACCAGCCCCCGGTCCTGCTGGTGCTCCAGAAGATCCAGGACGATGGCCTGCTGCTGCTGGAGCTGGACCCCACCGCCGCCGGCAGCACCCTCCTCTCCAAGCAGCGGATCTTCCGCCACCAGACCTCTCTGCTGGTGGCCCGGGACTTCCAGATCATCTACAGCGACAACGCCGTGGCCCCGGAGCTGATCGGCCTGCTCCAGCAGGCATACAAGGCCGGCCGGCGGCTCATGACCGTGACCTATGACGGCAAGGACTACGACTGCTACGCCCAGGACAACGGCCTTCTCGGCTGGGTCACCCTTTCCCTGATCCAGGAGGAGCATCTCTTCCCCTCCAGCGCTTCCCTCCAGCGCTATATCGTGGTGCTGGTCCTGGTCTGCGTCCTGGCCGCCTGGGCTTTCCTGATGATCCTCTCCCGGATCATCACCGGGCCCCTGGCCCGCCTCAGCGACGGGATGCGGCAGGTCCAGGGGGAGAACTTCCATATCCACCTGCAAAACGACCGGGCCGACGAGATCGGCGAGCTGACCGACTCCTTCAATTTCATGGTGGAGCAGATCCGCACCCTGATCGACCAGGTCTACCAGCAGGAGCTGGCCCAAAAGAGCGCGGAGCTGGAGTCCCTCCAGGCCCAGATCAACCCCCACTTCCTCTATAATACCCTGGACTCCATCAACTGGATGCTCATCGACCGGGGGGAGATGGATATCAGCGCCATCGTGGTGGCCCTGGGGAAGCTGATGCAGTACAGCATGGACACCTCCACCTCCCTGGTCCCCCTTCAGGAGGAGTACCGCAACGCCCGGGACTTTTTGATGGTCCAGAAGAACCGGCTGGAGGACCAGCTGGAGTATGAGCTGCTCCTGGAGCCGGGGCTGGAGGATTTCCGGGTCCCCAAGCTGATCCTGCAGCCCCTGATCGAGAACTCCATCAAGTACGGCATCGTCCGCTCCGGCCGGCAGGGCAAGGTCACGGTGGACACCATCCGGCAGGGGGACCATATCTGCATCACCATCCAGGACGACGGCACCGGCATGGACGCCCCCCAGCTGGCCGCCTGCCGCCGTCTGCTGGAGAACGACCGGGACGGCCAGCGGAGCATCGGCATCCGCAACGTGGCCCGGCGGCTCCAGCTCCACTTCGACCACCGCTGCGGCTTCTCCATCGACAGCGCCGCCGGCCAGGGGACCACCCTCCGGCTGGTGCTGCCTATGATCGAAAGGGAGTGACTTTCTTGCGGATCGTGATCATCGACGACGAGCCAAAGATCCGAAAGGGCCTGCGGAAGATCCTGGAGGCCCACGCCGGCTGGCGGGTGCTGGACACCTTCGCCGAGGCCCAGAGCGCCATCGCCTTCCTGGCGGCCAACCCCGCCGATGTGGTGATCACCGATATCCACATGCCCGGCCTCACGGGCCTGGATATGCTGGAGCAGCTGCGGGAGAGCTGCAAGGGGGTCTCCTTCATCATCCTCAGCGGCTACGCCCGGTTCGAGTACGCCCAGCGGGCCATCGACCTGGGGGTCAAGAAGTACCTGATGAAGCCCACCTCCCCGGAGGAGGTGACCCAGGCCCTGGAGCAGATCGAGGCCGAGCACGCTCCCGCCCCCGCCCAGCGGCCCACCAACAACCTGCTGATCCTCCGGGCCCAGGAGTATATCGACACCCACTACAGCGGCAAATGCTCCCTCAAGGACGTGTCCGCCGCTCTGTATATCTCCCCCAATTACCTCTCCGAGCTCTTTAAGAAGCATATGGGGATGAAGTTCTCCGAATACCTGCTGGATATCCGCATGGAGCGGTCCAAGACCTACCTGATGGATGTCCACTACAAGGTGGGGGACGTGTCCGCCCTGGTGGGCTTCAGCGATGCCCGCTACTTCAGCAGCGCCTTTCGCAAGAAGTACCAGATGACCCCTCTGGAGTTCCGCAGCCACTATGCCGCCAGCCAGAGCCAGCGGGAGCCGGAGGCCTGATCGTCCTCTTGCATTTATTACCCATTTATGCCATAGTGTTGGTAGGTCATCCTGTCCCATGTCTCGTGTCGATCTGACACGGCACAGCCTCCCCCGCTCCCCGGAAAAATATGGTGCCTGCTGTTTGCGTCAGTTTCCACAATTTATTTTTAGCTACTCTTCTGAATTTTGGATTTTTGGAAAAAACTTGTTGCAAACCATTGACTTTTTCGTTAAAATGTAAAACAGTACAGGCCAGAGATCAGTAGGAGGCATACAAAATGGCTATCACGCAGGAGACTTGTCAACTGTTCACACGATTTTTAGAGGAGGAGCTGGTGCCCGCCATGGGCTGTACCGAGCCCATCGCCATCGCCTATGGCGCGGCCTACGCCCGGCGGCTCCTGGGAAAGACGCCCACCGCCTATGACGTCCAGTGCTCCGGCAACATCATCAAGAACGCCATGGCCGTCACCGTCCCCCAGACCGGCGGACTGGTGGGCATCCAGGCGGCGGTGCTCAGCGGCGCCATCGGCGG
The DNA here is from genome assembly GCA_947173485.1 of uncultured Clostridia bacterium. Classification (GTDB taxonomy): domain Bacteria; phylum Bacillota; class Clostridia; order Oscillospirales; family Oscillospiraceae; genus CAMWFH01. Next base: position 45,626 of record CAMWFH010000006.1, on the reverse strand, counting down.
CGACGCGGACCGGGCCCTGGAGGTCCTCACCACCGTCACCGAGGAGGACCTGGTCCAGGTACGTCAGGCCATGGAGGCCGGCATCGTCACCGTCCGTCCCCTGGACACCACCCACACCCTCCATATCATCATCCGGGAGACCGCCGGGGACGACTGGGTCAGCGTGGAGATCCTGGACACCCACACCGGCTTAGGTGAGGTGGTGAAGAACGGCGAGGTCCTGCGCCAGCGGCAGGAGACGGTCCAGGAGGACCCCTACGCCCAGCGGCGCTGCCTCAACCTCAAGGATATCCTGGCCTACGCCGACACCGTGGACCTGGATGACGTGAAGGAACTACTGGAACGGCAGGTCGCATATAATATGGCGATCTCTCAGGAGGGCTTGTCCAACCCCTGGGGGGCCAGCGTGGGCCAGACCCTGCTGCGCTACACCGGCGAGGACCTGCGGACCCGGATGAAGGCCGCCGCCGCCGCCGGCAGCGACGCCCGGATGAACGGCTGCACCCTGCCGGTGATCATCAACAGCGGCAGCGGCAACCAGGGCATCACCGTGTCCCTGCCCGTAGCGGTCTACGCCGAGCATATCGGCGCATCCCACGAGAAGATGCTCCGGGCCCTGTGCGTGGCCAACCTGCTGGCCATCCACCAGAAGACCGGCATCGGCCGCCTCTCCGCCTTCTGCGGGGCCGTCTGTGCCGCCACCGGCGCCGTGGCCGGCATCGCCTACCTGGACGGCGCCAGCTATGAGGTCATGAGCCAGGCCATCGTCAACTCCCTGGGCAACGTGGGCGGCATGGTCTGCGACGGGGCCAAGTCCAGCTGTGCGGCCAAGATCGCCTCCTCCCTGGAGAGCGCTCTTCTGGGCTACGAGATGGCCAAGGAGCAGCGGGGCTTCACCAACGGCGAGGGCATCGTGAAGGCCGATGTGGAGGCCACCATCGCCAGCGTGGGCCGCATGGCCGCCGCGGGTATGCGCAGCACCGACCGGGAGATCCTGGAGATCATGGTCAGCCCCTGAACCCCCTCGTTTTGAAGGGAAAGACCCGTCTTTGCCTTTGAATAAACGCCTTAAGAAACAAAACCGATCTATGAAAGGAGGATGGATGGCTCCGGCCATCCCTCAAAAGAGATGAAAAAAGTTATCGCTGCTCTCCTCGCCCTGGTCATGATGCTGAGCCTCGTGGCCTGCGGAAACAAGGACGATTCCCAGAAGGACCCCGGCAACGGGCCCGGCACCTCCCAGAACGACCCTTCCAAGGACAATAACACGCCCTCCACCGGCGGCACCATCAAGATCGCCGTGGCCGCCCCCATGACCGGCGACAACGCCGAGTACGGCATCGGCTTCGCCAATGCGGCCAAGCTGATGGCCAAGGAGTGGAACGACAAGGGCGGTGTGGACATCGGCGGCACCAAGTACACCATCGTGATCGATGAGTACGACGACCGCTCCGATTCCGACGAGGCCGCCCTGATCGCCAACAAGATCGTCTCCGATGACGATGTCTACGGCGTCCTGGGCCACTTCGCCTCCGGCATCTGCATGGTCGCCGCCCCCATCTATCAGGACGCCGGCTATGTGAACATCAGCCCCACCTCCTCCCATGCCAACTACTCCGGCATCGGCGACTTCATCTTCCGCAACAACACCGTCATCGTGGTGGAGACCGCCACTGGCGCTGACATCGCCATCGACTACTTAGGCAAGACCAAGGTGGGCGTCCTCTCCATCGATACCGAGTGGGGCCAGTCCGCCGGCAAGTCCATGGAGGACAACATCGCCGCTAAGGGCGGCACCATGGTCCTGCGGCAGGAGGTCTCCGTGGACGCCGTGGACTTCGCTACTGAGATCGCCAACTTCAAGAGCGCCGGCGCCGAGGTCATCATGGTGGCCGGTATGTACGGCACCCTGGGCCCCCTGGTGGTCGCCATGCAGAACAGCGGCTTCACCGTGCCTGTCGTCGGCTGCTCCAACGCCTACACCGACAATATGCTGGAGTACGCCGCCCAGGCCCCTGACATCCAGATCTATGCCCCCGTTGCCTTCTTCGCCGGCAACACCGATCCCAAGATCCAGGCCTATGTGAAGGCCTACACCGACGCCTACGGCGCCGCCCCCTCCGCTCTGACCACCCAGGCCTACGACAGCGTGGGCATCATGCTCACCGCCCTGGAGAAGGCCGGCAAGCTGGACCGGGACGCCATGAAGGACGCCATCTATGACGTGGAGTATGACGGTATGTCCGGCTTCACCACCTTCGATGAGATCGGCGACGCCCAGAAGGTGTTCACCAAGGTCACCATCAAGGACGGCGCCTGGGCCCTGGCCGAGGGCTGACCGCTCCCCCCTGGGGGAGGGGCGTTCCCCCGAAACGGTACGCTGGTTTCTTAAGGCATTTCTTTGATGCACCTATTGCCGGAGAGGGCAGGCCCTCTCCGGCGATAGGCCGGCACTTTCTGGACTTCCAAAGGAAAGGGGACTGCCTCGCCCCCGGCGCAGGCATCACAACAATATGGTCACATTTTTAGGGGCAACGATCAACGGTCTTGTCCTGGGGATGGCCTACGCCCTGATCGCAGTAGGCTACTCCCTGGTGTTCGGCATCCTCCGTCTGATCAACTTCGCCCACGGCTCTATCTACGTCTTTGGCGCGTACATGGTCTACCTCTTCGTCTCCCTGCAAGTGGGACTGTTCCCCTCCATCCTCTTAGCCATCCTGCTGGCCGGGCTGCTGGCCCTGCTGGTGGACAAGATCACCCTGGAACCTCTGCGCAAGAAGAACTCCATGCTCATCTCCGACCTGATCACCACCGTGGGCGTGTCCTTCATCATCCAGAACGTCCTGTCGGTGGAGAAGGTGTTCGGCAGTGAGCGGAAGGTGTTCCCCTCCCTGAACCTCTTCAGCAACATCACGATCGGCCATATCACCATCCAGAGCAGCCAGATCATCATGTTCGTGGTGGCCCTGCTGCTGCTGCTGGTGCTGACCTTCATCGTCAATAAGACCAAGATCGGACTGTCCATGCGGGCCACCGAGCAGAACAGCCGGGCGGCCAAGCTGATGGGCATCAACGTCAACTTCGTCATCTCCTTCACCTTCTTCCTTGGCGGCGCCTCCGCAGCCATCGCCGGCGCGCTGATCTGCGGCTACTACCAGGTCATCTCCCCCACGATGGGCTCCCTGATCGGCCTGAAGGCCTTCGCCGCCGCCGTGGTGGGCGGCATCGGCATCCTCCACGGCTCCGTGGTCGGCGGCCTGGTGGTGGGCGTGTGCGAATGTCTGGCGGCCCAGTATCTCGGCAGCAACGTCCGGGACCCCATGGCTTTCGTGATCCTCATTATTATCCTCATCATCAAGCCCAACGGGCTGTTCGGTAAGAAAGGGATCACAAAGGTGTAATGGCTATGAAGAAGAATACGAATCGTCTTCTCTCGTCCTTCGAGAGCTTTTGCTACAAGTACCGCTACATATTCGCCGTCATCTATGTCCTGCTCTGCGTCTCCATCCCCTTTTTGGGGCTGAACCGGGTGCAGACCCGGCTGCTGATGATGATCGCCCTCTACGCCATGCTGGGCATGGGGCTCAACGTCCTCACCGGCTATACGGGCCTGGTCTCCCTAGGCCACGCCGGGTTCTACGGCATCGGCGCCTACGTCTGCGCCCTGCTCCAGGTCAACGCGGGCTGGTCCTTCTGGCCGGCGCTGCTGGCGGCAGGCGTGTTCACCGCTTTCATCGGGCTGCTGCTGGGCCTGCCGAGCCTGCGGTTGAGCGGGTCCTACCTCTCCATCGTCACCCTGGGCTTCTGCGAGATCGTGCAGATGATCCTGAAGCAGTGGGAGAGCGTGACCAACGGCAACTACGGCGTGCGCAACATCCCCACCCCCCACTTCTTCGGCATCCCCCTGACCGCGAAGAACGGCGGGCTGCTGCTCTTGATCGTGGTCCTGGCCACCCTGACGGCCCTGGGCTGCCTGGCCCTGAAGAACTCCAACACCGGCCGGGTCTTCTTCGCCATCAAGGACGATGAGCTGGCCTCCACTATGATGGGCATCAACACCTCCCGGTATAAGATCGTCTCCTTCGTGATCTCCGCCTTCATCACCGGCGCGGCCGGCGGGTTCTACAGCCTGGTCAACGGCTACATCGAGCCCACCAACTTCGTGTTCAACACCTCCATCCTGATCCTCAGCGTGGTCATCGTAGGGGGCCTGGGCACCATCCGGGGCATGGTCTTCGGCGCGGCGCTGCTCCAGCTCTTCCCCGAGGTGTCCCGGGGCCTGTATGAGTGGCGCTTCGTGGTCTACGGACTGCTGCTGGTGCTGATGATGCGGTTCCGGCCCCAGGGCGCTCTGGGCTGGCGCTCGACCCAGCCCTACCACCTGAGCAAGCAGGCCAAGCAGATCCTGGCCCAGCCGGAGACGAAGAAAGGAGGCGCGGCCTGATGAGCTTTCTGGAAGCGAAAAACATCTGTATGCAGTTCGGCGGCCTCTCCGCCGTAGACGGCGCCTCCTTCCATGTAGACCAGGGGGAGATCGTCAGCCTGATCGGCCCCAACGGAGCCGGCAAGACCACCGTATTCAATATGCTCACCGGGGTCTACACCATCACCAGCGGCGAGATGACCTTCGAGGGCAAGGACCTGACCACCATGACCCCCCAGCAGATCGTGAAAGCGGGCATCTCCCGGACCTTCCAGAACCTGCGGCTGTTCCCCAAGATGCGGGTCATCGAGAACGTCCTGGTGGGCACCCACATCCACACGAAGTACAACTTCTGGGACGGCCTCTTCCGCACCCCCCGCTTCAAGCGGGAGGAGGGCGCCATGGAGGCCAAGGCGGTCCGCATCCTGCGGAGCATCGGCCTGGAGAAGGACATGCACAGCTACGCCGACAGTCTGCCCTACGGCGAGCAGCGCAAGGTGGAGATCGCCCGGGCCATCGCCACCGATGCCAAGCTGATCCTGCTGGACGAGCCGGCCGCCGGCATGAACCCGGCGGAGTCGGCGGAGCTGCTCCGCTTCATCCGGGAATTGAAGGACAAGGGCTACACCATCCTGCTCATCGAGCACGATATGAGCGTCGTCATGAACATTTCCGACCGTATCTATGTGCTGGACCACGGCAAGATGATCGCCGAGGGCCTGCCCCAGGAGATCGCCAACGATCCCCGGGTCATCGAGGCTTATTTGGGAGGTGAGCAGAAACATGCTGAAGGTAACTGATCTGAACGTGTTCTACGGACCGATCCACGCCCTGAAGGGGATCTCCCTGGAGGTCAACGACGGCGAGATCGTGACCCTGATCGGCTCCAACGGCGCCGGCAAGTCCACCACCCTGAACACCATCACCGGCCTGGTCAAGGCCGCCTCCGGCTCCATCCAGTTAGACGGCACGGAGATCGCCAACATGGCCCCCCATAAGATCGTGCAGCTGGGCATCTCCCTCTCCCCCGAGGGCCGGGAGGTGTTCCCCGCCCTGACCGTGGAGGAGAACCTGCGCCTGGGGGCCTTCACCCGCTCCAGCAAGGGGGAGATCGAGGCCAACTATCAGCGGGCCTACGACCTCTTCCCCCGTTTGAAGGAACGGATCAAACAGACGGCGGGCACCCTCTCCGGCGGCGAGCAGCAGATGCTGGCCATCGGCCGGGCCCTGATGAGCTCCCCCAAGATCCTGCTGCTGGATGAGCCCTCCATGGGCCTGGCGCCCAACCTGGTGCTGATGATCTTCGACCTGATCCGGTCGATCAACCAGCAGGGCACCACCATCCTCCTGATCGAGCAGAACGCCAACATGGCGCTCTCCATCGCCAACCGGGCCTATGTGCTGGAGACCGGCAACATCTCCCTCTCCGGCGACGCCCACGAGCTGGCCAGGGACGATCGGGTCCGCCGGGCCTATCTGGGCGGCTGACCAAGCCTCAAGCAGGTGATGCCTGCTGAAATATCGTAAGAAAGGGTCAAACTGTATGAAAAAGATCATCAACGATCCCAATCAAGTCGTATCCGAGATGCTGTTGGGCCTCAGCAAGGCCAACCCCAACGTGGTCTACGCCGGCGAGGGCGTGGAGGTCATCTCCCGGAAGGAGAAGAAGGTCAACAAGGTGGGCGTCATCTCCGGCGGCGGCAGCGGCCACGAGCCGGCCCATGCCGGCTATGTGGGCCGGGGGATGCTGGACGCCGCCGTGGCCGGCAACGTCTTCGCCTCTCCCTCTCCCGACCGGATCATCGAGGGCATCAAGGCCGCCGACAGCGGCGCCGGCGTGCTGATGGTCATCAAGAACTACTCCGGCGATATCATGAACTTCGAGATGGCCGGTGAGCTGGCCGACATGGAGGACATCAAGACCGCCTCCGTGGTGGTGAAGGACGATGTGGCCGTGCCCAACAGCACCTACTCCACCGGCCGCCGGGGCATCGCCGGCACCGTGTTCGTCCACAAGGTGGCCGGCGCGGCCGCCGAGCAGGGCAAGTCCCTGGAGGAGGTCCAGGCCGCCGCCCAGAAGGCCGCGGACAATGTCCGCTCCATGGGCATGGCCATGTCCCCCTGCATCCTCCCCGGCGTGGGCACCCCCGGGTTCACCCTGGCGGAGGACGAGGTGGAGATCGGCATGGGCATCCACGGCGAGCCCGGCGTGAACCGGGAGACCCTGGTCCCCGCCAAGGAGCTGGCCGAGAAGCTGCTGGGCCACATCCTGGCCGACTATGACTACACCGGCAGCGAGGTGGCCGTGATGGTCAATGGTCTGGGGGGCACCCCCCTGATGGAGCTCTACATCCTCTATAATGAGGTGGAGAAGATCCTCACCGAGAAGGGCATCCAGATCTACCGCACCTTCGTGGGCAACTATATGACCTCCCTGGAGATGTCCGGCTGCTCCGTGACGCTGCTGAAGCTGGACGATGAGCTGAAGGGCTATCTGGACTACCCCTCCGAGGCCCCCGGCTTCCGGGTCTGAGGAAGGAGGCAGGACAGATGAGCTTCACCATGACCAGCAAGGACTATGTAGCCTATATCAAGATCGCCGCCAAAAAGATCCATGAGAACGGCGAGTACATCAGCAAGCTGGACGCCACCACCGGCGACGGCGACCACTGGGCCAATATCAACCTGGGCTTCGAGAACCTGGTAGCCGCCGGGGACGAGATGGAAAAGCTGCCCATCGACGGCGTGTTCAAGAAGATCGGTATGCTGATGATGAGCAAGATCGGCGGCAGCTCCGGCGTCCTCTACGGCGGGGCCTACATCGCCGCCGGCAAGGCCCTGGCCGGCAAGGAGACTTTGACCAGCGAGGATCTGTGCCTGGCCCTGGAGACCATGGTCAACGACATGATGCAGCGGGGCAAGGCCCAGCCGGGGTTCAAGACCATGATCGACTCTCTCTACCCCGCCGTCCAGGCCTATAAGGCCGCTCTGGCCGAGGGCAAGAGCGATGCCGACACCATGGAGGCCGTGAAGAAGGCCGCCATGGACGGCGCCGAGGACACCAAGCGGATGGAGGCCGTGAAGGGCCGGGCCAGCTACCAGGCCAACAAAGGCGTAGGGCACTTAGATCCGGGCGCGGTGACCATGAGCTACCAGCTGGAGTGCCTGTGCGACTATGTGAGGGAACACCTCCTGTAAGAGAAGCATGGACTTGACCTCTATCAAGCAGACGGCCCAGGAGATCGCGGTCTCGATCAGCAAAGTAGTTGGCGTGGACGTACTGATCGTGGACGAAAACCTGGAGCGCATTGCCGACACCTTCCGCTACCCCTATAACGACTCCCTGGACATCCATAGTCAGTCCATTATTGGGCGTATCATTAAAAATGAACGGCCCTTGGTGATCGACAACAAGGACTATTTTCAATCCTGCGTAGATTGCCACAATTACACCCGCTGTAAAATGGAGGGCCTGATCGGCGTCCCCATCCTCTACCAGGGCAGAGCTATAGGCGCTATCGGCCTGGCAGTGGAAAAACGCAACGCCAGCCGTCTGATGGAAAACGTTACCCCTATCCTGACGTTTTTGCAGCAGATGGCAGACCTGCTCTCTGACAAGCTGTCCAGCCAGGCCAGCTACGCCAGCCTCCAGAGCATCTCCTCCCAGTGGGCATATATCCTGGGCACGGTGGACTCCGGCGTGGCCCTCTCGGACGAGAACGGCGTGGTCATCGTACATAACGAGCGCTTCCTCCGCTGTTTCCAGATCGAGGGGCCCTGCGCCGGCCGGTCCCTGACCGACCTCATCCCCCACCCGCTGATCCGGGAGATCCTCACCGAGCGCCAGGATGTCGCGGATCGGACCATCGCCCTACCCCTGCCCTACTCGGTGTTCTATGGACATATCCGGGTCAAGCAGATGTGGCAGGAGGGCGTCTACCGGGGAGCGGTGTTCTCCTTCCAGGACCTCTATGACCTGCTGCCGGACGACCTGCTCTTCTTCCAGGGCGCCTATAGCGGCGAGACGATCCGGCAGCTGTGCCCCGGCGAGACCGGCCACCGGCTGGAGGCCCTGGCCAAGACGGGCCGGCCCCTCCTGCTGTGCGGCGGCTCCCAGCAGCACCTGCTCCGGCTGGCTGCCGCTGTCCACGCCGCCTCCGGCCAGAAGGGACGCTTTGTAGCCATGCGGGACCTGTCCTTCCTGGAGAGCGAGCCCTTCAGCGCCCAGGACAGTGACACGCCCAGCAACATCTTCCTGGCCCACCAGGGCACCCTCTGCCTCTGCGATGTGTTCGACCTGCCCCTGTATATGCAGCGCCAGATCGCCGCCTATCTCCAGACGCCGCCGTCGGCCCGTCAAAAGACCGCTTTTTCCACCCAGCTGATCTTTCTCAGCGGTATGGATATCCGTCCCTCCCCCTTTGTGGATCGATCCCTGTTCCAGGCCCTCCAGACCTGCCGGATCGATATCCCCGACCCCTTCTTCCTGCGCCCCCGCCAGCAGATCGCCATGCTGGAGCGCTGTATCGCCCGCTATGCGGCCTGTTACCGCAAGAGCGTCCCCACGATCGAGGACGCGGCGCGAGACCGCCTGCTCGATTTCCCCTGGGAGCAAAAGACCTTCCACAAGGCAGTGGAGCATCTGGTGGACACCTGCGACGGCGTCATCACCGACGCCCAGGTGCAGCAGCTCCTGGCCCAGATGGGACCGGTCTCCCAGAGCCTGGAGAGCTTCGAGGAGCAGGAGATCCGGCGGCTGGCCGCCGAGGGGGTGCCCTACGGCCAGATCGCCCACATCCTGAAGATCAGCCGGTCCACTGTGTACCGGCGGGTCAAAAAATATCAGCTGTAAAATGTAAAAGGAGAGAAACACCATGATCAAGAATCAGCCCACCAAGAGCAGCCCCCGCACCGACCTCCAGCGCGCCGACTTCGAGCACCGGGCCATTTGGATGGCCCTGCTCCTGGAGGAGGCCCAGAAGAAGGGCCTGGACACCTCCTTCGCCCATGAGGCCATCCGCCGCTGCGGCGTCTTCCACGGCATGAACAAGTACCCCCGGGAGGGCGGCCTGACCGCTTTCGCTCCCGCCTTCGCCAACGAGGACGTGGTGAACACCTTCGAGATGGAGATCCTGGAGAGCAGCGACGAGAAGCTGTCCATCGACTTCCACTACTGCCCCCTGGTGGCCGCTTGGCAGAAGCTGGGCCTGCCGGAGGAGGCCCTGCCGGAGCTGTGCGATATCGCCATGGACGGCGACCGGGGCATCATCAGCACCTTCCCCGACCGTGAGTTCCACCTGGGCAAGACCATCGCCAAGGGCGATGATGTCTGCGAGATCCGCATCTCCAAGAAGGACTGACCTTTCTTTGCGCCAGGAGCCTCCGCTGTCCGGTGATCGGACGGCGGAGGCTTTTTTTGCGGCGGCGAACGATTGACAAAGCCTCGGCCCTCTATTATAATGCAAAGTAGCGTTTTGCGCGAAGATCTTAATAGGAAAGGTGATCACATTTGAACTGGAAAAGACGATCTTTGGCCTGGCTCCTGTGCCTGGCTGTTATCCTCTCCCTCTGTCCCGCCTGGCCGGCCCAGGCCGCCGGCGACACTGCCGTTGCCACCGGCTCGATCGGCGTGACGGTCCGCTTCGACCTGCCCCAAACACGGGAGGCGGTGGACAGCCGGGATCTGACCGTCACCATCGAGAACGGCAGTAAGAGCATCTGCCTGCCCCTCAAGAAGGACAACAGCGAACCCACCAAGAATGACTTCCTCAACACCTTCGCCACTGTGACCGCCAAAAACCGCAGCGGCGCGCCTATGACCAATGAGCCCTATATCGGCAGCTATGAGGCCGTGGTGTCCGGGCTGCCTGCCGGGACGTATAAGCTCAATGTCGCCGGCAGCGGCTATATCCCCTATACCTGCACCGTAGAACTGAAGGGCTACTCCAAGCATATCCTCATCGGCACAGGGGACGGCACCCTGCCCTTAGGCAATGTGGATGACGACAGCGATATAGACGAGGACGATCTGAACGCTCTCTCCGCCCACCTGGGCCAGGCGAACGTGCCGGCCAAGTTCGACCTGGACGGCGACGGGCGGGTAGATGTGACCGACCTGGCCTATATCAACTATGCTATCGGCGTGAAGAATACGGCCCAAGTGCTGGAGACCGCTTCTATGACCCAGCCCACCGTTGATACGAATGGTCTTGACCTGGGGAGCAGCAGCGCCGGAGACCTGTTCTCTGGTCAGAGCGACGTGACCGTGAAGCCCAACGGCGGCAGCAGTCTCTCTATCCCTATGGAGTTCGAGGCCCCGGTGGAGATGGAGCAGATCGAGATCACCAGCCCCGACGGCCAGGGCGCTGTCCAGGCCGGTACCGCGGTAGTGGAGACCACCAGCGGTGAGCCGCTGAAGATCGACTTCGACATCTCCGCCCCCGCGGGCGTCCACGCCATCGGGCCGGCCCCCGAAGCCCGCACCGTGACCATCGATCTAGGCAAACGGGTGGCGGTGAAGAAGGTCACCATCACCGTCACCAAGGCCGCCGGCCAGACGGGGAAGCCCTCCTTTGCCACCGTCACCAAGATCGAGTTCCTGAAGGACATCGTCCCCAAGGACCCGGTGGCTGACGTCAGCCAGGTCTGCGGCCTCCAGGCCGCAGCCGGCAACGGACAGGTCCAGCTGGTCTGGAACCCGGTCCGCAACGTCACCGGCTATATCGTGCGCTATGGCCTCCAGGAGACCGACCTCCAGCAGTCCATGACCGTCAACACCAACCGGGCCACGGTCACCGGCTTGAAGAACATGGAGGTCTACTACTTCCAGGTATCCGCTATCAACGGCGACTGGCGGGGCACCCCCTCCACCACGATCTCCGCCACGCCCCTGCCCTCCAGCGCACCCGGCGCGCCCTCCAACCTCCGGGTGGAGCCTTTGGACCAGGGCTTGCGTCTGAGCTGGGGCAAGACCAAGGACGCCTCCTACTACCAGGTGTTTTTCCGGGAGAAGGGCGGCAGCTTCCAGAAGTATGGCGGCGATCTGACCACCACCAGCGCGGTGATCAGCGGCCTGACCAACGGCAAGGTCTATGAGGTGGCCGTGAAGGCGGGCAACAACGTGGGCGTGGGGCCCTACTCCGCTACCGCCCAGGGCACGCCCAAGAAGGAGGTCATCGTCCTGCCGGAGCTGCCCGCCGATGACCGTATCCCCGCCAGCGAGGTGGCCTCCATCGTGATGGCCGACAGCAACAACGTGGACCGGACCCTCTGCCCCAGCTTCTCTACCAAGCATCTGATCGACAACGATGCCTCCACCTACTGGGTGGCCCAGAGCTGGTATAAGAGCAGCGCCATCACCTACACCTTCTCCTCCCCCCAGGATATGAACTATATGATCCTGGTGCCCTACCTGAGCGCCGGTCATAAGAAGGCCCTCAAGACCTACTCCATCGTCGCCAAGGACGCCGGCGGCAACGTCCTCCTCTCCGGCAGCTACCGCGCCCCCGGTATGACGGACCGGAACTACCTGGTCCTGCCCTTCCAGCCGGTGAAGGGCGTCAAGAGCCTGACGATCAGCCTCGCGGAGTGGGAGGGCAACGGCTGCCGGGTCAGCGTGTCGGAGATGGCCTTCTACCACAGCGACAGCCTCCCGGCGGACATCGCCGGTCTCTTCGCCGACGATGCCTTCACCCAGCTCCGCGCCGGCGTCACTGCGGCCCAGATCGACGAGCTGGAGACCCGTCTGACCGCTAAGACCAGCTTCTATCTGGACGCGTCCCTGCTCAAGGGCGAGCTGGCCCTGGCCCGGGAGCTCCTGGCCGGCCAGCCCGGCGGCGGCACCGTCCGCACCGGCTTCCAGAGCCGCAGCGCCAAGCAGGACACCAGCGGTCAGTCCGCCAGTGACCTCCAGCCCCTGGGCGTTTCGGTCGTCGTCGCCTCTCCCCCTGCCGGCGCCACCGCCCGGACACCTGTGGCGATCTATGCCCAGCTGCCCACAGACGCGCCGGTCTATGTGGTCCCCACCCAGTATTACGGGGAGTCCGGCATCTGGAAGGGCAAGGCTATCCCCCTGACGGAGGGCCGCAACTATATCGACATCCCCCAGATCGGCAGCCTGACCGACGAGCGGGGCGGCCCCCTCTACATCACCTACGCCGGCAGCCACCCGGAGCAGATCAAGCTCCATGTCCGCACCGGCGGGAACGTGTTCTCCATCCCCGTGCTGGAGCTGTCCAACTGGTATGACCAGACGGAGGAGCAGCGCAACAGCGCCATCTCCGCCTATGTGGAGGAGCTGGAGAGCCATGTGAAGGGCCTTACCGGCAACCTGGCCCTCAACGTCCGCAACGCCACGGAGATCGCCACCCCCAGCGTGCTGCTGTCCATCCCGGCCGACCAGGCCTGGGCAGGGCTGAAGAGCGGGGACAGCGTCAATACCCTCTATCAGAACGTCCTGGCCTGGGAGCAGGAGCTGTTCGTGTGCAACAAGGTCCAGGGCATCATCTCCTCCGATGCCGCCTTTGACGGCTACCGCTACCCCATGACCACCCGTCAGAATATCCGCTATATGCGGATGTTCGCCGGCGCCTTCATGTACGCCGCCGGGAACCATGTCGGCGTGGGCTACGGCTCCACCAGCGCCCTGGTGCGGGGCAAGCCCGCTGACGCCAGCTCCAACGGCCTCTTCGGCTGGGGCATCGCCCACGAGATCGGCCACAACATGGATAAGCTGGGCAAGGCGGAGATCACCAACAACATCTACTCCCTGGCCGTCCAAGCCTGGAACGGCGGGGATATGGCTGCGGACACCCGCCTGACCAAGAGCAATATCTGGCAGGGCGTCTATGACAAGGTCTCCGCCAAACGCCCTGGCGCGGCCAGCAACGTGTTCGTCCAGCTGGGGATGTACTGGCAGCTCCATCTGGCCTATGACGAGGCCGCGGAGCCTCTGGCCTTCTATAATCAGTTCTTCAAGCTGTGGAAGGCCGGCGAGTACACGGGCAATACCTATGATGAGCGGGTGGCCCTGATCGCCTCCAAGGTGGCGAACAAAGACCTGACCGAGTTCTTCACCCACTGGGGCATGGCCCTCAGCGACAGCGTAAAGACTACCTTGTCCCAGTATCCCGATGAAACGCGGGCCATCTGGTACCTGAACGACGCCTCCCGGACCTACCGCCTTGGCGGCGGCACCCCCTCCTTTGGGACCACGACCCTCCAGACCGCCGTCCAGGAGAACAAGGTCACCCTGACCATCCAGAACACCGGCAAGGACCTCCTGGGCTATGAGATCCGGCGGAACGACACGCCCATCGCCTTCACCACCAAGGATACCTACACCGACGATCTGGGTGCTGCCAACAACCTGACCTACACCTACTCCATCGTCCCGGTGGACCTGCTGGGCAACATGGGCGATGCCGTCCAGGCGGACCAGGTCCGCATCGCCTACGACACGACCATCCCCTCTGACAGCTACACCCTCTCCGGCACCGGCACCGACACCCTCACCTTCACCATGAAGAGCGACAGCGTGGCGGTCACAGGCATCAAGGTGACCGGCAGCGGCCTCCAGGGGACGTACACCGTCCGCATCCAGGCCAAGGCCAGCGATACCGAGTGGACCACGGTCAAGACCGGCACCCTCTCCGGCTCCTCCACCGTAGGCTACTTCACCAAGCCCGGCGCGGACGCTGACGATACCCGCATCTGGACCTATGATGCCGCCACCGTCCAGGTCTCCGGCATCCCCGATGGGGCCTCCGTGGAACTGCTGGACTACCCCGGCGACCGGATCGACTTCTATGAGGGCGCTACCGTTGGCTATCTGACAGCGGACTACATCTACGGCAGCGGCGCGGAGGATAAGATCCCCGCCAACAGCCTGGTCATCCTGGGGACCTACCGGGGCGACCCGGTGTACAACACCGTAGAGGTCCAGGCCCGCTATTCCACCACCCCCGAGGGCAACGAGTCCGCCACCACCATCGAGCGGGCGATGAACGGCTACGCCCTGCTGCTGGCCGAGATCCCCGCCGATGGCCAGGTCAGCGACCTGAGTGACGGCATCTTCATCTTCGTCCCCGATATGAAGGCGGAGGAGGCCCTCAACAAGGAGAGCGGCGTCACCTCCGAGCTGCCCTTTGAGATCCGCGCCCTGCTCTACCGCACCGACGATCCCCATGGCGCATCCCGGCCTGACGGCGGCACCGATCGCCGGGTGACCAGCGAGACCCTGTGGATCAGCTGCCCGGACAAGGATACCACTATCACGCTGCAAAGCAGCCGATAAGGAGAGATACTTATGTTGAAAAAACGCCTTCTCGCCCTGCTGCTGGCAGCGGTCCTGGTCCTTTCCGCCGCTCCCCTGGCCTTCGCTGCCGGCGCCCCCGTCCTGCGGGTCTCGACGGTCTCCGACGGGCTGGCCGTCTCCCTCAGCGGGACAGGCGGCAGCTGCGGCGGCCTACAGATGTCCATGCGCCTGAACAGCGGCGCGGATGTGACCTTCAACTTCGACTCCGCCCTGTTCACCGCCCCCGGCACCTACTGCACCTATGTCCAGCAGGGCTCCACCCTGACCGTCTACATGGTCTCCAAGACCGCCATGGACCCCGGCGGGATCCTCCCTATCGGCACCCTGCCGGCGGGGAGCTCCATCGCCTCGGTCACCGAGCTGAAGCTGGTGGACCTGAACGGCATGGAGAGCACCCCCTATGAAAATATCTCGGTCCAGCAGTCCGGCTCCTCCGGCGGGTCCTCTGGCGGGTCCTCCGGCTCCTCCGGCACCCGCCATGAGGTCGGCGGCCTAGGTCGGGTGTCCAACGGCGTGCTCCAGGCCAACGTCACCAATGCCGCGGCGGGCACCGCCGTCACCCTCACCGCCGTGCCGGACCCTGGCTTCGTCCTCACCAGTCTGACCATTCGGGACGCCCTGGGGGCCAATATCCCCGTCAGCAAGCTGAGCGATGGCCGCTACCGGTTCACCATGCCATCGACCGCCATCACCCTGAAGGCCGTCTTTTCCCCGGCCCAGTTCCCCTTCCTGGACGTGCCGGCGGGGAAGTGGTACCGGGAAGCGGTGGACTATGTCTACCAGAACGGCATGATGAACGGCGTCAGCGAATCGGCCTTTGACCCCAACGGCACCACCACCCGGGCCCAGATCGTTACCATCCTCCACCGGCTGGAGAGCGAGCCCGCTGCCGATAACGGCGGCGTCCCCCTGACCGATATCCCCGCCGGCAAGTGGTATACCGCCGCCGTCCGGTGGGCCGCCTCCACGGGCATCGTGGACGGCTACGGTGATGGCCGCTTCGGTCCCAACGACCAGATCACCCGGGAGCAGCTGGCGGTGATCCTGTACCGCTACTGCAAGTTCAAGGGCCGGGATCTGACCGCCGTTGGAGATCTGTCCGTCTTCCAGGACGCCGGCAAGGTCTCCAGCTGGGCCAAGGACGCCATGGCCTGGGCTAACGGCAGCGGCCTGATCACCGGCAAGAGCGAGACCACCCTGGACCCCAAGGGCAGCGCCACCCGTGCGGAGGCCGCCACGGTCCTGATGCGCTTCCACAGCAGTCTGACCAAGAGCTGAGCCCAGCTATCTTCGGCGGGAGGGGGAGACCCCTCCCGCTTTTTGCGGGCCATCGGAAGGGCCTATAGGCCGCTTTCGGAGATCGGCTATAGACAACAGGGCCGATCTCCGGTATAGTAGGCGGTACTGCGCTGTACACCGATACTGTCAAAGGAGGACGCCCCCATGATACAGCTTTCTGACCACTTCACCTACTCCCGCCTGCTGCGCTTCACCTTCCCCTCGATCGTCATGCTGGTGTTCACCTCCGTTTACGGCGTGGTGGACGGCTTTTTCGTCTCCAACTTCGTGGGCAAGACCCCCTTCGCCGCGGTGAACTTCATCATGCCGGTCCTGATGGTCCTGGGCTGCACCGGCTTTATGTTCGGCACCGGCGGCAGCGCCCTGATCGCCGCCACCATGGGGCGGGGCGACCGGGACAAGGCTGATCAGATCTTCTCCCTGCTCATCTGGGCCGCCGCTGTCAGCGGCACGGTCCTGGCCCTGCTGGGCCTTGTTTTTTTACGTCCGCTGGCCGTCCTTCTGGGCGCGGAGGGCCAGCTGCTCGTCGACAGCGTCCGCTATGGCCGCCTCATCCTCTTGGCGCTCCCCTTCTACACCCTGCAATACGCCTTCCAGTGCCTCTTCGCCGCCGCCGGGAAGCCCAAGCTGGGCCTGGCGGTCACCGCGGCGGCGGGGTGTACCAATATGGTGCTGGACTGGGTGTTCGTGGCCCTCCTCTCCTGGGGACTGACCGGCGCGGCCCTGGCCACGGCCCTGAGCCAGCTGGCCGGGGGCGTCATCCCCCTCTTTTATTTTGCCCGGAGGAACGACAGCCTCCTGCGGCTGGTCCCCTGCCGCTTCGACGGCGGCGCTTTGCTGAAAGCCTGCTCCAACGGCTCCTCGGAGCTGATGAGCAACATCTCCATGTCCCTGGTGAGTATGCTCTACAACCTCCAGCTGATGCGCTACGCCGGGGAGGACGGCGTAGCCGCCTACGGCGTTTTGATGTACGTCAGCCTGATCTTCCAGGCCATCTTCATCGGCTACTCCGTCGGCATGGCCCCGGTGGCCAGCTACCATTTCGGCGCCGGCAACTGCCGGGAGCTGCAGAGCCTTTTGCGCAAGAGCGTTTTGCTGCTGGGGATCTTCTCGGCGGCGATGTTCCTAGCCGGGGAGCTGCTGGGCCGGCCTCTGGCCATCCTCTTCGCCGGCTACGACAGCGGCCTGCTGGAGATGACCGCCCACGCCTTTTCCATCTTCTCCCTCTCCTTCCTCTTCTCCGGCTTCGCCATCTTCGGTTCCTCCTTCTTCACCGCTCTGAACGACGGCTTCGTCTCCGCCGCGATCTCCTTCCTGCGCTCCCTGGTCTTTCAAGGCGCCCTTGCCCTGCTCCTGCCGGTCTTTTGGGAGCTGGACGGCATCTGGGCCTCCATCGTCCTGGCGGATGTCCTGGCTCTGGCGGTGACGAGCGCCTTTTTGATCGGCAAGCGCAAGACCTACCGGTATTTTTAGCCGTATAATTTTTCTCTTCGGATTCCATAAATATTTTGCAAAACCGTCTTGACATGTCTTCCCATTTATGGTATCATATGGATAAATCTACTAGGTACAATTGGTACTGGTTTATGTCTTTATGATGTTTGTCAGGCAGTACTTGATTTTGAAATCACAGGTTCTACGCAAGATGAGCACTGGCTTGACATGGTGTATGATAAAGTGGAGCACCATTATTACATTTATTCTGATGCACTCTCTGGGTGGAGAGGTGTGTTGCTGACACAATCAGTGTCCGTTTCTGAACTTAAACTTACGACCTATCTGTGTCATAACCCGGCTCCTAATCGTTATGAGGGTGAGATTGCAGATGAGCGAATCTTTAGAGATTTGAAATATAAAACCGCTTCTTACGATGATCCGCTCCCTGTTGTATTGCAGTATCAATTCGCAGGTTTTACCGAGGAAATTTCGTTTAAATACGCCGGAAAGTGGGTTTATTTTTAAATAGGGTTTACTTCACCCCTATCTGATAACAGAGGAAATGGTGCGCAGGCCGTTTCATCAAGTTTACCGGCAGCAGCGCCACGCTGATCATGCAACGGGTGGTTCCTGCAAGCATACTGAAATACGCCCCGGACGATGGGTCTAGTCTTGAACACACCCCATCGTCCGGGGAATAGTATAGATTTCACCTTCAAATGTGGAGCAAACTCTGAATATGGAGGAAAATTGGCGCTTGGAAAAGGAAAGATGTCCTTACTGCGGTAAGAAATTAGAGAAAGGTGTCCTCTATACGAATGATGGGCTTGGCCTGCTTTTCTTACCTCGGCTGCCCAAATTCCGTATATTTATGTCGTTGCGCAGATTAAGCAAAACAGATGGGTGCATTGTGTTGGGTGAACTTTATTGGGTGCGAGGGCAAGAAACTATACTTCCATCGTATGTATGTCGAGATTGCAAAGCGATCATTCATTTTTTTGATGAGACGCAGCAGCAATAGATCTGCCTGTTTCTCCCTGCCGGAGGTGGGGAGAGACAGGCAAAATTGATCTCCGCGGCCCATCTTCTCCTAAAAGCTCCGCATAATTTTTCTCCCTCCGGCCACACTATGCCCCAAAGGAGGGATCTCATGAACGAACAGCTTGGACGGCAGACCTACCGGCTGGAGCGGCCCCCCGTGGCAGTGAGCTGGGCCAACATCGGCGGCCGGCAGGAGGAGGCCGGCCCCCTGTCCCCCTACTTCGACGAGCTGGACCAGGACAGCTTTTTCGGTGAAAAGACCTGGGAGAAGGCGGAGAGCGCCATGCAGAAGCGGGCCCTGGGCCGGGCCCTGGAGAAGGGCGGGCTGAAGGCGGAGGACATCGACGCCGTCTTTGCCGGGGACCTGCTCAACCAGTGCATCGGCACCTCCTTCGGCCTGCGGGACTTCGCCATCCCCTTCTACGGCCTCTACGGCGCCTGCTCCACCATGGGCGAAAGTCTGGCCCTGGCCGCCATGTGCCTTGGCGGCGGCTTTATGCAGAAGGCGGCGGCTATGACCTCCTCCCACTTCTGCACCGCCGAACGGCAGTACCGTATGCCGGTGCCCTACGGCAGCCAGCGGACCCCCACCGCCCAGTGGACCGCCACCGCCGCCGGCTGCACCATCCTGGCCAGCGAGGGGGAGGGGCCCAGGATCACCCATGTGACCTGCGGCAAGATCGTGGACAAGGGCATCGCCGACGCCAACAACATGGGCGCGGCCATGGCTCCGGCGGCCTGCTCCACCCTGTCCGCCTTCTTTCGGGAGACCAAGACCCGGCCCGAGGACTACGACCATGTGGTCACCGGCGACCTGGGGGCCCTGGGCAGCCAGATCCTGCTGGAGCTGATGGAGGCGGAGGGCATCCCCCTCTCCAACCACCTAGACTGCGGCCTGCTCCTCTACGACCGGGAGGGCCAGGATATGCACTGCGGGGCCAGCGGCTGCGGCTGCGCCGCCTCCGTCCTCAACGGCTACCTGCTGGGGGGGCTGCAGGACGGCAAGTGGAAAAAGCTGCTGTTCGCCCCTACAGGGGCGCTGCTCTCCCCGGTCTCCTCCTGCCAGGGGGAGACCATCCCCGGCATCTGCCATGCCATCCTGTGGGAGGGCCGCCTATGAGTAAGGAGGAACAAAGGAATGGACTATCTCAACGCCTTTCTGTGCGGGGGACTGCTCTGTGCCATCGGGCAGATCTTCATCGACAAAACGAAACTGACCCCGGCCCGGATCCTGGTGGGCTATGTAGTCGCCGGGGTGGTCTTACAGGCCGTGGGTGTATACGGGCACATTGCAGCCTGGGGCGGCGCGGGGGCCAGCGTCCCTTTGACGGGCTTTGGCGCTAACCTGGCCAAGGGCGTCGCCAAGGCCGTGGGGGAGCAGGGCTGGACCGGGGTCCTCACCGGCAGCTTCACCGCGGCGGCGGGGGGCATCGCGGCGGCGGTGGTCTTTGGCCTGCTGGCGGCGCTGCTGTTCAAGCCGGGCGAAAAGCGATGATAGCAGGGAGCGGGCAGCGTTGCCCGCTCTTTTTTTGCAAAAAGCCCTTGACAAATACCCAAGGGGGGTATATGATAGGGCTATCAAAGGGGATACCCCCGGGAGGTATAGGATGGACCACTGCTGCGAACACCACAAGACCCGCGTGCGGAGCGAGGAGGAGCTGAAAAAGCTCTCTAACCGGCTCTGCCGCATCGAGGGCCAGGTCCGGGGCCTGCGGGAGATGCTGCAAAAGGACGTGTACTGCATCGATATCCTCGTCCAGGTCTCCGCCGTCAACGCCGCCCTCAACAGCTTCAGCAAGGAGCTTTTGAGCGAGCATCTGCGCACCTGCGTGGCGGAGGACCTGCGGGCCGGCCGCGACGAGGTGGTGGATGAGCTGGTGGCCGCCCTGCAAAAGCTGCTGAAATGACCCTATCTTGTCAGAAAGCCAGGTGATCTTGATGAAACAGACCTTTTCCGTGACCGGTATGACCTGCTCGGCCTGCTCCGCCCATGTGGAAAAAGCGGTGAGCAAGGTGGAGGGCGTGTCCGCCGTCAGCGTCAACCTGCTGGCGAACAGTATGCAGGTGACCTATGACGAAGCCGCCGTCCAGCCGAGCGCTATCATCCAGGCAGTGGTCGCCGCCGGCTACGGCGCCTCCCTCCCCCAGACGGGCAGGCAGGCCGCCGCCCCGCCCCGGGAGGACACCATGGAGCAGGAGCTGCGGCATATGGAGCGGCGGCTGGTCCTCTCCTTCGCCTTCCTGATCCCCCTGTTCTATATCTCCATGGGCCACATGATGGGCCTGCCCCTCCCGGCCTTCCTCTTAGGCCATGAGAACGCGCTGACCTTCGCCTTCACCCAGTTCCTGCTGACTTTGCCCATCATGTATATCAACGACAAATACTACAAGGTGGGCTTCAAGACCCTGTTCAAGGGCGCGCCCAATATGGACTCCCTGATCGCCGTGGGCTCCATCGCGGCGGTGATCTACGGAGTGTTCGCCATCTTCCAGATCGGCCACGGCTTGGGCCATGGCGATATGGAGCTGGTGGCCAAGTACCACATGGACCTCTACTTCGAGTCCGCCGGCATGATCCTGACCCTGATCACCCTGGGCAAGTTCCTGGAGACCCGTTCCAAGGGCAAGACCAGCGAAGCCATCACCCGTCTGATGGACCTAGCCCCCAAGACCGCCAGCGTCCTCCGGGACGGGGTGGAGACGGAGGTCCCCGTGGAGGAGGTCCGGGTAGGGGACCGGGTGGTCATCCGGCCCGGCCAGGCCATCCCGGTGGACGGCGTGGTGGTGGAGGGCGTGTCCGCCGTGGACGAGAGCGCCCTCACCGGCGAGAGCCTGCCGGTGGATAAGGCCCCGGGCGACAAGGTGGCCGCCGCCTCCATCAACAAGTCCGGCTCCTTCGTGTTCGAGGCCAGCCGGGTGGGGGAGGACACCACCCTGGCCCAGATGATCCGCCTGGTGGAGGAGGCCGCCGGCTCCAAGGCCCCCATCGCCAAACTGGCAGACAAGGTGGCAGGGGTGTTCGTCCCGGTGGTCATGGTCATCGCCCTGGTCACCGCCGTTGCCTGGCTCATCATCACCGGCAGCGTCACCCAGGCCCTCACCGGCGGCGTGGCCGTGTTGGTGATCTCCTGCCCCTGCGCCCTGGGGCTGGCTACCCCGGTGGCGATCATGGTGGGCACCGGCAAGGGGGCGGAGAACGGCATCCTGGTCAAGTCCGCCGAGGCCCTGGAGACCCTCCATCTGATCGACACAGTGGTCCTGGATAAGACCGGCACCCTGACCCAAGGCAAGCCCTGCGTCACCGACATCCTCCCCATCGGCGGCATGGGCGAGGACGATCTGCTGGCCCTGGCCGCCTCCCTGGAGGCCCCCTCGGAGCATCCCCTGGGCGCGGCCATCGTGGAAGAGGCCAACCGCCGGGGCCTCAAGCTCCAGCCGGTGAAGGATTTCGAGGCGGTCCATGGCCGGGGCGTCCGGACCATGGCGACAGGGGCCCTCTGTTTGGGCGGCAACCGGGCCATGATGGAGGAGAACGACCTCTTCCCCGACCTGGAGCAGGCCGACGCCTTAGCCAGCCAGGGCAAGACCCCCCTCTACTTCTCCCGCGGTCCGCATCTGGTGGGCCTGATCGCCGTGGCGGATACCCCCAAGCCCTCCAGCAAGGAGGCCGTGTCCGCCTTCCGGTCCCTGGGACTGGATGTGATCATGCTCACCGGCGACAACCGCCGCACCGCTGCCGCCATCGGCGAAGAGCTGGGAGTGACGGAGGTCATGGCGGAGGTCCTGCCCCAGGACAAGGAGCGGAAGATCGCGGAGCTGCAAAAGCGGGGCAAGAAGGTCGCCATGGTGGGCGATGGCATCAACGACGCCCCCGCCCTGGCCCGGGCCGACGTGGGGCTGGCCATCGGCGCGGGGACGGATATCGCCATGGAGAGCGCGGACATCGTGCTGATGAAGAGCGACCTCTTAGACGCCGCCGCCGCCGTGGAGCTGAGCCGGGCCACCATCCGCAACATCAAGCAGAACCTGTTCTGGGCGTTCTTCTACAATACCCTGGGCATCCCTCTGGCGGCCGGCGTGTTCTTCCCCGCCCTGGGCTGGCAGCTGGACCCCATGTTCGCCGCCGCCGCCATGAGCCTCAGCAGCGTGACGGTGGTATCCAACGCCCTGCGCCTGCGGTTCTTCAAGAGCCGCTTCCGTTCGCCGGACCAGCAGCCCCAGGCTGCTGCCCATAGTGAGATCCCTACAACAATGACAACAGAACAAGGAGGACAAGAAACGATGGAAAAGACCATGGTGATCGAGGGCATGATGTGCGCCCACTGCCAGGCCCATGTGGAGAAGGCCCTGAACGGCCTGCCGGGCGTCACCGCCACGGTGGATCTGGCCGCCGGCACCGCCACGGTGAAGGGCGACGCGGACGATGCGGCCCTGACCAAGGCCGTCACCGACGCCGGCTACACCGTGAAGGAGATCCGCTGACCCCGTCCCCAAACGAGGCCAAAGCAAAGCCGGCCCCGCTGCGGAGCATTTCCACAGCGGGGCCGGTCTTTTATGGCATGGTATGGTATATCAGAGATTGATGGCGTAGATGCAGGCCGCCAGGGACGCCAGGGACAGGAACAGGGCGATGCAGTTGAGGATGAAGGGCATGGTGGGCTTGCCGCCGGTCTCCTTGGGCTTGGGCGCGCAGATCATACCGATGGCGCCGAAGATCAGGCCCACGATGGTGGTCCAGCAGAAGAGGATTCCCAGAACGCCCAGGATGATGGCGGACTTCCGCTCACGCTTTGCGGAATCGGCGTGGATGCGCTCCTGGAGCTCCTTGTTCTCCTCGTTGACCACATTGGCGAAGCCCTGCATCATCCGCTCCAGCTCCTCCAGCTCCTCCTGCTGGAGGATGTTGAAGTGATGGAACCGGTCCTCCCGCAGGTTGACAGCGTCCACCTGGCAGTGGAGGAGCTCCTTGTTGTCCTTGTCCCGGAGCATGATATTCAGGGTCTTGACCCGGCCCTCCTTGTCCTTGTAGGAGGAGACCTCTGCCACGCCCACGATGTCCTTGCTGATGACGCCCGGACGGCTGGGGATGGGCTCCCCCTTCTCGTAGCCCAAGGCGGAGACGATCAGCCGCTCCTGGTCGAAGGCCAGGATATAGGTATAGTAGGTGGTACGGGTGGAGCGGCCGTAGTGCTGCACGTCCTCATGGTGGGCATAGGCGATCTTGCAGTTCATGTCCGGGGGCAGCAGGGACCGCATCAGCTGCTTGACCCGCTCCTTATCCTCGCCGCTCTCGGCCTTCTGCATATTGAGCTTTTTCTTGGACTGGTAGTAGACGAAGCACACGATCACGATGATAGCTACGATAAGTATGGCACGCCAGTTCACAGTTTTCTCCCTCTCTTTTCAAAATATCGCATCCGCCCGCCGGGGCCGACACGCTATCAATATAGCAGAAAGGGCGTTTGAATACAATAGGCAAATGGACGATTTTCCCCTGGGATATCCCCCTATTTTTCCGGGAAGAACCGGTATTCTGTCATATGCTCATACCGCTCGCCGGGCCGCAGCACCACCTGGGGGTACCAATCCTGGTGGTTGGGGGAATCCGGCGGCACCTGGGTCTCCAGGCAGATGCCCTGCCGGGGGAGGTAGGGCTGGCCGGACTTGGTGCCGCTGCCCATGACCAGGTAGTTCCCGGAGTAGAGCTGGACCGCCGGCTGGTCCGTCCAGGTCTCCATCACGATCCCAGTCTGATCGCCGGTGAGCCGGGCGGCCAGCCGGGTCCCCAGGCCGGGGAGCAGGTAGCTGTGGTCATACCCGCTGGTATGGTGCAGCTGCTCGTCATCGGCCTCGATATCCTGGCCGATGGCCTTCTCCGTCCGAAAATCGAAGGGCGTCCCCGCCACCGGCATCGCCCTGGCCACCGGCAGGCTGTCGGCGTCCACCGGGACGAAGTCCTCCGAGCCGATCCAGAGCCGGTGGCCCATGGCGTTCCCGCCGCCGTTCAGGTTGAAGTAGCTGTGGTTGGTCAGGTTGATCACCGTGGGCCGGTCGGCGGTGGCCATATAGCGGATCTCCAGCCCCCGGTCCGTCAGGATGTAGATCACGTTCACATCCACGCTGCCGGGGAAGCCCTCCTCGCCGTCGGCGCTGTGGTAGGCCAGCCGGACGCCGCTCTCCCCCAGCTCCTTGAGCTCGAACACCCGGTAGGCGAAGCCCTCCGCCCCGCCGTGGAGCTGCTTGGTCCCCTCGTTGGAGGGCAGGACGAAGATCTCCCCATCCAGTGTGAAGGTGCTGCTGCCGATCCGGTTGGCGTAGCGGCCCACCACCGCCCCCATATAGGTGCCGCCTCTGGCCTCATAGGCCGCCAGGTCCTGTCCGCCCAGCACCACGTCCACCATCTCCCCTTTAGGGGAGGGGACCCGCAGGGCTGTCAGCGTAGCGCCGAAGGTGATGATCTCCGCCTCCATCCCCCCCTGCTGGAGCAGGAGCTTCTGGACGGCCCGGCCCGCCTTCGTGGTCCCAAACTCAACGATCTGTACAGACAATGGAATGACCTCCTCTGTGTTTTATCTTAAAGACCATTATACAAAAAAGTCCATTTCCATGCAATCCTTTTCTTTTCTTTTTTTCAGGGATATGGTATACTATCTGATAATGAGGACTGTTGTGTTGTAAAAGGAGGCGCGTATGGTCTATACTGTCACCATCAATCCCGCTCTGGACTACCACATGGAGGTCGCCGCGCCAGTCTTTGGCGAGATCAACCGCTCCACCGGCGAGACGGTCTACCCCGGCGGAAAGGGGCTGAATGTGTCCATCGTCCTCACCCGCTTAGGTGTGGAGAACGTGGCCACCGGCTTTGCCGGGGGCTTCATCGGCGAGGCGATCGTCCACTCCGCCCAGGCCATGGGGGTCCGCTGCGACTTCGTACCGGTGGACAAGGAGAGCCGCATCAACGTCAAGCTCCACTCCCGGCCGGAGACGGCCTTCAACAGCGCCGGCCCCCGGCTCACCGATGCCGACCTGGACCGGCTGCTGGCCAAGCTGGCCCCCATCGGCCCGGAGGACTATCTGGTCCTGTCCGGCAACGTGCCGGAGGAGCACGCCGACTGGTACGCCCGCATCCTGACCCAGCTGGCCTCCACCGGCTGCTGCGTGGTGGTGGACGCCATGGGCGACACCCTCTGGGACTGTCTCCCCTTCCGCCCCTACCTGGTCAAGCCCAACATCTCCGAGCTGGGTGCCCTCTACGATTTCCCCGACCCCAGCCTGGAGGAGGCCGTCTCCATGGCCGGCCAGCTCCGGCGGGAGGGGGCCCAGAACGTGCTGGTGTCCATGGGGGCCGAAGGTGCCTTCCTGCTCACCGAGGGGGACCAGCTCCTCTCCGCCGGCGCGGTCCTGGGGCCCGTGGTCAGTACCGTGGGGGCCGGCGACGCCCTGGCCGCCGGCTTTTTGGCTGGGTCCTTGTTCTGCGGCCACAAGACCAACGCCCTGGCTATGGGCGTAGCCGCCGGCTGCGCCGCTGTCCGGGTCAGCCACCTGCCCCAGAAGCAGGACATCATGTCCCTCCTGTCCAAGATCGAGGTCACTGGAGGCTGATCGGCCCCTTTTCTAAGTCCCGCCCTTCGGCCTACCGGCCGAGGGGGCAAGATCTGACAAAAATTTGTTCGCCCTATTGAGATCCTCCGGCAAATACGGTACAATAGGAGCTGCTATCTCACCCACAGAGGAGGACCCCCTATGCGTGTCATCACCGGGACAGCCAGAGGCCGCCGCCTGAAGGAGCTGCCTGGGCTGGAGACCCGCCCCACCACCGGCAAGGTGAAGGAGGCCGTTTTCAGCGCCATCCAATTCGATATCGAGGACGCCGCCGTCTTAGACCTCTTCGCCGGCACCGGACAGATGGGCATCGAGGCCCTCAGCCGGGGAGCCGCCAAGGCGGACTTCGTGGACCAGCGGCGGGCGGCGGCAGATCTGATCCGGGAGAACCTGGCCCTCTGCCGGCTGGAGGGGACCGTCCACTGCACCGATGCCTTCGCCTTCCTCTCCACGGTCCGCTCCCCCTATGACATCATCTTTTTGGACCCGCCCTACGGCGCCGGCACCCTGCAAAGGGCGCTGAGCCAGATCTGCCAATTTGACATCTTGCAGGAACATGGTATAATGGTCTGTGAGAGTCCTTTGGGGGAGGACCTGCCCCCCCTGGGGCCGTCCTATGCGCTCCACCGCACCTACCGCTATGGAAAGATCCAGGTAACGATCTACCGGAAGGAGACTGTCCAATGAAGATCGCCGTCTGCCCTGGCAGCTATGACCCTATCACCCTGGGACATATGGATATCATCCGCCGGGCCGCCGGTCTGTTCGACCGGGTCCTGGTCTGCATCCTGGCCAACGGGGAGAAGAGCCGGGGGATGTTCGCCCCCCAGGAGCGCCTGCGGCTGGCCAGCCGGGCTGTGGCGGAGTTGGACAACGTGACGGCGGAACTATATGGCGGACTGTTGGCGGACTACGCCGCCCACCGGGGAGCCTGCGCCCTGGTGAAGGGGGTCCGCAGCGGCACCGACCTGGACTGGGAGATGCAGATGGCCCCGGTGAACCAGGCCCTCTGCCCCGGGCTGGAGACGATCCTGCTCCCCGCCTCGCCGGAGCTGAGCTGGCTCAGTTCTACGGTGGCGCGGGAGATGATCCGCTACCGCCAGCCTTTAGAAAAATATCTGCCCTCCGCCGTGGTGGAGGCACTGCGGGAGAAGGAGACGCAAGATGGGCAACAGTGATGTACTGCATTTGATCGATATTTTATATGAGATGGTCGATGACGCCAAGGACGCCCCCCTCAGCCGGGGGGAGCGGTGCATCATCTCCCGCACCGACGCCCTGGACGTGCTGGGCGAGCTGCGTTCCCAGCTGCCCCAGGAGCTGAAGAAGGCCCAGGAGCTGATCCAGGCCCGGGACGCCTATGTGGCCGCCGCCAAGCGGGAGGCCGAGCGCATCCGCCAGGAGGCCAAGGCCATCGTCTCCGAGAGCCGCATCACCCAGGAGGCCAAGGAGCGCAGCAATGAGCTGGTCCGCCGGGCGGAGGAGCAGGCCCGCAACGTCATGCGGGTCAGCAACGAGTACGCCGAGGACGTGCTCACCCGTGCGGAGGAAGCCCTCCAGCTGGCCCTGGCAGAGATGCAGGGCACCCACGCCAAGTTCCGCGCCGCCTCCGGCGCCCAGGCCGCCTCCCTCCGGGCCAAGCTGGGCGAGGGCGGGAAGCAGGGGAAGGGCTGATCCTTTTTCTTGTAAGAAAAAGGATCCAAAAAGAACTTTTACAGCGTTCTGTACAGGGAGCCCGTCCAGGATTCTGCCTCGACAACAAAGATGAACGCAGGAATCTGACATCAGATCCCTGCGTTCTTTTCATAGATATATTTAGATGCTCTTGTCGTCTACATACAGCTCTCGGACCGCGTTGGGGTCGGCGGGCTTGGCGGCAGGCGCAGCGGGGACGGCGGGCTCGTCATGGGGACCATCCCGCCACTTGAGGAACTTGGGGGCCACCTGGGGGAACAGGGCCAGACTGAGGACGTCCTCCTCGCTCTTCGCCAGGTCCTTGAACTCCTCCTTGTACTTCTCCAGCTCCGGCTCCAGCTGGTCGGCGGGACGGCAGGTGATGACCTCCTCCGGCTTGATGCCGGCCTTGGCCCGGACCTCCTCGTTGACCTTACCGGGCAGAGCGCCGTACTCGCCCCGGAGGACGGCACGGGATTCCTTGGTGAAGGTCTTATACCGCTCGCCCATGATGACGTTCATCACGGCCTGGGTGCCCACGATCTGGCTGGAGGGGGTCACCAGCGGGGGATAGCCGTAGTCCTCCCGGACCCGGGGGATCTCCGCCAGCACGTCGTAATACTTATCCTCCTTGCCGGCCTGCTTCAGCTGGCTGATCAGGTTGGAGAGCATACCGCCGGGGACCTGGTACAGCAGGGTGTTGGTGTCCACGTTCAGCACCTTTGGGTCCAGAGAACCGGCGTCCTTCAACCGCTGGGCCACCTTGCGGAAGTGGATGGCGGCATCGCTCATCTTATTGAGGTCCAGCCCGGTATCCCGGACGGTGCCCTGGAGGGTGGCCACCAGGGACTCGGTGGAGGGCTGGGCGGTGCCGTTGGCCAGGGGGCTGAGGGCGGTGTCCACGATGTCCACCCCGGCGTAGGCCGCCATGAGGTAGACCATGTCGCCGGTACCGGTGGTGTTGTGGGTGTGGAGATGGATGGGCATCTTCACGCTCTCCTTCAGCCGCTTCACCAGGGAGTAGGCGTCCATGGGCAACAGCAGGTTGGCCATGTCCTTGATGCACAGCTGGTCGGCTCCCATCTGCTCCAGCTCCTTGGCCATCTTCACGAAGTAGTCCTCGCTGTGGATGGGGGAGATGGTGTAGGACAGGGTGGCCTCCACGATGCCGCCGTACTTCTTGGTGGACTTGATGGCCTGCTCCAGGTTGCGCACGTCGTTGAGGGCATCGAAGATGCGGATGATGTCGATGCCGTTCTCGATGCTCTTCCGGCAGAAGGCGTCTACCACGTCATCGGCGTAGTGCTTATAGCCCAAGATGTTCTGGCCCCGGAACAGCATTTGCAGCTTGGTGTGGGGCAGGTGCTTGCGCAGGGTCCGCAGCCGCTCCCAGGGGTCCTCGTTGAGGAAGCGCATACACACGTCGAAGGTGGCGCCGCCCCAGCACTCCAGGGAGTAGTAGCCGATGGAGTCCAAGATCTCGCAGGCGGGCAGCATATCCTCGATGGTCATACGGGTAGCCGCCTGGGACTGGTGGGCGTCACGGAGGATGGTATCCGTGATCAGCAGAGGCTTCTTGGACAAAAATTCCATATTTTGCATGGATATCTCTCCTTTCCGATCAGCCGAACAGGCTCATCAGCACACCGGCGGCGATGGCGGAGCCGATAACGCCGGCCACGTTGGGGCCCATGGCGTGCATCAGCAGGAAGTTGGCGGGGTTCTCCTTCTGGCCCACCATCTGGCTGACACGGGCAGCCATCGGCACGGCGGACACGCCGGCGGAGCCGATCAGGGGATTGATCTTCTCCTTGAGGAACAGGTTCATGATCTTGGCCAGGACCACGCCGCCGGCAGTACCGAAGCCGAAGGCCACCACGCCCATCAGCATGATCATGATGGTCCGGGGGTTGAGGAAGGTGATGCCGGTGGCGGTAGCGCCCACGCTCAGGCCCAGGAAGATCGTGACGATGTTGATCAGCTCGTTCTGCATGGTCTTGTTCAGACGATCCACCACGCCGCACTCCTTCGCCAGGTTGCCCAGCATCAGGCATGCGATCAGCGGAGCGGCGGAGGGCACCAGCAGGGCCACGAACACAGTGACCATGATGGGGAAGATGATCTTCTCGGTCTTGGAGACCTGCCGCAGGGGCCGCATGACGATCTTCCGCTCCTCGGCGGTGGTCAGCAGCTTCATGATGGGGGGCTGGATCACAGGCACCAGGGCCATGTAGCTGTAGGCCGCCACGGCGATGGGGCCCAGCAGATGGGGAGCCAAGCGGCTGGTGACGAAGATGGCCGTGGGGCCGTCCGCGCCGCCAATGATACCGATAGAGGCGGCCTCATTCTCCAGGAACATACCAGATACGCGGCAGCCCACATAGGTCATAAAGATGCCCAGCTGGGCGGCAGCGCCCAGGAGCAGGCTCTTGGGGTTGGCGATCAGGGGGCCGAAATCGGTCATAGCGCCCACGCCCATGAAAATCAGGCAGGGGTAGATGCCCAGCTTGACGCCCAGATAGAGCACATCCAGCAGCCCCACAGTGATGGTGCTGCCCGCCGTCACCGTGGCCAGCACGCCCGGAGCTACGCCAACAGCCTCCATCTCCGTCAGGAACGCCTCGGTCACCGGCGCGCCGCCGAAGAGGTCCCAGTGGACATGGCCGCCGGCGAACAGGATCTCATGATACATCTCCGCCCCAGGCAGGTTGGTGACTAACATGCCGAAGGCGATCGGCACCAGGAGCAACGGCTCGAACTTCTTGACGATGGCCAGATAAAGGAGGACGAAGGAGATGAGGATCATCACCAACATCCGCCACTCTCCGCCGATGGCAAGGCGATAGAAGCCGGTGTCCTGGATGAAATTTACAATAGCATCCATTCCAAATCCTCCAGCTTTAGCCGATCACGCACAGCAGCGCGCCGGTCTCCACAGTGGCGCCCTTGGTCACGCTGACAGAGGCCACGGTCCCGTCGCAGGGAGCCATGATCTCGTTCTCCATCTTCATAGCCTCCAGAATCATCAGCACCTGGCCCTTCTTCACGGCGGCGCCGTTGGAGACCTTCACATCCAGGATGGTGCCGGGCATGGGGGCGCTGACCTTCTCACCGCCGGCGGGAGCCGCAGGCGCCGGGGCAGCGGCGGGAGCAGGAGCGGCGGCCACAGGGGCCGCGCCGTCCATCGCCTCTACGGTGACCTCATAGACGGTGCCGTTCACGTTGACCTTGTACTTTTTCATAACTGTTTTCTCTCCTCTCGATAATGATGACACTTACAGCTTTTTGATGGACAGGATACGGAGACCGTTGATATCGGTGCCCATATCCTCGGCGATGGCTGCGGCGATGGCCGCGACCATGGCCTGGCGGTTGGGGATGGCTGCCTCCACAGGGGCGCTGGCTGCGGCACTGGCCGCGGCAGCGGGGGCCTCGTCCTTCTTCACCGACCGGAGGATCGCGCTCATCGCATAAGTAAGCGCGATCAAACAGATCAGACCGAAGAAGACGGTGCCCAGACCCATGAGGATGACCATGAGGTATTCTTGCATACAGGGCTCCTCCTTCTAAGATCGGCACGCCAAAATGGCGCGTTCTTGTGCTGACCGCAGCGCTCCTGCGGCCAATGCAAATTCAAATTTATTATATCAGATCTTCCGCTGAAATTCAATAGCTGTTTTCAATATTCGTGCCGGCTTTGTGAAAATTTCGTCTCTTTTCTTTGGGCTCTTTCTATGGTATACTGACAGGAAATGACCCCGCTGGGAGCGGGGCGACAGGAGATGGCTCTTATGCGATATGAACGGATCCGCCCCGGCCGGTTCCTTGCCCGGCCCAACCGGTTCATCGCCCATGTGGACCTGGACGGAGAGACCGCGGTGGTCCATGTGAAGAACACAGGCCGGTGCCGGGAGCTGCTGGTCCCCGGCGCGCCGGTCTGGGTCCAGGCGGCGGCCAATGAGGCCCGTAAGACCAAGTGGGACCTGATCGCCGTCCAAAAGGGGGCGCGGCTGATCAATATGGACGCCCAGGCCCCCAACGCCGTCTTTCACGAGTGGGCGGCCGCAGGCCGTTTCCGCCCGGACATCACTGCCATCCGGCCGGAGGCCCCCTACGGCGCGTCCCGGTTCGACTTCCGGCTGGAGCGCTCCTCCGGCGTCCACTTCGTGGAGGTCAAGGGCGTCACATTAGAGGAGGACGGCGCAGCCTTCTTCCCCGATGCCCCCACGGAGCGGGGCGTCAAGCACCTCCGGGAGCTGTGCGCCGCCGTGGCGGCGGGGCACCGGGCCACGGCCTTTTTCGTCATCCAGATGGAGGATATCCGCTCCTTCTCTCCCAACGACCGGACCCACCCCGCCTTTGGGGAGGCCCTCCGGGCCGCCCGGGAGGCTGGGGTGGAGATCGAGGCGTGGGAGTGCCATGTATCCCCGGAGGAGCTGACCATTTGGCGGCCTGTGGAGGTTGTCCTCTAGTCCGGCCTGACCACGACCTCCCCCCGCTCCAGGGACGCCTTTACATCGATCACCCGCTGGTTCCGGCTGCCCCGCCAGGGCAGGGCCAAGGTCCTCTCCGCCAAGACGAACGGCCCGTCCACCAGCACGTCCAGGCTCTCCAGCAGCGCCCGCTGGGCCGGTGTCCCATGGGCCAGGAGATGCTCCCAGGTGTACCCCGTATAGGACCACACGTTCAGCCCATGTGCCCGGGCGATCTCCGCCAGCTCCCGGCAGGGCTCCGGCTGGTCGAAGGGCTCCCCGCCGGAGAGGGTCAGCCCATCGGTCATGGGGTTGGAGAGCATACGCTCCGCCACCTCCGCCACGGTCATCTCCCGCCCGCCGGCGGCATCGTGGGAGTCCGGGTTGTGACAGCCGGGGCAGTCGTGCCCACACCCCTGGACGAAGCAGGAGAACCGAAACCCCGGCCCGTCCACGATGGAGTCCTGGACCAACCCATAGATACGCATCTCGTTTCCTCCTTCTTTTGCAAACAGGGGCGCTGACCGCGCCCCTGCTGCCTTTTCAAATGTATCACATCAGATATGGTGCTTGACCCGTTTCTGCTCCTCGGCGCTCTTGGCGTCGTTCCACTGGCTCATATCCCCCACCAGGTACCCGGTGATCCGGCGGATCCGCTCGAAGTCCCGGCTGCCGTCCCCCTCGTGGCGGCCGCAGTGGGGGCACTCGTCGTCGATGATGCCGGTATAGCCGCAGCAGGGGTCCCGGTCCACCGGGTGGTTCACGCTGCCGTAGCCGATGCCCGCCTCCTTCATGCACCGGATGACCTTCTCGAAGGCGTCCAGGTTCTTCAGCGGGTCCCCGTCCATCTCCACATAGCTGATATGCCCCGCGTTGGTCAGCGCGTGGTAGGGGGCCTCCAGCCGGATCTTATCAAAGGCGGAGATGGGGTAGTACACCGGGATATGAAAACTATTCGTATAGAACTTCTTATCTGTTACGCCCGGTATCTCCCCGAACCGGGCCCGGTCCATCCGCACGAAGCGGCCGCTGAGCCCCTCCGCCGGGGTAGCCAGCAGGGAGAAGTTCAGCCCCGTCTTGGCGCTCTCCTCGTCCATCCTGGCCCGCATCCGGGCAATGATCTCCAGGCCCAGCCGCTGGCTCCGCTCGCTCTCGCCGTGGTGCTGGCCGGTGAGGGCCACCAGGGTCTCCGCCAGGCCGATGAAGCCCACGGACAGGGTGCCATGCTTGAGGACCTCCCGGACCTCGTCGGTCCAGTTCAGCTGCTCGCTGTCCAGCCAGACCCCCTGGCCCATCAGGAAGGGGAAGTTGTAGACCTTCTTCCGGGCCTGGATCTCGAAGCGCTCCTTCAGCTGGTCGATGCACAGGTCCATCTTCCGCTCCAGGTCCTCAAAGAACACGTCCAGGTCCCCCTTGGACTTGATGGCGATCCGGGGGAGGTTGATGGAGGTGAAGCTCAGGTTGCCCCGCTGGTTGCACTGCTGGCGGGAGGGGTCGTGGATATTGCTGATGACCCGGGTGCGGCAGCCCATATAGGCGATCTCCGTCTCCGGCCGCTCAGGGTCGTAGTATTGGAGATTGAAGGGGGCGTCGATAAAGGCGAAGTTGGGGAAGAGCCGCTTGGCGGAGCAGCGGCAGGCCAAGCGGAACAGGTCGTAGTTGGGCTCGCCGGGGTTGAAGTTGACCCCCTCCTTCACCCGGAAGATCTGGATGGGGAAGATCGGCGTCTCCCCGTTGCCCAGCCCCTCCTCGGTGGTGAGCATCAGGTTGCGCATGACCATCCGGCCCTCCGGGGAGGTGTCCATGCCGTAGTTGATGGAGGAAAAGGGCGTCTGGGCGCCGGCCCGGGAGTGCATGGTGTTCAGGTTGTGGATGAAGGCCTCCATGGCCTGGTAGGTGGCCCGGTCGGTCTCCTTCCCGGCGTAGTGGACGGCCTGGGCCTGGGCGCGCCGCATGGCCTCCTCGTCCCCGTACTTCTCCACCAAGCAGGGCAGCTCCGCGTCCAGATAGGCCTGGTAGTTCTCCAGCCTGGGTTCCAGGCCGGTCTCATCGAAGAGCTTCTTCCGCAGGGCCTTCAGCTCCTCCTCCGGGTCGTCCACCCCGTGGAGCAGCATCAGGCACTTGGCCAGGTTCCGGGTGTAGTACCGGGCGAAGGTCTTGCGGACGCCATCGGCCATGCCGTAATCGAAGTTGACGATGGCCTGTCCCCCGTGCTGGTCGTTCTGGTTGGACTGGATGGCGATGCAGGCCAGGGCGGAATAGGAGGCGATGTCGTTAGGCTCCCGGAGATGGCCGTGCCCAGTGGAGAACCCGCCGGCGAACAGCTTCTTGATGTCGATCTGGCAGCAGGTGGTGGTCAGGGTATAGAAGTCCAGGTCGTGGATATGGATGTCCCCCTCCTGGTGGGCGCGGCTGTGCTCCGGCTTGAGGACGAACATCTGGTAGAACTGCTTGGCCCCCTCGCTGCCGTACTTCAGCATGGTGCCCATGGCGGTGTCGCCGTTGATGTTGGCGTTCTCCCGCTTCACGTCGCTGTCGGCGGCATCGGAGAAGGTGATGTCCTCATAGGTCTGCATCAGCCGGGTGTTCATCTCCCGGACCCGGCTGCGTTCGTTGCGGTAGAGGATGTAGGCCTTGGCGGTCTGGATATAGCCGCTGTCCATCAGCACCTTCTCCACCACGTCCTGGATATGCTCCACGTCCGGCTCCGTCAGTCCCTCCACCTCCAGGGTGGAGACCACCTCGTGGGCCAGCTTGGCGGCGGTATCCTCATAGCCGGGCTTATAGGTGGCGTTGAAGGCCTTCACGATCGCGTTGGCGATCTTTGCCTCGTCAAAAGCCACCAGGCGCCCGTCCCGCTTCTTCAGTTTCACAATGGTCGATGGCATAGAGCGGCCTCCCAAACACAATATCTAGTGCCCGCCATAGCGGGCGGCGGAAGATATCGTATACCAAGCGGGACAAGTTGTCAATTAGCAGGAATGTAGAATTTTCCTCAGGCAGACTGCGCGCCCGCCGCCCGCCGCCGCTCTTGACCCGCTAAAACAGGAGGCGATTCCCGCTTACGGTCCTGTTCCCTGCCGTTTACGGCCTGGTGACCCCTTTCATCATATCTCACAAACAGCACGTCCGTTTTATTTTTGCCGGCCTCACCACAGCCCCAGCAGCCGCACCGCCCCCCGGAGCCCCTTATAGAGGGGGGGCTCCAGCTCCCGGACCGCCTGCCGCAGCTCCTGCCGGATGGCGATGGACTGGGGGCAATGTTTCTCGCACTTGCCGCAGCCGACGCACTGGGAGGCGCTGGCGGTGTTCCGCCGGGCCGCCGTGCAGCGCAGATAGTCCCGCCGTCCGGCCTTTTTGCTCTCGGCGTACATGGCGTTATAGCACCGGAAGGTCCCCGGGATGTCCACCCCCTGGGGGCAGGGCATACAGTACCCGCACCCGGTGCAGCCCACCTTGCTGCACCGCTGGATGATGGCGCGGACCTGCTCCACCAGCCCCCGGTCCTCCTGGCTCATGCACCCCGGCGCGGCGGCGGAGGCGGTCTCCACGTTCTCCGCCACCATCTCCAGGGAGTTCATCCCCGACAGGACAGTCGTCACCTCCGGCTGGTCGTAGAGCCAGGTGAACCCCAGCGCCGCCGGGCTCCGCCCGGCCTGCCGCAGCAGCTCCCTGGCCTCCGCCGGCAGCTGGCCCACCAGCCGGCCGCCCCGCAAGGGCTCCATGATCACCACCGGCAGGCCCCTCTGGTGGGCGTACCGCAGTCCCTCCACCCCGGCCTGGGCGGTCACGTCCACATAGTTATACTGGATCTGGCACAGATCCCAGGGGTAGGCGTCCACCAGCTGCCGGAAGCTGGCCGTATGGCCGTGGTAGGAGAAGCCCACGTTTCGGATCTGCCCCGCCGCCAGCTTGTCCGCCAGCCAGCGCTCCAGCCCCATCCCCCGGAGCCGCTCCCAGGTGGCTGCGTCCGTCAGCATATGGAGGAGATAATAGTCCACATGGTCCGTCCGCAGCCGCCGCAGCTCCTCCTGGAAGATCTTCTCCGCCCCCTCCACGCTCCTGATCAGGTAGTGGGGCAGCTTGGTAGCCAGGTACACCCGCTCCCGGCACCGGTTCCGCTCCAGGATCTCCCCTACGGCGGCCTCGCTGCCGGTGTAGATGTAGGCCGTGTCCAGGTAGTTCACCCCCGCCTCGATGGCGGCCATGACCTCCCGTTCCGCCTTGGCCAGGTCGATAGCGCCGCCCTTTTTCGTAAAGCGCAGGCACCCATACCCCAGGACCGAGAGATCGTTCCCCTTTTTATCCTTCCTGTAGCGCATCCCGCTCCCCCTCCCTTGCCGGTCGTATCGCTCCTATTATACGGAGTTTCCCTACAAAATGCAATTTCAAAAACTTCCCGCTTTTTTATCCCCCCAGGGGGCTTCAAAACCGGTCCCCGGCCTGCTATACTGCAAACTGCAACGGACAGCTGTACCGCATCGATCACAAAGGAGTAACTGCCATGAAACGTCTTTTCCCCCTTCTCCTCGCCGCCCTTCTGCTGCTCACCGCCTGCGGCGGTCCCGCCGGCCCCGCCGGCCAGCCGGACGCCGCCAGCACCCTCACCTATGCCAGCGGCGACTACACCCGCATCGATCCCGCCATGGACGAACACGGCGAGATCAATATCCTCCTCTTCAACGGCCTCACCGCCCATGACGGGGACAACAACGTCATCCCCTCCCTGGCGGAGCGCTGGGACTTCGACCCGGACACCTGCACCTACACCTTCCACCTGGCCCAAAACGTCACCTGGCACGACGGAGAGCCCTTCACCGCCGCGGATGTCCAGTTCACCATCGAGGCCATCATGGACCCGGAGAACGGCTCGGAGAACGCCCCCAACTACGAGGACGTGGAGGAGATCTCCGTTTTGGACGATCACACCGTCTCCTTCCGCCTCTCCGCCCCCAACGTGGCCTTCCTGGACTATATGACCATGGCCATCCTGCCCCGGCATCTGCTGGAGGGGAAGGATATGCAGACCGACCCCTTCTTCCGCCACCCCATCGGCACCGGCCCCTATAAGCTGGAGAGCTGGGAGGAGGGCCAGGCCATCATCCTAAAAAAGAACGAGGACTACTTCCAGGGCCCCGCCCAGATCGACACCATCATCTTCAAGATCGTCCCGGATGACAACGCCCGTGCCATGCAGATGCGCACCGGCGAGCTGGACCTGGCCCACTTGACCCCCAAGGACGCGGAGACCTTCGCCGGTGAGGCCGGCTACCAGGTCTACGATATGCGCACCTCCGACTACCGGGGCATCCTCTTCAACTTCAATAACCCCTACTGGACCGCCAACCGGGACATCATCCCCGCCATCTGCTGCGCCATCGACCGCCAGGCCATCCTGGACGCCGTGGTCCTGGGCCATGGCGAGGCGGCCTACAGCCCCCTCCAGCGCAACGTCTACAACAACGCCGACGTGGAGCGCTACGACTACGACCCCACCCGGGCCCGGTCCATCCTGACAGAGGCCGGCTGCACCCTGGAGGAGGACGGCTTCTACTACCGGGACGGAGAAAGGCTGGCCTTCACCATCAGCGTCGGCGCGGGGGACCAGGTCCGGCTGGACATGGCCCAGGCCGCCGCCCAGCAGCTGGGGGAGGTGGGCATCGACGTGGACGTGGAGATCCCCGCCCAGGTGGACTGGGCCGGCCAGATGGCCTATCTCATCGGCTGGGGCAGTCCCTTCGATGCCGATGACCACACCTACAAGGTCTTTGGCACCGGGAAGGGCGCCAACTACTCCGGCTACTCTGACCCCCTGGTGGACCAGTATCTGACCGAGGCCCGCCAGACCAGCGACCCCGCCCAGCGGGCCGCGGCCTACGCCGCTTTCCAGACCGCCCTGGCCCAGGACCCCGCCTACGCCTTCATCTGCTATGTGGACGCGGACTATGTGGCGGTGGACCGGCTCCAGGGCATCTCCCCCAGCACGGTCCTGGGCCACCACGGCGTGGGCATCTTCTGGAACGTGACCGAGTGGACCCTGGAGGCCCCATGAGCGCGCTGCTGGACGTACAGGACCTGTCCGTCACCTTCCACAGCCCCCACGGCCTGGTGGAGGCTGTGCGGGGCGTGTCCTTCTCCCTCCAGGCCGGGGAGGTGCTGGCCATCGTGGGGGAATCCGGGTGCGGCAAGAGCGTGCTGTGCAAGAGCATCATGAAGCTGCTGCCGGAGAGCGCCCAGATCGTTGGGGGCCGTATCCTCCTGAAGGGCACGGACATCACCGGCTATACCGAGCGGGAGATGCGCCGCCTCCGGGGCCGGGCCTTCTCCATGCTCTTCCAGGACCCCATGACCGCCTTGGCCCCCACCATGACCATCGGCCGGCAGATCGGCGAGGCGGTGCTGGTCCACCGGCCCCGGCTGCCCAGGGCCGCCCTGCGCCGGCGGGTGGCGGAGCTGCTGGACCTGGTGGGCTTAGACCCCGCCGCCGCCCGGCTGTGCCCCTACGCCCTCTCCGGCGGGATGCGCCAGCGGAGCGTGCTGGCCGTCGCCCTGGCATCGGAGCCCTCCCTGCTCTTCGCCGATGAGCCCACCACCGCCCTGGACGTGACCATCCAGGCCCAGGTGCTGGACCTGCTGCGCGCCATCCAGCAGAAGCTGGGCACCGCCACCGTCCTGGTCTCCCACGACCTGGCCGTGGTGGCCCGGGCGGCGGACCGGGTGGCGGTGATGTACGCCGGGAAGCTCGTGGAGACCGGCACGGCGGAGGAGGTCTTCTACGACCCCCGCCACCCCTACACCTGGGGCCTGTTGCGGGCCCTGCCCGCCCGGGCCAGGGAGGGAGAGCCCCTGTACACCATCCCCGGGATGCCCCCCTCTCTGATCGATCCCCCCAAGGGGGATGCCTTCGCCTGCCGGAACGAGTACGCCCTGGCCATCGACTACGAGGAGATGCCCCCCATGTTCCAGATCACCGACACCCATTTCGCCGCCACCTGGCTCCTAGACCCTAGGGCCCCCAAGATCGAGCCGCCTGTAGGGAGGTGGTCTAAGTGACCGCCCCCCTTTTGGACGTGTGCCATCTGACCCATGTGTTCCGCCATGGCCGGCTTATCCTCCGGGCGGTAGACGATGTGTCTTTCCAGATCCAGGAGGGGGAGATCTTCGGCCTGGTGGGGGAATCCGGCTCCGGCAAATCCACCGTGGCCCGCTGCGTGATGAACATCTACCGCCCCGCCAAGGGCAGCATCCTCTTCCAGGGCATCGACATCTGCGACCCCCGGCAGCGCCGGGCCAACCAGAAGCTGCTCCAGACCAAGCGGCAGCTCATCTTCCAGGACTCCGCCTCCAGCCTGGACCAGCGCATGACCGTGGCGGAGATCGTGGCCGAGCCCATGGCCATCCACCGCATCGTCCCGCCTCGGGGGAGCCTGCGGGAGGAGGCCAAGTTCCAGCTCTACTATGTGGGCCTGGGGGAGGACTGCCTGGACAAGTATCCCACGGAGCTCTCCGGCGGGCAGCGGCAGCGGGTGGCCATCGCCCGGGCGCTGTCCATGGAGCCGGCCCTCCTGGTGGCGGACGAGCCCATCGCCTCTCTGGATGTGTCCATCCAGGCCCAGATCCTCAACCTGTTCCGGCACCTCCAGGAGGAGCATGGCTTCACCTTCCTCTTCATCGCCCACGACCTGGCGGTGGTCCGGTACCTGTGCAGCCGGGTGGCGGTGATGTTCCGGGGGAAGATCGTGGAGATCGCCCCCACCGGCGAGCTGTTCCGGGACCCCTTACACCCCTACACCCGCGCCCTCCTCTCCGCCATCCCCATCCCGGACCCCCAGGCGGAGCGGAGCCGCCCCCTGCCCCCCTTCGACCTGCCCGCCCCCCAGGGCGTCCTGACGGAGGCCGCCCCCGGGCATTATGTCCTGCGCTCCCCCTGAGGCCCGCCCCGGCGCAGGGCTCTTGTTCCCCTTCCAATGCGAAAGCGTAGACAGAAGTCTTTTTTATACGGAGGGTATTCTGTGTCCACTGTCCTGTACTGCTTAAAAAAGCTGGCGGCCTTCGCCGTCAGCCTCCTGGTCCTGTCCGTGGTGGTGTTCTCCATCGCCCGTCTGGCCCCCGGCGATCCCCTGGTCTCCTACTACGGCGACCGGGCCGAGAAGATGTCCCCCGCCGAGCGGGCCTGGGCCGAGGAGCGCTTGGGCCTCCATGACCCGCTCCCGGTCCAATACGCCCGCTGGCTCTCCAATGC
This sequence comes from uncultured Clostridia bacterium, assembly GCA_947173485.1. Lineage (GTDB taxonomy): Bacteria > Bacillota > Clostridia > Oscillospirales > Oscillospiraceae > CAMWFH01. Next base: position 5,121 of record CAMWFH010000006.1, on the reverse strand, counting down.
CCTCCGGGGGGATCTGGGCATCTCCTACAAATACAAGACCGATGTTTTAGAGGTCATCCAAGGCCGCCTGGGCAACACCCTCCTCCTGGGCGGCCTGGGGTTTTTGCTGATCTTTGGCCTCTCCCTGCTCTTGGGCGTCCTCTGCGCCTGGTTCGAGGACCGGCTCCTGGACCGGTGGATCTGCAGGATCGGCACCGTCTCCAGCTGCGTCCCGGAGTTCTGGCTCTCCCTGGTGCTGATCCTCCTGTTCTCTGTCACCCTCCGCCTGCTGCCCAGCAGCGGGGCCTACACCATCGGCCACGCCGGCGACCCTGCGGACCGCCTCCGCCACCTGGTCCTGCCTCTGACGGTCATCGTCCTGGGCCACCTGTGGTACTACGCCTATATGGTCCGCAACAAGCTCCTGGAGGAGGTCCGGGCGGACTATGTCCTGCTGGCCAAGGCCAAGGGCCTGGGCAAGGGGGCCATCCTCTTCCGCCACTGCCTGCGGGGCATCCTCCCCTCCTACTTCAGCATCATAGCCATCTCCGTGCCCCACATCCTAGGGGGCACCTACATCGTGGAGACCGTCTTTTCCTACCCCGGCCTAGGGGCTCTGGCCTACGAGAGCGCCCGCTACCAGGACTACGATCTTCTGATGGTCCTCAGCATCCTCTCCGGCGGGGCAGTGATCCTGTGCAGCCTCATCGCCCAGGCCGTCAACGAGCGGATCGACCCCCGTATCCGCGCCGGGGAGGTGGGTCCCCTTGTCTGACAGCCGCTTCACCCAGGTGGGCATCCGCCCGCTGCCCCCGCCTCTGGCCCCGGCGCCCCGCCGCCGCCGGCCCTGCCTCTCCGCCTTTCTGCTGGGGGCCATCCTGTTGGGGTGCCTGCTCTGCGACCTGTTCATCCCCAAGGACCCGGCCTATATGGACCTGGCCAACTGCTCCCGCCCCCCCAGCGCCGCCTTCCTCTTCGGTACCGACACCATGGGCCGGGACATCTTCTCCATGATCTGGTCCGGCGGCCGGGTCTCCCTCTTCATCGCCTTCCTGGCCACCGCCATCTCCACCGCCATCGCCGTGATCTTCGGCTCCCTCAGCGCCCTAGCCCCCCCCTGGCTGGACGCCCTTCTGATGCGCCTGACGGAGATCCTCCTCAGCGTCCCCAGCCTGCTCCTGATCGTCCTGCTCCAGGCGGTCCTGGGCCAGCCCAACGCGGTGACCATCGCTATCGTCATCGGCGTCACCAGCTGGACCAGCATCGCCAAGGTGGTCCGCACTGAGGTACGGCAGATCCGCTCCAGTGAGTTCGTCATCGCCTCCCGCTGCATGGGCGGCGGCTTTTTCCATATCCTCTGGCGCCACCTGGCCCCCAACTTCCTCCCCTCCATCCTGTTCATGGTGGTGATGGACCTGCGGAGCGCCATCGTGGCGGAGTCCACCCTCAGCTTCATGGGCATCGGCCTGCCTCTCTCCGTGATCTCCTGGGGCAGTATGCTCTCCCTATCGGAGAAGGCCCTGCTGGCCAACGCCTGGTGGATCATCCTGATCCCCGGCCTCTTTTTGATCGTCACCCTTCTGTGCATCACGGACCTGGGCAACCGGTTCCGAAAAAACGCCAACCGAAAGGAGAGCAACCTATGAAACGCCTTCTGCTCATCGACAACTCCATCGGGGACCACTACAACGCCATCGGCCAGATGACCTTCTTCCCCATCCCCTTCGACACCGTCAACCTCTATGCCGGCGATCCCGTCCCCTCCCTGGAGGGCTATACTCACCTGATCGCCACCGGCTGCGTTAAGAGCGTTCTCGACAAGGAGCCCTGGATGGTCTCCCTCCGCGCCCTCCTCCAGGAGGCCCTACGGCGGGACATCTGCCTGCTGTGCGTCTGCTTCTCCCACCAGCTCCTGGGCCAGGTCGTGGGCGGCGATGCCTGCGCCCGCCGCCGCGCCGCCCCGGAGCTGGGCTGGTATGCTCAGACCCTTCTCTGCGACGACCCCCTCCTGGGCAAAAAGGGGGACGTGCTGTATGGCCTTATGTCCCACTACGATGAGGTAACGCCGGACCTGCCCGCCGGTAAGGCCACCATCCTCCTCCGCTCGGACACCTGCGAGGTGGAGGCCTTCCGGGTCCTGGGCAAGAACGCCTGGGGATTACAGGGCCACTTTGAGGAGACGATCGAGAGCGGGCAGGCCCTTCTGGCCTACGACCGGGCCCATAGGCCAGAGACCGTCCCCTACATCCAGACCGATCTCATGTCCAAGGACAGCGGTCTCTGGCCCACTCTCATCCAGCGCTTCTGCGCCCTGGAGCCCAGGCCGGTCTCCCAGGTCATGATGGATATGATCGACTATTCCCAGGGCGACCTCCACGATATCGACCACTTTTTGAAGGTCTACGCCTACGCCAAGACCATCGCGGAGCAGGAGGGCGTGACGCCCTTCCAGCAGCAGACCGTGGAGCTGGCCGCCATCCTCCACGACATCGCCTGCCCCCTCTGCCGGGAGAAGTACGGCAACACCAACGGCAAGCACCAGGAGGCGGAGGGCCCCGCCCTGGCGGCGCCCCTTCTCCAGGGCCTGCCGGTGGAGGTGGCGGACCGGGTGCTGTTCCTGATCGGCCACCACCACACGCCGGACACCGTGGACGGCATCGACTACCAGATCCTTCTGGAGGCGGACTACCTGGTCAACGCCGGCGAATCCGGCTGGTCCCAGGCCAACATCCAAAACGCCCGCACCAAGCTCTTCAAGACCTCCGCCGGACTGGCCCTGCTCCAGTCCATCTATAGCCTGTGACAGGCTGCATCTGGAACAGCCGGACCGGCGGAAATAGGACTGTGCAGCGCCAAAAGATCGCAAAAAAGGGACGGCCGCAGCCGTCCCTTTTTATCTATGCTCACTTCTATCGGTCAGCGCTGGATCCTGCCGGAGCCATCGCCGCCGGCCAGTTTCTCCACCTCGCTGACAGTGACCATATTATAGTCGCCCTCGATGGAGTGCTTCAGCGCGGAGGCCGCCACGGCGAACTCCACCGCCGCCTGGGTGGACTTGCCGCTGAGCAGGGAGTAGATCAGGCCGCCGCCGAAGCTGTCGCCGCCGCCCACCCGGTCGATGATGTGCAGCTCATACTTCTTGGAGAAGCAGTACTCACCACTGGCCACATCGTAGAGCATGGCGGACCAGCCGTTATCAAAGGCGGAGTGGCTCTCCCGGAGGGTGATGGCCACCTTCTCAAAGCTGAACTTATCCGCCAGCTGCTTGGCCACGCTCTTATACCCCTCCCGGTTGATCTCGCCGGCATAGATATCCGTGGCCTCGGCCTCGATGCCGAACACGTCCTTGGCGTCCTCCTCGTTGGAGATGCACACATCCACATACTGGCACAGGTCCGTCATGGCCGCCCGGGCCTGGTCCCGGGTCCAGAGCTTGCCCCGGTAGTTCAGGTCGCAGGAGATCTTGATACCGCGGGCCTTGGCGGCCTTGCAGGCCTCCCGGCAGATCTCCACCACATTGGGGCCCAGGGCCGGGGTGATGCCGGTGAAGTGGAACCAGTCCACGCCCTCGAAGATGGCATCCCAGTCAAAATCGGCGGTGGTGGCCTCCTGGATGGCGGAGTGGGCCCGGTCGTAGATGCACACGCTGCCCCGCTGGGAGGCGCCCTTCTCGTTGAAGTAGATGCCCACCCGGTCGCCGCCCCGGACGATCTTGGAGGTGTCCACGCCATAGCGGCGCAGGGAGTTCACCGCCGCCTGGCCGATGGCGTGGGCGGGCAGCTTGGTGACGAAGCCGGCGTCCAGGCCGTAGTTGGCCAGGGAGACGGCCACGTTGGCCTCGCCGCCGCCGAAGGTGAACTCCAGGTGGTCGGCCTGCACGAAGCGCTCGTAGTTGTAGGGCTGGAGCCGGATCATCAGCTCGCCAAATGTAACGACTTTTGCCATGGAAAGTTCCTCCTTGCTCTATTTGATGTTATCTCTGTACCAGGTGGATCGCGAAGCCGCCCACCTCGCCCTTGAGGTAGATGGCCTTGGGCTTGCGGGTGGTCTCGTCGAACTCGACGCCCTGACGGCCCAGATGGTAGATGGCCCGGTCCAGGCTGTTGGTGCCGATGGCGATATGACCGTTTTTGCCCAGGTAGGGGGCCTTCATGCACTCCACCGCGCCGCCGGCGAAAATGGAGCTGTTGCCCGACTTGTACTCGAAGCCGAAAAGGGCGCACAGGGTCTTGGCGGCCTTCTCCGCCTCCGCCTCGTTCTCGCAGTTGAGCCCCACATGGGCCAGGGAGAAGCCCAGCATGGTGCGGACGGCCTCCTTGCACAGAGCGGTGATCTCGTCCCATTTGCCGGCCTTGATCATGTCGCCCTTGCACATCCAGGTGCCGCCCACGGCGATGATCTGGTCATAGGCCAGGTAATCGTTCACGTTCTTGGCGTTGACGCCGCCGGTACACATCCAACGGGCGGACTTGATCGCCGCGCCGATGTTCTTCAGCATCGCCACACCGCCATTGGCCTCGGCGGGGAAGAACTTGACGGCCTCGCAGCCCTGGTTCATAGCCTGCTGCATCTCGCCGGCGGTGGCCGTTCCAGGCATCATGATACCGCCTTTGTCGATGACGTACTGGGTGACCTTGGGGTCGTAGCCGGGCGCTACGATGAACTTGGCCCCAGCGGCCATGGCCCGGTCCGCCTGGTCGATGGTGAGGACGGTGCCCGCGCCTAAGAGCATCTCAGGGACCTCTTTGTCGATGATCTTGATGCACTCCTCCGCGCAGGCCGTGCGGAAGGTGACCTCGGCGGCGGGCAGGCCGCCGGCCACCAGGGCCTTGCACAGGGGGACCGCCTCCTCCACACTGTTGAAGGCGATGACAGGGATGATGCCGATGTCGGAAACGCGCTTGATGATCTCATTCATAGCTGCTCTTCTTCCTTTCCTGCTTCTATTGATGATAACGGCTCCCGCCGCTCGTTACACATAGCGCCAGCCTTTTTATCTAGCATACCACTATGCCAGCCTATGGTCAAGTCTCCAATACCGCAAAAAGGCAAAAAAGGAACAGCATGGCGCTTGGCCATGCTGTTCGCAAGTGTTGGCGTTACCTATTTTCCCGGGCCGTCTCCAGCCAAGTATCGTGGGCA
>CAMWFH010000005.1 GCA_947173485.1 uncultured Clostridia bacterium | reverse complement strand
GTCCAGATGTACTGACAGACTTCCTGGAGATGGTCCGCCGGCGGCTGGACTTCCATTACTGGTCGTTCGGCCACTATCACGACAACAGGTATGTGACAAGGGAGCACATCCTCCTCTAGGAGCAGATCGTCCAGGCCATATAGGGGAGGACATAGTGAACGGGAACAGCAGGGCAGCCCGCTGTTCCCGTTTGCTATGTGAGGATAGGCTAAGAGGAGCGTCGAGCTCAGCTTCTATTTCCCTTTTTGAGATAGCTCACAATGAACGGCGCAACTGCTCTATCTCCTCGCAGCTCAACCCGGTCGCCGCCGCGATCTGCGTAGACGACAGCCCCATCTCCAATAGATTGCGAGCGATCTCCAGTTTCCCCTCTGCCCGGCCTTTTGCCTCGCCCTCTGCCCGGCCCTCTTCCTGTCCCTTCCGTCTGGCGTTATACAGTGCCTGGGCCTCGTCATGACGGGCCTTGGCGCGCAAGCGCTCCTTCTCCCGGAACTCCGAGGATGCGGTGATCGTATAGTAGGCGTTGATCGCTTGGCTCATCTCCGGCACCTCCATCTCATCGATCTTCGTCAGCTCTTCCTCTGTTTCCGCCTTGAACAGGGACAGCCACAGCAACAACTTATCCTTCTCGCCGACTACCTCCGGCAGCTTGGGCAGCTCGAAGAAGTGGAGCCCCATCTTATCCGACAGCAGTGTGTGACGCTCCACCTCCAAGGGCTGGAAAAAGGACTGATACGCCTCGCAGTCGAACAGCACAAAGTCGATGATGCTGATGACCACGGTCCTTGGCAGGATCCCATATCCCTGTCCCTTGGGGAGTGCGGAGGAGAACTCCCGTGCCCAGTAGAACAGTACCCGCTCTGGATAGTCTCCCTCGTTGCCGATCTGGACCTCCAGGTCCACCCGTTGTCCGTTCACTGTCATATTGATATCCAGGCGGCAGAACTTATCTCCCAGGTTATCCGGCGGCATCTCCGGGTTGCGGATGGTGAACTGCTCGATGCTCTCCAAAGGGATGCCCAGCAGCGCCGCCACCAATTTCTTCAAAAGCTCAGGATACTGGACGAACAGCATTTTGAACAGCGTGTCGGTCTTGAAGGTATATTGCAGCTTACTCATGGGCGCCCCTCCCTTGTTGTTATTATCAGTATACCACATCTCAGGGCATATGGCTATAGGGGCCTCTGCAAATTTTCAAAAAGAGCTGTCCCAACGATATTTTCATCAACAGGCGCTCAGCACCGGGAAGGAGGGAGACCATGAACGTCAAGAAGCCCACAGACTACACTACCATGTTCGCGGCGCTGGATGCGCTGATGGCCGCCGGTCTGCCTCAGATGGAGCTGTACTGTGGGATAGGCCGGGTGGTCAACGGCAGGACCGAGAAAGGGGCGGCAGTCGCCGCTGCGGCATATTTGAACGACACCTATCCTAACGCCTCTGGCTTTTCTCCCCGGAACCTGCGCCGGATGCGGGAATTCTACCGCACCTATGAGAGCACTCCAGAGCTGCTGACCCAGGCTATGACCATAGGCTGGACCCAGAACGTGGTCATCCTGGAGGCAAATCTGACCATCCAGGCGCGGGTGGAATGCCTACAGTAAACTGGACAGTCTTTTCGATCTGCTTGTTGCTCTAGGTATTTTCTTATACGCTCTTTGCGACGCGATATTCTGCCTCTGCTTAATTTGGTGTAAGCTGGCCGAGACGCTGGTGCAGGCGATAATCATTATAAAATTCAACATACGCATCTACAGTGGTCTGAAACTGCTCCAATGTCGAATAATAGTTGCGGCGGAAATCCTCTTTTTGATTGAGACGAAAAAGGATTCCGCAACTGCATTATCATGAGGTGAACCACACGGTTGCGTTCTTCAATCAGGCTCTTCCGATACCGGGCAAGCTCCCGCAACTCCCGCTGCTTGCGGCTTGGGATAAAACTGGCTTTCAGCAGACCATGCCGGAGCAGATTGGCGATCCACTCCGCATCCTTCACATCGGTCTTACGCCCCGGCAGGGCTTTCATGTGCGATGCGTTGACGGCCATAGCGTTCAGATCCATGAGTTCAAGAAAATCGTATAGCAGTTTCCAATGCACCCCCGTACTCTCCATAGCTATCATTTCACAGCCCGATTCTATGAGCCAGTTTGCCATGGTTTTGATCTTGCTGGTGGCTGTGCCAAACTCCCGTAACTCCTGTCTGCCGCCGTCGTTCAGACAGGCCACGATCAGTTTCTTATGCACATCGATTCCACAACAACACCGATAAACAACTTCCATTCCACAGTCTCCTTGCAAAAGTTGTCACGGCGCGCCCTCCTATAAGCATTTATTTTGCTATACGTCATTCTGCCTTATGGCTTGGACAATTTGTGGGTCAACAGGAGGGCAGTACCAGTTTCATGCGCGCGCTCGTAGTGGCAAAAAAAGCCGGTCTGGTGCCGTGCGCTTCTATTATAGTAAAATCTGCGCCATGTTTTCATCCATCGTGGTGCGGATTCCTTACATCGCATGAAGTTTCATGTCCAGACACTGAAAGGAGCGGAGAGCCATGCCAATATTCCGCGTAGAGAGGAACAAGGGGTACACGGTGATGTCGAACCATCGCCTGCGGAACAAAGACCTGTCCCTGAAAGCCAAGGTCCTCTGTCGCAAATGTTGTTACTCCTGGAAGATTGGGATTACACGTTAAAGGGCCTTGCCCTTATCAACCGGGAGAAGATCGACGCCATCCGGCAGGCTATCCGGGAGTTGGAGCAGGCGGGGTACATCGTCCGTTCGCGGGAGCGTGACGAACGGGGACGGCTGCGGGGCGCGGACTATGTGATCTATGAACAGCCGCAGACGCCGCCTGCATTGGATTTACCTACGTTGGAAAATCCAACATTGGATAATCCTACGCAGGAAAAACCTACGTTGGAAAATCCAACGCAATTAAATAAAGATATACAAAGTAAAGACCCAAAAATTACAGACCCATCAATTACCCATTCCTTTCATCAAAATTCATATATCCCCGACAGGGGACGAAAACCAGTCACAGCGCTCCGTTGCCGTCATGATGTCGTAATCAAAATTCATATATCCCCGACAGGGGACGAAAACTGTCTCCCAAATCTCGTCCGATGTCGCCTCGCTTATCAAAATTCATATATCCCCGACAGGGGACGAAAACCCGGATAACATCTTTTTTCATGATTTTTTCCTCCATCAAAATTCATATATCCCCGACAGGGGACGAAAACAGGTCCGCGCACGCGTGTAACGCCTTGAGACGATTATCAAAATTCATATATCCCCGACAGGGGACGAAAACTGTCTCATGTTTTTCCTCCGTAACTGGACGGCGCATCAAAATTCATATATCCCCGACAGGGGACGAAAACTTTTAATGTCGGAGGGCTTCACCAGCGGATTTTTAATCAAAATTCATATATCCCCGACAGGGGACGAAAACACGTCTACCATCTTGGTATCTGTAGTTATAGATCATCAAAATCCATATATCCCCGACAGGGGACGAAAACCTTTGCCCCGAGCTGGAAATTGACTTCCGTTGTCAATCAAAATCCATATATCCCCGACAGGGGACGAAAACGAGGTGTTTTGACCGTATCGAGAGGGTTTTCTAGAATCAAAATCCATATATCCCCGACAGGGGACGATGCGATCAAGGAGGTGTCCATGAGCTGCTTATATGTCAACGAAAGTGGCGCTATCATCTCTGTAGATGGCGGCTATTTTTGTGTGACCCAAAAGAACGGTCTAGTGCGTAAGATCCCAAAGGAACTGTTGGAGAGCATCACGATCTTTGGGAACTCCACCATCACCACCCCTTGTATGCAGGAGTGCCTGCGCCGCGGCGTGATCGTCAACTACTTTTCCGGGAAAGGCTCTTACTATGGACGTCTCTCTTCGACCCGTCATGAAAATGGCGACAGACTTCGCCATCAAATATTTGCCTGTGAGGACGCCGTGTTTTGCTTAGCAATGTCACAAAAGATCGTTGCGGCCAAGATCCGTAACCAAAGCGTCCTGCTGCGCAGATACCAAAGGCGGCAGACCGTTTCGGTCGACCAGGAGATCGAAAAAATGAAGCAGCTGGAACACCAGCTGCCGGATGCACAGGCTGTTGAAGAGGTCATGGGTTTGGAAGGTATGGCCGCACGACTGTACTTTTCTGCACTCTCACAGTTGGTGGATCCAGATTTTGCATTTCGTGGGCGCAGCCGCCAGCCGCCAACAGATGCGTTCAACTCCATGCTGAGCTTGGGCTATACGCTCTTGCTGTATGAGTTGTATGCGGAGATCGAAAACCGGGGCTTTAGCCCTTATGTAGGGTTCATGCACCGCACGCACCGAGGACACCCCTGCCTAGCCAGTGACCTGATGGAGGAATGGCGCGCTGTGGTGGTCGATGCTGCTGTCATGAGTCTTGTGCAGGGGAATGAGATACAGATCGCGCGATTTGAAAAAGATGAAGAAACAGGCGGTGTCCTATTAGATCCAGAGGGGATGAAGATATTCATCCGTAAGCTGGAGAAAAAATTTGAGGGGACTGTACGCTATCTGGGGGATTCCGCGTGTTCCCTCCGGCGGTGTTTCTACTTGCAGACCGTAGACCTGGTAAAAGCGATCGAAGCCCGTGACCCACAGCTCTACCAGCCGGTCATCATCCGTTGACGAGTGGGGGATATGCTAATGGATCGGGAGGACTATTTTGGCGATACGGATAGCGAGATCAGGGCCAAAAAGAGTCTGGCCCTTGTTATCTATGATATCTCCGACAATAAGCAACGCACTCGCATGGTAAAGCTCTTGGAGAGCTTTGGCATACGGGTACAAAGATCTGCCTTTGAGGCATGGTTGGACAAGAAGTCTTATACGAAGCTATGTACGATGATCACAGATCTTGTCGAGCCGGACGATCATGTGAAGATATACCGTCTATCTGGCGCCAGTGAGACCAGGGTATGGGGGGATATGCCAGATTTTGATGATGAGGAGATCATTATTATTTAAACCGATGGAGGTATCCAACAAATGGGACACTATGTCTTATTTTCTCCTGTGGGAGGGACCGACCCGATCGCCAATGAGCGCGATGGGTCCATGCTCCATATCTGCCGAAAGTACAAGCCGGACTGTGTGATGCTCTATCTCTCCCAGGAGATATGCGAGCGCCACCGCCGGGATGACCGCTATTGTGATAGCCTGCGGCGTCTGGCGGAGCGGGAGGGGTTTTCCCCGGAGGTCCTGGTGGAGGAGCGTCCTGAGCTGTCGGAGGTCCAGATCTATGACTTCTTTTTTCAAGAATTTCAGCCGTTGCTCCTGGACCTGCACCGCCGTTTCCCAGAGTATCTGCTGATCCTGAACATCGCCTCCGGCACACCGGCGATGAAGAACGCGCTGTATCTGCTGGCGGCCTTCCTGCCCTTCCCTGTGCTGCCGGTCCAGACCGCTACGCCCGTCAAGGCCCAAAACCCGCGTCTGGAGCCCCATATGGACTATGACGCCGCGCTCTATTGGGAGTGCGACCTGGACAACGAGGACTATGTAGACCGCTGCCAGGAATGCCGGTACGAAAACTTGAACGCGCAGCTCCAAAAGGCGACGATCGCCACCCACTTGGATGCGTATGACTATGCCGCCGCTCTGGCAGTAGCGGCACCGGTCCGCGCGCTGCTGGACCCCCGCGCGTTCGCCCTGCTGGAGGCCGCCAAAGCCCGCCTGGAATTGAATTGGCGGTCGATCAAGCCGGAGATCCGGTCGGGATGGGGCCTGGCCGGCAGCGACCAGGGGCGCATCAACGTGGCGGAATATCTCCTTTGGCTACAGGTGAAGCAGCGGCGGGGCGACCTGGCGGACTTCCTGCGGGGCCTGACCCCTGGGCTGTTCGCGCTGATGCAGCTGGCCGTAGAGGAAAAAGCGGGATATCCGCTGTCCGCCTATTGTGACCATGAAAACCGCTTTTGCAGGAGCCGGATGGCAGCCGACAGCCTGGGGCAGGAGCTGCTGAGCTGGCTGGAAACGCCTAAGAAGTCCATCGACCGGACTTTTTTGCTCTCCAGCCATTATGCGGTCATTTTGCGGCAGAAATGCTCTGGCCGTACATGGGCAGTGCCTCTGCTCCATCTGCGGCAGATCGAAGAGACCCTGCGGAACGTTACCGCCCATACGATCACCCGCGTAGATGAAGCATGGCTGAGATCGAACGGACTCGATTCCAGCCAAGAGATCATAAAAACGATAAAAGCTGCTGTCCAAGCCATAAACCAGGACAGCAGCGGGAATACAGCCGCAAAACTAGCGGTCGATTGGGGCGCTTATGACGTGATGAACCAAACGATCAAAAGGGCGCTGGGGGAAACAAAATAGGCGGTGTTTATAGATGTCGCCTTATCAGACCATGACCTATATCGTGACAGCTCATGGGGAACATCTCCTAACAGAAAAGGATCGCATCTCTGAAAGCCCATCAGGACGATACCAGTCGGGCATCCCTCTGCGACCAGACAAAGAGGAGCGTACCGCAAATGGCATTGACGCACATCCCGAATCCAAACAGATAACAAATGAACTCGATACTGGCGGAAAACACACCATGCCGGTAAAGAGAATACATGATCCCATAGTATCCAATGTTGACAATAACGGAGATCGCGCAATTATACGCCGTTTTTCCTGCGGCTGTGAATAAATTACCAAAAATGGAACTGACGGCATAGGCAACGTAAAACGGCAGCAGTATGAAAACAATGTGGCAGACCGGCTCCGGGTCTTTGATCCCCATCATGTACTGGAAGAATGGCTGCCATGCGGGTTTGGATATAGCCCATAGAAGAACGATGACAGCGGTAGCTTTGAAATATTTTCTGACCTGATCCGGCGCGTTTTCCCGTTTTATGATCTCCGCAAGGGCCGAGATAGGAACAAGCAAAAAGCCCCAGATAAAATTGTTTGCCACCCAATAGTTCCCCTGTTCCGCCACATCATTGACCATTTTACAGACGATCAGCGCGTAGATAAGGTTATCCAACAGAATCTGCGCGCCGGAAAACACTCCGATCTTGACCCATTGCCAGAGCCACTCGTATCCATTTGCGGGTGGCTGTACCGACACCTGCCTGGATCCTAACTGCTCCACCAAGGCAAAGCAGATCGCTCCCGCGAAGAGGTTGATCACGATATTTGAACACGCGACCCCATTCACTCCAAATGCCGGAATGAAGAATGAATCCGTCAAAATAGTCAGGACAGCCCTCCCGACCGTCAGAGCCACGATATAGGGCGGCTTCCCCGCAACAACGAACACCACCACAGCAAAGCTAGAAATATGCCCCGCAATGAACGCGATCGTCTCCAAGCGCAGATAACTGATGACTTCGGCTCTCGTGTCACCTGTCATAAACTGCGTGATATTTGCGCACAAGGCAAAACAAACGATAGAAAAGGCGGTATACAGTGCGGTGGAGACAGCAAAGCTGTAACGGATCCTACGTTTCAATGCACCCGGCTCATCTTTTACCTTATTGAGCAGATGATACAGCGGCACGATCAGGAAGGCCTGGATCGTTTCGTTGATCAGATCGAACCATTCGATATGGCCGGCGATACCAAGTCCGTTCGTATCTGGAATATCGCTGATGAGGCTGGTCCGGACGCATTGGTGCAGAAATGGGATGACAAAAAGCAAGCATAAGGACAGGAACAGATATATCCGGCTGTTCCGTTCTAAAGGCAGATCTTTCATAGGCTCCTCATAAAAGCGATCAAATTTTTATTCTATTATAGCGCAAATATCCGCCGGTCACAACTCCTATTTTTTCCCCAGCCTAGGCTCATCCGGGTCGCCGTATGATACATCCCTCCAAAGCTGCGGGTATATCCGTATACCTCTCTCAGCTCGGTGTACACGCCCTCCCATGTGTAGCATAGGTACATTTTAACATATACACTGACCGGGAGACCGGTCAGCCTCTCTGCTTGTTGAAAAACAGCCTGCCTGGCAAAAAGCCAGGCAGGCCGTTTTTCGATAGACTGGGAGTCATGCAGGGGAATCTCTACCGTTCAAAAAGATTTTTCAGCATCTGCGCCGCCTGCGCACGAGTCGCCCGGTCCTGGGGGCCCAGCCGCCCGCCGCCGTAGCCTTTGAGGATGCCGTTCTCCACGGCCCAGCGGACTGCGTCCAGGGCATAGCCGCTGATCTTGTCCGTGTCATCGAACGGCAGAGCTGTGCTTGTGGCTGCCGGACGGCCAGCATACCGCCAGAGCATGACTGCCAGCTGCTCGCGGGTGATATCATCATCAGGCCCGAACAGACCGTTGCCTTGGCCGTTCACGATGCCGTTCTGGCCTGCCCATTGTATGGCGTTCGCGTACCACTGTCCGGGAGCCACATCGGCAAAAGCGCCGCTGCCGGTCACAGCGGGCCGGCCCGCCTTGTTGAAAAGGATCTGTGCCAGCTGGGCGCGGGTCAGAGCGTCGTTCGGCCCAAACGAGTCGCTGCCGTAGCCGTTTATCAGGCCGTTGTGCAGGGCATAGTCCACCGCATCGTGATACCAGGCCCCCGTGCCGCCCAGGTCGGTGTAGCTGTGGGAAGGACAATCTGCGCCGCCATCGCAGGGCTCTTGCCCATCGTCTGAGAGCGGCACAAAGGTCACTGCTACGGCAATGGCCCCTCCAGGCATGGTGAAGGTATACTTACCGTTCCCCTTGCTGGTCAGCTTGACCTGTTTTCCCCGGGCGTCTGTGACGGACAGGATATCCAGCTGATAGCCCTTATCTGGGACGACGGTCAAGGTAACGGTACTTCCGCTGGCCGCGTTGGACGGGCTGGCGGTCACTTTGCCGTGTGCCGCCTTTCCGGCAGTGACAGCGTAGGTGTCGTCATCGGAGTCCTGCTCTTTTGGGATCGTCAGAGCATCGGCTGTTGTGGGGCGTTTGTTTTCATCAAAGTAGCCGCTGCACCTGGAACAGACGTAGTGGGCCCTCATGCCCGTACTCGTGGTGGTGGCGTCTTTTGCGGGGATCTTCTCGCCGTAGTCGTGCCCCAAGGCCGCCGCCAGCACATACCCGCACACACTGCAAGCCTGCGCCGTTTCACAAGCCGCCGCCGCGCCGGGGACATGGGCGGCATAGCCGCTCTTGCCGCTGTCTGCGGAGATGTCACACCCCTCCGCGGTGCATCCATGCCAATGGTGGGTGCTGTTGCTGCTCCAGCTCGCAGACCAGACGTGGGTATGGCCGGAGCCCACATAGAGCTTACTCGTAAAGGCGTTCGTCCATAGAGGAGCATCCTCGGCATAGGCAGTATCGACTGCGGCATCTACTGCCGCCTTTTTTGCTTCATAGGCGCTCACGGCTCCTTCCAGGGCCGTATCCGCCGCGGCCTTTTCCGCTTCCGCCTCGGCCTTGACCCGCTTCTGCACATAGGCTGTCAACGCTGTGTTGTAGGCACTCTCCAAGTCTGGGTCGTCCGGCTTGCCGCGCCACGCGTCCAGCGCCGCCAGGAGCGCGGTATCGTTTTCGACCAGCGCCTCATAGGCGGTCCGCGCTTCCGTAACCGCAGCCTCTGCCGCGGCTTTTTGTTCCTCATTGAGCCCCTCCGCGTTGGCCGCGCTGATCGCCGCGTTCCACTGGCTGAACGCGACATGGATCCGGCTCTGGAGCTGTCCCTCCGCCTCTTCCCGATCCTTCAGCGCCTCCGCCGCCGCGTCCGCCCGGAGCTGGGCATCGGTCATGGCGGCATGGAGTTCGCGCAGCGTCTCCAACTCATCCGGCCTAACGCCTGTCATAGCGCGCACCGCGACCTGATACCAACCGGACCGCAGGCCGTCCAATACCATTTGGGAGAGGTCCTCGCTGTCCGGTGCCGCGCTTTGCCAGCCCTCTGTCAATCTATCAACGGGCATCAACGGGCTATTTTCTCCATCCAGCGGCCTGATCAGGAGCTGGTACAGCCCCAGCTTATCTTTCCCGCCGGAAGCCTCTACGTCGATCGCACCATTGGAGGCACTGTCACTGCTGGCGTTCGTCACCGTGGCGGCAAAGGAGACCGCGTCGCTGCCCACGGTGAAGGGATGGCTGACGGCCACTTTCTCGTTTTGGGGATCCTGTTCATCCCGGATACAGAGCAGATGCTCCCCGGTGCGCAGATTCGCTAGTTGGACCGGTGTACTGTCCCACGTTTGCCAGCTATCATCTGCCGGCTCCTCTGATACACCAGCCGGCATGATGCGGAACTCGTAGCGGCCTGCATACTGTTTGGAATTTTCAAATGTCTCCGCCACATATTTTCCACCAGTGACGCCTGTCAGATCGACCGTCACGCTGCCGTTGTCCGCCGCCTGATTCCACGAATTTTCCACGCTCACCAGACCTGTTGCCTTGGACAGGTCCAAGGGGCGGCTATTCTCCACCAGGCAGGTGATCTCGCTCTCATTGCCCGCTTCATCCGTGGCGGTCAGGGTATATTTTCCACTGTACGAGATAGGCCAGGTCCCGGCCAGCTGAGTCTGCCGTGCGGATACGGGGATCGTCTCGCCATTGATCTGGACCTTGCTGATGGGCGTGAGCCTGGGGTTGCTCTTGGAGGCGCTCCAGAGCAGGGACCACTGGTCCCCATCCCCGCTCTCGGTCAGGCTGACCACAGGCGCGTCTGCGTCCACCTTATCCATCTCCAGCACCACCTGCCGCCAGGTGTGGTCCTGCGCCTCCAGCCGCAGGATATACCAGCCGTTGGCGGTGGCGTCGAACCGTCCGTCCCCTTGCCGTGTCAGAGACACCTCTTCCAGCTCAGACGTGCCCTCGGCAGTCTCATGGGCCGTGAGACGGCTGGCTGTCAGCGTTTGGCCCTCCTCTGGTTGTGCCGGTGTTGTCGCCGCCAGATAGGCGCGGCTGCCCTTGGTGAGGTAACCGGTCAGTTCACTGCCGCTCTCCGTCTGGAACTGGCCATCTAATGTGGGGGCGGTGGATATCGCGCCTGTTGCCGGCACGGCGTTGAACCAGTCCACCCGGACGGTGCGGCTGGTGCGGTTCCCTGCGGTGTCCGTGGCCGCCACCAGCAGGACGCCGTTTTCGCTCACCGTGGTGGTGAACTGCCAGAATCCGCCGCTGGTCTTTGTCAGCCCAGCCGGCTCTGTGCCGTTGAGGGTCAGATCGGCCAACGCTCCATCATCCAGCACATAGCACGTCAGCTCCACAGGCCCTGCCCCCGTTTGGAGAGAGGCCGTATCCGGGAAGCTGCGGCTCCAGTAGATGTGGGGCGCGGTGCCATCGTCACTGGGTGTGGGCGGTTTCTGGGTGTAGGTCTCCGTCATGCGGTCGAAGTACGCGTACCCGCCGCCTCCCGGGGCGGCTCCGGTCACCTTGACGGTCACCGTGTGGGCTATGTTGTTGGGGTTCTCTCCAAAGCGGATGGTCACAGGCCGTTTCCCCTCCGTGCCGGTATAGGATGCCGCGGCAAAGCCGGGGAAGGTGCTGCTCACCTCTGCGGAACCGGCAAAGTAGAGCTCCATCGATGCCGCCATGGTGCTGAAGGTGAAATAGCTCCCTACCTTGCCCTTGGACAGGTCGCTGCGCATAGGCACTTCCTGGGTGTCGCCGGTCCCCCAGGTGAAGATGTTTTCCACAAAACTCCAGCTCTGTGAGCCGGCCTGGGCCGTGTCATCGTATGGAGTGCCGTCCTGGTTATAGAAGGTAAAGATGCCGTTGTCCTTGTAGATGTCGATCCCCTCACCGGGCTCCACGACTTTGAAGGGGATGGACCAGATCGTATTGGTCCCCTCGTCCTTCAGATGGATGATGCCTGTGCCCTGGGCGGAGGGGGTGATGACCACCATGCCGCTGCCAGACCCGGTGCTCTCATAGTAGAGGATGCCCAGCTGTGCGCCATCGCCGTCCACATCCGGGACTTCCTCTGCCAGGATATTGGGGGCGTATCCGGTGGTGGTGGTGTAAGACACGGGCAGGCGCACCGTAGTCCCCAGCGCCAGGATCACCTGATCCGCCGCGGTGAAGAACGTCTTATGCTCGATCTGCTCCCCGGCAGCGTTATTGGCGCTGTTGTACTCGCCATGCTCCGCATGATAGGCCGCAGTATCATGGGTGTTGATCTGCGGGTCCGCGTTGCTGAACAGCTCTATATGCAGATTCAAACTGCCAGTGAGCTTTCCCTGGTAGACGCTGGGCGGCACGGTGATGGTGCCGGAGACCTTGCGGTACATCCCGGCAGGCAGGCTGCCGTCATCGTCCACTTCTCCGCTGTGCAGATACAGGATGCCCTGGGTCCTGGGATCTGCATCCCGGAGAGAGAACGGGGCGATCTGGGCCGGTGCCGAAATATTCAGATCGCTGTTGCTGATATCAAGGGGCTGATAGCTCCCATCGCCGTCCTCGTACCGGAACTTGGCAAAGACGCCCTCCGCCGTCACGCTGCCCCGGTTGGCCGCGAGGAACTCCACCTGGAGGATGGTGTTGCCGTTGGAGTCCGCATTGACGGAGGTGATATGCAGATCCTCCAGGGCCAGGTCGGGCTTGGGCTCCACTACCAGGTCGCCGCCGGTGGGAGTGCCGTTTTCATCCACGACCAGGGTGCTGGCCTCAAAAGCGGCGCCGCCTGTGGAAGCGATATAGTCCGCGTCCTCGCGCACCTCGATATAGAAGATACTGCCGTTGGGCAGGTCCCGGGTCAGAGCGGCACAGCTGCCGTCCAATACAGCCTTCTGCCCGGAGCGGAGGTTTTCCGTCAGGTTCCAGGTGGCCAGGGTGCTGGTACTGCCAGTATTTTCCGCCGCCGCAGGGACATACAGCTTCAGCTCCACCACGGCGGGGTTTTTCTCACTGGCACGGATGGCTACATCGCCGGTGTTGACAAAGGAGAGATAAACCGTCAGCTGGCTGCCGGCGGAAAAATCGTAGCTCTGGAACGTCAGGCTGGACTGCCCGATACTCTGCCCGCCCACGCCGTAGCTGATGGCATAGACGCCCACGCCGGGCTTGTGTCCGCCGTTCTGTTCATATTGGGCCAGCGCTTTGCTGTCGGACATGGGGGCCAGGACCGTCTCCTCCTTGTCGGGCACCGTCCGGTCCTCCAGATACCGCATCGAGCCCTGGGTCAAGACCAGCAGAGTGTCTCTGCTGCTGTCTGTGGAGTCCGCGATCTCTCTGGATATGGGTGTTTCCGCCCCGTCCGGCCCGTTCCCGCTGCCAGCGGCCAGAGCGGCCGCTGTTTTGATTCCCTCATCGGAGCCGTCCCATCGGGGGAGCTGGCCGCTGTGCGGGTGTCGGTCTGGCCCAGGGCGATCTGCAGATCGGAGAAGGTGAACTGCTCCATCCCGCCGCCGGTATAGCCCGGCCGTTTGCCCAGATAGGCCGCTTCCGTCTCTTCGGCGCTCCAGCCCTGCTCCGCCGCGTCCTCATAGACCTGCATATAGTGCATCGCCAGCATGATGCCTGTGCCCCAGGTCTGGGAGTTGGGGTCCCACTTGGTCAGGTAGATGGCGTTGTTGGTGGTATTGGCCACGGTGCCGGTGTAGACGGCGGCGATATTGCCCGCGCCGTCCGCGCCGATGGTCACCTCCGCCCGGCCAGTGGAGGCGGAGATCTTTTCGTTCTTGCCCGCATCCTCCGGGGGAGTAAAGAAGGGGATGATCTGGCCGGTGTGGCTGGTGGTGATGCTTTCCAAGGAACTTTGGGGGATGACATAGGTGGAGCCGTTCATCTCAAAGAGAAGGAAATGCTCCGGCTGATCTGCCGCCATGGCCCTTGCGGTGAAGCTCTCATCCGTCCCCTGGATGCCGCCCAGCTTGCCGTACAGGAATTGCAGGCCGGCAAAATAGGGGTCGGCGTATGGCGCGGTCTGGGCCGCACCGGCGTACAGGCCGTCCTTTTTGCTGTCACGGTCGTAGTCGCACAGGGTCCGCAGGAGCAGGGGGTCTCCCCAGGTCACAGTCGTGCCCGAGACCGTGAACGTCCGTAGGTAGAGCCGGCGGATGTTCACCAGATCACCGTCCTCATACGTCTGCTCGCCGGTGGTGTAGGCCGCATAGTAAGTATCGCCGATCTTGGCCGCCTCGATGTTCTCCAGGATCTGTCCCTCCGCCAGGGCGGTCTCTGCCAGGGTGCCGTTCACGGATACGCAGAGATTGCTTCTCTTGCCGTAGGCGTCCCAGAGGCCCTTTTGATAGGTCAGCCGGTAGTCTCGGATGGCCTGCATGGCATCGTCAGTGCCGGGGTATGCCTTGTTCAGATACGCCGCATACGCCTGCTCTTTGGTGGTCAGTTCCGTTGTGATGAAATGTTCCGCCTTGCCGTAGACCACCACGCTTCTGTCCGCTATATTGGGCAGAAATACATGGGAACCAACAGCTCCGCTGATGTTCTGCGCGGCACTAAACCCGGTGTCTGGAACGGCGGTATCGAAGGACGCCGTTTTGACCACCGTGTTCTTTGCCGCATTCGCCGCGATGGTCTGGACCGCGCTATTGTAGTCGCCCATCTCTGTGCCGTCAGACAGAGCAGGCTTTTCTTCCGTTGGCTCCTCGTCCACTGCGCCCAGATCGCCGGGGCTGGCATAGCTGACCCAGACGGCATGGATGGTGGTGCCGTCCACCCAGACGTGGAAGTCCAGATCGCCGGTGCCATCGTCAGCGCCGTCCTTGGTATCCAGCAGGATATAAGGCGTACCGTCCTCCGCATCAACGGGATTCACCAGTCCATAGACATCCTTGCCGTTCTCATTGGTCAAACGCAGACGGGAGAGGACCAGCATGGTATAGTCCACCGGGTGCAGATCGTCGCCCGCCCGGCTGATGGTATAGACCACATAGTTCTGCCCGTTTACGGAGACCACCTGGTAGCCGTAGCCCAGGGCCAGGCCATCGGCCAGCTTGAAGGCATCGCCGGAGCTGCCGTAGCCGGAGAGCTGGAAGGGCACGTTGTCCTTGTCTGTTGGGTCGAAGGCAAAGGTGGAGATCCCGCTGTCCTCATTGCTGTAGATCTCCTGGGTGTGGGCGGCAGAGCCCGGCAGGCGCACCCGCACGCCGTAAGTCTGGCCGGAGGAGTCCGTGACGGATACCGTTCCGATCTCCTCTCCGAACAGTCCCCCCAGGGCCTCCCAGCGATGGATCCAGCGGTCACCGTCTTTGTCATAGCTGACGTGGTAGCTGATCATGTCCATCTCATAGCTGAACACCAGCAGCACCACACGGAGTCCCAGCCCCAGGGCGAGATCAAATTCATCAAAGGAGAAGCCCTCGTACTCGTTCTTGTCCGTATCGTAAGCGCCCAGCGTCAAGGAGCAGCCCACACTGACCTTGATGAACGCCTCAAACTTCAAGATCTCGATGCCAACGCCGGCCCCCGCCTCGGCGAACACCTCGGGGGAGATCTGGAAGCCGCTCCAATAGGAGATCGTCTCCATACGGGTGACCTTTTCCAGGCCGCTGATGGAGGTGCTGTCCAGGGCGGTCAGCCGGACGTGATAGGTCTTATCCAGCTGGTAGCCATCCCGTTTCGCCAGTGTGACCGTGACGGGGTCGCCGCCGTCGGACTTGATGTAGCCCAGGTTGAAGGGAGCGCCGTCTATGCTGCCCACGGGCCTCTGGCACGCCTCGTCCTCGAACAGCTCCACCAGCAGCTGGCCCTTGAACTCGATATCGAAGGCCTTGCAGTCTGTCCCAAAGTGGATGCTCTGCCCCTTTTGCAGCGAATCCGCGCCCTCGGGCAGGTCCAGCGTCTCCGTCACCGTCTGGCGCTCCACCGTGGCGCCGGTGCCGATCTCGATACCGGCTCCCGCCGTGATGTAGAGATAGACGCACGGCGCAGGCGTCAGACGATGCTGGTAGCTGAACTCCAGCCCCGCGGCGGCCGCTACGGAGAATTGGCTGAAATAGTAGGTGTTATCCACGGGGTCATACTTGAACAGGAAGGCAATGGTCACACTGAAGCTGACCTCAAACCCCATAGAGCTGGTCTTGCCATTTGTGGCATCCTTGAAGCTGTCGTCCGCTGCCGCATACCTGTCCTTTTCATGGCCTTTCTTATGGGGAGTCGCCAGGAAGTCCTTCAGCTTCCCCATGTCTTCCTTTGTATTTTCCCACACCTTTTGAGGCCCGAACAGCCCGTCATCACTGTTGTAGCCCCCCAGGTCGGCCCCGATGGAGAAGCCCACCTCGTAGCCATCCATGATGATGCTGACAAAGTCGGTGATGCCGATATCGGTGGAGGGCAGCTTGACTCCCAGATCCAGGTCGAACTCCGGGAAGCTGTTGCCGGAGTCCTCCATATCGATGGAGGCAGTATCCGGCGCTTGGCCCTGGTTCTGCTTGATGTAGCTCGAATCGGGGAAAGTCCCCACGCCTCCGATGGTCACGGCCTCCAGATCCAGCTTGCCGCCGGCATCGTCCCTGGCGGCAAAGGCCCTGGCCCCGTTCTCCAGCACGCCCTCCCAGGCCGATCCGCCGTGGACGGCGGCGATCTGCGCGGTGGTCTCCATCTGCTCCTGGGCACACAGGACGACCGCGCTGTTGCCAACGAAGGAGCCCAGATAGCCGTTCAGTTTCTCCGCGCCGCCCTCCTCATAACGAATCGTTCCGTCCGCATCGACCTCTTTGATCCGGCAACGAGGATATTGTCCCCCGCCAGGCTGTGGGCGATGAAGATCGGCTCCGGGTCCGAAAAGGCGATGAGCAGATTGCCCCGGTAGCCGGGCGTCCAGTCGTAGCCCTTCTTGTCTGCCGTCATTTGAGCAGGGCGGACATCGCCGCCCAGGGGGATGTCCAGCATCTCCATGCGGGTGGCCTCCGCGCCATACATGGGCAGGCCGTCCGCCGAGCAGGCGTAGTCGGTATCGCTCCGGTCCGCCGCTTGACCGGCGTAGGCGCGGCTCTGCCCGGCGATGATGTAGCGGTAGGACTGCTGCTCTTTCGTCAGTGCCGCGAGGTTGCCGGCATCGGTGACGTTGCTGATGAAAGCGGGCAGGATCTGCGCCCGCTGTGCCTCCTGTCCGGCCGGGGGCACCAGACAACGGGGGAGCTTCGTGTAGAACACCTTTAGGAAATACTGGCAGTACTTCCCGTCCTTGTTTACCACTGGGGCGAATAGGCTCTCATCGTAGTCCACGCCATCCTCCAAGAAGCTCAGGAACACATCCCCGGAGTCCTCGTCCAGCATGAAGTAGCCGGTCTCCCGGTCGAACCAGCCGTCGATCCTGCCGTTGCCATTGCCGTCCAGATACAACCCGATATGGTCCACCGAGGGGACCATCACGCTCTCACTGGTGAGGTAGTCCTTGTGGTAGTAGTAAAAGACCAGCTCGCTGGCGGACAGGTCCGCCGTGGTCAGCCAGATCCGCTCATTGCCCGCGTAGGTCCGCCCGTTGAGCACGATGCGGTCCTCCGGTGAGCGGCCAAACTCGACCCACCGGATGTTTTCTAAATTTTTCCAAGCCGTCGTAGCGGCAGCGGAGCCCGTGACTGTCAGCGTTTTTGTCCCGCCGCTTTTGAAATAGGGCTTTTCGGTGCTGGTATCGGAATAGCCGATGGTGATAGCGCCGCCGCCGCTGGCGTTGAACCGCGCCCAGGCCTGGGAGAACTTTGCGGGATCTGCCGAGCTGAGGGTGTTGCCATTCCCGTCCACCAGCCGGTCGGTGGAGGGGGTCACGTCCAGCTTGACGCTCTGCTTGCGGGTCATGGCGATATGGAGGGTATACTGGTCCCTTAGGCCCTCCTCGTTCAGCCCGGGCCAGTCCAGCGTCAGATAGTACGCGCCATCGGAGCCCTTTTCGGCCAGCTTGACCTCCTTGCCCTTGCTGTCCGTCAGAGAGATGGAGAAGTCCCTGGACGCCCCGGCGGATGTCTGGGCGGGGAAATAGGACGCGGTGCTGGCCAGCTCGATCTTCAGCTGAGAGCCAACGTACAGCTCGCCCCATCTATTGACGCCGCCCTTTTGGGGCACGATCGTGACCCTGGGCCGCATGGCGTTGTAGACGCCGGATGCGGCGGTCAGCTGCGCGCCGTCCGCAGGCGCGGTGTCGGCATCGTTGGCCGTATAGACGGTCAGGGCCAGGTCGTTGGAGAATGTCCGGCGCTCCAGCAGGGCATAGCGCAGGCGGCACCATGCGTCGCCGTCACTGTCGTGGGCATCGTAGTGGCTCAGTCCCAAGACCATCTCGCCGTCCGCAGAGCTCCCCATGTTCCAACCGCCAGACATACTGCCGCTGCCGTTCCACTGGATGTTGAAATCGGTCCCTTTCTGCTGGTGCGTGACCCCGGCATCCACTCTGTACCGTGTCCCGGACCCCGCGATCCGCAGCTCGCTCCATGGATATACATACTCCATGCCATACCAAAACAGGGTCCAGGCGCTGGCCAGAGCGGCTTCAAACTCATATCCTGCGTCGATATCGCCGTATAGATGGGTGATGTTGGGGATACGCAGGGACGCAGTCCGGGGGCTATTGCCGGCCAGCTGCCGGCCGCCGTCCACAACGGAGGTGTTGCTGCCGGACCAAGATCCAACCCCAAAGCGGTCAGCCTCCCAGCTCGTATAGTTGTTGTCGGTGAGCTGCGTATAATTTTTCCAGTAGCTGCTGTCGTAATTGCTGATGGAGTTGCGGGAGAACCGGATGGGCTCGGCGTAGTGGAAGGTATAGGGCACGATGTCCTCCGGCCCATAGCCGATGACCGCCTCCAGCTCCTCCGTGGCCGTCTCCACCTGTTCGCCCGTGACTGGGGCGGCGTCCACCGGGGCCACGGATCCGCTCCCCACCGTCACCTGGGCCGACAGGTCGATGGCCGTGCTGTCATGGAGCATGGTGGCCAAGTTCTCCTCCTGGGCGGTGTTGGTGTTATAGAGGGACACCAGGGCGGTATCCTTCCCCCCGGCCAAGGTACACAGATCTGCCCCGCCCTTCACGTTGGAGAGCGTCACCCGGAAGGTGAGCCGCTCCTGGCTCTCCTGCCCGTCGTCGATCAGCGGGATCGTGATGGTCTGCTCGTCTATATCGGCATAGAACAGCAGCGTGCCGGAGACAGGGCTGTAGTCCCTGCCGCCTACGGCAGTGCCGTCCTCGGAGGCATAGTCCACGGAGACCAGGTCCTGCTTGCCGCCGGTGCGGCGGACCGTCAGCACCGCGGTGCCGGCAGACCGGTCGAACTCTGTCTCCGTGATGGCAAAGCCCAGCTGGCTGGGCTCCGGGGCGTCATCGTCGATGACGCGGAGGGCCAGGGTGTTGGCGGCGTCATAGAGGGACCCGCCGTCGCAGTCCACGATGGTGAAGGTGCCGAATTTGTCCGGCTCCGCCTCCTCGTCCTGGGGGGGCGGAGATCCGAATCTCCTTGACCCACTCCCCGTCGGCAAAGGTCATGGCGAACAGATAGCCCTGGTAGGGCTTCTCCGGGTCCATCTCTATCGTGCTGTAGGTGGGGTCCGGGGCCAGGGGCAGGCCCTCGGGGATGGTCCCCAGCGTCTCCTCCGCCTCCGGCACATAGGCCGCGCCCTTGGCCGAGTCGGAGCCGAAGCGAACGCCGTCTATCGTGCAGACGCAGTAAAGGTCATATCTGTCGAAGTCCTCCGCGCCCACTACGAAGGTGCGCTCCACAGCGCCGGAGACCGCCTCCTCCCAGCCGTCGCCCAGCACATACCACTGATAGGCATCGGCCTGCGCGTCCACCGTCAGGATATAGTCCCCGTCCTCCGGCGCTGCCGGTCCCTCCACCGTGATCGTGATGGGCACATCAGGCGCAGCGGGACCGGGGTCTTTGCCGGTGGCCTGGTACGCCGCGATGGGAAGGGGGTCCTCCACTTCGATGCGTATGTCCCCATACCCGGCCGCGTTGGCATAGGTATAGCGGTCCTCATCGATCTGGGCGGACACCGGGACATACTGGATGTACGCCGTCGCCTTTCCGGCGGTCCCGCCCAGGCGGTAGACCTGGAGCACGCCGGGCGCGCCGCCCTCCACGATCTTCAGCTCGCTGTTCTGGAAGGCGAAGGTCCCATAGGGGAACCGCTCTTCCCAGCTCTCGTCTACCTCGATCTCTCCGCCGTCCTTGCCGGTCAGCGTCAGGCTGTCCGCTTTTTCCGCCATGTACGCCAGAGCCGGCGCGGGCAGGATCTGTACGCACAGCGCCAACGTCAACAGCATGGCCAGCAGGCGTTTCCACAGCTTCCTCATTCGTTCGTTCTCCTTCCACGAAACTATCAAACGTATACAAGTTGATCTATCCCAAGCCATCGTGCCAGCACATACACAAGGAGATCCTTGCGGTGAACTCCCCATTCTTCCGCTGGAACTGTGCGCTGCCGCCGTACTTTTCCGCGATAGCGGCCACGCTCCGCAATCCCACGCCTTTTCGCCCCTTGCCCTTGCAGGAGGGGAACGCCTCCCACCCGGCAAAGTCCCTGCCGTCCTCCAGATTGCCGCAGGTGTTGACGATGCGCACCAGCAGCATGACGCCCATGGGGGCGATCTCCACGGACAGCTGCCGCGCCCCGGCTGGAAGGGGCCGCAGGGCCTCCAATGCGTTTTCCAGGCAGTTGCCCAGCAGCACCGTCATATCCATGGCGTCCACGCCGCTGCCGCCGCCCTCCAGGGACACCTGGCACTTGACGGGTATCCCTTCCTCTCCGGCCTGGGCCAGATAGTATTCCAATACGCTGTCCACCACCGGGTCGCCGCTGAATCGCTGTTCCTCCAGCCGGTCGTAGACCGTGCCGTACTGTTTGAGGTAGTCCCCGATCTCCTCCTGCCTGCCCTGGGCGTTCAGCGCCCCCAGGGTGTTGAGGTGGTGGCGCATATCGTGACGCAGGCGGCGGGTCTCCTCCATCCGCTGACTGAGCTGCTGGTACTGAGTCTGCCAGACCGCCAGTTCACGGGCCGTCTCCGCCTGCTTGCGCACCGTGGCGATCTCCCGAAAGAAGATAAAGTAAGCGACCATATTCGTTACGACCAGAGCAGCGATGAGGAGCGGCGTTTCCGGCTTTGATTCATAGCGGGGGGCATACGTCGCCAGACAGAACAGCACGAACATGACGCATAGATAGATAAGGCCCCGTTTGGCCTCTCGCTCCTCCAGGACAGGCAGGCTCTCCCGTAAGACGTGCCGGAGGAAGTACCAGACCAGCGGCCAGGTAAGGATCGTTGATACCAATAGGCACAGGCAGAGCATCAAGCTCCCGCTGTCAGCATTGGTGTTTGCCACATAGTCCTCACCCAGCGCAAACGCCGCGAACACGTTGCTCATGGCGTTGAGCATAGCGGCGTAGTGGAGCATCATACCGCCTACTAGAAGTTTTCGGACAGTGGGGACGCGGAGGGTGCTGGCCCACCCGGAGAGATAGACCACGAGCATCACCGCAAGGCTCATATCCCGCACAGCGATATTCCGCTGTCCTCCCATACTGACGGCGGCGCTCAACAGCGCCAGCGCCACACAGCCAACGAGCAGATAGGCCACGGAGAGCAGATGACAGCGCCGCCGTTCTCTCCGCAGTTCCAGATCTGAAAAGGGGGCAAACATCAGCAGGGCTATGGGGATCGTTTGCAGCCAGCGCATGAGAAGGAAAACAGGTTTGATCACAGGCCCGCCTCCTTAAAAACTATCCGGTGTTTCATGTGCGTATATACGCACATGACCGCTGCACCCGCAGCGGTCATCAGTCCTTTTGCATACATTTTATCCTATACCTGAAGGGAGCGCAATACCTCCGCCTTACCGCTCATGCACGTTTTCGACCGTTCATGTGATTTCTACATTTTGCATAAAAATCCTTGCTTATTTTGTATATGTTAAAACGATGTGGCCCCCAAAAAGACTCTAGGCGTTGGAGAGGGGGAAACCAGGCCAGTGAATGCGTAGGTCTGTCGCAGTGGTACGGGACCTCCTTTACATCTCCGGCCAGAGGCCGGCCGCGCCGGAGTTGTTGCATCATGCTCAAACTCCTCTTCAGCTCATACGCCCTTTTTGTGCTTTTTGCCAAAATCGATCTCTGCGGCTGGATGGGGTGCTCTAAATGAAGATCTTATGATATAATAATGCTCACGAGAAAACAGGAGGAGAGGGCGGCTGTATGAAGATCGGAGTTTTGAAAAGATTTGGTCTGAAAAAACGGGATGGGAGCGGGGTCCCTTTTGGATTTCTGGCAGAGGCGGATGAAGCAGCGGGAGAGATCTATTTTAACGAAAAAGGGATCGCCCCCACCTCTAACTTTCAGGAGGCTCACCGCAGGGACAGTCTGGTCGTTTATGAGGTGCGGCGTTTTAGGGACGGCAGGTCGGAAGCCTTTAACGTCAGGCTGTTGGAGGAACTGGACCGAAAGGAGCAGCTCCTTCTCTACCGGGAATGCTGCGGCGAAGGCCGGGACGCGGAACGGGAGCTGCTGTGCAAGTATTGGCGGCGTCCCAAAAGAGCGGATCAGCGTGTGCAGACAGGGGTCATAACAAAGTTCGGTCTGCCGGACAGGCATGGATCTCTGTTTGGATTCCTGGCAAGTGCAAAGGGAGGAAGCGAGTTCCGTTTTGACTCGATCTGCCTCTCACAAGGCTTACGCAGGCTCTACCGTAATGAGCAAGCCCTCAGGAGCCGCCGCAGCCGGAAGCTCTTCCTGGAGAATCGTTTTGTCATCTACCAGGAACGTTGGACCAACAACAGGTGGTCGGTCGTTCACGTCCAGCTGCCGGAAGAACTGAGCGAGGATAAGCTGCTCGCGCTTTATCAGGAATGGCGTGACAGGGACCAGGGGCGTGAGCTGGAGTGGCTGTTCGATCATACGCAGATGTCCTTGGAGCAGGAATCGGATGAGGATCTCATCTTTCTCATCCTGATGATGAGAGCCGGAGAGCATCGCGTTTCCAAGATCCTGGAACAGAGGCCGGAGCTGCTTCTGCGCAGCCCGGAGGTCTGCGGCTGTATCGATCACTGGGATATCGCAGACCTGTCCCTGGAATTGGTCACGACAGACGAACAGGCAGCGTTTTTAGCCCAGTATGTGGCGAAGGAGAATGCTTGGAACAGGATCGTTCATAAATTGCCGGACAGTCTTGTGCTGGGCTGTCCGCGGGCGCTGGCCGCTGTCCCCTCCGACAGGGCGATCTCTCTCCTGCCCCTTGTTGACAGCACCTCTGACAGCGAAGAGGAGCAGGCGCGCTTTTACACGCTGCTGACACGCGTTGACTGGGGCAGGCTCAAGGAAGCCGACATCGACATGCTCCGCCCGCTGCTGGAGCAGAAACCGGACGCATATATCGCCTCTCTGATCGTGCAGCTCCGAGGGGAGAAGCCTTCTCTGGTCGAGCAGTTCCGCGGGGTGAGGCAGTCGGTCGCCGCCCTTATCGGATGCAGGCCGGCGCTGCTCTGGACCGATCCAGAGGTCTGTGCCTGTGTCGAATGGAACGATATCGGGGAGCTGCCCCTGGATCAGCTCATCCCGGCAGACGAAACGGTGTGCCGCCACACCCTGCTGGCAAAGTTCGACTTCCGCTACCACGTCCCCCGCTACATCAACACGGTCCGGCCGATGTGGGAACGGGAGCCAGACGAATACATCATCTCTCTCCTCACCAAAATGAAGGCGGAAGGGAGGAGCATCGCCCTGCCGCTCCAATGGAAGCCGGAGCTGCTCCTGACCAGCCCGGAAGTCTGCGCTTGTGTTGAGGAAGACGATATCAAGAATATCCAGTCTTTGACGGCGCTGATCCAGACGGATGAACAGGTGGCATTTTTGGCGGAACACGCCGGAGACAGCGCTTGGAGCCGTATCGCCCCGCAGCTGCCCGATCCTATACTGCTCCGCTGCCCGAGGGCCCTGGACGCTATCTCTGAGATTCGAATGTGCGCCCTTCTGTCCCGAATCGACTGGGCGTCTGCCGGGGAGGAGGATCTGGAGCGCGGCCGCGCTCTGCTGGCAAAGATCCGCTGGGACTGGCCAGAGGATGTCCAGATCGATGCTGTCCGGCCCCTGCTGGAACGGGAAACGGAGGAGGACCTGGTCTCGCTGGTCACAAAGACACGGGCGGCAGGAAGAGGCGTTTCTGTTCTGCTTGCGTGGAGGCCGGAGCTGCTCTGGACCCATCCAGAGGTCTGTGCCTGCGTCTGCCAGGCCGATATCATAAGTCTGCCCCTGGGGCAGTTGGTCCAAACGGATGAACAGGCGGCGTTTTTAGCAGAGCACGCCAAAGAAGACACCTGGGACGCTATTGCCCCGAAATTATCCGGCAAGGTCCTGCTCCATTGCAAGAGGGCCATGGACGGCATCACCAAAGGCCAGCTCCGCGCCCTTCTCACCGGGGCCGACTGGACGGATACCAGCGAGGGAAATTTGGAGGACTATCGTCCCCTACTCGCAAAGCTCCACTGGGATACGGCCCTTGAGGAGGTCGTGGCCGCGACGGTCTCCCTCCGTGAGCAGGGGCTGGAGCTGTGCTGGTGGCAGAGGATGACAGACAGCATGAAGATTCGGCTGCTGATGTACCTCTCCGATCTTGCAGGGAACGAGAGGACCGAGCGCAGGTGGTTCGAGAAGCTGGAAAAGATCCGGCAGTGGGAGGCCGGGGAAGATGACCACCTTGTCTGTGCGGTGCTGCAATTTTTTGCCGGTATCTATATAGAGGCCGGTACCCCGTATCAAAACAATTTCTTGCAGGCCCACAGGATGCTGATGGGATACATCACAGACTGCTTCACCCAGAGGATCGATGTGACGCCGGGGCTGTCCGCTCTGCTGGAGCACTGCCGCAGCAACAGCGATTCGGGCAAGTATTTCTGCGACGGAAGGTGCTGGAGAAATCAGAACTGCGTCTATTGCCCCGGGCTAGGGCGCTCCTGTCCATACTACGAGGATATGGACCTGACAAAGACCAAATTCCGTGCCGCCCGCCAGCAAGGCAGAGCGGTGGATCACAAGGATCTGTCCTTTATGGACTTCCTGCTGAACATCGGAGGGATCCCAGATCTCGACCGGTACGATGTCGGTATAAGCGTGAAGGAGGAGTACCCCTTCCGCATCTCCGCTTATGTCAACAGCCTGATCCGCCTGCGCCCCCATATGAAGTGCAGCCATTGCGGCGAGCTGTTCCACCCGGAATTCCAGTATGCGAAACTGATCACGGCCAGACTGCCGATCACCGTGTTCCACTGCTCAAACTCCGACCAGGAGGGAGAACACGATCAGGACGTATATTTGAATTTCTGCTACCGCTGCCATGAGATCATCGACAGCCGGGAATGCTGCCAGCGGGAAAAGCTGTCGGACTCCGGGGCGTTTGAGGGTGTGATCTCCGTGGAGGAGACCCTGACCGGCTCTGGGAGCCAATATGGACAGTACCTCTGTATGCACTGCGGAGGATCGAGGAACATCGATCCCCGAGTTGCTGTGGTCTGCCCTAAGTGCGGCTGTGCCGATTCGGAGCTTGTGGAGCGGACACGAAAGGGCGGGGTCGTCTGTAAAGAATGCGGCTATCATTCCTCCGAATTTTGCAGCAAATTCGAGGAAGAGGAAGAGCTATCATAAGACTTTCATCCAAGGCACTGCCAGATCTCTCGGATACAGCAAGGAGCCGCAGGCGGTCACCCGTCTGCGGCTCCTCGTTTTTTATCTTTCCAGGAAATTTTGCAGCATTTGCGCCACCTGCGCCCGGGTCGCCAGTCCCTGGGGGTCTAACTTCCCGTTTCCTTGTCCGTGGATGATGCCGTTCTCCACAGCCCAGCACAGGGCCTCCTCCGCCCAGGCGCCGGCTTTGTCCGCGTCGGCAAAGCGCAGTTCTCTACCGGCGGCGGTGGGGCTTCCGGCATACCGCCAGAGCATAACGATCAGCTGCTCACGGGTGATATCGTCGTTGGGACCGAACGTCCTGCTACCATAGCCGTTCACGATGCCCTGTGCCGCCGCCCAAGTGACAGCGTTGGCATACCATGCGCCGGGAGCCACATCGGTAAAGACGCTGCCGCCTGTCACAGTGGGTTTGCCCTCCTTGTTGTAGAGGATCTGGGCGAATTGGGCACGGGAGAGAACATCGTCCGGTCCGAACAGGCCGTTCCCGTAGCCGCCCATCAAGCCGTTCTCGCTGACGTACCGCACTGCGTCATAGTACCAGGCGTCCTTGGCCACATCGGTATATGGGTCCGTCCATACCGCCGCAGGGTCATAGCCCACAAAGTACAAGGACAGGTGGCCGGTGGTGAAGACGGCTGACTTGCGGCCAGCATCGTACACGGTGGCGCAGGGGGTGATATTGCCGGTACTGTCCAGGTAGTAGACGACCACGCCGGAGGGGTCCTGCCCCGCTGCCAGGGTGTAGGGCAGGGACACGGTGACGCAGCCGCCCCGGAAGTCGGTGATGGCTCCGCTGCTGCTCCGCAGTGTCAGGTCGAACACCGGGGAGGCGCCTACGACCTTTTTCTGGCGGCTGTTCAGGGCAGCGGGCTTGGCCGGGGTGACGGTCAGCGTGATCTGACTGCCTACCTGGGCCTGGACCGCGGAGAGGGCGGGAGCGTCAAAGGATATCTCGGCCCCTGGGAGCTTGACGGTCAGGCCCCCGGCCTTCTCATCCTGCGCCTTGGCCGCGATGTCCTTGATAGCGGCGGCGGGCAGCTTTACCGTGTCGATGGTCTTGTTCAGACCGGTAAAGTCGATCTCCACCATGCTGGTCTTTGCGCTGTCTCCGACCACGCTGTCGATCTGCTTGGTGTCGATCTTGCTCACTGTGGCGGTGGTGCCGGACACGCTGGCGCTGACGCGGACCGTGTCCTTGTCGCCGGACACAGGGACGGTGACACTGAGTGTGCTGCTGCCCCCGCCGCCTCCGCCGCCGCTGCTCCTGACGGTGACGGTGCAGGTGTCGGTCTTGTTCCCATCCGCCGTGGTGACTGTGATGGTGGCTGTGCCCGCGCTGACGGCAGTGACGGTGCCGTCAACAACTGTAGCAACAGCGGGGTCGCTGGAGGTCCATGTCACAGACTTGTTGTCCGCATCCGCCGGGGCTACGGTGGCCGTGAGCTGTTCCGAGCCGCCCACGGTCAGGCTGCATTCGGTCTTGTTCAGCGTGACACCGGTGGGGTGGATGGCGGGGAAAGCCGGGAAGGTCTGGACATCGGCGATGATGAGACTGCCATCGGCCTCCGCCTGGGCGGGTAGGGCCAAAGACTGGCCCTTGTAGGTGACGCTGTCGCCGATCTGCCCTTTGTCCAGGCCATAGCCCGCCTTGGGGACCAGCCGGATGGAGGCGGTATAGCTCACCTCGGGCCGGAAGGCCGCGTCCGCCGGGGACCACAGCACTTCGGCGGTGCAGACATCGGCCCCACCTACAGTCAGAGTCTTTACAGGCACACCGCCCCTGGCCGGAGCCGTGATCTCACCGCTGAGGGTCACTTGGGCAGGCAGGATGGTATAGTTGAGATCTCCACCAACGGAAACGCCGTAGGCGTTCCCTTTGTATTCCTCTGTCCCGGCAAAATAGGCGCCAAGGGCGCGGGTCCGGCTGTTCCAGACCATGTCGTTCACCGGGACGGGGATGGTCACCCGCCCGTCCTCGTCCGTCACGCCGGTGGCAAAGGTCTGGCTGCCGCTGGCGCCGCCCGTTATCGAGACTGTCAATCCAGGCAGGGGCACCCCACCGCATTGCAGGCCCGTGGCGATGTTGATGGTCTCGCCGTAGCGGTAGGTCTTGTCTTGCCGGTCAAAGCTGGGCGTGGGGTCCAAATATGCCTGCCGCTGGCCGTCATTCTCTTTGACCTTGATCGTACTGCCCTCTTTGGTCAGAGCGTAGTTTTCATTGACACAGACAAGGCCATCCAGGGTTTCCAGCGCCGTAACGCCGGGGCCCGTGAACAGGGCCGCGCCTGTCCATGCTGTATCGGGCAGGCCCCCCAAGCGGTCCACCTGGAGCCGTGCACCCTCGGCGGTTGTGATTTTGCCTACGGTGATGGGCGTGATGCTCGCCTCCATGTTAAGGCGCTTTTCAAAATAGATACGCCCGCCGCCTGCCAGTTCCCTGACTGTCCGCGTTTTACCCGCTATCGCCGAAACGGCGATGGCGGCGGTCTCCTGAATCTCCAGCCGGTCCAGATCGAGATCATCTGCGGCGGTCGTGTAATGGACCCCCTCCAAAATCAGCTCGTCTATTTCCGTTAGGGAGGTGTAAATAAAATGGTCCATGCTGGCGTCCGAGTGGATGTAAGCAGATACTTTTCCGGTGACGCCGGTCCCGTCCAGGCCGCTGCTGTTCATCATGCTGGGCCGGGCAGGGTCCATGGTCACGTCAAAGCTGGCGGAACCCACGGTGGATGTTTCGTCATCGGGATTTTTCGCGGAGAAACGGATGGGGGTAGCAGGGGGTTCACACTCCTTGCCGATGATCATTTTGACCTCGTCCACATGGTCCCCCCAGCCGCTGCCATAGACATATATACTCTGATTATTGGCACTGGTGCCCTGCCCGTGGAACTCCACAGTCGCAGTCCCCACAGTCCCGCTGTTGCCACCGCCGCAGACGAATATAAAGCCATCCGCTTGGCCCATAAATCTCACATGGGTTTTAGCGCAGTTGTCCTGATAGCCTCCACCCGTGAGGTTGGTAACATTTCCGCCGTAAAAGTCAACATGGGCGGTCCCTGTGACAGTAGAGGAAACGCCGCCGCCGCTGACATTGACTGCTGTGCCTCCCTGGATGGTGATATTGGTGTCCCCTTCCAGTGTCCCGCTATAGCTGCCGCCGTAGATCTCCTTGACCGTTCCGCTCTCCATGGTGACAGATGTGTTGGCTGTATGCGTGTTATCCCCATCAAACCAGCCGCCGTAGATCGCGTAGCTGCTGACATCTGTCTCGCCAGAGAGCAGGTTGTTGTCTGTATCATAAATACTGGTAATGTTTCCATTTTGCTTGATCACAATGGGAACACCTTGGGCAAAGACAAAGTTGGTATAATCCATATTGATAGATGCGGACCGCGTCTCCAGACCGTCCTCCGCCGCCAGGGCCGTTCCCGGGAGCAGTCCCAGACACAGGGCCAGAGCGATAAGGATGCTAAGAAATTTTTGTTTCATGAAAAAGCCTCCTATGTTCGTCATGAGTTTTTGTGCAGCCCCCATGGGGGCTGCACACGGGACATGTCCCGTGTGCAATGGACCGTTCGCTGTAGAAGGGCCGTCCTAGATCAAATGCAATTTGACGGCGGCGTCCTTCACCGCGCCTCGATTTTTCACGCCCAGCTTCCGCAGGACGTTACTGACATAGGTCTTCACGGTGGGCAGCTTGATGCCCAAGATCTCCCCGATCTCCGCGTTGCTCTTGTGGTGGCACAATAGCCGCAGCACGTTCATCTCCGCCGGGGACAGCGGCTCCAGCAGCTCCCCACGGAAGCGCAGGAAGTCCGGGTACTGCGCCGCCTGTTTCCGGGTGGCGGCGGCCAGCCGGTCCAGAAAGGCCGGGTCCGCTCTCCAGCCGCCCTTGTCCAGCAGGGGCAGGATGGCCGCGCCGTATTGGGACACGGGCCGGATGAACTGATAGTCCCGGCATGCGTCCAGGGCGCTGTGCAGCGGTGTCTGCCAATCGCCGTCCCTGGCCCGGTAATAACAGATCGCCGTCAGCAGCTCCAGGTAGATGCTGTCCATCACCCGGTGGGCGGCTTTGAAGTAGGGCCGCAGGGGGGCCAGGATCAAAAGGGCCTCCTGATAGCGGCCATAGACGATCTCCGCCATGGCGCGGGTCATGTACTGGTAGCGCAGCATCACCCGCAGCTTCAGCAGGTCCTTGGGGGCCTTCTCCCTGTACCACGCGTCAACGGCCTCGTCCTTCCCCTGATACATGGCCGTCCGGCAGATCAGCGCGTCCAGATTCGGCAGGAAACGCTGGCACTCAGGCTGCTGGAACCGCTCCCGCAGAGCTTCCAGATGCTCCATGGCCCGGTCCGCCTCCCCCTGGTCGATACGTAGCCGCACCAGCAAGCCGATGAGGGCGAACTCGATATCCGGGGTCCCCTTCTTCTGGATCTTCTCCAGACGGCCCAGCAGGTCCAGCATCCGCCCGGATATCTCCTCCCCCTTTTCAAACTTGCTCTCCGCGACAGCGCACTCCGGGAGGGCCACGCCGTCCCGTTTCAGCAGGAAGCTGACGGGGACACGGTATCTGCGGTAAAGCTCGTCGTCGTCTCTGCTCCACTCGCAAAAATCCTTGCCGCCGTTCATGATGCTGGGCAGACGGCTGGTGACGGAAAACTCCGGCATAACGATCTCCTTGCTGGTCAGCAGGCTCACCACGCTGGAGAGCTTGGTCAAGATGTCGCCTACGCTCCGCTGGGGCAGGCTGATGTCCAGCCACGCCAGCCAGCCATGAACGGATCTGTACTCCGCATCCGACCGTTTCAGCGTCCCTGCATAGCGTTCCAGCTCCTGATACCACGTCTCGGAAGCGTCATACTCCATGCAGATGGAAGAAAGCATACTCATCCCCGCGATCAGCGCAGGAGAGGATAAGACCTGCTCCCTGGGCAGAGTGCGGTAGTAGTCCTCCATCTCGTTATAGTGGGCAAGGCCGGGGTGGAGCTCGCTGTTTTTTATCAACAGCCCGGACACCTTCTGATACTCCCCGCTGCGGGCGTAGCAGTCCAGAGCGTTTTTGTAGTCGTCGTGCAGCTCGTAATAGAGAGCAGCGCGGCCATAGAGCCGGTCTTGTTCCTCGGCGCTGTATTCCCGCTCCTGCTGCCAGAGCAGATATTGGCGGAACACCGGATGGAACCGGCAGCGGTGGAGATCGTCATAGCGGAACATGGACGTGTCCTGCTGCAATCCCCCCAGCAGTTCCCCGGCGCGGCTGTTGCCGGAGAGGATACGGGCAAATTCCACATCAAAGGGTTCAAAGGGGGCCAGGTCCAGGAGCAGACGGCGGGCCGCCGGCTCGAAGCGGTGGTACACCGCCGCCTGGAAATGGGAGAACAGCTCCCGCCGCACGTCCGCGTCCACGGTCTCATCATAGGGCCTGCCGCCCCGCATCTGGTGGCAGAGGATGCCAAAGGCCAGCGGGTAGCCCTCGCAGTTCTTTTGCATGGCAGCCATCTCCGCAGGCATCGGTGAGATACCGGAGAGGGCCAGCAGCTTTTCAGAGGTCTCCTGATCCAACAGCAGGTCCTGGGTCTCAAAGACCTGCATCCGGCGCTCGTAGCGGAAGGACATCAGCCAGTTGGGGACCGTCCCGCGGGTCAGAAGGACAAAATGTGTTTCAGGCCGCTCCTGAATCAGGGCGCAGAGAGCCCGCTGTGCATCTGGGCTTTTGAGTGTCTGCACATTGTCCAGCAATACCGCGTCACAGGTAAAGTCCGGTGCCGGTCCCGGCGGTTCGGACAGGGCATCCCACCGGCAGACAGTGTAGGGCTCCAGCAGGACCGAGGCCGCGGCGCTCTTCCCACAGCCGCAGGGGGCGCTGAATAGGATCACCTGCCGCTGTGCCCATGCCGTCTTAAATTTTTCCTGGAGCGCCGCCGTCAATACGATGTTCTGTTCCATACCTCACCTCCCTGCCGAGATCTTTCTATGTGTAGTCATGTCTGTGCTTGGCGGGCTGACTGTATTTTATCATACAAGATCTTTTTGCGGTATCCGTCCAAAGTATGGATCAGGACAGCTTTTTTGATTTTTCTTGTCGTCATTTTTGCTGAATTTTTATCACAGTTTTGCTGGATCTTACAAAATAGTATGTGATGCTCCTCTCGACCTCCCGCGCATTCAAAAAGTGAAAAAGGCCGCCTCTTGTCCTGCCAGGAGCACCTGGTAAGGCAGCGGGCGGCTTTATTCATTGCGTGTGCAGGTCATTCTTGGAAGGACCTGTAGGCGGATCCACGGTCTGCTTATTTTTCTTCACTTAAAGCACGCAAAAGCGTGACCTGCTCCAGGGATATCTCGCGTCCCTCCGCATTCAAGGTCCCCAGCGGGATAGTCTTGTTCGTCCCGTGGTGATCGCTTCCGCCTGAGATCAGCAGTCTGTGTTGCTGCGCGACTCTGGCCAGCTTCTCACAAAGGGACAGAGGATATTTGGAATACCAGCATTCCAAGCCCATCAGGCCATAGCCGGTCAGCTCGTCCAGCATGGACTCAAACTGCTCCGGCCCGATCGTCTTCTCCCCCTCACCGCCTAGAGGGTGCGCCCAGACGGGGATACCGCCGGAGGCCAGGATAGCTGTGACAGCAGTCTCTGCGGCGATACGGCTGCTCCCTGTGGCGCAGCGATCGATGACCTCGGTGATGGCCGTCTGCCTATCGGGTGCATAGCCATATCTCACCATCAGGTTCCCAAGGTGGGGTTTTCCAACGCCGGGGATCTGGCGAAGTCTGTCCAGTTCATCTTCCGGGAAACATATCCCCTTTTCACGGAGACGATCGATCCTTTTTTCAAATTTGGCCCTGCGCAGCGCCGTCCCCTGGACCAGCGCCTCCTGAAACGCCGAATGCGCCATATCGCAGCGATAGCCCAGGATGTGACACTTGCCGGAGACCATACGGCAGGAAAACTCGATGCCTGGGATAAAGGTCACGCCCTCCGGCAGATGTTCAGCTAACTGCTCTGCTCCAGTCACCGTGTCGTGGTCGGTGAGGGCAAACACCTGGATGCCTGCGGCTTTGACCTTTTCTGCCAGCTGAGCCGGACTATCCGTGCCGTCAGAGGCGGTAGAGTGCATATGTAGATCGATTCGGCTGGACATACGGCCATACCCCCTTTTTATCTACTAGTTCCTGCTGTGTCAGCCCAAACGCCTCCCGGCGTTGTTTGCTCTTTGCGCCTTGTATCATGTGCATACACCTCCTGACCGTAGTATAACACACCATCCACTATAATGACATAGGGTGCGATAGTTCACCAAAAATTTCCCAGCTCACCTTGTTTTACAGTTGTTTATGATATATAATGATACCACCTTGATCCAACTCCTCCCCTTTGGCAGGATCCAAACCATCACGCCAAGGCCAAGATGGGGCAAGAACCGCTGGGGACACAAAAGTGGATCAGGAGATCTTAGATCGTGCCCGGGCGTGCTTTGCGCGGGCGTCAGGCAGTAAGGACTTCTGAATCTGAATGTAAGGTGATGTAAAATGGAAAAAAAGAAAAACGCGAAGACTGGCAAAAAGAGCAAAGCCCCATTGAGATCCACAGCTGCGGAACACAAGGTGCAAGCTGCCCAGAAGGACAGTGCGGACCAGATGGCGGAAGAGGTCAAAGTGGAAGCTCCCAAGGTCGTGGAAGAGCAGGCGGAAGCGCTCCCGCAGGCTGAGCCTGTAAAGGCGGTCCAGCCGGTCCAGGAGGAACAGCCCGAGGCGACGCACACAGAAGCTGCTGAAGAGGCTGCTCCGACAGCAGAGCCCGTGGAAGTGTCCACACCAGAGGAGGCTCCGGCGGCGGCGCCTGCGGAAGCACCCACGCCGGAACAGGCCGACACGTCCCCCAGAAGGAGCGTCGTGTTCATCGGCTCGGAATGCTATCCCTTCGTCAAGACCGGCGGCCTGGGCGATGTGATGTACGCGCTCCCCAAGGCGCTGGTGAAGCAGAACTGCGACGTGAAGGTCATCCTCCCCCGCTACAAGTGCATCCCCTGGGAGTATCAGCAGAAAATGATCTACCGGGGCTCCTTTGAGATGGACCTCTGCGCCGACGGCCGGTCCTATTATGTGGGCATCATGGAGTATGTCTGGGACGGCGTGGTATACGATTTCATTGACAACGAAGAGTTTTTCAGCTGGGGAAATCCATACACCAATCTTATTGATGATATACCCAAATACTGCTACTTTGCAAAAGCGGCTCTCGCGGCGCTGAACTACATGGATTGGATCCCCGATATCATCCACTGCCACGACTGGCAGGCCGCCCTGGTCCCGGTCTATCTGCGGACCTTGTTCGTCAACACCAAGCTGACCACCGCTAAGACCGTCTTGACCATCCATAACCTCCGCTTCCAGGGGATCTACGATATCCCCACCATCCGCTACTGGTCCGGTCTGCCGGAGTACGTCTTCGAAATGGACGCCTTAAAGACGGGCTACAACGACGCGAATATGCTCAAGGGCGGTCTGACCTACGCAAATATCATCACTACCGTGAGCCAGACCTACGCGGGCGAGATTCAGAGCGCCTACTACGGAGAGGGGCTGGACGCCCACCTGCGGTACCATTCCGGCAAGCTGCGGGGCATCGTGAACGGCATCGACTATGATATTTGGAATCCAGATACCGATGCCTGCCTGTACGCAACTTACAACATGGGCAGCGTGCTGGAGAAGAAAAAGGAGAACAAGCGGAAGCTACAGGAGGAATTGGGCCTGGTCCAGGATGACAGCAAATTCGTGATCGGACTGATCTCCCGGCTGACGAATCAGAAGGGATTGGATCTGGTCAACGCCATCCTTTCCCAGGTCGTGGATGACTACACGCAGGTGGTGGTGCTGGGCAGCGGGGACCATGTGTATGAGGACTCCTTCCGGTACTATGAAAACGCCTTCAAGGGGCGCGTGTGCGCGAATATCATGTATGATGAGGCGCGGTCCCATAAGATCTACGCGGGGGCGGACGCCCTGCTGGTCCCATCCCAGTTCGAGCCCTGCGGGCTGACGCAGCTGATCGCCATGCACTACGGCACCATCCCCATCGTCCGGGAGACCGGCGGCTTGAAGGATACGGTGGCGCCCTATGATATGCGCCTCAACTCTGGAAACGGCTTCACCTTCGACCGCTATGACGCCGGATTGCTGCTGGACGCTATCAACCGGGCAAAAGCGTTCTATTTTGACCAGCGTATGTATTGGGACCAAATGGTCCTGCGGGACATGGAAAAGGACCTGTCCTGGGAGAACTCCGCGAAACAGTATAAGGATCTGTACCTGAGCTTGACCTAACGAAAAAATGCAGGGGCTCGTGACAGGCGCGAGCCCCTGCACCTTTTTTCGGGGTCGCGGGGGTCGGACATATCCTGACAGGCGTATGGATCATTTTACGGCTGCTGACGATCAGAAAACGGGCAGCATAGTACATAGTGCGATAGGAGAGAGACAAAATGGCCATTTATACGATCTCATTCAGTCCCACCGGAGGGACGAAAAAGGTCGCGGATCGTCTTGCCAAGAACTTTGGACCGGAAGTGCAGGAGATCGACCTGACCAACGCCGCGGCAGAGGACACGCGCTTTTCATGCTGCCCAGAAGAAGGCCTGCGCAGGATCGAAGCGGAACGAATTGTTTTTATAAGAAGATCCAGGGTGTATCTTGATCACAAGATCGTCTGATAGGCCCATTCCATCCACATGGCTTTTGGCCATTTCTCCCAGGCTGGGGCTTGACAAAAGGGCAGGGATAGGGTATCATGCCATTTGACTAAGTCAAATACCCTGCATACCGGCAGGGCAGAAATGGGAGGATAAATGGATGTGGAAGAAGATCTTGCCGGCACTTTTGCTCCTATTGGTCCTGGCTGCCTGCGGCACGGACGGTGACACGGACGGCGGTACAGAAGGCCAGACGGCGCAGGAGCCAGCCACGCTCCAGGTGGGCCTGCTGGGCACGTCCATCAAGCCGGTGGGGGTCCTGACAGCCCAGGCACTGGGCTACTTTGAGGAGGAAGGGGTCGCGGTGGAGTTCCAGAAGGTGTCCAGCATGAACGATGCCTATCTGGCCGTCTCCACCGGGGACCTGGATGTATACTTATTCAGCAGCACCGCCGCCGCCACCTTCATCAGCCAGGGGACGACCACCCTGCGGGTCTTTGGCGGCACGGCCGGCGAGGGCTCGGAGATCATGGCGGCCAAGGACCGGGACCTGACCATCTCCTCCGCAGAGGACCTGGTGGGGCTGACCATCGCCTGCCAGATGCCGGAAACAGGCCAGATGGTGCTGAAGGACTATCTGCTCCGCCAGGGGTACACCATCGGCGAGCCCGGGAGCGGGGCGGACGTGAGCTTCCTCTATGTCAACGATTCCAACACCGCCATCGAGGGCTGCCGGAAGGGGGAGTACGACCTGTGCATCACCAACGCCAGCCTGGGCTACTATGCCGATCGGTACGGGGTGGACGTGGTCGCGGCGGTGCGGGACTTCGTGGAGACCTATCCATGCTGCCGCCAGACGTGCAACCTGACCACCTATGAGACGAATTTTGACGCGCTGGTCCGGTTCGAGACCGCGGCCCTCCGGGGCTATGCCTACAGCCAGGAACACCCGGAGGAGACGCTGGACATTTTGGAGAGCTATTCCGGTGAGGACCGGGACTTCCTCCGAGGACAGATCTATGGCACGGCGGATTATACGCCGGTGATGCGGCTGTCCTTAGACCCGGATAAGGATGCCTGCGTCCACTTCTATGAGGCCATGGCCAACATCGGCGGCATCCAGAACGGAGAGGGCATCGACTGGGACCAGTATGTGGTGACCGATGTCTACCAGACGGCGCTGGAGGGCCTGGCCCAGCGGGAGCCGGACCGGGCCGTCTGGCAGGAGCTGACAGACTACTTCCAGGCGCATAACAGCTGAGAGAGGAGATACGGCATGGCATCCATCGAGCTGGAGCACGTCTCCTTCTGCTACCACCGGCACGACAGCGCCTTCCAGGCCCTGCGGGACATCAGCGTCACCATCGGCGACGGCGAGTTCGTCTGCGTCCTGGGCAAGTCCGGCTGCGGGAAGACCACCCTGCTCCGGCTGCTGGCGGGCTTGCAGCTGCCCAGCCAGGGGCAGATCCGTATAGACGGGCGGCCCGTGACCGGGCCGGGGCTGGACCGGGCGGTGGTCTTTCAGAGCAGCACGCTGTTCCCCTGGATGACGGCGCGAGAGAACGTCTGCTTCGGCCTGCGGCAGGCCCACAAGCGCCTGAGCCGCCGGGAGGCCCGGCTGGCGGCGGACCGGTACCTGGAAGAGGTGGATATGCTGGACGCGGCGGCCCTCTATCCGCGGCAGATGTCCGGCGGGATGTGCCAGCGGGTGGCCATCGCCCGGGCCCTGGCGGTAGACGCGGAGATACTGCTCCTGGATGAGCCCTTCTCCGCGCTGGACGCCCGGATCCGCCAGGAGCTGCAAGGGCTGCTCCACGCACTTTGGGCCCGGGGCGGACGGAAAAAGACCGTCGTCCTCATCACCCACGACCTGCGGGACGCGGCCAGCCTGGCCAGCCGCATCCTCTATATGTCGCCGGGACAGATCGCCGCCGACCTGCCCGCGCCGGAGGACCGGGAGGGCCTGGAGCGGGAGCTGATGGCGCTCTTCTACCGGGAAGCGGAACAGCGCTATGCGTGCTGAGACGCGGCGGCTCCTCCTGCCCCACCTGCTGCTGGCGGCGCTGGTATACGCCATCGTGTGCCTGCCCAAGAGCCGCCCGAACGTGGAGAGCGCGACCGCGCTGCTGGTGGGGCTCGCCCTGTTCGAGGGCGCTTTCCTGGCCGCGGCCAGGAGGGCAAGGGGACGGGAGACGGGCGCCTATGATATCATCGCCCTGGTGTGGGCGCTGCTGCTGGCCTGGGAGCTGGCGGCCCCGGTGTGCAACATCGCCCACCCGGTGCTGGTCCCCCCGCCGGAGAACGTGTTCCACACGTTCCGCCTCCAATGGCGGGTGATGCTGCTGAACATCGGCTATTCCATGGGCCTGCTGGCCGCGGGCTTCACGACGGGGCTGGTGCTGGCAGTGCTCCTGGGCCTGCCCTGCGCCTGGCTGCCCAGGCTGCGGCGGGTGACCTATCCCATCGCCAATGTGATGGCCCCCATCCCGCCGGTGGTCATCTCCCCCTACCTGGTGGCGCTGATGCCCTCCTTTCGGAGCGCGTCCATGCTGGTCATCGTGCTGGGGGTGTTCTGGCCCACCTTTTTGACCACCATCAACCGGGTAGGCGCTATAGAGCCCCAGATCCTGGACGCGGCCCGGACCCTGGAGCCCTCCACACCGGTGATGCTCTTCCGCATCCTGCTGCCCTATGTGCTGCCGGGGATCGTGTCGGGACTGAAGGTGTCCATGACCACCTCCCTGCTGATGCTGAATTTCGCGGAGCTGATGGGGGCGACCCACGGGATGGGCTACTATGTGCAGAACAGCATCGCCTACGCCAACTATGCCCACGCCGTAGCGGGGATCCTGGTGATCGGGGCGGTGGTGACGGTCCTGAGCGCGGCGGTCACATGGCTCCAGGGGCATTTGATTCGATGGCAGTGAGCATCTTCCCAAGTGGGGAGAGTTCATGATAAAGAATGGAGGAGAACGATCATGGGAAGGACTTGGTATCCAATCATCAATGAGGAGCGCTGCGTCCAGTGCGGCCAGTGCATCAAGCTGTGCGTGGAGGGAGGGCACTTCGCCTACGACCCGCAGCTGGCTCCCCGGCCCGTAGTGACCAGGCCAGGGAACTGCGTGGACTTCTGTCACGGCTGCGGCGACCTCTGCCCCAAGGGGGCCATCACCTACAACGGGGACAAGACCGGCTGGAAGCCCCCGCATCTGACCTGAGCGATGGTCAAGAAGGTGAACGTCCGGCTATGTCCCTGCCAGGGCGGGACACTGGTCAGGTTCTTGCAGCCGGCGATCCTGACCATCCTCAGCCAGGAGCCCTGCCACGGCTATATGCTGTTACAGCGGGTCGGACAGACCCGCCTCTGGCAGACGGAGGCGCCAGATCCCGCCGGGGTCTACCGGGCCCTGCGGGACATGGAGAGCCGGGGACTGATCGCCTCCCAGACGGAGGAGGGACGAAAGGTCTTTCATTTGACGGAGGAGGGGGCGCGCTGCCGCTCCACCTGGCTCCGCACGCTCCGAACGTACCAGCTGGGCCTGGAGGAGATGATAGACGCCTTGGAGGCCTGCGAGGCCGGCGATCCCTGAGTCCGCAGCAGCTGCCGCCGGCCCAAGGGCCCGCTTTTCCCCCTATAGCTCTATAGGGATGAGAGACACACAGCGCACAGGCGGGGCCTGTGCCAAAAGGAGGATCACTATGACACA
Organism: uncultured Clostridia bacterium; assembly: GCA_947173485.1. Classification (GTDB taxonomy): domain Bacteria; phylum Bacillota; class Clostridia; order Oscillospirales; family Oscillospiraceae; genus CAMWFH01. Next base: position 107,670 of record CAMWFH010000005.1, on the reverse strand, counting down.
ACAGCCTATCGCCCTCTATCTGGTCAGCGGCTTTCTGGGCGCCGGCAAGACGACCTTCCTGCGCCGCCTGCTGGAGCGCCTCGCGGACCGGAAGACTGGCCTTTTGGTGAACGAATTTGGCAGCGTGGGCATCGATGGGGCCCTGCTCCAGCGGAATGGCATCCAGATGGCGGAGCTGAACAACGGCTCGATCTTCTGCGCCTGCCTGAAGGACAGCTTCGTCAAGACCCTGAAGGCCTTCAGCGACACCCCCATCGACCTATTGCTGATCGAAGCCTCCGGTATGGCCGACCCGGCCTCTATGCCGGCGGTGCTGGAGCGGCTGGCGCCCTATCTCCCCAGGCCCTACGACTACCGGGGCGCGGTGTGCCTGGTGGACTGCACCACGGTCCTGGACTATCTGGATATGCTGCTGCCCCTCCAGAACCAGGTGGCTACGGCGGATCTGATCGTGCTCAACAAGACCGATCTGGTCTCTGAGGAGCAGGTCCAGGAGATCCAGCAGTCCGTGCGGACCTTCAATCCAGAGGCCGCCGTCTACCGCACCACCTACTCCGATGTGCCGGCGGAGCTGCTGGAGGGCCTGGTCAACCACGGCCGGTCCGGCGACTCCAGCAACACCCCCTGGAACCGTCCGGCGGTCTACACCCTGGAGACGCCCCCGCTCCAAGGGGGGCAGGAGGCGGTCCGGCAGTTCTGCCAGGCCATCGCCCCGCTGACCCTGCGGATCAAGGGCACGCTGGTGACAGAGGAGGGGACGCTGTTCGTAGACGGCGTCTGCTCCCAGCTGGAGCTGGCCCCCGCCCCGGAGCATATGCCCCAGGGGACCCTGGTCCTGATCGGCAAGGGCTCCGACTACTTCGACCAGGAGCTGGAGACCGCCTGGGAGCAGGCCTTCCATGTCCCCTGCCCCCTCATGTGACATCGATAGAGCAAACAAAGGCCGTCCTGCGCACATCGCGCAGGACGGCCTTTTCAGGACAGCCTTTTAAGGAAGAGACGCTTACAGGAGCTTATCGATCTCAGCGAAGAACTCGTCCCGGCTGGGGATGATGGAGGCATAGTAGAGCTTGCCGTTGATATACAGGGAGGGCAGGTTCTTCACGCCCATCTTCTTGCAGCGGGCCACGCCTTCGCGGGTGGTGTACTTGTACTCGACCACATCGATCTTGTCGCCATAGGCCTCCTTGGCATCGCAGGCGGAGGCCCACATATAGGTGCAGGCGGCGCAGGCGATGGAATCCAGGGTGAAGGCCTCCACCAGGGGGCGCTCCAGATGCTCGTAGTCGGGCAGCTCGATCTCCACATCATCGGCACCGCCCTCGTAGTCCCGCAGCAACTCCCGATACTTATCCACATCGTGGACGGCCTGCACGGCAGCGATGGTGTTCTCGATGGGGATATCATAGGGCATATCGCAGCCGGGGGAAACGATCAGGTTGCGCCGGTCCACGCTGTCGATCATATCCACCACGAACTTCATGTTGTCCTGCTGGTTGCCGAAGAGCATGGTCGTGGTCAGGGGGATGTTGCCGCCGATGGCGATGTTGTACTTGTCGGTGATGGCCTTGGCGTCCTTCATGGGGATGTTCTCATCGATGGACAGGCTGTCGGGCTTGGTCTGGCACATCAGGTCCAGGTTGCGCATGGCGTTGCCGCAGACGAAGAAGGCGGACTGGAGCCCCTTCTCGCGGATATGATCGAAGAGCTTGGTGTAGACCTTGGTGAGGTAGGCCTCGAAGTGCTTGGGAGAGATCTGGGACACCAGGGGATCCACCGGGGCGATGACATCGGCGCCGGCCTCGGCGTACATATCCACCATGGCCATGCCGACCCGGCAGGTGTAGTCCATCAGGGCCTCCACATAGGCCGGGTCCTTCTTCATGCCCATGAACAGCTTCGTGCCCCGCAGGTGGGAGGCCAGGGTGAAGGGACCGCAGAACAGGCCGTAGATGGCGGTGTCGTCGCCCACCGCCTTCTTCAGCCGGCGGCACACGTCCAGCACCAGGGGGATGCGCCCATCGTTGGGGCCCACCAGATGCTGGGGGATCTCATCGGTGCCCTCCAGGGGGTGAGAGGTGACGCTGGGGGGATTGTCATCGGCCCACATCAGGCTGCAGCCCAGGATCTCCGCCTCCAGCTGGAGGTCAAAAGCTACCGGCATACCGTCGGGGGTATACAGGCGGTGGACCTCCATCAGGGAGTCGAAGAGCTTGTCGCCGTCCTTGAGGACCTCGGTGGCGGTGTAGCCCTTCAGCTTACCGGCGTGTACGCCGGTGAAGGGGACCCAGGGCACACGGGGCGTCTCCTCATGCCGCAAGGTCTTTTGGATCAGTTCTTTTCCGGTCATTTGTTTTTCCTCCTCCAAATATGGTATCGTTCTCCTCTGGGTATCTGCCGGGTATTTGCCATGTATTGGCATGGTATCCCTGGTGATTATGTGCGCAAACCGCACAAATCTTTGTGCAACCTAACAAAATTTGGTGAATTTCCAAAATCTCTATTGTCAATTCTCACGACAACTGTTAGAATGCATAACAATGAGCAGCTATCGAGCCAAGGTGCGATCGTACACTCGTACATCTCAGCTCAGGTATCAGCATAACCGATTTTTGCCGATCCGTCAAGTATTTCTGTGGTCGGATCGAGGTTTTTTCAAAAACGGCCAAACGGGACGCTCCCGATCTGTGGGGCGGCTCTGGTCGTTTTTATGGATGTCCGGCCTGCCCAGGCCGAGCGTTTGGGCGCGGACGATCATGGTAAAGAGGAGGTGCGCAGCGATCCTGGGATCCTGCCCCCTGTGGGATGGCGCGGCAGGCGGCACACCGGCCCCGGCTCCTCCCGTCCTGGAGGCGTGTGTAAATGAATTTAGGAGGGTCTACACAGTTGAAAAAGGAAAAAACGCTCGGTTCCCCCTATACCCTGGACGGCTATCTGCCGATGCGGACAGCGATCCCCTTGGGTATGCAGCATGTGCTGGCGATGTTCCTGGGCAATATCACCGCACCGCTGATCGTCTGCGCGTTCTGCGGCATCGAGGCCGGCAGCCCGCTGATGGTCACCATCCTGCAAAATGCCATGATGGTGGCCGGTCTCACCACCCTGCTCCAGCTCTACCCGGTGTGGAAATTCGGTGCGCGCCTGCCCATCGTGATGGGCACCGCAGCCGGCTACATCGGCGTCTACATCAGCGTCTCCGTCCTGCTGGGAGGCGGGCTCCCGTCCTATGAGGCCATCCTGGGCGCAACGCTCATCGGCGGCCTGGTGGAGATCGTGATCGCCTGCGTCTACGACAAGGTGAAGCCCCTGTTCCCACCCCTGGTCATCGGCACGGTGCTGACGGCCGTGGGCATCTCCCTGGTCCCCATCGCCATCAACAGCTTTGCCGGTGGCTCCGGCGTGCCCGACTACGGCTCCGCCCAGAACCTGGCGATCGCCTTCATCGTCTTTGCCGTCAGCCTGGTGCTCAACCGGTGGGGCAAGGGCATGGTGCAGAACTGCAGTATGCTCATCGGCATCGCGGTGGGCTATGTGGTGGCCGGCATCATGACCGCCACCATGGACACCACCTTCATCGATGCCGCCGGCAACGCCGTCACCGCCTCCTGGGCACTGGACTGGGGCGCCGTGGCGGGGGCCTCCTGGCTGTCCCTGCCGAAGCTGATGCCCGTACATCTGCGCTTTGATATCCGGGCCATCCTGCCCATCTGCCTGATCTATATCTCCATGACCATCGAGAGCATGGCCAGCATCAACGCGATCACCGAGGTGGGTCTGGGCCGTCATGTCACCAACAAGGAGATGACCGGCGGTCTGTTCTGCGACGCCCTGGGCTCCAGCGGTGCTGCCATCTTCGGCGTGCTGCCCAACACCACCTTCAGCCAGAACGTGGGCCTGGTGAACATGACCAAGGTGGTCAACCGGATGTCCGTGGCCACCGGCGCCGTTTTCCTGATCCTGTGCGGCTTCCTGCCTAAGCTGGTGGCCATCGTCTCCATCATGCCCAATGCGGTGCTGGGCGGCGCTACGGTCATGATGTTCGGCCAGATCCTGTGCGGCGGTATCGACCTGATCGCCAAGGGCGGCTTCACCTCCCGTGCCAATGTGATCGTTGCCGCCGCCATCGGCCTGGGCTATGGCATCGGTGCCGATTCCGCGGCTCTGAGCGGTATGCCCGATTTCATCAACCTGGTCGTGGGTGGCTCCGGCATCATCCCCTGCGCGTTCCTGGCCATCCTGCTCAACGCCGTCCTGCCCAAGGGCAAGGAGGACTTGGAGGTGGAGGAGCGGGCGCGTCTGGCCGACGAGGCCGCCAGCGCCGCTGCCGAGAAGGAACTAAAAGCAAAGCAAGCAAGTGTGAAGTAGCAGACAGTCTCATGAGGTGGAGGTCTTATCGACATGAAACGTGAAATGAAAATGGGGACGCCCTATACCCTGGAGGGGCGGCTCCCGATGCACCAGGCGCTGCCACTGGGTATGCAGCATGTGCTGGCCATGTTCGTGGGCAACCTGACGCCGATCCTGGTACTGTCCACCTTGTGCGGCATCGAGGCCGGCGGTGCGCTGCAGATCGCGCTGCTGCAAAACGCTATGCTGGTGGCCGGCGTGGTCACCTTCGTGCAGCTATATCCCGTGGGCCCGGTGGGCAGCGGCCTGCCGATCTTTATGGTCACGGCGGCCGGCTTCCTGGGGATCTTCGGCAGCGTGGTGCCGGCCGTAGGCGGCGGGCTGAACGCCTATGCCGCCCTGCTGGGCGCATCGCTGATCGGCGGCCTGGTGGAGGCAGTGCTGGGCTTGTTCCTGCGGCCGATGCAGCGCTTCTTCCCGCCGGTGGTCATCGGTACGGTGGTGCTGACCATCGGATTGTCCCTGATGAACGTGGGCATCAACTCCTTCGGCGGCGGCTCCGGCGTGAAGGACTTCGGCTCGGTGGAGAACGTGCTCCTGGCCCTGGCGGTGCTGGCCGTGATCCTGGGCTTCAAGCACTTCACCAAGGGCGTCACCAGCTATTCGGCCATCTTCTTCGGAATCATCATCGGCTACATCCTGGCGGCGCTGATGGGACTGGTCCTGCCCACGACCTTTCTGTATACCGACCCCGCCACCGGCGTGGTCACCGAGGTCACCAAGTCCTGGGTCCTGAACTGGGGGAAGGTGGCGGAGGCCAGCTGGTTCTCCCTGCCCAAGCTCCTGCCCGTAAAGCCGGTATTCGACCTCCAGGCCATCGTGCCCATCACGATCATGTTCGTGGTGACGACGGTCATCACCATGGGCAACGTGGCCGCCGTGGCCAACGGGGGCTTAGGCCGCAATCCCACCAACCGTGAGACGGTGGGCGGCATCATGTGCGACGGTGTTGGCTCCTCCTTCGCCGTGCTCTTCGGCGTGCTGCCCAACACCTCCGCTACCCAGAACTCCGGTATGGTGGCGATGACCAAGGCCATCAACCGCTTCGGAATCTCTACGGGCGCGATCTTCCTGGTCATCTGCGGCTTCCTGCCTAAGCTGGTGGCCCTGATCTCCATCATGCCCCAGAGCGTGCTGGGCGGCGCTTCGGCCATGCTGTTCGCCTCCATCTCCGTCAGCGGTATGCAGATCATCGCCAAGTCCCGCTTCACCTCCCGGAGCTTCACTATCGTGGCGGTAGCCATCGGCGTGGGGTATGCCATCGGCGCCAACAGCGCCGTACTGGCGGGCCTTCCCTCCTTCGTGTCCCTGATCTTTGGCGGCTCCGGCGTGGTGCCCGCTGCGATCGTGGCCACCATCCTGAACCTGGTGCTGCCCAAGGACGCCATCGACCTGGAGGCCGAGGAGGAGGAGCGTGTCGCCAATGAGGCGGCCAACGCCGGGGACGGGAAATGAGCCCGTGCCCTGTTAGAGTAAACAAACTTTTTCAGGTCGCCTAAAAGTTTTTTAGAAAAAGTGTTGACAATTACCAAAATGTAGGCTATGCTTAGTACAGCAGTTGTAAGACTTGACTGTGCGCAGGCCCGAATATCCCGAACAAAAACGACAGGAGGTTTTGAAATGGCGGACTATTTGTCTCAAATCGAGGAAGCCGTATATGACGGCGACGAGGATCTGGTAGTCGAACTGGTAGAAAAGGCGCTGGCTGACGGCGTCGACCCTGAAGCGATCATCCAGGATGGCGGCGTGGCCGCTCTGAACCGTCTGGGCGATGACTTCAACAACATGATGGCGTTCCTGCCGGAGCTGATGATCGGCGGCGAGTGCATGAAGCATCTGATCCAGCTGTGCAGCCCCCACCTCAAGGGCGGCAAGAGCGCCTTCAAGGGCAAGATCGTGATCGGCTGCGCGAAGGGCGATCTCCACGACATCGGCAAGAGCCTGGTGGCCACCCAGCTGGCCATCAACGGCTACGAGGTGGTGGACCTGGGCACCGACGTCCCCACCAACAAGTTCATCGACACCGCTATGGCCGAGGGCGCGGACATCATCGCGGTCTCCTCCCTGCTCACCACATCCCAGTACTACATGGAAGAGCTGATCACCCGTCTGACCCACGAGGGGAAGCGGGATAAGTTCCGCATCGCCGTAGGCGGCGGCCCCATCGGCCCGGAGTATGCCGAGAAGATCGGCGCGGACGGCTATTCCCGCACCGCCGGCCTGTCTGTGAAGATGGCCGACCGGCTCATGGTACACAAGCCCGGCGATCCCCTGGTCGTAGAAGTGTAAGAACGGTACACAAGAGTGTTGCTCGAATGAAATAAGGGAGGCAAATCAATGGAGAAGCAAAAAAAGATCCTGAGGACATTAGACCGGGCGCGCCTGGGCGAGCGCGTCACCGAAAAAGAGTGGGATCAGAAGATCGTCCCCAGGACCCTGAAGGAAGTGGCCAAGGAGTTTGGCCTGCTGGGCACCTGCGATCCTGATAACCCCGTCAACTGCGACGACGAGCTGGCCGACCGCTTCTTCAAGGCCGGCTGGGAGGCCGCCCTGCGTCTGGGCTTCTTCTGCCCGGACACTGAGTCGGTGATCAAGATCGATGCCGACGAGTTGGAGCGCGAGTTCAAGAAGAACTCCCCCGAGTTCGTGGTGGGCCAGGGCGCGGAGCAGACCCATGTGGTGGCGCGCCGTCCCGAGGACAAGCGTCCCCCCATCTTCTGCGCGCCGCTGTCCATCCAGATGAGCGAGGAGCTGTACATCCCCCTGGTGGAGGGCATCGTCAGCAGCCGCCTGGTCGATATGCAGGAAGGCCCCTCCCTGGATACCGTGTTCGGCAGCCCCCTGCTGGCGGACTCCCCCTATGAGACCTTTGCCGGAATCTATGAGTACCATATGCGCAAGGAGGCCCAGTGGCGGGCCGGGCGCGTGGGCATGGGCAACTCCCTGGTGTCCAGCGCCAGCACCCATTTCGGTTTCCTGGCCGCCTTCAACCTCTATGAGCAGCCGCAGCTGTGCCTGTGCCTGAACCCGGCGTCCCTGAAGATCAACTACACCACCCTGCACAAGTGCATCGTGGCCTATGAGCTGGGCGGCGTGGTCCGCAGCGAGTCCCCCACCATGATCGGCGGCTACACCGGCGGTCCCGAGACCACCGCGATCGCCTCCATCGCCACCGACCTGCTCCAGTACCCCATGTGCGGCGCTGGCCTGCCCGGTTCCCCGTCCTATGATATCCGCTACGCGGGCAACTGCGGCCGCCACGGCGTGTGGACCCAGTCCATCGCGACCCAGGCCATCACCCGCAACAGCAATATCCTCCAGATGAAGACCATCAACCAGGTGGCCGGCCCCATGACCGAGATGTTCTTCCTGGAATCCATCGTGGGCATGACCGCCGCCTCCGCCTCCGGCCAGACCTTCACCATCAGCCCCCGCAGCGCCGGCGGCTCGAAGAAGAACGGCCTGACCCCCATCGAGTGCTGGTACAACGCCTCCGTGTTCAAGGGCGCGGCGGGCCTGACCCGTGCCGATGCCAACCGCATCGTGAAAGAAGTCATCCCCAAGTTCGAGAACGACCTGTTCGATCCTCCGAAGGGCCTGACCTTCCCCGAGCTGTACGATATCCCCACCCTGACTCCCTGCAAGGAGTATGTGGAGATGTACATGAAGATGCGCAAGTACGCCGAGGATCTGGGCATCCCCATGCCCGGCGACGGCATCCTGAGCTAAAACATCGAGAGACTTTTTGGCGGGGGCGCTCCTTATGGAGCGCCCCCGTTCTATCGGGAAATGGCCTGTCCGGCGGGGAACTGGGCCATGTCTTTATACGAGGACATCCAGCAGTTTTTGGACGGTGACGCCTGCTGGCCGGGCAGCGGCAAATACCGTCGGTCCCGTGATAAATTGGATTGATTTTGCGGGCGGCATATGGTATGATCTACATAGGCAGACAGTAAGAATGCCCTACAGGCAGGCAAGGAGGTCCGTATGGTCAATATCCCGATGGTAGCAAAAAAGCCGATGCGCACCCCCGAGCTCACCCAGATCAACCGGACCGGCAGGACCCAAACGCTCCAGACCCTGCGCCAGCCTGCCGCCGGCAGGAGCGCGGGCAGTACGCCGCCCCCAGACGTCCGGCAGAGCCCACCGCCTGCCGGCAGGAGCCCAAGTGCGCCCCCGCCGGCCAGCAGCGCCCCGCCCACCAGCACCCGGCAGAGCGCCCCGCCGGTCCCCTGCCGCCCCCATCCGCCGGCCACCGGGACGGCCCTGCAAAAGGGACAAAAGATCTCCCTATCCCAGCTGGCCCCCGGCCTGGAGCAGGTCGATGTGGGCCTGGGCTGGGACCTGGCGCCCAGCAGCCACGGCTATGAGCTGGACGTGGAGGCCTTCCTCCTTGGCCCGGACGGCAAGGTCCCGGGGGACGACTGGTTCGTGTTCTACAACCAGCCCGCCAGCCCTGATGGCGCGGTCCGCCTGCTGGAGGCCGGTCCGCCCTCCGCCGCCCCCGGTGACGACCAGGTGATCCAGGTCGATCTCCGCCGGCTCAGTCCCAATGTGGCCAGGATCGCGTTCATCCTGACGATCAACGAGGCGCGCGCCCATGGCTACCACTTTGGCGGCGTATCCAGCGCCTATGTGCGCATCATGGACCGCTCTGCCCATCGCGAGCTGGTCCGCTTCCAGCTGACCGACTACTACAGCAGCGTATGCAGCATGGTAGTGGGAGAGATCTACCGGTATAAAGACGAATGGCGCTTCAACCCCGTGGGCAACGGCACTGGGGACGACCTGGCCGGTCTGTGTACGCGCTATGGCGTGGATGTGTGACCGCCGCCGGACAGGAACGAGCGACTGCAAAGAACAGGAGTGGGCATATGGCATTTTTTGAGGTAGTGAACGAGCTGACCCTGAAGGTGACCTTCGACAACGGAGAGCGGGTACATACGAAAGCGGGCGCCATGATCGGCTTCCAGGGCAGCCTGACCTTCGACAAGGAGCTGCTGGGCCCGGGCCGCGGCGTTGGGAACGCCCTGATGGGCCAGATCACCCGCCGGCTGACCGGGGAGAACCTCCCCCTGATGCTGGTCACCCCCCAGGGGCGCTCGGTGGGCTATTTTGCCGATCTGGCCCAGCATGTGGTGGTCCTGGACCTCCAGCAGGGCGAGCGGGTCAGCGTGGAGAGCGAGAACATCCTGGCCTTTACTGAGTCCTGCCAATATAATGTGCGCTTTATGGGCGCGGGCGTCATCAGCCAGAAGGGCCTGTTCACCTCCATCCTTACAGGCCCCGGCCAGTGCGCCCTTCTGTGCAACGGCAACCCCATCGCGCTGAACGCCCCGTGCAGCGTGGACCCGGACGCCTTCGTGTTCTATGTCGGCCAGGAGGATCCCCAGTTCCGCACCCAGCTCAGCTGGAAAAACTTCATCGGGCAGGCGTCCGGCGAATCCTACTTCCTGGAGTTCAACGACCCACGGACCACTGTCGTGATCCAGCCCAACGAGCGCACCTCCGGCATCGACCTCAGCATCGACACCGGCCGCCCCAGCCGCCAGGACAACCGGCTCTTCCGTTAGGCTGTTATACCGCATATGCCCGCCATCTGCGCAAAACGTCCGCCCAGGTCATGAGATCTTGGCGGACGTTCTCTGTCTCTCTGCTCAAAACAGGCGGTAAAGAAGAGGAGGGGCAGCGGCCTGCCCCTCCCCTATCATCATGTTCTACCGCTGGACACGGCCGCTGCCGCCGCCGCGCATCAGCGCCTCCACCTCCGCCACGGTGACCCGGTTGAAATCGCCCTGGATGGAGTGCTTCAGGCAGGAGGCCGCTACCGCGAACTCGATCGCGTCCTGCGGCGCGTAGCCCCGGCCGATCGCGTAGATCAAGCCGCCGCCGAAGCTGTCGCCGCCGCCCACGCGGTCCCAGATATGGATATCGTAGCTGCGGGAGAAGTAGCAGGCCCCGCCGCAGCAGAGCATCGCCGCCCACTTGTTGTCGTTAGCGGAGATGGAGGTGCGCAGCGTGATGGCCACCTTCTCACAGCCATACCTGGCCATGATCTCACTGGCGACCGCCTTGTATCCCTCATAGGAGAGCTTGCCGCTGTCCACATCCGTATCGCTGGCCTTGATGCCCAGCACCTTTTCCGCGTCCTCCTCGTTGGCGATGCAGACGTCCACATAGGGCATCAGCTTCGTCATGGTCTCATAGGCCTCCGCAGTGCTCCATAGGTTCTTGCGGTAGTTGAGGTCGCAGCTGACGGTGATGCCCAGCCGCTTGGCCGTCTGGCAGGCATCCAGACAGGCGCTGCGCAGAGCGGGCGAGAGGGCGGGCGTGATGCCGGTGAAATGGAACCAGGAGGCGCCGTCGAAGATCGCATCCCAGTCCAGATCGCTCCGGGCCGCCTCGGCGATGGAGGAATGCTTCCGGTCATAGAGGACCGTAGAGGGCCGCTGGGCCTGGCCCTTTTCTACATAGTAGACGCCCACCCTGTCCCCCTGGCGGAGGATGCGGCTGGTATCCACTCCGAAGTAGCGCAGGGCGTTGATAGCGGCCTGGCCCACGGGGTTTTGGGGCAGCACGGTGACGAACGCGGCGTCCATGCCGTAATTGGCCAGGGAGACCGCCACATTGGCCTCACCGCCGCCGAACGTGGCCTCCAGATGCTCATTTTGCAGCAGCCGGTGGCCGTCCTCCGGCATCAGGCGCAGCATGATCTCCCCAAAGGTGATGACTTTCCCCATCCTATCCTCCTTTTCTCACAGCTCCGCCGTATACGCCTGGATGCGGGCAAAGCCCCGGCGGATATTCTCGTCAGAGGTAGCATAGGTGATGCGGATGTAGCCCTCGCCCTGGTCGCCGAATCCGGAACCGGGGACCGTGACCACGCCGGTCTTCTTCAGCAGGTCCATACACAGCTGGCGGGAGGTCATGCCGGTGGCCTGGCAGAGGGGCTTTGCGTTGACGAAGGCATAGAAAGCGCCCTTGGGGGGCCGGATGGAGAGGCCCTTCGTCTCGTCCACCAGGGAACAGATCAGATCCCGGCGGCGGCGGTAGCTCTCCCGCATGGCATCGATCTCCGGCAGGCAGTTGCGCAGGCCATAGGCCGCGGCCATCTGGCTGGGAGCCGGCAGGCAGGAGGCGCCGTTCTCATGGAGCTTGGTCATGTTGCGGATGATGTCGGGGCGGGCTATGGCATACCCCAGACGCCAGCCGGTCATGGCGAACATCTTGGAAAAGCCGCTGATATAGACCGTCTTGTCCGCCAGCCCCTCGAAGGAGGTGATGCTGGTGTAGCCGGCCTCATCGTAGACCAGCTTGCTGTAGATCTCATCGGTGATGATGTAGATATCCCGCTCCCGCAGCAGTGCCGCGATGGCGGCGCAGGTGTCGCGGTCGATCACAGCGCCGGTGGGATTGGAGGGGGAGTTGAGGATGATGAGCTTGGTCTTGTCGGTGATAGCCCTCTTGATATCGTCCGGATCGGGGACAAAATCGTTCTCCTCCCGCGCCGGCACCACCTTCAGAACGGCGCCGCACATACCGATCTGCCCAAAGTAGTTGGGCCAGGCCGGGGTGATGACGATCACCTCGTCCCCCGGATCGACCAGGGTGAACAGCGCCATCTGGATCGCCTCCGTAGCGCCGCAGGAGACCATGATCTGGTTTTCCGGGTCAGGCCGCAGGTCGTTCGCGTGATACGACGCGATCGCCCGGCGCAGCTCGATCACGCCGCTGTTGGGGGTATAATGAGTCAGACCGTCCTGCCAGCGGCGGCAGGCCTCGTCGATGATGGGCTGGGGCGTGATAAAATCAGGCTCCCCGACGGTGAAGCTGATGGTGTCCTCCAGCTTCAGCGCCTCGTTGAACATCTCCCGAATCACAGAGCCGCCCAAAGAGCGGGCCAGATTTGATAATTCCATAACATATCTCTCCTTGATCGATCTTTATGCGCCTAAGTAAGCCGCTTTGACCCGGTCGTCAGCCAGCAGCTCCTTGGACGGGCCCTCCATCGAGATGCGCCCGGTCTCCAGCACATACGCATGAGAGGCCGTGTTCAGCGCCAGGAAGGCGTTCTGCTCGATGAGCAGGATACTGGTGCCGGATTCGTTGATCTGCCGGATGATGCGGAAGATATCTTCCACGATAATGGGCGCCAGGCCCATGGAGGGCTCATCCAGCATCAGCAGGCTGCCGTTGGTCATCAGCGCCCGGCCCAGGGCCAGCATCTGCTGCTCGCCGCCGGACAGTGTGCCGGCCGCCTGCTTTTCCCGTTCCTTCAGCCGGGGGAAGATGGTGAACACCCGCTCCAGGCTGTCCTTGATGACCTGCTTGTCCTTGATCAGATTGGCGCCCATATGGAGGTTCTCCGTGACAGTCAGCTTGGGGAACACGCGCCGGCCCTCAGGGACATGGGCGATGCCCAGCTCTACGATCTTGTGGGCCTTCATCTTGGTCAGCTCCGTGCCTTGGAACTTGATAGAGCCGCTCCTGGCGTGCTCCAGGCCGGAGATCGTGCGCAGGATGGTGGATTTCCCGGCGCCGTTGGATCCGATCAGCGCCACGATCTCCCCTTTATCCATCTGAAAGGAGACGCCCCGCACCGCGTTGATCGCGCCATAGGACACATGGAGGTCCGAGATCTCAAGCATTGCCATTTTGTTGATATCCTCCTCCCAGATAAGCCTCGATGACCCGGGGGTCGGCCTGCACCGCGGCCGGCAGTCCCTGGGCGATGGTCTTGCCAAAATCCAGGACCATGATCCGGTCCGCGATCGGCATGACGAAATTCATGTGGTGCTCGATCAGGATGATGGTCACGCCGAAATCCCTGCGGATCTGGGCCACCAGCTGGGCCATGTCCTCCAGCTCCGTGGTGATCATGCCGGCCACCGGCTCGTCCAGCAGCAGGATCTTCGGGTCGGTCATCAGCGCGCGGGCGATCTCCAAGCGGCGCTGGTCCCCATAAGGCAGGTTCTTGGCCAGAAAGTCCGCTTTGTCCGCCAGGCCCAGCCTCTCCAGCAGGGACATGACCCGCTCGTCCAGGGCCCGCTCACTGGCGACCATACCAAAGGTGCGGAGAAAGCATTTGGCCAGGTCCTGGTCGTTGTGCATGGTGTGGGCCATCTTCACGTTGTCCGCCACGCTGGCATTGGAGAAGAGACGGATGTTCTGGAAGGTGCGGGTGATGCCCTTCCGGGCGAACTGATACGGCTTGAGGCCGACCATGTCCTCTCCATCCAAGCGGATCGTGCCGGAGGTGGGGCGGTAGATCCCCGTGAGCATATTGAAGACCGTGGTCTTGCCGGCGCCGTTGGGGCCGATGACTGCCACCAGCTCCCCCTTTTCCACGCTCAAATTGAAATCGTCCACCGCGCACAGGCCGCCGAACATGATCGTGAGGTTTTTCACTTCCAATAAACTCATACGATGTATCCCTCCTCACTGCTTGCCGCTGACGGCGGAGTCCTTTTTCCTGCCGCCAAAGAGGGGCTTCTCATAAAGGGCGGCACGGGAGATGCGCATGAAGGGCAGCTCCTTCCCGCCGCACAAGCCCTCGGACCGGTAGAGCATCACGATCACCAGGATGGCCGCATAGACAGCCAGACGCCAGTCGGTGAGGAACCGGAGGATCTCCGGCAGCACCGTCAGCAGGGCCGCTCCCAGGATAGAGCCGGTGAGAGACCCGGAGCCGCCGGCATAGAGGTAGACCAGGAAGTCGGAGCTCTTGGTAAAGGAGAAGGAGTCGGGCTGGATGAAGGCCAGCACATGGGCATAGAGCCCGCCAGCCACGCCGGCGATAAAGGCGGCGATGCAGAAGGATGTGATCTTGTAGCGGGTGGTGTCGATCCCCATAGCGTCGGCGGCGATCTCGTTGTCCCGGATAGCGATGAAGGCCCGGCCATAGGGGGAGTAGATCAGATTGCGCAGGAGATAGAGGGTCAAGGTCATAAAGAACAGGATCCACGCCAGGTTGGCGTAGTTGGGGATCCCGATCATCCCGCGGGCGCCGCCGATGGGCTGGATCAGCCGGAGGATGGCCCGGACGATCTCTCCAAAGGCCAGCGTCACGATGGCCAGATAGTCCCCCTTCAGCTTCAGAGAGGGCAGGCCGATCAACGCCCCGATCAGGGCCGCGACACAGCCGCCTACGAACAGTCCCAGCAAGAACACGGGGATCTGGGCAAAGGCGGGCACGTTTTTGAAGAGCATGGTGGTGACGATGGCCGCGCCATACGCCCCCAGGGACATAAAGCCGGCATGACCGATACAGAACTGCCCGGTAAAGCCATTGACCAGGTTCAAGCTGGCGGTCATCATAATATTGATGCCGGCAAACATCATCACCTGGATGTAGTAGCCGTTCAGGATACCGACAGAACGCAGGAGGGTGACGGCGATGTACAGCGCTACCACCAGCAGGGCGGGATAAAAGGTCTTTAGGAGCTTTTTCATGTCCTTCCCTCCTTACACTTTCTCAACGACCAGCTTGCCCATGATCCCGGCAGGCTTGACCAGGAGGATGATGATCAAGATGATAAAGCCGACAGCATAGCCAAAGGTGGAATTGATGGCAGTGGCAAAGATCTGGGCGATCCCCAGGATGAACCCGCCCAGCATAGCGCCGCGGATGTCGCCGATGCCCCCCAACACGGCGGCCACGAAGGACATATTGCCCAGCCAGGAGCCCATATAGACGTCTACCTGGGGATAGGCGCTGGCATAGCAGATGCCGGAGACCGCGGCCAGGGCACCGCCGATAAAGAAGGTGATGGAGATGACGCGGTTGACATTGATGCCCATCAGGGAGGCCGCGTCCTTATCCATGCTCACTGCCCGCATCTGGCCGCCGATCTTGGTCCGGTTGACCACGAAATACAGGGCGGCCATGGTGATAGCGGCCAGAAGGATCATAATGATCTGGGTGCTGGTGATAGACGCCCCCAGGACCAAGAAGGAGGTGGGCGTGAACAAGGTGGGGAAGGAACGGGGATTAGGGCCGATGAAGGGCAGGGCCCGCGGGAAGTTCTCCAGGAACATGGACACGCCCACAGCGGTGATGAGGGCGATCATCCGGGGCTTGTTGCGCAGCGGGCGGTAGGCGATAGCCTCGGTGCCCACGGCGATGCCGCCGGTGCCCAGCATGGCGATGAGGATGATGACTCCCACGATCAGCATGGGGTAGGTCCCATCTATCCGCTGCCCCTCAAAGAGCTTCGCGATAAAATATGTACCCATCGCGCCGATCATCAGGAAATCGCCATGAGCAAAGTTGATCATGCCAACGATACCGTAGACCATCGTGTAGCCCAGAGCCAGCAGGGCATACACGCTGCCCAGCTGCAGGCCATAGACCAGATATTGCAGGATCGTAGCCACTGAAACGCCTCCTATCGGTGGTAGATAAGGAATGTGCCGGCTGGCACGAAACGCAGCCGGCACATTCCGTTATGCCAATTTTGAACGGTGCTGCTGTAAATTGTGGGTCCTTCGATCAGCTGGGGTTGACGGAGGACACGAAGTGGGACACACCGTCAGCGTCATACTGCATCACGACACCGCCCTTGATGGGGTTGCGGTCGTCGCCCATGGTCATAGCGCCGGAGGGCAGCTCCAGGCCGTTGATATTGGCCAGGGCATTGCGGACGCTCTCACGGGTGAGGCTGTCAGCGTTCTGGAGGGCGTAGAGGACCATCTGAGTGGCCTCATAAGCCAGCTCCGCGTTGGAGTTGGGGCTCTCGCCATTGTGGAGGGCAGTATACTTCTCAACGAACTCCACAGCTACAGGCGCGGTGGACTCGGCGGAGAAGGCGGACACATAGGCAACGTCCTTCACCGCGGGGCCAGCCACCTCGCCGACCTCAGGGGTATCAGCGGAATCGCCGCAGACGATGGGGCAGGTGATGCCCACACCGCGGGCCTGCTGGATCTGGAGGCCCAGCTCGCCCAGCAGGTTGGGGAAGAACACGCACTCGGGATCAGCGGCGGCCAACTTGGTCAGCTGGACATTGTAGTCCTTCACGTCGGAGCCGGAGTACTCCTCCACAGCCACCACGGTGCCGCCCAGGGAGGTGTAGACCTCCTTAAAGGCATCGGTCAGACCGGTGGCGTAGGCGTCGGCGTTATTGAACATGATCGCGGTGGTCTTATAGCCGCTGTCCCAGATGTACTGCGCGGCCATCTGGCCCTGGAAGGGATCGATGAAGCAGGCGCGGAAGATATAGTCGCCCACCTCAGTGACAGCGGTGTTGGTCGCAAAGGTGGCCACGACGGGGCACTTGGCATTCTGGGCGATGGGGCCGGCGGCCAGGGCGCATTTGGACATATCCGGGCCCACGATGGCGATGACCTTCTCCTCCTCGATCAGCTTCTGGAAGACGTTGGTAGTCTTTTCCTCGCTGGCCTCATTGTCCATGTAGATGAACTCGATATCGTACTCTTTGCCTTTGATCTCGATCTTGCCGCCGAGCTCATTCTCGATGACCTCGACGCCGTGGGTGATGTACTTGCCGGCAATGGCGGAGTTGCCGGAGATGGGGCACACCACACCGATCTTGATGGTCTCGACATCACCGTCCTTGTTGCCGCTGGAATCGTTGTTACAGGCGGCCAGGGCAAACACCATAGCCAGGGTCACAAGCAGCGCAAGAATTCTTTTCATAACATCCTCCCGTGAAAAAATTTTTTACAAAAAGGGAATGACGATCCCCTTGATGCCGGAAAGGCAGGCCGCAGTCGTTTCACAATGTGGAATTTCGTTCTTTTGTGTGGAACCATTGTACTCCATAGGGAGGCATACTGTCAATAACTATTGCAAAAAATTCTGTCGCTTTGTGGGATCTATACAGTTTATAGGGAAAGGAATTGTTTATTCCGCGGCGAGCAGGGAAAAAAGCGTCCTGTCAGTTCCGCAATGTGAAATGAATGGTTGAAATCCTTTGCCGGATACGGTATAATCATCGTAACATTTGGGGGATGGAGCGTGTAAGTGGGATGAATACTTCTCGTGTACAAGTATTGGACCGGGCGCTGGATCTGATCGAGCTGCTGGCGACCAGCGAGGGCGGGTGTACCATCGCGGAGCTCTCCGCCGCCTCCCAGCTGCCTAAAAGCACGATCCACCGCATCCTCTCCACCTATGCCGCCAGGCACTATGTGGAGAAGGACCGGGAGACCAGCACCTATTTCCTTGGCCACAAATTCGTGGAGATCGCCAGCATCTATCTGAACAAGATCATTTTGAAAACGGAGGCGACGCCCCTGATGCACAAATTGGCCACCCGGTTCGGGGCCACCTCCTATCTGGGGATCCTGGAGAACAACGAGGTCACCTATCTGGAGCGGGCCGAGCAGTTCAACAGCCTCCGCCTCTACACTCAGATCGGCAAGCGGGAGCCCCTGCACTGCACGGGCCTGGGCAAGGTGCTGATGGCTGCCCTCCCGGAGGCGGAGTTCGAGTACATCGCCCGGCAGCTGACCTATGAGCGTTACACCCCCAACACCATCACCTCCTATGAGGCCTTTCGGGAGGAGATGGAAGTGGTCCGGGCCCGGGGCTACGCCGTGGACAGAGATGAGCGGGACCCGGATATCGAGTGCGTGGCCGTCCCCATCTACGACTATACCCGGAAGGTGATGGCGGCCATGAGCGTATCCAGCCGGGGGCTTTTGGACACATACACGGAGGAAGAGATCTTTACGGAGCTGCAGGAGGCATCTATAGAGTTGTCCAAACGGATGGGCTACACCGAGCCCCCCCGTTTGGGGCAGGAGAAATAGGGACAGATCCGGCGAACCTACCAGGGGTTTGCCGGATCTTTTGTGCTGTCCGCCAAATATGTCTGTGTCCGGTTGACGATCCTTGCGGCGGGGTATATAATGATGCTCACAAAATATTCCACGATACGAAACACCGTTTCACGATAAAGGATAAGGAGGCTCGTTATGGCAGAGCAGCTGAAGGAGCGCATCCTCTCCAGCGGTATCATCGCGATCTGCCGGAAGATCTATCAGGACGACCTGCGCCGCCTGACAGAGGCCCTGGCGGAAGGCGGGATCCGGCAGCTGGAGGTCACCTTCGACCAATCGGACGCCGGCGGCGTCCAGCGGACAGCCGAGGCGATCTGTGACCTGTGCGGCCGCTTCCCGGAGATGGACTTTGGCGCGGGGACTGTGCTGACCGTGGAGCAGGCGGAGGCGGCCCGTGCCGCCGGCGGAACGTTCATCATCTCCCCCAGCACGGACCTGACCGTGATCCGGCGGACAAAGGAGCTGGGTATGGTGTCCATCCCTGGGGCTATGACCCCCTCGGAGATCGCCGCCGCCCACTATGCCGGAGCGGATATCGTCAAGCTCTTTCCCGCCGGCGCCCTGGGAGAGCGGTATATCCGAGAGATCAGAGGGCCCTTGGGCCATATCCAGCTGCTGGCTACCGGCGGGGTGACGCTGGAGAATTTCGGCGCCATGCTCCGGGCCGGCTGCTGCGGCGCGGGACTGGGCGGCGCGCTGTGTGACAAGGCACTGCTCCAGGCAAAGGACTGGTCCGGCCTGACAGAGCGGGCGAGGCGCTTTGCCGCCATCGTGCAGGAGGCCAGGTCGTGAGCCGGGTCATTGGATTCGGGGACCTGCTGGTCCATCTCAGTCCGCCCGGCTACCAGCGGCTGATGCAGGCGGATCACTTTGACGTGAACTATACCGGCGCGGAGGCCAATACGCTGGTCAGCCTGGCCTTGTTCGGGGTGGACACCCAGTTCGTCACCCGGCTGCCGGACAATCTGGTCACCGACTGTGCCCTGAACAATCTCCGCCGCTACCGGGTGGGGGTGGATCATGTCGTCCTAGGCGGCGACCGAATCGGAGTCTACTACCTGGAAAAGGGCGCCTCCCAGCGGCCGTCCCGCCTGGTCTATGACCGAAAATTTACTTCTCTGGCCACGACCCAGCCGGGAGATCTGGACTGGGAGCGTATTTTTGGAGGTGGATATCCTCATCGGCAATGAGGAGGATCCTGAGAAGCTGCTGGGCGTGAAGCCGCAAAATACGGATGTGAGCCGCGGGCAGCTGGATAAGGCGGCCTACGAGGAGGTGGCGGCGGTATTGACCGGCCGCTACAGCTTCAAAGCCGTGGCCTTCACCCTCCGCCAGAGTCTATCTGCCTCAGACAATATCTGGAGCGGGATGCTCTACCAAGACGGCCAGGTGTTCCGGTCTAGGGAGTATGCCATCCATCTGGTGGACCGGGTAGGCGGCGGCGACGCCTTCTCGGCCGGCCTGCTCTACGGCATGATCCAGGGCTACGACCCGCAGCACACGGTGGACTTCGCCGCAGCGGCCAGCTGTCTGAAGCAGACGATGGAGCAGGACTTTGGTCTGTCCTACCCGGAGGAAGTGGAAGCGCTGCTCCGGGACGGCGGGGCTGGGCGTATCCAGCGATAAGAGCGCGCCGGAGAGCGCGGAGAATGGAGGAGCTGTTGTGAAAAGGAACGTGATCGCGGTCAGTGACTGTGACCATCTCCATATGTACGAGGAACAGGCGGTCTGTGAAAAATATGGCTTGACGATGGTCCAGTTCCAATGCCAGACGGAGGAGGACCTGATTCGGGATCTGCCGGGGTATCCGGCGGTGCTCAACCAGTACGCCCCCTTTACGGAGAAAGTCTTTGCCGGACTGCCGGAGCTGGAGCTGGTGGTCCGCTACGGCGTGGGGGTCAACAATATCGACCTGGCCGCTGCCGCCCGCCACGGCGTCGCCGTGTGCAATGTGCCGGATTACGGCATCCAGGAGGTGGCCAGCCATGCCCTGGCGCTGATGATGGCGCTGACCCGGAAGATCGTCCAGATGGACGCGCAGGTCCGGTCCGGCGGCTGGGACTACGGCGCGGGCGTACCGATCAAACGGGGCCGGGAGACCACTGTGGGTATCATCGGCCTGGGACGGATCGGCAGCTGCTTCGCGGAGCTGGTGCGCCCCTTTGGGGGACGGATCTTGGGCTGCGACATCGACCAGGCCCGCCGGGGCCCGGACTTTGTGGAGCGGGTGGAGCTGGGCACCCTGCTGCGGGAGAGCGATGTGATCTCGATCCACAGCAATCTGGAGACCTCCCGCCATCTGATCGACGCGGAGCGGCTCAGGATGATGAAGCCCACCGCTTTCCTGATCAATGTGTCCCGAGGCGGGATCATCGACGAGGCGGCGCTGGCCCAAGCTCTCAACGCCGGGATCATCGCCGGCGCCGGCATCGATGTCACCGCCCAGGAGCCGCTGGAGGCCGATAGTCCCCTGCGGACCGCAAAAAATATCATCCTGACCCCCCATATCGCCTGGTATTCTGAGGAGGCTTCCTCCGATCTGAAGACCAAGACGGCCGAGGAAGCGGCCCGCTACCTGACGGGCCAGCCGCTGAAGAACCGGGTAAACTAAAGAAAGGAAAAAGGATAGTATGCAGGCGATCGTTTTTACCGGACAAAACCAGGTGGAGCTGTGGGACAAGCCGGTCCCCCAGGCTCCAGAGGACTGGGCGCTCATCAAGGTGTCCCACGCGGGCATCTGCGGCAGCGACCTGACCATCTACTTAGGCGCTCACCCCCGGGCCAAGGCCCCCCTGGTGATGGGCCATGAATTTTCCGGCTACTTAGAGCAGGATATCCCTGGTCTACCCAAGGGGACCCTCGTCACGGTGGACCCCCTCCTCTCCTGCGGGACCTGTGCCCCCTGCCGGGAGGGCAACAGCCATGTCTGCCGCACGCTGGGCCTGCTGGGCATCGACTGTGACGGCGGCATGGCGGAATATGCCATCGCGCCTATCCCCATGATCGTCCCTGTGCCCCAGGGGGTATCCCCCAAGCTGGGCGCTTTCATCGAGCCCATCGCGGTGACGGTCCACGCGGTGCGCATGGCGGCATTCCTGCCCGGCGACCACGCTCTGGTGTTCGGCGCAGGGGCCATCGGCCTGGCTACCGCCATCACCCTGCGGCGGTCTGGCGCCTCCTCCGTCACTGTCTGTGAGCCGAACCCGGTCCGGCTGAAGCTCGCGGAGGAACTGGGCTTCCGCTGCTTCCAGAGCGATGAGCATCTGCTGGAGCGGCTGATGGAGGAGACCGGCGGCAACGGCTATGACCATGTGTTCGACTGCGCCGGCCATCAATCCGTTGCGGACATCCTGCCGGATGTGGTGAAGATCCGGGGCCGGATCACGATCGTGGCCGGGTATAAGAAGCCGCCGGCAGTGAATTACCAGAAGGGGATGTTCAAGGAGTTCTCGATCCAGTTCACCCGGGTATACCGCTTCAAGGACTTCCAGATCGCCGCGCAGCTGGCATCCCAAGAGCCCCTGTATGAAAAACTTATCAACTATGAACTGCCCGCGGCGGAGGCGAAACGTGGCTTCGACCTGCTGACTACCCCCACCGACGCAGTCAAGGTCATGTACCGTTTCATATAAGAAAGGGAGCGCTATGCCAAATTCGTTTCTGGACTCCTTCCAGCTCGTCATCGGCCTATATCTTTTATATGTAGCCATCAAGGGTTCCGGGCAGATGTACCGCTTTATGGACCTGGCCGAGGAGGACCAGCAGCGGGTCCAGAGGCCCCTGCGCCTGCTCTATGCCCTGGGGGCCGTGCTGGCGCTGGCGGAGTTCGGACTCTGTGCGCTGCAAAACAGCATGTTCACCCGCACAGTGACGGAGGAAGGCGTACAGATCACGCAGAATTTCACCTTGGAGGGCCTCCCCTTCCTGTCCTACGGCCTGCTCTCCTCCATCAGCTCTTTTCTGAGTCTGGGTGTCGTGGCGCTGCTGGCAGGGATCTTCCTCTGGCTGCGCCGGCTCAGTGATAAGAAGAAAAAGAGATAGAGCATCAAAGCGGGAACGGACCTCGTCCCTAAGCTCCCGTGGCCCCGCAAGATAGACAGAACGACAGCTCCTGCGCTGAACGTCTCCACCCCCTTCCCCTATCCCCCAGGGAAGGCCGCGGTGGAGCGTCAGCGCAGGTCTTTTGCTTCTGGCAGCGGGAAAAAGTATGGTATGTCTATCCAAATGTGCAGTGTACCTGTTACGAGGGGCGAGATGCGTATCGTCGTTGCATAAAAAGCGACCCTTTGCAGGATACACAAAAATTCGTCGTCTCGGAACTCGACATAGTCGCACCACAGCTCGATGGTGGCGCTGAAGGCTGAATAGTCGATCGTCGCCCGTATCTTTCCGCAAAACTCTTTTACGAGCATCTCACAGTCCGCAATCAGCCGCTCGAAGATCTGCGGGGTCGGCGGGATGACCAGATGGGCCGTCTTTCGCTTGGAGCGCCTGCACCGCCGCAGGTACTCTGCGACCTCTTCCTTATCGTCAGAGCGGACCGCCGCCTCCAATTCCTCCCTTATGGGATATGCTTTCTCATATACATAATTCTCCATCATGCTTCTCCTATATGTGTGATGCTCCTGGCCGCGGGATCGATCACGATGATCTCCCTCCCCTGCTTTTTCGCGTACCGCACCGTCATGCCTGTCCCGCTCCGGCGGGTCCCGCCATAGACCGCCAGCAGGATGGCGGCGTTATCCACCAGATAGCGGTTGCGCTCCAGCATACAGTCCTTGTGATACGCCCTATTCACATAGATCACTTCATCGGCCTGCTGCAAAAGGGAGTTGTATTGCTCCTGAGCCGGGGCGGGCCATCCGCTCTCCTGCCCCTCGCAGGGCAGGACGCAGCGGAGCTTTACGGCGGGGACGCTCTTTTGGAGGTCCAGGACGATCTGTGCCGCCCAGAGGTCCACCCCCATGGCCATGCCGGAGAGGAAGTCCGTCACGCCCCTGTCCGCCAGCGCTCCAATCTGTTCTGCCAGGATCTGTTTCAGCAGCACGCAGTCCTGGGTAGTCTCGTCGTATCCCCAGGGAAAGCTTTTGGGCCGGTGGCCCGTGATGGCGCAAAATGTGTTTGATGCCATATGATACCCTCCGTTCAATGTGTAAAATCATCTTCGGTAAACTATACATAGTTAATTAGCGGATTTTTTACTGCTATCATGAAAACAATACACTCCAGAGTACGATCATTTCACGATAGCAGAAGGATATTATGAACGCTAATTACTCGAATATCATTTTGAACAGGATACTTTTGTTGTGCGAAAAGCGGGGTATTACGATCAATAAGCTTGCTGAGATGAGCGGCGTCAGACAATCTACTATTTACAACTTAGTATGCGGAGCTTCTGCTAATCCTACGATCCGCACATTGCATAAGATCGCTATCGCCTTCAATATGACACTGGCAGAATTTCTTGATTACCCAGAATTGAACGACTACTCATTCGATGATGATACGGAAGATAGCTGACAGCCCTTATCCACAACATCAGGCTCTATTATACACCTATCGATCTGCCTTGGCAACCTGATCTTGCCATGCGATCCAAACGAACATCCCCCAGACAGCGTCTGGGGGATCTGCTTTTATGGGGCCCTAGGGCCTTTGGGCGTCCAGGGCCTGCCGGACAGCACTATACAGCTCCGCACCGCTGGCGGCCAAAATAGGCGCATCGGAGACCTCCTCCGGGGCGTAGCCATATGTACAGCCCACGAAGGGGATACCGCTGTAGGCTGCGGCGGCCTTGTCGTAGGCCCGGTCCCCCACCATGACCGCCCGCCGGGGCCGGTAGGTCTCCACCATCTCCCGGAGGACCAGCCGCTTGTCCGTGCCCGCCGACTCGTTGCGGCAGAAGGGGACCAGCTCCCGCAGGCCGAAGCAGTCCAGAAAGACCTGCATATAGGGCTCGCTGCACATGGAGCAGATGCCCAGGGTGACGCCTTCCGCAGCCAGACGGCGGAGCGCGGGCAGGACGCCCTCGTAGCACTCGCCGATTCGGGCCATCTGCCGCCCCTCCTCCTGGGTGATGCGGTCAATAAAGTCCTGGGCGAAGGCCGCCTCGATCCCCAGGATGTGCAGGATGGTCTCGGTATTGGCCCCGTAGGTGGAGAAGAGGGTCTCCCTGTCCGGCACAGGGCGGCCATACTCCCTCATGACCACCTCATAGGCCGCCAGGGACATGACCTCCGTCTTGTGGAGCGTCCCGTCGATATCGAAGATCGCAAAGTTCTCGATGGGCATGGTCTCTATCCTCCTATCTTGTACCGGCGGCAGAACAGGCCGGTCCATATCCTTGACGATCTTAGCAAGATCGTCTCCTATTGTCAAGAGGTCCCCGCCCTCGAAAATGCGCAGGCCCCCCGGTCCGGCCGTCTCTACCCCACATCTATCGCAATGCCCAAAATTTTCGGGGAATCTGCGAAAAACAGCTTGACAAGGACGGCGGGCCATGCTATTATACTTGAGCTGGCGGATCGCGGCGGAGGGCGTATGCGGGTGTAGCACAATGGCCAGGGCACCAGCCTTCCAAGCTGGGGATGCGGGTTCGATTCCCGTCACCCGCTCCACTTGACCCCCGGACGGGATAGGGATACGCGCCTGTAGCTCAGTCGGATAGAGCAACTGCCTTCTAAGCAGTGGGCCAGGGGTTCGAATCCCTTCAGGCGTGCCATTTGTCAGGCCGCCGTCGGCAGGCCCCAGTGTTCATATGTGGTGGGTATAGCTCAGTTGGTAGTAGCACCGGATTGTGGTTCCGGGTGTCGTGGGTTCGAGTCCCATTACCCACCCCAAAGACAGGCGCGCTCGGGATCGGGAAGAGATTCCCGGCCCCGGGCCCCTTCTTTATACGGGGGTGTAGCCAAGTGGTAAGGCATCGGACTTTGACTCCGACATCCGTAGGTTCGAATCCTGCCATCCCTGCCATTCGACTCGTTAGCTCAGTCGGCAGAGCAACTGCCTTTTAAGCAGTGGGTCCGGGGTTCGAATCCCCGACGGGTCACCAAAAGGTCGCAGGTATAGACTTTTTTATACAGGATATATCTGCGATATAGCCAAGGATAGAGCCAAGGTCACAGCACCTTGGCTCTATCTGGTATTATCTGCTTGGAGGTGTGATCCTATGGTCGAAAGCATGGAATTGAAGAACTTTCGCGGTTTCAAGGATCTGAAGCTAGATGATATTCAGCCGCTCACCGTATTATCAGGGAAAAACAATGCGGGGAAAAGCTCTATTTTAGAGGGACTGTTCTTATATTTCGATCATGCCGCCCCGGATTCCTTTGCTAAGATCAATAATTTTAGAAAAATGCCCTTATCTGGGGAGACTACCGCTTTCTGGGAGCCGGCCTTCTACAATTTAGATGTAAAAAACGGCCTGCGTATCTCCCTCAAGCTCGATGGTACCCAAACAGACCTTAGCTACATGATGGATACTTCCTTTGTCCCGACAGATATCGCGGATACCCCCCAAGACCTATTCAACCAGTTCGTATCCTCCGCTAAAAATTCCTACACGTTAAAATTCAAATACATGTTTGGTCCATACCAAGAGGACGGACACTTCGTTGCCGGCCCCTCCGGGGTATTAAGGAACATTGAGACTACAGAGCCAGGGAATCATATAAAAGAGATGCCCTTTACCCAGTTCATCTCCCCTATGGCTGTCAGAAACGATACTATAGTCGCGGAATGGATCGGCAAGCTGGAACTAGACGGAAAAAAGGAGCAGATCATTCAAGCTCTTCAGATTCTCGATCCAGCAGTATCGGATATCTCTATCATTCCAAAGGGTGGTCAGATCCAGCTATATGTCAAGCTAGGCAGCAAATTGCTGCCATTAGGTCTGGCGGGCGATGGGCTGAACCGGTTGCTCTTTATCATCCTGTCGATCGTCGCAAACCCCGACTCCGTGATTCTGATCGATGAGATCGATTCCGGCCTCCACTACTCCATGTATACTGCGCTGTGGGAGACGATCGCACGCACTGCTCGGGAAGGCCGCTGCCAAGTGATCGCGAGCACGCATAGTTACGAATGTATCGTAGGCGCTGTCGAGGGAATCAGGAAGGCCGGTAGGGCGCAAGACTTTTGCTACTACCGAATCAGCCGGGATGGCCAAAATACCCTTGCGCATCGATATTCCGGTGAACTGTTGGATTCCGCGATCTCTATGAATATGGAGGTACGCTGATGGCTTCAGAAAAAGAGAAGATCAGGCATCCTTTTGTGATCCTTTGCGAGGGATTGGACGCAAAGCTATTCATGATCTGGTATCTCAACAGCGCCGCGCTCTCTGAAGATCCTGTTTTTTCCCGCGATGTTCAGGTATTCGATTTTGGCGGCATCCAAGACCTTCACCAAAAGCTGGCACTCTTCAAACTCACGCCTGGATATGAGATGGTGCAGTCGCTGCTGATCATCCGCGATGCCGAGAGGGACTCCACAGGCGCAGTCCAGCAGATCATATCCGCACTGCAAAAAAGTGATCTTCCTGCCCCTCTGGGGCCTGGCATCGTGGAAGATGGTGTGCCCAAGGTCGGGTTCCTACTGTTCCCCACCTGCGATACAGCGCCTACAGAGGGTACATTAGAGAATTTGTGTTGCAAGATCTTGAAAGAGCCCCCAGATCCTCCTATCTTTGATGAGATCGATGCATTCCTGTACCGATTGCAGGACCAAGGCATTCGAGACTTCCCAAGAAGATTCAAAACGGAGCTGCATACCTATCTGTCTGTCACAGATGAGTATGTCTCTCTTAAATTAGGTGAAGCTGCGAGAGCAGGTGCCTTTGACTGGGAGCATATCAAATTAGCCCCTTTGAAAGGCTTTATGAAAGAATTGTTTACTTAAAAAGGTAAGTAGGGGCATATCGGCCCCTACTTGCCTTTTATTCTATCTTTTACCCCAGCTTCTGGAGCATCCCCAGGGCGATGATCACCGCCTGCTCGCAGGTGGCGCTGCCCTTGGGGTCGAACCGGCCGCCCCCTACGCCGTTGACGATCTTCTGCGCCGACATGAAGGCCACCGCGTCCCTGGCCCAGCCGGAGACCGCGCCGTCATCGGCAAAGGTCGTGGCGGCGGCGGGGATGGTCCCGCCCAGCTTGGTATAGACGGCGGCGAGCATCTGGGCCGCCTGCTCCCTGGTCACCGGGTCCGCCGGGGCGAACCGCCCATCGCCCATCCCCTTGACCAGGCCCAGGTGATAGGCCGTGAGGACGGCGGGATCGTCGGTATCAGAGAAGGGGCCCTCCCCGGCGGCGGCAGCGTCCTCCCCGCCCATGACCTCATAGAGCCGCACCGCCACCGCGGCGAACTGGGCGCGGGTGATGGTCCCGGTGAGGGACCGTCCCGCCAGGACATCGGGGACCAGGCCGGCCTCCTCAGCGGCATTGACCCGCTCCAAGGCCCAGGCGCTTACGGCAGAGCCCCCCTTGGTGGTGGGGACGCTGGGAGCGGCGCTGCCGGCATCGGTGAAGGCCGGAGCGCTGAGGCCGGCGGTGACGGCGGTGATGCCGTCATACCAGATCGTGCCGCTGACGCTGCCGTTCTGGAAAGCGTCGTTCTCCACCGCGTTGACCCACAGGCCAAAGCTGGAGACCTTGGCGCTGTCCGACGGCAGGCCGCCCTTGGGGTTGCCGGGGGTGTCCCGCTGGACGAACTCGGCGAAGGGGATGGTCACCAGTGTGGGCTGGCCGGCCCGGGCGTTGTAAGCATCGTACCGCTCCAGGTAGACCTCGTAGCAGGTGTCGTTGGCCTGGAGCTGGACCACGGTCTTTTGCCGCTTCCCATCGGGGATGGTCCAGAACTGGAGGGCGTCCCGGTCGGACCAGTCCACCTCCTTGTTGATCGTGGCGCCGGCATAGCCGCCGGAGACCTCCATGTAGCTGAACTTCATGCTGTAGCCCTCCTGGGCTTGGGCCTGGTCCAGCGTCAGGTCGATGGTGCAGCCGGAGGCCTTGTTGGTGGCCCAGGCGGTGGAGAGCATGGCGTCAGCGCCGTAGTAGCCCTCGAAGTCATCCACCAGATGGGGGTCCACGGGCTTGGGAGCGATGTTGAAGATGGCTGTGATCTCCGCCAGGGTATCGCCCCCGGCCTGGAGGCGGATCCGGCCGTCAGCGGCCTCCCCCAGCCGGTCCAACGCCTCCTGTGTCAGGACGGCGGTCACGTCCAGACCGGTCTGCTTGGTCTCCAGGGGGACTTCTTTCCCGTTGCCGGCAGCGGTGACGGAG
Source organism: uncultured Clostridia bacterium (assembly GCA_947173485.1). Lineage (GTDB taxonomy): Bacteria > Bacillota > Clostridia > Oscillospirales > Oscillospiraceae > CAMWFH01. The sequence continues at coordinate 79,177 of CAMWFH010000005.1, read as the reverse complement.
ACGTTCTGGACCCCCGCGCTCACCCGCGCCGTGACGGTCACCGGCTCTAGGATGCGGGAACCGCCGTTAGGGGCCAGGAAGTAACCGGTAGCGTCCCAGCCCAGGCGGACAGGGGCCTCCGGCAGGCGGGCGAGGACCTCCTTCTGGTCCGCGGCAAAGATGGAGCGCTCATCGTTGTAGAACCGAAGGAAGGGGTCCATCAGCTCGTGGCCGTGGCGGACGCCCTCCTTGGTCTGGTAGACCACATAGGGGGAATAGTAGTTGCTCTTGGCATCGTAGTTGCTCCAAACCATGAAGTAGGCGCAGTCGTACGCCGGCTTGGTGATGATATCCAGGATCTCGGTGAACCACTCCGGCCGCTGGTTGCCGGTCTTTTTCATGGCGCTGTTGGTGATGCCGGTCTCGGTGACGGCGAAGAGCTTGCCGTGCTCCTTGGCGAACTGGTCCGTCAGCTCGACCACCGCCTCAAAGTTGCGCTGGAAGGTGTAATTGGGGCCCGCGGAGGCGGAGTCATCGTAGGTGTCGAAGCCCACCATATCCACGAAGGCATCACCCGGATAGCGCTCGGCGTACTCGGCCAGGGTAGCGGCCTCGGAGCCGGGGCCGTAGAGGTAGAGCATATTGTGGATGCCCTTCTCGTCCCGGAGGTACTCCACCGTATAGCGGAACACGCTCTTATAGGTCTCCTGGTCACAGAAGGCCTTGCCCCACCAGAACCAGCTGCCGGTGTTCTCATGGAAGGGCCGGAAGAGGATGGGGCCCTTCACCTGCTGGGCATACTCGGCGATCAGGTCCAGGAAGGCAGTGAACTGGGGGTGGAAGGCCCCACCGGGGAGGATCTGATTCATGCAGTCGCCGCTGAGGTTATAGGAGTCGGCGATGGAGTAGTCGTAGCGGTCGTAGGTCTTGGGGGCGTTGGGGTCCTTGACGGCAGCAAAGGCGAAGTTGGGCATATGGCAGGACAGGGTCATGATGGCCCCGCCGTCGATCGCCTCGTTGGACAGCAGCGCCGCCGCCCGGATGTTGCCCTCGGTGGTGTCGGGGATGTAGTCGCTGTGGCGGCTGTTGTACTTGGAGGCGAAACCGCTGAAGAGCCCGCCGCAGTCCAGGCCGTTGATGGCGGCCAGGGAGCCGGTCAGGTCCAGGGTGTCGGAGGGAGAGAGGGCGGAGGAGCCGGCTTTAAGGACCGTGTCCTCCATATGGCCATAGAGAGCGGCCCCGGACTGGCCCACGGCCTTTAGATACTGGTACAGGGCCACCGTGGCCGCATCGGCTTTGGGATCTGCCAGCTGGACGGTCCCGGCGTAGTCGGCCCGGTCCTTGTTGACCAGCAGGGCGGCGGTGGAGCCGCTGAGGGCGGTCCTGGTGGCGGGGGCCACCTTGGCGTCCACATAGACGTCATTCTCCCCGGCGGGGATGAACCGGATCCCATCCAGCCACAGGTCCCCGGCGTAGTCGGTGTTGAGGCCGATAACACTGAAGGTGATGCTCTGGGCCGCGCCGTAGGCGTTCTCGCAGGGCATGACCACCGGCAGCTTCTTCAGGGTGCCCGCCACGGTCTCCGCCTGGTCCAGGTCCAGGTCGTAGTCGTCCACGTTCAGGGCCTCGCTGTTGACCGCCATGCGCAGACGGCCCTGGGTCATGCCGGCTGCGTCAAAGTAGAGGTCGAAGGCCACCTGGGTGACGTTCTTGAAGGTGACCGGCTCGTCGCTCCAGCAGGAAAAGGACATCTTGCTGTAGCCCTTGTCCGCGTCATTGCTGAAATCCACTGTGATCTTGACCATGCCGTTGTCCTGGGTGACGGCGGAGGCGCCGGAGTAGTTGTACTCCCAGCCGGCGGCAAAGTACCAGCTCCCCCGCTCCTCCAGGCCGGACAGCCGGGTGGGCTGGGGGGCGGCGGCAAAGGCCACCATCCCGACCGCCAGGGCCGCCATCAGCAGCACCGCGGCCAGCTTTTGGGTCCATCGCTTCATGATCGTATCCTCCTGATCTGTTCAGTCCTTATAAAATGGGGGGAAGGGACTGCCCCTTCCCCCCTGAGCTGTCAGCCCTTCTGCTGGTAACGCATGAGGATGGTGGCCAGCTGGGCCCTTGTGGCGCTGCCGCCGGGGGCCAGGGACTTATTGCCCACGCCGTTCAGCAGGCCCTCGCCGTTGGCCCACCGGACCGCCTCCAGTGCCCAGGCGCTGATGCTGCCTGCATCGGCAAAGCCGCTGAGATCCGCCTCCGCGGACACCAGGACGCCCTTGGACTTGGCGTACTTCCAGAGCATCACGGCCATCTGCTCCCGGGTCACTTGGTCCTCGGGACCAAAGGTGGCGGCGGAGTAGCCGGTGACGATGCCCTTCGAGGAGGCCCAGGCCACGGCATCGGCGTACCAGGCGTCCTTGGCCACATCCTGGAAGGAGGCGCCGGCGGACACAGCCGGACGGCCGGCCATGTTGTAGAGGACCTGGACCATCATGGCCCGAGTCATGGTGTTGTCAGGAGCGAAGAGGCCGCTGCCCACGCCGGACATCAGCTGATGCTCCGCCGCGTACTCCACGGCGGCAAAGTACCAGGCCGTAGCCGGCACATCCTTGAACCGTCCCCCTGCCGGGACGATGGTGACCTGGCTGGGGCCGTTCTCGATGGCGGCGATGCTGTCATACCAGAGGGTACCGGAGACCGGGGCGCTGCCTACTGCGTTCACCCACAGCCCCACGCCGGAGATCTTCTTGCAGTCCCGTACCAGGCCGCCCTTGGGCTGGCCCTCGGCGTCCCGCTGGACAAACTCGGCGAAGGGGATGGTCACCAGAAGGGGCTCCGAAGCGGTCCGATAGGCATCGTACCGGTCCAGATAGGCCTCGTAGATCTGGCCGTTGGCGGTGATCTGGACCACCACCTTCTGGCCCTTCCCGTCGGGGACGGTCCAGAGCCGGAGGGCATTGCAGCCGGACCAGTCGGTCTCCCGGCTCCGGGAGACGCCGGCATAGCCATCCTTGACCAAGGAGTAGCTTAGGCGCAGGGCCGTGCCCGCGTCCTTCACTGTCTGGTCCAGCGAAGCGGTGAGGGAGCAGCCTGTGCCGCTGTTCACCGTCCAGGTCTTGTTCAGCAGGGCGTCCACGCCGTAGTAGGTGTCGAAGCTGTCCGCTGTCTTTCGCTCCAGGGCCGGCTCGGCGATGTTGAACAGCAGGCGGATGGTCTGCTGGCTCTTGCCGCCTACCAGCAGCTCCGCGCTGCCGTCGGCGCATTCGCCCAGGCTCTCCAGGTCCGCCTTGCTCAGCTGGGCGGTGTAGGCCGCGCCGCCGGCGGACTTGGCCGTCAGGGTGACGGTCTTGTCCCCGCTGTGAAGGACGAACTGGACCGCCGCACCCTTGGCGTTGGTGACCCGTGCCGTGAAGACGGTGGCCTCCAGGATCCGCCGGCCGGAGACCGGGGCGGTGATGTAGCCCTCCGCCTGGACAGAGGCCGCCTTGGCCGTCACGCCGGCGATCTTGGTCAGGACCTCCTTCTGGTCGCTGGCGAAGATGCTGCGGCTGTCGTTGTAGTAGTCGATGAAGTGGTCCATCATCTCGTGGCCGTAGAGGCGGCTGCCGCTGGTGCGGATGACATAGGGGGTGTAGAACCCGTTGGACTGGCCGAAGTTGGCCCACACCAGCAGATAGGAGGCCGGGGACTTGGACACGATCTCCTGGATGCGTCTATACCAATCCAGGTCCTTGTTGCCGGTCCGCAGGAGGGCGGTCTGGCTGTCGCCCTTCACAGTGGCATTGGCCGCGCCGGTCTCCGTCACGGCCACCAGCTTGCCGTGGTCCTGGGCGAACTGGGACACCAGGGCCAACTCCTTCTCAAAGGAGGCCATCCAGCCGCTGTTGGGGTCGGGGGCGGTGTTGTACATATCGAAGCCCACCATGTCTACCCAGCTGTCGCCGGGATAGCGCTCGGCGTAGTCCGCCTGGGTCTCCGCCTCACTGCCGGGGCCGTAGACATACAGGAGGTTGTGGACGCCCTTCTCGTCCCGGAGGTACTCCACCGTGTAGCGGTAGATGTTCTTATAGGTCTCCGCATCACAGAAGGCCTTGCCCCACCAGAACCAGCTGCCGGTGTTCTCATGGAAGGGCCGGAACAGCACCGCGCCCTTGACCCGCTTGGCGTAGTCGGCGATCATGTCCAGGTAGGCGGTAAAGACCGCGTGGTACTTGCCGCCGGGGAGGATCTCGTTGGCGGTGTCGCCGGAGAGGACGTTGGGGGTATAGCCGCTGAAGTCATAGCGGGCATAGGTGGCCGCGCCCTTGGAGGAGGCGGGCTGGACCTGGGAGAAGTTGGGCATATGGCTGGACAGGGTGACGATGGCGCCCCGCTTGATCGCCAGGTTCGTCAGATAGGCCGCCGCCACCACATGGCCCTCCGCCGTGGAGGGGAAGTTGGTGCCGTAGAGCTTGTTGCACTCATCGGCGGTGAACTCGCTGCCGCTGAGGGACAGGGTATCCAGGCCGAACACGGCGGCGTAGTCCCCTACGACATCATAGGTATCGCTGTCGGAGAGGTCGGCGGAACCGGCCTTCTTGCCGAAGTTGTACTGCTGGCCGAAGAGGACGTCCTGGCTCTCCCCCATGGCCTGGAGATAGGCATAGAGGGCCCGGACGCTGGCGTCCGCCTTGCCGTCGGCCAGGACCACCTGGCTGGGCAGGACCGCCTGCTCACCGGAGGTGGTGGTCAGGGCGCGGCCCGTGAGGGACAGGGTGGAGTTGCCCGCTTTCGGCTGGCGGGTGGAGGTCACATAGCTGCCGGCGTAGGCCTCGTCGATGGTGAGGTCGTCGATCAGCAGGGTGCCCTTATAGGTGGTGTTGCGCCCTATGATGCACAGGGCCATGTCCTGGACCTTGGCCGCGGCGATGGGGGAGTAATGGAAGGTGACGGGGACCTTGCGGTAGGTCTCCCGGCCGATCTTCACGTCCTCCGCCTCGTCCCAGAGGAAAGTCCCCTCGGTGTCGATGCCCGCGCCGCCGGAGTAGAGCTTGATCGCCAGGGCGCCGTCCAGCTTCTCCGGCTGGTAATAGAGGTCCAGGGAGGCGTGGGTGGCGTACTGGATGGTCATGCCGTAGTCGTGCCACAGGGTGATGGCGATCTGGCTCCAGCCCTTATCGCCGTCCTTGGAGTAGTCCACCTCCACCGCCAGGCGGCCGCCGCGGGCCTCTGCCTGGGTGTTGGACGTGCCGGAGTAGTCGTTGTTCCAGCCCTTGTCATACTTCCAGCCGTCCGTGCGGCTGTCGAAGCTCCAGGTGTGGGGCAGCTTGACCGTGATCTGGGAGAGGTCCGGCGCCGGTACACCGCCGCCACCGCCGCTGGGAGTGGGCGGCACTACGGGTTTTTTGGTGACGATCGACAGCTCTGTCAGGGTCATCCCCGCAATGGCTGTGCTCGTGGTGACCTTGATCGAATCGACCTGGCCCACGGTGCAGGGAACAGGCAGTTCCGCTGTCGCTACAAATTTAGAGGAGCGGGCCGCCGCCTGCTTGAAGTCACCGGCGGGGATCGTGACTTCCTCTGTTGTGACCTTGTTATTGAGGGTAGCGCTGACTTTTACATCCGCGCTGGGCTGTGCATCCAGTGCAAGCGTCACCTTCACCGCATCGCCATAAAAAGCGCTGGGCTTGTTGCTTGAAACAGTTACTGTAGCTGTGCCGCCCGTGACCGGTACGTTTTTCGCAACTTCTACAGTTTTTTCTCCCTCGCTCTCCCGCAGGATAATGTTCTCCACCAGAATCGTCCCATTGAATTTGGAGTTTTTCCCCCGGATAGCCAGGATGAGATCGTTGAACTGCGCCGGGAAGGTGACGGGGATATTCAGCGCCGTCCGGTAGTACGCCCTGCCATCCACGGTAACGGTGTTTTCCTCGCCGGAGGTGTTCAGTTTATACTCCGAGCTGCAATCGACGATCTGGAACAGCATCTCGCCCTTACCGGCATCCATCGCAGCTTTCTCGATGTAGACGTTCAGCGAGACCATGTTATTCGAGCCAACGATAAAGCCGGTATCGGAGTGGGTCTTCATCCGGGCTACGCTCCACTCGCCGCCATCATACGCTACGGTGGCTGTCAGCAGGCGCCTTTCCACATCCTGTGTCACGGTCTTGGTGATCCAGTCCTTCTCCCAAGCACTTCCCCCGAAGGGCAGGCTGTCAGTAGGCTGGTAGGGAGCCTCCTCTACGCCGATATCAGGCCCGCTCCATTCCAGGGCTTGGATCGTGACCGTGGCGCTGCCGGTGTTCTTGACGCAGAGTTCCTTCACGTTGCCGAGATTCTGTGCCCATTTTGTGGCAACAGCATCGAAAGAAAAGACTACATAGCCCCCATCCACTGTACCGGTGACCTCTTCCCAGCCCGGACGCAGGACCAGCTTTATACCCGTATTGGCACCATCGCACTTCATACGGAAGGAGCCGCCCGGTACGATCATAGCCGCGCTAAAGGAGGAGCTAGAGGACGGATCCGCCCAGAGCTGGCTGTCCTCTCCCTCTTTCAGCTCCTTCGAGCCGGTGAAGATCCCCGTAGTCTTTGCCGTCTTAGACGCGACCACCGCCGCCGGGCCAGCTGCGATACTATCATCGATCATACAGTAGAGCCAGAAGCCCTTGTCGGCATTTGTAGGGGTGTAGGATGCGCTCGTTGCACCGGAGATCGCCGTCCCTTTGACAGTTGCGTTGCCCACTACGCGATACCATTGGTAGGTGCTGCCCGCACCGCTCTCCAGGCTGGCAGTGACCGCAGTGCCGATAGCAACGCAGTTTGTAGTCAGCACACCATCTTCAAGCGGCGGTGTTGGATCGTTTTTGATGTATTGGATGGAAATATCTTTAGGAAGGTCGCTATTATCCACTTGGGCACGAATATTTCTCATATTCGTAAGATCCGCTTCTCCCGTTACCTCTTTCCACTTTTTTAAACAGTCGCTGTATGCAAACTCTGCATAGCACAGACCGCTTTGCCCTTCTACTTTACCTGTGCGCACTGTTCCATTCGCCACCGATGGGGAGACCGGTGCCCACCAGCCATCTCCATTCCCTTGCAGTACCAGTGTTATATTCTCTGGAACATCTGCTGCTGCGAACTCAACACGAACATATCCACCCGGAACAAGTATTTCCGCATAGTCTCCAGCTTGGACCCAGGTATCCTGCTGGATGCCGCCGCTAGGACTAGGGCCAGGGTCCTCGCCGCCTTCCGAAGGATAGTTGTAGGTGATCTTTGTGATCTTGACACTGGAGGACATCCCTTCACCGCTATCCCAGATCTGGACCCCCACTTTTTCAAGTTTTGTAAAATCATATGCACCGCAACTGGACTGGGGGATCTTTGCGCAATAGCTGCCTGCGCTTATCTCCACGTTTCCATCTGTCGGCGGCTGTACCGTAGTCCAGTCCGGCTCAAGCACCAACGCCAGGTTTGCCGCTTTTTCGGCTTGATACTCAATAGCAAAATAGCCATTCTCGTTGATGTGTTCCTTTACCGCAGCAATTTCACCTGTACTGCTGACCGTATTGTTGGCATAAGGTGTAGGTTCCCATCCCTGGTCAGAGACGAGTTCTACAGACGTTTCATCCGTTTCGCTGGCGTAGTAAAGGATACTGGCTACATCGACTGTACAATGGCTGTTGCTGTCCCAGTTAGGAACTTTAATGCCGATCTCCGTTAGGCCAGTACTGATATCAAAATCTCCGCTGCTCGATATATCTTTCAACGGAAAATCTATATAGTATTTCCCTTCACTTGCAACTTCCGAACCGGGAAATGGAGCGTCATACCAATCCCAGCTCTTATCTTTCAGAGCCAAATTCAGCGCAGGCTGAGTTTTCGTATCACTTGTATCTCGAAGCTCATAGAATACACGAAACCTTCCATTTTCCGTGTCATAGGAAGCAGGTGCATGTTGGATCCCATATGTTCGGGAATCGATCATCGCAGTGGAGATCCCATGACCATCACTGCTCTGGAAGATCGTTATAGCCGTTTCATCTGCCGCCCTGGTTGGCGGCGCGGGGCAAAGTGTCAGCAGCATGACCACCGCCAGGAGGGCGGACAGTCCTTGCTTGATTAGCCGTCGCATAGATACATTCTCCCTTCTCATCATTACGATCTGCTGTGGCTCTGCGCAGGATATACGGTCTGGACAGCCGGACAGGCTGTCGAAACAGCTGTAGCACCCCCTCTTCCCATCACAAGTCAGCTAAACATTTAGCTTTATTCTCCGCATTTTTAAGTCTTCTATTAAGATAACTTTTTCTTAAAAATTAGTCAATAGGTAAATCAAAAATTAGCTGTTTTAGCTAAACCGCCGCCGTGTTTTTGTAGAAGATGCCCACTGCCCCAGCGCCGCCGGGGCGTCCCTGTGGATTCGGCCAACGAAAAAGAGCGGAGACCTGGCGGTCTCCACTCTGTTCCTTCTGCTTCTTTACTTTTGGGCGGCGGCCCGCTGGCGGGAGACCTCCACCCAACTGGGGATCTTCTCCAGCTCCCCCGTCAGCCGGGCCAGCTCCGCGGGGATGTCGATATGCTGGGGGCACATCTGGGCGCAGCTGCCGCAGGACAGACAGGCGGTGGGCTGCTTCTCCGGCGGCAGGGCCTCGATGCGCATCTTGGCGTTGACCCCAGCGGAGACGCGGACCTCGTTGTAGATCGCCAGCAGCATGGGGATCGCCAGCCCCTGGGGACAGCTCTCCAGGCAGTAGCCGCACTTGGTGCAGGGCACGGACTTCTTCAGCCCCTCCGCGATGGCGAACAGCGCCTCCGTCTCCGCCGCCGACAGGGGGCGCTCCTCCTCATAGGTCTTGACGTTGTCCACCATCTGCTCCATATTGGACATACCGCTGAGGACCACTGTCACATTGGGCAGCCCCTGGAGCCACCGGAACCCCCAGGCCGCCACGCTCTCCTCCGGGCGCATGGCCCGCAGGGCCTCCCCCTTCGCCAGGTCCGCCAGCATCCCGCCCCGGACCGGCTCCATCACCCAGACCGGCACGCCCCGCTGGGTCAGCAGCTCATACTTGGCCTTGGCGTCCTGGAGGGTCCAGTCTAAGTAGTTCAGCTGGATCTGACAGAACTCCAGCTCACTGCCGTACCGGTCCAAGAAATCCCCCAGGATGTCCAGGCCCCCGTGGCAGGAGAACCCCAGGTGCCGGATCCGGCCCTGCCGCTTCTGCTGGATGAAGTAGTCCATGATGCCCCAACGGGGGTCGTTGTAGGTCTTGATGGAGTTCTCGTAGACGTTGTGGAGCAGGTAGAAGTCGAAGTAGTCCACCTGGCACCTTTTCAGCTGCTCCTCGAAGATCTCCGCCGGGTCATAGCGCTCGGCGATCTGATGGCCGGGGTACTTGTCCGCCAGGTAGAAGCTGTCCCGGGGGTACTGCCGCAGGATGCGGCCCAAGACCAGCTCCGACTGTCCGTTGTGATAGGGATACGCCGTGTCGAAGTAGTTGACGCCGTGGTCCATGGCGTAGCGCACCATCGCCTCCACCTGGGCCTCGTCCACCGCGCCGGTATCCGTCGTGGGCAGACGCATGGCGCCAAAGCCCAGCCTGGAGAGCTTGCAGTCCGCGAATTGTTTGTAGAGCATGGGTCCCTCTCCTCTTTCTTCAAATTTTCCCGCAAACGATACGGATGTCCGCTTCTATATCTATATCATACCATACCCGTCAATAGGGGGCGGCGGACGAAGAGCGGGACTTTGCCGCCATCACAGCAGCAAAGCCCCGCTACCTCATGCCCTAAAGCGGCTGCCGGTGGCCGTCACTCCGCTTTTTTCTTTTTCCGTCCCAGGAGCGCCAGCCCCGCACCGGAGGCGGCGAAGAGGGCCGTCCATAGGAGGGCGCGGCCGCTGTCGCCGGTCATCGGTGCCAGAGGCACCTCCTCGTCCAGGATCCACTCCCATTCCTCATCCACCGGGTCCCAGACCTTCTTGTAGGTCTTGGGCACGCCGTCCTCCTCGATGGTGATCTCATCCGGGCTGTCCGGGTCGTTGGGGTCGGGCAGGTCTGGATGCTCCGGGTCCCAGGGCTCCTTGGGCGGATCCTCGGGAGGATCGTCCGGGTCCTTGGGAGGATCTTTTGGAGGCTCTTCCGGGTCCTTGGGGGGATCCTTCGGAGGCTCCTCCGGATCCTTGGGCGGGTCCTTCGGGGGATCGTCTGGGCCGTCATCATCGGGGATATGGTTGGTAAAGGCCGCCGTGGCCTTGCCCCCGGCTGTGATCGTCCCTGTGACGATGCCGGAAGAGGGCGTGACGGTATACCCCTCGCTGCCGCTCTCGGTCACGGTATACTTCGTCCCCTCCGGCAGGCCGTGGATCGTGACAGACTGGCCGTGCTTCAGCGTGATCGTGCCGCCGCTGCTGATCTTCCCGGTCTTGCTGCCATCATAGGAGAACTCGCCTGTAAGCGCTGCGCCGTCCTTGGACAGCACGATCATGAAGGTGAAATCCTTCTCCTTGTTGCCCTGTCCGGTGACCGTCTTGCTGATGGTCAGCTCGCCCGTCTTGGGCTCGACCGGCGTATTGGGGTCCTTGCTGTTGGTGAATTTCGCTTCTGCTGTCTCACCCTTTTTGATATCACCCTCAACGATACCGGAGGCCGGTGTGACGTACCAGCCATTTTCTTTGCTCTCTGTCACCTTGAACTTTGTCCCGGTGGGCAGGCCCTGGATGGTGATCTTCTCGTCGTTGTGTAGGACGAATACATCGCCATTCTTGATCTCGCCGGTCTTGTCCTGGCCCCAGAAGTAGTAGCTGCCCTCCAAGGGGGTCCCATCAGCGTTTGTCAGTTCGATCGTGAAGGTGAAGTTCCGGGTGTAGTCCGCCGGAACAGTCGAACCTTCCACCCTCTTGCTGATCGCCAGCTGACCCACGTTCGGCTCCTCCCCTTCCGGGGCGCGGTCCGTCACCACCACCACGTTCAGCAGGCTGAACAGGTTGGTCAAGTTGACGTTCTCTCTGCCAACCACACCAGACAGCTGGTCCTTGTTGACATCGGTATCCGATGCCTCTCCTTCATAATCGCCAGTCCCCACCAGGGCGGGGTAGTTCTGCTCCACGCGAGCGCGGATGAACCCGGTATCCGTGACGAAGAAGGGCTTGTAGATCTTCCCGCCGTCTTTGTCGTGGAGGCCATAGTCCACCGTGGCGTTCAGCTTATAGTGCAGGTCCATGGAGCGCAGGACTGCGTTAGCCAAAGTGGTCTGCAACTTCATGTCCTTCCAATCCGCAGGCGGAACGTTCGTCTTTCCAGCCTCCTGATACTGCCCATACGCCGTGATATCCCGCAGAGTGATATCCACCTTGTTATCCCCGGCGTACTGCCGCATGGTCTGGGTCAGACGGCCCACGCCGGCCATCACGCTGACACCATCGTTCGCGTTCCCCGCATCAGCGTAGATCGCGTAGGTCCCCACCACTACAGGTATGACAGTATCATTCAGATTCAGACCGTCTGGGGCTTTAGTCTCCTTGAGATAGTAGTTGTTCCCAGAGCCATTGGCCCATACCATCTCAGCATAGCCCAGCCTGACAGTTTGCCCGTCTTTCGGCGGCTGGGGCTTGAAGATCAGCAGGCCGGCCTGGCCGTTTACGGTAGCAGTCTTGCCACGGGCTACCTCTGTCTGGCAGTCTTTATCGCTGTACAGGGCAAATTCCGCATCGTTCTTGGGGACGCCCTTCTGGTCCACCTTCATCACCCACAGTTCCCGCTGTTCGTTGGGGATGTAGATCAGCGAACGGAAATTCCGGTTGAACTGGGATGTGTTCAGAAAGCTGAAGCCCTTTCCGCTGGCGGTGTGGCCAACTTCCACATCCATGATCTTGGCGACCGTCTCTTCCACTGTGTGGGTAGCCAAATACGCCCGCAACGCCTCATACCGCGCTTTCGGAGTAGCTTCGTTGATTTGTAGCGCCTCCATCAACGCCTTGCCCTCGATCATGCCGTAGACCATGCGCATATCGCCGCCATCGGGGTCGATGATCTGATAGCGGCTGGCCAGGCCGGGCAGGTCGCTGAAATCGCCCGTCAGACGCCGGTTCTCTTTGTCCCAGTCAAAATACCAGTGGGGCACATCATCTCCCGCCTTGATCTGCTCCAGGGCGGCAGTCAAAACAGCTTTCCGCCAAATCACCACGTCCTGCGCAGCATCCGCTTTGCCGTCCACTGCTTTGACTTCTACTACCTTAAATCCGCTGATATTGCTGCCGTACAGCGCCTGCCAATCGCCTGACTCCTTCTGCCGCAGCATCGGGACTGCCACGGCCAGTCCAGCCTCCTGCCACTCGCTGTCTACTTGTTTGGTGGAATCCGGTTTGATATTTCCAGTATCGGGGTCAAACGCCCCATAGGTCAGCCGCCCGGTCCCCTGCACGTTGGATACGGAGCAAGCATAGGCTCCCGTGGTCCACCGGTTGGCTACCGTCAGCATAGCGGTCGCGCTATCATAATGCAGTACGATATCCACCGGCTGGGAACGATAGCCGGCTGGGGTCGTGGTCTCCTTTAGGATGAAGAAGGAGTTCGTTTTTTGGTCGGCAAAGCCGAAGGGCTCGTCACCATTCTTAAACACCGCCATACCATGCGCATCTGTGGTCAGCGTAGCCAGGGCCTGCGCGCCGTCCTGTTGCTTTATGTAGAATGTCTTATTCCCCTCTACATTGGCATCCGTATACAGGCACTCGATGGCCCCCGTCTCACCCTTCGTGGCCTTCACCGCCGGATAGAGTTCAAATCCCACGCCCGCGATCGGCTTGCCCTCCTGGTCCACCTTCTTGATGGTCTGGAACAGCTGGGGCTGTAGATTGAACCGCAGGGCCAGACTGGAGTCGTAGTTGCCCCGCTCCAGATAGAACATCTTCAAGGTGTGGTTGGTGTCGCTGGCGAAGGTGTTGCCCTTCCAGTTGATTTTTTTGAACTCTTCTTCTGATAGTGCCGCTTCGAACAATTCTTTCAGCGTAGTTGGTTTACCAACGATATAGTTCCGCAGTGCCTGCATATCGACCACGCCGTTTTCATTGTAGGGGAACCCATTGTTTTTCCAAGTTTGACCGATCAGTACCTCACCAGTGGAGAAATCGATCGTACCGAAGATCTCGCTGTGCGTACCGCCCAGGTCCAACACCAATACATCATCGATGAACACCCAGACATCATCATCCCCAGAGAACTGGAAAGTCATGGGGACTTGACCGGACACACCAGTGGTGATCTTCCCATCAACAGGCTGGCGGAAGGCGATCTCCACTGTCATGCCCAGGTGGTGGTTCATGGGACGGACGCTCTTATTCCGGCCGTTGTGGCTTTGGACTGCCTCGCTGCTGGTGAGTTTTCCGTCTTTTACCCCATCAAATACTTCGCTGGCAGGATTGAAAGGAAAGAAATTGCCTATACTGCGTTCATCCGTAACCTCTACGCCATTTCTATAGGCACTGTCTGTCCGGTCCACGGCAGGAGCGTCATACAGAATAAACTTGTTTTCCTTCTCGTCATATTCCGCGTAGTTTTGTCGCATGTTGTAGTAGTAATAGCCATAGTTATCCAGCTGGAATAGACCCTTTACGTCAGAATAGGCCCGCTTGTACTTGCCATTCCCTTCTTCAAGGTTAAACAAATACTGTAAAGAAGGGTCTTTGTCCCACGCATCTTGGGCGGTTTTGCTTACATTTTTAGGATCGTCACTGGTATGACCTGTGCCAGCAGTATCGTTATGGTCTCCGCAAAGCTCCCAGTCTATAATGCCTTTATAGGCATTATAGACCTGCGCCTCTGGACTATCTTCTGTATAGCCGCGCACATTATCGTTCATGGCATCTGTGTTGATAACAGGGTACCCATCTTCACCCAAAATCGGCTTCACAATGCCCATCATCCCGGCATTTGCTTTGCCGAATGGCGTGATCGCTCCAGCGCCCTTGTTCCAAAAGCCTGCATGGATGATACCATCACCGAAAAGGAGGATATGGCCCTTATTGATACCACTATTCCAGTCATTCACCCCGGTCCGCTTTACGTCCACATTATTAGAGTTTACATGAATATCACTTTTGGGAAGCAGGTCATCTCCGCTGGCCCCATCTGTACCCACCCAATAATCAAACAGATTGACAGTTGTGTTCGCAGGGTTCACACTGGCTACGGTATGCTTCTCTAAGGGCAATTCATGCACAGTGACAGTCAGATTCAATATCCCACCGATTTCCGAAGTATCATTTGCGTTCTCAGGGAGGTCCTTATTTTTTGAATTTATACAAAGTTCATACCCAGGGTTAGAGACTGGTTTTGCATCAAATGTATAAGTTCCGCCGTAACTAAACCCAGGATTTTTAGACAAGACTTCCTCAATATTCCATTTAATGTTTACATATCCTCCCACCTCCCCTAAAGTTGGGGATCCTTCTGGCAAAATAAAGCCTGCATCGATCAAAACTTGGCTGTAATAACCAATTCCAGAGATTTGTCTGGGTAGGCATCCCTCTAATCTTTTGATTAGCTCCGTTTTTTCTGGCGGAATTCTAATATATATATCTACAAAGTAGCCGTAGTCTTTTTCGGAAACTTTTTCATTACCATAGTGAACATATTCCCAATTGTTCACATATTTTTTTGTCGGCGCATACACCTCTCCCCCGCCGGTCTCCAGCAGAACGGTCAGCGCGGGGGCATCGTCCGACAAAACATATCCCTCCGGCAGGATAGCGTTGAGGGTATAGCGCCCCTCCTGGATCCCCTCCGCGGGGATGATGGTCAGGTCCCAAGTCAGAGGCACGGTCGCGCTCTGGCCATCGTCCAGGGCGGCGATGATAGTCTCCGGCAGCAGAGCGCGCAGAAGGTCCGCCGTCAAGGGCTCGTCCATGTTCGGGACCCCCAGGCCGAAGCATCCGGCATCGTCGTACCACTCCGGGCCGTCTTCATCGGGCCATGTCCAGGACATGATCATCCCGGCGCGCAGCGCCGGGACCTCTGTGCCGTCCCCCGGCTGCTCCTTGTTCGGCGGTGTGCCGTCACTATCCCCCGGCTGTTCTGTGTCCGGCGGCGTGCCGTCCTCCTGCTGGGGCGCGTCCTCGCCCTCCGCAGGGGCAGTATCCCCCTCCAAGTTTGCGTCCTCCAAAACGCCCTCCTCCAGGTCGGCGGCATAGACGAACGCCGTGCCCCAGACCGGCAGGAGCATCGCGCAGACCAGGAGCCAGGCCAGCAGCTGATGGCCCGTCCGCTTGGCGGGCTGCTGTAAATGGGAAGGTCTCTTCTTCATGATCGATCAGCCTCCTTACGTTTTACGCCCCAGAAGCACCCGCTGAAGGGGCCTTTTCATGCCGCCCCCATTATACCACGCCATCCCCCAGTTGCAAATAGGTTTTTCAGAAAAAATAGTATATCTAACGGGTAAAATAGCGATGTTTCCACAAATTTCCTTCTATTCCAGCGCTTTCCGCCCAAAGCAAAAAGCCGGAACGGCACAGGCAGTACCGTTCCGGGCTTTTTATCCGTAAAACGCGGGGTCAAGCGGACTTTTCGTTCTCCCTCTGCCGGAGGACGAACAGGACGCCCACGGTCAGGGCCGCGCCGAAAACGAGGCAGATCACCGCATTCTGGACGAAACCGGCCACGATAAAGCTGACGAAGCTGACCGCCGCCACGGTGATGGCGTAGGGGAGCTGGGTGGACACATGGGTCACATGGTCGCACTGGGCCCCGGCGGAGGCCATGATGGTGGTATCGGAGATGGGGGAGCAGTGGTCGCCGCACACGGCCCCGGCCAGACAGGCGGAGATGCCGATGGTCAGCAGGGTGCTGCTGGGCTCAAAGACGGAGACCACGATGGGGATCAGGATGCCGAAGGTGCCCCAGCTGGTGCCGGAGGCGAAGGCCAGCAGGCAGGCCACGATGAAGATCACCGCGGGCAGCAGGCTGTAGAGCCCCTTGGAAGCGCCCTCCATGGCGGCGCCTACGAACACGTCCGCGCCCAGAGCGCTGGTCATATTCTTCAGGCTGACAGCCAGGGTCAGGATGGTGATGGGGGGCACCATGGCGATGAAGCCCTTGGGCACGCAGGCCATGGCCTCCTTGAAGGTGAGCACCCGGCGGGCCACTACATAGACAACGATCAGCACCAGGGCCACCAGGCCGCCCCAGGGCAGGCCGATGAAGGCGTCGGTGTTGCCGAAGGAACCGATGAAGTCGCCGGCAAAGTCGGTGCCGCCCCAGGCGTCCACACCGAAGAAGCCGCCTACATAGATCATGCCCACGGTGCAGAGGATGAACAGGATGACCACGGGGATGATCAGGTCCATGACACGGCCATTCTTGTTGCCCTCCTCGGTGTCGCTGCCGGGCAGGGCCGCCAGTTCGCCGTCCTTCAGGGCCTTCTGCTCATAGGCGGCCATGGGGCCGTAGTCGAACTTCATCACGCACAGGGCGATGATGAACACGAAGGTCAGCAGGGAGTAGAAGTTGTAGGGGATAGCCTGGATGAAGAGCTCGATGCCGCTGATGCCGGTATCCAGGTCCGCGGCCACGCCGGAAACGGCGGCGGCCCAGGAGCTCACCGGGGCGATCATGCACACGGGGGCGGCGGTGGCGTCGATCAGGTACGCCAGCTTGGGCCGGGAGATCTTGTGGCCGTCGGTGACGGGCCGCATGACGGAGCCCACGGTCAGGCAGTTGAAGTAGTCGTCGATGAAGATCAGGATGCCCAGAACGAAGGTGGCCAGAGCGGCGCCCACCCGGGTCTTGATGTTGCGCTCCGCCCAGCGGCCAAAGGCAGCGGAACCGCCGGAGGCGTTGACCAGGGCCACGATGATGCCCAGCAGCACCAGGAACAGGAAGATACCGGCGTTGCCCTCGATGGCAGACACCAGGCCGTCATTGATGATGGTGTCCAGGGTATCCACCGGGGCGAAGTTGCACTGGAACAGGGCCCCTACCAGCACCCCGATGAACAGGGAGGAATAAGCCTCCTTGGTGATCAGGGCCAGTACAATGGCCACGATGGGGGGCACCAGGGCCCAGAAGGTGGCGTACATACTGGACACGGCCTCGCCGCCATCGCTGGCAAAGGCGGGGACCGTCAGCAGGATGCACGCCAGCAGCAGCAGTGCCGGCACGAGACGGCGTCTCAAGTTTCTCATAGCTCTCTCCTAAAAAATAAGTTTCACAAAAAAGAAATGCCATGAACCTGCGTCCATGGCAAACCAAAAAAAGCCGCGTCCCCGGGCTTTCCCGCTTCCCATGACAGCGCTCCACTTCCGTGACAGTCCGGCGGATGTTCTCCGGCGGCCCAGGAGGGTCCGGTCAAGGGCGTGACCAGAAGCTCCTTCGGCGGCGACGCCTTTCCCGGACCGGCATTTGCCCCAGCCGTGTCCGCTACTCATCGTGACCGCGCCTCTATCATAGCGTTTCTAAATTGTGAGGCTACAATAGCACCATCCAAGGGGGCTGTCAAGGTATTTTGTCCATTTTTCCCGTTTTTCATAAAATTTTCTCCCCAGGGCGGACCGTCCTGGGGAGAATGTGACAGATCATTTCCTGCCCGTCATCCATACAGCTCCTGCCGCAGCGCCTTCACCACCGCAGCCGTCTCCTCCATCTCCTCCTGGGAGCAAAGGTCGCTCAGGTCGTAGGCCATGGGATCGGCGATGAAGTCCTCCAGGACCCGGTCCAGCAGGGCGTGGTCCTCCTCCGTGGCGGTGAGGCAGACCTGGGACGCGGCAGTTTCCACCGGAGCCCCATACAGCTCCTCCAGGTCCACCGAGCCGCTGATCCGGCACTCCAGCAGCAGGGCGGCCAGGTCCGTGAGCAGGTCGATGGCGAAGTGGATCTCCTGCTCCCAGCCCGCCGGGTCGGTGTACACCAGGGGGACCTCCGGCCGGCGGAACTGGCCCTGGAGCCGGTCCAGGCCGAAATCGGCGAGGATCTCCCGGAAGGCGATCTCCGCCTGGCCCCGCTCCGCCAGGTAGTCCACCAGGGTCAGGCTGTCGTCGGTATCACCGATATAGTTGTTCCAATACTTGTCCTCGATATACATGATGGTCCCTCCTTCTTATCAAGACGGCTCGAACTGGCTGTTGTACAGCTGGGCGTAGAACCCGTCCTTGGCCAGCAGAGTCTCGTGGTCCCCCTGCTCGATGATCTGTCCGTCCCGCATGACCAGGATCACGTCGGCCTGCCGGATCGTGGAGAGGCGGTGGGCCACGATGAAGCTGGTGCGGCCCTCCATCATCTGGGCGAAGGCCGACTGGATGCGCATCTCCGTCCGGGTGTCGATGGAGGAGGTGGCCTCGTCCAGGATCAGCATCGGCGGCAGGCTGAGCATCACCCGGGCGATGCAGAGCAGCTGCTTCTGGCCCTGGGAGAGGCTGCCGCCGTCCTCGCCGATGATGGTGTCATACCCCTGGGGCAGCCGGAGGATGAAGCCATGGGCATGGGCCGCTTTGGCCGCGGCCACGATCTCCTCCTCCGTGGCCTGGGGCCTGGCCATGGCGATGTTCTCCCGGACGGTGCCCCCCCGCAGCCAGGTGTCCTGGAGGACCATGCCGTAGTGGCGGCGGAGGCTGTGACGGGTGATGTCCCGGATATCCTGCCCCTCCACCCGGATAGCGCCGCCGTCCACATCGTAGAAGCGCATGAGCAGGTTGATGACCGTGGTCTTGCCGCAGCCGGTGGGGCCCACGATGGCCACCCGCTGGCCCGGCCGGACCGCCAGGTCCAGGTCCCGAATCAGCTCCTTGTCCGGGGTATAGGAGAAGTCCACATGGCTGAGGTCCACCCGGCCCGCCACGTCCTCCAGGACGCCGGGGGCATCGGGGGACTGGGGCTCCTCCTCGATCAGGGCGAAGATCCGGCCGGCGCAGGCCAGGGCGTTCTGGAGCTCCGTCACCACGCCGGAGATCTCGTTGAAGGGCTTGGTGTACTGGTTGGCATAGCTGAGGAAGCAGGTCAGCTCGCCTACGGTGAAAGGGTCTAAGGCACCAGCGGTGGCGATGCAGGCCAGGGCCCCGGTGAAGCCCACCCCGGCGTAGATCACGCTGTTGATGAACCGGGTGGCGGGGTTGGTGATGGAGGAGAAGAAGGTGGCCCGCAGGGAACACTTCTCCAGCCGGGCGTTGATCTCATCGAACCGGTCCAGGGCCTCCTGCTGGTAGGAGAAGGCCTGCACCACCTTCTGGCTGCCCACCATCTCGTCGATCAGGGCGGTCTGCTCGCCCCGGGTCTCCGACTGGAGGCGGAACATACTGTAGGTCTGGGAGGCGATGAACCGGGCCACGAACAGGGACAGGGGCGTCAGCACCACCACCACCAGGGCGATCTGCCACCGGATGGACAGCATGAACAGCAGGGTACCGAAGATGGTCACCACCCCGGTGAACAGCTGGGTGAAGCCCATCAGCAGCCCGTCGGCGAACTGGTCCACATCGGCGATGACCCGGCTGATGATCTCGCCGCTGGGATGGGCGTCCAGGTACTTCAGGGGCAGGATCTGGATCTTCTGGAAGGCCTCGTTGCGGATGTCCCGCACCACCTGGAAGGTGATCTTATTGTTGATGAAGTTCATCAGCCACTGGCACACCGCCGTCACCGCCACCAGCACGGCGATCGCCGCCAGCAGGGACCGGACGCCGGCAAAGTCCACCTGTCCGGGGCCTACGATCAGGTCGATGGCATCCCCGACCAGGATGGGGACATACAGGGTCAGCGCCACGGTCCCGGCGGCCAGCAGGATGGAACAGGCCAAAAGGACCCAGTAGCGCCGGATATAGCGGAGGACCTTGGATAGAGTCGTCTGCTTGTTCGTCATATCACCGATCCTCCTGTCTGAATTGGGATCCATAGATCTCTTGGTAGACCTGGCAGGTCTCCAGCAGCTCCTTGTGCCGGCCCAGGCCCACCACCGCCCCATCGTCCAGCACCACGATCTGGTCGGCATACTGGATGGAGGAGGCCCGCTGGGACACGATGAACACCGTGGGATGGCTGGGCAGGGCCCGGATGGCCTTCCGCAGGGCGGCATCGGTGGCGAAGTCCAGGGCGGAGGCGCTGTCGTCTAAGATCAGGATGTCCGGCTGGCGGACCAGGGCCCGGGCGATGGTGAAGCGCTGGCGCTGGCCGCCGGAGAGGTTCCGGCCCCCCTGCTCGATCGGGCAGTCCAGTCCCCCCTTGCCCTCGGCCACGTCCTTGGCCTGGGCCGTCTCCAGGGCCGCCCAGATCTCCTCATCGCTGGCGTCCGGCTTGCCCCAGCGCATATTCTCCCGGAGGGTGCCTTTGAACAGCACCGCCCGCTGGGGCACCACGCCGATCTTCTCCCGCAAGGCCGCCTGGGGGTAGTCCCGCACGTCCACCCCCTCCACCAGGACCTCTCCCCTGGTGGCGTCGTAGAACCGGGCGATCAGGTTCGTCAGGCTGGTCTTGCCGGAGCCGGTGCCGCCGATGATGCCCACGGTCTCCCCCCGCCGGACAGTGAGGGTCACGTCCGTCAGGGCCTCCTGGCCGCCGCCGGGGTAGCGCAGGCCCGCGTGGCGCAGCTCCACCGCCGGGGCGTCCGAACGGAGGGCGGGGACAGCCTTGGTCCAGCTCTGGCTGGGGGCGATCTCCAGCATGGCCTGTACCCGGTTGCCGCAGGCCACGGACTTGGTGATATTGATGATCAGATTGGCCAGCTTGATCAGCTCCACCAGGATCTGGGACATATAGTTATAGAGGGCCACCACCAGGCCGTTGGTCAGGATGCCCGCCTCCACCTGGAGGGCCCCGATCCAGATCAGGGCCACGATGGCCAGGTTGATGATCACATAGGTCACCGGGTTCATCAGGGCGGAGATGCGGCCCACGAACTTCTGCACCGCCGTCAGGGTCTGGTTGCCCTCCTCAAAGCGGGCGCGCTCCTGGTCCTCCATACAGAAGGCCCGGATGACCCGGACGCCGGTCAGGTTCTCCCGGGTGATGCCCAGCACCTGGTCCAGCCGGCTCTGGACCCGCTTATAGAGAGGGATGCACCAGAGCATGATGCCGAACACCACCACCGACAGGGCCGGGATGGCCACCACGAAGGTCATAGCCGCCTTCACATCGATGGTGAAGGCCATCACCATGGCCCCAAACACCACGAAGGGGGAGCGCAGCAGCAGCCGCAGGGCCAAGTTGACCCCGTTCTGGACCTGGTTCATGTCGCTGGTCAGCCGGGTGATCATGGTGGAGGTCCCCAGCCGGTCGATCTCCGCGTAAGAAAGGCTCTCGATATGGGCAAAGAGGACGTGCTTCACCCGCCCCACGAAGCCCACCGCCGCCTTGGCGGCAAAATACTGGGCCGTGATGGAGAACACCAGCCCCACGGTCCCCAGCGCCACCAGCACCAGGCACATCCGCAGCACATAGCCCCGGTCGGCGTTGGCGATGCCCTTGTCGATGATGCTGGCCATCACCAGGGGCACCAGCAGCTCCAGCGCGGCCTCCAGCAGCTTGAAGAGGGGCCCCAGGACGCACTCTTTTTTATAGCTCCGCATGTGTATCAGCAGTTTTTTCATCGCCAGCCTCCGTCGTTTTCGTCGCCCGGTCTTTTACCGGGGCCATTATATCATAAAAATGTCTCGGGCCACTAAAAATTTTTGCTGAAAAAAGTGCGGGCATTTTGGGCACCTTGCCCTGTAAATATGGAAAATGCGGTTGCAAAAACTGGGGGCATCGTTTATAATGGAAGGAATTCGTCAGGAAAACAAGGAGGATACACTATGTGGTTCGATGAAGCTGTGATCTATCAGATCTACCCCCTGGGCCTCTGCGGCGCGCCGGCGGAGAATGACGACGTCACCGTCCCCAGGCTCCGCCGTTTGTTGGACTGGGTGGACCATATCAAGGCCCTGGGGGCCAGCGCCGTCCTGCTGAACCCCCTCTTCCAGAGCGACCGCCACGGCTACGACACCCGGGACTACTGCACCGTGGACTGCCGCCTGGGCACCGAGGAGGACCTGCGGGCCGTCTGTGACGCCTTCCACGCCGCCGGTCTCCGGGTCCTGCTGGACGGGGTGTTCAACCATGTGGGCCGGGGCTTCTGGGCCTTCCGGGACGTACAGGAAAAAAAGTGGGACAGCCCCTATAAGGACTGGTTCCATCTGAATTTTGACGGCAACACCGGCTATAACGACGGTTTCTGGTATGAGGCCTGGGAGGGCCACTACGAGCTGGTGAAGCTGAATCTGTGGAACGACGCGGTGGTAGCGCATCAATTCGACGCCATCCGGTCCTGGGTAGAGAAGTACGATATCGACGGGCTGCGGCTGGACGTGGCCTACTGCCTGCCGCCGGAGTATCTGAGACGGCTGCGGGGGTTCGCCAATGGCCTGAAGCCGGACTTCGTGCTGATGGGCGAGACCCTCCACGGGGACTACAACCGGTGGATGGGGGACGAGATGTGCCACAGCGTCACCAACTATGAGTGCTACAAGGGCCTCTGGTCCGCCTTCAACTCGATGAATATGTTCGAGATCGGCCACTCCCTGGCCCGGCAGTTCGGACCGGAGCAGTGGACCCTCTATAAGGGCCGCCACCTGCTCAGCTTCCTGGACAACCACGATGTGGAGCGCATCGCCACGAAGCTCACCTGCCCGGACCACCTCCGCCCCGCCTATGGCCTGCTTTTCGGGATGCCGGGAGTGCCGGCGGTGTACTACGGCAGCGAGTGGGGCCTGACCGGCCGGAAGAGCGATGGGGACGCAGCCCTCCGTCCCGCTGTGGAAAAGCCGGAGCAGAACGAGCTGACGGCCTATATCGCCCGGCTGGCCGCGGCCCACCGGGAGAGTAAGGCCCTGTGCTACGGCAGCTACCGGAACGTGGTGCTGACCAACCAGCAGCTGATCTTCGAGCGGGAGGCGGAGGGCGAGCGGGTCCTGGTGGCGATCAACGCCGGCGGCGCCCCCTATACCGCCCACTTCGACGCCCGTGCTGGCCGGGCCACGGACCTCATCACCGGCGCGATGCACGACTTCGGCGGCGGCAGCGAGCTGCCCCCCTACAGCGCCGCCTTCTGGCGGACCGAGTGAGACGGCTCACCGCCGCCGGAGATGCGGAATCATCCGGCGGGGGTCCTGCGATATCTCGCGATATCCCGCGATTTAGCCCTTGCAATCGGCGGAAACTTCCGATATAATAGCGAAGTATGTGAACGCCGCCGGCAGGGCGGTAAAGAAATATAGGAAAGTGTGAGTGACTTTGAAGTACGATCATACCGCCATCGAAAAGAAGTGGCAGGCCCGCTGGCTGGAGGAGAAGCCCTTCGCCGCCCGGACAGGCGACACGGACAAGCCCAAGTTCTACGGCCTGGTGGAGTTCCCCTACCCCTCCGGCAACGGTCTCCATGTGGGCCACGCCCGACCCTATACCGCCATGGACGTGGTGGCCCGGAAGAAGCGGATGGATGGCTATAACGTCCTCTTCCCCATCGGGTTCGACGCCTTCGGCCTCCCCACGGAGAACTACGCCATCAAGAACCACATCCACCCCGCCAAGGTGACCCGGGACAACATCGCCAACTTCACCCGCCAGCTCCAGATGCTGGGCTACTCCTTCGACTGGGACCGGGTGGTGGACACCACCGACCCCACCTATTATAAGTGGACCCAGTGGATCTTCCTCCAGCTCTACAAGCACGGCCTGGCCTACAAGACCTCCATGCCCGTGAACTGGTGTACCTCCTGCAAGTGCGTCCTGGCCAACGAGGAGGTCGTGGAGGGCGTCTGCGAGCGGTGCGGCAGCGCCGTGGTCCGCAAGGAGAAGAGCCAGTGGATGCTGAAGATCACCGAGTACGCCCAGCGGCTCATCGACGACCTGGACGGGCTGGACTTCATCGAGCGGGTGAAGCTCCAGCAGAAGAACTGGATCGGCCGCTCCACCGGCGCGGAGGTCACCTTCAAGGCCACCACCGGGGACGAGATCGTGGTCTTCACCACCCGGCCCGATACCCTCTTCGGCGCAACTTATATGGTCATCTCTCCGGAACACCGCTTCGTCCAGGCCTGGAAGGACCAGCTCAGCAACTGGGACGAGGTGACCGCCTATGTGGCGGAGGCCGCCCGGAAGAGCGACTTCGAGCGGACCGAACTGGCCGCCGACAAGGAGAAGACCGGCGTCATGCTCCAGGGCGTGGCCGCCGTCAACCCGGTGAACGGCCGGGAGATCCCCATCTTCATCTCCGACTACGTCCTGGCCAGCTACGGCACCGGGGCCATCATGGCTGTCCCCGCCCACGATACCCGTGACTGGGCCTTCGCCAAGAAGTTCGGCTGCGAGATCATCGAGGTGGTCGCCGGCGGCGAGGACGTGCAGAAGGAGGCCTTCACCGCCAAGGACGATACCGGCATCCTGGTCAACTCCGACTTCTTGAACGGTCTCACCGTCAAGCAGGCCATCCCGGTGATCACCAAGTGGCTGGAGGACAAGGGCATCGGCCACGAGCAGGTGAACTATAAGCTCCGGGACTGGGTGTTCTCCCGCCAGCGCTACTGGGGCGAGCCCATCCCCATGGTCTGGTGCGACAAGTGCGGCTGGGTCCCCCTGCCGGAGGACCAGCTGCCCCTGCTGCTGCCGGAGGTGGAGAGCTATGAGCCCACCGATGACGGCGAGAGCCCCCTCAGCAAGATGATTGACTGGGTGAACACCACCTGCCCCCACTGCGGCGGCCCGGCGAAGCGGGAGACCGACACCATGCCCCAGTGGGCCGGGTCCAGCTGGTACTTCCTCCGGTATATGGACCCCCACAATGCCGAAGCCATCGCCTCCAAGGCGGCCCTCAGTTACTGGTCCCCAGTGGACTGGTACAACGGGGGCATGGAGCATACCACCCTCCACCTGCTCTACAGCCGGTTCTGGCACAAGTTCCTCTATGATATCGGCGTGGTCCCCACCAAGGAGCCCTACGCCAAGCGCACCAGCCACGGCATGATCCTGGGCGAGGGCGGGGAGAAGATGAGCAAGAGCCGGGGCAACGTCATCAACCCCAACGACATCATCGAGCAGTTCGGCGCGGACACCATGCGGACCTACATCATGTTCATCGGCGACTTCGAGAAGGCCGCCGCCTGGTCCGCCAACGCGGTGAAGGGCTGCAAGCGGTTCCTGGACCGGGTGTGGAACCTGAGCGAGATGGAGCATACCGGCGAGGACTACTCCAGCGCCAACGAGGCGGCGATCCACAAGGCCATCAAGAAGGTCAGCGAGGACATCGAGGCCATGAAGTTCAACACGGCCATCGCTGCCCTCATGGCCCTGGTCAACGACTTCTACGCCAACGGCGCCAGCCGGGGAGACATGAAGGCCCTCCTGCTGATGCTCAGCCCCTTCGCCCCCCATATCTGCGAGGAGATGTGGGAGCAGATGGGCTTTGCCGGCCGGGTGGGCCAGCAGAGCTGGCCGGTCTACGATGCGAGCAAGACCATCGCCTCCATGGTGGAGATGGCGGTCCAGGTGGGCGGCAAGCTCCGGGGCACTATCTCTGTGGCCATGGACAGCGAGCAGGAGGCCGTTGTCGCCGCCGCTCTGGAGAACAAGAAGGTGGCCAAGTTCACCGAGGGGATGGAGATCGTGAAGGTCATCCATGTGCCCAATAAGCTGGTCAATCTGATCGTCAAGCCCAAAAAAGGATGAATACCGCCCAGCGGCGGGGCCTTTCCCCCGCCGCCGGGAGGGCGGATGAAAAATTTTGAGAGATACGAGCATATTTTTCTTGACAAGGGGAAAACTAGCTTGTATAATGGTCATGTTAAGCCATTATGATGGCCCTTAAAGAGTATCCTCCGGGGTACATCGGAGGGAGGGAAATAGATTGTCTGAAGTTCGTGTCAAGGAAGGCGAGTCCCTGGACAGCGCCTTGAAGCGCTTTAAGCGCAGCTGCGCTAAGGCCGGCGTCATCGCCGAGGTCCGCCGCCGGGAGCATTACGAGAGCCCCAGCGTGAAGCGCCGCAAGAAGAGCGAGGCCGCTCGCAAGAACCGTAATAAGCGTTACTATTGATGAAAAAGCCAGGGTGTGCATCTCGCGCGCCCTGGTCTTGCTTTTTATGAAAGGAGCTGGGCGTTCGGCATGAAGAGAAGATATATCCCTTGGTTGGCGGCGGGCCTGTGCATCGCGCTGCTGGTGGCGCTGGAGGTCTACCCCGTCCGTAAGCCCTATCAGTATCCGGTCGAGGCGTGGTCGGAGGAATGGTATGCTATGACCCCAGGGGAACGGCAGGCGGCCTGTGATGTGCCTATCGGACTGATGAAGCGGATGACCACAGAGGCTTTGGCTGAGACGGTCCTGGACCATCCCTCCGCCCGAAGTATGGCGTTCAATCTCGCTGTTTCCAGCCGGATGCCGCCGGACTACCGCCGGGCCTATGATGCCGCCGGGGCGAACTTCCAAGGCCTATGGATGCTGGAGAGCCGGCGGGACGGCAGAGCCGTTTTGGAGAACATATACGCGGAAACGAGCGAGGAAGAAGATCCTTCAAAGCGGCAGTATATCCGCTATATCCTGGCCGCCTGGGACCAGGGGCCGTCTGAACCTACGCTCGCCTCTGGCAGAATTCCTGACTGATAGGCTGTTTCCGCCGTTTCGGAAGGAGGACTGCATGAAGAAAAAACATATCCTCCCCTGGCTGCTGGCGAGCTTGTGTGCTGCGCTGGTCTTGGTATGGGCGCTCTATCCCGTCCGCAAGCCTTACCAGTATCCCGAGGTCGAGTTAGCAGCGCTGTACCACATGAACTGGAAGGAGCGGCAAGAAGTCTGTGATATACCTATCGGACAGTTGAAGCGGATGACCACCCCAGTCCTGATAGAAACGGTCCTGACCAACCCCCTCATGGAGCTTATGGACATGAGCTTGGGGATCTCCTGCCACATACCGCCGGACTACCGCAGCGCTTACGATGCTGTTGGGTCGAGTTTCCAGGGCCTTGCTGTACTGGAAGAGCGGAAGGACGGCCGGGCCCTCCTGGAAAAGTTATATGAGGAGACGCCCGAAGAGGATATCTGGCGGCAGGCAACGATTCGCTATATCCTGGCCGCCTGGGACCAGGGGCCGTCTGGACCTACACTCGCCTCTGGCAGAATCCCTGACCGATAAGCTGCCCCTGCCGTTTCGGAAGGAGGACTGCATGAAGAAAAAACATATCCTCCCCTGGCTGCTGGCGGGCCTGTGTGTTGTGCTGGTCCTGGTATGGGCGCTCTATCCCGTCCGCACGCCTTACCAGTATCCGACCACATTCGGGTCGGAGGAATGGAAAGCCATGACTCCGCAGGAACGATGGGCAGTCTGCGACGTACCTGTCGGACTGATGGAGCGGATGACCACTGAGGCTTTAGCGGAGACGGTCCTAAATAATCCTCAAATGGAGATCATGGCCTCACGCCTGGTGATCTCCAGCTATATGCCGCCGGACTACCGTCGATTCTACGACTATGTAGAGATGTTTTTCCAGGGGACTGTTTTATTGGAAAAGCGGAAGGACGGCAGGGCCGTTCTGGAGAAAATATACGCAGAAACGAAAGAGGAAGAAAACTCTCACAAGCGGCAGTATATCCGTTATATCCTGGCCGCCTGGGACCAGGGGCCCTCCAAACCTTCTTTTGTCCCCGGCGGCATCCCCATTCGGTAAAACAGACCGCGCCCTGTCTGGCTCGCTGCCAGGTGGGGCGCGGTCGATCTGTTTCGTCAGTCCACAGCCGCCTTCAGCTGGTCCAGGGCCTGCCGGATGGTGGAGCGGGGGCTGGCCAGCACCACCCGCTGGAACCCGGAACCGCCGGTGCCGAAGATATGCCCGGCGTCCAGCCACAGCTTGGCCTTGTGGACGATCAGGCCGTCCAGGGCCTCATCGTCCAGCCCCAGGCCGGTGCAGTCCAGCCAGGCGAAGTAGGTCCCCTCCGGCTCCACCAGCCGAATCTGGGGGATCTCCTTCGCCAAAAAGTCCCGTACCAGGTCCAGGTTGCCCCGCATGTAGCGCTTGCACTGCTCCAGCCAGTCCTCCCCGGTGCGGTAGGCCGCCTCGCAGGCCACGATGCCCAGGGTGTTCAGGCTGGACCAGCCCGCCCGGCCGGTCTCCGCCTGGAGGCGGCTGCGGACCTCCCCGCTGGGCACCCAGATATTGGACGCCTGCAAGCCTGCCAGGTTGAAGGTCTTGCTGGGGGCGGTGCAGACGATGGCCCGGTCCGCCATCTCCGGCACAGCGGCCAGGAAGATCGTATGGGGATGCTCCGGGAAGGCAAAGTCGCAGTGGATCTCGTCCGACAGGACGAACACGCCGTGCTCCTTGCAGATGCGGCCCATCTCCCGCAGCTCCTCCAAGGTCCAGACCCGGCCTGTGGGATTGTGGGGACTGCACAGGATGAAGAGCTTCACCTGCTCCCGGCAGATCGTCTCCTCGAACCCAGCGAAGTCGATCGTATAGCGCCCGTCCTCATAGCGGAGCGGGGCCTCCACGATCCGCCGCCGGTTCTCCCGGACCACGTTGAAGAACGGGTAGTACACCGGCGGCTGGACCAGGACCGCATCCCCCTCCTCCGTCAGGGCCCGCACCGCCATGGCCACGGCAAAGACGATGCCGGGGGTCTTGACCAGCCAGTCCTCCTGTGGCCGCCAGTGGAACCGGCGGTCGAACCAGGCGGCGGCCGCCTCATAGTAGCCGGTCCTGGTGTCGCTGTAGCCAAAGATCCCGTGGGACACCGCCTTGTGGAGGGCGTCCAGCACCGTGGGCGGGGCGGTGAAGTCCATGTCCGCCACCCAGAGGGGCAGCACGTCCGCCGGCAGGCCGTTGGCCTGGGCAAAATCGTGCTTTAGGCTGTTGGTATCGCGGCGGTCTACGATCTGGTCGAATAGATATTCCATAGGGACCTCCTATATATAGATCTGATGCTTTATTATGATCTGTTCCGCATGGAAAGTCAAGGCAATGCTTTACAACTTGGCCCCGAGATGGTATAATGGGGGTACTTATCATACTATAAGGGAGGAATGTGTTATGGGCGCCAGCGTTGGACAAAGCAAGATTCGGGTGGATGCCTACGAAAAGGCCACCGGCCGGGCCAAATATACCGACGACCTCTATGGACGGGAGGCGTTGGTCGCCAAGATCGTGCGCTCCACTGTGGCCAATGGCCTGGTGAAGTCGATCGATGTGACAGAGGCGAGCAAGGTGCCGGGGGTGGTCAAGATCCTGACCTGCTTCGATGTCCCCGACCACAAGTTCCCCACCGCCGGCCATCCCTGGTCCCTGGACCCCGGTCACCAGGACGTGGCGGACCGTCTGCTGCTCACCCGCCGGGTCCGGTTCTACGGAGACGACGTGGCCGTGGTCATAGCGGAGGACGAGGTCGCCGCCGTCCAGGCCATGCGGCTGGTCAAGGTGGAGTACGAGACCTACCCCTTCGTGCTGGACGCCCAGGAGGCCATGGCCCCCGGCGCGCCCCAGATCCATGAGAACTATCCCAACAACATCCTGGGCCACACCGAGCTCCGCCGGGGCGACTACCAGAAGGCCATCCAGGAGGAGGGACTGATCAAGGTGGAGGGCTGGTACGACACCCCCACCGTCCAGCACTGCCACCTGGAGAACCACATCTGCTGCGCCTATATGGAGTCCGGCCGGATCGTGGTGGTCTCCTCCACCCAGATCCCCCACATCGTCCGCCGGGTCTGCGGACAGGCCCTGGGCGTCCCCTGGGGCAAGATCCGGCTCATCAAGCCCTACATCGGCGGTGGCTTCGGCAACAAGCAGGACGCCCTCTATGAGCCCCTGTGCGCCTGGCTGACCACCCAGGTGGGGGGCCGGCTGGTCAAGATCGACTGCGCCCGGGAGGAGACCTTCACCTGCAACCGGGTCCGCCACGCCGTTCGGAGCCACATCATCTCCTGGGTCCGACCTGACGGCACCCTGGCCGCCCGGAAGATCGAGAGCATCTCCGACCAGGGGGCCTACGCCTCCCACGGTCACAGCATCGCCGCCAAGGGCGTCAATATGTTCCCCCAGCTCTACCCCTGCGACAACATCGAGGGGGACGCCTACACGGTGTTCACCAACAAGCCGGTAGGCGGGGCCATGCGGGGCTACGGCATCCCCCAGGTCATGTGGGCCGGGGAGTGCCATATCGACGACATCGCCCGGGCCCTGGGCCGGGACCCGGTGGACTACCGCCGGCAGGTGGTCATGCCCCAGGGCTTCAAGGACGGTTTCTCCAAGAATGAGAACTACTACGACACCTTCCGCCAGGTGATGGAAAAGGGCATGGCCGCCATCGACTACACCCGCAAGCGGGCGGCGTACGCCGACCAGACCGGCCCCGTCCGCCGGGGCATCGGCATGGCCCTCTTCTGGTACAACACCGGCGTCTGGCCCATCTCCCTGGAGAGCAGCTCCTGCCGCATGGTCCTGAACCAGGACGGCTCCCTCCAGGTCCAGACTGGCGAGACCGAGATCGGCCAGGGCTGCGACACCGCCTACGCCCAGATGGCCGCCGACGCCGTGGGCGTGCCCTTCGAGGACGTACATATCATGTCCACCCAGGATACGGACATCTCCCCCTTCGGCACCGGGGCCTACGCCTCCCGGCAGACCTACAGCGGCAGCTTCTCCATCCGGCAGACCGGCCTGCTCCTGAAGGACCGGATCCTGCGCTACGCCGCCGAGCTGACCGGACAGATGCGAGAGAACATGGACCTGATCGACGGGCAGGTCGTCCGCAAGAACGACGGGCGGGTCCTGATGCCCCTGAGCGAGCTGGCCCTCACCGCCCTCTATAGCACGACCCACAGCCAGCACCTCACCGCGGAGAGCACCTATCAGATCAAGAGCAACGCCTACTCCTTCGGCTGCACCTTCGCCGAGGTGGAGGTGGATATCCCCCTCTGCAAGGCGACCCTGCTCAATATCGTCAACGTCCACGACTGCGGGATGCTGGTCAACCCCGCCCTGGCGGAGGCCCAGGTCCACGGCGGTATGTCCATGGCCATCGGCTACGGCCTGGGCGAGCAGCTGCTCTTCGACCCCAAGACAGGCCGCCCCCTGAACAACAACCTGCTGGACTACAAGGTGCCCACCATCATGGACCACCCCGATCACTTGGGCGCGGTCTTCGTGGAGAACCGGGAGCCCACCAGCCCCTACGGCACCAAGTCCCTGGGCGAGCCGCCGGCCTGCTCCCCCGCGCCGGCCATCCGCAACGCCATCCTCCAGGCCACCGGCGTGGCCGTGGACCGGGCCCCCATGACCCCCCATGTCCTCTTTGCCCGGTTCAAGGAGGAAGGCCTGCTGTGACGCGGCGCCCCTTCTGGACGAAGAAAACGACCAAGGACTTTAAGGAGTGATACGATATGTATGATCTAAAAGCATTATACGAAGCGGAGAGCGTCCAGGACGCGGTACGGCTACGGGTGGAGCACCCGGAGGCCCAGATCATCGCCGGCGGCACCGATGTGCTGGTCCAGATGCGGGAGGGCAAGCGGGCCGGCCGGGAGCTGATCTCCATCTTCGGCATCGACAGTATGCGGGGCGTGTCCTTAGACCAGGAGGAGAACATCCGCATCGGCTCCCTCACCAGCTTCAGCCATATCACCAAGGACCCCATCATCCAGAAATATATCAACGTCCTAGGCGAGGCGGTGGACATGATCGGTGGCCCCCAGATCCGCAACGCCGGCACCATCGGCGGCAACACCTGCAACGGCGTCACCAGCGCCGACTCCGCCTCCACCCTTTTCGCCTGGGAAGCCATCGTGGAGCTGACCGGGGAGAAGGGCGTCCGGCTGGTGCCCATCGACCAGTTCTACCTGGCCGCCGGCAAGGTGGACCTGGCCCCGGATGAGATCCAGACGGCGATCCTCATCCCCAAGAAGAGCTATACGAACTGTTATGGACACTATATAAAATACGCTATGCGTTCTGCCATGGACATCGCCACCCTGGGGTGCAGCGTGAACGTGGTGCTGGGGGCGGACAAGCGGACCCTGGAGCGGGTGCGCATCGCCTACGGCGTGGCGGGACCGGTACCTATGCGGGCCCCCACGGCGGAGGCGGCGACCACCGGCAAGGTCCTGTGTGAGGAGACGGTGAAAGCCTTCGGGGCGGCGGTGCTGTCTGATATCCGTCCCAGGGACAGCTGGCGGGCCAGCAAGGCCTTCCGGGAGCATATCGCGGTGGAGCTGGCGGAGCGCTGCCTGATCGAGGCGGCGAAGAATGGGGGAGGTGTGATGGCATGAGCATCCAGTTCAAACGGATCGCGTGCAATATCAACGGCAGAGACGTGGAGACCATGGTGGACGTGCGGGCATCCCTGACGGACCTGCTGCGCAACGACTTCAACCTGACCAGCGTGAAGAAGGGCTGCGAGGTAGGAGAGTGCGGCGCCTGCAACGTGATCATCGACGGCGAGTGCTACAACTCCTGCCTGTACCTGGCGGCCTGGGCCGACGGCAAGCACATCCGCACCCTGGAGAGCCTGCTGGGGCCCAACGGAGAGCTGAGCGACATCCAGCAGGCCTTCGTGGACGAGGCAGCGATCCAGTGCGGCTTCTGCACGCCAGGGTTCATCATGACCGCCGTGGAGATCCTGGAGAGCGGCAAGGAGTACACCGACGATGAGCTGCGCAAGCTCCTCTCCGGCCACCTGTGCCGCTGCACCGGCTATGAGAACATCCTGCGGGCGGTGAAAAAGACCATGCTCCGCCGTCTAGGGAAGGAAGCATGAGCGCTGAGACAGACAGCTAAAAAGCGGAGAATCAAACGGACCGCCATCGCCCTCTACATCACGCTGGCCCTGCTGCTCGTCTCCCTGGCGGGGAACGTGCTGCTGGTGCGCCAGGTGGTGGTAGAGCGGGAGCGGCTGAAAATGGCCATCATCCCCTCCCTGGATGGGGACTACTTCTCCCAGCGCATCCATAATACCCAGCTGGTCAAGGAGATAGAGTACAGCGAGCTGCCGCCAAACAGCCTGGCGGTGCTTGGGCAAACGACCGTCAAGCAGGTCTACGGTGTGTCCCTGCTGGGGCAGAATCCAGACTATCCCAACGGGTGCGAATCGGCCAGCGCGGTGATGCTGCTGAACTATATGGGCATCGATATCTCGTTGAAGGAATTTATCGACCGTTACCTTCCCAAAAAGGAGGTCTTTGAGAAGGACGGCGTCCGCTATGGCCCGAATCCCTCCCGGTACTACGCCGGGGACCCAGCCGACCCCTATCGGGGCTGGGGGTGCTTCTCCCCGGTGATCGCGGCGGCGATACAAAGTCTGCTCCGCGAGGGGGACTACACCTCCTTAGCGGTCCAGACCGGCGGATACCAGTCATTATCAGAACTGGTCTATGAATTGCCTGCTGTTATATGGGTCACTTCAGACTACTCTCCGGCATCGGATATCTACGAATGGCAGAGCCGGGAGGATGGCAAGACCTATACCTATCCCCGGGGCAGCCATACCGTCCTGCTGGTGGGGTGCGATGAGATGCACTATCTCATCCATGACCCCTTAAAGCCGGAAGAGCCGGTCCGGGTAGAGCGGGAGCGGCTGGAAGCCAGCTATGACTCCATGGGCCGCCAGTCGGTCCTGGTCTATGACTACGGCTATGCCATGGAGAACGATACTTGAAGCAAAAAGCGCCCTGTCCGCCGGAGACCCGGTGGACAGGGCGCTTTGCTGTTCTGTCATATCGTAAAGGCAGCTCAGAGCTGCCGCAGCTTCTGGACCAACACGCCGGCGATCTTGTCGCAGGCGGCCTGGATCTGGACCGCGCCGATGTTATAGGCCACCATGGGCATCCCATAGACCACGCTGGACTCCTTGTCCTGGCCGATGGTAAAGGCCCCGGCCTTGCGCATCTGGAGCAAGCCGTCCGCACCATCCCGGCCCATGCCGGTCATGATGATCCCCACCATCCGGCAGCGGACCTGCTCCGCCATGGAGAGGAACAGGGCGTCCACCGAGGGCCGGTGGCCGCTGACCTTCTCCCCCGGCATACAGCTGACCGTGTACCGGCTGCCGGTGCGGACCAGGCGCATCTGGTAGTCCGCCGGGGCCAGCAGGGCCAGTCCCCGCTTGACCTCGTCGCCGTTCTTCGCCTCCCGGACCTCCATGGGACACAGGCGGTCCAGCCGCTCTGCGTACATCTGGGTGAACCCGGTGGGCATATGCTGGACGATCAGCATCCCCGGCGTGTCCGCCGGCAGGCGCTTGAGCACCTCCAGCGTGGCCTCCGTGCCGCCAGTGGAGGCCCCCAGGCCGATGATCACCTGATCCAGTCCCGGCCTGTTCCCCAGGAGCGGGATGGGCGGCATACCGGCAGCCGGCTGCCGGGCGCCCATGGCCGGCGCGCAGCGGACTCTGGCCCCAGCGGCGGACAGCACCTTCTGAGTCAGGGCCTTGATGAACGTCTCGTTCTGACCCGGCTCCGGCTTGCGGACGAAATCCACAGCGCCGGCGGAAAGGGCGTCAAAGACTCGCAGGTTCAAGGAGGACACCAGGATGACCGGCAGAGGGCGGCGGGGCAGCAGCTGCCGCAGGAAATCGATACCGCTCATGCCGGGCATCTCCACATCCAGCGTCATCACGTCCGGTCTGAGCTGGTCGATCTTCATCATGGCGTCCTGGGCATTGAAGCCCTGGCCCACTACCTCGATCTGGGGACAGCGGCCCAGGCCTTGAGTCAGCATCGCCCTGGCCAAAACAGAGTCGTCCACCACCATGACCCGGACCTTTTTACTAGATGGCAACATAGTCGGAAAGCTCCTTTAACGATAGGAATGAGGATAAGAGCGGCCTTATCAGACCTTCTGGAAGGTGGAGGGGGCCACCGTCTTGTAGGGATTGTCCTTCCCCAGGTTCTCCGAGTGGCTGATGATCAGGTAGCCGCCGGGGACCGTGGCGTCATAGAAACGGCGGACCAAGGCATCCTTGGTAGGCTGGTCGAAGTAGATCATCACATTGCGGCAGAAGATCACGTCGAACTTCCGCCGGAATTTGATGGGATCCATCAGGTTGAAGGTCTGGAAGATCACGTTGTTGCGGATCTCCGGGGCGATGGAATACTGGCTGGTCCCCCGGACGGGGGTGAAGTAGCGCTTCTTCCAGTGGCTGGGGATGGTGTCGGGCAGCTCGTAGATACCCTTCTTGGCCGTGGCCATGGCCTTCTGGGAGATATCCGTGGCCAGCAGGCGGGTGTCCCACTGGGAGGCCTGGGGGCCCAGGAAGTCCTTGATATACATGGAGATGTTGTAGGGCTCCTCCCCGCTGGAGCAGCCCGCGCTCCAGATGGCCATCACCTTGTCCCGCTGGTGGCGGCGCACCAGCTCCGGCAGGATCGTCTGCTCCAGGAACTGGAAATGCTCCGTCTCCCGCTGGAAAAAGGTGTAGTTGGTGGTGAGACGGTTGAGGACCTGCTCGATCTTGGCCGGGTCTTTCTCCCGGATCAGCTGGTCCACGAAGGGGGTGAAGCTGGTGTAGCCCTGCTCGGACACAAAAGAGGAGAGGCGGCTGGTGACCAGCTGGCGCTTTTGCAGCAGATTGATCCCGTAATGGGCCTTGATGAAGGTGACCAACCGGTTGAAATCCGCATCGGTGATAGAGGTGATCATGGTCCAACGTTCCCTTTCAGCGTTCTGTCATTAGGAATCATGGAGCATCTGGTCGCAGTCTAAGATCAAGATCGTACCCACCTCCGGCAGAGAGCAGATCCCGTTGACCAGCTTCTGGCTGCTCTGGCTGGGCATGGGCAGGATGCTCTTCCGGGGGATATCCACCATCTTCTCCACGTTGTCCACCAGGATGCCGATCTGATGGCCGTTAAGGTTGACTACGATGATGATGCACTCCTCGTTCATCATCTTGCCCAGGCGCAGGCGGATATCCACCACCGGGATGATCTGGCCCCGGAGGTTGATGACGCCCCGGACGAAGTGGGGGACCTGGGGCAGGTAGGTGATGGAGAAGTCGGTGATGATCTCCACCACCTGGGCGGCATCCAGCCCGTAGAGCAGGCTGTCAGAGATAAAGATAAGGAACTTGTCGCTCTGGGGCTCAGACGCCTCCTCGGGAGCGTCTACCGGTTCCTGTATGGCAAAGAGCATATTTTCATCAGGCATATGCAGTCTCCTTCTTTCTCGGCGTTCCTCCCGCCGTCTTGATCGTTTGTTCCGCCAGTCTTAGAACCCGGCGGCGCCGGTGAAGAGATTGGCGATGTCCAGGATGATGCTGATGCTGCCGTCGCCCAAGATGCTGCATCCGGTGATGCCCACGCTCTTGACGTTGAACTCGTTGATATAGCTGGGCAGGGGCTTGACGACGATCTGCTGCTCTCCCAGCAGCTCATCTACGAAGAGGCAGTAGGAGTGTTCCCCGGCCTCCAGCCAGATCAGGATGCCGTCCTCGATATTGTCGTGACCCTTCTCCAGACCGAAGATCTCCTTGGCCCGGATGATGGGGTAGAAGTTGTCCATGATCTTGAACATCTCTCCACGGACCGGATCTAGGATCACCTGGTCCGCCGTGGCCCGGATGGACTGCTGGATGTTGTTGATGGGGATGGTGAAGAGGGAATCCCCCACTGCCACCTCCATGCCGGCCATGATGGCCATGGTCAGAGGGATCTTCAGGGTGGTGGTCATACCGTGGCCCAGCTCACTGGAGAGGGAGACGGTACCGCCTACATCGGCCACGTTCTTCTTCACCACGTCCAGGCCCACGCCCCGGCCGGAGAACTCGGTCACCTCGGTATTAGTGGAGAAGCCGGGCATCATCATGAAGCCCAAGATCTCCTTCTGGGAGTACTCCTGGTCCGGGTTGGCCAGGCCCTGGCGGATGGCCTTGTTGAGGATGGCCTGGGTATCGGCCCCCCGACCGTCGTCCCGGATCTCGATGATGACCTCGCTGCCGGTGTGGCGGGCGGAGAGGACGATCTCACCCACCGGGTCCTTGCCGGCGGCGATCCGCTCCTCCTGGTGCTCCTCCAGGCCGTGGTCCATGGAATTACGGACGATGTGCATGATGGGGTCGCCGATGGAGTCCACGATGGTCTTATCCACCTCGGTATCCTCGCCGATCAGGGTCAGGCGGGCGGGGCGGTTCAGCTTCTTGCTCATATCCCGGACGATGCGGTTCATCTTCTGGAAGGTGGCGGACACCGGCACCATCCGCAGAGACATGGACACATCCTGCAGCTCGTCGGTGAGCTTGCGCAGCTCCCGGGCGGACTTGGTGAAGTTATCCAGCTCCAGCCCCTTCAGGTCCGGGGAGGCGGTGACCATGGACTCGGAGATGACGATCTCGCTGACCACGGCCATCAGCTGGTCCAGCTTGGCTAGATTGACGCTGATCAGACTCTCCTTGGGGTGCTGGGAAGCGGCCTTGGGCTGCTTATCTGCGGCGGCCGGCGCGGCAGGGGCCGGGGCCTTCTCCACCGCCGGGGCGGCGCTCTCCGCCTTGGGCGCCTCGGGGGCGGGCTTGGGCGCCTCCTTCGCGGCGGCGTCCACCTGCTGGTAGCTCTGGATGCTGCCGGCGTTCTTCACCGCCGGCATGGCGGACTCCCGGTCCTCCTTGGTGCGGAACCAGACCATGAAGCCCTGGTCCGCGATGACCTCCGCCGTGGAGGGATCCGCCTCCACCCCCTCGGGGAAGGAGACGAAATCAGCACAGTAGTCCTTGACGCCAGTGATCAGCATGAACGCCCGCAGGTTCTCCATGCCGCTGCCCTCGTCAAAAAACACATGGATCCCGAAGGGATAGTCCTGGTCGACCGCGGCCACCTCGCCGCCGGCCGCCGGGGCACTGGCCGGAGCCTCTGCCGCCGCCGGGGCCTCCTCTTGGTCGCCGCCGTTTTGAATTTTATCGATGAGGCTATTAATTTTATCGACGATAGTGTCGATAGAATCAGTAAGTGCCTCCCCATTTTCCACCTTCTCGATCTCGGCCCGGAAGAAGTCCACCGCCTGGAAGACCATATCGAAAAGCTCCGGCCGCAGACTTTCCGGCACCACCTCGATGGTCTTTTCCCGGATGATGAAGAACAGGTCCTCCACCCGGTGGGCCACCGTCATCATCGAAGAGAACTCCATCATGGCGGAGGAGCCCTTTATCGTATGCATGATTCGGAAGATCTCATTGACGCTGTCCTGGGAAAATGTGTCTGCCTGCTCGGAGGCCAGCAGGATGCCGTCCAGTTGCTCCAAAAGGGTGTTGGTCTCA
Organism: uncultured Clostridia bacterium; assembly: GCA_947173485.1. Lineage (GTDB taxonomy): Bacteria > Bacillota > Clostridia > Oscillospirales > Oscillospiraceae > CAMWFH01. The sequence continues at coordinate 40,993 of CAMWFH010000005.1, read as the reverse complement.
TACAAATACATGTCCAGGATGCTGTCATTGCCGCTGCTCATAAGAAGCCACCTCTCACTTTGGTATTTCGCAAGCGGGTCCCGCCAAAAAGGGCGGAGATCCCCCTATTGAGATCATCACATTGGGTATATCGGCAGGACCGGCCAGAAAAATAATACTGTTCCCAGGCAAAAACCCGGAAATTTATCTGCGCGGCCCTCTTAGGCCCGCCGCCACGCCTTTCCCCCTGATTTTTGAAATGATTGGAGTGCCCCTCAATGCCAGATCTGCTTGGTGTGACCAATCCAGTACCCGGCCACGACAGTGCCAACGTGAACCGGAACATACCGGTCTCCCCCAACGACACCCGCATACAGAACGCGCCGGACCCCACCCGTGTGGGCCGGATGGACAACCGGACCGAGCGCCAGGACAGCGGCGACGCCACCGGCAGCAAGGCCCTGCGCTACGATTCCAATTTCCAGACCTTCCTCCAGCGTCTGGCCAGCTCCCCCAGCCTCTCCCAGGCCATGACCCAGGTCCTGGGCTACGGCACCGTGGTCTCCTCCGGCATGGAGGAGGGCATCGCCGGGGACATGGCGGCCCTGCTGCGGATGCTCCAGATGGATCAGAGCCAGCTCTTGAAGTTCTTCTCCGGCCAGATGGAATCCGGCAGCCGCTTCGGCGGGGCCCTGTTCGCCATCCTCCGGGAGGCCTACAGCTCCAGCGCCTCTGAGGTCATGCGGGGGAGCATCCTGCAATTTTTGAAGCGCTACAGCGACTACTCCTCCTCCGCCCACATCGAGGGCAACCTGATCCGCACCTTAGGACGGCTGACCCGGTCCATCCCCGCCAGCTGGGGCAACCAGCTGCTGCCTTTGCTGGAGCAGCTGGAGCAGAGCATGGCCAATGGGGACCGGGCCGGCAGTCTGCGCCTTTTACAGGGGTCCATCCTGCCGTTCCTGGGCAACTACACCAGCCGGACCAACGATATGGGCGTCTCCCGGACCCTGATCTCCATGCTGGCCCTGGACATCTCCCGCTATGAGAACGGCAGCCGGGAGGGCCTGCTCCAGGCCTTCCACCAGCTCACCGCCCATGGCGCCCTCCGGGAGCGGCTGGGGGGCTTCAGCGACGAGGCGCTGCTGCGGCTGGTGGAGAACAACAACTTCACCAAGGCCGCCGGGCGCAACCAGTTCGCCGATGCCCTGGCCCAGGCGGCCCAGCGGGCCATCCGGGGCGACGGCGGGGCCGATGCCCAGGAGGCCTTCCGCAATATCCTCACCGCCATGCTGATCAACGAGAGCGTCTATATGCCCCTGAACCATATGCTCATCCCCTTAGAGTGGGACGGGAAGCTGATGTTCTCCGAGCTGTGGGTGGACCCGGACGCGGAGGACAACCTGAAAAAGGGCCGGGGCGACCGGGACAACACCATCCGCTTCCTGTTCAAGATCGATATCCAGGGCCTGGGCTTTTTCGATATGGTCCTGACCTGCCAGCGGGAGAACGTGGACCTGCGGCTCTACTGCCCCCCATCGGTGTCCAGCTTCGGCGGCATCGTCCAGGGGGAGCTGTCCCGCATCTTTACGGAGAACGGGCTGAAGCCGGTGAACGTGTCGGTCCAGACCATGGACCGGCCCCTCGCCCTCTCCAGCGTGTTCCCCAAGATCTTTGAAGGAGAGAACAGTGTCAATGTCAAAGTTTGATTCCCCCGCCGGCCGGGCGGTGGCCCTGCGCTATGAGGGCGGCGACGGCGCGCCGGTGGTGGTGGCCTCCGGCATGGGCTACCTGGCGGAGAAGATCGTGGAGGTGGCCGCCAACAGCGGCGTGCCCATCTACGAGGACAACTCCCTGGCCACCATGCTCTCCCAGCTGGCCCTGGGGCAGGAGATCCCTGACGCCCTCTACCGAGCCATCGTGGAGATCTACGTCTACTTCCTCAACTTTGACCCCACCGACCCGGACAAGGCCCGGCGGCAACGGGAGGACGGCAGCCAAGGGGGGACGCGGTAGATGGAACGGCTCTATCTGGTACTGGACAGCGGCGGCGCGCCCCTAGCCCAGGCGGTGCTGGAGTCCCCCCTGGAGGCGGATATGCTCCAGATCCGGGTGCTGCACGGCGCGGTGGACCGGGTGACGGCCCACCGGGAGCTGATGCTGGTGGGCCTGGATGACGACGCCCCCGACCGCCGGGGGAGGATCGCCCGGGTGCGGGGGGACCGGCTGGTCATCCTGCCCACCGCCGCCCTGGGGCCCAAGGCCCGGGAGAACGTCCGAATCGCCTCGGATTTCGAGAGCTATATCTACCCGGTCTCCGGGGAGTGGCGGGGGCGAAGGCCCATCAAAGGCCACGATGTGAGCTGCGGCGGCGTGGCCTTTCACTGCGAAGAGCCCCTCCAGGTCCATGAGATCGTGGAGCTGGTGCTGCCGGTGACCGACGAGCCCCTCCTCCTCCAGACGGAGATCCTACGCACCATGCCCACCCAGGACCCCCTCCCCCTCTACGGCACCAAGTTCCGGCCCCTGCTGCTGGACGAGGAGCTGCTGATCCGCAAGGCGGTCTTCAGCATCGAGGTGAGCCGGCCCCGCTGAGGCCGGCGCGCCTTGTGTGCTTTTTCCATATGATCGATCCCTATATACGAAAGGAGCAGCATATCACTATGAATCGAGCATCTACTGTCCGCACCCGTTTCCTCTCCCTGCTGATGGCTCTGGTCCTCATGCTGGGGATGCTGCCCATCGCCCCCCGGGCCGCCGCCCACTGGGCCGATGGGTACCTGTCCCAGCTGGAGGAGTGGGGCGTCATCCAGGAGAATCAGACCCGCTACCCCGACCGGGCCCTGACCCGTGCAGAGTTCATGGCGATCATCAACCGGGCCTACGGCTACCATGAGGTGGGACCGATCCCCTTCACCGATGTCAGCACGAAGGACTGGTTCTTTGACGATGTGTCCATCGCCTACACCGCCAAGTACATCAAGGGCACCTCCGCCTCCACCGCCTCCCCCAACGCCACCCTGACGAGGGAGATGGCCGCCTGCGTCCTAGGGCGCAATATGCAGCTGAAGGAGCTGTCCGGCGAGGTCATCGACTTCACCGACGGCCGGGACATCAGCAACTGGAGCCGGGGCATGATCCAGGCCGCCATCGACAACTATCTGCTCAACGGCTATAAGGACGGCTCCTTCCGCCCCGGCCAGGCCGTGACCTACGGGGAGATGGCCGCCCTGGTGACCCGCTGCGTGGGCACGCCGATCCAGGAGGAGGGCACCTACTCCCTGGGCCATATGTTCAGCAACGTGACCATCACCTCCCCCGGCGTCACCCTCCAGGACACCACCATCAGCGGCGATCTCTACATCACCGGCGGCGTGGGCCTGGGCAGCGTGCGTTTGGAGAACGTGAACGTTCTGGGCCGCATCATCGTCAGCGGCTCCGGCGAGAGCGAAGAGGGCGACATGAGCGCGGTGCTGGTGAACGTCACCGCCGACGAGATGCTGGTAGACAACCTGCGCAACCAATATGTCACCGTCCGGGCCGAGGGCAACACCATCATCCGCGAGACCAGCGTCCGGGCCCCCGCCTACCTCCAGGACAACACTCCCCGAGAGATGGGCCTGCTCCACATCACCCTGGAGGGCGAGCCCGGCACGCCTTTGGACCTGGCCGGCCGGATCAAATCCGTGACCAATAAGACCCCCCAGTCCCTGCTGAAGATCGCCAAGGGCTCCGCCCAGCAGGTCACCATGGATGAGGACGCCATCGGGGCCCAGCTCCAGATCGACCGGGGCGCCGAGGTCCGGGAGGTCGATCTGGACGTGGCCACCCAGGTGGTCGGCGACGGCGATATCGACAAGCTGCACGTCAACGCCCCCGGCTCCATCGTGTCCATGCTGCCGGATGAGATCGAGATCCGCCCGGGCATCACTGCCAACATCAACGGCCAGGAGATGGACACCAACTCCGCCGAGGAGGCCAGCCAGTCGCCCAAGCTGCTGACCGGTTACCCCGCCGCCCGTGACGTGGCCCCCACCTCTTTGAAGGCCGTGTTCGCCACCAACAAGCGGGGCACGGTGTACTGGGCCGTCAGTCCCATCACCGACGGGTCCGTCAGCGCGGAGGACCTGATCTCCCCGCCCAGCTACGGCAACGTGGCCGTGGCCCATGGCAGCGTGGTCTCCCCCACGGCGACGACGGAGACCGTGGTCCCCGTCACCACCGGTCTGGTGGTGGGCGGCGCCTACTACCTCTCCGCGATCATGGTAGACGGCCGGGGCGAGCGCAGCCCGCTGAAGGTCACCGCTTTTGTCACCCCGGACAACACGAAGCCTGACTTTGCCGCCAAGCCCACCATGTCCAAGATCACCGGACACTCCGCCCAGGTGTTCTTCATCCCCAACAAGACCTGCAAGCTCTACTACGCCGTGTTCCCCAAGGGCTCCAAGGCCCCCACGGAGAACGACTTCAAGACCCTCTCCCTCACCGGGAACCTGGGCTACGGCATCATGGATGTGGAGAAGAACACGGAATACTATGTGGATGTCAGCGATACGCTGGAGGAGCTGAAGGAGTACGACCTCTACCTCTGGCTCAACGACGCCGACAGCGCCAACTGCTCCGCCATCCAGAAGCTGACCTTCAAGACCATCGACGAGACGCCGCCGGAGTTCCTGATGGAGCCCACCCAGGGCCAGCCCCAGGCCACCTCCGTCAGCCTGAACTTCACGCTGAATGAGAACGGCACGGTGTTCTGGGTGGCGGTGAAGGCCGGTTCCACCTACCCCCTGCCCAAGCCCGGCACCAACAACGCCGATGTGAGCCTCACCGATGAATACGCCAAGCTCCAGGTGGCCAACGGCATGAACGGCATCAAGAGCGGCCGGGTCAACGCCACCGGCGACAAGGAGGGCACCATCACCGTCTCCGGCCTGACCAAGGAGACCGCCTACGACCTCTACTATGTCGCCAAGGATACCGCCGGCAACTACTCCGAGAGCGTGGGCAAGGTGACCATCCACACCCTGGACGAGAACCCCCCGACGGTGCGGCGGTACTTCAGCAAGTTCGCCGGCTCCGACAACACCACCAGCCCCCTGCCGGGCACCGATATCATCCTGGAGTTCAGCGAGGACGTTCGCTCCAGCTCCGACCGCAGCACCGGCACGGCGCTCCTGGAGCTGTACCGGCTCAAGCAGCAGGGCGACACGGAGGCCGGACGGAAGCTGGCCGACGATCTGCGCAACTCTATCGTCCTCTATCAGACCGCTGTGGGGAGTCTGCCCAAGGTCGTGAACGAGCGGACCGATGCCAACGAGAACAACGCCAACCTCAACTGGGCTATCGATTACCGCAACGCCACCGTCACCGGCAAGGACGGCAAGATCTTAGTCACCTTCCCCACGGTGGACGAGAGCCAGCCCAACGCCAAGGGCAAGAGCGCTCTGAACCTGGCCAGCGGCGCGACCTACTACTTCGAGATCTACGATGTCAGCGATACCTCCGTCCGGCAGAACGAGATCACTCCTAACCCGGTGACCCCGGAGAACTACAAGGAGGGCGATCACTTCCTCCCCAGTTTCACCACCGTGTTCGCCCAGGTGTATCTCAGCAGCCCCGGCGTGGACTCTACCCAGCTGCCCACCTACCAGGGCACCGGCAACGACAAGGCCCGTGTCGATATGAGCTTCCGTATGTCCCCCCGGTCCACCAGTAAGGTGGAGGATGGCATCAGCTACGACCTGATTCTGTGGTCCACTACCGAACTACTGGCTTTCGACCTCTACTTCCGGGTGCTGGATGATAAGGGAACGTTAGATCCAAGTGAAACAGACGCGGCCCTTAAGGATATCAATGACAAACTGCCCGCCACTGAGCAGGATAGAACAAAAGATAATAATGGCTGGATCTATCTGGGCAACAGTGGTCTGTTGCGCACCTCAAACAACGCTTTGACAGGTGTCAGTGTCAATGGTACTTTCAATAAACGTACCACCACCAATTTCCCTATTCTAAGGTCTTTGAAAGAGAATAAAAACTACGAGTTTGCTATCTCTGTGACTCAGAAGGGGACCTCTACCTCCTTTGAGACCTGGTCCGGCGAGGTCGCCTTGCAGGTCTATGTAGCCGCCGGTGCTTCCAATACGCTGTCCTCTTTGAGCAACACCTTGGCAAGCACTAAATATTGGGAGGAGTATCTGGAGGCTGGATTAGACCACAGCGGTATCGTGTCCATCGGCAACAATACCACCACCGTGGGCCTGGACTACATCCGAATCCGCTACCCCTTCACGGATACTTCTGTCCCCACTTTCCAGAACAAAGCTCCAACTTTTGCAGAGGGTGATACTTTCGTAGATGTTGCAGTCACCCTTTCCCGAGCAGGCACGATCTACTATGTTGTGGCTCCTGCTGGCAGAGTGGTTGAAGGCGGAAATCCCCAAAGCCCCAATCTTAACGGACAGCCTACCCGTGGCGTTGTGACGCAGATCGCGGGAACGGGTACAACTCCAATCAACGTTACATGGGCAATGGTCCCGGAGAACGGGCAAGATCAACTATCACCGCCAAATCTAATTGCTCCAGATCGAGACGATATCTTCAATCCTCCTTACAATTCCAGCACGATTGTTAAGGGCAGCAAGGCTTACTCCGGCGGTCAAGGCTCTGAAGAGTTCTCTATCCCTGGCCTGCTCCCGCTGACGGACTATTTCATCTATTTCGTCCTGCGGGGGACCTCCCAGGAGCTGTCTACTGTGTACTGCTACAAGTTCACCACTACGGATATTGCCAAACCGAAGATCACCTTGGACGATGCCGGTGGCGGTCTGTTTGGTATGCAGACACAGGTCCCCGCCAACATGAACTATGCCCTGTTCACCATCACAGAGTTGCTGAATGTTGCTTGGTTCGACTCCAACCACAAGCTCAAAACCTATAGCGACAACCAGACCTCTATCGTCAATCTAAATGATACTGCATCAAAGTACTCTTATGTCGGCACAGCCGCCACGACCTCTACTACGATCGATGATACAGGTGTCAAGTACGATGAGATGACGCTCCTGCAAGCCTTGTTGGCGACCTTTGACCACAACAGAGTCACAAATGGAGACGATTTGGCCAAATACGATGGCTATTCCGTTTTTGACTTGTTTGCCAACGATGCCACCAAGCGGGCTGTCGCTAACGTCATTCGCAACACCAGCTCCGGTCAGGCTCTCTACCGGAATAGCAAGACCACATCGGCAAATAACCGGATAGAGGTCAACGACACCGCACAACTCAAGGACAACAACGGCAAGACCCTTCACGACTACTTCTACTGCTTCTCTGTGGGCTACCACACCTCCAGTGAGCGGGAGACCGGCGATGCTTTCAAGGCTTTGGCGAACCTGATCATCCCGGACAACGATCCGCCGATCTTGGAAAAGGTCTCTCTGTATCTGGATGATACCAGCCCCAACCTGACGCAGTACACCGGCACCTTGACTCTTACCTTTGACAAGCCCCTTTACTGGACAGATGGTACCCCCGGCGCAAAGACTATCCCTGTCATTACCGGAACAGAAACTCCTGGTAAAAACAAGAACATCTTAAAGGATCTGGACGGTAGTGCTATCGCGCGTAAAAAGCTGGCTATTCCAGGCGCCGGGACCGAAAGCCCCTCCGCATCGTTTACCATTGAATTTGGTGATACTCAGACCCCCTCCAGTCGATCTGGCCTTTCCCCCAGTGACAATATCATCCTTTTCAACACAGGCCGTATCGCCAATGCTACCGGACCCTCCACCGCCAGCAAGCTGACCCTTACCTTTGTAAAGGATACTTCCGGCGGCGGCAACCAGTCTAGTCTGACGATCACCCAGTATTACATTGAGTTCACTTGGGAGGGCAAGACCTACAAGAGCAATGTTATTACTGCTGGCGAAAAGCAGACAACGAAGCGCGTTCCCTAACACTATCTCCCTGCGGGGGCGGGTCCGTCCCGCCTCCGCAGACAGTCTATCCCAGTGAAGCTGACGCGGCCTTTTCCGCGCCCGAATGTGAAAAGGAGGTCTCCGCATGAAAAAAATGACAGCGCGGCGGTGTCTGGCCCTGGCCCTGACGCTGCTGATGGTCCTTGGCATGATGCCCACGGCGTGGGCGTTTTCGCCCCAGGTAAATGATATCCGTATGTATCTGGATGAAAGAAACCAGCATCTTTCCTATGGTACAAAAATCGAAATGACCGTGGGGGAAACGCTCACGCTGAGCATAGACCCTGTACCGCCCAGCGGCTCGACTGAGTTCACGATCGATTATCGGGCTGGTACTGGTGGTACCACAGATTGGATAAGCGCAGATTCTACTACCGCAAAAGTGGAAAAGATAAACGACGCAGACATAGCCAGCAAATTTAAACTTACCGCTTTGAAAGCCGGAACTACGCAAATCACCCGTGATATCCTGTGTACAGAAGTTAATCCTGCTAATAGTGCTAATCCGCAAACACAGGTCCTCCATTTAGCATGGACGGTCGAAGTCAAAGAAGCTCTTACTTCTGTAACGATCTCCGATGCGCCCGCCACTGCCACCGCAGGAGACACGATTCAACTAACGGCAAACCCCAACGTAACAGACGGCACCACCTATGCGTGGAAAACAGGAAACAATTCTGAAATCATCGGCGATGCCGACAAACAAACAGTATCTGTCAAAGTCAAGGAAGCCGGCACCGCCACGGTCGAGGTGACCGCGACCAATAACAGTAAAAGCGTGAGCGCCTCTGCCACCATCACCGTAAATGCTCCCGTGGACACCCACAAGTTCACCGTTGCGATCAGCTCCGACAATTCCGCCCCCACGGTGGGTACCGGAATTATCTTGACGGCAGAGGTCACTCCGGTTTCTGGCGCAACACGGCCTGTCCAACTGATCTATGATTGGAAGATCGATGATAATACCATCGTAGAGTTCACGGGCAGTACGAACAACACCACCTGCCAGGCACGGGCCCACAAGGCCGGGACGGCTACTGTCACGTTGACCGTGACAGATGGGACCAACTCCGATAATAAAGCCTCTGCTACTTACAAGATTCCTGTCACTTCCATTCCTACATCGATCTCCCTTTCCCAAAACACCCTCAAGGCCACCACCGGCTCCACCCGCAACAACACCCTCACCGCCAATGTCACCGGTACCGACAGCATCAATGTGACCTGGGAGAGCAGCAATACCGCTGTGGTGGACATCCAAGAAAACCGGGGCCGGAGCGTGGTGCTGAACTTCAAGCAGCCCGGTGAGGCGGTCATCACCGCCTCCATCAACGGCCAGACCGCCAAGTGCGACGTGACCGTCACCGGCGTGCGCATCGACGGCACCATCCCCACCCTGGTGGTGGGCGAGACCGTCGACCTGCCCCAGGTGACCCTGGTGGAGCTGAGCGGCCGGGTCACCTGGTCCGGCAAGACCGTCAGCGACCGGAACATTATCCGGGTCAACAACAACACCACCCTCACCGCCGTTCGCCCCGGCGTCGCCACCCTGGTGGCCACAGCAGGCGGCGTGTCGGCGGAGATCCAAGTGACCGTTGCCAGCAACCAGGCCGAGGACATCCGCCCCAGCACCACCTACGGCGTCAACAAGCCCCTGGCCTTCAATACGCTCCTCAGCGACTTCAACGACCGCTGCAACGCCACCACCCATGAGAGCCTGAGCTACGTCACCGCCCTACAGGTCACCCCCAAGGAGGGCATCCTGCACCTGGGCTACCGCTCCCCGGACGACACCGGCTCCGGCGTGGCCGTCACCAGCAACTACTACTATGACTCCAAGTCCGGCGCCAAGCTCAGCGACATCACCTTCGCCCCCAGCGCCACCTACACCGGCGCCACCGCCACCATCACCTATACCGGCGTCTCCACCGGCAACCGCACCTTCACCGGCAAGATCATCGTGAAGCTGCTGGATGTCAACGACCAGGTCGCCGCCCTCACCGGCACCGCCGGCCAGCCGGTGAAGTTCGGCAGCCGCCTGTTCACCCAGGCCTGCCAGAGCGCCACCGGGCAGAGCCTGAAGTATATCTCCTTCGCCCTGCCCTCCGAGAACCGGGGCACCCTCTACTACGACTACACCGATGCCAATAACTACGGCTACAAGGTCGCCGCCTCGGACCAGTTCAAGCTCAACCAGCTGGACCGCCTCGCCTTTGTCCCCGCGGAGGGCTATCACGGCACGGTGACCATCGCCTACACCGGCTACAGCACCTCCAATACCCGTTTCGTGGGCCAGATCGAGGTCACCGTCAGCCAGTCCCGGGACGACGGCCCGGTCTACAACACCCCCCAAGGCAGCCATGTGGTCTTTAATGACAACCAGTTCAATGACTACAGCCGCTCCATGACCGGCCGCACCCTCAGCTATATCCAGTTCCCCTCCCTGCCGGACGTGAACCAGGGCGTGCTGTACTACAATTACCGCTCCTCCAGCTCCACCGGCAACCGGGTCTACACCAACACCAGCTTCTACCATAACAGCCGCACCCCCCGGATCAACCAGATCGCCTTCGCCCCCGCCTCCGGCTTCGTGGGCACGGTGGAGATCCCCTTCAACGCCTGGGACGAGTACGGCAGCCGCTTCTCCGGCATCCTCCAGGTGAACGTCCGGGGCAGCGGCAGCGGCGACCTGACCTATACCTGCACTGTGGGCAGCTCGGTGAAGCTGGTCTCCAGCCACTTCAACGACCTGTGCCTGGAGCTGACGGGCAAAAGCCTGAACTACGTCACCTTCACCAGCCTGCCCTCCACCTCCTACGGCTCCCTCTACTCCAACCGCAACAACACCTCGTCCTCCTCCGGCACCCGGGTCAACACCAGTACCAAGTACTACCGGAACTCCCTGGGCAACCTGTCTTTCTGGTCCACCGGGGGCTACACCGGCACGGTGGATATCCCCTTCGTGGGCCACGCCACCGGCAGCGATGATGAGACCTTCACCGGCACTTTGACCATCGAGATCCTCAGCCGGGGCCAGGGGATGCTCTCCTACACGGCAGACAGCAAAGACCCCGCCGTCTTTGACATCTCCGACTTCAACGACCTCTGCTGGGACGAGACCGGCAAGAACCTGAACTACGTCCTCTTCGACCTGCCCTCCTCCAGCCAGGGCACCCTTTACTACAACTACAGCGCCAACTCCGGCAGTTACTCCAGCAAGGTCTCCTCCTCCACCCGCTACTACCGCAGCGGCGGCAACCTGATCTCCCGGGTGTCCTTCGTCCCGGCCAGCGGCTACCTGGGCACCACCTTCGTCACCTTCACCGGCTACGCCAACGATGGCACCCGGTTCGACGGCACGGTCCAGATCACCGTCTCCGCCGCCGCCCCGGACGCCACCGTCCGCTACGCCACCTCCTACGCCCCCATCACCTTCAGCGCGGAGGACTTCCGCCGGGCCTACGGCAGCGGCACCCTTTCCTCCGTCCGCTTCAGCAGCCTGCCCAACGGCAACGACGGCCGCCTCTACTACCAGTACACCAGTCCCAACCACTACAGCTGGGAGGCCAGCACCGGCACGGACTACAAGGCCAGCGGCTCCCCCGCTCTGGGCAGCCTCACCTTCGTGCCCCGGGCCAACTTTGCCGGCACGGTGACCATCCCCTATGTCGCCACCAACACCAACAATAAGACCTACACCGGTCAGGTGGTGATCACCGTCTCCGCCCCCACCTCCTCCGCCTACTTCACGGATATGTATGGCTACAGCCCCGCCGCCATCGCCGCGGTGGACTACCTCCGGGAGAACGGCGTGGTCCAGGGGATGACCTCCACCCAGTTCGCTCCGAAGAACTCCATCCGCCGGGGGGACTTCGCCCTGATGATCTATCGGGCCTTCAACTTCTCCTCCGCCAGCGGCGTCCAGTCCTTCGCGGATGTCTCGCCCAACGACTACTACGCCCAGGCGGTCAACGCCCTCCGGGCCCTGAACATCGTCACCGGCACCGGCGGCAACCGGTTCGACCCCAACGGCTCTGTCACCCGGCAGGACGCCATGCTGATGGTCCAGCGGGCCCTTCAGGTCTCCGGCTGGAACGTCAGCGGCGGCTCCGGCTCCCTCTACTACTACCCGGACTATGACCAGGTATCCGGCTACGCCGAGAACGGCCTGTCGGCCATCGTCAGCCTGGGCCTCCTGCCTACGGACAGCGGGCGGTTGGAGCCCAAGTCCCCCCTGGTCCGGGTGGACATGGCCCAGGTCCTCCATCGGGCCCTGACGTATTGATGTCCTTTTTCTTGAAAGAAAAAGGACCAAAAAGAACTTTTTTGTGCGCTCTGTCGAGGCATATGGACCAGCTGCGGCGCACGGTGACCAAGAAGCGAGCAAGTAAGGAGGCGCGACCATGACAGAGTTGGATGTGATGAAGCGGGCAAAGCAGTATATGGACCTGCTGGCCCAGGGGGTGGACCCCATCAGCCGGCGGCGGGTCCCAGGGGATTCCGTGCTCAGCCAGCCCCGGCTCCAGAAGTGCTTTTCCTATGTATCCACCGTCCTCCAAAGGGACCTCCAGCGGGAGCTCCAGAAAGATCAGCCCGCCCCCCAGAGCCGTTCGGCCCAGCCGGCAGAGCCGCCGGCTGCGCCAGCGGACGCCGTCCCCCTGCTGGAGTTCGCCAAGCAGCTGGCCGCCTCCCGCGGCCTGGTCTACGCCTTCCCCCTCTACACTACCCTCACCGCTTGGCTCCGCCTGGAGGACTGCGCGCTCTTTACCACGGTCGGCGACCAGGACCTCTGGGATGTGACGGAGAAGGGCGCGGCCATGGGTCTGACCTCCGATGGCCGCCTCCTCTGCCAGCCCAAGGCCCAGGCGTTCCTCCAGGAGCGTCTGGACGAGATCCTGGCCTGGAACAGCACCCTTTGGGAACCGCTGTTGGAGGCGCTGACCCCCTCCCTCTGTGGCCGCGTCCTCTGCTCGGAGGAGGCCGTCACCCTGACTCAGTTCTTGAAGCGGATCCAGGGCCTGCTGCCCCCGGACCTGCCCCGGAAGCTCTCCGCCAAGTACATCAACCTCTGGCTGTTCCGGCAGGGATATCTGAAGGAGCATATCACGGAGCAGTCCAAGACCTGGCGGCCCACCGAGCAGGGGGAGGAGCTGGGCATCCACACCAAGAGTTCCCGCAACCTGGTCTTTGATGCCGATGCCCAGCGGTACATCCTGGACCATCTGCGGGATGTGGTGTCAGCCTGCCAGTCCATGGACCTCTACCGCCAGCCGGCCCAGTAGCGCCGGACAAAGCAAGATCTCCGGGAGGACCGTCCTCCCGGAGATCTTTTTATCATGATCAGGTCTGTCTATAGGAGTAGGCCGGCCACCAGATGGGTCACCAGAGCGGCGGCATAGGCCACGGCCAGCTGCCAGGCCAGGCAGAAGGCTGTCCACTTCCGGCTGCCCATCTCCCGGCGGATGGTGGCGATGGCCGCTATACAGGGGGTATAGAGGGCGCAGAACACCAGGAACGCCAGGGCGGCGGCGGGGGTGAAGGTGGTGGCCATAGCGGCCCCGGCGGCAGCGCCGTCGTTGATGGCGAAGCCGTAGAAGAGGCTCATGGAGCTGACCACCGCCTCCTTAGCGATCAGGCCCGTCAGCAGGGCCACCGCCGCCTGCCACACACCGAAGCCCAGGGGGGCGAAGAGGGGCGCGATCGCTCCGCCGGCGGCGGCTAAGATGCTGTCGGCGGTGGAGGGGACCATTTGCAGGTGGGTATCGAAGCTCTGGAGGAACCAGAGGACGATGCTCATGGCCAGGATGATGGTGCCGGCCCTGGTGAGGAAGTCCCGGACCCGCTCCCAGACATGGAGCCACAGGTTGTGGAGGGTGGGCAGGCGGTAGGGGGGCAGCTCCAGCAGAAAGGGGGCCGGCTCGCCCTTGAAGATGCTGTGCTTGAGGAACACGCCGCTGGCGATGGCGATGACCAGGGCCAGGACGTAGAGGGCAAAGACGATCAGTCCGCCAGCGCGGGGGAAGAAAGCGGCGGTCATCAGGCCGTAGATCGGCAGGCGGGCCCCGCAGGACATGAAGGGCACCAGCAGGATGGTCATCCGCCGGTCCTTCTCGTTCTCCATGGTGCGGGTGCCCATGATGGCGGGCACGGTGCAGCCAAAGCCCATCAGCATGGGGATGAACGCCTTGCCGCTGAGGCCGAAGCACCGCAGGGTCCGGTCCATGACGAAGGCGGCCCGGGCCATATAGCCCGTGTCCTCTAAGATACTGAGGAAGAGGAACAGGATGGCGATATAGGGCAGGAAGCTGAGGACGCCCCCTACGCCGGAGATGATACCGTCCACCAGCAGCCCGGAGACCCACCCCGGCGCCCCGATATGGTAGAGCCAGCCGGCCACGCCGGGGGCTAGGATATCCTCGATGAATCCGGCCATCAAGTCGCTGAGCCACTTCCCCGGCCCGGAGAAGGTCAGCAGGAACACCAGCAGCATCATCCCCAGGAACACCGGCAGGGCGGTATACTTCCCGGTGACGAAGTCGTCGATCTTCTCGGTCATGGTCCGCTGGCCGTCTCCCCCCGGACGCCGGACCGCCCCCCGGACGGCCCGCTCCACGAAGCGGTAGCGGCTGTCGGCGATCATGGTCTCCCGGTCCCCCAGCTGGCTGGCGCTCTCGTACTCCTGGGCGATCTTCTCGATCTGGGCCAGGACCGGCTCGCTGAGCTTCAGCCGCTCCGCCACCAGCTGGTCCCCCTCCAGGAGCTTGATGCTGGCCCAGTGGGCGGGGATCTCCATGGCGTAGGCGGCATCGTGGATCAGCGCCCCGATCCGGTGGTGGATGGTGTGGGTGAAAGCATCGTAGAGGTCGTCCGGCTCCAGGGTCAGGCCGGTGTGCATCATCCGGTGGGCCTCCTCCACCAGCTTGTCGATATTGAAGTTGTCCCGGGCGGAGATGGGGATCACCGGCACCCCCAGCCGGGCGGAGAGGCGGTCGCAGTCGATGGTGACGCCGGTCTTCTCCACCTCGTCCATAAAGTTCAGCGCCAGCACCATGGGCCGCTCCAGCTCCAGCAGCTGGATAGTCAGATAGAGGTTGCGCTCTAAGTTGGTGGCGTCTACGATATTGATGATGGCATCCGGCTTCTCATCCACGATGAACCGCCGGGCCACGATCTCCTCCATGGAGTAGGGGGAGAGGGAGTAGATGCCCGGCAGGTCCACCAGGGTGAAGCTCAGCTCCCCCACCTTGGCGATGCCCTCCTTCTTCTCCACCGTCACCCCCGGCCAGTTGCCCACATACTGGTTGGAGCCGGTGAGGGCGTTGAACAGAGTGGTCTTGCCGGCGTTGGGGTTGCCGGCCAGGGCGATGCGCCACTGGCGCTGGTCGTGGGCCCGGGCATCGTATGTACGGTGGTGCTGGCGCTGCTCGTGGGTGTGGGCCCGGCGCATGGCCTCCCGCTCCGCCGGGTCGCAGGCCCTGGCGCACCGGGCGCAGTCCCCGTGGCAACCGCCGCCCAGGTGATAGGCGGTCTCGTCCACTGCGGCCGTGCCGTCATTGCCCCTGGGGGGCATGACGGCGATCTGGGCGGCATCGTCCCGCCGCAGGCTCAGCTCGTAGCCCCGCAGCCGCACCTCCATAGGGTCCCCCATAGGGGCCATCTTCACCAAGGTCACCGTGGTGCCGGGGGTCAGGCCCATATCCACCAGCCGCCGCTTCACCGCGCCGGACTGACTGCCCACCTGACGGATGACGCAGCTCTCTCCGATCTTCAGCTGACTTAAAAACATCTCTTCCATTTTTCCCATGCTCCTCCCTTCCCAGCTCGTCCACCCGCCGGCAGCGGCTCTGGACAGGCTATCGTTCAGGTGACATAGTAGCCAAACCAGACGGATTTGTCAAGGGGGATGTCCTCTCGTATGCTTCAGTCAACGTCTTTTTTATCCTTCCTCATCAAAGAAGTCCTGCAAATAAAAGCCCATAGCAAAAACAGAAAGTCTCCGCGAGTTTTGCGGGACTGAAAAGCATAACAAAACAGAAGCGACTGCCTCTTTTCCAGGCAGCTGCTTCTGCTTCCTTAAGGGGAGCCTTTTTGCAGCCTTTTCATATCCATCTATTTTACGGCACCGATCTTTGTAAATAAGCCCTAGGTCCCATACCGCCAAGCATTAAACAGGCTTATGGCAATGATGACGGCCATCAAGGCAATGAACAAGCGCTCTACAGCCCGATCGTCGATCCTGCGATTCAGGATACGGCCCACGATCGCCGCCGATACCGCCTGATACCATTAAAGCAAGTATGCTCCAACGGAAGGAGGGGATATTGCCGGCCAGGATCGTAGCCGACACACTGGCCAGCTGACTGAAGAGGATGATATAGAGGCTGTTTTGGTATTCATGCTGAAAAAAAGTACAAAACGATCAAATTGATCGGCCCGCCGCCTATCCCCAGGAAACTGGACATACAGCCCAGACCTGATCCGATCGCAACACACAGCGCCTTATTCTGGACAGAATATGTATGGATCCGGCCCTTGTTCACAGTGTAAAGCAAGGTGCCCAGCGTGACCACCGCCAGGCATATGGCTTGAACAGCGCCAACGGTATCTGGATCCTGGTACATCCCCTTAACATAGGCGAACAGGGCATTCCCCACCAGACCTCCTGCTGCCGCGCCCAGGGCCAAAGGCGTCCCTGTACGCAGCGACACCTGCCGCTCTCTGGCCAGCATAGACTTACCTACACTGTAGCAGCTCATAGACAGCACCGTACAGCTGGAGAGGAAACTGATGGTCGATACGGATTCCAGATGGAACACATCCAGGACCGGTTTGATGATCACGCCGCCGCCAATGCCGCAGATCGCTCCCACGACACTGGCAGATAGGCTCACTAAGAAAAATATAAGCATATCATGGCCACTCCTCTGCGGTCACGGGTCATATGTTTCCAGAGCCCGGAAGATCGACAGGGCAGCCGCCCCCTTCGCGCCGCTCAGATGGTTCGGCTCCACAAAGACAAGCTCCGTGTGAGAACGTATGACACTGCAAAGATTTTGCTGGACCACATCCAAAAGTATATCCTGATTGGCCTTGTTTCGGAAAAGCTTTCCCTCGATCGTCATCAAACTAGGCCCAGCAAAATTGTTGATATTGACGACCGCGAGCCCGAGTACATACATCGCCTGCCGAAGGATCTGGTCCACATCACGGTCTCCAGCGTCCTGTGCCGCGATGATCGTTTCCATAGAAAGCCGCTGCTCGCCGCACAGTTCCCGTAGGATCGGCGCTTTCCCCTGTTCCAACGCCTGCTTGCAGCGTGTCAGGACTGCCCAATCGCTGGAATATGCCTCCAGACAGCCCCGGTTCCCGCACCGGCAAAGAGGTCCCTCGGGATCCATGATCATGTGTCCCAGTTCCCCCATTCCAACAACAGAGGCAACAGGGTTGGCCGTGACCGGCATCAGGGGACAAGCGATACCGTCTGAGATGAACAAATACGCAAAGCTGCGGCCCTCGGTCAGAAGCTCCGGCTGGAACAGCTGCACCCCATAGGCGCGGGCACAGGCGTTGTTTTCTACGCTGATCGGGCCAGCATAACCGGACAGGGCGGCGATATCACGGCGGATATCCTTATTGGACCAATTGCAGCCGACCCGCATCTCCAAGATCCCCTGCGTTCGGTTGACAAGGCCCGGCGTGCATATCCCGATTCCGGTGATATCTTCCAGACTCATACCGCACGCAGAGACTGCACACTGAATCATTTGACAGACGAATTTGATGTTCTCAGAATGATCCTGATGCAGGCTTTCCCCGTTCCGGGCATACACCGCCTTGCCACGGAAGTCCAACAGGCAGATGGCCCACCGGGTCCCCTGCATCTCGATGCCGATAAAGTGCCGCGACTCCGGTACGATGTCCACCGGGCGCGCTCTGCGCCCCGAATATCCCGGCTGGGGGGCGGTCAGGCCGGTCTCCCGGACGATCCCACAGGTCATCATATCATTGACGTTTGTGGTGATGGTGGGCATCGTCAGTCCCAAATATTCCGCTATCTGGGACCGCTTGACCGGACCAAAGTGATAGATTGCGCACAAAATAGCAGCTTGGCTGGTCATCTTGCTCCGCGGCAGATGTCTTCTTGCTCCGAATTCCATTTCAACATCCTTCTTGTCCAATGATATGATTCCAGTTCTTAAATACGAAACAGGATAGCAGGCACTCAGCGGACAAACAGCCGCCCCTTCACAAAAACGCTCTCCACTTGATTCTCCTCATTCAACACCACCAGGTCTGCATCCTTCCCGTCAGCAATAGAACCCTTCCGGTCAAAAACGCCGATGAGCCGAGCGGGATTTTCTGTCAGCAAAGGAAGGATATCCTCCAGAGGCATACCTGTCCAGGCAAGCAGATTTCGCAAAGCAGTATCCTGGGTCAAGGTGCTGCCCGCTCGGGTGCCGTCAGAAGCCAGCTTGGCATCTCCCGCCTCTACCACTACCTCGTTGACTCCCAGATGATATTGGCCGTCAGGCAGTCCGGCGGCCATGATGGAATCGGTGATGGCCACCACCCGGTCCAGCCCCTTAGTCTTCAGCAACAACCGTACGATCCCTGGATGGAGATGCCGCCCATCGCAGACAGCCTCGCAGTACACGTCGCTCTCCAGTACAGCTCCCAGAATGGCGGGCCGGTGCTGGTGGAGCAGCTGCATGGCATTAAAGGTGTGGGTAGCGGCTTTGGCCCCGGCGGCGATAGCGGCCATGGAGGTCTCATAGTCCGCTCCAGAGTGACCGATAGCGGCGACGATGCCCAGCTCCGCGGCCGCAGGGATCAGGTCCAGCACGCCCTCTACCTCCGGGGAGACCGTCAAATACCGGATAGACCCCTCAGCCCGCTCCTGACATTCCCGCAAAAAGGCGGGGTCTCCCCGGCGCAGCAGATGCTCCGGCATGGCTCCCTTATAGGCAGAGGCCAGAAAGGGCCCCTCCATATGGACGCCCAGCAGTTCCGCGCCTGCCTGTTCCCGACGCTGGAAAGCCCTGCACTGGTCGATACACCAGCCAGTCTGTTCCCCGCTGTCTGTCAAGATGGAGGCCAGAAAGGCGGTCGTGCCGTTCCCAGCAAAAAACTTCGCTATCTTTTCCAGGTCCTCCGGTGAAGCGCCGTTGACATCTACCCCCACCGCGCCGTGAGTATGGATATTCAGAAAGCCGGGGACCACTTTTTTCCCTTTGGCGTCATAGGAGGGGCCGGATACCGGCGCGTCCGGCGGCAGCAACTGTATCTTGCCATCCGCCATCCTTATGGTCCCAGTTTGAAACCGGCGGTCCACATAGACCTGGCCGTTGGTGATATAGTATGGACCCATAACGCCCTCCTTTTATTCAAGCACTGTGGTAAGCAGAGGCATCTTCTTCCTGTCCAACACCGGCGTTGGCCGGGGTGTGAACGATTTCTATGCGTTCAACAACCTGTTCATCTACCCCCAGGGCCAGACGACTTATGGCGGCGATGAAGCCGCGAAACTTCCGGGTCATGCCAAGCTCTACAACAACGGCTATGTGGGTCTCAGCGCCCCGACGGAGGAGACCAAGGCTATCACCGCTCCTGATGTTGCAGATGTGCTGGTAAACGCCGGCTCCGGGCCGGAGGTCAACGACACCAAGGTCCCGGTGAATGGGAAGTCCGATGCGCTGGCCGGCTATCAGCTCAAGGCGGGCTCCCCCATGATCGACCAGGGCATCACCCTGGCCGAGGCCATCGAGCACTTCGGCGGCGAGGGCTTCGAGGTGTTCGACGGACGCGCCCTGTCTCCCAACTCGCTGGAGACCCTGCACTATGGCAAGGGCGAAAAATCCCTGAAATACGCCATGGGCGAGAACTTCCCCCGGGTCAGCGGCGTGGACTACGCCTCCGACTTCTTCGGGAACCCCAATGCCCAGGGCGCAAAGCCGGACATCGGCGCCGCGGAGGCTCTGGACCACGAACACACCGGCGGAACGGCCAACTGTGTCCTTGGCGCGGAGTGTACTGTCTGCCACAAGCACTACGGGGCTCTTGACCCGGACAACCACACCGGCAATACCGAGGTCCGGGGCGCCTACCCGGCCTCCGCCTCCCAGCCGGGCTACACCGGCGACACCTACTGCGCCGACTGCAGCGTCCTGCTGACAGAAAGCCAGGCGATCCCGGCCACCGGCAGCGGCTCCTCCGGCAGCAGTTCTTCCGGCAGCAGTTCTTCCGGCGGCGGCTCCTCCACTGTCTCTGTCCCTGTCTCAGGGGACAAAAACTCCGTCCAGGTCAGCGCCACCGTATCCGGCACCACAGCTACCATCAGCAAGATCGACTTGACGCAGCTCGATGCGGTCGCTGGCAGCGATGTGAAGACCGGCATGGTAGAGATCGATCTCTCCGGCCTGAACAAGACCATCCGCACGGTCGACCTCCCCAACGACACCTTCCGGGAGATCGCCAAGGCCGCCAATGACGCCGCCAACGACACGAAGGGCCTCACGATCAAGCTCTCCACCGGCGAGGTGTCCTTCGATGCGGCCGCCCTGGACGAGATCCAAAAGCAGGCGTCCGGCCGGATCTCTCTGACCGTGGCCCCGGCTGCCTCCTCCGAGCTCAACAGCCGCCAGCGCGAGACTGTTGGCAGCGCTCCCGTGTTCGACCTGACCCTGCGGAGCGGCGGAAAGGCTATCACCGACTTTGGCGGCGGCTATGCCACCGTGTCTCTGCCCCACAAGCTGGCGCAGGGCCAGAAGCCGGCCGGGATCGTGGTCTACTACCTGGACAACGACGGCAATATCCATCCCTGCGAGACCATGTATGACGTGCGGACCGAGTCGGTCATCTTTACCGCTGGCCATTTCTCTCTGTACTTCATCGGCTATGACCAGGTGAACGTGTTCTCCGATGTCCAGCCCGGCGCATACTATCACGATGCCGTAAAGTGGGCCGTGGCAGAAAAGATCACCAAGGGGACCTCTTCCACAACGTTCAGCCCGGATTCCTCCTGCACTCGGGCGCAGATGGTCACATTCCTGTGGCGGGCGGCCGGCTCCCCGGAGCCGGATGGCAGCGGAGCTCCCTTTACGGATGTCCCGTCCGATGCCTATTACCGCAAAGCCGTACAGTGGGCAGCGGAGCAGGGCATCACCTCCGGCACCGGCGCGGGGACCTTCACCCCGATGCTGTCGTAACACGCGCACAGGCTGTCGTTTTCCTGTATCGGGCAGCCGGCTCTCCGGCGGTGAGCGGGGAAGCGCCCTTTGTGGACGTGGCCTCGGATGCTTACTACGCTGACGCAGTCCAGTGGGCCGTGACCCAGAAGATCACCACCGGCACGGGCGCGGCGGCCTTCAGCCCTGACGCAGCCTGTACCCGAGCCCAGATCGTAACATTTTTGTATCGCAGCAGAGGCTGATCTGCTATATGTCAAGTCCAGCTGGCCTTTTCGGCCAGCTGGACTTGACTCGTGCTATGAGCTGCTGACAAACAAGGCCCTGGAACGGCAAGATCGTTCCAGGGCCTTGTCCAGGGCGCCGTGCCTGCATCTATTTTACGGCATCTCCACGGCGAACAGGGCCCCCGCGCCGCCGGTATGGACAAAGAGGATGGGGCCGTCTCCGGGGAAGCAGCCCTCCTCCAGCATCTGGAAGAAGCCCGCCAGGGCTTTCCCGGTGTAGACCGGGTCCACCAGGATCCCCTCCAGCCGGGCCATGCGGCGGACCGCCTCGTTCCCCTCCGGGCTGGGCTGGGCGTAGCCGGGACCGATGATCATGCTTCTACATTGGCCTGCTTCACATCGCTCAGGCTTTTGCCAATTATCTCTTGACACATACACTCTGTGAGATCTGGCCCGATCATCCTTGAAAACCGGGACGGTCTGTGGTATGATGAGGGCATCAAGAAAAGGGGCTGGCCGGTCCTTGCGGGCCCTTCGATACCAGCCCCTTTGCCGCAGTCATACTGGGATGATACATTTCTTATCGTATAGGCACAGATTTACAGTGTGCCGCCTCCCAATAGCACGGCGGCCTCATCGTTGTATCTGTCCAGGTCGGCGGGAAACTGGAGCCTGCCCTTCGCGACACCAATTCGCTTAGACACCGGAACATCATTATAGACCGTCATTTTTACAACAGGCTTCCCATACCTGGCGATGATGATCTGCTCCTCCTGGCCTGTTTCGATCAGCCGTATGAGCCTGGACAGATTCGTCTTTGCCTCTAGGATGTTCACCTGCATATCAAAACACCTCCTCAGCTAGTTGGTCAAGCTTATCTGCTTTACTTTAATATCAATAATATATGCTTTGCACCCAAATTTCAATATCCCGCACAGAAAAAATACGATCTCGTATATGATAAAAGGAGGATGCTCTATGGAGGACTGGCTGGACAAAAGCGTTTTTTATCAGATCTATCCCCAGAGTTTTTGCGACAGCAACGGGGATGGGATCGGAGATATCCCAGGTATCCTTTCAAAGCTGGACTATATACAGGAGCTGGGCTGCAACGCCCTCTGGCTCGATCCCTGCTTCTGCTCCCCCTTTGGTGACGCGGGCTATGATGTGGCGGACTACTGCCAGGTAGCCCCCCGTTACGGCACAAACCAGGACTTGGAGGAGCTGTTCGCCCAGGCGCACCGCCGGGGGATGCGGGTACTTTTGGACCTGGTGCCGGGCCACACCTCCATACAGCACCCCTGGTTCCAGGAGTCCTGCAAGGCAGAGGCGAATGCCCTGTCCGGCCGGTATATCTGGAGCGACAGCATTTGGACGGATGTGGCGGGCCACGGCAATATCACCGGCTCCCTGCGGGGGCTCTATCCCCGGGACGGCTGTGTGGCGGTGAATTTTTTCTCCAATCAGCCGGCATTGAACTACGGCTTTGCCCAGCCCACCGCCCCCTGGCAGAGCCGGGTGGATTCCCCCGAGGCCCTGGCGACCCGGCAGGCTATGAAGGATGTCATGGCCTTCTGGCTGTCCAAGGGGTGTGACGGCTTCCGGGTGGACATGGCCGGCTCCCTAGTCAAGAACGACCCGGATGGGGAGGAGACGGTCAAGCTGTGGCAGGATATGCGGCGTTTCCTGGACCAGCAGTTCCCCGAGGCGGTCCTGATCTCCGAGTGGGGCGAGCCGGATAAGTCGATTCGCGGCGGTTTCCACATGGACTTCCTGCTCCACTTTGGCCCCTCCCACTATCTGGACCTCTTCCGCTGCGCGCACCCCTACTTCAGCCGGGAGGGCAAAGGGGATGCTCACGCCTTTGTAACGACCTACCAGAAGAACGACCGCCTGACGAACGGAAAAGGGCTGATCTGCATCCCCTCCGGCAACCACGATATGCGGCGTATCCGCGCATTCCTGGATGAGGAGGAGCTGAAGCTGGCCTATGCGTTCCTGCTGTCGATGCCAGGCGCTCCCTTCCTCTATTACGGGGATGAGATCAGTATGCGCCATCTGTCCCTGGCCAGCGTGGAGGGCGGCTACGACCGGACCGGGGCCAGGACACCGATGCAGTGGGACCATGGGAAAAACTATGGGTTCTCCACCGCGCCGGCCAGCCGGCTCTATACCCAGCAGGATACGTCTGTGGACGCGCCGACGGCGGCGGACCAGATGGAGAGGGATGGCTCCCTCTGGCGCGAGGTGCAGGCGCTGATCAAGGTGCGCAGGGCGCATCCGGCGCTGTGTGCCACGGGGACGATCGAGTTCGTATACTGCGCGCCAAAGCAGTATCCGTTGGTCTATCTGCGCACCAAGGGGGAGGAGCGGGTGCTGGTCGTGCTGAATCCCTCCCAGGCCGAGGCGGTGTGCCCCTGCCCCTATGTGCTGGGGAGACCGGTCTACACCCTTGGACGGGCGGTACAGTTTGAACAGGGCGTCCTCCGTGTGCCGGGGGAGAGCGCGGGGTTCTTCCTTGTGCGGTGAGCCGCGGCGTCTCCGGCAGGTCTTTGAACAGCACCCCATCCATTAGACAGGTCCAGGGCACGTCTAACGGATGGGGTGCTTCGTTATGGAAAAAGGGTCAGGCCGGCGCGGAGCCGTCTTAGGGCATCTCCACGGCGAACAGGGCCCCCGCGCCGCCGGTATGGACAAAGAGGATGGGGCCGTCTCCGGGGAAGTATCCCTCCTCCAGCAGCTGGAAGAAGCCCGCCAGGGCCTTCCCGGTGTAGACCGGGTCCACCAGGATCCCCTCCAGCCGGGCCAGGCGGCGGACCGCCTCGTTCCCCTCCGGGCTAGGCTGGGCGTAGCCAGGACCGATGTGGTAGCGGATGTGGATATCCTCCGGGGAAACGGGCACATCGCTCTCCAGCAGCGCCGCCGTCTTCTGCATCAGCTCCAGGGCGATCTCCGGGAAGGGGTCGTCGCAGACGCCGATGCCCACGGACTTCGTCCCCGGCAGGAACAGCTTCGCCCCCAGGGTCAGCCCGGCATAGGTGCCGCCAGACCCGGCGGCGCTGACGATGGCATCGAAGGTGACGCCCAGAGCCTCCGCCTGGCCGGCGATCTCCTTGGCGCAGTTGACATAGCCCAGGCACCCCAGGGGCACCGAGCCGCCTACAGGGATGAAGTAGGGCGTCCGCCCTTCCCCCCGCAGGGCATCCATCAGGCGGTGGATCTCCGCGTAGACATCATCGTAGCTGTCGGTGTCCACGAACCGGACCTCCGCGCCGAAGATATCGTCTAAGATCAAGTTGCCGCCGGTGAGGACGCCCCGCTTTTTCAGCACCAGGATGGCCTTCATCCCCAGCCGGGCGGCGCAGGCGGCGGTGAGCATGGCGTGATTGGACTGGGGCCCGCCGGCGGTGAGGACCACATCGGCCCCCTGGGCCTGGGCGTCCGCCAGCAGGAACTCCAGCTTGCGGACCTTGTTGCCCCCCAGGGCCACGCCGGTCATATCGTCCCGCTTGATGTAGATCTCCCGGTCAAGGCTTCCGCTCAGCGCCTCCAGCCGGTAGAGCGGGGTGGGCAGCAGGCCCAGGGGCAGGTTGGGAAAGTCGATGACGGATCTCATAGTGCTCCTCCTGTTCTTGTATGGCAGAATTTGTAGGTTTTTGCAATAGTTTCGGGAAGTCTCTCCATCTTTTTGGACATATATAGTATAGCAAGTTCGGTCGATCTCTGGTACACTTTCACCAAACATATCCCTGCTATTGTACCCGATGGAACCCCCGGTGTCAAGGCTCCGGCCCTATCGGCCGGTTCATATACAGCTCCTCCCCGACTCTGCGCCGCTCCGGCGGCCCATACAAGCCAAAAATGAAGGGATCTGTCATGGAACGCTGCAAGGCATTTCTGAAACGGAAAAACATCGAGATCTCCGCCAAGCGCTACGGCATCGACGCCCTGGGGGCCATGGCCCAGGGCCTGTTCTGCTCCCTGCTGATCGGCACCATCATCAAGACCCTCGGCCAACAGCTGCACCTGGACTTCCTGGTGGAGATGGGCGGCTTCGCCTCCGCCATGTCCGCCCCGGCTATGGCTATCGCCATCGGCTACGCCCTCCAGGCCCCGCCCCTGGTCCTCTTCTCCCT
Organism: uncultured Clostridia bacterium; assembly: GCA_947173485.1. Lineage (GTDB taxonomy): Bacteria > Bacillota > Clostridia > Oscillospirales > Oscillospiraceae > CAMWFH01. Next base: position 15,488 of record CAMWFH010000005.1, on the reverse strand, counting down.
GGCGGCGGTGGGCCAGGCGGCCAACGCCATGGGCGGAGCCGGCGGACCGTTGGCGGTGCTGTTCCTGGCCATCATCGCCGCCGAGGTGGGCAAGGCGGTATCCAAGGAGACCAAGATCGACATCCTGGTCACTCCCGCCGTCACCATCTTCACCGGCGTGGCCCTGTCCTATCTGATCGCCCCGCCCATCGGCGCCGCGGCCAACGCCTTCGGCACCTTGATCAACCAGACCACCCTGCTCCAGCCCTTCTGGATGGGCATCGCCGTCTCCGTCCTGGTGGGCGTGGCCCTGACCCTGCCCATCTCCTCCGCCGCCATCTGCCACACCCTGGGCCTGGCGGGGCTGGCCGGCGGGGCCGCTGTGGCGGGGTGCTGCGCCCAGATGGTGGGCTTCGCCGTCATGAGTTTCCGGGAGAACCGCTGGGGCGGCCTGGTGAGCCAGGGCCTGGGCACCTCCATGCTGCAAATGCCTAACATCGTCAGGAACCCCCGGATCTGGATCCCCCCCACCCTGGCCTCCGCCATCACCGGCCCGATCGCCACCTGCCTCTTCCGTCTGGAGATGAACGGCGACCCGGTGAACGCCGGCATGGGGACCTGCGGCCTGTGCGGGCAGATCGGCATCTGGACCGGCTGGCTGGCCCCCAGTGAGAACGCCGTGGCTAAAGTGGGCGCGGCGGCGGTGAGCCCCACCGCCTTCCACTGGATCGGTCTGCTCCTGGTCTGCTTCATCCTGCCCGCCGTCCTCTCCTGGGTCTTCTGCACCGTTTTGCGGAAGATCGGCTGGATCGGGGAGGGCGACCTAGTGCTGCCCTGAGCCTATCAGACTGCCCTTTTCGATAACGTTAAGGAGCCGGAAGCAGACAGCTTCCGGCTCCTTAACGTTGGCTCTCAGCTCTCCATGTGCTTGCCAAGAAAGGCCGCGATGGTCTGGGCCAGCTTGTACTCCGTCTCCCCTGTGACGGCGTTCTCATCCTCCGTCACGAAGAGGACCAGCCCCAAGGCATCCCCCTCGGAGATGATGGGAGCCGCCACGGTGGCCCGGAACTTCTCCCCGCCCTCCGTGACCGGGACCGTCTTCTCTCCAGACACCTGCTGGTAGATCTTCCGGTCCTCCATGATCTGCTCCAGCTCGGGACTGATGGCCTTGCCCAGCAGTTCCCGCTTGCCGCCGCCGGCCACGGCGATGACGCTGTCCCGGTCTGTCACCGCGGCCACGGAGCCGGTGGACCGGCTCAAGGTCTCGCAGAAACGCATGGCAAAATCGTCCAGTCCCCCCATCAGGGAATACTTCTTGAAAATGACCTCGCCGTCCCTGCTGGTGTAGATCTCCAGAGGGTCACCCTCGCGGATGCGCATGGTCCTGCGGATCTCTTTGGGGATCACCACCCGCCCCAGATCGTCGATTCGACGCACGATACCTGTTGCTTTCATCTATCAACCATCCTTTTGACAGTTTTGGTATGCAGGACTATTGTTAGCAGGCGTGACCATTCTATCCACACGCGCCGCTGGAAGTTTTTTGGAGGCGGCCATACACAAACAGATCATGAAAAAAGATAAACAAAAGCCGGAATATCTGCTATACTGGATATGCGATCCCGGCTTCCTACCCACGAGAAGCTCCTGATGCAGCCGCGGAAGGAGCTGCGGGGCTGGCGGGCTTTTGGATATTGTCGCCTGCCTGGCGACCACATCCGATGGATATCGTGGGATACTAGGATATGCACTGGGAGGCAGCACACACAAATCGACGGATACGATCTTAAGGAGGATACGGACCATGACAAGGACCATCACGGTAAAGGGCACCGGCAGCGTCTCGGCTAAACCGGACTACATCATCCTGACACTGTCCATCTCTGCGGAGGATATGGCGTATGAGCGGGCCATGGAGGAGGCGGCCCGGCGGATCGGCCTGCTGGAGGAGGCCGCGGTCCAGGCAGGCTTTGCGAAAAGCGACCTCAAGACCACCAGCTTCAATGTGAACACCCAGTATGAGACCATCACAGATCCCCAGGGGGGCTTCCGGCGGCAGTTCACCGGGTATGTCTGCGCCTACCGCCTAAAGCTGGCCTTCGACCTCACCGCCGGGCGGCTGGCCGCCGTTCTTTCCGCCATCGCGGGCAGCGGCGCAAAGGCGGAGCTGCATATCGCCTTCACGGTGAAGGACCCGGCCAAGGTCCGGGAGGAACTGCTGGCCAGCGCGGCAGCCAACGCCCGGGAAAAGGCGGCGGTCCTCTGCCGCGCCTCCGGTGTCGAGCTGGGGGAGCTGCTGCGCATCAATTACGACTGGAGCGAGCTGCGCCTCGTGTCCCAGACCCGCTACGCGATGGAGGACTGCGTCATGCCCATGATGGCGGCGGCCAAGACCTGCGCACCGGAGATCGAGCCGGACGACATCGACCTGAGCGATACGGCCTGCTTCGTCTGGGAGATCGAATAGGGCCCCAGAGCAAGGGCGGGGCGGGGCCGCCCAAGGAGGCAAAAAAAGAAGTCGAAAATGAAGATCTTCCCTTTGCTTTTTCATGATATATCTGGTATGATAAGAGAACATATTATGGTACTGGAGGGTTCCCCATGAAAAAGTTAGCAGTCAGTAAGACAGACCCCTGCAAGGCGTGCCTGTCCTGCGCCCTGGCCTGCTCCCAGGCCTTCTACAAGACCGCCGATGTGGCGCTCAGCTGTATCCAGATCGGCGCGAAGCCCGACGGCACGCCCAAGGTGATGACCTGCCTTATGTGCGGCAAGTGCGCCAGGACCTGCCCCGAGGGGGCGATCAGCCAAAACGCCAAGGGCGTGTACATGATCGACAAGAAGAAATGCGTAGGCTGCGGCAAGTGCGTGGAGGCGTGCCCCATGAAGGTCATGGTGCTGGCCAACGGCAAGGCCAGCAAGTGCATCGCCTGCGGCATCTGCGCCAAGGCTTGTCCGATGGAGATCCTCTCTGTGGAGGAGAAGTAAACAGCGCGCGACGCCCTCCCGGTTGCGGGAGGGCGTTCTTTATCGGGGAGGGGACGGCTGTCCCCTCCCTCTTTTTGACCGGCTCAGATGGCGTCCTCCAAAAAGGCTTGCACACTGCCGTGCAACTTTTGGGCAAAAGCGGGGGTACAGTATAGGCGGCAGCCTAAAAAACAGAGATCTGCCCGAAAAAAGGGCGGGAAAGGATGTGGAAGGATGCTGACGATCATCGAGACGGCGGCCCGGGAGGACGGCGGCCACGGCTTGCAGTGCCAGAGCCACCGGGAGGCGTGCTGGCTGGAGGGCTGGGTGGCCGTGCCGGAGGCGCTGGAGCAGGCGGTCTGGGCCAGCGGCGGCTACTGCGACCTGGAGCTCCGGGACGGGGCCCTGGTGGGCGTGACGCCCAGGGAGCGGCCCGCTGTGGAGGAAGCGCCCAGCGAGACGGAGCGGCTGCGGGCAGACGTGGATTATCTGGCGGCGATAACGGGGGTGAGCTTATGAGCGTATACGAGCTGGCGAAGCGGTACTATCCCCGGCTGTGGAGCGCGGAGCGCATCCGGGCCCTCCTGGCCGCCGGTCGGCTGACCCGGGCCCAGGCGGAGGAGATCTTGGGGAGCAAGTAAAAGGCCGCCCCAAGAGGGACGGCGAAAATTGACAAAGCGCAGGAAATGATGGTATAATGGGCCTGCCTCCGGTGGGAGGCATGAAAGGATGCCGGTAGAAGGCGGTCAGCCACTCCCTTGATGAAAGGGGGTGGAGCTATGGGGCGGAAGTTCAAACTTCTGGTTTGCTTCCTCGTTATCCTTGCGATAGCGGTCTACTTAGCCCCAGCAGCGTGTTAGCCGCCCGGCGGCTACCGAGCGGCTAACTGGGTCTCCTCTTAGCATATGTTCGGGCTGACCGCCCTCTCTAGTCCCATTATACCGGAGGCACCCCCGCTTTGTCAAGACAAGGCGGGGGCTTTTTACGCCCCCATGGAGAGGGGGTGATCTGATATGGTGACCATCGATGCGGATACCATCATCCAGCTGGCGGAGTTGCTGACGGCGCTGCTGGTCATCGGCGGCGGAGTGCTTTGGTGCCTCCGGTTCGTCCATCGCAATAAAAAGCAGGACGAGGAGCTGCGGGCCATCCGCAAGGAGCAGACACTGATCTGCTACGGCATCCTGGCCTGTCTGCGGGGGCTGAAGGAGCTGGACTGCGATGGTCCGGTGACCGAGGCGCTGGACAAGCTGGAGAAGCACCTCAATAAGGCAGCGCACGATGAGGAGAGTTTGGTCTAAGGAGGAGACGACTATGAACATCGTTTGGAAGAGAAAGCTGTCCAGCCGCAAGCTGTGGGCAGCAGTGGCCGGGGTCGTCACGGGGCTGGCGATGGTGTTCGGCCTGGATGAGACCATCATCGCCACGGTGGCTGGCGCGGTGGTATCTGCGGCCAGCGTGGTGGCATATATTGTAACGGAGGGCAAGGTTGACGCAGCCGGTCTGGAGCAGAAGCGCGCCGCCGGCGCCCTCACAGAAGGAGACGATATGCGATGACAGGCATCGAACGGCTGCTGGCGACAGCCGGAGCGGAGGTCGGCTATCTGGAGAAGGCCTCCAACAGCCAGCTGGACGACAAGACCGCCAACGCGGGCCGGGCCAACTTCACCAAGTACGCCCGGGACCTAGACCGCCTGGGGGTCTACCACGCGGCAAAGAACGGACTGTCCTGGTGCGATATCTTTGTCGATTGGTGCTTCGTCCGCACCTTTGGACTGGAGACCGGCATGAAGATGACCGGCCAGCCCATGGGCGGTTACGGCGCCGGCTGCACCGAGAGCGCCAACTACTATAAGCAGATGGGCCGGTTCCACCGGCGCGGCCCTCAGCCGGGGGACCAGGTCTTTTTCACCTATGACAACGGCCGGACCATGGCCCACACCGGCATCGTGGAGCGGGTGGACAAGGGGCGGCTGTATACCATCGAGGGCAACACCAACGATGGCCGGGACGTGATCCCAAACGGCGGCAAGGTCTGTCGCAAGAGCTATGAGACGGGCTATGTCTGTATCGGCGGCTATGGCCGGCCCGATCTTTCACTTGTACGAGAGGAGGACGAGGAGATGGACTTAGAGCGCTTCAAGACCCTTTGGCACGAGATGCGCCAGGAGCTCCAGGACAACGACAGCAGCGGCTACAGCGAGAAGGCGCGGGCCTACTTCACCGACAAGGGCCTGCTCCAGGGCGGCGGCAAGCTGCCGGACGGAGAGACGAACTATATGTGGGAGGACCTGGTGACCCGGGAGCAGCTGGTCACGGTCCTCTACCGGGTGCTGGAGAAGCTGGAGCTTTTGTGATGGAGTTCTCCAAGAGGCTCATCCGGGATATCCGCTGCCTGCTGTGGGTGGTCACCTTGGGGGCGCTGGCCCTGGCGGGGTACTGCATCCGCACCGGCTACACCGGGGCCCTGCCCTGGCTCACCGCCATGGTGGGCCTGCCCTGGACCGCCCACGGGGTGGTGTGCAGCTGCTACCTCCAGATGGCCAAGAGCGACCACCGGGAGGGCGGCATCACCTTCGAGGCGGCCCGGGCGGCCGGATTCCGGCAGGACAGCGGGGACAGCCCCGCCATCTAGGGGCGGCTTCACGATCTCTTAAAAAAGACTTTACAATTTCTTTATGGACGGGACCGGCCATTTGTGCTATGGTATGCTGTACGATGGGATACGACAGAGGATGTGGAGGGACGTGGAAAAGATGTCACAGACGAAAGGGAAGCGATGGCTGCTGGCGGGGGCGTGTCTGGCGCTCCTAGCCGGCGGCGGCTGGTTCCTATATCGAACAGGGTTCTTCGCGGCGATGACCTCGGCGGAGGCCATGACGGCCTATATCCAGCAGTTCCACCCCTTCGGGGAGGCGGCCTTCTTCCTGGTCCAGCTACTCTCCGTGCTGCTCCCGCCGATCCCCAACAACGTGCTGGCCCTGGCGGGCAGCGTGGTCTTTGGGCTGGCGAAGTCCTTCCTGCTGACGATCCTGGCCATCTACCTGGGGTCCCTGCTGGTGTTCCTGCTGGCCCGCCAGTTCGGCAAGCCCTTCGTCCGGGCCCTGGCCCGGTCGGATGCCTATGAAAAATACCTGCACCTGCTCCGGGCCCGGCACGACTTCTTTTTTGTGATGGTCCTGCTGCTGCCCTGGTTCCCCGACGACCTCTTCTGCCTGTGCATGGGGCTGACGGACATCCCCCTCCGGCGGTTCATGACCATCGTGATCCTGGCCCGCCCCTGGGGCATCCTCTTCGCCAGCACCCTGGGCAGCGTGATCATGACCCTGCCCTGGTGGGCCATCGGCCTGCTGCTGGCGGCGACGGGCGTCTTTCTCCTGCTGGGACTGCGGTACGGCGAGCGGCTGGAGCGCTGGCTGATCGGGAAATTCCATAAAGAACGGCAAGACCAGCCCTGAACGGCCCTGAACTGAGCGCCGGCTCCCTGGTAAAAGGGGAGCCGGTGCTCTCTTTTATGTTTTTCGCACTTTTGGCTTTTTTATCCTCTCTATCCGCTCACGGCTCCTGTAAATGGACCGTCCAGCCGGTCATATCCTGGAACACGTTGGCCGCCGAGGGGGCCAGGCCCTCCGCCACGCCCTCATGGGTCAGGACCGAGTAGCTCTTGAAGCACACCGGCAGGATGGGTGCCTGCTCCCCGATCCAGCGGCAGATGCCCTGGGCCGTGGCGGCCCGGTCCTTGGAGACGGACAGGTCGGCCAGCAGGTCGTCCATATACCAGCTGCTGTATCCCCCATAGTTCAGCTCCCCGTTGGTGTGGAGCAGGCTGGTCACGTCCCAGTCCGCCGTCAGCTTGACCTCCCCGTAGTAGAGGTCGAAGTCCCCCGCCGCCAGGGCGGCAGTGAAGGCCTCCCAGGGCAGCACGGACACCTCCACCGTCAGGTCGCAGACCGACAGGGACTTCGCCACATACTGGGCCGCCCACACCTTGAAGGGGTTCTCCTCGTTGACCAGCATGGTCAGCGTCAGGGGCTCGCCGGTGTCTAGGCCGGCGGCGGACATATCCTCCATGAAGGTATCGTACCGGTAGGTATGCTCCAGCTGGGCCGGGTACAGGTCCGACTGGGGGGAGATGGGGAACTGGGCCGCCTGGGCGTGGCCGGACAGCAGGCCCTGGGCCACCTGGTCCCGCTGCAGGCCCTCCCGGAGGGTCCGGCGGACCAGGGGGTCCTCCAGGATGGGGGTCAGGCAGTTGATGCCCACATATTGCAGGGTGGTCCCCGGAGCGTCGGTGCAGAGGATGCTGCCGGTGAGGGAGATGGACTTCTGCCCGGTCAGGTCCAGGGAGCAGAGCTGGACCTGGCGGGAGGCGAAGAGGGCCAGAGCCGTCTCCCGGTCCTTGGCGTGGACCAGCTCGATGCGGTCCAGGGGCTGCCCGCCCCCCTGCCACCAGTTCTCATTGGGGACCAGACTGTCCCCCTCCTCGCCGCCGGACCAGCGGTAGGGGCCGGTGCCGGTGGGCACGGTCCAGTTCTCGGTGCCGGCCTTGACCACGGGGATATCCAGCAGGGCGGGGAAGCCGCTGTTGGAGGCGGTCAGGGTCACCACCACGCTGCCGTCCGCCGCCTGAGCGTTGGCGAGCTGCCGCAGGCGGTAGCCGTAGCGGGCGGACCCGGCTGCCCGCCGGAGGGCCAGGGCCGCATCCTCCGCCGTGAGGAGGGTACCGTCGCTGAACAGCACCCCCTCCCGCAGGCCCAGGGTCCAGACGGTGAAGTCCTCGTTGTGGACCCAGCCGGTGCAGATGTTGGGCTGGGGCTCGAAGGTCTCGTCCAGGACCACCAGGGTCTCATAGAGCAGGGCGGCCACGTTGAACTGCACGTCCGCCCCGCAGGTCACCGGGTCCAGGGTCTGGTCCCGGTGGTAGGGCAGGGCGAACCGCTCCGGCAGGGTGACCACCGGGGCGGGGGGCTCCTCCTCCGCCGGGTCCTCCACCAGCCAGGGGATCTCCTCCTCGTCCTGCTCCGGCTCCTGGGAGAGGGCGCAGCCGGTCAGGAGCAGCGCCAGGACCGGCAGCAGCACTAAGAGCCGCCTCATGGCGTCCCCTCCAGGGCGATGGCTGCCACCTGCACCCCCCGGCGGTCCCCCAGCTTCCGGTGGCTCCAGAAGAGGTCGGGCCGGCAGCCGGTGCAGAGCCCGCAGGTCTCGATCTGCTCCACCCCCGCCAGCTCCAGCCAGCGCGTATTGCAGCCCTTCAGGTCCACCTGGAACTTCTCCGGGCCGTAGGGGGCGATGAAGGGCCGGGCCTCCGCCCCCATAGAGGCCGTCAGGGCCTCCGGCACGTCGGCGTAGGTCTCGAAGCAGCAGGGGCCGATGCCGGGGCCGATGGCCGCCAGGAGGTCCTTGGGGTCCGTGCCGTAGGCGGCGGTCATAGCCTCCACCGCCTTTTTGGTGATGCCCAGGGCGGTGCCCCGCCAGCCGGCGTGGACCGCCCCCACCGCCTGCTTGACCGGGTCATAGAGCAGGATCACGATGCAGTCGGCGGAGAAAACGAACAGGGGCAGGCCGGGGATGTTGGTGATCAGGCCGTCGGCGTTGTAGTCCCGCTCCCGCCAGAGGCCCTTGCCGGCGTCGGCCTCCGTCACGAGGCGCACCGCGTCCTGGTGGACCTGCTCACTGAGGACGGCCCTGGACACGTCCAGCCCCACGGCGGCGCAGAACCGGTGGTAGTTCTCCTGCACGTTGGCCGGATCGTCCCCGGAGATGGCGGCATTGCGCAGGTTCATAGAGGCCAGATGGCCTTGGCTGACGCCCCCCAAGCGGGAGGAGAAGCCGTGGCGCACCCCCGGCCTGGACAGCAGGGGCGCTGTCAAGAAGGTGACTTTCTGTTCGGTGTGCTGTGTAAATTCCATGGAACGCCTCCCTTCCATACGGAGGCCCCGCCCGGTGGGCGGGGCCTTTTTGGACGCTATCTCCCGCAGCAGTGCTTATACTTTTTCCCGCTGCCGCAGGGGCAGGGGTCGTTGCGGCCGATCTTCTCCACCCGGCGGGGCTGGCGCTTGACGGTTCCATCGCCGCCCACGCCCTCGGTGATGCCGCTGGCTACCCGCTCCCGCTTGATCTCCGTCCGGGCCTTCACCTGGAAGGAGTAGAGCCGGCGGATGGTCTCATCCTGGATGGCGTCGATCATCTCCTCAAACATATGCAGGCTCTCCTGCTTATAGGCGATGATCGGGTCCGTCTGGGCGTAGGCCCGGAGGCGGATGCCCTGGCGCAGGTCGGTCATGGCGTCGATGTGGTCCATCCAGTATTCATCCACCACCCGCAGCATGACCACCCGCTCCAGCTCCCGCATGATGGGGGAGGTCACAGAGGCCTCCTTGGCGGCGTAGAAGGCCAGGGCCTTCTCGGTGAAGGCTTTGATGAAGTCCTCCGCCGTGGCCGCCTCCGCCTCCTCGGGGGAGAACTTCACCGCGTACTTGGGGAAGTAGGTCCCCTCCAGCTCGGCGGCCATGGCCAGATAGTCCTCGTTGGAGATGTGCTTCTGCTCCCCGAAGGTGCTCTCCACGATGCGGGTGATGGCGGAGGAGATCATGCCCTGGATCGTCTCATGGATGTCCATGCCGTCCAGCACCTGCTTGCGCTGGCCGTAGACGATCTCCCGCTGCTTGTTCATCACGTCGTCATATTCCAGGGTGCTCTTCCGAGCCTGGAAGTGGCGGCTCTCCACGGTGGTCTGGGAGCTCTCGATGGTCTTGGAGAGCATCTTGTTCTCGATGGGGGTATCCTCGTCAAAGTCCAGGCGGTCCATCAGCCCAGTGATCCGGTCCCCGCCGAACAGGCGCATCAGGTCGTCGTCCAGGCTCAGGTAGAACCGGGTCTCACCCGGGTCCCCCTGCCGGCCCGCCCGGCCTCGGAGCTGGTTGTCGATCCGGCGGGAGTCGTGGCGCTCGGTGCCGATGATGAAAAGGCCCCCGGCTTCCCGGACCTTGTCCGCCTCCCCGGCGATCTCCGCTCTGTGCTTGGCCAGGGCCTCGGCGAACAGCCGCCGGGCCTCCAGGATCTCCTCGTCGTCGGTCTCTGCGTAGCCGGTGGCCTCGGCGATCAGCTCGTCGGTGAGGCCCGCCTTCTTCAGGTCGTTCTTCGCCAGGAACTCCGCGTTGCCCCCCAGCATGATATCCGTACCACGGCCGGCCATGTTGGTGGCCACGGTGACGGCCCCCAGCTGGCCCGCCTGGGCCACGATCTCCGCCTCCCGTTCGTGGTTCTTGGCGTTCAGCAGGTTGTGTTTGATGCCCTCTTTTTGAAGGAGCTTGCTCAGATGCTCGTTCTTCTCGATGGACACCGTGCCCACCAGCACCGGCTGGCCCTTGGCGTGGCAGGCCTTGATCTGCTCGATCACCGCCCGGTACTTCCCCGCCTCGGTCTTGTACACCACGTCTGGATCGTCCAGACGGGCCAGGGGCCGGTTGGTGGGGATCTCCACCACGTCCAGCCGGTAGATGGTGGCGAACTCCTCCTCCTCGGTGAGGGCCGTACCGGTCATGCCGGAGAGTTTCTCGTACATACGGAAGTAGTTCTGGAAGGTGATGGTGGCCAACGTCTTGCTCTCCCGCTCCACCTTCACCCGCTCCTTGGCCTCGATGGCCTGGTGGAGCCCCTCGTTGTACCGCCGGCCAAACATGAGCCGCCCGGTGAACTCGTCCACGATGATGACTTGGCCGTCCTTCAGGACGTAGTCGATGTCCCGCTTCATGACGCCGTGGGCCTTGATGGCCTGGTTGATGTGGTGGGAGATGGTGGCGTTCTCCGGGTCGGACAGGTTCTCCAGGTGGAAGAACGCCTCCGCTTTCTCCACGCCCCGGGAGGTCAAGGTGGCGGTCCGGGCCTTCTCGTCTACGATATAGTCGGCGGTGATGTCCTCCGCCTCCTCGGCCTTGTCGTCGGTCTCCACCACCACCTGCTTTTTCAGGGTACGGACGAAGGACTCGGCCATGTCGTAGAGCTGGGTGGACTTGTCTCCCACGCCGGAGATGATCAGGGGGGTCCGGGCCTCATCGATCAGGATGGAGTCCACCTCGTCCACGATGGCGAAGTGGTGGCCCCGCTGGACCAGCTCCTGGGCGTAGAGGGCCATGTTGTCCCGGAGGTAGTCGAAGCCCATCTCGTTGTTGGTGCCGTAGGTGATGTCGGCGGCGTAGGCGGCCTGGCGCTGGGGCTTATCCAGGCCGTGGACGATGAGGCCCACGGTGAGCCCTAAGAAGCGGTGGACCTTGCCCATCCACTCGCTGTCCCGCTTGGCCAGGTAGTCGTTGACGGTGACGATGTGGACGCCCTTGCCGGTGAGGGCATTGAGGTAGGCCGGGAGGGTGGCCACCAGGGTCTTGCCCTCGCCGGTCTTCATCTCGGCGATGCGCCCCTGGTGGAGGACGATGCCGCCGATCAGCTGCACCCGGTAGGGCCGCAGGCCCAGGACCCGGTCGGAGGCCTCCCGGACGGTGGCGAAGGCCTCGGGGAGGATATCGTCCAAGGTCTCCCCCTCTGCCAGGCGCTTTTTGAACTCGGCCGTCTTGGCCTGGAGCTCATGGTCGCTGAGCTGGCGGTAGCTGTCCTCCATCGCCTCGATCTTGTCCACGATCGGGGCGATCTGCTTCAGCTCCCGGTCGCTGTAGGTGCCAAATAGTTTCTTCAGTAGACCCATAGATCAAACACTCCTGTTCAGGAAGAAATCATGCCAAACGAATGCACAGTCTACTATAGCATAATTTTTCCGATTTGCAAAGCAAATAAACTGTGAACAACGAGAAAAAGCCCCGGCAGGGCCGGGGCTCGGGGGGAGAGCGGGGGTCAGAGGGCCCATTGCACCGGGGAAACGCCATTTTCCGTCAGGAAGGCGTTGGCCTGGGAGAAGGGGCGGCAGCCAAAAAAGCCGTGGCTGGCGGAGAGGGGGCTGGGGTGGGCGGCGGTGAGGAGCAGCTTTTTCTCCATCGCGCAGCCCTTGCCGGCGGCCTTGGCAGCATCGGCGGCGAACCGGCCCCAGAGCAGGAAGACGATGGGCTGGGGCAGCTCCATCAGCACATGGAGCACGGCGGCGGTCAGCTCCTGCCAGCCCAGGCCGGCGTGGCTCCCCGGTTTCTTCTCCTCCACCGAGAGGGCGGCGTTGAGCAGCAGCACCCCCTGCTCCGCCCAGCCGGTGAGGTCGCCGTTCTTGGGGATGGCGCAGCCGGTGTCCGCCGCCAGCTCCTTGTAGATGTTGCGGAGGGAGGGGGGGATCTTGCAGTCCGGGGCCACGGAGAAGGCCAGCCCGTTGGCCTGGCCGGGGCCGTGGTAGGGGTCCTGGCCCAGGATGACGCACTTCACCTGGTCCGGCTGGGTGATGGCCAGGGCCCGGAAGGTCTCCGGCCGGGGGGGATAGACCGTCTCCCCGGCGTCCCGGCGCTGCTGGACCTGGTCCGCGATCGCCACGGTCTTATCCAGGACCGCCTCCGGCAGCAGGTCGTACCACTTTCCAATGGCGGCCCGCAGAGCCGCCCGATCGAACGCTATCGACATATCTCTCTTCTCCTTATCATCGATCTGTTTCTATTGGTCTACCGGTCCGTCCACCCGTCGAACCGGTCGCCCACCTGGGGGTCGTAGCGGGGACACCCAAAGGCGGCCAGCACATCGATCAGCCGGTTCAGGTCCTCCCCCTGCATCCCGTAGCAGTCGAAGCGGACGATCTGGGGCGTGGTGGAGATCTGGAAGGCGCCGCGGCCCGCCTTCTCGTAGTCGGAGGGACCCAGGGCCTCCCAATCCGAGAACGCCTCGGCTATCTTCTGGAGGATCTCCTGGACCGGCAGGTCCTCCAGCTCCTCCAGCCGCTCCCCATCGCAGCAGGCGGTCTGATAGACCCGGCTGTCATCGTGGGCTATGTCCTGTTTATATCGCCAAAAATCCAAGTCTAGGCTCATCGCAAGGCTCCTTTCTTTGGTCGCTGGGATCGAAGGGATGTCCTATTATACCACACCCCGCCAGCCGCCGCAAGGACTTATCCGTGCCGTTTTTGGCATCACACCGGGACAGAGATCTTTGCGGGGCTGGTTGATTTATCCTCTTTTTTGTGCTATACTTACTTTATAAGACAGCTGACCGGTCAGGAGGGTATTTTATGGAGAAAAAGGGCGTAAAGATCGCGGCGCAGAACCGAAAAGCCTACCATGACTACTTTGTAGAGGACAAATATGAGGCGGGCATCGAGCTGAGCGGCACGGAGGTCAAGAGCATCCGGGCCGGGACGCTGAACCTGAAGGACGCCTACTGCATCGCCAAGAACGGGGAGATCTACATCCACGGGATGCACATCAGCCCCTACGAGCATGGCAACATCTTCAACCGGGACCCGGACCGGCCCCGGCGGCTGCTGATGCACAAGCGGGAGATTCTCCGCCTCCAGGCCATGGCCCAGCGGGACGGCTTCGCCCTGGTGCCCCTGAGCGTCTACTTCAAGAACGCCCGGGTGAAGATCGAGGTGGGCCTGTGCAAGGGCAAAAAGAACTACGACAAGCGGGACTCCGCCGCCAAGCGGGACGCGAAGCGGGAGATCGACCGGGCCATGAAGTCCAGGGGGCAGTGAGGGCATGGACGAACTCAGATCGCTGCTCGGGCGTATCACCCCCCAGGTGTTTTCCCTGGGGCTGGTGCTCCTCCTCTGGCTGCTGGTGGCGCTCCTCCGGCTAAGGGGCCGGCGGCGGCGCGCCCGGGCGGCCACCGCGCCCCCGGCCTGGAACCAGGCCCGGATCGCTATCCTCAACCCCAACGGTATCACCTTCGACCTGCGCCATCACCTGCCGGTGATCGCCCGGCCGGATGGGCCAGCCTACTTCAAGGTGGGCAAGGAGCTGGAGGTGGACGGGGATACCTTCACCTTCCGTCCTGGCCGGCGGAACGAGCAGCGCTTCACCGTCAGGGAAATCGCCAGCGTATGCGTGGAGCCCACCGGCGGGCAGAACACCCTCTGCGACAAGGACAGCCGCGTGCTGTTCACCTTCCGGTGGGACACGGAGAACGCTGCCCTGCTGGCCCAATACCTGATGGACCGGCGGGTCCGGTTCGTGGAGCTGGTGGGGAAGGGCAGGGCCGTGTCCCCGGAGCTGCCGGAGTTCCCGGAGCGGTTCACCGTGGGCAAAGGGGTCCTGTCGGTGGACCGGGACGAGCTGCGCTGGAAGCGGCCTCTGCGGCGGGCCTCCGTTTTCCCCGTCTCCCAGGTGGCCAGCACCGCCATCCACCTGCCGGAAGAGACCATATCCCTCCTGGACCAGGACGGGGCGGTCCTGGCCAGGTATAAGAGCTCCATGGAGAACGCCGACTATATGCACAACTATCTGGCCGCCCATTTGGACAGCGCCAGATAAAATAAAAAAGTATGCAAGGAGAGATCATCCTATGAGTGGACCGATCGTGACCATCACCATGGCGGACGGCGCTGTGATGCGGGGCGTGCTGTACCCCGACAAGGCGCCCAATACAGTCCGTAATTTCATCTCTTTAGCAAACAGCGGGTTTTATAACGGCCTGACCTTCCACCGGATCATCCCCGGCTTTATGATCCAGGGCGGCTGCCCGGAGGGCACCGGGATGGGCGGTCCAGGCTACGAGATTCGGGGGGAGTTCCCCGACAACGGCTTTGCCCAGAACGACCTGAAGCACACCCTGGGGGTCCTCTCCATGGCCCGGACCCGGATCCCCGACAGCGCCGGGAGCCAGTTCTTCATCATGGTGGACGCCGCCCCCAGCCTGGACGGTGGCTACGCCGCTTTCGGCCAGATCACCGAGAACGTGGAGGCCGCCATCGCCATCTCCCGCCAGAGCCGGCATATGGCCAACGACAGACCGAAAAAGCCCATCGTCATCCAGTCCATCCAGGTAGATACCCAGGGGGAGACGTATCAGGAGCCTGAAAAGCTGTAAGGGTCCCCTGTCAAGAGCTGTATATCCTGTCTCGAACGCCTGGGGTCTCCTGGAGATTCCAGGCGCTCTGCATTTCTATAAGGCCCTGCCCCCGGTCTGGCGGCAGGGAAAAATCGACATTTTCTTACAATGCCAACGGCGATTGGCAGACAGATCTTGGAAATTGGTATATCCTTCTTTTTGAGGAGGTGTTAAGGTTGCCAAGATCACGCAGTGCTTACAGAGATTTTCCACATGTAAGCCAGTTGCTGGAAGCAAAACTGTTTCTCAGGAGAAAGAGGATGAAGATATCCCAGACGGCCCTAGCGGCACGGACGGGCCTGACAAGGAACTGTATCCAACAGCTTGAATGCCATGAGCATCTGCCGCTGCACTCCACACTGTTTGAGCTGATGAGAGGACTGGAATTCACCCAGGAGGAGAGCCGCTGTTTTTTGGAGGAGCTGCAAGAGGCCTACCACAAGGACTGGGTGTATCAGAAGGAAAAGGAGGAGAGACGAGAGAGGCGGGAAAAACGAAAGAAAGAACATTGAGACAGCCCAGCCGTAAGTGTATAATTTGAATTGGCAAAAATAAAGGGAAGGACAGAGTTGCCCTTC
>CAMWFH010000004.1 GCA_947173485.1 uncultured Clostridia bacterium | reverse complement strand
CGTCCTGGTTGAAAGTATAGCAGGATAAAGGCGTGGCGCCTTGCGGCCGCCACGCCAGTCTACACCGGCCCGCAATGCGGGCCGGAGAACGGGAAGTATGCGGAAACAGAGCGCTTCCCAGTACATTTTGAGGAAAACTGTGCAAAACGTAGAATGGCGCCACTTTTTCTGCGGTGGCATTGGAAATGGCATGATATTGCCCAGAAACGGCGGTTTCCCAAGGAGTTCCCGTGGCATCAAAGCTGGCACAGTGTCACGCTGGAGGGAGTTGTCAGATACCAAAATGGGCGGGACTGAGTGTATGCCCTTCCTGTGGGGAAGGGGAAATGTATAAATAAAAACGTTCTGATAACTCTGCCCGGATGTGCTGGCTATCTCATAAAAGTTGTGGTATGTTGTGTGGTCCAAAGGAGGCGACGCACATGGCAAAACGCAGAGCAAATGGTGAAGGGAATATCCGCAAACGGAAGGATGGCCGTTGGGAAGGACGCTATACGGCAGGCTATGACCCAACGACCGGCAAGCGTATCATGAAGAACGTCCTGGGTAAGACCCAGGCAGAGACGAAAGAGAAGCTGAACAAGGCTATCACAGAGAGCCAGCAGTTGGATGTCACTAAGACCGGCGGCTATACGGTGGCGATTTGGCTGACCACCTGGTACAAGGTCTATGCCGAACCGCGGATACGGCCCAACACTAAAGCCTATTATCTGAACTACATCCACAACCACATCATCCCCGGACTGGGGAAAGTAAAGCTGGAGAAATTGACCACCTTACAGATACAGCAGTTCTACAATAAGCTCTTGAAGAGTGGGCGCATCCAGCGGAAAGGGCAAGCCAAGCTGAAGGACAGAAGTCTCAGTCCCAAGACCGTGCGGGGCATCCATACGATGCTGAGCAGTTGCCTGGAGCAGGAGGTCACAGAACGGTTGCTCTTGACGAACCCGGCTGCTGGGTGCAAGTTGCCCAAATTGAAGAAGAAGGAGATGCAGTTACTGCCGCAGGAGAAGATAGGTTTATACCTGGCAGAAGCAGAAGAGCGAGGATTGCTGGCGATGTTCTATCTGGAGCTGACCACCGGTCTACGGCGAGGTGAGTTGTTGGCCCTCCTCTGGACGGACTTGGACATAGAAGCCAAAACGCTCTCTGTAACGAAGCAGGTCCACCGTATCAATGGTGAGCTGGTCGTCAGTCAGCCCAAGACACAGAACTCCATCCGAACACTGGTTCTCCCACAGCAGGCAGTGGACCTTTTGGTCGAAGAACACGCCAAGCACCCAGACAACCCCTATATGTTCCCATCTCCCAAGACGGGGACCATGTACGACCCGGATGCCTTTCGGCGTATCCACGACAAGATTTTGAAAACGATTGGTGCAGAACATGTCCGGTTCCACGATATGCGGCACCTGTTCGCTACGCTGTCCCTCAGAAACGGCGTAGACGTAAAGACGCTCTCCGGTGTCCTGGGCCATTACTCCGCCGGGTTCACCCTCAACACCTACACCCATGCCACAGCCCAGATGAAACAGGATGCGGCGGATACCATTGGGGCGGTCATCGCACAGACGATGTAAAAAATCCCGTGTGGGTCACGGCGTGGGTCAAACCAAAACGCAGAGATGCAAACACACAAATTAAGTTCTTAAAAGCAAGAAAAATCCTGCTGAAATCGCGAGATTTCAGCAGGATTTTGGTCCGAGTGGCGGGATTTGAATTGCGCACCCTGTGTCCTGCACCGTCTCGTTATATCCTCCTGTGCCCTGTACCCCTTGCGGCCCAGGGGTTTTCATGCTGACGTGTGCTATATGGTCGTTGGTGGTAACGCAGACTAAAGGGAAAAAACAAGGGAAAACCTTGACCACATTTAGCCTGCATCGATAAGCCTATTCAGCATGGCCTCAAAACGTTTGTCTTGAGCCACGGCGGCGATAATTCGGCCAGATATGCCGCGATCAGAACACAGTATGACCGCATCCTCAGCGGACACTATTTCCGCCCCACGGTCGAGCCACACGATACGGACGCCTTGTAGGTGTGTCCGGGCATAGTCCAGGGCGGCAGCCTCGGCTTTCGTCATGTCGTTACCTCGCATATGAGCGTGTCATTCCCCGTACATCATCTGGTGTGATGCCTAGCGCATCTGCCAGCGCATCCACTCCGGCTTCATCCAGTGCGGCCAGTTCCTCCCCGAACTCCCACAGTGACTTGCTGAGCCCATCTGGGGGAGCATCGTCTTGGGCTAGTTTTACCCGTTCCAGGCGCTCCATGAGCCGTGCGATTTTATCAGTGCCCATTTTGTTCAAACTCCCTCATCAGCCTCTCCAGCTCATTTAGCTTGGCTTGCTGGTCATCGGTACGGATAGCGTTCAAACAGACATTGCAGCCATATAGCAGCGCATTGGCTGTCTTGGCATCCAGCTCACCATTGAGGACCATATTGTTGATGCGGTTCACGGCCCGCCGGACCTCCGTAGACGTGCCCATTTTCAAACGTTTCTTTGCCATATCATCACCTATAAAGCGGGGCGCGTGGACATCTGCCCACACGCCTCCTCTGTTGGCCGCGATCACCTGTTTCCCTTCTTGCGGTTTGTCGTTCGAGAAACTACCCGGAGATTTTTTTGTCATTGCTGCCGCCCTTAGACAATGGCTTTTTGTGGTCAACTTCACGGGGGTCTCCAACCGTTAGCCCCATCTTCCGGCAGGCTGCGTTGCGCATGGCCCGCCGTTTCTTCTGCTCTGGCCTGCTGTGATAGTCCCGATATTCCTTTTCGTAATCGCGCTCTTTAGTGGCCATATTCAGCCTCCATCTTCACCGCTGGACAGAGTAGCGGGCTGGGCCTGATAGTAGATGGCCTTTGCCTTGTTGTCTAGCACAAAGGCATCATAGCAGATACGGCCCTCCACCAGACTGCCGGAGATGCCGGGCGGGTTGTTGTGGATGGAGTAGTCTTCCAGCTTCAGTGGGCAGACTGTAGCGGAGGGGTGGGACAGCATGAAACCGAACTTGGCCGGCAAACGGATGGCAGGGACTTTCACCACAGCCGCCCCATCCAGGATGCCAATAACGCCCCGCAGGCGCTGTTCCTGCCCTACATCGCTATCAAGGGTGATGTCCTTGCTGGACTTCATCAGAGCGTACACGGCGGGCGTTACCAGCAGTACCCGGTTCGTCTCCGGGACCTCGCTGTCATCCAGGGCCTCGCTGGCCTTGAGGATCTCGCCGTAGATGTTGCCAGCGGTCAGAGCCACGGCAGCAGGCTTGTGGCCGGCGTTGGTGGCCATAGCGGCATAGGTGTAGCTGTCGACCTCGGGGACAACGACCTCCCGCAGCTGGCGGGCCAGCGCGGATGCCGCCGCAAGTTGCTGGAGGGTCTCGTTCTCGTCCAGCTTGTCGATGGCGAAGGTGAAGCTCCTGTCCTGGAACAATGTCATCTCCTGCGTGGTGGCGGACAGGGCCGCGACAGCGCCGTAGCGGCTCCAGTTCTCACCTGTGCCGGAGCGGTCGTAGTCGGTCATCGGGGATGTGGTGATCTTATAGATCCTGATGGTGTGGGCTCCGTTCCAGTCGAAATCCTGGTTGGTCAGCAAGTCCCGCTTGCTCTCATTCTTGAACAGCTCGTCCACATGGTGTTGAAATTTGGTCACGAGTTCAACGCTCATAATATCATATCACTCCTAAAATGTTAGAGTTGAGGCGGTTTGAAAGCCGCCGCCAACAGGGCGGCGGTGCTGGGTGCCCCGTGGCCGCCACCGATGCAAGAGCCCGCAACGATGCGGGGAACGGGCTTCCGATGGCTTGAGGGCAGGTAGCCTAAGCCGTCCAGCTTCTCAACAGCTGCTTTGAATTTCTCAGTGTCCGTGGTGTCGAACAGCTCCAGCAGCTCTTTCGGATAGCCCTCGTGCGTTATAAACTCCAAGCAGTCCATCCGGTTTTCTCGTGCTTTCAATGCCGCCTCTCTGTCATCGTTGGCCCTGTCCTTCTTGGCACGGGCCAGGCGCTCCCCGATGATGCGGTCAAGGTCCGCTTGTGTGAACAGCTTCTCGCCCTGGTCCCCAGATGCCTCCTGGGTGGGAGTGGTGGGCTGCTGCTCGGTGTTCTGGGTGGTGTCGATGGTGTCGTTCATAAATGCCTCCGTTTTGCGCCGTGAGTTCGGCTGAATATAAGAAAAGGCATGGGAGAACAGCGGTAAACTGTTTCCCATGCCCTTTTGGCTAACCTTGCGGCGGTACTCCCATGACTTCACTAGAACTAGTGTACCATATCAGAGGGGGGTAGTCAAGAGCTTTCTTTGAGATCGCAAGGTTTTCCCGGTTTTCTAGTGGTCAGATACAGGTGCAAAAACGGGGGATGCCGGTCACTTTTGCGGACCTTATGACCGGGCAAGAGGGGCCGGAGGGCCGCCAGAACGGCGGCAGCCTCCTCCTGTTCCTCCGGTATGTAAGCGATGGTGACCTTCACGATAGGCACTCCTGTGCGTCCTGCTGGCCCTGGGCGTAGGCCGCATTTACCCACCGGGCCATCAGTGGCAGCAGCCTATTGGCCAGGATGCGCTCCAGCGGACGTCCAGATGCCTCCGCAAAGGCACGAAGCTCTTCATCCTCGTCCAGCGGGTAGTATCCGCCCTCACCGCGCAGACCGGCGGCGTATGCGGCGTTCACGACCGGGATGATTGCCTGATGCGCCTCTTCTGCGGCCTTGTTGGGGCCGAACTCCAGCCGCATAGCGGCGATGTATGCTTCCGTGATTGGATATTTCATCTTGCATCCTCCTTCAATCCGTGTTATCATCGGAGGCGGAAGCAGTACCGGTCAAGCACTGTTCCACCTTGCCGTCCAGGGCGTTCGTAGCACCCTGGGCGGCTCCTTTTATCTCCCGGCAGTCGCACTGCTCGCCGGGATCCAGGTGCGCCCCGCAAAGGGGGCAGATGCGGTAATATGCCATCAGGCTTCCTCCTTCCCTCCGGGCGTGTAGAGCATACCCACATCCCCGCCGCCCAGGTAGATGATATGTGCGCCCAGCTCCTGGGCCGTGGTCAGGATGCAGCCGCCCTCCGGTTGGGCCTTGTACCGGTCCGGGCAGTCCGCCTCGCAGGGCTTCCCATCCAGGGGGCAAATGAGTTGTTCGTTCATGTCGTGGTGCTCCTTTCAAAATCTGTTGTGGTCGTCTTGATTGGAAGTGGTCTAGTACGCGCAAACCGCTGGGGCACAGGGAGTTGCGTACTAGACCAGGTGGTCAAGTACGCTGGGTGTACTCGCCATTTTTGATTTGTACTAGACCAGGTGGTCAAGTACGGAAACCCTTGGTATTACGGGAAAAACTGCGTACTATACCACTTGGAACAAGTTGACTAAGGTACATCGTCAAACGGGGTGGGGGTATCTGCTGGGAGTTCCACGAACTCCATCGCAGGGGTGGCCACGGCCCGAATGTGCCAAACCCTATCATTGTTGTTGCCTGTGTGAAAATACCGTACTTTCCCTTCGGCTTTCAAGCTGCTTTTTGCCCTCTTGATGGCACTGTAACTGTAGCCAGCACTTTCGGCTTTTTTCTCCAACTCCGCTGTTGGCATAGCGCCGCCGGCATCCTCCAACGCTTTCATGATGAAGCTCATGCAGTCTTCCCGTTGGGGAGCGGACTTGGCCATCTCCGCACCGATGATGTACTCCCGGTCCCTTTTCCAACTGGTCCCCACCTTGTGGACCTGCCCGTCTGCATCGATGGTGAACAGGACCGTTTCCTGTAAAGGGCCATAGTTGTTTTTCTCGTTGGACAGATACCGCACACCCTGCTCGTCTGTAAAGCCCGCCATCATGACAGACCGGGCGATGTCCCACAGGTCAGCGCTGTCTGCTATACGGTCCCGTCCGCTGGCCTTCGGGCGCTTGTTGGTGTGGCAAACGATCAGGGCTGTCGTATTGATGTCCTCGCCGATGGAGATCAGTGGCGACAGACAATCTCGCATCTCGTTCCGGCTGCCCATATTCACCTTTGGCGGCGTGAAACCCTGTACCGGGTCGAACACGCAGAGGACGGGGCGGAGGTATCGCAATACCCGCTCCATTTCTGGCGTACCGAATTTCAGCTTGTGGAGCAGCCCTGAGCGATCTCCAACAAAGTCTGGAGTGACGATGTTCTTCATATTGGCGCCAGCCAGCCGCAGTTTCTTCCGCAGCTTTTTACGAACGCTGTCCTCTGTGGTCAAAAACGTGATCTTCATCGCCTTGCGGGTGAAGCCTGGCTGGTCCAGGATGCAGCTCGCCCCGTTGCTCAAGGCGGCGATGATGTGGCACCAAAGGGTCGTTTTGCCTATGCCGCCGTCCGCCGCGATAACGGATATCTGTCCTTCTGGTATCCATCCAGGGACCAGCCACTTCGCTTCTTCCTCTGGAAAGTCTTCTAGGGACTTGAACAAGGAGAGTAGGGGGTCTTTCTCTGCTGCCTCCGGTGTCCATAGCGGCGTTGCCGCGACCAGGCCGGCGAGCAGTTCCCCGGCCTTCTCATCCCCGGCCCAGGCGATCAGGTCAGACACGTCCCCGTGTTCCGGGATGTCCGGCCACACTTTGGACAGGTCCAGCAGGCGGACGCTGGCGGCGGTACCATAGAGCGCGGCGGCGGTCTCCTGGGCGTAGTCCCGGCCTATGCCGTCATTGTCCCCCAGGACACAGACGCTACAGCCCCGCAGCTGTTCTGTGTACTCTTTACGCCACTTCCCAGGCCCGGCCCCATCTGCCCCGCTGGCGGCGTCACAGCCCAGCCTGTGGAGGTTATCGGCGTCCTTCTCGCCCTCGCAGACGAATACGGCCCCGGAGGACAGCGTACCGGCTATGTAAAGGCTATGGGGGACGCCCTGGCGGTTATAGATCCAGCCCCCTTTGCCGTCCGGCCTCCGCCACGAAAAGGACTTGTCCGCCCTCCGAAGCTTCTGGGCCAGCAGCCTGCCGGAGGCGTCCCGGTAGTCATATACTGCCACGACCTGGGGGCGCTCCTGGGGGCGTTTCTGCTGGTCCTCGAACAGGTCCTTGACAGACAGCCCCAGCGCTCCGGCGATGGCGTCCACGCTGCACCCGGCATGACACCGCAGTAAGATACGCCCATCCTGGCCTGTGGAGATAGACAGGCTGTTCCGGCGATCATCATGGGCGGGACAGCGGGCGGACCATTGCCCGCCGCCGCCCTTCACGCCCTGGAGGCGGGACAGAATGTCACCGGTCGTCAAGAGCCATCGCCTCCCCCTCGCCGGTGCCATAGAGGTAGTCCCACTTCGCCTGGGCCTCCTGCTCCTCGCAGCCGCGCCGCCACAGCTCGTCCAGGGGGATGGTGAGTGACAATCGGTCCGGCTTGCCGATGATGTCCAGCAGGTCGAAACCGTTGCGGCCAGCGATGCGCTCCAGCAACTCCCGGCTGGACTGGCCCACGACCTGGGCAGCTTGGAGCTGGGTCTTGTCCAAAGTAAGGAACAAGGTGATTTCCTCCTTGGTTTCCCGGTCCCTGAGCGCCACGCGGAACCGGCGCAGGTGGATGGTGATAGTACTTCTCATAGCGTAACGCCTCCATTCTGTTTGTCTAGCCAGCTTTGCAGGCCCTCGCGGCTGATGCGGACACTCCGCCCCAGACGCAGGGCGGGGAAGTCGGGCCGGTGCGTCAGCTGGTACACCGTATCCCGCCCCAGCTGCATCAGCTCCGCCGCCTGCGGGACCGTCAGCAGCATGGGGGTCTCTTTGGTGGAATTGGTCATGCTCTCAGCTCCTTTCAACGATGATGTCCGCTACGGGCACTCCCAGGCCCGCCGCCAGCTTCCCGGCGGTCTTGGGCTCACAGGTCCCCCGCCGGATGATGGTGCTGACATTCTGCCGGGAGATACCGCAGTTCTCCGCCAGGGCCGCTTTGGTCAGGCCCCGCTCCGCCAGCATCATCTCGATGCGCATGGTATTGATGGTCACTCGTTTCACCTCCTGCGACTTGAATTTGATTGACAGTACAAGCATAGTATAATCAATATAATTCAAGATGTCAAGCCTTGAAAAGAAAAAACTTGAATTTAATTATCATGTGTGCTATCATGATTTTCATAGGAGGTGTATACTGTTGGACAACAAGACTATAGGTGCAAATATACGAAAGGCCCGAAAAGAAAAAGGAATGACACAAAAAGAACTTGCAGCCGCAATTTCGCGAACGGAAAGTTCTGTTGCCAAATATGAGCAGGGGCTTGTTGATATTCCAAATATGATATTGTCGTCAATAGCTGCCGTTCTTGATGTAGAGCCATGGGAATTGATGGGCTACGACGGTTCTATTCGTGTCCGGGTGTCACCGGAACAGCGTGAATGTAGTGATTTGTTGAAAAAAGAAGCTGATGGTACTATCACCGATACAGAGCTACAGCGGTTGGGGGAACTGCTGGCAAAACAGCCACCATTGGGAGAAACGACAAGAAAGCTGACAGCTACTTTAGAGCGAATGAAGCAATGCTTAGCCCCCCTCAACGATGCGGGCCAGCAAAAACTGGTTGCCCACACAGAGGACTACGCCCGTGATTTGGCGAAGGTACCAGAATATCGCCGCCAGGAGGCCACACAAGCGTTCTTACCGCCCCCGGAGGGCAAGGACACCACCCCTGCGGAGGAGCCCACAGAGGGGCCTCCAGAGGGCCAGGAATGACAAAGCCCCATGCCCTGCGGGACAGGGCATAGGGCAAAATAAAGGACCCCGCCAGGCGCTGCAAACACCTGACGGGGCGAGGATGCACAAATACCAGAGCTGCGAACTATGGCACCAGTGCGCCTATATGGTATCATAAAAGCGCCGTGGTGTCAAGAATACAGGAGGTAATCACATCATGGCGCGGAAAAATGCAAAGGGCGGCGGGACCATTCGGAAAAAGGTGGTCACCCGCAACGGGAAGGAGTATGTCTACTGGGAGGCCAGATTGACCACAGGGCGGGACCCTGGGACCGGCCGGCAGATCCAGCGCAGCTTCACCGGCAAAACGCAGGCAGAAGTCCGGCGCAAGCTCCAGGAGGCGGCTGTGGCCGTCGACCAGGGCACCTACACCGCCCCGTCCCGGCTCACCGTGGGGCAGTGGCTGGACATCTGGCAGCGGGACTATCTGGGCGGCGTCAAGCCATCCACGGCCTTGAACTACGAATAACACGTCCGAAACCACGTCAAGCCTGCTCTGGGCGCGATCAGGCTGGAGGCGCTGACCGGGCCTGCCATCCAGGGCTTTTACAATGGCCTGTGCAGGCCACAGGAGGGCGGGCCTGGGCTGTCCCCTAAGACGGTGAAGAACGTCCACGGCGTCCTTCACAAGGCCCTCCAGCAGGCCGTGAGGGTGGGTTATCTGCGCTTCAATCCGGCTGATGCCTGCGAGCTGCCCAGGGTAGAGCGGAAAGAGATAAAGCCCCTTGACGATGCGGCTATAGGGGCGTTTATGCAGGCCATCCAGGGGCACCCGTTCGAGGCGGTCTATCTGACGCTGCTGTTCACCGGTATGAGGCGGGGGGAGGTGTGTGGGCTCCTATGGGACTGCGTGGACCTGGAGCGGGGGACGATACGCATAGACAAGCAGCTCCAGAACGTCCCAGGGAGGCCGGGGGAGTTCCGCCTGGTGCCCACCAAGAACAGCAAGGGCCGCACCATCACCGCAGCGGCCTCCGTGGTGAAGCTGTTGAAGAGGCACAAGGCACAGCAGGCGGAGGCCCGGCTATTGGCAGGGCCGCTCTGGCAGGACAGCGGCTTTGTGTTCTGTAATGCGGTGGGGGCGCACCTGTCGCCGCACACGGTCTATCATGCCTATAAGCGGGTCGTGGCCTCCATCGGCCTACCGGATGCCAGGCTGCACGATCTGCGCCATAGCTACGCTGTCGCCTCCCTCCGGGCCGGGGATGATGTGAAAACGGTGCAGGGCAATCTTGGGCACCACGCCGCGGCATTTACGCTGGATGTGTATGGGCATATCACAGAGGATATGAAGCAGGCCAGCGCCGACCGGATGGAAGAGTACATCAGGAAGATATCCAATCTGTAAAGGGAAAACATAAGGGAAATACCATCAAAGATAGACGTAAAAAAGCCTGGAACTACAGCGGTTCCAGGCTTTTCCGGTGGTCCGAGTGGCGGGATTTGAACCCACGGCCTCATGGTCCCGAACCATGCGCGCTACCAACTGCGCTACACCCGGATATAGACTGTATAAACAGGAGAAGGACTGCCACGCAGCAGGCCAATAGACTTACTTATTATAGCACCCTATCGACAAATGTCAAGACAAAAATTTGATCTGTACACAGCGGTCGGCGCAGGCGGGGGAGGGGCCGGAAGGCACGATAGGGACTTGCCCTATCGTGGGCCTTTCCGGCCGTTCGCTATTTCTGAACGTCAGCGGTGAGCTGTTGTAGGACATCTTCATGCCGCAGATCACAATGGCGCAGACCTACCCGTTTTAGCTTCGGCAGTTGGAGAAGGATCCTGCAATCAGAAAAACCTGTGTCCGATAGATCTAGCTGCTGCAAATTTTTTAGCTTTACCAATACGGCGTCTTGGGAAAAGGCCGTTCCGCTCAGATCTAACCGCTGCAAGCTTTCCAGGCCTGTCAGGAAACTGAGATCATGGATATCAAGGTATTGGATGGTCAATGTCTTTAGCTTTTTCATCCTTCCGATGGCAGACCAGTCACCGGGACTGCTATAAAATCTGGAAGTGAGGAAGCGTACATCGCTCGTAAAAACATAGCGCCCTTGCCATAGGGTGAAGTTGCGATAGTGGTCGCTCACGCCATGCCGTCCCCGTGGGCCTACTGTCAGAGCTTTCATCTGGAAAAGGTCGTCCGGGATCGACGGCAAGCGCCCGGCGGCGATGCGGATCGCCTCCAGCAAGATCGGTGAAAGAGGGATGGCCCCTTTGGTCTCCCCCTCTTGCTTGATATGACGGACGGTAGCCTCTTGGTCCTGAAAGATACACTCCAGGAAGGGCGGTGTCCAACGGATTCGCTCATCGCCCCAGTGCCGGTCAAGAAATCTGTTCCAGTCAGGTGCTATCGAGCTATCAGCAGGGTAGATGTTCAGAAGTCCATCCTGCCGAATCGGTACGGCCCTGTAGTGATCCTCCCATGTTATGCGGCCCATAGGTATCATGCCCTCCACCCTATATATTCGACACGGCCCATTATAGCTGCTTTGGGGAGAGACTTCAAGGGACTTTTGGAATCTCCCGGCACCTTGACGCCGAAGGGAGATCTGTGGTATATAAAAAAACAGAAACGAATAGGAGGATACCGATATGATGAGATCTGGACACAGGCGGCGGCCTATGGGCCGGCGGATCGACCTGCTGGACGGCTGGCGGAGCTTGGCGGTCGTGCTGATGATGGTCTATCACTTTCTGTTCGACGCCTATATCTTCGGTGTCCTCTCCGATGAGCTGCTGTTTTCCCTGCCCCTTGCGCTGCTGCAAAAGTTCATCTGCCGCAGCTTCATCTTTCTGGCGGGCGTTTCCGCCCGGTTCTCCCGGGATAACTTGCGCCACGGCGTCACCGTCCTGGCGGCGGGGCTGGTGGTGGAGGCGGGGGCCGCCTTGGCGGGGCAGACCATCCGCTGGGGCGTGCTGATGCTGCTGGGGACCTCTATGATCCTCTACCATCTCCTGGGGCGGTACCTGCAAAGGCTGCCTGGCTGGGCGCTGGCCCTGGGCGCGGCGGTCCTCTATGTCCTGACGGACCTCTGGACCGGCAGTGTGCGGGTATCGGTCAAGTTCCTCTATCCCCTGGGGTTCCCTTACCCTGGGTTCCACAGCGCGGACTACTTCCCCCTGCTGCCTTGGTCCTTCCTGTTCCTGCTGGGCACAGCCGCTGGAGGCTGGGCGCTGGGCCGCCGGGAAAAGCTCTCCGCCCTGCGGCTGCCGCCGGCGCTCACCTGGCCGGGGCGTCACAGTCTGCTCCTCTATCTCCTCCACCAGCCCGTGCTCTATAGCACCGCCTGGCTGCTTTGGGGGCGCTGATCCTTCGGGAGGCCGCTGTCTGGAAGGGACGGCGGCCTCTT
This sequence comes from uncultured Clostridia bacterium, assembly GCA_947173485.1. Classification (GTDB taxonomy): domain Bacteria; phylum Bacillota; class Clostridia; order Oscillospirales; family Oscillospiraceae; genus CAMWFH01. Next base: position 143,321 of record CAMWFH010000004.1, on the reverse strand, counting down.
TGCGTTCAGCTCCGGCCTGCGGCGGCAGGGAGGGGCCGTCATAAAATCTTAAAAATGTTTTTCCGGCAGGCCCCTTGCCTGCCAGCGGCTTTCTGTGTTACAATGTCAGGCGAATATGATAAAGATAGAGGTATGACTATGATGACCCCCAAGGACTACCGGGAGAAGAGCCTTCTCCAGGTATTTATCAGCTATTTCAAGCCCCATAAAGAGCTCTTCCTCCTGGATATGGCCTGCGCCCTGGGAATCTCCCTGATCGACCTGTCCTTCCCCTCCATCTCCCGAGTGTGCCTGAACACCCTGATCCCCCAGGGGCGGTACCAGACCTTCTTCCTCGTGGTGGCGGCGCTGCTGGTGGCCTACCTGCTCCGGTCCGGCCTGCAATTCGTGGTCACCTACTGGGGCCATATCTTTGGCGTGCTGGTAGAGGCGGACATCCGCCGGGACCTCTTCGCCCATTTGCAGACCCTCTCCTTCGGCTTCTACGACAAGAACCGGACCGGCCACCTGATGAGCCGCATGACGGCGGAGCTGTTCGAGATCACCGAGCTGGCCCACCATGGACCGGAGGACCTGTTCATCTCCGGCGTCACGGTGGCGGGAGCCATCGTGATCATGTTCACTATCCAATGGCGGCTGGCGCTGGTGATGCTGATCCTGATCCCCCTGGCCCTGGCGGTGGTGACCCTCAACCGGCGGCGGATGGCAGAGGCGGCCAAGAAGGTCAAGCAGGTCACCGCCGGCATCAACGCGGATATCGAGTCCAGCATCTCCGGGATGCGCACCGCCAAGGCATTCTCCAATGAGAACGCGGAGAACGAGAAGTTCCTCCGGGCCAACGAGCGGTTCAAGACCTCCAAGTCCGAGCGCTACCGGGCCATGGCCGGCTTCTTCTGCTCCCTGGAGTTCTTCATGTGCATCATGCCGGTGACGGTGATCGCCGTAGGGGGCTACCTCATCATGCACGGCTATATGGACTACGCGGACCTGATCGCCTTCAGCCTCTTCACCGGCACCTTCATCAACCCCATGCGCAAGCTGGCCACCCTGTCGGAGACCATGGTGGACGGCTTCGCTGGCCTGCGTCGATTCGTGGAGCTGATGGGGCTGGAGCCGGACCTCCAGGACAAGCCGGACGCCCTGGAGCTGACGGATGTGGCCGGGGCCATCTCGGTGGAGGATGTGTCCTTCGCCTACGAGCGGGACGACAGCCAGGTGCTCCACCATGTGTCCCTCCAGGTCCAGCCGGGGGAGACCATCGCCATCGTGGGGCCCTCCGGCGGGGGCAAGACCACCCTGTGCAGCCTGATTCCCCGGTTCTATGATGTGAACGAGGGGGCCATCCGTATCGATGGCCACGATGTGCGGGACGTGACCCAGGAGAGCCTGCACCGGAGCATCGGCATCGTCCAGCAGGATGTGTTCCTCTTTGCCGCCAGTATTTTGGAGAACATCCGCTATGGCCGGCCCGGCGCCAGTGAGGACGAGGTGATCCAGGCGGCCCGCCGGGCGGAGATCTATGACGATATCATGGCCATGCCCAACGGTTTCGACACCTATGTAGGCGAGCGGGGGATGCTCCTCTCCGGGGGGCAGAAGCAGCGGATCTCCATCGCCCGGATCTTCCTGAAGGATCCCCCCATCCTGCTGCTGGACGAGGCCACCTCCGCCCTGGACAGTGTCACGGAGGCCAAGATCCAGGCGGCCTTCGATGAGCTGGCCCGGGGCCGGACCACCCTCATCATCGCCCACCGCCTCTCCACCGTCCGGGGCGCGGACCGCATCCTGGTGGTGCGGGACGGCCAGATCTCTGAGGAGGGGACCCATGAGACCCTGATGGCTCTGAACGGCGATTACGCCCGGTTATATAATACACAAGATCTACATGGATAGAACGGAATTGATCGCCAAGGCGGCCCAGGAGCCCGAGGACAGGCTGCTACTGGCGAAGGTACTGGACAAGTACGAGCAGAAGGAGCGGCGGGGCATCCCCACCGTGACCGGGTTCCTCTCCCCCCGGCAGCAGCAGATGGCACTGTCGCTGCTCCGCGCCGCCGGCGTCCGGGACGGCTTCGTCTTAGACGGCGGCTACGAGGGGGCAGAGCGGCAGACGCTGGCCTTTTTGCCGGAGTGGGCGGAGGCAGGGGAGGAGCTGGTCTTTCTCCGGGCCGCCTTCCGGGACCCGGCGGCGGCGCTGACCCATCGGGACCTCCTGGGCAGCCTGATGGGCCTGGGGGTGGAGCGGGACCGGGTGGGGGACATCCTGGTGTCCCCCCACAGCGCGGACATCGTCTCCGTCCCCAGCCTGCGGGACTTCTTCCTCCGGGAGTGGGAGAGCGCGGGCCGGGTCCGGCTGGATGTGACCGAGATCCGGCGGGAGGACCTGCTCCTGCCGGCGGTGCAGGTCAGGACCATCCGGGACACCCTGTCCTCCCCCCGGCTGGACGCGGCGGTGGCCACGGCCTTCTCCATGAGCCGGGGCAAGGCGGCGGAGCTGATCGGGGCCGGAAGGGTCAGCCTGGACCACACCGTCTGCCAGAAGGCGGACAAGCCGGTGGCGGAGGGGACCATACTCAGCGTCAGAGGGCTGGGACGGGCCAAGATCGTGTCCCTGGGGGGCCTGAGCAGGAAGGGCCGCCTGGGGGTGACGATCGAGCGATATCTATAAAGAGGACGCAGGAGGCGGACTATGGACCAGAAACAGATCGACAGGATCAACGCCCTGGCGCGAAAGAGCCGGAGCGTGGGACTGACAGAGGAGGAGCGGGCGGAGCAGGCCGTCCTGCGGCGGGCGTATATCGATGCGGTCACCGGCAGCCTGCGGGCCCAGCTGGACCACACCTATATCGTAGACGAACAGGGGCACAAGCGGAAGCTGGGAAAGAAGGAGTGAGGGGCCATGGCAGACAATCGACCGAACGGTGACCGGGGCGAGGGGTTCAGCTGGCTCTTGATCGTGGGCTCCTTTATCGTGGCCTGGCCCCTGGGGCTGGTGCTGCTGGGGCTGAAGCTCTGGGACGGCGGCGGGAAGAAGCCCCAGGGCCTCACCGCCGGAGAGCGGGAGCGGCTGCGGGAGGCCTCCCGGCGGTATACGCCGGTGGACCGGCCGGTGATCGACGTGGAGCCGGACCGGCCCCAGCCGCCCCGGCGGCCCGTGCCGCCGCCTCCTCCGGCCGCCCAGCGCCGGCCCGCACCGCCCCCCTTCCGGCCTGCCGGCGGCAGGCCGGCGCCGCCCAGACCGGCGGCGCCAAGGCCCGCTCCGCCGTCCTCTTATCCGCCGCCCCCGCCCATGCCGCCTAAGCCGGCGGCACCTCCCCCGGTCAAATCCGCGGCGGCGAAGCCCGCGGCGGTCAAGACCGCAGCCAAGAGCCTGACCCGGACCCCCAGGACCAGCCGGCGGAAGTCCAAGCTCCTGAAGATCGGGGGCATCATCGCCATGGCTGTGGGTAGCATCATCCTAACAGACGCGGTGGACAGCCTGCTCTTCTGGGGCGCGGAGCTGGAGTATATCTGGGGCGCGGCCCAGGCGGCGGCGGTCACCCTGGCCGGGGCCATCGCCACCTTCAGCGGGTTCCGCATGGCCAAGCGGCAGCGGCGCAACGAGCAGTATTTCGCCCTGCTGGGCCAGAAGGAGGTCATGGCCTTCGGCCAGCTGAGCCGGATGATGGGCCTGCCGGAGGGGCAGGTCACAAGGGATATGCGGGATATGTGGGACCGGGGCGACCTGCCCGATGGGGCCTTCCTGGACCTGGAGCAGGGGAAGTATTACGCCTCCTTCCAGGCCGCCGAGGACGATGCCAGCCGGCAGGCCCAGGCCGCCGAGCGGGAGCGCCTGCGGGAGAGCGCGCCGCCGCCCCAGAGCGAGAGCGGCTGGCTGGGCCTGCTCCGGGGGATCCGGCGGGCCAACGACAGCATCACCGACCCTGCCCTCAGCGCCCGGGTGGACCGGATCGCCGACCTGGGGGGCCGGATCCTGCGGGTCCTGGAGGAGGACCCGGAGAAGGAGCAGCAGGTCCACGGCTTTTTGGACTACTACCTGCCCACCACCAAGAAGCTGCTGGACTCCTATGCCTCCTTTGAGGCCGCCGGTGTGGACACCGAGAGCCTGACCGCCGCCAAGGCCCGGATCAGCGAGGCCATGGAGCAGCTGGAGGAGGGCTACCGCCACCAGCTGGATGCCCTCTACGCGGCGGATACCATGGATGTGGAGACCGAGATCCGGGTGATGGAGGCCATGCTCCAGCGGGACCTAGGTAGCGTGGAGAAGGACTTCGGCCTCCGTGGATGAATGGGAGAGGGGCCTGCCCGCCTTTCAAAGCGGACAGGCCCCTGTCTTTACAGACTGTGGACGATCTGGGCGCAGGCCCGGATGACTGCCGGGTCCGTCTGCCAGAGCTCGTACTCCGGCAGGCCGGGCAGCCCCATGGAGACGTTGGGCTGGCGAAAGCGCATCCCGCTGGGGAGAGGGCCCTTCCGCCCGCTGGTGTGAAAGCTGCGGACGCCGGTATGGCGATGGATCTCCTGGATGTTCCCCGGCGCTATGCCGCCGCCGGCCATGATGGCGATCCGCCCCGCCGAGCGGTCCACCAGGGAGCGCAGCAGCGGCTGGCCCGCCGCCGCATGGGGGGCCTGGCCGGAGGTCAGGATGGTGCGGCAGCCCAGCTGGATAGCGGCCTCCAGGGCGGCAAAGGGGTCTCGGGCCATGTCGAAGGCCCGGTGGAGGGTCACCTCCAGCCCGCCGGCGCAGTCGATCAGGCGGGCCATGACGGCCTGGTCCAGGTCGCCCTCCGGCGTCAGCGCGCCGGTGACCACCCCGTTGGCCCCCAGGTCCCGAAAGGCGCGGATCTCCTCCTCCATCTCCTCCCGCTCCGCCGGGGCGTAGAGGAAGTCGCCGGACCGGGGGCGGATCAGCACGTTGATGGGCAGAGGGCAGTCCCGCCGGACCTGCCGGAACAGGGCCCGGGAGGGGGTGGTGCCGCCGATGGCCAAGTCAGCGCACAGCTCCAGCCGGTCCGCGCCGCCGGACCAGGCCGCCAGGGCGGAGGCGTGGGAGTCCACGCAGGCCTCCAGCAGGGGGACGCTGTTTCGATCCATAGGGGTCCTCCTTTTTTGATCGGCTATGGCTGCATTGTACTATAGCGGACGGGGCAAGTCAACGGGGAGAGAGGATCCTCTTGCCTTTCCGGGGGAGAGCGGCTATAATAGAGCCATCTGAGAGAAAGGCGGCAGCACCATGGAATATACGATCCTTGCCATCGGGGACGTGGTAGGGGAGGGGGGGCTAGCCCACCTGACCCAGTGCCTGGGCCCCCTGCGAAAGCTGAAAAATGTCCAGTTCACCGTCGTCAACGGGGAGAACGTCTCCGGTATCGGGCTGACGCCCTCCCAAGCCGACGCCCTCTTCCGGGCCGGGGCCGATGTGGTGACCCTGGGCAACCACACCTTCAAGCGCCGGCAGATCTTCAGCCGGCTGGAGGAGGACCCTCGGCTCCTCCGTCCCGCCAACTTCACCGCCCGGACGCCGGGCCGGGGCTGGGGGGTCTTTGATGGGGGCCGGGGGGTGCGGATCGGGGTGCTGGACCTGATCGGCCGGTGTACCCTGGACTTCAACGCGGACAACCCCTTCACCACGGCGGACCGGCTCCTGGCCGGGGAGGCGCCCACCTTCACCCTGGTGGACTTCCACGCCGAGGCCACCAGCGAGAAGCTGGCCATGGGCTACTATCTGGACGGACGGGTCTCCGCCCTCTGGGGCACCCATACCCACGTCCCCACTGCCGATGCCCAGGTGCTGCCCAAGGGCACCGGCTATATCACAGACCTGGGCATGACCGGCCCGATACAGTCGGTGCTGGGGATCCGGCCGGAGCAGAGCATAGAGATGTTCCTGGGGGGCCTGCCGGGCCCCTACCAGGAGGCGGAGGGGCCCTGCAAGATGCAGGGGGCCCTGTTCACCCTGGATACGGAGACGGGACGCTGTCTGTCCGTAGAGGGGATCGATATCCGGTGACCGCCCAGACGGTCACAGCAAGGAGAGAGGATAGTCATGTCGATCGAACGAGTGCGGCCCTATCTGGAGGAGATGGGCCTGGGAGACCGGATCCGGGAGTTCACTGTATCCAGCGCCACGGTGGCCCTGGCGGCGGAGGCCCTGGGAGTGGAGGGGGCCCGGATCGCCAAGAGCCTGGGCTTCAAGCTGGAGGAGCGGACCATCCTAGTGGTGGCCGCCGGTGATGCCAAGGTGGACAATGGCAAGTATAAGGCCGCCTTTGGGGGCAAGGCCAAGATGCTCACGGCGGAGGAGGCGGTGGAGCGGATCGGCCACGCCGTGGGGGGCGTGTGCCCCTTCGCCGTCAACGACGGGGTGGAGGTCTATCTGGACCAGTCCCTTCGCCGGTTCGACACGGTCTACCCCGCCGCCGGCAGCGCCAGCAGCGCCGTCCGGCTGGACCTGGCGGAGCTGGAGCGGGCCGCCCGGCCTGTAGGCTGGGTGGACGTGTGCAAGGGCTGGCAGGAGGCGTGATATGGTCAAGGTCCTTCATGCCGCCGACCTCCACCTGGACAGCCCCTTCACCTCCCTGCCCCCCCAGCTGGCCAAGCTGCGCCGGGAGGAGCTACGGGAGCTGCCGGACCGGCTGGCGGAGCTGGTGCGGGCCCGGGGGGTCCAGATCGTCCTGCTGGCCGGGGATCTGTTCGATGGGGAGCGGGTCTACCCGGAGACCATCGAGCGGCTGACCGCCGCCCTGGCCCGGATGGGCTGTCCCGTGTTCATCTCCCCCGGCAACCACGATTTCTTCCACCCCGGCGGGGTCTACGCCAAGACCGTCTGGCCGGACAATGTGTACATCTTCACCACCGCCGACATCCGGGCGGTGGAGCTGAGCCGGCTGGAGACGGTGGTCTGCGGCGCGGCCTTCACGGGCCCCAGCCGGACGGACCACGTTCTCTCCGGCCTCCATCTGCCAAAGGATGGGCGGCTGCTGCTGATGGTCCTCCACGGGGACACCACTGCGGTGAACAGCGCCTATGGGCCCGTCACTGCGGAGGAGGCGGCCGCCAGCGGCTTAGACTGCCTCTGCCTGGGGCACGTCCATAAGAAGCTGGTCCTGGACGCCGGCACCACCGATTGCCGGTACCCCGGCGCCCCCGAGGGCCGGGGCTTCGACGAGCCGGGCCCCGGAGGGATCTGGCTGGGACAGCTGGAGAAGGGGCGGCAGGAGTGGGAGTTCGTCCAGGTGAGCCGCCGGGAGCACCATACCTTGGAGCTGAACGTCACCAACCGGGACCCGGTGACGGTGCTGCGCCGGTCCATCCCGGAGCGGGCCAAGTCGGACCTGTACCGGATCGTCTTTACCGGCGAGACCGCCCGGGGCATCGACCGGAAGGGCCTGGAGCGGACCTTCCAGGAGAAGTTCTGCTATTTGGAGATGGTGGACAAGACCACCCTGGCGGGGGACATCTGGGCCCGGGCCGGGGAGGAGACCCTCCGGGGGCTGTTCCTCAAGGAGCTGCGGACCAAGTATGACCGGGCCGTCACCGAGGAGGAGCGGCAGCAGGTGGCCCTGGCGGTCCGCTACGGACTGGCAGCCATCGAGGGCCGGGATATCTAAGGAACACAAGGGGGGAGCGCCCGTGTATAGTATCGGAGTGGATATCGGGTCCACCTGCGCCAAGCTGGCTGTGCTGGAGGATGGGCAGGAGCTGGCCTTTCATACGGTGATGCCCACCGGCTGGAGCAGCGGGAACACCGCCCAGGCCATCCTGGACCTGCTGGAGGAGCGGGGGTTCCAAGGCGCGCCCTGTGTGGCCACCGGCTATGGGCGGCGCAATGTCCCCTACGCCCAGAAGGCGGTCACGGAGATTACCTGTCACGCCAAGGGCGGCGGCTTTTTGTTCGGGGAGGGGCCCTACGTCCTGATCGATATCGGGGGCCAGGACACGAAGATCATCGCGGTGTCCGGCGGGGCCGTCCAGGATTTTTTGATGAATGACAAATGCTCCGCCGGGACGGGGCGGTTTCTGGAGATCATGGCCAATACCCTGTGCGTGGACCCGGCCCGGCTGTGTGAGCTGGCCCGCGCCGGCTCCGGGGTCTCCATCAGCTCCATGTGTACCGTCTTTGCCGAGAGCGAGGTCATCAGCCTCATCGGGAGCGGCGCGTCCAAGGAGGATATCGCCTTTGGGGTCGTGGACTCCATCGTCAACAAGGTGGCCTCCCAGTACGGAAGGCTGGCCGGACCCGGCAGCGCGTGCTGCCTCACCGGCGGCCTGTGCGAGAGTCCCTACATCCTGGAGGCATTATCCAAGAAGCTGGGTACGCCGGTGCGCTCCAGCCCGCTGGCCCGGTACGCCGGCGCGATCGGGGCGGCGCTGATCGCCTATGGAGAGAATAAACGATAGCGCGTAAGGAGGTCTATAGTAATAGTATGTGTGCGTATACGCTGCCCCCGCAGTTCGAGACGTTCACCCAGGCCCGCAGGGAGGGGTTCCTCAAGGCCATGGCGATCAAGGAGGCGGGCGGACATATCGCCGGCACCTTCTGCACCTTCACCCCCTGTGAGCTGATAGATGCCGCCGGGGTCCATCCGGTCAGCCTGTGCGGCATGAGCCAGGAGCCCATCCCCGCCGCCGAGCGGGACCTGCCCAAGAACCTGTGCCCGCTGATCAAGTCCAGCTATGGCTTCGCCGTCTCGGATACCTGCCCCTATACCTACTTCTCTGATCTGATCGTAGGGGAGACCACCTGCGACGGGAAAAAGAAGATGTACGAGCTGTTGGGGCAGATCAAGGATGTATATGTGCTCCAGCTCCCCCAGGGGATCCAACGGGAGCAGGCCCTGGAGCAGTGGACCGGGGAGCTGCGCCGCTTCCGCTCCGTGCTGGAGGAGAAGTTCCAGGTGACCATCACCGACGAGGCCCTCCGGGAGGCGTCCATCCTCCGCAACCAGATCAGGCAGGCCCAGACCGGCCTGATGGAGCTGCAAAAGCTGGACCCGCCCCCCTTTTCCGGCCTGGACCTGTACCGGCTGCTGGACGGGTTGGGGTTCAGCTTCGACCTCCATGCCACGCTGCAAAAGCTCGCCGATTTGACCGCCCAGTTGCGGCGGGACTATGACGCCGGGGCCCGCCCGGTCCCCGCCGGGCGCAAGCGGATCTTGGTCACCGGCTGTCCCATCGGCGGGGTGCTGGAAAAGACCGTCAAGGTGGTGGAGGAGAACGGCGGCGTGGTGGTCTGCTTTGAGAATTGCAGCGGGATCAAGCCCAGCCGCTACCTGGTGGACACCCAGGCGGAGGATATCCTGACGGCCATCGCCCAGCGCTATCTGCGCATCGGCTGCGCGGTCATGACGCCCAACACCCAGCGTATGGAGCTGCTCCCCCAGCTGGCGGAAGAGTTCCAGGTGGACGGCATCCTGGATATCGAGCTCCAGGCCTGCCACCCCTACACCGTGGAGCGGTGTATGATCAAGCAGCTGGCGGACCGGATAGGCATCCCCTTCCTCGCCCTGGATGCCGACTACTCCCAGTCCGACCTGGGCCAGCTGACCACCCGCATCGCCGCCTTTCTTGAAATGCTCTGATAAAGGTCCTGACCGCATAAAGCGGGGGCTGGCCGGAAGACCGGTCAGCCCCTTTTTGCGCCCTAAGCTATTCCAGGGAGATGATATAGTAGTACACCGGCTGGCCGCCGGCGACCAGGGTCAGCTCCGCGTCGGGACAGGCGGCGGCAAAGATGGCCTTGGCCTCCTCCGCCTGCTCCTCGGTCACATCCTCCCCGTAGAACAGGGTGATGAACTCCGCCTCCCGCTTCCCGGCCTCCCGGGCCAGCTCCTCCAGCAGGGAGGTGATGCGCTGGTCGGTGCCGAAGAGCTTGCCGCCTAAGAGGGAGAGATAGTCCCCCTCGTTGATGGCGATGCCGTCGAACTCGCTGTTGCGGGCGGCGTAGGTGATCTGGATGGTGGTCACGTTCTCCGCCGCGTCGGTCATGGTCTGTAGGATCTCCTCCGGCTCCATCTCCAGATCCAGGCTCATCATGGCGGTGATGCCCTGGGGGATGGTGGTGGTGGGCACCACGATCACCCGCTTCTCCGTCAGGGCCTGGCACTGCTGGGCGGCCATGATGATGTTCTTATTGTTGGGCAGGACGAACACGATCTCCGCCGGGGTCCGGTCGATGGCCTTGAGGATGGCCTCGGTGGAGGGGTTCATGGTCTGGCCGCCGGAGACGATGCCGTCGGCCCCCAGGTCCCGGAACACCGCCGCCAGGCCCTCGCCGGCGCAGACGGAAAGGAAGCCGTAGCGCTTCTCCGGCGGGGCGATGCCGCCGTCCTCCAGCTCCTCCTCCACCGCCTCCAGGTCGTCCACGCTCTGGACGTGCTTGCCGGCGGCCAGGTCGTCCCGCTGGGTGCGCATATTCTCGATCTTGGCCAGCTCCAGGGTGCCGTACTTCTGGGCCTCCTTCAGAGCGTCGCCGGGGGTGTTGGTATGGACATGGACCTTGAAAGCCTCATCGTCCTCGCCGATGACCAGGCTGTCGCCGATGCTGCCCAGGTACTCCCCCAGAGGACGGAGGGACTTGGCGGAGGTCTTGCGGACGATGAACACTGTGTCGAAGGCGAAGGTGATATCCTCGTTGGCCAGGCTGCCGAAGTCGGCCTTCTTGGCCGCCGGGGCCTCCTCGCCCACCTCCGGCAGCGCCTCGCCCCGCATGGCGGCCAGCATCCCGGTGAGGATCAGCAGGTAGCCCTTGGCGCCGGCGTCTACCACCCCGGCCTTTTTCAGCACCGGGTTCATCTCCATAGTCTGGGGCAGGACCTCGAAGCCGGCCTTGATGGCCTCGTCCAGCACATACTCCGCCGCGTCGTTCTCCCCCGCGGCCTCGGCGGCCCGCTTGGCGGCCAGGCGGGAGACGGTGAGGACGGTGCCCTCGGTGGGCTTCATCACCGCGCTATAGGCGGCGTTCACGCCCTCCTGGAGCGCCGCGGCCAGGGCGGGGCCATCGGCGGTCAGCCGGCCCTTCAGCTCCTTGCTCATGCCCCTGAACAGCAGGGACAAAATGACGCCGGAGTTGCCCCGGGCCCCCCGCAGGAGGGCGGAGGCGGTGACAGAGGCGGCCTTGTCCACGCTCTCCGGCTCGCCCTTACGCAGCTCGGCGGCGGCGGTGTTGATGGTCATGGACATATTGGTGCCGGTGTCGCCGTCAGGGACGGGGAACACGTTCAGGTCGTTGATGGGCTGCTTCTCCAGGGTGATGGCCGCCGCGCCGTGGAGGACCATCTGCTTGAAGAGCGCGCCGTCGATATGCTGCTTCATCTCCAGCTCCTCCTTACAGCACGATAGAGTCCACGCACACGTCCACGCTCCTGACCTGGACGCCGGTGTACTTGGTGACCTTGTACTTGACCTCGCTGATGATGGAGCGGCAGACGGTGGTGATGTTGATGCCATGCTCCACGATGATATGGAGGCGGATCGACACGGTGCCGTCCTCGTTGTAGAGGACCTGGACCCCCTTGCTCATGGCCTCCTTGCGCAGGAGGTGGACCAGGCCGTCGGTCATGGAGCGGTAGGCCATGCCCTTGACGCCGAAGCAGTTGGTGGCGGCATTACCGGTGATGTTGGAGAAGACCGCGCTGCTGATGGTGATCATGCCCTTTTCGGACTGTAGCTTGACCATAATGCACATCCTTTCCATAGGCTTTTTTTTATTTTGTGATCCTAAGGCGGGCCGTCCGGCGGCGCCCCGCCTGCCGGTCTATGGCAGTAAGCCCCTTTAGTATACACGAAGTCGATGCGGATAACAAGTAAAATTTGCAAAGTTCTTTGGGAAAACGCCCCGCCTGTCAGGAAAGGCTCCTGGCAGGCGGGGCGTGTTTGGCTATCGGTGGGGCGGCTGTCAGCGCAGGACCGCGCCCAGGTCGTTTTTCAGTGTATCCAGGATGCTCTGGACATCCTGGTCGGCCTCCTCGCCGGTGAGGGAGCGGTCGTCCGCCCGGAGGACCAGGCTGAAGGCCACGCTCTTCTTCCCGGCACCGATGTTCTCCCCCCGGTAGATATCGAAGAGGGTGACCTCCTTCAAGAGGCCCTTGGCCCCCTTGCGGATGGCCTCCTCCAGGGCCCCCACGGTGATGGCCTCGTCACAGACCACGGCGATATCTCTCGTGACGGCAGGGAACTTGGGCAGGGGGACATACTCGGGGTCGGCCCCCTTGGCCAGCATCAACTCGTCAAAGCTGAGTTCGGCACAGTAAAGCGGGGCGTCCACATCGTAGTTCGCCGCCACGGTGGGGTGGATCTGGCCGAAGATGCCCAGGCAGTCGCTGCCGGCCCAGACCCAGGCGCAGCGGCCGGGATGGTAGGACCAGGCGGGCATCTCCCCGTCCGGGGCCGTGAAGCGGACGTCCTGCACCCGCAGGTCCCGCAGGATGGCCTCCACGGCCCCCTTCATGGCATAGAAGTCCATGTCCTCGCCATAGGCCCCCATGCTCAGCACCTTGCTCTCGATGGCCAGGCCGTCCTCGCCGCCGGGGGCGTAGATCCGGCCCAGCTCGTAGAGCCGGACAGCCTTGTTGCGGTTGTGGCTGTTCCGGGCCAGGATATCCAGCATGGAGGGGAGGGTGGTGGTGCGCATGATGGAGGTGTCCTCCCCCAGGGGGTTCAGGATCTTGAGGCTATCCCGCTGGGGAAGGCCGGCGGGCCAGCCGATCTTGTCGTAGCAGGTGGGGGAGATGAAAGAGTAGGTGATGATCTCACTGTAGCCGCAGGACCGGCACAGCTCTCCCAGACGCCGCTCCAGCTGCTGGGCGGGGGAGTAGCCGCCCTGGGTGGTGGCGCCGTGCATGAGGGTGGTGGGGATGTTGTTGTAGCCGTGGAACCGGGCCACCTCCTCCGCCAGGTCCGCCATGGCCTTCACGTCCCCCCGCCAGGAGGGCACGGTGACGCTCCGGTCCCGGCGGATCAGGAAGCCCAGCTTTTGCAGGATGGTCCACATCTCGTTCTCCGACACATCGGTGCCCAGGAGGGCGTTGATCTTATCCGGCTCCAATGTCAGTACGGTGGGCTGGGGGACGTGGTTCAGGACATCGATCACCCCGTCTACCACCTCACCGGCCCCCAGCAGCTCCACCAGCTCGCAGGCCCGGTCCACGGCGGGGAGGGTGTTCATGGGGTCCAAGCCCTTCTCGAACTTGGCGCTGGCCTCGGTCCGCATCCCCAGGGCCAGGGCCCCTTTGCGGATGCAGGTGCCGTCGAAGCAGGCGCTCTCAAAGACCACGTCCATCGTATCGGCCACGATCTCGGAGTTCAGGCCGCCCATGATGCCCGCCAGGCCCACGGCCCGGCCCTCGTCGGCGATGACTAGATGGTTGGCGGTGAGGGTATGCTCCTTGCCGTCCAGGGTGGTGAGCTTTTCCCCCTCCGCCGCCCGGCGGACGACGATCTTCCCGCCGTTCACATACCGGTAGTCAAAGGCGTGCATGGGCTGGCCGTACTCCAGCATGACGTAGTTGGTGATATCCACGATGTTGTTGATGGGCCGGACCCCCATGGCCCGGAGCCGCTCCCGCATCCACTTGGGGGAGGGGGCGATCTTCACGTTGCGGACCATCCGGGCGGTGTACCGGGGGCAGAGGTCCGGGTCCGGGGTCTCCACGTCCAGCAACTCGGCGAGGACGCCGGGGCCGCCGCCTTTGACCTCCGGCGTGTGCCAGCGGACGGGCTTGTCGAAGGTGGCGGAGGCCTCCCGGGCCAGACCGATCACGCTGAGGCAGTCGGGCCGGTTGGGGGTGATCTCGAACTCCACCACATGGTCGTCCTGACCGGTGACGGCCTTGATATCGTCCCCAGGCTTGCAGTCCTCCTGGAGGACGAAGATGCCGTCAGGGATGCAGTGGGGGAACTCCCGCTGCTCCGCCCGGAGGTCCGCCAGGGTGCAGATGGTCCGGGCCTTGGTGTTGAAGGCCACCAGGTCCATGGAGTGGATGTTCTGGCAGCCGGTCTCCACGCTGGTGCCCACGGGCGTCCCGTCCTCCGTCCAGATCAGGGCCACGGACCAGCGGCCGTCCCCCAGGGACTTCACCTCGCCGGCTGCCGCCACCACCACGGAGCCGAAGAGCTTATGCCCCAGCTCGACCTCCTCCGGGATGGAGGGCCTGTCCGGGTCGATGGGGTGGTAGTCGTTCAGGATGGCGGCGGCAGTGATGGCGCCATAGGGGAAGTCCCGCTCGTCCAGGCCCAGCTCCTTCAGGGAGCAGAGCATCCCATCGGACGGCGCCTCCCGGAACTTGCCCCGCTGGATCGTCTTGCCCCCCGGCAGGCGAGCGCCAGGGAGGGCCACGGGGACCAGGTCCCCGGTGTGGACGTTCCAGGCCCCGGTGACGATCTGGACCGGTTCGCCCTGTCCCACGTCCAGCAGGCAGATCCACATATGGTCGCTGTCCGGGTGGCGCGCCATCCCCTCGATGCGGCCCACCACCACGCTGCTGATCTCCGCCCCTAAGTCCTCGGTGCCCTCCACCTTGGACCCGGAGAGGGTCATGGCCTCGGCGAAGTCCTTATCATTGGCGTCAATGGAAACGAACTCATTGAGCCATTTTCTTGATAATTTCATAGATAAAACTCCTAATTACACTTCATTAAAGTTCTTTTGGTTCCTTTTCTTTCAAGAAAAGGAACGCCCGCCCGGCGAGGGCATCAAAATTGCTCCAAAAACCGCATATCGTTCTCGAAGATCAGCCGCAGGTCGGCGATCTTGAACCGGCGCATGGCAGTGCGCTCCAGGCCGATGCCGAAGGCCCAGCCGGACCAGACCTCCGGGTCGATGCCCGCCATCTCCAGCACATGGGGGTGGATCATCCCCGCGCCCAGGAGCTCGATCCAGCCCTCGCCCTTGCAGGTGGGGCAGCCCGCGCCGCCGCACTTATGGCACTGGACGTCCATCTCGCAGCTGGGCTCGGTGAAGGGGAAGTGGTGGGGGCGGAACCGGGTCTTGGTGCCCTTGCCGTAGAGCTGCTCCACCATGGCGTTCAAGGTGCCCTTCAGGTCCGCCATGGTGATGTGCCGGTCGATGACCATGCCCTCCACCTGGTGGAACATGGGGGAGTGGGTGGCGTCCACCTCGTCCTTCCGGTAGACCCGGCCGGGGGCCACGATGCGGATGGGCAGGGGCATGGTGTCCATGGCCCGGACCTGCATGGGGGAGGTCTGGGAGCGGAGCATCACCCGGCTGTCCTCGTCAAAGTAGAAGGTGTCGGACCAGTCCCGGCTGGGGTGGCCCTCCTCGGCGTTGAGCTTGTCGAAGTTGTAGGAGGCCAGCTCCACCTCCGGGCCGTCCAGAACGGTGAATCCCATACCGATGAAGATGTCCTTGATCTCGTCCAGGGCGATATACATGGGGTGCCGGTGGCCCAGGGCCACGGCCTTGCCGGGGATGGTCACGTCCACCGCCTCGTCCCGGAGACGCTGGGCCAGGGCGGCGGCCTCCAGCTTTTCAGATGCTGCCTCCAGGGCCCCCTCCAGAGCGGAGCGGACCTCGTTGGCCAGGGCTCCCATGGCGGGGCGCTCCTCGGGGGTCAGCTTGCCCATCTGCTTCAGGACCGCAGTCAGCTCCCCCTTTTTGCCCAGATACTTCACCCGGAGGGCATCCAGGTCTCCGGCAGTCCCGGCGCTGGCGAAGGCGGCCAGGGCCTCGGTCCGGATAGTCGCTAATTGTTCTTTCATAGTAAACTCCTTTTTTGGATATGGATACTTGTTGATGTTCGCTCGAACCCCAGATATCTCGTCCCCTGGAAAGTGAGCTGGCCCTGGTCCCCCTCGGCCAGCTGGCCGTACTCCATGCCGGTGACGGAAAACTCCATCCGGTCCCCGCTCTCCACCTGAAAGGCCGCATAGTACCAGGTGGAGGTGTGGCGCGTATGGCGGTCGCCGTGGCGGTGGGTGGAAGTACGAGTCCGCTTGCCTGTCACCACGGCCCCCACCGTCAGCCGGGGGGAGCGGTTATTTTGGCTCCACTGCCTTAGTCCCGCGACCAGCACAAAGAGGAACACGCCGATCACCAGCAGGAACACCAGGATGAAGAAGAACGCAAACAGTCCCGGTCCGCCCGAGGGGGCAAAAGGATCGTAGTGACCCATCATTTTTCCTCGCTTTCCAAAAATAAAGGCCCATCGCCCCCTAAGTCAGGGACGAAAGGCCAGGCCCTTCCGCGGTACCACCCACATTCGCGTCCACAAGGGACGCGCGCTCTTCCCTCCGGTAACGGCGGAGGCAGCCGTCCCCCTCTCAGAGGCCGCTCCCGGGCGAACCAAGCGGCACGGACCAGGGCGGCTCACAGCCGGCGGCCGCCCCTCTCTTAGATCCATGGGATCGCTATTTTCCCGTTCCACGCATTTGAACACTGCTTTTATATCACATCCCGGCGCAGATTGCAAGAGGCGGCAAGCAGATTTTACAAAAAGCTCGTGGAGAAGAGTTGACAAAATCGCCGCAAATACTATTTGATACCCTGCCGATCTGTGCTATACTGATAAAACAAATATCCGGCTGGGGGCAGCCGGAGAAAGCATGAGGTATCCACAGATGAGAAGAGATTCCGTCCGCCGGCTGACCGAGCTGGCGCTCCTGAGCGCGATCATCCTCCTGATGGCCTTCACCCCCCTGGGCTATCTGCGCATCGGCACCCTGGAGATCACCTTCATCACCGTGCCGGTGGCCATCGGGGCGGTGTTCCTGGGCCCTGGAGCGGGGGCCATCCTGGGGCTGGTGTTCGGCCTGACCAGCTTTTCCCAGAGCTTCTCCAGTCCCTTGGGTATGATTTTCCTGGAGGTCAGCGTGGTGCGCTCCTTCATAGCCTGCGTGGTCCCCCGGGTGCTGGTGGGACTGCTGACGGGGCTCATCTACCGGGGCGTGAAGCGGGTGCTGGGCAGCGACCTGGTGACCTTCGTCATCGCCGGCCTGGCCGCGCCGCTGCTGAACACGGCCCTGTACATGTCCCTCAACTTCCTGCTCTTCCAAAAGGAGTGGCTGTCGGTGGCCCAGTCGATGCTGGGCTTCACGGGCGCGACAGGG
Source organism: uncultured Clostridia bacterium (assembly GCA_947173485.1). Taxonomy (GTDB): domain Bacteria; phylum Bacillota; class Clostridia; order Oscillospirales; family Oscillospiraceae; genus CAMWFH01. The sequence goes on along the minus strand of CAMWFH010000004.1, from coordinate 126,257 downwards.
GGACTGGCCCTTTTCGGCTTCCTGCTGGCCAGCGTGACGGTGAACGCGGTGGCGGAGGCCCTGGCGGGGCTGGTGGTGACCTCGGCCCTGTGTAAGGCTTTGAGCCGGGCGCTGGAAAAGCGGCGGTGATAGGGCGATGGAGTACATCGATCGGGAGCTGGCCAAGGCCCTCCTGCCGGAGCGGGACCCTATGGGCCACAAGGGCACCTTTGGCCGGGTGTTCGTCCTGGGGGGCTGCATGGACTACACCGGCGCGCCGGTGTTCGCCGCCGAGGCGGCGGCCCGGATGGGCAGCGGGCTGGTGTTTCTGGAGACGCCCCGAGAGGTCTGGCCGGTGGTGGCGGCCCGGTGCCGCAGCGCCATCGCCGCGCCGCTGCCGGAGAACCTGTCCGCCCTTCTCGCCAAGGCCAAGATGCTGGGGGCCGACGCGGCCCTGATCGGACCGGGGCTGGGCCGGGAGGAGCGGCTGCGGGAGCTGGCCATGGAGCTGGCGGAGTGGCTGAGCGTCCCTCTGGTGCTGGACGCCGATGGCATAAACGCGGCAGCGGAGCATATGGATATAGTACGCCGCCGCCGGGGCCCCACGGTGCTGACTCCCCACCAGGGGGAGTTCGTCCGGCTGGGGGGCTCGCTGGCGGCGGGCCGGGAGGCCGGCGCTCTGGCGCTGGCGGCGGAGACCGGCGCGGTGGTGGTGCTGAAGGGCCCCGGCACGGTGGTGGCCTCGCCGGAGGGGGCCTGCCGGGTGAACACCACCGGCGGCAGCGCCCTGGCCAAGGGGGGCACGGGAGATATCTTAGCGGGCATGGTGGTGTCCCTGCTGGGGCAGAAGCTGCCGGCCTTTGACGCGGCGTGTCTGGCGGTGTACCTCCACGGGCTGGCGGGGGACCTGGCGGCCCGGGACCTGACGGACTACTGCGTCACGCCGGAGGACCTGCTGTTCTATCTCCCCATGGCGATCAAGGCCGTGCTGCTGTGAGGCCGCGCCGGGACCGGCGGGCGATCGAAACGATAAGGAGCGGGAGATGTGAAAAGATGGATGCTTTTTGCACTGCTGATAGCGTTCCTGCTGCCGGGCTGCGGCAACAAGGCTGGCCTTGATGAGAAAGAGGAGCTGCCCCTGAGCGGTCTGGCGGAGGCGGAGATCAAGGCGGACGTCCTCTGCCATATGGACGGAGAGGTCCGCGCCTACACCCTGTCCTGCGCCTGGACGGCGGAGGCCGCCGTGGTGGTGGTGGAGGCCCCGGAGGCCCTGGCAGGGCTGGTGGCGTCCTGGGACGGCAAGTCCATGCAGCTGAGCTACCAGGACATGGTCCTGGACGCGGGGAGCCTGGCGGGCCGGGGCCTCAGTCCGGCGATGGTCCTCCCCGCCATGGCCGCCGCCATCCAGAGCGGCTATCCGATCGAGCGGAGCTGGGAGGAGCTGGCGGACCAGGACTGCCTGCGGGTGGCCTATGAGACAGAAGAGGCGGTCTATACCGTCTGGTTCACGGAAGAAAACGTCCCCCTGCGGTGTGAGATGGAGCAGGACGGCGTCCTCCTTTTCGAGGTGACCGTCACATCCTTCCAGGGGGCAGAGGAGGGGAACGATGGAGATGCACGCTCTGCGGCGGACCTGGGCTGAGATCGATTTAGACGCCCTGGCCCACAACTGCGCCGTCCTGCGCCGGCAGGCGGGGACCGACTTTCTGGGCGTGGTGAAGGCGGATGCCTACGGCCATGGGGCAGTCCATGTGGCACGGGTCCTCCAGGAGCTGGGGGCGGTCTATCTGGCGGTGTCCAGCCTGGACGAGGCTCGGGAGCTGCGCCAGGGGGGCATCGATGGCCCCATACTGGTCTTTGGACACACTCCCCCGTCCATGGTGGGGGACCTGATCGAGGCGGGCATCACCCAGACCGTCTCCGCCGAGGCCAAGGCGGTGGAGTACAGCCAGGCCGCCGCCGCCCTGGGCGGGACCCTCCGGGTCCATATCAAGGTGGACACCGGTATGTCCCGGCTGGGCTTTTTGGTCCGGGGGCGGCACTACGCCGGGGGCATCGAGGCGATCTGCCGCTCCTGCGCCCTGCCGGGGCTGGACGCCGAGGGGATCTATACCCACTTCTCCGTGTCTGACCTGCCGGAGGGGGAGGCCTACACCCGGGAGCAGTTCGCCCTGTTCCAGCAGGTGATCGGGGACTTAGCCGCCCATGGCTGTACCTTCGCCCTGCGCCACTGCGCCAACAGCGGAGCGGTGGCCCACTACCCGGAGATGGCCCTGGATATGGTCCGGCCCGGCATCGTCCTCTACGGGGTGGGCCCCGGGGCGGTGGAGATGGGCCTGCGGCCCGTCATGCGCCTCAAGACCACCGTCTCCACCATCAAGATCTATGACCCCGGCACGGATATCGGCTATGGCCGCACCTTCCATACCACCCAGCGGACCCGGATCGGCGTGCTGCCTATCGGCTACGCCGACGGGCTGTTCCGTGGGCTCTCCAACCGGGCTTCGGTGGTGACGGACCAGGGCAGGGCCCCCATCCGAGGGCGGATCTGCATGGATATGACCATGGTGGAACTGACGGACCTGCCGGCGGTGAAGGTGGGGGACGAGGTGGAGGTCTTTGGGGCCCGCCAGAGCGCGGACGAGCTGGCGGCGCTGCTGGGGACCATCCCCCATGAGCTGGTGTGCGCGGTGAGTATGCGGGTGCCCCGGGTGTACCTCTCCCAGGGGCGGGAGGTGGACCGTTCCCTCCGATTGCTGTAAAGGCAGGAACTTTTACAGAAGAAAAGCGCCGGAGACCCTGGAAGGGTCCCCGGCGCTTTTTTGCGGCTGCCTTAGGAGTGCTTTAGATAATCCCGCACCAGGATCTGCAAAAACTCGTCCAGATCCACCTTGCGGATCAGGGTCCTGGCGCCGTTGTGATTGGTGATATAGGTCGGGTCTCCAGAGAGGATATAGCCCACGATCTGGTTGATGGGATCGTAGCCCTTCTCTTTGAGCGCCTGATAAACGGTGGACATGATCCGGTGGATCTCTTCATCCTTCTCACGCACCAGATTATACTTGCGGGTAAATTCATCCATAACGTTCAGCCACCCTCCTTTGCTGCTCCTGTCTCGGTCCCGGCGGGGGATATGGGATAAAAAAGACTGTGTCCCTATTATATGTAATTTTTCAGCATCTGTAAAGTAAAAACTTGTCAATGTAACAGAGTTGTAACAAAGCTCCCCCTCCAGATCTTCCAAAATTTTGGTCCGGCGGCGCCCCTCCGGCCGCCCGGTCCGGGACAGCCGGACAAAAAGGCAGAAAAAACATGAAAAAATATTTGACAATGGGGAGAACATCCAGTATAATAGGTTCGTGTCGTTTATGAGGTGGAGTATGCTGCTCGATGTAAAAAAGATCCTGCACGTCCCCGGGGAGAGCATCCCCTTCCGCTTCTCCTTGGATCTCTCCCAGGAGGACCAGCGGTGCCGGCAGCCTGTCCAGGTGGCCGGGGAGGCGCGGAATATCGCCGGGATGCTGACCCTGGACTTCGAGGCCTCCGCCCCGCTGGACGCCGTGTGCGACAGATGTATGAAAGCGTTCCCCCTTACCAAGACCGCCGCCGGCCATTTCCTGCTGGCGGAGGAGATCTGTGACGAGGAGAACGATGAGATCATCCTGCTGGAGAACGGCGCCTTCGACCTGGGAGAGCTGGCCAGAACAGTCTTTCTCCTGGCGCTGGACACGAAGACCCTCTGCTCCGAGGACTGCAAGGGCCTCTGCCCCAGGTGCGGCAAGGACCTGAACGAGGGTCCCTGTACCTGCCGGGAGGAGCCTGACCCCCGCTGGGCCGTCCTGGCCCAGCTGCTGGAGGAGGAGAGCGGCTCTTAACCAATTTTCCGCGTGTTAAGGAGGTGTCATACATGGCGGTCCCCAAGGGAAAAGTCTCCAAAGCGAGACGGGATAAGCGGCGCAGCTCGGTGTGGAAGCTGGCGCAGCCGGGCCTGGTCAAGTGCCCCAAGTGCAGCGCGCTGCATCTGCCCCACAGAATGTGCCCGGAGTGCGGTACCTACAATGGTCGCACGGTCAAGACGGTGCAGTCTACTGTGGCGGAGTAATGAGCTGTCATAACGTGAGAAAGCGGCTGTTCCAGCCGCTTTTTTGCGTATCTTCCGGCATCCCCCGGGGGGTGCCCCGGATATCTATAGGACCATGAAAGGGCCCACTGTCTCCTAAGGGAGGCGGCGGGCCCTTTGGGCTCTAGGGGGTCACTCCATGAGATATTTTTTCAGCAGGCGGGCGACCTCCCGCACATCGATGGGCTTGGAGATATGGGCGTTCATGCCGCAGTCCAAGCACCGCTTGATGTCGTCGGAGAAGGCGTCTGCCGTCATGGCGATGATGGGGATCTTGGAATCGGGCCTGTCCAGGGCGCGGATGGCCCAGGTGGCCTCGTAGCCGGTCATCACCGGCATACGGATATCCATCAGGATGGCGTCGTAGTAGCCGGTGGGGGACTGCTTGAATTTCTCCACGCAGATCTGCCCGTTCTCCGCCCACTCCAGGGTCACGTTCAGCTCCGCGGTCAGCAGCTCCTCGGCGATCTCCCAGTTGAGGTCGTTGTCCTCCGCCAGCAGGATGCGCTTGCCGGAGAAGTCCATCAAGGGGCCGGGGGCCTCCGGCAGCTCCTCCTCCCCAGGGATGGTGGCGAAGGGCCGCAGGCCGTGGAACAGGGTGGACTTGAACAGAGGCTTGGAGATGAAGCCGTTGATCCCAGCCTCTCGGGCCTCGTCCTCGATATCGGCCCAGTCGTAGGCGGAGATCAGCAGGATCGGCACTGCCCTTCCCAGCCGGCGGCGGATCTCCTTGGCGGTGGAGATGCCGTCCATGCCCGGGAGCCGCCAATCCAGCAGGATGATCTGGTAGTCGTCCCGGCGGGCGTGGCGCTCCTCCACCATCCGAACGGCGTCCTCCCCGGAGAGGGTCCACTCCGCCTGGATCCCGATGGACAGGAGAGAGGATACGGCGCTCTCGCACAGCTGCTTGTCGTCGTCTACCACCAGCATGTTCCAGTCCGGCAGGATCATCTCCTCCTCCGGGGCCTCCGCCTTCTCCATATCCAGGGTCACCCGGAACTCTGTGCCCTTGCCCTGCTCGCTGTCCACCTCGATCGTGCCGCCCATGGCGGTGACGATGTACTTGGTGATCGCCATCCCCAGGCCGGTGCCTTCGGTCTTGTGGACACGGGTGGAGTCCTCCCGAGTGAAGGACTCGAAGATCCGGTCCTTGAACTCCTGGGACATACCGATGCCGTTGTCCTTCACATGGAGATGGATCCTGACATAGCCCTCTCCCTTGGCAGAGGGCTCCTCATACAGCGCCAATTGGATGGAGCCCCCCTCCGGGGTGAACTTGATGGCATTGGACAGGAAGTTCAGCAGGATCTGGTTCAGACGGACGCTGTCGCAATAGATGTTCTCTGCGGGGATATCGTGGATGAACACGTTGAACTGCTGGTCCTTGGCCTTGATCTGAGGCTGGACGATGCTGACGATGCTGTCCATCACCTCCCGGAGGGAGACCCGGTCCATGGTCAGCGTCATCTTGCCGCTCTCGATCTTGGACATATCCAGCACATCATTGATCAGTCCCAGCAGGTGCTTGCTGGAGAGGGTGATCTTCTTCAGGCAGTTCTGCACCTGCTCCTTGTTGTCGATGTTGGCGATGGCGATGGCCGTCATGCCCACGATGGCATTCATGGGGGTGCGGATATCGTGGCTCATATTGGAGAGGAACTCGCTCTTGGCCTTATTGGCCTTCCGGGCCTCCCGCTCCGCTGTTTCCGCCTCCCGCTGGGAGCTCTCCGCTACCTCCAGGGCGCTCTCTGCCGTCTGTTGGGCGGCCTGGGCAGTCATCCAGGACTCCTCCAGGTCCCGTAGCTGCCGGCGGTTCCGCTGGAAATACTGGAGGAACAGCAAGGCGATGGTTAGCAGGACGATGGCGCAGGCAGAGTAGACCGCGATGATCCAGTTGTGGCTCATCGCCGTGATGACCGTACGGATGGAGTCGAAGGGCAGGACTGTGATCCAATACCAATCGGAGTAGGGGAGAGCGGTGCAATAGAGGTTGCGCCGGGCTGAGTCGCTCTCGATCAGGGTGGTGTAGTCCTCATCCCGGCTCATGGCATCGGTGAGCTCCTGGATATGCCGCTGGATATCCTCGGCATCTTGGTCACCAAAGAGGGCGTAGAGCTGGTCGAAGTAGGTCGTGTCATCATGGTCATTGCTGCGAAGGACATAGCTGCCATCCTTGCGGATGATGTAGGAGAGGACCATGGGAGCCTCCGTCTCTGGGAACAGGAGCGTGCTGACATAGTCGACAGGCATCCCGCCCACCAGGATGGTGGAGGTGTCGCCATCGGTCATGGGCAGCTGGCTGGGCACGCTGAAAAGGAACAGGCGCCCCGCCTCCGGGGTGGATCCCACGAAGATCCTCGGCTCGTCGGCTTGGAGGACGCTCTGGAAGATCTCCTGGCTGAAGGGGGTCAGCTCGCCGCCGAACACAGTGTCGGCGTGGCCCTCCCTGTCAAAAAGCGCCATATACTCATAGCCTCGGGCCTCCGCATTCAGCTCCAGATGGGCCAGCAGGGCCTGCCGGTCGGAGAAAAGGGACTGGGGCACAATATGGACGATGCTCTGGATCTGCTCTAAGCGGACCTCGATGGTGGTACGAAAGTGGAGGGCGCTCTGTTCGCTGATCCCGTTCATGTAGATCTTACCCACATCCTCGATGGCGTCCAGGCTCTGGTGGTTCACGTTCACGGCCAGAAAGGAGAACAGGCTGACGGTCAGAAGGATGACGGCGATCAGACTGATCAGCAGAAACCGGCCGCCGTTCCTCTGATTCATCCCATGACCTCCTTCTGGAAGGCCTGGATGGCGGCCACCACCTGCTGGTAGTCCGCCTTGACCTGCTGGATCAGCCCTTCGGCCTCCGGGGTCCAGCCATTGCGCAGGGCCTCGGTCAGCTCGCCGCTGGACTTTTGCAGCGTGGTGAAGCTCAGGTTCTGGCAGACGCCCTTGATGGAGTGGGCGGCCCGGAAAGCGTCCTCATAGTTGCCCGCCTCCAGGGAGCGGCAGAGCAGGTCGTAGCTCCCGTCGCTGAGGAACCGGAGGACGAATTTCTGGATCATGGATTCCCGGGGCATCCGGGTGGCCACATCGGCGTAGTCGCCGCCTAAAGCGGCATAGCATTCCTGTAAGGTCATACAGCTCACTCTCCTTCTTCCATTACGATCTCGTTATCCGAGACGATCTGCTCCCGTTCCGGCACAGCCAGGGAAGCCATCGAACTGTCATAAAAGCGGTAGTGGCCCCGCCCCCCCTGCTTGACCGCGTAGAGGGCCTGGTCCGCCGCCTGGAACAGCGCGCCATACTCGCAACCCACCGCCTCCGCCCGGGCCACGCCCATGCTGGCGGAGATGGGGAAGCCCCGGTAGTCCTCCCCGGACAGGGAGGAGAAGATCCGCTGGATGATGGGCTCTAAGTCGTGGGTATACTCCAGAAAGATCAGGAACTCGTCCCCGCCGATGCGGGCGGCGATGTCCCCCCCACGGACGCTGCTGCGCAGGCGCTCCGCCACATGGGCCAGGACCCGGTTGCCGAAGATATGTCCATAAGTATCGTTGGCGGATTTGAAGTGGTCCAGGTCGAAGATGGCCATGGCGAACTGGCTGTCGCTGCCGCTGCGCAGGCGCTCCTCGATCTGCTTCTTGGCGCTGGCGGCGTTGAGCAGGTCCGTCAGCATATCGTAGGAGGCCATCCGCTCCAGGTTCTCCCGGTCGGTCCGGGAGCTGTGGATGTCCACGGCCTTGCCGATGACCCCCATATACTCCCGCTCGTCCTCGTTGGACCAGATGCTCTGGCAGGTGATGCGATACCACCGCAGCTCCCCGCCGAAGAACAGCTTGCACTCGTATTTGGAGATGGGGGACTCCGGGCCGGCGGCGTGGATCAGCTGGGTGAGCTTCTCCCACTCCTCCTCCCCCAGGTGGCCGCGGACCTTCTTGTTGTGGAGAGGGTCCATGATGATCTCATCCATCCCCAGCCGCTCCGCGCCCCAGGAGTTGAGGGAGAGCATATCGGGGGACAGGGTGTACTCGAACTGGATCTCCTGGGACATGGCGGCAAAGAAGCTGTACTTCATCCGCTCATGCTCCAGCAGCTGCAGGGTCCGGTTGGAGGCGTTCAGCTCGTAGTGCTGGCTCATCTCCCGAACGATATTCTGCAGGCTCTTCTCCTTGGTCTGGACCTCGCCGCTGGCCTGGAGGGCCTTGGCGATGTTGAGGGCGTTCTCCTGGAGGCAGTCCAGCAGCAGGGGGTTGAAGGTGCCGCACTCCCCTCGGAGGATCATCTCGATGGCCTTCTGGGGGGGGAAGGGGGGCTTATAGACCCGCTTGCTGGTCAGCGCGTCGTAGACGTCCGCCATGGCCACCACCTGAGCGGAGATAGGGATATCGTCCCCGGTGAGCCCGTCGGGATAGCCCCGGCCGTCGTAGCGCTCGTGGTGCCAGCGGCAGATGTCGTAGGCCACCTTGATCAGGGGCTCCCCCTGGTGGATGGGCAGCTGCTCCAGCATCTGGGCCCCCACGCTGGAGTGGGTCTTCATGATGGCGAACTCCTCCTCCGTCAGCCGGCCGGGCTTGTTGAGGATCTTGTCATCGATGGCGATCTTGCCGATATCGTGGAGGGCGGAGGCGGTGCTGATCAGGGAGATGTCCGCCTGGGACAGCTGGTAGCGGTCCGTCTTTCGGGTGAGGGCGTTGAGCAGCAGCTCAGTCACTGTCCGCACGTTGAGGACATGGAGGCCGCTCTCGCCGTTGCGGAACTCCACGATGTGGCTGAGGATGTCCACCATCAGGCTGCTGCGCTGCTCCTTCTCATAGATCTGCTCGGTGGCCAGGGTCTCCAGGTCCTTCTGCTTGGCGTAGAGCAGCATGGTGTTGAACACCCGGCGGCGGACGATCTTATCATCGAAGGGGCGGCTCAGAAAGTCGGTCACGCCCAGGTCGTAGGCCTGGTGGATCCTCTCCAGCTTGTTCTCGGAGGAGATGATGATCACCGGGATGGTCTCGATCCACCGGTTGTTGTTCATCACCTCCAGCACCTCGTAGCCGTTCATCTTCGGCATATACAGGTCCAGCAGCAGCATGGAGATGGACGACCACTGCTTTTGGAGGATGGCCACCGCCTCCAGACCGTCCTCCGCCTCGATGATATCGTACTTGTCCTCCAGGATGTCTGCCAGGATCGACCGGTTCATCTGGGTGTCGTCTACGATGAGAATGGTCTGCCGTTGCTTTTGATTCAAAAGGGATCACATCCTTATCTAGGTGGTCACGCAGAGCTTCCCACGGAGCCGGCCGCCGCCGGCGGGGGTGGAAGGGATTGGAAAGCCTGCGCCACTATTGTACCATAGAAACTTACAAATAACAAGCGGGAACTGCGATCTTTACCGATCGATGCCCTGTTTTTTTCAGCCATCCTCTCCAGAGACTGGGCCGGCGGCATCGTCAGGGCCGTCGCAGAGGGAGCGGAGCAGGGCAATCTCCTCCCCGTGGCCTTTATCGTCGTCCGGGGTCTCCAGGATGAAGGGGAGGCGCTCTAAGGCCGGATGGGTGATGACCTGGACGAATGTGCCGGTGCCCAGGGTGCCCTGGCCGATCTTGGCGTGGCGGTCCTTCCGGCTGCCGGGGGGATTGAGGCTGTCGTTGATGTGGAGGGCCTTCAGGTAGGAAAGGCCCACCACCCGGTCGAACTCCGCCAGGACCCCCTCCAGATCCTCCCGGACCGGATAGCCGGCATCGGAGATGTGGCAGGTGTCCAGGCAGACGCCGATGCGCTCCTTCACCGCCACCCGGCCGATGATGGCGGCCAGGTCCTCGAACCGGCCTCCCACCTCGCTGCCCTTGCCGGCCATGGTCTCCAGCAGGACGGTGGTGGCCATCTCCGGCCGCAGGACCCGGTCCAGCATAGCGGCGATCTGCTCGATGCCCACCTCCAGGCCCTGGCCCACATGGCTGCCGGGATGGAAGTTGTAGTAGTTCCCCGGCAGATGCTCCATCAGCTCCAGGTCCTCCGCCAGCATCCGCTCCGCCAGGGCCCGGATGCTCTCGTCCTTGGAGCAGGGGTTCATGATATAGGGGGCGTGGGCCACCAGGGGGCCGAACTGGTGGGCCTCCAGCAGCGCCCGGAGGGCGGCTAAGTCCTTGGGCTTCACCGCCTTGGCCCGGGAGCCCCGGGGGTTGCGGCAGAAGAAGGCCATGGTGGTGGCCCCGATGTCCACCGCCGCCTGTCCCATCTTGGCCCAGCCCGCCGAGGCGGACATATGGGCCCCTAGATAATGCTTCATATGCTCTCCTTTTTGCTTCCATCAAGGGTGTCCCTGATCGTCTCCAGCCGGTCCAGCAGGGCCAGCCGCTCATTGGGCACCCGCTCCTCGATCACGTCCTCCAGCAGCCTCTCCAGGGCCGCGCCCACCGCCCGGCCCTCCAGGCCCTGGGCCGTCAGGTCCCGGCCGTCCACCGCCAGCTGGGCCAGGGTGAAGCACTGCCCCTCCTGGCAGATCGTCTCCAGCAGCGCCTCCACCTGGTCCAGCTGGTCCTGCTTGTCCCGGAAGGCAGGGTGCTGGGCCAGGTTGTCCGCCCGCTGGACCGTCAGGAGCTGCCGCAGGGCCTCCTCCCCGAACCGCCGGAGGGCCCGGCGGACCGGACGGGGGGCGGGGGGGATGGGCAGGTCGTGCCAGCGGACCAGCTCCAGGATGGCATCCCGCTGTCCGTGGGCCATCCGCAGGCGGTCCAGGGCGGTCTGGGCCAGCTGGACGCTCCGCTCCCCGTGGCCGTAGAAGTGGCCCTGACCGGCGTGGTCCAGGGTGAAGGCCGCCGGCTTGCCCAGGTCGTGGAGGAGCATGGTCCACCGGAGGACCGGCTCCGGCGGCACGGCGGCGAGGGCCCGGACGGTATGCTCCCAGACATCGTAGCAGTGGTGCCGGTTGCGCTGATCGAATCCCACGGCGGGCAGGATCTCCGGCACCACCACCCCGATGACCTGGGGATAGCCCAGCAGCACCGGCAGGGGGTCCTGTCCGCAGAGGAGGCGGGTCATCTCCGCCTCCAGCCGCTCCGGGGCCATGTTCCCCAGCAGCTCCCGGCAGCGCCTCACGGCGGCGGCGGTCTCCTCCTCCAGGGCAAAGCCCAGCTGGGCGGCGAACCGCAGCCCCCGGATCGGCCGCAGGCCGTCCTCGTGGAAGCGGGTATCCGGGTCTCCCACACACCGCAAAAGCCTCCGCTCCAGGTCCGCCTGGCCGCCGAAGGGGTCGGTCAGAGCGCCCCGGCGGTCCAGGGCCATGGCGTTGACGGTGAAGTCCCGCCGGGCCAGGTCCTCCTCCAGGGAGGCGGAGAAGTCCACGCTCTCCGGCCGGCGGTTATCCAGGTAGGCCCCGTCCTTCCGGTGGGTGGTCACCTCCACGCCGCCGCCATCGGTCTTGACGGTGACGGTGCCGTGGCGCAGCCCCGTGGGGATGCACCGGCCCCCAAAGAGGGCCAGCACCTCCTCCGGCAGGGCGGAGGTGGTCACGTCCCAGTCATTGGGCCGCCGGCCCAGCAGAGCGTCCCGGACGCAGCCCCCCACACAGTGGGCGGCGTGGCCCGCCGCCTCCAGACGGGCCAATATCTCTTGTACAAAGGCTGGTATGGTCATAGCGTTCCCCCTGTCCCTATGGAGGGTTTTCACAAAAATAGGGCAAACTATACGGCAGGACCGCAAATATACGTTGCACCTTTTTTGGAAATATATTATAATGGATTAGTCAAAAAAACGCAAGGCCGCGTTGGGCGGCGAAAGTAACTTTTGGAGGTCTTCCATGAACCCCATCATCCGTGCGTATATCCAGCCCGGCCGGCGGGTCCATCTCAGCGGCATCGGCGGCGTGTCCATGTGCCCCCTGGCGGAGGTCCTCCACCGGAAGGGCCTCACGGTCCAGGGCAGCGACCTGAGCGACGGCCCCGCTGTGGCCCATCTCCGCGACCTGGGCATCACGGTGACCATCGGCCACAAGGCCGAAGCCATCCAAGGGGCGGAGTTTCTGATCCGCACCGCCGCCATCCACGACGACAACCCGGAGATCGCCGCCGCCCGGGCCGCCGGCATCCCGGTCTTTGAGCGGGCCGAGGCCTGGGGAGCCATCATGCGCCACTACCCCCACGCCCTCTGCGTCTCCGGCACCCACGGCAAGACCACCACCACCTCCATGGCCACCCATATCTTCATGGCGGCGGACCGGGACCCCACCGTGATGATCGGCGGCACCCTGAACCTGCTGGGCTCCGGCTACCGGGTGGGCCACGGGGATACCATCATCTTGGAATCCTGCGAGTACTGCGACTCCTTCCTCCACTTCTCCCCCACGGTGGCCATCGTCCTCAACGTGGAGGCGGACCACCTGGACTACTTCAAGGACCTCCAGGACGTGGAGAAGTCCTTCCGCCGCTTCGCCTCCCTGGTGCCGGCGGGGGGCACGGTCATCGCCAACGCCGACGACAGCGGCGCCATGGAGGCCCTGGAGGGGATGGACCTGTTCACCTTCGCCCTGGGCCAGGAGGCGGACTGCCGGGCGGAGGACATCCGCTGGGAGCAGGGCCTGCCCAGCTTCGATATCGTCATCCGGGGGCAGCTCTACGCCCATGTGGACCTCCAGGTGGGGGGACGGCACAACATCTCCAACGCCCTGGCCGCCGCCAGCGGGGCCTATGTGCTGGGCCTGCCGGGCCAGGCGGTGACGGAGGGCCTGGCGGCCTTCCGGGGGGCCGGCCGCCGGTTCGAGTACAAGGGCAGCTACCACGGGGCGGAGGTCTACGACGACTACGCCCACCACCCCGGCGAGCTCCACGCCCTGCTGGACATGGTCCGCCCCCTGGGCTATAAGCGGATCGTCTGCGCTTTCCAGCCCCACACCTACAGCCGGACGGCGGCCCTGTTCCCCCAGTTCGTGGAGGAGCTGAAACGGGCGGACGTGGCGGTGCTGGCGGAGATCTACGCCGCCCGGGAGCGCAACACCACCGGCCTCTCCTCCCTGGACCTGGCCCGGCAGATCCCCGGCGCCATCTTCTGCCCCACTCTGGAGGGGGTCGCCATGACCCTGGCGGATATGGCCCGGCCCGGGGACCTGCTGCTGACCGTAGGCGCCGGAGATATTTTCAAAGCGGGCGAAGCGCTGGTTGCCAACGAGGCAAAATAGGGGTATACTGGGTAGGCCCCGCGGAGGCGGGGCCGGCTGCCCAGCCCACAGGATACCGGCAGACCGGTAAAAAAGGAACGATGCGCCCCCGGAGGGCGCGGGATAAGGAGGATACATATGACAGGCAACGGACTTTTGGGATTGAAGATAACCATCGCCGGCGGGGCGTTCTTCCTGGGTGGGTGTATGCTGTCCACCAGCAGCATCGGCCTGATGTTTTTCATCGCGGGGGCGGTGATCATGCTGATCGGCACCTTCACCGGCAACAGCGACCCGGAGAAGGACAAGGAGAAGAAGGAGGGCCAGCAGGAGCCGCCTAAGCCCGTGGAGGAGAAGAAATGAGCCGAATCGACGGAAGGAAATTCAATGAGCTGCGGCCCATCACCATCACCACCGATTTCGTGTCCTTCGCCGAGGGCAGCGCCCTGATCGAATGCGGGGATACGAAGGTCCTCTGCTGCGCCAGCGTGGAGGACCGGGTCCCCCGCCATGTGCCCTACGGCGCCGGCTGGGTGACGGCGGAGTATTCCATGCTGCCCCGGGCCAACCGGGAGCGGAGCCAGCGGGACGTGAGCAAGCTGAAGCTCAGTCCCCGCAGCGCGGAGATCCAGCGGCTCATCGGCCGCAGCCTCCGGGCGGCGGTGGATCTGGAGGCGCTGGGGGAGCGGACCATAACCATCGACTGCGACGTTTTGCAGGGGGACGGCGGCACCCGGACCGCCTCCATCACCGGCGGGTATATCGCCCTGGCCCTGGCCTGCAAAAAGTTGGTGGAGGGGAACATCCTGCCCCGCGATCCCGTCAAAGGATATGTGGCGGCGGTCTCCGCCGGCATCGTGGACGACGAGCTGCTGCTGGACCTCTGCTATGAGGAGGACAGCCGGGCCATGGTGGACTTCAACTGCGTGATGAACGGTCAGGGGGAGCTGATCGAGGTCCAGGGCACCGGCGAGGGCCGCAGCTACACGCTGAAGGAGCAGCAGGACCTGGCCCTGCTGTGCAGCAAGGGCATCCGGGAGCTGATCGCGAAGCAAAAGGAAATTTTGGGAGGATCTCACAGATGAAATTTGTACTGGCCTCACGGAACGCGCATAAACTAGAGGAGATGCGGAGCATCCTCGCCGGCCACGGCATCGAAGCCGTCTCGGAGGCGGCGGCGGGCGCGGCGGTGGAGGTGGAGGAGACCGGGGCGACCTTCGCGGAGAACGCCCTGCTGAAGGCCCGGGCGGTGATGGAGAAGAGCGGCCTGCCCGCCATCGCCGACGACTCCGGGCTCTGCGTGGACGCGCTGAACGGCGCCCCCGGCGTCTACTCCGCCCGCTACGGCGGACCGGAGCTGGACGATGCCGGCCGGTACCGCCTCCTGCTGCAAGCGCTCCGGGGCCAGACCGACCGCACCGCCCACTTCACCAGCGCCATCGCCTGCGTCTTCCCCAACGGGGACCTGATCGAGGCCGAGGGCGTCTGCCCCGGCACCATCGCCTTCGCCCCCCAGGGCACCGGCGGCTTTGGCTACGACCCGATCTTCTTCCTCCCCCAGCTCCGTAAGACCTACGCCCAGCTGACACCAGAGGAGAAGGCGGCGGTGAGCCACCGGGGCAGGGCCCTGGCGGTCTTTGAGGAGAAGCTGCGGGCCTATCTGGCGGAGCAGGGGAGGTGAGCGGGATGGAGCTGACGAGCAAGCAGCGCGCCCAGCTGCGCGCCATCGCCAACGACCTCCAGCCGGTGGTCCACATCGGCAAGGACGGCATCAGCGACGCCCTGGTGAAGCAGGCCGACGAGGCCCTGGAGGCCCGGGAGATCGTCAAGTGCAAGGTGCTGGAAAATTCCCTCCTTACGGCCCGGGAGGCCTGCGATGAGCTGAGCCGCCGGACCAGGAGCGAGCAGGTGCAGGTGATCGGCAGCAAGTTCGTGCTGTACCGGACCAGCCACAGCAAGGAGAAGGAAAAGCGCATCCGTCTTGTGCGGGGATGATCGGATACTTCTAGATCAAAGGGGGTATCTCTGTGAAAACGATCGGAATCTACGGCGGGACCTTTGACCCCATCCACTTGGGCCACCTCCACGCCGCCCGGACAGCCATGGCCGCCCTGGAGCTGGACGAGCTGCTGCTGGTGCCGGCGGGGATCCCGCCCCACAAGGCCCTGCCGGCCAACGTGCCGGCGGCGGAGCACCGTCTGGCCATGGTCCGCCTGGCGGCGGACGGCATCGGGGCCAGGGCCTCCGACATAGAGCTGCGCCGGGAGGGGAGGAGCTACACCCTGGACACCCTCCGGGCCATCCATGAGCGGGAGCCGGAGGCGCGGCTGTGGCTGCTGATGGGGACGGATATGTTCCTCACCTTCCAGAACTGGCGGGAACCGGGGGAGATCCTGCGCCTGGCAGGGCTGTGCGCCTTTGGGCGTTCCGCCGACGACGGGGAGGCCCTGTTCGCCCCCCAGCGGGACTGCCTGACCAGGCAGTTCCCCTGGGCCCAGATCGTCACCCTGGTCCTGCCCGATCTGGTGGACATCTCCTCCACCCAGCTCCGGGCGATGCTGGCCCAGGGGGAGGGGCAGCGCTATCTGGCCCCCGCCGTCTATGGCTACATCCTTCGGGAGGGCCTCTACGGCACGAGGGCGGACGTGCGCCATCTCTCCTTGGAGCAGCTGCGGCCGGTGGCGCTGAGCTACCTGCGGGCCAAGCGGGTCCCCCATGTGCTGGGCACAGAGGAGGAGGCGGCCCGGCTGGCCGGGCGCTGGGGAGCTGATGTGGACTTAGCCCGGCGGGCGGCGCTGCTCCACGACTGCACCAAGCGGCTCTCGCCCACGGACCACCGGGCCATCGCGGAGCGCTACCACGCCCTGCCCCTGCCGGCGGAGGACAAGCTCTATCACGCCATCACCGGGGCCATCCTGGCGCGGGAGGTCTTTGGCGAGCAGGAAGAGGTGGTGTCGGCCATCCGCTGGCACACCACCGGCCGGGCGGATATGTCCCTTTTGGAGAAGATCATCTATCTGGCGGATTACATCGAGCCTACCAGGGACTTCCCCGGTCTGGAGGCGCTGCGGCGGCTGGCCTATGAGGACCTGGACCGGGCGCTGCTGACGGGACTGGAGATGTCCCTGGAGAATTTGCGGGAACGGGGCATCGTCCCCGATCGGGATAGTGTGTGCGCGAGGGATCATTTGAAAGGAAAGCTCCCATGAGCAGAGAAAAAGAAGGCGGGAAACGCCTGAAGGCCAGTCCCAAGAAGAGCTGGTGGAAACAGCTGCGCCGTTGGTGGCGGGTCAACTGGTACCACCGCCGGGGCACCATGATCGCGCTGATGGTGTGCTGCGTCCTGCTGGCGGTGGTGACCGGCGCGGGCATCTGGTGGACCAACTGGGCGGTGGAGCCGGATATGCCGGACTACAGCGGCGGCAAGAAGGACGATCTGAATACCCCGATCCCCGGTGACGGCAGCGGGGAGGACCCGGACGACTTCAACTACATCGAGGTCGACCCGGATATGCCGGACTATGTGTCCAACCAGAAGAAAGGGTTCTACACCTTCCTCCTTCTGGGCCGCAGCGACAAGGAAAACTACACAGACATGATCATGCTGGCCACCTTTGATATGAACACCGGAGATGTCAATATCGCCAGTATCCCCCGGGACCTGATGATCAATGTGTCCCGGGATATCAAGAAGATCAACTCCGCCAGCGGCAACGGCGATGTGAAGAACATGATGAAGTGGGTCCGCAAGACCACCGGGATCCAGCCCAATTTCTATGTGCTGCTGGACTGGGCCGCTGTGGGGCAGCTGGTGGAGGAGGTGGGGGGCGTCTACTTCGACGTGCCCCAGCGGATGCACTATATCGACAGCACCCCCAAGACCGGCTTCGTCATCGACCTCCAGCCGGGGTATCAGCTGCTGGACGGGGACAAGGCCATGCAGCTGATTCGGTGGCGGAAGAACAATGTGGAGAACCATGAATCCCCCGGCGACGGGGCCCGGATGGAGGTCCAGCAGAACTTCATGAAGGCGGCGGTGAAGCAGATCCTGGTACCAAAGAACATCCTGAAGCTGGGGACCTTCGCCACTATCTTCACGGAGAATGTGGAGACGGACCTGACGGTGGGCAACCTGGTCTGGTTCGCCCAGCAGGCACTGAAGCTGGACAGCGTGAACAAGCTGGCCTTCCACTCCCTGCCGGGGAACTACGAGGTCCGCTGCTGGAGCCGGACCTTCAAGGACAAGAGCGACAACGGGGGCCGGATGCAGTACTATGTGACGCTGTACCCCAACCAGCTGCTGGAGCTGGTGAACACCAAGCTGAACCCCTATGAGAAGAAGATCACCCTGGGGGACCTGGACCTGATGAGCTGCACCGACGGGCACCTGCTCTCCTCCACCACCGGCTATGTGGCGGACACGGTCCATGAGGCGGCCTATCAGGAGTGGCGGGCCGTCCGGGACGGGGAGGCATACTACGATGAGGAGGGCAACCTGGTCTACGGCGACCCGGACGACCCGGATGGCCCTGGTGACCCCGATGATCCTGATAGCCCCCATGACCCAGACGATCCCGATGGCCCGGATGGACCGGACAGCCCCGGCGGCCCTGACGATCCCCATACGCCGGACGGCCCGGACAGCTCCGATCCGAACGGGGACAGCGGCACCACGCCGCCAGAGGACGGGACCCAGGACGGCGGTGATGCAGAGGGTCCAGAGGGCGGCGATACGGTCGATGTGGACGGCGGAGACAGTGGGGACAGCGACAGTACAGACGGCGGGAGCGAGGACAGCCAGGAGCCCGCTGTGCCGGACGGCGGCGACACCGGGCAGATCTTCTCCCCGGAGCTGCCCAACTGGGACGAGATACTCAACATCGAGTGATATAGCAAAAGAAAATTACAAAAGGAGAAGATGGTATGACACCAAAGGAGATGGCGATCGTAGCGGCAAAGGCTCTGTCGGACAAGAAGGGCGGCGACATCAAGCTGATGGAGGTCACGGAGCTGACCACCCTGGCGGACTACTTCGTGATCTGCTCCGGCGGGAGCAACACCCAGATCAACGCCCTCTGCGACAGCGTGGAAAAGACCCTGGACGAGCTGGGGGAGCCGGTCCGGCACCGGGAGGGCTATCGGGGCGGCACCTGGGTCCTGCTGGACTACGGCTGCCTGGTGGTCCATGTGTTCAGCCAGGAGGCCCGGGAGTTCTACTCCCTGGAGCGGCTGTGGCAGGACGGCAAAGAGGTGGAGCTGGGCGATATCCTGGACCAGCCCATGGACCAGTTGACCGCGCGGTTCAAGGCGTGAGCCAGTAGGGATAAGACCGGCGGCACTCGATGGAGAGTGCCGCCGGTCGGTTATTTTTATGGACTTTTATCCGTTCTGTATCGTCACCTGGTAGGCCAGGGAGATCTTTTCCCCCGGCTGGAGGGTGATGCAGTGGCGCTTCTCGGAGAACTCCCTCTCATCGAAGGCGGCGCAGCCGTGCCAGGGCTCCATGCAGAGGTAGGGCGCGCCGGGCTTGGTCCAGAAGGCGATCATGGGGAAGCCATCATAGTCCAAGCGGATGCCCCGGCCTGTGGGGCGGTGGCGGAGGGTGACGCCCTTGGAGGCAAGGCCCTCGAAGATCAGGGTGTCCACCCGGCCAAAGACCTGGTAGTCCAGGGGATATGTATCGGTCCCGTCCAGGAACCGCTCGGTCCGGCCCTGGACCAGGCAGCCCTCGCTGTCCGGCAGCAGGCCATCAGCGGTCTCCGGCTGGTCAAAGACGATGGCATAGTCCTCAAAGCGCTCGCCTGCCAGCAGGGGGCACCGGAAGGCCGTGTGGGCCCCGATGCAGAAGGGCAGGGGGCTCTCGTCCCGGTCCTCCACGGTGAACTGAGTAGTGAAGCCTTGATCGGTCAGCCGGTGCTCCACCTCCAGGGCGAAGCGGTAGGGGTACTGGGCCAGGGTCTCCGGGCTCTCCTGCAAACGGAAGCGGACATAGTCCTCCCCCTGGTCCACAGGGACGAACTCGCCCCAGCGGGCGAAGCCATGGCGGCCCATCTGGAAGGGCCGGCCCTGGATATGGATGGTCCCGCCCCGCAGTCCGCCCACGATGGGGAACAGGACCGGGTTGCGGCCGGTCCAGAAGGCCGGGTCGCCGCCCCAAATGTACTCCGTCCCCTGGGCGTCCTGGAGGGACACCAGTTCGCCGCCCATAGTCTCTGCCTTAGCGGTCAGGCCGCCTCGGCGCAAAACGATCTCCATACGCTACCTCCCTCGATATCCTTCCGCCCTGTCGTGAGTCGGTGTGGGTCCTATATGCCGCGACAGAGCGCAGTAAAAAGTTCTTTTGGTCACTTTTCTTTCAAGAAAAGTGACATTTAATCCAGCTCCTCCCCCACGTCGCGGTAGGCGCTGTCCAGGGGGCTGGTGTTGTCCGCCTCCTTCTGGTACCGGCCCACCACCGTGGCGGCCAGCTCCACCGGCAGCAGGGTGCCCGCGCCGGCCACGCAGCCGCCGGGACAGGCCATGCCCTCCAGCAGATAGCCCTTGTACTTGCCGGCCTTGGCCATGGTCATCAGCTTGCGGCACTCCCGCAGGCCCTCGGCCCGGGCCGTCTTGACCTCCAGCTCCGGGTGGGTCTGGTGGATCAGGTCCTCCACCGCGCCGGCCACGCCGCCGGATACGGCGAAGCCCCGGCCCGCGGCGGTGCCCTCCCGCATGGACTCGCCCTCGGGGATCTCCGCGAAGTCCACGTCCTTGGCCTCGAACATCCCCTGGAGCTCCTCGAAGGTCAGCACGAAGTCCACATCCGAGCGGATGTTGGCCCGGATCGCCTCCAGCTTCTTGGCGGCGCAGGGGCCCACGAAGACCACCTTGCAGCCGGGGTACTTCTTCTTCATCAGCCGGGCGGTGAACACCATGGGCGTCAGGGTCATGGAGATGTTCTTATACTGGGCCGGGAACAGCTTCTCCACCATGGCGTGCCAGGCCGGGCAGCAGGAGGTGGCCATGAAGTCCTGCTCCTGGGGCACCTTCTCCAAAAAGTCCTTGGCCTCCTCGATGGTACACATATCCGCCCCCACGGCCACCTCGACCACCCGGTCGAAGCCCAGCATCTTCATCGCCGTGGTGAACTTCTCCGGGGTGGAGGACTTGCCGAACTGGCCGATGAAGGCCGGGGCCACGATGGCGACCACCTGGTCCCCCTGCATGATGGAGCGGATGACCTGGAAGATCTGGCCCTTGTCCACGATCGCGCCGAAGGGGCAGCTCACCAGGCACTGGCCGCAGGCCACGCACCGGTTCTGGTTGATGACCGCCCGGCCCTGGTCGTCCTTGTCGATGGCGTCCATGCCGCAGGCGGCGGCGCAGGGGCGCTCCATGTAGATGATCGCGTTGTAGGGGCAGGCGTGGGCGCACTTGCCGCACTTGATGCACTTCTCCGGGTCGATGCGGCTCTTGCCGTTGACGAAGGAGATGGCCCCCTTGGGGCACACCTGCTGGCAGGAGGCGGCCAGGCAGTTCTGGCAGTTCTCCGTCACCCGGTACTGCTTGGGCGGGCAGGCGTGGCAGGCGTAGGGGATGATGTTGATCAGAGGCGGCTCGTAGTACTGGGCCGCGATGGCCGCCTGGTCCATGCCCTCGGTCATCAGGGACCGGGTCTGGACGGGCCGGATGGAGAGGCCCATAGCCAGCCGCACCCGCTCGCCGGCGATGGCCCGCTCTAAGAAGATGGACTCCCGGTGGAGGGGGCTGTCGCCAGGGACGATCACATAGGGCAGGTCCTCGGCCTGGGTGTAGTCGCCGCCGTTGTAGGCCATGCGGGCGACCTCGGTGAAAACTTTCTTGCGGATATCAGTGATCAGGGATGGGATGCCGCGCATAGGGGGATACCTCCTTATTGCGTATTCTTGTTTTATCGTAGGGCAAGGGACGGGACTTGTCAAGAGGTTTTGGCAGATCGGGTCAAATATTTGCGTCTTACAGGAACAGGCAGAAAAGGATGGGCAGGAACATGGCGGGGAGGTAGTTCATCAGCTTCAGGTGCTTGATGCCCAGCAGGTCCAGGCTGAGCCCCAGCAGCAGCAGGGAGCCCACGGTGTTCATCTCGGCGATGACCGTCTCGGTGAGGTAGGGGCCCACCACGTTGGCCAGCAGGGTGATGCTCCCCTGGTAGAGGAGGATGGGCACGGCGGAGAACAGCACCCCCGCCCCCAGGGAGGAGGCGAAGATGCAGGCGCTGATGGTGTCCATCACGGACTTGGCGAAGAGGGTGGCGTGGTCATTACGCAGGCCGGAGTCCAGACTGCCTAAGATAGACATAGTCCCTACGCAGAAGAGCAGAGTGGCGGTCATGAAGCCCTTGGAGAAGCTGCCGCCGCTGCCCTTGGCAAAGCGCTCCTCCAGCCGCCGGCTCAGGGCGGCGATCTTGCCGTCTAAGTCCAGCCACTCCCCTATCACGGCCCCTACCACCATGGACAGGATGGTCACCAGGGTCTTGCTGCCGGAGAGGATGCCGCCGGCGGCGATGCAGACGGTACACAGGCCGATGCCCTCCATGATCCGCTCACTGAACCGCTCCGGGATGCCCCGGCGCAGCAGATGATGGACGCCCAGCCCCAGCGTGCCGCCCCCCAGCACCCCCAGGGCGTTGACGGCCGTTCCCAATAGTATCATGATGTATCAGATCCCTTCTCGAAAGAGGGAGCGCCGCGATGCGGCGCTCCTTTTAGTATCGTTTTTATCCGGCGTTGCTGCCGTCGTCGCCGGTATCGCTGCCATCGTCACCGGTGCTGCCGCTGTCGTCAGCGGGAAAGCTCTCGGGGGTCACGCGCCGGAGGACCGCCTCGTCCCGGACCGGCTCATAGTCCTTCACCAGTTCCTCCTCCCAGGCGGCGGCGTCCGCGTTCAGCAGATCCTGGCGGACGGCCTCCTGCCAGGCGGTGGTGCCGGTGATCTCGGAGAGGTACATGATGTGCCAGCCGTGGGTGGTGGAGATGATGCCGGTGTCGCCGGCCTTCCGGCCATCGGCGAAGCACCAGTCCAAAAACTCCGGCACGAAGTTGGTAGCGGGGGTGATGTTCTCATAGAGACCGCCGTTGGCGGCGGAGCCGCTGTCCTTGGTGTTGGCCTCGGCCAAGGCGGCGAAGCCCTCCTCCGTGCCGTCCCAGGTGGCCAGCAGGTCCTCGGCGGCCTTCTTGACCAGGGCGTCGGTCTCCTCGTCAGAGGCGCCGGGGGCGGCCAGGCTGTCGCTGGTCAGCAGGATGTGCCGCACGTTCACGGCATGGGTCTCGTCCCGGCTCCGGCCGGTGAACACCACCACATACCAGCTGGCGGTGCTGCTCATCACATCGGCATCCCCGGCCTTGCGGGCGCTGTCGAAGAGCCAATCGCTGTAGACCGCGCCGCCCACATGGCTGACCTCCTCCTGGAGGGCATACTCGGCCCCGGCGTCCTTGGCCAGGGTCTCCAGGTCGCCGCCGGCCTGGTAATCGGCCAGGATCTGGCGGGCAGTGGCCTCGGCGGCGTCCATAGCGGCCTTGGTCTCCGCCTCGGTGGGCTCCACCGGGTTGCCGTCGGCATCGGTCTTGGACTCCGGCGTGCCGGAGATGGTGACCAGGTGGCCGTCCACATGGTCGTAGTCATTGGGGGCGGCCTTGTAGGCATCGGCGATCTGGGCGTCGGTATAGGTCAGGCTGTCCGTGTGGGACTGGGCGTAGGCACTGGCGGTCAGCAGGTCCCGCAGGTTCCGCTCGAACACCTCGGGGGTGACCAGATCGCCGTACTGCTGGGCGATGAAGTTCTTATAGCTCAGGCCATAGACCTTCGCGGCGCTCTTGGCGGAGCTGATCTGCTCCTGGAGCTGGGCGTCCACCTCCGGCGCGGTGAAACCGTCGGCCTGGGCGGCGGCCAGGGCGGCGGTGACGAACTGCATCTGGCGGACGGCCTCCTCCGGGAAGCTCTCGGTGAAGTAGGAAGCCATGCTGCCGAACTGCTGGTAGTAGGAGTTATAGGCGTTGCGGTGGTAGTAGCTGTAGTCAGCGGCGGTGAAGACCCTGTCCCCCACGGTGACGGCGGTCTGGGACCCGCTGCCCTTGCTGAAGAGGCCGTTGTTGTAGACGATGAGGACAGCCGCGATCACAAGGAAGGCGACTATGCCCCCGCCCAGCAGCAGGTTGAACCGCTTTTGCGCGGCCTTCTCCTCCGCCGCACGGACAGCTCGCTTGTCTACGCCCCCGTTGGCGTAGTATTCCTGGCGCTTTTTGCGCTCTCTGGAAGCACCCATAGTACAGATCGATCCTTTCCAATCATATCTTCCCGGCTTTCAAAAGCCAATTCTCGCTTATTATAACCGATATCGCCGCCGACTGCAAGAACAAAGTTGGCTTTTGCGAAAAAATTCAAAATTAGGCGGATAGGGACGAAAAAGCCGCGGTCTCCCTGGATACCTGGGGGAAAGACTGCGGCTTTATGCACATTCCGCCGGTTCACTCCTCTAAATGCTCCTTCGCCACCCCGATGATGGTGCCCACATGGCCGTCGGCCAGGGAGTAATAGACGGTCTTGCCGCTCCGGCGGCTCTTGATCAGCTTGGCCTGCTTGATGATGCGCAGCTGGTGGGAGATAGCAGACTGGCTGATGCCCAGCAGCTCCGCGATGTCGCAGACGCACATCTCCGACTCGAAGAGGACGTAGAGGATCTTGACGCGGGTGGTGTCGCCGAACACCTTGAACAGCTCCGCCAGGTCCAGCAGCTCGTCCTCCGGGGGCATGGCGGCCCTGACCTGGGAGACGATGTCCTTATGGGGACAGGACTCGTCGCAGCGTTCGTTGTCGTATTGGTCCAGCAAGGGATCACGCTCCTTCGTACATCAACTTTCAAACAAGCGTATATTTGCTCTATCGTGCCGGCAG
Source organism: uncultured Clostridia bacterium (assembly GCA_947173485.1). Taxonomy (GTDB): domain Bacteria; phylum Bacillota; class Clostridia; order Oscillospirales; family Oscillospiraceae; genus CAMWFH01. Next base: position 102,114 of record CAMWFH010000004.1, on the reverse strand, counting down.
CTCGATATGGAACATCCGGCAGTAGTCCTTTTGGGCCTCGATCTCGCAGTTCGCGATCAGCTCGATAAAGGCCTCGTCAGATGGGTGGCTTTTTCGCTGGGCCTGCTGTAGAGCCGCGATATAGTCATGCCGCAGCACTGGGGGGATGGAAACGACACAATAGCCTTGGTTGATCAGGATCAGATTCATCAGCAGGCGGGCAGTCCTCCCGTTGCCATCTTGGAATGGGTGGATATCCACCAAGCGGCGGTGCGCATAAGCGGCAAATCCTACTGTATGAAGTTTTCCCTGTTTCTCTGCCGCTTCTGCCACAAAGGCCGCCATATATGCGGGAACTTCCTCCGCAGCAGGCGGCACATACTCGGTCCCCGTGATGAGCACCTGCCCTTTTCGGTACTCCCCTGCTGTCTCCGGGTCGATACCATTGTAAAACAGATAGTGCAGACGCCGGATGATATCCTCTGAGATCGAAAGACGGTCACTTCTGGCTAGTGTGAGCATATGATCATAAGCCCTGGCATGACCGGTAGCCTCATAATGATCTCGAATCGGCTTGCCCCCCACCGTGATACCGTCCTCCAACAGGACCTTTGTCTCGGAGAGCGTCAGGGAGTTCCCTTCCAGAGCGTTGGAGCTGTAGGTCGTTCCTATACGGTAGTAAGCGTCCAGTTCCTTCACCTCTGCTTCAGAAAGTGGACGGTACCCGCGGATCACGGCCGCATAGCTGTCGATCTTTTTGAACAGGTCTTTGATAGCCATATCTGTCCTCCCTCGTTTCGTTACATCGATTCTACCATAAAATCATGAAGTTTTCAACAGGCAGCTGATCTGTCTTGCTTTTCTGCCCCAGGGCGAGTATGATAGAGATACCAAAAAACGATCGAAAGAACGGAGGGAGAACGATGACCGTCCTTGTCTGCGTGGAGGACCGGTTGGGGCAGAGCTTCCATGGCAAGCGCCTGTCCCGGGACCGGGCCCTCTGTGCCCGTATCGCCGCCGCCGCGTCGGGCCGGGCCCTGCTGCGGATGTCGCCCTACAGCCAGCCCCTTTTCCCCAATACCCCCCTGCTGGCCTCGGAAGACTACCTGGACCAGGCGGAGCCTGGGGAGTGGTGCTTCGTGGAACGGGAGGACCTGGCGGCCTATGAGGAGAAGATCGAGCGGATCGTCCTCTACCGCTGGGAGCGGACCTACCCCTTTGACCAGACCTTCGCCATCCCGGTCCAGGGGGAGGGGTGGCGGCTGGTGTCCCAGGAGGGATTTGCCGGCTTTTCCCATGAGAAGATAACGGAGGAGGTCTACGAGCGTGTATAGAAATGCCAACAACTACCGCCCCCGCAAAAAAAGGAGGCGGCAGAGCAGGCCGTCCCTTTGGCAGATGCTGCTGACCACAGCGCTCATGCTGCTGCTCTGGGTCCTGTTCACCCGCCTGCTGGACAGCCTGCCCGAGCCCGCGGCCCCCGATGTGGAGGGGACCGGGGTGTCCCTGGGGGATATCGACATGGCCGCCTTCCGAAAGGAGGAGCCCTGGATCGATATCAATGGCGGCGTCCCCGGCTTCACCCAGGAGGAGCGGACCAGCACCGAGCCCTTCGAGACCTACGCGGAGCTGGACGAGCTGGGCCGCTGCGGCGTGGCCTACGCCAACATCTGCCGGGAGCTGATGCCGGAGGATGAGCGGGAGGGCATCGGACAGGTGAAGCCCTCCGGCTGGCAGAGCGTGAAGTATGATATCGTGGACGGGAAATACTTATACAACCGCTGCCATCTGATCGGCTTCCAGCTGGCGGGGGAGAACGCCAACAAGCAGAACCTGATCACCGGGACTCGCTACCTGAACATCGAGGGGATGCTGCCCTTTGAGAACATGGTGGCGGACTATGTGAAGGAGACGGACAACCACGTCCTCTACCGGGTGACCCCTGTCTACCAGGGCAGCGACCTGGTGGCCATCGGGGTCCAGATGGAGGGCTGGAGCGTGGAGGACGAGGGGGACGGCATCGCCTTCAACGTGTTCTGCTACAACGCCCAGCCCGGCATCGCCATCGACTACGCCACCGGGGAGAGCTGGGAGAATGCCAGCGTGGGCACCGGCCAGACCGTCCAGACCGATCCGTCCCAGACCTATCAGCTGAACACCAAGACGAAAAAATTCCACCTGCCGGACTGCTCCATCGCCATCGATGAGGCCAACCGGGGGGTCTACACCGGCCAGCGGGCCGACCTCATCGAGATGGGCTACGAGCCCTGCGGCCGCTGCAAGCCGTGAGCGGGCCGGAAGGAGGGAAGCGTATGGGCGATTTTACCCATTTCAACGACCAGGGCCGGGCCAAGATGGTGGACGTGGGGGAGAAGGCCCCCACCCGCCGGACGGCGGTGGCCGGGGCCCGGGTGTATGTCAATGAGGAGACCTTTGGACTGATCCGCAACGGCGGCGTGAAGAAGGGGGACGTGCTGACGGTGGCCCAAATCGCCGGGGTCATGGGGGCCAAGCGGACACCGGAGCTGATCCCCATGTGCCATCCGGTGGCGGTGGACGGCATCGACCTCCGGCTGGCCCTGGACGAGGCGCGCCGCTGCGTGGATATCCGGGCCCAGGTGACCTGCGCCGGCCGGACCGGCGTGGAGATGGAGGCCCTCACCGCCGCTGCCACGGCGGCGCTGACGGTCTACGATATGTGCAAGGCCGTCCAGCGGGATATGGTCATCTCCGATATCCGGCTGCTGGAAAAGACCGGCGGGGTCCACGGGGACTTCCGCCGGGAGGAGGACGCCGGACCGGAACGGCTGGGCGATAGGACGATAGACGGATAGGAGGAGCGGGGATATGGCGTCTTATATGGTCTACTGGCCCCAGGACCAGGTGGAAAAGTTGAAAAAAGCCGGGGACACCGGCCCTATCAAGGTGGTCTTTGGGAGCCTCCACTCCCGGATGCCCACCATCGCCTCCATCAAGGTGGGGGACATCGTGTACCCGGTCACGCTGCTGAAAAAGCAGCTGTATGCCCTGGCCCGTCTGCCGGTGACCCACCGGGAGCCCGCCTTCGACTACTGTATGCGGGAGCTGGGGCGGGACTACGACGCCCTGTTCCCGAAGGGGGTCGTCGTAGAGCATCCAGAGGCCTTTTACTGGAGCTGGGAGGGCAAGAGCTACGACAGCCCCGCCGCCCTGCCGCCGGGAGCCCGGCTCATCTCGCAGGCGGAGCAGGGGGACAAGCCCCACCTGGCCCACCAGGAGCCCTTCAACTGCTGCTCCCAGTGGGCGGTGTGGGGAGAGGAGGGCAGCAGCATCGAGCTCCGGCCCCTGGCCGCCGGGGATATCCCCCTGCTGCGCTTCGGCTATCCCAAGAGCAAGGAGAAGGCTCTCCGGCTGGACAAGAACGGGAACGTGCTGTCCATGAGCCTGACCGCCACCCGGCGGATGTCCGAGGAGACGGCCCAGATCTTCGATGCGCTCTTTTAGAGAGCATTTTGAGCAAGGATATGGTCTCCGCCCCCAGGGGATGGAGACAAAAAGGAGGACATATGCGTTACACAGCGGCAGTCATCACCATCAGCGACAAGGGGTCCAGAGGAGAGCGGAAGGACACCAGCGGCCCTGCCATCTGCGCCATCCTGGAGGAGAAGGGCTGGGAGGTGGTCTACCGGGCCATCCTCCCGGATGAGATGGACCAGATCCAGGCGGCGCTCTGCCACTGCGCCGACGAGGAGGGGGTCCAGCTGGCCCTGACCACCGGCGGCACCGGCTTCTCCCCCCGGGACGTGACCCCGGAGGCCACCCTGGCGGTGGTGGAGCGGGAGACACGGGGCATCCCGGAGGCCATGCGGGCGGAGAGCATGAGGATCACCCCACGGGGGTGCCTCTCCAGGGCCGCCGCCGGCATCCGGGGCCGGACGCTGATTGTCAACCTCCCCGGCAGCGAGAAGGCCGCCCGGGAGAACCTGCTGGCGGTGCTGGACGCAGTCCGCCACGGGGTGGATATGCTCCTCTCCAGCGGCTCGGCGGACTGCGCCACGACCCAGAAAAAAACGGCCCCCTCCATAGACCAGTGGCTCCGGGAGGCCAAGGCCGGCCCGGAGGCCGGGAAGATCGGGATGTACCTCACCCATAACGGCGTGGTCCGGGAGACTGCCCGGGCGGCGGTCCGGGAGGGGGCGGCGGTCCCGCTGGTCCGGGGGATGCGTTTCGGCTACGACCGGGAGAAGATGGAGGCGGCGGTAGAGGCGGCCCGGCGCATGGACGGGATCTACCATGTCCGGGCCTGGTTGAACAGCGGAGAGCTGGCCATCGGGGACGACATCATGCTGGTCCTAGTGGGCGGGGACACCCGGCCCCATGTGGTGGAGGCGCTGCAATATTTGGTGGGCCGGCTGAAAAGCGAGTGTGTGACTGAGGAGGAGCTGTAAAAGAGCAGGGCTCCAGGAGATCTCCCTGGAGCCCTGCGTATTTTCTGGCCGGTCTCTGCGTTCCCTAGCCTTTTTGTCCCGTTTTTAGCGGTATATGGGCCCTTTCCGGCAAAAATGCCGCTGTGTGATAAGTTATAAATATTTCACATTTTGTCCTTGACAAAGAATAGGACGAGTGATATATTTATAACACCCCAGAAGTTAAAAATATATCATACGGAGGAATGGGACATGAAGTCGAAGGTCACACTGAAGGAGACGGTCGGAACGAGCATCATCTATGCGGTACTGCTGGTCTGCTATTACTGGATGTGGGCAAGAAGGGACTGGCAGGACTACTATACAACGATCCAGAACATCATCACCGGTGTCACCATCTTATTTTTTATCCTACAGGCGAGCCGTATCCGCAAGTACAGCAAAGAGGAGAAGGACGAGCTGGCGATCCAGAACCTGCGCAGGACCGACGCGATCGCGTGGAAGCTCATGATCGCCGCCACCACCGTCATCGCCTTCGCCTGCGGGGTGGCGGCTATAGACGGCGGGACGGCGGGCTATGCCCTGGTATGGATGATATTGGTCCTGACAGTGATACGGTTCATCCTATTTTGTATCATGGACAGCAAGGGAGTCTGATATGGCCCTTAAAACAAAGGTCAAAGAATATCGGGAAAGAGCGGGATTGAAGCAGAGCGAGCTGGCGGAGCTGGTACACGCCAGGCGTGAGACGATCGTACATCTGGAGAACGGGCGGTATAACCCGTCCCTGAAGCTGGCGATGGATATCGCAAAGGTCTTTCATGTGCCGGTGGAGGAGCTGTTCACCTTTACAGAGGACTGACCGGGTCAGGCGCCGCCGTAGAAGGCCAAAAACTGCCGGGTCTCCGGCCGCTCCGGCGTATAGAGCAGCGTTTCGGCCGGTCCCTGCTCCCACAGCTGGCCCTCCCGGAAGAAGAGGGCCTCGTCCGCCATGCGCCGGGCCTGCTGGAGGTCGTGGGTGATCAGGAGGACGGTGCAGCCCGTCTCCCGCCGGTGGGCGTCCACCAGGCCCTCCGCCAGGATGGCCGACTCCATGTCCATGGCCGCCGTGGGCTCGTCCAGGAGCAGCAGGTCGAAGGACCCCATCAGCAGCCGGGCCAGGGCCATCTTGGCGGTCTCCCCGCCGGAGAGGCCGCCGGCCCGCTGCCGGGCCAGGTCCGTCAGGCCCAGGGCCGCCATCAGACGCGCCGCCCGGTCCCGGTCCTTGCCAGCAAGGAGGATGTTGGCCTGGGTGGTGAGCCGGAAGGCGTAGCTCCTCTGGGGCATATACCCCACCCGCCCCGGCCCCTCCAGGACCCGGCCCCGGCCGTCCGCCGGCAGCACGCCGGCCAGCAGCCGGGCGAAGGTGCTCTTCCCGCTGCCGTTGGCCCCGATCAGGGCATAGATCTTCCCCGGCGCGAAGGAGATCTCCGGGACCGACAGCACCCGCCGGCCCTCAAAGGTCTTGGTACAGGCCCTTGCCTTCACCGGCTCAGCCTCCTTTGCAGCAGAGATACGGCGATGTTCACCGCCAGGGAGAGGGTCATCAGGATCAGCCCCAGGGCGATGCCCAGGGAGAAGTTCCCCCGGTTGGTGTACTGCATGATGGCGGTGGTCATCACGTTGGTCTTCCAGGCGATGGCCCCGCCCACCATGGACACCGCCCCCACCTCGGCGATGGCCCGGGCGAAGGCCAGGAGATAGGTGGAGAAGATGGGATAGACGCACTCATTGGCCAGCAGGAGGAAGGTCCTGCCCCGCCCCAGGCCCAGGCCCAGGGCGGTCTCCCGGACCGGCTGGGCGATGCCGGAGACATAGGTCTCCAGATTCCCCACCACCAGCGGCGTGATCAGCAGCACCTGGGCCAGGACCATGATGGGCACCGTGAACAGCAGCTTGTACCGCCCAAAGGGCCCTACCCCGGAGAAGAGCAGGTAGAGGAGCAGACCGCAGACCACCGGTGGCATCCCCATAAGGGTCCGGTCCAGGATGACCAGGACCTGCTTCCACCGGGACCGGCAGGCCCCCAGCCAGATCCCCAGGGGCGCCCCCAGCAGCAGGGCGATCAGGGAGCTGGAGACGCTGGTCTTGGCCGTCACCAGCAGGATATTGCCCAGCTCCTTGTCGCCGCTGAGGAGCAGAGCGAGGGCCTTCTCCAGGGCCGTCTGCATAAGGGGACACCTCCTACATCATCCTACGATCATAAAAAAGCCGGGGCAGGCGGCCTGCCCCGGCGCATCGCTTTAGCTCATGATACCACCATTGGCCTGGAAGGTCAAGAAGGTGGCCTTGTCGGTGAGGATGTAGCCGTGCATCTGCTCGGCCATCACCAGGCAGGCCCCCATGCCGGCGTTGGCGGAGGTGTACCACTTGGTGTAGTCCTTGAAGCTCTCCGCCTCGGCGGTGATGCCCAGGCTCTCCGGCCACAGGGACAGCTCCTTGGTGTGGGTGCCGGAGCCGTCGCCCCGGGAGATGAAGGCGTACTTGCCGTCGGCGATGGCGGCGAAGGCGTCCAGGACGCTGGCGCAGTCCTTCACCCCGGCGGGGTCGTCAGAGGGGCCGCAGAGGACGAAGTAGTTATACAGGAAGGACAGCCGCTCGCTCTCAAAGCCGGGCAGGACATAGGAGAATCCATCGGCCACGAAGGCCTCCTCCTGGCTCTTGGCGTGGACCAGGATCAGGTCGGCGTTGCCGTACTTGGCGGCGGCGATGGCCTTGCCGGTGCCGGCGGACTGGACCTCCACGGTGTAGCCGTACTTGCTCTCAAAGGCCGGCAGCAGGACCCCCAGCAGGCCGGAGTCGTTGACGGAGGTGGTGGTGGAGAGGCGGATGGTCTTCGTCTCCTCGGTGGCGGCGGCGATGTCCCCGGTGTACTTGGGCGCGCCCTCCAGGAGATAGAAGAGGCTGTCGCCAAAGTCGGCTTGGCCGTACTCGGCGGCCATGGTCAGGCCCTCATCGGAGAGGAGCCACTGGATCAGGGCCTCGGCCCCGGCGGTATTCACCGCCACGCCGTCCACCGCCTTGCCGTCAGCGTCGGTGAAGGGGGCGTTGGGGTCCACCGCCAGCAGGGTGTAGGTGTTGATCATCTTGTCGTCCGCTTCCTTGAGGATCATGGTGTCCACCGTGGGGGAGGGGTCCGTTGGCGGGGCCTCCGGGGGATCGTTGACCGGCGGGGTGGGCGTGTTTTGATCGCTGTTCGAGGGGGGCGTGGGCTCATCGGGGGTCTTGCTGTTGTTGCCGCAGCCGGCCAGCAGTCCTAGGAGCAGGACCAGGGTCAGGAGCCATGCGAGGGACTTTTTCATTTCTTCTTTCCTCCAAATACAAAAAAAGTAAACAAGCCCCATCCAAAGCAAAGCCAGCCGGGAGATCTCCCGGTGGGCCGGTGCTTGGAAAGAGGCTCGTCCACCGCTTTTCAAGACGATATGCAGCAAAAATGGGGCTTTGTTCCAGTATAGCACGATGCCGCGGGAAATGCAAGGCCGCAGTCCATGTTTCGACGCTTTTCTCCCGGCGGATACGGACAGGACCGGATCCGCCGGGAGCGTATGTTTATCCGCCGTAGGTCTGGGAGAACACGTCTGCCATCTGCCGCTGGCGGCAGGCGGGGCAGAGGGCCTCCGGGTCCTGGCCGGACTTTTGGGCGGCATGGGCCAGCTCCTCCGCCGTGCCGAGGACCTGTCCGCACTGGGCGCAGCGGACCAACCGGAAGGTCCGGCCCCAGATGGTCCGGCTGTCCTCCGTCTCCTGGATCTCGATGGCCCCAGTGGGGCAGACGTGGGCGCAGCTGCCGCAGCCCACACAGACGCTGCTGGGCTCATGGTAGGGGGTGGCGATCTCCTTGGTCACCCCCCGGCTCACCGTGGAGATGGCCCCCACGGAGAGCTCCCCGCAGGCCTTCACGCACAATCCGCAGAGGACGCACTTCCCCCCGTCCACCTTCACGAACCGGTCGATCGCCGGAGCGGCGTACTTCTGGCTCAGAGCCTGGATCTCGGGGCTCTCCGGGGCCCGCTTCTCCAGAAGGCGCAGCACCATGCCCCGCTCCCGGCGGACCTTGTCGCTGTCGGTATAGACCTCGCACTCCCGCTCCACGGGGAACACGCAGGAGACCACGATGCGCCCTTTCCCCCGTTCCACCACCTCCGCGATGCAGAGCCGGCAGCAGCCCTGGCCGGCGATGGCCTCGTGGTGGCAGAGGGTGGGGATCTCGAAGCCGTTGCGCCGGGCCACCTGGAGCAGGAACTCGCCCCGCTCGCAGGCGCAGGGCTTGCCGTTGATGGTGATGGTCATGTGTCGTCCCTCCCCTTGGTGCGCACAGCGCCGAACCGGCAGGCCTCCCGGCAGCTGCCGCAGGCGATGCACTTGGCGCGGTCGATGGTGTGGGGCTGCTTGGCCGTGCCGGTGATGGCCCCGGCGGGGCAGGCCCGGGCGCAGGCGGTGCAGCCCTTGCAGGCCGCCGGGTCGATGGCGAAGGCGGTCAGCGCCTTGCAGACCCCGGCGGGACAGCGGTGTTCCTTGATATGGGCCTCGTACTCCTCCCGGAAATATTTTAACGTGGTCAGCACCGGGTTGGGGGCCGACTTGCCCAGGGCGCAGAGGGAGCAGTCCTGCATGGTCTCCCCCAGCTGCTCCAGCAGGTCCAAGTCCTCCAGGGTCCCCCGGCCCTCGCAGATGTCCGTCAGGATGGCCAGCATCTGCTTCAGACCCTCCCGGCAGGGGGTACACTTGCCGCAGCTCTCGCCGCAGAGGAAGTTGACATAGTACCGGGCCACCTCCACCATGCAGCTGCGGTCGTCCATCACGATCATGCCGCCGGAGCCCATCATGGCTCCGTACTGCTTCAAAGTGTCGAAGTCCACCGGCAGGTCCAGCATACTCTCCGGGATGCACCCGCCGGAGGGCCCGCCGGTCTGGACGGCCTTGAAGGGCCGGTCCCCCTGGACGCCGCCGCCGATGTCGTAGATCAAATGCCGCAGGGTGGCCCCCATGGGCACCTCCACCAGGCCCGTCCGCTTCACCTTGCCCACCAGGGCGAAGACCTTGGTGCCCTTGCTGCCCTCGGTGCCCACGCTGGCATAGTGGGCCCCGCCGTGGGCGATGATGTAGGGCACGTTGGCCAAAGTCTCCACGTTGTTCAGCACCGTGGGCCGGTCCCAGAGGCCCCGCTGGACCGAGCGGATATACTTGGCCCTTGGCTCGCCCACCCGGCCTTCGATGGAGGCCATGAGGGCGGTAGACTCGCCGCAGACGAAGGCCCCGCCTCCCCGGACCACGGAGAGAAGGAGCTTTTTGCCGCTGCCCAGCACGTCATCCCCCAGGATGCCCCGGGCCTCGGCGGCGGCGATGGCAGCGCGCACGTTCTGCACCGCCAGGGCGTACTCGTCACGGATGTAGAGGAAGCCCTCCTCGGTTCCGATGGCCAGGGCGCAGATGGCCATGCCCTCCAGGACGCTGTGTGGGTCCCCCTCCAGGATGGACCGGTCCATAAAGGCCCCAGGGTCCCCCTCGTCGCCGTTGCAGGCCACATACTTGGGGGTGACATCGTACCCCGCCGCCGTCCGCCACTTGCGGCCCGTGGGGAAGCCGGCGCCCCCCCGGCCCCGGAGGCCGGAGGCGTCCATCTCGTCCAGGATCTGCTCCGGCGTCATGGTGAGGGCCTTTTTCAGAGCCTCATAGCCCCCGGAGGCCAGGTAGTCGTCCACGTTGGCCGGCTCGATCTTGCCGATGTTCCGCAGGGCGATCTTCATCTGGGGGGCGTAGAAGGGGTTGTCGCTCTGGCCCCGGACCCGCTGGCCCGCATCGTTCTTGTAGAGCAGCCGCTCCACCAGCTCCCCCTTTTGGATGGTCCGCTCCAGGATCTCCGGCACATCGGCCACCTTCACCCGGTAGTAGGCGATCTCGTCCGGCAGGATGGTCACCAGGGGCCCGTTCTCGCAGAAGCCGTTGCAGCCGGTGCGCTTGACGTGGCACTCCACCTGCACCTGCGTCCCCTGGGTCAGCCGCTCGAATTCCGCCGCCACCTGGGCGCTGCCGTTGGCCAGGCACCCGGTGCCGCAGCAGACACGAATGGTCCTCATGTGGCAGCCTCCTCTCGATAGCTGTCCAGGATGCCCGGCAGCTTCTCCATGGTCATCTTGCCGTAGTAGGTCTCGTCCACCACCATCACCGGGGCCAGGGCGCAGGAGCCCAGGCAGTTCACCAGCTCCAGGGAGAACAGCCCATCGGGGGTGGTCTCGTCCGGGCCGATGCCCAGGAGCCGGACGATCCCGTCACAGAGGGTATTGGCCCCCCGGATGTGGCAGGCCGTGCCGTCACAGAGCTTGATGATGTGCCGCCCCTTGGGCTTGAGGCTCAGAGCCTTGTAGAAGGTGGCCATGGAGTAGAGGGAGGAGAGGGGGCAGGACAGGTAGTCCGCCAGGGCCTCCATGCCCTCCCGGGGGATGTAGTTGTACCGGCGCTGTAAGTCCTGTAAGATGGCCAAGCAGTACCGCTGCTCCTTGGGGTATCGCTGTAAGATCTCTAGGATCTCCAAGGAAACGATCTCCATAAAAATATCACCGCCTTATGGTTTTAGAATGACCGGTGTCAGCCGCCGGCGACCACCGGGAAGATCAGGATGGTGTCCGTGTCCTGTAGGACCGTGTCCAGGCCGTCCAGGAACTCCAGCCGGCGGCCGTTGACCATCACGATCACTCGCTCCCCCAGGGCCGTGCCGTCGGGGGAGAAGAACTCGCCCCGGAACCGGTCCCCGTAGGCCGCGCACAGCGCCTCGCCCAGGTCCTGCAGGGTGGGCGTGCAGGGCCAGGAGACGGCCTTGCAGCCGACGAACTCCGGGTCCCGGAGATAGGCAAAAAACTGGACCGTCATAGGGCCTCCTGTGTAACGCACCAAAACCGGAAGCGGCTGTTTCACCGCTTCCGGTCCCGGTATCGAAATGGGTCAGCTCAGATGCAGCTCCTGGAGCTTCTCCGCCGTGGGGATGCCCTCCTCGGTCCAGCCCCGGGCCGCGTAGTACTCCTTGAGCATCTCGTGGAGCTCGTTGACCTTGCCGGCGGCAGGGCCCTCCGGCAGCTTCTCCCGGAGGAGCCGGGGGGGCAGGGTGTCCTTCTCCACGCCGGCGGCGATGTTGAACTGCTTCTCCAGGTTCCAGATCCGCTCGCCCTTCAGCAGGATGTCCGCGTCGCTCTCGTCACTGCCCACGGCCTCCCGGTACATCCCGGCGATCTCTGGGAGACCGATGCCGAAGGTGGTGAAGAGGCAGATGCCCGTGGCATCGCAAAGGGCGGTCAGGTCCTGGAAGAGCTTCAGGGTGGCGGGCTTATCCTTGGTGACCAGGGGATCCATGGCCATGGGGATGCCCAGGACCTCCGGGGAGATCATATAGCCCCGGACGTGGCAGCCGCCCCGGTTGGAGGTGGCGTACTCTAGGCCGATGCCCTGGATGGCCCGGCCATCGTAGGCGGGCATCTCCTGCTTCTTCACGGACATGGAGAGCTCGGGGTGGCCATACTTCTCGGCCATCCGGTAGGAGCCCAGGCCCATGATCTTGCCGAAGCCCTCGCCCTTGCAGGTGATCTCGGTGGCCTTGACCATGGCGGCGGCATCGCCGAACCGGAGGGGGAAGCCTACCTCGGCCTCGGTGATGGCCCCCATCTCGAAGAGCTCCATGGCGCAGGCCACAGTGGCCCCCATGGTGATGGGGTCGATGCCGTACTGGTTGCAGAGGAAGTTGGCGTTGCACACGGCGCCCAGGTCGGTGACGCCGCAGTCGGCGCCGAAGGACCAGCCGGCCTCATACTCCGGGCCCTCGCCCTTGGACTTGAAGGCCCCGGACTTGATCTCCGTGAGCCGGCCGCAGCCGATGGAGCAGCCGAAACATCCCTTGTTGCGGATGAGGTGACGGGCGGTGAGGCTCTCGCCGGAGATGTCGTCGGCCTGGGGGAAGAGGGAGCCGTCCCGGCCATTGTTCACCGGCAGGCCGCCTACGCCGTTGACGATGTTCACCAGGATCATGGTGCCGTAGGCCGAGAGGCCGGCCCCGGTGACCGGGTGGGCCTTCAGGGTGTCCCGGGCCTTGGTGCACTCCTCGAAGAACTTCTCAGGACGGGCCACGAACACGCTGCCGGTGCCCTTCACGGCCACGGCCTTCAGCTTTTTGCTGCCCATGACCGCGCCCATGCCGCCCCGGCCCGCCGCCCGGTGCTTGTCGTTCATGATGCCGGCGAAGAGACAGCCGGTCTCCCCGGCGGCGGAGATGCAGGCCACCCGGAAGTCCTCGCCGCACTCGGCGTAGAGGGCCTCGGTGGTCTCGAACACGTCCTTGCCCCAGAGGTGGGAGGCGTCCCGCAGCTCCACCTTATCGTCACTGATGTAGAGGTAGACCGGGTGGTCGGACGCGCCCTCGAAGATGATGCCGTCATACCCGGCGTACTTCAGCTCCGGGCCGAAGTGGCCGCCGGAGTTGGCCGCGCCGATGGTGCCCGTCAGGGGGGACTTGGCCACGGCGTTGTACCGGCCGGAGGAGGTGGCGCAGGTGCCGGTGAGGGGGCCGGTCATAAAGATGAGCTTGTTGTCCGGGCCCAGGGGGTCGCACTTGGGGTCGCACTCGTCGCAGTAGTACTTGGTGCCCAGTCCCCGGGCGCCCACATACTCGTTGGCGCTCTTCTCATTCAGCGGCTCGGTACGGATGGAGCCGGTCTTCAGGTCGATACGCAGGATCGTGCCGATGTATCCGTTCTTCATGCCTTCTCCTCCTCTCCGATCAGGTCCTTATAGCGGTCGCTGAGGGCCCGCCGCCGCTCGTCGGTGGTGTCCGTCTCCACGAAGGCGATGGCGCCGCCGGGGCAGTACCGGGCGCACTTGGGCTCGCCGCCGCAGAGGTCGCACTTGAAGACCCGCTTGGCGGCGGGGTGGTAGGAGATGTTGCCCAGGGGGCAGGCGTTGAGGCACATCTTGCAGCCGATGCACTTGTCGTAGTTCATGGTGACCGCACCGTTCTCATCCCGGCTGATGGCGTGGACGGGGCAGACCTTCAGGCAGGCGGGATCCTCGCACTGGAGGCACATGATGGGGATGGCCACCGCGGCCTGTTCATACTCGAACACCTTCACATTGGCCAGCTTCGGGTTGAACTGACCATAGTGTCCGAAGGAGCAGACCAGCTCGCAGGTGCGGCAGCCGATACATTTCTCAGGTTTGATGAGCAGTTGTTTCATAACATCGTTCCTTGGGCCGGAGCCCAAGAGCCACCTCCTTCTTCCAAAAATGTTTCTTTCGGATGGCTCCATTATAGGGCTCCCGGTGGGGGGCTGTAAAGGAAGTGACCAAAATTTCTTATTGCTTTTTGGCATGGACCGGTCTATAATGACGGCGATCCTTACGAATTTCGACGGATATCTTTCCGGGAAAACTGTGCATCTCTCCTATATTTCCGGCGGAGATCTGTGGGAACAGCCAAATAGACTTATGGCGAACGGGCATACATCCAAAAAGGGGGGACCGCCGTGCAGCTCGACCAGCTACGCTATTTCGCTACCATCGCCCAGCTGGAAAATGTGTCCCAGGCGGCGGAGCTCCTGCACCTGTCCCAGCCCTCCCTGTCCAAGAACCTGGCCCGGCTGGAGGCGGAGGTGGGGATGCCCCTCTTCGACCGGTCCGGCAAGAGGCTGGTCCTCAACGCCGCCGGGGCCCGGCTCCTGGAGTACAGCAGCCTGGTCCTCCGGGAGCTGGAGTACGCCCTGGACGATATGCGCCTGCTGGCCACCGGGGCGGACAGCCGGATCAAGATCGGCGCCGCCGGGGCCAGCGGCCCCCTGGCCGGGTGCGTCGCCGCCTTCCACCAGGTCCGGCCGGAGGCGGCCTTCGACCTGAACAGCGGCATCGAGTGCCTGGAGCATCTGGATATCAACGACTTCGATATGCTGATCTATCCCGCCGGGGGCCGGTATGAGAAGTTCACCGGTTTCCCCCTCTATGAGGACCGGTGCTTCCTGGCGGTGTCCAGCCGCCACCCCCTGGCCGCCAGCGCCGCCATCCGGCCCAAGGCGCTGGACGGGCTGGAGCTGGTGTTCCTCCGGGAGGGACGGAGCTTCGTGGAGCATCCCTTCCGGGTCTGCTCGGCCCTGGCGGTCCAGTTCGGGCCCCAGTGCTATGTGGACTCCCGGGAGCTCCACCGGCAGATGATCGCCTCCGGGGTCTGCGCCGGGTTCGTGCCGGAGAGCGGCGCGGCCTTCTACCGGGACGACACCTCCCTCCGGCTCATCCCCATCCAGGACCGCCGGTTCACCCGGCAGATGATGGTCTGCTTCCGCCGGGAGAAGCACCTGTCCGCCCTGGCCAGGGACTTCCGGGACTTCGCCATGGACTACTTCCGGCTGCCCCGGGGCGGCTAGGTCAGAGGGGCAGGAGGTCCCAGTCCATCCGCCGCAGGTCCGCCAGCAGCAGCTGGCCTTCCAGGGAGGAGGGCCGGCCCAGCAGGAGCTTCACCGCCTCGGCGGCCTGGATGGCGGCGCAGAAGGGGGGCGTGAAGGGCAGGCTGGTCCTGTCGATCGGGGCCCCGCCGCCGCTGCCGTAGAGCCGGCGGAGCCGTCCGCTCCCCGGCGGGACCACCGCCACCTGGGCGGACCACCCCCGGATGGCCCCGTGGACGATGGACACCCCCGCCTGGGCGCAGGCGTCCTCCAGGAGGAGCCGGGCGGGCACGTTGTCCAGGGCGTCCAGCGCCAGGTCCTGGCCCTGGACCAGCCCGCTGGCGTTCTCCCCGTCTAAAAAGACCGGTATGGCCCGCAGGCGCACGCCAGGGGCCACCGCCTCCACCCGGGCCCTGGCGGCCTCGGCCTTGCCCGTCCCTACCAGGGCCGGCGTGGACAGCAGCTGCCGGTTCAGGTTGGACGGCTCGAACACGTCCCCGTCCACCGCGTCGATCGCCCCCACGCCCAGCCGGGCCAGATACTCGATGAGATAGCCCCCCAGTCCGCCGCAGCCCGCCACCAGCACCCGCTTTTGGGCCAGGGCGGCCTGTTCCTCCGCCGAGATGGCGGGGATGTTCCGTATATACCGCTCCTCCATAAAAAGAGCCCCCTTCCCGCGTTTTTCACCAGTATAGCCCCTGCCGGTCCCGGACGCAAGACCGGATCTGCCCTTCTTTTGCGCGCTGCTGTTCGCGTTATGTTGTTGATGTTGTTAGGAGAGTGCCTATGCTGACCGTCAAGACCCCGGCGGAGGCCCTGGCCGCCCTGGAGGCGGCGTTCCTGCCCTGCCCCCAGCCGGAGAGCGTCCCCCTGGACCAGGCCCTGGGCCGGGTCCTCTATGCCCCGGTCGTTGCCGCGGAGTATGTCCCCGGATTCGACCGGTCCACCGTGGACGGCTACGCCGTCCGCTCCGCCGACACCTTCGGCTGCTCCGATGCCATCCCCGCCATCCTCGCCCTCCAGGGGGAGGTGCTGATGGGCCAGGGAGCCGGTGGGGCCCTGGCGCCGGGGGCCTGCGTGGCGGTGCCCACCGGCGGGGCCATCCCGCCGGGAGCCGACGCGGCGGTGATGATCGAATACACCGAGGACTACGGCGACGGCACTATCGGCATCGCCAAGAGCGCTGCCCCTGGGGCCGACCTGATCTTCAAGGGGGATGATGTCCGGCCCGGACAGACCGTCCTCCCCGCCGGCCGGCGGCTGGCGGTCCCGGATATCGGGGCCCTGGCGGCCCTGGGGGCGTCCCAGGTCTCCGTCTGCCGGCGGCCGGTGGTGGGCATCCTCTCCACCGGGGACGAACTGGTGCCGGTGGAGGCTGTGCCGGAGGCGGGCCAGGTCCGGGACGTGAACGCCCCCCTGCTCCAGGCCCTGGCGGCGGAGGCGGGGGCGGAGGCGGTCCACTTCGGCATCCTCCAGGACGATGAGGCCCTTCTGGGCCGGACCCTGGACGAGGCCCTGGGCCGGTGCGACCTGGTCCTCCTCTCCGGGGGCAGCTCCGTGGGGATGAAGGACGCCGCCTGCCGGGTCATCGGGAGCCGGGGGGAGGTCCTGTTCCACGGCATCGCCATGAAGCCCGGCAAGCCCACCATCTTGGGCAGCGCCAGGGGCAAGCCGGTGCTGGGCCTGCCGGGGCACCCGGTGGCGGCGTTCTTCGTGGCCCGTCTCCTGGTCCGCCCCCTGCTGGCCAGGATGCAGGGCCGCGTCCTCCGGCAGCGGACGGTCCCCGCGGTCCTCACCGAGGCCGTCAGCGCCAACCACGGCCGGGCCCAGTATATGGGCGTCTTTCTGGAGGACCGGGCGGGGGCTCTCTATGCCCGCCCCATCCGGGGCAAGTCCGGCCTCATCACCACCCTGGCCGGCTCCGACGGGTGCTTCTGCATCCCCCGGGACCGGGAGGGCTGCACCGCCGGGGAGACGGTGGACGTATGGCTCTATGAGATAGACTGAGAGGTCGGCTGCGTTTTCAAGACCGGCACGACCTGCACGACTTTTATATTATACATAAAGAAGAGGTGCTTTTGATGGCGTTCCAATATCTGACCAATATCCCCTTGGACCAGGCCCAGGCGGACTACCGGGCCTTTCTGGCGGAGCGGGGCTTCGGCCCGGCGGCGGAGACCGTCCCGGTCCAGGACTCCTGCGGCCGGGTGACCGCCGGACCGGTCTATGCCCACATCTGCGCGCCCCACTACCCCGCCAGCGCCATGGACGGCATCGCCCTGGCGGCCAAGGTGACCTTCGGGGCCAGCGAGACCACCCCCGTCACCCTCACCGAGGAGGACTTCACCGTGGTGGACACCGGGGACCCCGTCCCGGAGGGCTGCGACGCGGTGGTGATGGTGGAGGACGTGATCCGGCAGGAGGACGGCACCGTCCGGCTCTACGCCCCCGCCGCCCCCTGGCAGCACATCCGGCAGATCGGCGAGGATATCTGCGCCGGGGAGATGCTCCTGGCCTCCCATGTGACCATCTCCCCCGCCGCCATCGGGGCCATGCTGGCGGCGGGCGTGCTGGAGGTACCGGTCCTCCGCCGGGCCGTGGTGGGCATCATCCCCACCGGGGACGAGATCGTCCCGCCCACCGCCGACCCCAGGCCGGGGGACATCGTGGAGTTCAACTCCTCCATCTTCTCCGCCATGCTCACCCAGTGGGGGGCGGTCCCCAGGACCTTCCCCATCGTGCCGGACCAGAAGGAAGCCATCCTGGCGGCGGTCCGGGAGGCGCTGGACAGCTGCGACATCGTCCTGCTGAACGCCGGTTCCTCCGCCGGACGGGAGGACTGGTCCGCCGCCGTCATCCGGGAGGTGGGGGAGGTGCTGTACCACGGCATCGCCATCAAGCCCGGCAAGCCCGCCATCCTGGGCGCCCAGGGCAAGAAGCCCATCCTGGGGGTCCCCGGTTACCCGGTCTCCGGGATCCTGGTGCTGACCGAGCTGCTGCGGCCCCTGCTGGACGACTGGTACCGGACCGCCCCCCAGGCGGAGACGGTCCGGGAGGCCACCCTGTCCCGGGCGGTGGTGTCGGGGCTGAAGTACCGGGAGTTCGTCCGGGTCCGGCTGGGGAAGGTGGGCGGCAAGCTCATGGCCTCCCCCTTGGGCCGGGGCAGCGGCGTGGTGACCTCCTTCATGAAGGCCGACGGCATCCTGGACATCCCCCAGGGGGTGGAGGGCTATGAGGCCGGCGCCGGCGTACAGGTCCGGCTCCTCCGTCCGGCAGAGGAGCTGGAGAACACCCTGGTAGCCATCGGCAGCCACGACCCCCTGCTGGACGAGGCGGCGGACCTATTGCACCTGGCGGACCCGGCCCTCTACATGAGCTCCACCCATGTGGGCTCCATGGGGGGCATCATGGCGGTCCGCCGGGGGGAGACCCATATCGCCGGGGTCCACCTGCTGGACGAGCGGGACGGCAGCTACAACACCGCCTTCATCAAGCGATACTTCCCCAACGGCGGTGTCCGCCTGGTGGAGTGCGTGGGCCGGACCCAGGGGCTGATGCTGCCCCCCGGCAACCCTCAGGGCATACGGGGCCTGGAGGACCTCAGCCGGGAGGGCCTGCGGTACGTCAACCGCCAGAAGGGCTCCGGCACCCGGATCCTGATCGACTACCTGTGTAAGGAGCGGGGGATCGACCCGGCGAAGATCTACGGCTACGACCGGGAGGAGTTCACCCACACCTCCGTGGCGGCCCAGGTCGCCAACCGCACCGCCGATGCCGGCATGGGCATCTACTCCGCGGCCCAGCTCTACGGACTGGACTTCCTGCCGGTCTGCATGGAGCAGTACGACCTGCTGATCCCCGATGCCGCCTTTGATACGCCCATGGTCCAGCGCCTTTTGGAGGTCCTGGGGAGTGGGGCCTTCCGGGAGCGGCTGGAGCGTTTGGGCGGCTACCGGTTGGAGACGCCCGGCGCGGTGCGCCAGCGGTTTTGAGTTTGGATGGGATATCGGATGGAGCATACGGACGTGGCCGTCATCGGCGCCGGCCTTTTGGGGTGCTTCACGGCCCGCGCCCTGACCGCCTTTGCCCTTTCCGTAACGGTGCTGGAGGCCCGGGAGGATGTCTGTACCGGCATCTCCCGGGCCAATACCGGCATCGTCTATACCGGCTATGACACGAAGCCCGGTACCCTCAAGACGGCCCTGTGCCTACAGGCCAACCGGGACTTCGGCCGCCTCTGCCGGGAGCTGGACGTGCCCTTCTCCCGGCCTGGGTCCCTGCTGTTCGGATTCGGCCCCCGGTCGGAGCGGGTACTGCGGGACAAATTTGCCCAGGGACAGCGCAATGGCGTCCCCGGTCTTGCGCTGCTGGAGCCGGCGGCGGTCTATGCGCGGGAGCCCCATCTGGCCCCTGGCGTCACCCTGGGCCTCTATGCCCCCGGCACCGGCACCGTGGACCCCTGGGCCCTGGGGATCGCCGCCTTTGAGAACGCCCGGGACAACGGGGCGGACTTCCGCTTCTGCCAGCCGGTCCTCCATATGGAGCGGACACCGGAGGGCTTCCGGCTGGAGACCGCCGCCGGGACCTATCAGGCCCGGGCGGTGGTCAACTGCGCCGGCCTCCAGGCGGCGGCGGTGCGGGAGCTGACCCAGTGCCCCGCCGTCCGGCTGGTCCCCTCGGCGGCGGACTACCTGGTGCTGGACGATACGCTGGCCGGCTTTGTCCGCCATATCCTCTTCCACGAGCCGGAGGAGCGGGGCAAGGGGCTGACCATCGTGCCCACCGTGGAGGGGGCCCTGCTGATCGGTCCCACGGACCGCCCCCAGGGCGAGGCCCCGGCGGGGGCCGTCTCCCGGCAGGGGCTGGAGCGGCTGCGCCGCCTCTGCGCCCAGGTGGTGCCGGACCTACCCCTGGAGGAGACCATCCGGGCCTTTGCCGGCCTGCGGCCTGACCCCTTTGCCGTCCGGCAGGAGGGGGGACAGTGGGTCCCTACAGACCGGTCCATCCACAGCTTCACCGTTTTGGAGGAGGAGGGACTGATCAGCCTGGTGGGCATCAAGACCCCCGGCCTGACCTGCGCCGCCGCCCTGGGGGAACACGCGGCGTCCCTGGCTGCCCAGCATCTGGGCGGGCCTGGGAGGAACGTTGCCTTCTCGCCGGAGCGGCGGGGCATCCGGCGGGCCCACGCCCTCTCCGAGGCAGAGCGGGACGCCCTGATCCAGCAGGACCCGGCCTATGGGACCGTTGTCTGCCGCTGCCGGGATATCACCCTGGGGGAGGTCCGGGAGGCGGTCCGCCGGGGAGCGGTGACCGTGGACGGGGTGAAGCGCCGGACCGGCGCGGGCATGGGCCGGTGCCAGGGGGCGCGGTGTATGCAGGCCGTGGCGGAGGTCCTGGCCCAAGAACAAAACATCCCGCTCCGGTCGGTGACGAAGGACGGTCCAGGCTCCCCCATCTTACTGGGGCAGCCTGGGGAATGATAGAATGATAAATGCTATGGAAGAGACGGACATCCTAGTGATCGGTGGCGGCGCGGCGGGACTGGCGGCGGCGGAGAGCCTGTCCGCCCGGCGGCGGGTGCTGCTGGTGGAACGGGAGGAGCGGCTGGGGGGCGTGCTGCTCCAGTGCGTCCACCGGGGCTTTGGCGGGGAGCAGACCGGTCCGGCCTATGCCGCCGGGTCGGTGGCCCGTCTGGCGAAAACGGCGGTCCAGGTCCGAACAGGGACCCATGTGCTGTCCCTCGCCCCGGACCGGACCGCCCTTCTGTCCAGCCCAAGGGGCTTGGAGCGGGTCCGCTTCGACCGGTGCGTCCTGGCCACGGGCTGCCGGGAGCGGACGATCCACGCCCTGCCGGTGGCCGGGACCCGCCCTGCCGGGATCTTCACGGCGGGGACGGTCCAGCGGCTGCTCCTGGACCATGGGCCTGTCGGGGAGCGGATCGTGGTCCTGGGCAGCGGGGATATCGGGCAGATCGTGGCCCGGCAGCTGGTCCAGTCCGGGCGGCGCGTCGTGGCCATGGTGGAGCAGCGGGACCGGCTGGGGGGCCTGGCCCGGAACCGGCGGGACTGCGTGGAGACCTACCATATCCCGGTGCTGCTCCGGTCCACGGTGGACGAGATCCTGGGGGAGGGGCGTATCTCCGGGGTGGTGGTCCGGGACCTGGACACCGGCCGCCGCCGGCGGCTGGCCTGCGATACCCTGCTCACGGCTCTGGGACTGGTCCCTGACCAGGACCTCTGCCGGGGGCTGGGGGCGGACCTGCCGGACTGGCTGGCCCTTTGCGGCAACTGTGACTATGTCCACGAGATGGTGGACGGCGTGGTGCGAGAAGCCGCCGCCTTAGGCGCGGCGTGGGGGGAGACATTTTGAAAGATACATTGGGACGGGAGATCAGCTATCTCCGTATTTCTTTGACAGACCTGTGCAACCTGCGGTGCGTCTACTGTATGCCGCCGGAGGGGGCGAAAAAGCTGGCCCACCAGGACATCCTCTCCCTGGAGGAGGTGGAGGAGATCGCCCGGGAGGCGGTGGCGCTGGGGGTGCGGAAGATCCGCCTCACCGGCGGGGAGCCCCTGGTGCGGCGGGGGATGCTCTCCCTCTGCCAGGCCCTGGGGCGCCTGCCGGCGCTGGAGGAGCTGACCCTGACCACCAACGGCCTCCTGCTGCCCCAGATGGCGGCGGAGCTGAAGGCGGCGGGGGTGGACCGGGTCAACATCAGCCTGGACACCCTAGATCCCCAAAAGTACGCCCGGATCACCCGTGGCGGCCGCCTGGAGGAGGCCCTGGCGGGCATCCGGGCGGCGAAGGAGGCGGGGCTGACGCCCGTCAAGATCAACTGCGTCCTGATCGGGGGCTTCAACGATGATGAGATCCCCGCCCTGGCGGCTTTGACGGAGGCAGAGCCGGTGGAGGTGCGCTTCATCGAGCTGATGCCCATCGGCCACACCACCGGATTCGGCCCGGAGGCCTACCTCCCCTGCGAGGCCGTCTTAGAGCGGCTGCCCCAGCTCCAGCCGGTCCCGGCGTCCGGCGGGGTGGCGGAGCGGTTCCGCCTGCCGGGGGCGGCGGGAGCCGTGGGGCTGATCCGGCCCCTGAGCCACTGCTTCTGCGACCGGTGCGACCGGATCCGGCTGACGGCGGATGGCTATCTGAAGCCCTGCCTCCACTCCCGAGAGGAGATCCCCCTCCGGGGCCTCCATGGGGCGGACCTGCGGCAGCGGCTGGCGGAGACCATCCTCCAAAAGCCGGAGCGGCACGGGGAGCTGTCCTTCCGGGAGCGGTCCCAGTCGGCCCGGGATATGAACCAGATCGGCGGATGATCGCCGCCCTTCCCGTGCGCCGCGGGCGGACAGTTGTATAGTTTGCACCAACGGCGGCAGGGTAGAGCGGCTTTCTTTCTCCGAGATTTTTGTGATTTGCAGGTGATTTTTCCCGGCGGCCATGGTACACTAGAAAATAGCCATCATGCTACTATAGATATTCGAGCCGCTACGCAGGCTGAGAGAAGGAGAAAACTGTCCTATGTATCCTTTGCAGATCGTCCATCAGGCGGACCCGGAGATCGCGGACGCCATCCAGCGGGAGATCGACCGCCAGGAGAGCCATCTGGAGCTGATCGCCTCCGAGAACTTCGCCAGCTTCCCCGTCATGAGCGCCATGGGCACTCCCCTGACCAACAAGTACGCCGAGGGCTACCCCGGCCACCGCTACTACGGCGGCTGCCAGGAGGTGGACGTGGTGGAGAACATCGCCATCGAGCGGTGCAAGAAGATCTTTGGCTGTACCTATGTCAACGTCCAGCCCCACTCCGGCACCCAGGCCAATATGGCCGTGGAGCTGGCCCTGTGCAAGCCGGGCGACACCATCCTGGGTATGAGCCTGGCCCACGGCGGCCACCTGAGCCACGGCAGCCCGGTGAACTTCTCCGGCCTCATCTACAACATCGTCTCCTACGGCGTGGGCCCCGACGGCTTCATCGACTATGAGGAGGTCCGCCGCCTGGCCCTGGAGCATAAGCCCCGGCTGATCATCGCCGGCGCCAGCGCCTACCCCCGGACCATCGACTTCAAGCGCTTCCGGGAGATCGCCGATGAGTGCGGCGCGCTGCTGATGGCGGACATCGCCCATATCGCCGGCCTGGTGGCGGCGGGGCTCCACCCCAGCCCCATCCCCTACGCCCATGTGACCACCTCCACCACCCACAAGACCCTCCGGGGCCCCCGGGGCGGCCTGATCCTCTCCAGCGAGGAGTTCGCCCAGGAGTATAAGCTGAATCGGGCGGTGTTCCCCGGCGTCCAGGGCGGGCCCCAGATGCACGTCATCGCCGCCAAGGCGGTGGCTTTCAAGGAGATCCTGGACCCCAGCTTCAAGTGCTACCAGCAGCTGATCATCGACAACTGCCGCTCCCTGGCCCGTGGGTTGATGGACCATGGCTTCGAGCTGTTCTCCGGCGGCACCGACAACCACCTGATGCTGGTGGACCTGCGCAACAAGGGCCTCACCGGCAAGGACTGCGAGCGGTTGCTGGACAGCGTGAACATCACCTGCAATAAGAACGCCATCCCCAACGACCCCACGCCCCCCAACACCACCAGCGGCATCCGCTTAGGCACCGCCGCCGTGGCGGCCCGGGGCATGGGCGGCGCGGACATGGAGCGGGTAGCCGCCGGCATCGCCGCCATGGTGGAGGACCCGGAGGGCAGCCGGGCGAAGGTGCTGGAGATGGTGGCGGAGCTCACCGGGAAGTATCCGCTGTACCGGGACCTGTAAGAGGACGCGCCGTTCGGTGCGGGATATGCAAGGAACGTAAGGATCGAGAGACAAAGAAAGGGGTATCGTGATGCTGTATACGGAACAGGACCTGATAAAGCCCGCTTTGGCATGTATCGCCCGCCGGGGCTCCGCTACCACGTCAGATCTGATCGAGGACCTGACGGAGCAGCTGCGGCCGGAGGGCCATGACGCGGAGATCATCGACAACCGGAACGACACCTTCTTTTCCCAGAAGGTCCGCAACCTGGTCTCCCACCGGGAGTATAACGGCATGGCGGCGCTGACCGACTTTGAGGGTGGGGTCTATACCCTGACCGATGCCGGCCGGGCCATGCTGGAGGACGGATAAGGTACGACCCCGCAGCGAGCCTGCGGTACGGAGGCTGCGGCGATCGTCGCGGCCTCCCTGCTTTTGACAGAAAATTTTTGCATGAGCCGCCGGCGGGAGCGGAACTTTTTGCCCGGTCCCGCCGTCTAAAAGGACATATACAGCTGCCGGCCCTGGGACTTGATATTTCTTTAACCAATTCTTAATAATTTGTTACCGCATTGTAGTTGAGATCCAGACAGGCAGTCCATATACTTAGGTAGGTCAAGAATAAAGCACAGGAGGTCCAAAACTATGTCGGAGCAGCAGACCATCACCCCTACGGAGGAGCAGACGGCGACACAGACGCCGCCGGCGGCCCCTAAGAGCGCGCCGCCCAGCCAGCAGAAGAAGAAAAAAGGAGGCTCGCCAGTGGCGCGAAAGCGCCGGCAGCGCATCATCACCACCCTGGTCATCCTGGCGATCCTGGCGGGCATCGGCTTTAGTATGTGGTACTTCCTCTTCCGGGAGACCACGGAGCAGGGGGATATCATCCCGGCCCAAGCGTTGATCAATACCATCTCCAGCAGCGTGGAGGGCAGCGGCCGGTCCAGCGCCAAGGAGACCTCCGCGATCACCGTCACCGCCAACGGCGTGGTGGAGGAGGTCTATGTCACCGAGGGCCAGCAGGTCTTTGCCGGCGACCCCCTGTATGTCATCCGCAGTGAGACGGCCCAGGAGAAATTCGATAAGCTGACAGAGGAGATGGCAGACCTTATCGAGGAGCGGAACAACCTGACGGTGACAGCCCCCTTCAGCGGCAAGCTGCTGGATGTCCAGGAGTTCTCTGTAGACGAGACGATCTCCAAGGGGCAGACCATCGCCACCCTGGTCAACGACCGGAAGATGCGGCTGACCCTCTACTTCAGCTATGCCTATGAGAACGATATCAAGACAGGGCAGACGGTGAGCGTATCCATCCCCGCCACCATGTCCACTGTTGACGATGCCAAAGTGGAGGCGGTCCACAAGGTCAACTACATCACCCCTGAGGGGGCCAGGTTCTTTGAGGTGGAGATCGTCTTTGACAACCCCGGCACCCTGGCGGAGAAGATGGAGGCCAGCGCCACCATCACCGCCGCCGACGGCACCCTGATCTACCCCTATGAGAACGGTACCCTGGCCTACTATGAGCAACAGAAGGTCATCACCAAGGCCAGCGGTCCTCTGCTCAGCTACGATATGCGCAACTACGAGGACGTCTCCGCCGGTCAGGCCCTGATGTACTTAGGCGATGACGATATCGACAAGCGTATCGCCGACAAGCAGACCGAGCTGGACGAGGCCAGCAAGGAGCTGGCCAACTTCAACGCCGTGGCCCCCATCGACGGCGTGGTCACCTCCTGCACCCTGACCCCCGACAAGGAGGTCAAGAGCGGCGACCTGGTCATCACCATCTCCAATACCACCACCATGATCGTCCAGATCAGCGTGGACGACCGGAACATCTCCTTCATCAAGCCCGGTATGATGGTGGAGCTGAAGGACTGGAACGGCGGCTCCTTTATGGGCACCGTCACCGGCATAGATATGTCCCTCAGCGGCGAGGGCGGCGGAGGCGGCATGAGCGGTATGACCTCCTACCCCGTCACCCTGGAGGTGGACAACTACGATGGTAGCCTCTTAGCCGGTATGTGGCTGGATTACTCCTTCGTCACCAGCCAGTCGGAGAACTGCGTCACCGTGCCCATCCAGTCGGTGAAGTCCATCAGCGATGCCGAGGGCAACCCGGTGACCGTGGTGTTCCTCCAGGCGGAGAGCCGCCCGGAGAACGCGGTGGAGGTGGATCTGCCCGAGCCGGAGCCCGGCCAGACGAAGCAGTATCCCACAGAGAGCGACGGCTATTACCCCGTCCCCGTGGAGACTGGCCTCAGCGACCGGGCCAACGTGGAGATCACCTCCGGCCTCAACGAGGGGGATATCGTGTTCAACGGCTTTATGCCCGCCGGCATGATGTAAAAGAGGTAGCCCCATGCTGATCGATATTCGCGATCTCTACAAGATCTATAACGAGGGACTGGAGAGCGAGGTCCGGGCCCTGGACGGGGTGAGCCTCACCATCGACCGGGGGGAGTTCGTGGCCATCATCGGCGCCTCCGGATCCGGCAAATCCACCCTGATGAACATTTTGGGCTGTCTGGATATCGCCTCCTACGGGGAGTACTACTTAGACGGCACCGATGTCAACGAAAAGACGGACCGGGAGCTGGCCCACCTGCGCAACAAGGAGATCGGCTTCATCTTCCAGGGCTACAACCTGATCCCCGCCCTGGACGCCTATGAGAACGTGGAGCTGCCCCTGATCTACCAGGGCATCGCCCCCGGACGGCGGGACGGGATGGTGATGGAGGCCCTGGAGAAGGTGGCTATGGCGGACCGCTACCACCACCGGCCCTCGGAGATGTCCGGCGGCCAGCAGCAGCGGGTGGCCATCGCTCGGGCCATCGCCACCCATCCGCCGATCATCATGGCCGACGAGCCCACCGGCGCCCTGGACAGCAAGACCGGCAAGCATGTGCTGGAGATCCTCCACCGCCTCCATGGGGAAGCGGGCACCACGGTCATCCTGATCACCCACGACAACTCCATCGCCGCCACGGCGGAGCGGATCGTGCGGATCTCAGACGGCAAGATCATCTATGACGGGACAAAGGAGGGCGCGGGCCTATGAACATCTCTCAGGCGGTCAAAATGGCGGCGAAATCCATCTCCTCCAACAAGGCCCGGTCGGCCCTGACCATGCTGGGCATCATCATCGGCCTGGCGGCGGTGATCATCCTGGTCAGCTACGCCCAGGGCCAGAACCTGGCCATGCAGCGCTACTATGAGAGCATGGGCACCAACAAGATCCAGATCCAGGCCTGGTGCTGGCGGGGGGGCGTGGACGTATCCACCGAGCTCTATAACTACTGCCTGACGCTGGACGAGTATGTGAAGGGCGTCACCCCCGCCCAGGAGGTCTGGAGCGACTTCACCATCAAGTACGGCGTCAAGACCCTGGGCCGGGACAACTACGAGACCCGCCCCACTCTCTACCTGGGCAACGACCAGTTCTCCGTCTGCAACAACTACGCCATCGCCAAGGGGCGGGACCTGAGCTATCTGGACATCAAGAAGGAGAACCACGTCTGCGTCCTGGGGGCGGCTACCGCCCAAGACCTCTTCGATATGGTGGACCCCATCGGCAAGTCCATCACCATCAACGGGATGCCCTTCCTGGTGGTGGGGCTGTACCAGGCCAAGGGGAGCGGCCAGACGGAGTACAATGAGGACGGCTCCAACTGGCAGGAGGTGGCCATGACCCGCCTGGACCGGGTGATCCTGACTCCCTATACCCTGAACCGCGTCCTGAACAACAACCAGGATATCGAGCAGTATGTGGCCAAGGGCAAGGACAGCGAGTCCACCAAGATGGCCGTGGCCCTGCTGAACAACTTCCTGGCGGGCCTGATCCCGGAGGACTACGGCTACGGCCAGGCCTACAGCGAGGACCAGTATCAGGAGAGTCAGAACGAGGCCAACGCCATGCAGCAGCGTTTTCTGGGCGGCATCGCCGCGATCTCTCTGCTGGTGGGCGGCATCGGCATCATGAACATCATGCTGGTGACGGTGACCGAGCGGACCCGTGAGATCGGTATCCGCAAGGCCATCGGCGCGGAGCGGCGGAGCATCGTGATCCAGTTCCTGATCGAGGCCGCCATGATCTGCGGCATCGGCGGTATCTTCGGCATCGGCGTGGGCTATCTGGGGACGCTGGTGGTGGGGAAGCTCAGCTTCGATACCATCCTGCTGCCCAGCACCGGCATCACCATCGGGGCCTTTGCCATTTCCGTGGCCATCGGGATCATCTTTGGCCTGTACCCCGCCATCAAGGCCAGCGGCCTCCAGCCGGTGGTGGCCTTGCGGGCTGACTAAGGGAGGAGAAAGAACGACTATGAGAACATATAAACGGCTCATCTCTCTGCTGCTGGTCACGGCGGCGCTGGCGGCTCTGCTGGTGTCCCCGGTCCAGGCGGCGTTCACCGATGTGCGGGACCCCGCCGTGGCGGAGGCCGCCGAGGCGCTGCGGGTGATGGGGGTGCTGGACGGCACCGGCAACGGGGCCTTCAGCCCCAGCGCCACCCTGACCCGCGCCCAGTTCACCAAGATGATCGTGCTGTGCATGGGCTTGAAGGACGAGGTGGCGGCCTATGAGACCCGCACCATCTTCACCGATGTCCGCAGCCACTGGGCCAAGGGCTATATCAACCTGGCGGCCACCCGCGTCATAGGAGGCAGTGAGAACGGCTACCGCCTGATCGCCGGCATCGGCGATGGCACCTTTTGCCCCGACCGGCCCATCACCTACGGCGAGGCGGTGACCATCCTGCTCCGGGCCCTGGGCTACGGGGAGGAGGCCAGCCGCAGCTGGCCCCACAGCGCCGTCTCCACCGCCGCTTCCATCGGCCTGTCGGACGGCTTGCCGGCTTTGGCTGCCGGCGGCACCATCGACCGGGGCCGGACCGCCATCCTGTTTCGGAATTTCCTGTTGACGGAGATCAAGGACGGGAAGGATATCTTCGTTCAGACGGTCCATGACGCCATGGAGGATGTGATCCTCCTCTCCGCCGACAGCGACGGCGTCACTGTCACCGGCGCGAGCAAGGACGGGGATGTGTACAAGGTAGCCAATGAGCTGCCTTCCTCCGCCTTGATCGGCCGGCGGGGGACGATGGTCCTGGAGAAAAAGACCGGGAAGTTCCTCACCTTCCTGCCGGACAAGTCCACCCGTGTGACGGCGACCGTCTCCAAGAACGCCACCGCCCGGGCCATCACCATCACCGGCGGCCACACCTACAGCGTGGACGGCAAGACCCCCCTGTGGAACGGGGAAAAGGAGACCACCTTTGGCGAGGCATTCTCCGCCATCACCACCGGTAAGACCGTCACCCTCTATCTGGACGAGGGGGGCAGCGTGGATTATGTCTACTTGGGCTCTGCCGCCGCCACTGGCAACGCCATGGTGGCCAAGAACAAGGTCAACGGCAACCCCTTCACCTCCCTCACCGGCGGTGTGACCAATTACAGCATCTATAAGAACGGCGCCGCGGCCCAGGTCAGCGACCTGCGGCAGTACGATGTGGCGGTCTACGACAGCGTAGCCAACACCCTTCGGGTCAGCGACCTGCGCATCACCGGCATCCTGGAGAACGCCAAGCCCAACCTCCAGACGCCGGACGAGATCACGGTGATGGGCACCACCTTCCAGGTACTGGACTGCGCCCATGGGGACCTGGCCGCTTTCAAGCTCGGCGATATGGTCACGATGCTGCTGACCGAGACCGGCGAGGTGGCGGGCGTCGTATCGGGCAGCACCCTGCGGGCCACGGCTGTGGGCCTGTTTGACGAGGGGACGATCACCCTCCTGGGCAGCGGCATCGTCCTGAAGCCCGGCGCCTTTTCCAACAAGGAGACTGACAGCCTGAAGGGCCAGCTGGTCAATGTCACATCCTACCAGAAGGGCAAGGTCAGTCTCTCCCGCGTGTCCGGCAGCAATGCCAGCGGCAGTCTGAACGTAGCGGCAAAGACAGTGGGCACACTGTCTCTTGCGCCGGGCGTGAAGGTCTATGACCGGGTGGGCAACGGAGCGATGACAGAGGTCGAGCTGACAGATCTGGTGCAGAATACCGTCCCGGCCTCCCGCATCGATTTCGTGCGCCGGGACTATGCCGGGCGGATCGATGTTCTTGTGTTGAAGGACGTCACTGGCAACGGCTACACCTATGGCCGGCTGGAGGCGACAGAGAACACCGGCGGCGGTGCGGCTATGCAGCTCACCGTCAAAAACGCCGGTCAGGGACGCACAGTCAACGATGCGAACTGCACCTTCCTGGCCCGTGATGGCGTGATGGGCGGTGTGGCCCTCAGTGCCGGCGGTTCCGTGGCCGCTGTCATCACCCTAGAGAGCGTGCAGAACGTTGACCGCTCCCGGCTGGATGCCGCGGCGATGACCTTCTCCAACAACGGACAGCTGTTCCCCATCTCCGATGAAGTACAGTGCTTCCTCAAGGGCAGCGATGTGTGGATGGATGCGGACGAGTTGTCCCAGGCGCTGGGCTTTTCCGAGAAGTTCACCGTCTACTATGACCGCGCCCCTGAGGAAGGCGGCAAGGTCCGTGTGATCGTGGCGGAGTAACTGCATAGAAGGGCGCTGCTCTGGGGAGCGGCGCCCTTTTTCAAAAAATTTCCGGGAAAATGCAAAAAAGGTCTTGACTGTACACCAGGTATACCCCTTATCATAGCCGTAAAAGGAGGGATGGACCATGACCATACGAGAGATCGAGACCCGCTCCGGCCTGGAGCGGACCAACGTCCGCTTCTATGAGCGGGAGGGCCTGCTGTCGCCGGAGCGCCGGGAGAACGGCTATCGGGACTACAGCGAGGCGGACCTGGCGCTGCTGCTGAAGATCAAGCTGCTGCGCCGCCTGGGCTTTTCTTTGGAGGAGATTCGGGCCCTGGCTGCCGGCGATACGGCGCTGACTGCCGCGCTGGAGCGGCGGCTGGCGTCGATCGAGGGGGAACACCGGGCCCTGGACGCCGCCGGGGAGGTCTGCCAGCGGATGCGCCGGGAGGACGCCGCTTTCCCCACGCTGGACGCAGGGCTGTATCTGGACGCCTACGATCGGGCCCTTCGCCAGCCTGCCGCCATCCCCGCCGTGCCGGAGAGCGACCGGGTGGAGCCGGTGCGGTGCCCCTGGCGGCGGTTCTTTGCCAGAAGTACCGATCTGGCAATAGTCTCTTTGACGCAGGTAGCGGTCCTGATTCTGGTGTTCCGAGTGAACGTGAGTCACATCCTTTGGATAGTGAAATGGCTGATGGGCCTGTTGAACTGGGTGGTCCTGGTCCCGTTGGAGGCGCTCTGCCTTTCCCACTGGGGGACCACGCCGGGGAAGTGGCTGCTGGGCATCCGGGTGGAACATGCGGACGGCCGGCGGCTCACATTCTCCGAGGCTGCCCGGCGGGCTGCGTTGGTGTTCATTTATGGCGAGGGCTGCGATGTCCCCATCGTGTCACTGTATCGGAATTGGCGGTCCTACCGGGCTGTGATGGTCACCGGGGATATGCTGCCCTGGGACGAGGATGTGACGGTGACCGCCCAGGAGTTCCACTGGCGGCATACGGTGAGGTATCTGGCAGTCCGAACGCTGTTCCTTGGCCTGAGTGTGGTCCTCGTTGTGGTGGGCTTCCTGCCTGTCCACCGAGGAGACCTGACAACGGCAGAGTTTGTGGAGAACTATAACCAGCTGGCCCGGTACTATGGCTATAACACATGGGCCCTCCAGCTGGATGGCACCTTCGTCCGCCAACCGGAGGACAGTGTGATTTATGTTGGCCCTGATATGGACGGCTTTGCCTTTACCTTCACAGAGACCGATGGGATTCTTACAAAGGTGTCCTTCCAGGAGACGGATGCGGACGGCTTTGCGGTCCATTGGGGCGCGTATGACACACGGGTCGCCCTGGCCGTCAAGGCCTTTGCCCAATCCAAGGCCCACATCTGGAACTACAGCGACCGCTTTGTGCGAAAGATCTCAGATACCTATAACGGCGTTTTCGCAGAGGAGCTATGGGGCAGCTATCTCTACTATCGGGTCACGCCCAACTCTGACCTCCCGGAGACATCGGTCACCATTGCCTTCAGCGTGGAGCGGCGTTCGTAGCATGTGCCGTTGAAACGCAAAAAGCAGTGGACGTTGCTGGGCAGTTGTGGTAGAATAGAAGAAAAGGAGGTGTGGACGATGGAAACGACGATCGCCCAGGGACTGCACGTCACGGACGACAGCGCGGGCTATGACGCCGCCTGTAAGCGGGTCCTGTCAGAGAAGTCGATCTTAGCGCGTATCATGAAGGCCTGCTTGGAGGAATATAAGGACTGTGATGTGAATGATATCGCGGAGAAGTATATAGAGGGTCAGCCCCAGGTATCTACTATACCCGTACTGCCGGATGAGGACAGCCCTATCATCCAGGGCATGGATACGGAGGATAAGTCCGTACATGAGGGGACGGTCACCTATGATATCCGTTTCCGGGCTATCGTCCCCGGTACCAAGGAACGAGTCACCATCATCATCAATGTGGAGGCCCAGAACGACTTCTATCCTGGTTATCCGCTGCTCAAACGGGCGGTATACTACTGCTGCCGGATGGTCTCTTCCCAGCACGGCCGGGAGTTCACTGCTTCTCATTACGAGAAGATCAAAAAGGTCTACTCCATCTGGATCTGCATGGCACCGCCCAAGTACCGGGAGAACACCATCACCCGGTATCGCCTGGTGGAGGAGCATCTGGTGGGCGAGGCCGTGGAGCCGGTCGAGAACTACGACCTGCTGTCTGTTATCGTGCTGTGCTTAGGCGATGCGGATGAGGAAAACTATGGTGGTATCCTGCGGATGCTGGACGTACTGCTCTCCCACGAGACCAGCGAGGCGGAGAAACGAAAGATCTTGCAGGATGAATACGATATCCAAATGACGCAGACGATGGAAGAGGAGGTGTCGGTCATGTGCAATTTGAGCAAGGGCGTAAGAGAAAAGGGCATCGCCGAGGGCATGGCCAAGGGCATCGAGCAGGGTATGACAAAAGGCAGGACCAACGGCGTCCTGGCATCCATCAAGAGCCTTGTAAAAAACATGGGGATGCCAGTCGAACAGGCGATGATGGTCTTGGATGTTCCAGAGACTGAACGGCAGAAGTATAGAGAACTGCTGGAAGAACAATAGATCGAGAGACACCGCCAGGCGCCGGTCAGGGCCCTGGCGGTGTCTTTTTGGGAGGATCACCGCCATAGATGGATGAACCCGCCGTCCTGGAGCTGCTTGACGAACAGCAGCAGCATCGGCAGCAGGATCATCCCGCCCAGGCCGAAGAGGCTGTAGCCTACATACATGGCGATCAGCGCCGCCAGAGGCGGCAGGCCCACCTGGGACGCCACCAGCTTCGGCTCCAAGAGGCTCCGGGTCAGGGTGATGACCGCGTAGAGGGCCAGGAGGGCGAGACAGCGGGCCAGATCCCCCAGCAGCAGATGGAACAGGGCCCAGGGGATCAGCACCGTGCCGGTGCCCAGGACCGGCAGGGCGTCCACGAAGGTGATGGCCGCCGCCAGCAGCAGGGCGTA
Source organism: uncultured Clostridia bacterium (assembly GCA_947173485.1). Classification (GTDB taxonomy): domain Bacteria; phylum Bacillota; class Clostridia; order Oscillospirales; family Oscillospiraceae; genus CAMWFH01. The sequence goes on along the minus strand of CAMWFH010000004.1, from coordinate 68,985 downwards.
GGGCAGGCGCATCAGCCAGAAGCCCCCCAGCAGGAAACAGAAGGTGATGAGCCACAGCAGGCTCTGGGCCTTCAGCCACTTCCAAAGGGTGCTGCGGAGACTGCCCACCACCCCCTTGGCGTAGGACTGCCACCTGGCGGGGATCTGCCGCTTGACAAAGCGCACGATATCCGGGTAGGACAGGGCGGTGTAGTAGACGGCCAGCAGGGTGGTGACGGCGAACAGGAGCCAGTAGGGCAGGCAGGAGAGACAGCCGGAGGTCCAGCTCAGCACCGCCCCGGAGAGACTGCCCAGCAGGGCCGGCCCCTCCTCCGCCAGCCGGAGGGCCCACTCCTCTATCAGCTGGCCCACCTCGTCTGGGCAGGCGGAGAGGAAGGTGTGGAACTTCGCCTCGATCCCCGACAGGGCCTCCGGCAGGCGGGCCAGCACGGCGGGCAGCTGCCCCACCCACAGCGCTGCCTCCGCCGCCAGCCGCAGCAGCAGCCAGGCGCTCACGCCCAATATGCCCCCCACCAGCAGCGTGGAGAACACCACGGCGGAGAACTTGCGCTTGAACCGGAGGCGCCGCAGGCAGAACAGCACCCACGGCTCGATGACCACCGCCACCGTCAGCGCGATCAGAAAGGGGAGAAGGGCGGGCAGCAGCCACCGCAGGGCGGCGTAGAGCAGGAGCAGCGCCGCACACCAGCGCAGAAGGGTGGACATAGGCGGACCTCTCTTTCAGATCTCAAAAATAGCCCCGGATGGGCAAAAAATAGGCGGATAGGGCGCGATCTGTTGGTTTGCACAATTTCCTGCAAAAGCTTTAGGAAGATCTGTGCTTTTTATGGCGCTGCCAGCGGTTGCGATCTAGGGGGGACTGTGGTACAATAGACCGCATGTAAGGACAAATGACCACAGGAGGCGGACGAGATGGCGCTGGCGGCAAAGTTCTATATCGTGGCGGCGGAGGCGCTGCCGGAGGTGTTCATCAAGGTGGCGGAGGCGAAGCGGATGCTCCAGACCGGCGAGGTCAGGACCGTGGGGGCCGCCGCGGACCAGGTGGGCATCAGCCGCAGCGCCTTTTACAAGTATAAGGACGCGGTCCAGCCCTTCCAGGACATGAAGTCCGGCCGCATCATCACCTTCCACGCCATGCTGAAGGACAACCCAGGCGTGTTGAGCACGGTGCTGTCTATTTTTGCCGCATCCGGCGCGAATATACTCACCATCAACCAGTCCATCCCCATCAACGGCTGCGCGGCGCTGACGGTGTCGGCGGAGACGTCGGACATGGAGATGAGCGTGGAGGAGCTGATCCACCGCCTGGGCGAGGCGGGAGGCGTGGTCAAGATCGAGGTCTTAGCCGGCTGACAGGGCCGGCAGTATACTGGAGGAAGAGGAGAAGATAGTCATGGCAAAGGTTGCGATCATGGGCTTTGGGACGGTAGGCGGCGGTGTGGCCGAGGTGCTGCGGATGAACGCCGGCATCATCCAAGAACGGCTGGGCGAGGAGGTCTACCTGAAGTATATTCTGGATATCCGGGATCTTTCCGACAGCCCCTATGCGGACCGTATGATCAAGGATTTTTCCATCATCGAGAAGGACCCGGAGGTAGAGGTGGTGGTGGAGGCCATCGGCGGGGCGAAGATCGCCCTGGAGTTCACCCGCCGGGCCCTGCTGGCCGGCAAGCATGTGGTCACCTCCAATAAGGAGCTGGTGGCCGGTCACGGGAAGGAGCTGCTGGCCATCGCCAAGGAGCGCGGCGTCAGCTATCTGTTCGAGGCCAGCGTAGGCGGCGGCATCCCCATCCTGCGGCCCCTGATGCAGTGCCTGGCGGGCAATGAGATCCAGGAGATCTGCGGCATCCTCAACGGCACCACCAACTATATCCTGACCCGGATGTTCCAGGGCGGCATCGCCTTTGAAGAGGCCCTGCGGGAGGCCCAGTCCAAGGGCTACGCCGAGGCGGACCCCACCGCCGATGTGGAGGGCCTGGACGCCGGACGGAAGATCTGCATCCTCTCCGATCTGGCCTGGGGCCGGGAGGTCCGCCCGGAAGCGATCTCCATGGAGGGCATCAGCCATATCACCCCGGAGGACGTGCGCCTGGCGGAGGCTAACGGCTACCGGGTCAAGCTCCTAGGCCGGGCCCTCCGCCTGCCCGATGGGCGGCAGACCGCCTATGTGGCCCCCCACCTGGTGCCGGTGAGCAGCCCGATCGCCGGGGTGGACGACGTGTTCAACGCCATCCTGGTCCGGGGCAACGCGGTGGGAGACGCCATGTTCTATGGCCGGGGCGCCGGTGACCTGCCCACGGCCAGCGCCGTGGTGGGGGATATCCTGGATATCCTCCAGCACCGCTCCTGCTGCCGGACCCTCGACTGGAGCCAGCCGGCGGATCTGGTGGACGCGGGAGACCTGGCCACGCCCTGGTTCGTCCGGGGCGGACAGACCGGCGGCGCGGCGGAGCGGACCCTGGCTCCCGGCGCGGTCATGACCATCCCCATGACGGCGGCCCAGGTGGCCGCCCTCCAGGCGGACAGCGCCATCCGGGTGCTGGCCTGACCGGCGCACCCTGCCCCGCCGGGCGCTCTATAATGAACTAGACCCCTACTAAGAAAGAAGGCTTCGACCCTATGAAACTGATCGTACAGAAATTCGGCGGCAGCTCCGTCCGGGATGCCGCCCGTATCCAGAACGTGGCGAACATCATCGCCGATACCTATAAGGCCGGCAACAATGTGCTGGTGGTCCTCTCCGCCCAGGGCGACACCACCGATGACCTGATCGCCAAGGCGGCGGAGATCAATCCCCGGGCCTCCAAGAGGGAGATGGATATGCTCCTGTCCACCGGTGAGCAGATCTCCATCGCCCTGTGCGCCATGGCCCTGGAGAAGATGGGCCTGCCGGTGATCTCCCTGGCGGCCTGGCAGGTGGGCATCTACACCACCAATACCTACAGCGACGCCCGGATCCGTAAGATCAACCGGGAGCGCATCCAGAACGAGCTGGACAAGCGGAAGATCGTGCTGGTGGCCGGGTTCCAGGGCATCAACCGCCGGGGGGACGTGACCACCCTGGGCCGGGGCGGGTCCGACACCAGCGCCGTGGCCTTGGCCGCCAACTTCAACGCGGACCTGTGCCAGATCTATACCGATGTGGACGGCGTGTACACCACCGATCCCCGAATCGTGCCGGAGGCGGTGAAGCTGCCGGAGATCACCTATGACGAGATGCTGGAGCTGGCCAGCCAGGGGGCCCAGGTGCTCCATAACCGCAGCGTGGAGCTGGCGAAAAAATATCATGTCAATATGGAAGTCGTGTCCAGCCTGGAGCGCAAGAGCGGCACGAAAGTCAAGGAGGTCGTCAAAATGGAAAAGACAACCATCGCCGGTGTGGCGAAGGATACCAGTGTTTCTCAGATCGCTCTGATCGGCTTGCAGGATAACCCCGGCGTGGCCTTCCGCATCTTCTCCGACCTGAGCCGGGCGGGCATCAACGTGGACACCATCATCCAGTCCATCGGCCGGGAGGAGACTAAGGACATCAGCTTCACACTCTCCTCCAAGGATGTGGAGACCGCCCTGGAGACCCTGGAGAAGGCCAAGGACACCCTGGACTATGACCACATCGATGTGGACAACGACGTGGGCAAGGTGAGCATCGTGGGGGCCGGCATCATGACCACCCCCGGCGTGGCGGCGAAGATGTTCGAGGCGCTGTATGACGCCAATATCAACATCAAGCGGATCAACACCAGTGAGATCCGGGTGTCCGTCATCATCGATGCCTCGGAGGTGGACCGGGCCGTCAAGGCCGTCCACGCCAAGTTCTTCGGCGAGGAATGAGCAGTATATGCCGGGAGGGGCCCTTTGGCTCCTCCCGCGTTATTCTTCTTTAGAATCAGAAAGTGAGGGACCGCATGATGAACTGCCCCTGTTATGGCATACCGCTCTCCAATGATACTGCTTCCCCCGCAGCCTGCGGCGCGCCGGTATCGCTCCTTAGCTATCCGCCGTCCACTGGCGAGGATGGTCCCGAGCTGCCGCCGGTGAGCCGCTCCTCCGGCGGTCCTTCGCGGCCATCCAAAAAGCCGGACAGGGCCTGCTGGCCGGTGTGCGTTGCCGGTATCGTGATCGGTACAGCCTGCCTGGCTTTTGGGCTCCATACGCTGTTCGCCGCCGCCGGGATCCTTCGGACGGCCTCCTTTACCGGTGAGGAGATGGCGGCGGTCGCCGCGCTGCTGGCCGCCCTTGTCAGAGGCGTTGCCGTGCTGTGCGTGGGCCTGGGCGGCTTTATGGACTGCTATTTCGTGCTCCAGCTGACCCGGCAGAGGGATCAAAAAAGAGACCAGCGCCCCCTTTTCCATCCATGAGCGATATATACCAGGGCCTGCCTATCCTCCTATGGACAGACGGGCCCTGGTATTTTTTTGCCTACGAGGCCAGAGGATGGCTAATATCTTCCGCGTATAAGATCGCCCATTCCCGCCTATATTGATATGGAATCAGGTCTACGAAAGAGGTGGAGGCGATGGGAAAGCGTCTGGCGGCGCTGCTGGCGGGACTGTCCATGGTCCTGGCCGGCTGTCAGGCGGCGGGACAGGACCTGGCCGGCGTGGTGAACATGGAGGGGTCTACCTCCCTGGCGGACGTGATGAGCGTCCTCCAGGAGACTTTCCGGGCGGTGTCCCCGGAGATCACCGTCAACTACAGCGGCACCGGCTCCGGGGCGGGCATCCAGGCGGTCCTGTCCGGCACGGGCGACATCGGCCTGAGCAGCCGGAACCTGACGGACGAGGAGGTCCGCCGGGGAGCGGTGGGCCATCTGCTGGCCCTGGACGGGGTGGCGGTGGTGGTCCATCCCTCCAATCCGGTCCGGGCGCTGACCAGGGACCAGCTGGCCCAGATCTTCACCGGGGAGATCGGCAACTGGGCCCAGGTGGGGGGCGAGGACCTGCCCATCGCGGTGATGGGCCGGGAGGCCGGGTCTGGTACCCGGGGGGCCTTCGAGGAGCTGCTGGAGGTGACCGACCGGTGCCGCTACAAGAACGAGTACGGCTCCACCGGCGATGTGATCGCCAGCGCCTCCAGCAACCCCAATGCCATCGGCTACGCCTCCCTGGCGGTGCTGAGCGAGGCGGTGGCGGCCCTGGAGATCGACGGCGTCCCCTGCACGGAGGAGACCGTCCGGGACGGGAGCTACCCCCTCCAGCGGCCCTTCCTGCTGGTCACCCGGAGCGGCGCGGCCCTGCCGGCCCCGGCGGCGCGGTTCCTGCAATATGCCTTGGGCCCAGACGCGGCAGCGTATATCACCGCCGCCGGGGCCGTCCCGCCGTAAGGCGATCTTTTTCGGGAGGGATCCTATGAGACGTCGTCGCCCTGTGGAGACGGTGATGAGCGCCGTCTTTCTTCTCTGCGGCCTGGTGGCGGTGGCCTTCGTGCTGCTGATCACCGTGTACCTGGTCCTCTCCGGCCTGCCGGCGATCCGCCAGGTGGGCCTGCGGGAGTTCCTCTTTGGCACCACCTGGGCCTCCACCCACGCCACCCAGCCCCAGTTCGGCATCCTCCCTCTGATCCTCACCTCGATCTACGGCACGGCCGGGGCCATCGTCCTGGGGGTGCCGGTGGGCTTTTTTACCGCGGTCTATCTGGCCAAGGCCGCGCCGGCCCCGGTGGCGGCAGTTGTCCGGCCGGCGGTGCAGCTGCTGGCGGGCATCCCCTCCGTGGTCTACGGCCTGGTGGGCATGACCGTCCTGGTGCCCTGGGTCCAGCGGACCTTCCGCCTCTCCGCCGGGGACAGCCTCTTCGCCTCCATCATCGTCCTGGCGGTGATGATCCTGCCCTCGGTGATCTCCGTGTCGGAGAATGCCCTCCGGGCGGTGCCCAAGGAGTTCGAGGAGGCCAGTCTGGCCCTGGGGGCCACCCGGCTGGAGACCTACCTCCGGGTCAGCGCCCCTGCCGCCAGGAGCGGCATCGCCACGGCGGTGGTGCTGGGGGTGGGGCGGGCCATCGGGGAGGCCATGGCCATCCTGATGGTGGCCGGCAACGCCGCCAATATGCCCTCCCTCTTTGAGAGTGTCCGGTTCCTCACCACCGGCATCGCCATCGAGCTGAACTACGCCGCCGTGGGCAGCCTACAGCGGATGGCCCTCTACTCCATCGGGCTGGTGCTGTTCCTCTTCATCCTGTTGCTCAACGCCCTGCTGGGCCTGGTCCTCCGAGAGGGGGTGGACCGGTGAGCCGCCTATCTCCCCGCCGGCGGGCCTATGATATGGCGGTCCGGGCCCTGCTCTACGGCAGCACCCTCCTGACCTGCGGCCTGCTGCTGGCCCTGATCGGCTATATCCTCTACCGGGGCGTCCCCGGCATCAGCTGGGCCTTTTTGACCACGGCGGACAGCGTCCTCCAGGGCACCGTGGGCATCCTGCCCAGCATCCGCAACACGATCTATGTCATCCTGGCCTCCCTGGCCCTGGTACTGCCCCTGGGGGTGGGGGCGGCGGTCTATCTGACGGAGTACGCGAGGAACCGCCGGCTGGTGGGGGCCATCGAGTTCGCCACCGAGATCCTGGCGGGCATCCCCTCCATCCTCTACGCCCTGGTGGGGGCGGTGGTCTTCTGCCAGGTCCTGGGCCTGGGCAAGACCCTTCTGGCCGGGTCCCTGACCCTGGTCATCATGACCCTGCCCACCATCATCCGCACCACCCAAGTCAGCCTGCGGACCGTCCCCCAGAGCTACCGGGAGGGGGCCCTGGGATTGGGCAGCGGCAAGTGGCATATGATCCGCACCGTGGTCCTGCCGGGGAGCCTTAGCGGCATCGTCACCGGGTGCATCCTGGCAGTGGGGCGCATCGTGGGGGAGAGCGCCGTCCTGCTCTATACTGCTGGCCTCAGCACCATGATGCAGGACTTTTCTACCATCGAAGCCCTGATGCGCTCCTCCGGCGCGACGCTGACGGTGGCGCTGTACGTCTACGCCAAGGAGCGGGCGGACCTGGCCGCCGCTTTCTCCGTGGCCACCGTCCTGCTGGCCCTGACAGCGCTCATCAACCTGGCCGCCGGGCTGGTGGGACGCAAGCATTCGTAGACGCAAGCATTCGTAAAAGGAGTGAGGGTATGGCCCCCATCATCAGAGCGGAGCGGCTGGAGCTGTATTACGGGACCCATCCGGCCCTCCGCGGCATAACCATGGACCTGCCGGCCAACCAGATCACCGCCCTGATCGGGCCCTCCGGCTGCGGCAAGTCCACCTTCCTCCGCACCCTGGACCGCATGAACGACCTGGTGCCCACGGTGTCCATCCGTGGCCGGGTGCTGTACCGGGGGGAGGATATCTACGCCCCCGGCCGGGACGTGACCGCCCTGCGCAAGCAGATCGGCATGGTCTTTCAGAAGGCCAACCCCTTCCCCATGTCCATCTACGACAACGTGGCCTACGGCCCCCGGACCCATGGGATCCGGGACCGGGGGCGGCTGGACGCGATCGTGGAGGAGAGCCTGCGGGGGGCGGCGATCTGGGACGAGGTGCGTGACCGGCTGAAGAAGAGCGCCCTGGGCCTCTCCGGCGGACAGCAGCAGCGGCTGTGCATCGCCCGGGCCCTGGCGGTGGAGCCGGACGTGCTGCTGATGGACGAGGCCACCAGCGCCCTGGACCCCATCTCCGCCGCCCGGATCGAGGAGCTGATCCTGGAGCTGAAGCAGCGGTACACCATCATCATGGTGACCCACAACCTCCAGCAGGCGGCCCGGGTCTCCGACCGCACCGCCTTTTTCCTGTTGGGGGAGGTCATCGAGTACGGTCCTACGGGCCAGCTCTTCTCCATGCCCAGGGACAAGCGTACAGAGGAGTATATCACCGGGAGGTTTGGATGATGCGCAGCCGCTTTGACCAGCAGCTGAGAGAGCTGCATACGGAGATGGTCCGCCTGGGGGGCCTGTGTGAGACGGCCATCGCCGCCGCCGCCCAGGCCCTGCTGACCGGCAGCCGGGAGCAGGCCCAGGCCGCCGGGGCGGCGGAACGGGAGATCGACCGGCTGGAGAGGGAGATCGAGCAGCTCTGCCTGGAGCTGCTGCTGCGGCAGCAGCCGGTGGCAAGGGACCTGCGGGACATCTCCTCGGCGCTGAAGATGCTCTCGGACCTGGAGCGCATCGGGGACCAGGCCGCCGACATCGCGGAGCTGACCCGGTTCACCGGGACCCTGCCCGCCATGGGGGAGGGCCATATCCGCCAGATGGCCCAGACGGCCATCCATATGGTCGCCGGCAGCGTGGCCGCCTTCGTCCAGGCGGACCTGGACCTGGCCACGGCGGTGGTGGAGGAGGACGACGCGATGGACGAGCTGTTCTGCCAGGTCAGGGAGGACCTGCTCCAGCTGATTCGGGCGGGCCAGTCCGCCGCCGGACAGGCGCTGGACCTGCTGATGGTGGCCAAGTATTTCGAGCGCATCGGGGACCACGCGGTGAACGTGGCGGAGTGGGTGCGCTTCTCGATCACTGGCAGCCGGGATCTAGGGTAAAAGGACCAAAGAGACCGGGGAGGGCAGGGTGAGAATTTTCCATAGCTTACCGGACAAAATCGCTTGCATCCTGTCGAAAAAGAGATATAATAAAAAGAAGAGCGGAACGCGGCAGAGGGCCTCCATCCCCTGAAGGAGCGCGGACGGAGGCCCCCTCTGCCGCCCCTTGGAGGGTGCGGCGGGGGTGTAACTGCTTTGTAACTGTTTTGTTGTCAGATCGTTCTTGTCAACAAGATCTGGGGGGCTTATACTATAGATAACAGCCCCGCCGTTCCGGCAAGGGCGGCTTTCTTTTGCTTTCGTGCGCGGCGAAAAATGGCCGCGCCTGTCGATAAAAGGAGATACTGCACCATGAGGTGTGCTTTTAAGAAGAGCGTTTCTGGGAAGAGGCTTTCCAAGAAGAGCGTTTCCGGCGGGAAGAGATTTTCGGGGAAAAGGCTTTCCGGGCTGGCGGCGCTGCCGGTGTGCCTGCTGGCGGCATCGCTGGCGATCTTGTCGGCCTCCTTCCACCATACGGAGGCCCTTCCGACGGTCCCGCCGCCGGAGAAGCCGGCAGTGGAGGGGCCCCACCGGACGGCGGTGGAGGGGGAGGCGTCCTTTGCCGAGGATTTCAGCGACGCGGTCTTTATCGGCGACTCCCGCACCCAGATGCTCCAGCTCTATACCGGCCTCTCCTTCGCCGACTTTTTCACTGCCGTGGGGCTGATGGTCAACCAGGCGGACACCAAGGAGGTCGTCCCCCAGGAGGACGGGAGCAAGTGTACCGTCCTGGAGGCGGTGGCGAAGCGGCAGTACCGGCGGATCTACATCATGTTCGGCACCAACGAGCTGGGCTGGTCCTATCCAAAGGTCTTTCGGGACAAGTATGTGGAGCTGCTCCAGACCCTCCAGGAGCTCCAGCCGGAGGCGAGGATCTATGTGCAGACCATCTTCCCGGTGACCAAGGCCCGGTCCGACCAGGGTACATATGAGAACAACGAGAACGTCCTCCGGTTCAACCAGGAGATCCGCGCCGCCGCCGAGGAGGCGGGCACCGTGCTGCTGGAGACCGCCGCCCTGTTCGACGACGGGGCGGGCAATCTCCCGGCGGAGGACGCCACCGACGGCGTCCATCTCACGGCGGCCTGCTGCTGGCAGTGGCTGGAGTACCTGCGGGCCAATCCATAAAGGGGTCCTCCCCTGGAAGATCGTTGGAGGTAGTATGAAGCGCACGTTCCCTGTTTTTTTGGCCCTGCTCCTGCTGGCCGGCTGCGGGAAGGCAAAGGAGATCGACCCCGCCGTCCTGGGCCCGAAGCTGCTGGAGGAGGCTGGGTTCCCGGATACCATGACGGAGCTGGCGGAGGATATGCTGCCGGTGGTCTGGCAGATAGATGTATCGGCGCTGGAGAGCAGCTACGCCGCCATCAGCGGCGGGGCCACCGCCGAGGAGCTTCTGCTGCTGCGGGCGGAGAGCGAGGAGGACGCCAAGGTCCTCTATGACCAGCTGGCGGTCCATCTGAAGGACCGGACGGAGAGCTTCGTCGCCTACCTGCCGGAAGAGGCCGGCAAGCTGGAGGATGCCATCCTGGAGCGGTATGGGCCTACGGTGGTCCTGTGCGTCTGCGGCGACCCGGATGCCGCCCGGTCCCTGCTGGAGTGAGCGCTTGCCCCCTGACGCGGGATGATGCTCCGCGTCAGGGGGCTTTTCGGCCGCAGGGCGTGATATTCCGGTAGACAACCCTAGACATGTATGCTATAATATGTGTAAAAATATCTATGGGCCTACAGATGCGGGATGCCCATGATCCAAGGAAGGAGAGGATGCCGTGGATGCCGTCAGAGAGCTGGTCCCGAAGGACCGGCTGGCAGAGTCCGAGGATACGGTGAACACCACTGTTGAGCAGGACCGGGTCGCGTATAAGGACAGTACCTATGAGATCGTGTCGAAGGTGGCCTATCTCATCGGTGTGCCCAAGCGTATTTTTGAGAACCCTTATGAGGCTCCGAAAATGGAAGTGTTTTCTAGGTTGGAGCTGGATAAGACCGCGCGGATCGTCCGCGATCTTTGCATCGTTCGGACGGCCATCGAGCGCAACTTCAAGCATATCAACGACAAGATGCGGCTGGAGTTCCGGTCCATCATCTCCATGCCGGAGCATATCCCGATGGAGTGCCTGGCCCGGCTGGACGCCGATGGCGCGAATTTCATCAAGCGTTCCAGCACCAAGCTCTGCCAGCATATCATCGAGCTGAACCGGCTGCTGTCGGACCGGATCAACAACTGCAAGCAGTTGTTCCCCCTGTGGATCAAGTGGGAGTATATCCGGGAGCTGTTCATCATGCCCAACGGGCTGAAGGAGAGCGGCACAAAGGCCGCAGCGGAGACGTATTACAGCCGCCGCACCTTTTACCCTTACCAGATGTATATCAACTGGGAGCCGCGGGACGAGGGGAACATCCTCTATAATGACAAAAAATTCGTCACGCTCCTGTACCAGTGGCACAACGATTATTTCGAGGACTACAGCAAGGTCTCCGATGTGGGTAGCTATGTCAAGAGCAATATCTATGACTTCATCGAGGACAGCGAGAAGGTGGTGGTGGTCGTAGACTGCGAGAACTCCGACCCCTATAAGCTGTGCGCCGCGCTGAAGAATCTGGACCGGCAGTACACCCGAAAGATCAGCTCGATCATCCTGTTCGATGATATACACACCGCTTCCGCCTGGCGGATCCTGGAGAGCTACACGGAGATCCCTGTGGAGCATATGATGATCGAGCGGGTGAAGCAGAACAAGTCGCTGGTGGATATCCGGCTGACGGCGCGGGCCTGCCAGGAGCACTACCGGAACGATGTGGACGCCTTCATCATCGTCTCCAGCGACTCCGACTATTGGGGCCTGATCTCCTCCCTGCCCGAGGCCCGGTTCCTGGTGATGATCGAGCGGGACAACTGTGGGCCGGATCTGAAGAACGCCCTGGCGAGCGCTGGGATCTTCTATTGCTATATCGATGATTTCTATTCCGGGAATGCGGAGGATATCAAATACGGCGCGCTGTTCAAGGAGATGGACCGCTATATCAGCAGGATGGTCCGGTTCAATGTGAACGAGATGCTCACCGAGGCTCTGCGGACCACCCGGATCGAGATGGGGGACGCGGAGAAGAACCGGTTCATGTTCCAGCATATCCGAACGATGCAGATGTCCATCAATGAGGAGGGAGATGTCATCTTCTCCTTCAAACGGAAATAGCGGCGGCGGTCAAAGAGAGCGGTCCCCATATCCTCCCGGCGGCGGGAGGACATGGGGACTGCTTTTATAGGGCAGGGCGGTGACCGATCGGAGGGGCGGCGCATAGGATATGGCAGACGGTCTCTGCCGTCTCCACTTTACGATTCAGGGAGGTCTACTATGATCTGCAATGATTCCTCCTCCTGCTGCTGCGGCGGTGAGCCCTGCTGCTGCTGTGTCCCCGGACCCAGAGGCCCCCGCGGCCTGCCCGGCCCGATGGGTCCTGCCGGTATGCCTGGTCCGATCGGCCCGGCTGGCCCTGTAGGTCCTGCCGGCGCGACAGGTGCTACCGGGGCCACCGGTGCTACCGGCGCGCCCGGTCCCGTTGGTCCGATGGGGCCCACCGGCCCCGTAGGCCCTGCCGGCGCGACAGGCGCCACTGGTGCTACCGGCGCCACAGGGGCGACCGGTGCGCCCGGTCCTGCTGGTCCTATTGGTCCTACCGGCCCTGTAGGTCCTGTTGGCGCAACAGGGGCGACCGGTGCCGCTGGTCCTGCTGGTCCTATCGGTCCTACCGGCCCCACGGGCCCCGTTGGCGCGACTGGTGCGACTGGTGCTACCGGTGCCGCTGGCCCTGCTGGCCCCATTGGTCCTACCGGCCCCACGGGTCCTGTTGGTGCTACCGGCGCGACAGGTGCGACCGGAGCCGCTGGTCCTGCCGGTCCTGTTGGTCCTACCGGCCCCACGGGTCCCGTTGGTGCTACTGGCGCGACGGGTGCGACCGGTGCCGCCGGTCCTATCGGTCCCACCGGTCCCACGGGCCCTGTTGGCGCTACTGGCGCAACAGGTGCGACCGGAGCCGCTGGCCCTGCTGGTCCTATCGGTCCCACCGGCCCCGTAGGCCCTGCTGGCGCGGCTGGTGCTGCTGGTCCTGCCGGTCCTATCGGCCCGACTGGTCCCACTGGCCCTGCCGGTCCCGTAGGTCCTGCCGGTGCGACAGGTGCCGCGGGCGCTGCTGGTGCCGCTGGTCCTATCGGTCCTACTGGTCCCACCGGTCCTGCCGCGACGATCACACCGGCGGCGGCAGTCGCCGATATCGCGCCTAACGCCAACCTTACAGAGGTGGTGCAGGCCGTGGATGACCTGTTGGATAGTCTCCGGGCCGCCGGGTTCCTGGCTACCTGATCCTATGTGAGCAAAAGACAGGGGGACGGCGGATGACCGCCGTCCCCCTGTTCGTTGGGAGGTCTTTTATGAAGATCGTGGTCTATGCTATCTGCAAAAATGAGGAGCAGTTCGCAGACCGGTGGATGGACTCCATGTCCGAGGCGGACCAGGTCGTGGTGCTGGACACCGGTTCCGCCGACGCCACCCCCGCCCTCCTCCGGGCACGGGGAGCCCAGGTGACGGAGAAGCCCATCGCCCCCTGGCGGTTCGACACCGCCCGGGACCGCTCCCTGGACCTGGTGCCGGAGGATGCGGACATCTGCGTCTGCACGGACCTGGACGAGGTGTTCCGCCCCGGCTGGCGCGCCGCCCTGGAGCGGGCCTGGGGCCCAGACACCAAGCAGGCCCGGTACCGCTACACCTGGAGCTTCCGCCCGGACGGCGGGGAGGGGCTGGTGTTCTGGCCGGAGAAGATCCACAGCCGCTTTGGCTGGCGGTGGGTCCACCCGGTCCATGAGGTCCTGCGCTGGACCGGGGAGGGCGCGCCGGGACCGGCGGTGACGGCGGAGGGGGTCCAGCTGGACCACCACCCGGACCCGATGAAGTCCCGAGGGCAGTACCTGCCGCTGCTGGAGCTGTCCGTAAAGGAGGACCCGGCGGACGACCGGAACGTCCACTATCTGGGCCGGGAGTACCTGTACTATGGCCGCTGGGACGACTGTATCCGTACTCTCCGCCATCACCTGGCCATGCCCTCTGCCACTTGGGCCGATGAGCGGTGCGCCTCCATGCGGTATATCGCCCGGGCCTATACCCAGAAGGGGGACCGGCAGGCCGCCAGGGACTGGTACCTCCAGGCTATCGCCCAGGCCCCCTACCTCCGGGAGCCCTATATGGACCTGGCCGGGCTCCTTTACGAGGAGGAGGACTGGGACGGGGTCCTCTACTTCACCAACTGTGCCCTGACGATCGCCCAGCGGCCCCAGAGCTACATCTCCGAGGCGGAGAGCTGGGGCAGCCGGCCCTATGACCTGCGGGCCATCGCCCTCCACCGGACCGGGCGGGTCCGGGAGGCCCTGGCGGCGGCGGAGCGGGCGGTGGCCCTGGAGCCAGAGGACAGCCGCTTGCAGGGGAACGTCCAGCTGCTGCGGACACTGGCGGAGAGATAGGACTGCCCGGAGGGTCCCCCTCCGGGCAGTTCGCTCACAGGCCCCAGTCCGCCGGGTCCTCCGACATCCCGTAGCTGCTGCACTGGACGTATTCCAGAGTCCCGTCGATGGGCGTCACGTCCGGGATGCCGGGCTGTACGAAGGTCCTGCCGTAGACATCCTTCATCCAGGCGGCAAGGGTGATCACATCCCCCTCCTGTAGATGCAGCGTCAGGTCCGAGATCATATAGAATGCCTGCCCGCTGAAGCCGTCGAAGTTCTTCGGTTTCTCACAGGGGGTGAACCACTCCACCAGCTCTTGGTTCACGAACAGACCGATCTTCATCTCCGCCTTCTCCGCCGGTTGGATCACTACGCGGCCATAGAGGGACTCCGTGTTGGTGTTAGGCTGGGTGGTGACATATAGGGTGTCCCAGTGGAAGGTCAGCGGGTCCTCCGGCAGGGAGTCCTGCCAGTGGAGACGGAGACTGAGGTCGATGTTGGCCCTGGGCAGCGTGGCGCTGTAAAGACCGGTGTAGCTCTCCAGTAGCTGGATCTGGCTGATCTCCCCAGTGACGAACACCGCGGAGAGGGTGATGCTGTCGCTGAGGGGGCAGGTGATCTCCTGGGCGTAGGTCCGTTCGGCGTCCTCCGTTACGGGGATCTCCACCGGGGCACCGCCGCTGTCCGCCTGGAAGTAGACCAGCAGGTCCGATGTATAGGTCTTGGGCACCACCCGGAGGGAGAAGGTGGCTGTGTTGGCCGCCGGGTCCAGGGAGACCAGCTCCGCGCTGTAGTCGGCGGTCAGGCTGTTCTGGCTCTTTAGGATGCTCTCCACCCGGCCGGTGATAGCGCCGATCTGCCGGTCCACGCTGTAGGTGACCTCGCCCAGGGAGTTGGACAGGCCGTCACAGCGCAGCTGCAAGTCGTCCAGCCGCTGGAACATCCTGGACACGCAGAGATACACCACCAGCGCTGCCACCACATAGAGCCCCATCCGGCTCCGCCGCTCCCACCAGCGCTTTTTGGGTGGCGCGGCCTCCGCCAGCCGGGCGGTGACCAGGGCCTCTACCTGCTCCTCCAGCCGGTCCCGCTGCCGCGCCTCCGCCTCGGCCTGGCAGCGGCGCAGCAGCTCCTCCATCACCTGTATCTGCCCCTCGCCCAGTTCCCCGCTCTCCTCCTCCACGCCCAGGAGCCAGCCCACCGGCACATGGAAGAGCCGGCTCAAAGCCACCAGCTTTTCCACCTCCGGCAGCGAGGTATCGCTCTCCCATTTATAGATGGACTGCCGGGAGACCCCCAGCTGCTCTCCCAGGGCCTCCTGGGACAGTCCCAGCTCCTTACGTTTGGCAGCGATGCGCTGTCCTGTCGTCATGATACCGACCTCCTTTTGTGCCCCTATCATACCAGCCTGCCCCGGTCCGGGCCACCATCTGCCGCTTATTTTTCTGCTAACCGGTGGTTTACATCCCTGCCGTCTGCCAAGATCAGGTGCTTTTCGAGGCGGCAGCGGCTATCCGTTCAACGTTTTCCAAACGATCATAAAAAGCCGCCTTCGGTACCTGTGATATCGAAGGCGGTCCGTCAAGACTGTATGTACTTCAACATCTGTACTAGATAGCTGCCGTCTATGCCAGTCTCGTCTCCATCCAAACGGCGTGTGTCAAATGCGCAGAAACCGTTCCTAGTATAGAACTCGATCAGCCGGGGCTTGTCCTCACATTCCAGATAAGCGAACCGCCCTCCCAGGTCCAACTGTACGGCAGATATTTTGCGGCAGGCTAGATAAAGCAGCTCATCGCCAGAGATCAGCACATCATATCCATTCGCGTAATTTTTCCCAAGCTGTGCGATCAATGGTGCGGATAGACAGTAGGCACGGAGGGCGTTGTTGAAGATCGAGAATTTTGCTAACCGCTTTCTCTGCGTATTGCTCATATTTTTAGCGGATACTGTGATATATTTATTGGCTAAGGTAAAATATCCAACAAGGACAGGCTGCTGCTTATACGGCGCTATGACCAAGTGGGTCTGGGACAGGCCCTGTTTTGCAAAATCGATCGCTTTCAAACGGAGAAAGCTCTCAACGTCCCCATTCAATGGACAGGAAAAAGTGGAGAGAACGGCTTTCGCGGTGTCCTCTCCGACCTCCTCCACCATCAGTTTCAAATTTATGAGCTTATATCCCGTCATTTTTCGCCGCCAAACATTTTTCGGATGTCACTTCGGCTGGCATCGGAGACCGCTTGCCGCAGATGCACCTCTGCGGAGGCTTTACCAGCGGCGTTTTCCAAAGCGGACACCAGCCTTTTGGCGCTTTTGGGAGATCTGATATGGATGGTCTTTAGGATGCTCTTCGTTGCCATGATATATCCCCCCATTCCTATAAGACACGATCTCTTATCCTTAGTATACCAAATTTCTGTTAAAAAAACAGACTGCATTTTGTACGATCTTTTGACCCAGATCTTGCTGCCCTTTATCAGCATAAAGCATCTATGCAAAAAGCGCGTCTCCCTGGGGGGAAACGCGCTTTTGAAAGCTCATGCGACGCTGTGCCTGGGGTAGAGCCGGCGTACCTTGCACATCATGGAGGCGGAGACCTCACGGGAGGCCACCATCTTGTCCGCCAGGGTCAAGATCCAGCCCTCCGCGCTCTTGGGCATAGGGGCCAGGGGGAACATATGGCAGGTGATGGCGGCCCGCTGCCGGTCGTCCAGGTCGAAGCGGCGGCTGGCCCGGCGGGCGGCCAGGGCGCCGTGGGTGAAAGCGTGCATACGGGCGATCCGGTGCCAGCCCTTGTACTGCTGCACGAAGCGGCGGTGAGCCTCGCTCCGCCAGTCATAGAGGAAGAAGTCGTGGAGCAGGGCGGCCCGGGTGACGGCGCGGACCCGGTCCTCCGGCAGGTGGAACCGCAGCGCCAGGCGATAGGCGCAGTAGGCGGTGCTCAGAGAGTGGTCGTAGAGGGTGTTCTCTTTCCCGTGGTGGCAATGCTCCTTCAGGCCCTGGAACAGGGGATGTGCCAAGATATCAGCGGTGATCTCATCAAAACGCAGGTCCAACGGAAACGCCTCCTGTTCTTTCATATCGTAAAAGTGCCGCCGGGACGGCTCTTTTCATCCTGTGTCCTATTATATATCGTCAGCGGCGGTCATGCAAGAGGGATCTTGTTGGAAATATCAGAAGATATCCTTAAGGTTTCTATAAGACTTTCCCGAAGCTGGTCCCTCACCGCACCGGCGCACCATCGGGCAGGGGGCTGAGGATATAAGACAAAAAATGTCTGTTGACAAAATGGAGTGAGTCGCATACTATAGTAGATGCTACGAGAGTTGCTCGCAGCAGTATTTGTTCAACCCTTGGGCAAGGCCTCCCACCTTTCGGGATGTGCTGACCTCAAGGGTTTTTTCTGGGGGTAGATGTATGATCTCCATGCGGACGAAAAAGACGGCTATTTTGGTCGATGGGGGCTATTATCGCGTCAGGTCTATCGACCTGTGGGGAAAACGGTCTGCAAAGGACCGTGCCGACGAGCTGTACCGTTACTGTATGCTGCATATCAGTGAGCCAAAGGAACCACGGGAATTATACCGTATTTTCTACTATGACTGTCCTCCGATGACCCGGTCGATCAAGCACCCTCTTACCGGTGTGGAGATCGATCATGCCGCCTTGCCGGGGACGCGGTGGTCAAATGATTTTTACCGCAGCATATCAGAAAAATACCGGACGGCACTGCGGATGGGGGAGCTGGCGGAAACAACGGCGGCATACATATTGAAAGATCATGTATTGGGTGCGCTGATCGCTGGGACGAAAACAGTAGGCACACTGACAGAGGATGATTTCCGCCTTGATGTGAAGCAGAAGGGCGTTGATATGCGGGTCGGATTGGATGTGGCCTCCTTAGCTTATGGCCACCATGTGGACCAGATCGTTTTGATCGCGGGCGACAGCGACTTTCTTCCTACTATCAAGATGGCCCGGAAAAATGGCCTTGATTTCGTCCTTGACCCTATGAAGCAGAAGCCTAAGCATACGATGATCGAACATGTGGACTGTATAGAAACTTACACAGACAGGATGTATACAACAAACTAAAGACCGCCCCTGGCGCATACCGCGCCGGGGGCGGCCGTTCGTGTCTGGGGGAGTGGGCCTCACCGCACCGGCGCGCCGTCGGGCAGGGGACTGACCACCTGCTTCCAGATCCGCAGCAGGAAGAGGATGCACAGCGCCACGCTGAAGCACTCCGCGATGGGGAAGGACAGCCAGACCAGGTCTAAGACCTTGGTGAGGGAGAGTAGGTAGGCGGCCGGCAGCAGGACCACCAGCTGGCGGATCAGGGACATCCAGAGACTGAGCATACTGCGCCCCAGGGCCTGGAAGGCGGAGGAGGCGATGATGCTGAAGCCAGCGAAGGGGAAGCAGACGCTGATGATCCGCAGGGCCGGGACGCCGATCGCCAGCATATCCTCCGAGGCGTTGAACATCCCCAGCAGCGTGGCGGGGAGCAGCTGGAAGATCGCCAGCCCCACCAGCATCACGCTCACGGCAAAGGCCATCCCCAGCCGGACGGTGGCCACGATGCGCCGGCGGTTCTTGGCGCCGTAGTTGTAGGCGATGATGGGGATGATAGCGCCGTTCAGGCCGAAGATCGGCATGAAGGCGAAGCTCTGCAGCTTGAAGTAGGTGCTGAACACGGTGGAGGCGGTCTTGGTGAACACGATCAGGATCTGGTTCATGAAGAAGGTCAGCACCGAGCCGATGGCGCTCATGACGGTGGAGGGCAGGCCGATGGTAAAGATCTGGCCGATCACCTCGCCCTCCAGCCGGAAGCCCCGGAAGGTCAGGTGGATATCCGGGTTCTTCTTCAGATTGAACCAGAGGGCCATCAGCGCCGCTACGGCCTGTCCGATCACGGTGGCCCAGGCCGCGCCGGCGGCCTCCAGCCGGGGGCAGCCGAAGTAACCGAAGATCATGATGGGGTCCAGGATGATGTTGATGATGGCCCCGGTGCTCTGGGTGATCATGCTGTAGAAGGTGCGGCCTGTGGACTGGAGCAGCCGCTCCAGCACGACCTGGGCAAAGCAGGCGGTGGACAGGCTGGCCACGATGGACAGGTAGTCCCCGCCGAAGTGCTGGACCGCGGCGTCATCGATCTGGATGACATAGTACCATCTGGCGAAGAACAGGCCGAACACGACGAAGAACAGGGAGCTGAACAGGACCAGCAGGACGCCGGTCAGCCCCACCTGGTCGGCCCGCTTCCGGTCGCCGGCCCCCAGGGCCCGAGAGAGCAGGGCCCCCATGCCTACGCCCAGGCCCACCGCGATGGAGATCATCAGGTTCTGGACAGGGAAGGCCAGCCCCACGGCGGTGAGGGCGTCCTCGCTGACATGGGAGACGAAGATGCTGTCTACGATGTTGTACAGGGCCTGGACCAGCATGGACAGCATCATAGGCAGGGCCATGGTGACCAGCAGACGGGAAACGGGCATGGTGCCCATCTTGTTCTCCTGAGGAGCCGCTTTTTCGTTCATGGGATATCCGTCCTCCTTTTTCTCTTATGGTGACATACATGATAAGTAGTTATAGTAACAGAAATAAAAATACTTTGCAATAGTCAATTTGACGATTTTCTAAACATTTAGAGCCGACAAAGTGCGGGCCATAGCTCTCTAGGCTACGGCCCGCACAGTTGGTACACGGCAGGATGATACGGCCTTATTTCATCAGCAGGGCCATCACGGCCTTCTGGGCGTGGAGGCGGTTCTCCGCCTCGTCGAAGATCTCCTGGGCGTGGGCCTCAAAGACCTCGGCGGTGATCTCCTCCCCCCGGTGGGCGGGCAGGCAGTGCTGGACCATGCAGTCCGGGTGGGCCGCGGCCATGACGGCGTCATTGACCTGGTAGCCCATAAAGGCCTCCCGGCGGGCCTTCACCTCGTCCTCCATGCCCATGGAGGCCCACACGTCGGTGAAGATCACGTCCGCATCACGGGCGGCGGCGAGGACATCG
Organism: uncultured Clostridia bacterium; assembly: GCA_947173485.1. GTDB lineage: Bacteria > Bacillota > Clostridia > Oscillospirales > Oscillospiraceae > CAMWFH01. The sequence continues at coordinate 48,938 of CAMWFH010000004.1, read as the reverse complement.
TCGGTCAGAGTGAACGTAGCGTCTTGGACGCTCTTGACGAACTCCAGGACCGCCCCGTCAGGCCGGTAGCTGTTGGGGCAGGCGATGGAGACGTTCATGCCGCACTTCATGCAGCCAACGATGATGGAGTTGGCCATGTTGTTGCCGTCGCCGATGTAGCAGACGTTCAGACCCTCCAGCTCCGCCTTGTGCTCCCGGATGGTCATCAGGTCCGCCAGCACCTGACAGGGGTGGCAGAAGTCGGTGAGGCCGTTGATCACGGGGATGCCGGCGTACTGGGCCAGCTTCTCTACGGTGTCCTGGCCGAAGGTGCGGATCATGATGCCGTCGCAGTAGCGGCCCAGGACCCGGGCGGTGTCCTCGATGGGTTCCCCCCGGCCCAGCTGGCTGTCCTTGCTGGAGAGGAACAGGGCGTGGCCCCCCAGCTGGAACATCCCCACCTCGAAGGACACCCGGGTCCGGGTGGAGTTCTTCTCAAAGATCATCGCCAGGGTCTTGCCCTTCAGGACCTGGTGGTCGATGCCGTGCTTCTGGTCGTATTTCAGCTGGTCCGCCAGGTCCAGGATCTCACGGATCTCCTCCCGGCTCAGGTCCAGCAGCTTCAATAAGTGCTTGTTTTGCATAGGATATGTCCCCTTTCTCTTTCTATAGGCCCGCTCACGCCTTCAAAACGTCCGCCATGATCGCCAGGCCCTGGTCGATCTCCTCCTGGCTGATCACCAGAGGCGGCAGCAGGCGCAGGGTGTCCTTGCCGGCGGTGAGGGTCATGAGCCCCCGCTCCAGCAGCTTGCCGCACAGCTCCTTGTGGGTCATCCCCTGGATGCCCACGCCGATCATCAGTCCCATGCCCCGGACGCCGGACACATAGGGACTGCCGAACCCGGCGATGGTCTGGCGGATATGCTCGCCCTTCCGGGCCACCTCGGCCATCAGGGCATCGTCCAGGATCTCCATCACCGCCAGGCCGGCGGCGCAGGCGATGGGGTTGCCGCCGAAGGTGGAGCCGTGGTTGCCGGCCTGGAGGACGTTGGCGCAACCCTCCGCCGCCAGCATCCCTCCCAGGGGCACGCCGCCGGCGATGCCCTTGGCGAAGGTCACGATGTCGGGGTGGATATCGAACTGCTGGTGGGCAAAGAAGGTGCCGGTGCGGCAGATGCCGGTCTGGACCTCATCCACGATCAGAAGGACGTCATGGTCCCGGCAGAATTTCTCCGCCGCCTGGACATAGCTCTTCTCCAGGGGGAACACGCCGCCCTCGCCCTGGATCATCTCCATCATCACGGCGCACACATCGTCCCCCCAGGCCGCCTCCAGGGCCCCCATATCCCCGGCGGGGACGTAGCGGAAGCCCTCGGGGAAGGGGAAGAAGAACTCGTGGTAGTGGTCCTGGCCGGTGGCGGTGAGGGTGGTCATGGTCCGGCCATGGAAGGAGTTGACCAAGGTGATGACGGTGCCCCGGCCCTTGCCGTACTTGTCGAAGCTGTACTTCCGGGCCAGCTTGATGGCCCCCTCGTTGGCCTCCGCGCCGGAGTTGCCGAAGAAGGCCCGGGCCATGCCGCTGCGGTGGCAGACGATCTCCGCCAGCCGGGCATAGGGCTCGGTGTAGAAGAGGTTGGAGATGTGGGGCAGCTTGTGGATCTGCTCCGTGATGGCGGCGGTCCAGCGCTCATTGTTGTAGCCCACGGAGCAGACGCCGATGCCGCTGGTGAAGTCGATGTACTGCCGCCCCTCGGTGTCCCAGAGGGTGGCCCCCTGGCCGTGGTCGATGGCGATGGGGTGGCGGGCGTAGGTCTGCATGACGAATTGGCTGTCCAGAGCCTTGATCTGCGCAAAGTTCATCGGAAAAATTCCTCCTATATTACCATATCATCGTGCCGATGCCGGCATGGGACAGGACCTCGATCAGGATAGAGTGGGGCAGGCGGCCATCCAGGATATGGGTCCGGGCCACCCCGTTGCGCACAGCCTCCACGCAGCAGTCCACCTTGGGGATCATGCCGCCAGAGATGATGCCCTCCTTCACCAGCCGGGGCACCTCGGAGACCCGGACCTCGGGGATGAGGGTGTCTTCATCGTTCTTGTCCCGGAGCAGGCCCCGGATGTCCGTCAGCAGGATCAGCTTGGCCGCGCCGATGGACATAGCCAGCTTGGCAGCGGCGGTGTCGGCGTTGATGTTGTAGCTGCACGGGGCGTCCACCCCGGTGGCCACCGAGGAGATGACCGGGATCAGGCCGTTGTCCAGGGCGTTTTTCACCACCTCCGGGGCCACGGCGGTGATCTCCCCCACGAAGCCGTAGTCCACTCCGTCCTGGGCCAGGCGCACCGCCTGGAAGAGGCTGTCATCCAGGCCGCACAGGCCCACAGCCCGGCCGCCGGCCCGGTTGACCATGGCGGTCAGGTCCTTGTTCAGCCGGCCGCAGAGGACCATCTGGACGATGTCCATGGTCTCCTGGTCGGTGTAGCGGAGGCCGTTGATGAACCGGCTCTCCTTGCCGGTCTTCTTCAGCAGCTCGCTGATCTCCGGCCCGCCGCCGTGGACCACCACCACCCGGATGCCCACCAGGCTCAGCAGCACGATGTCGGAGATCACCGCCTGGCGCAGCTCCTGGGAGATCATGGCGTTGCCGCCGTATTTCACTACGACGGTCTTGCCGTTGTACTTGCGGATATAGGGCAGGGCCTCCGCCAGGACCGTGGCCCTGTCAACATGGGAAAATTCCATAGGGATATCCTCCAGAACGACGATTTTTAGCTTGCCTCCTCCTCTTTGCGGCAGGGGAAGGCCAGGGAGACCAGAAAGAGGGCCGCCGCCAGGAAGGCGGCTGCCAGGGAGGCGAAGTAGGCGATGACCAGGGCCGGCTCCGGGGTGATGGACGCCGGGTCGGCGTACATCCGCGCCCCCGCCAGGTAGGCGGTGATGGTCTCCCCTGGCAGGTAGTCCTGGTAGTCCACTGGGCCCCGGAGGTCGTACTGCCGCCCCTCATGCTCCACCCGGACCAGGCTGACGGCCCGGCGGGCGTCGCCGTCCCGGCGGTAGCTCTGCTGGGAGGAGAGGACGGTGGCCTCCACCTCTTGGTAGACGCTGCCGCTCCGCTTGGCCAGCAGGAAGAGGCTGGCGGCGATGAGCAAACAGAGGACCAGGGCGCAGCCGGTCAGCAGGACTTTCTTGCTCATATGCCTTATCCTCTGTAGCGGGGGTCCCGCTCCGAGAGGGCCCGCCTAAAGTCCTCGGCGCCGCCGGTCCGGGGCCTCTCCTGGGCCCTCGCCAGCTTTTTCTTCTCCCGGTCCAGGTAGAAGGGGATGCCGACCAGCAGGGCGAAGGTGGTGAAAAGAAAGGCGAAGTAGAGCATGGCCACCGGCGTGGTGCTGGTGATGCCCTCCACGTTGGCGTAGAGATTCCCGTTGGCCAGGTAGGCCGTGACGGCCTGGCCCTTCCGGTAGGAGTAGGAGTTGTGGGCGTTTTTCAGGTCGTACTCCTTCCCTAGGTAGGAGACTACCACCTCATAGGAGGTCGTGGTGCTGCCGGCCACCCGGCGCTGGACCGTGCGGGAGCTGACCACCGTGGCCTGGACCTCCTGATAGTCCACCTGGACCCGGTCCATGGCGAAACGCAGCGCGATCGTCACAGCCAGGCAGAGGGGCACCAACAGCCACAGCAGCACGGTCTTCTTTTTCAGACTGATAAAGATCCCTCCCTCTCTCTGCGTCAGGTGCGGTAGTCGCCGTTGATCTTGATATAGTCGTAGGTGATATCGCAGCCCCAACAGGTGCAGGTCCCGGACCCCTCGCCCATGGCGATGGCGATGACGACCTCATCCTCGGTGAGGATCTTCTTGGCCAGGTCCTCGTCAAAGGCCAGGCCCCGGCCCTTTTCACAGACCGCGATCTCCCCGGCGGCGGACCGGAAGGCCACATCCACCCGCTCCGGGTCGAAGGTCTCCCCAGAGTAGCCCATAGCGCAGAGGACCCGGCCCCAGTTGGCGTCGCAGCCGAAGATGGCCGCCTTGGTCAGGGTGGAGGAGATGACGCTCTTGCCGATGGTCTCCGCCTGCCCCTCGTCCCGGGCCCCGGTGACGGTGCAGGTGATGAGGTGCTTGGCCCCCTCGCCGTCCTTAGCCATCATCCGGGCCAGGGCGGTGCAGAGGGCGGTGAGGACCGCTGCGAAGGCGTCGAAGTCCCCGCCGGGGGCGGTGATGGGGGCGTTGCCCGCCAGGCCGTTGGCCAGGACCAGGCAGGTGTCGTTGGTGGAGGTGTCCCCGTCCACGCTGATCCGGTTGAAGCTGACCCGGGCCACCTGGTGAAGGGCGGCATCCAGCATGGGGGCGGAGATGGCGCAGTCGGTGGTGATGAAGCAGAGCATGGTGCCCATATTGGGGTGGATCATGCCGCTGCCCTTGGCGATGCCGCCGATGCGGACGGTCTTGCCGCCGATCTCCGCCTCAAAGGCCACCTCCTTCTTCACCGTGTCGGTGGTCATGATGGCGTGGGCGGCGGCATCGCTGGCGGCGTCGCTCCGCTCCAGGCCGGCATAGAGGGCGGGGACGCCCTCCTCGATGACCTTTACGTTGATGGTCTGGCCGATGACGCCGGTGGAGGCTACCATGACGGCCTCCTGTGCGCAGCCGATGGCCTTTGCCGCGGCGGCGCACATCCGCTCCGCGTTCTCCTCCCCCTGGGGGGCGCAGGCATTGGCGTTGCCGCTGTTGCAGATCACGGCGCGGGCCGTACCGTCCGCCAGATGGGCTTTCGTCACATGGATCGGCGCGGCCTTGACCACGTTGGTGGTGAACACCGCCGCCGCGGCGCAGTCCACATCGGAGACGATGAGGGCTACGTCCTTCTTCTGGGTGTTGTGGGTCTTGACGCCCACATGGACCCCGGCAGCCCGGAATCCTTGCGCGGCACAGATGCCGCCAGGGATTTGTTTCATAGTGAGTTACCCCTTACCTAATATGTTCAATGGAAAGTATGCCTGGGATAGCTACAGGGCGAGCCCCGTGCATTCGTCAAAGCCCAGCATGATATTCATATTTTGGACTGCCGCACCGGAGGCGCCCTTGCCCAGGTTGTCCAGCCGGGCGCTGAGCAGGAAGCGCCCCTCGCTGCCGTTGACAAAGATCTGGAGGGTGTCCTGCCCCGCCAAATTGTTGGAGCCGATGAAGCCGCAGGCGGGAGCATCGGCGGGGCGGAGCGCCACCAGGCCGCCGGCATAGTAGTCCGCGTACAGCGCCCGCAGGCTCTCGATAGACGCCTCTCCGGTCAGATCTTCTGCCCAGAGGGGCACGGTGACCACCATGCCCTGGGGGTAGTCGCAGATCATGGGCATAAAGATAGGCGGGCGCTCCAGTCCCGTCACCGCCGCCATCTCCGGCAGGTGCTTGTGGGTGAGAGACACAGCGTAATGGCGGGGGCTGTCCAGCTCCTTGTCCCGGTCCGGGGCCTCGTACTGGGCGATGGCCTTTTTCCCCGCGCCGGTGTAGCCGGAGAGGGCGTGGCAGGTGAGCCGGGCCTTGGGGGACAGCACGCCCCGCTCCACCAGGGGCCGCACCAGGGAGATGAACCCGGTGGCGTAGCAGCCGGGGTTGGCCACCAGCCGGGCTGATCGAATCTTCTCCCGCTGGCCGGAGAGCTCGGGAAATCCATAGACCCAGCCGGGTGCGGTGCGGTGGGCGGTGGAGGCGTCGATGACCCGTGTATGCTGGTTCTCGATGAGGGACACGGCCTCCTTGGCGGCGGCGTCCGGCAGGCAGAGGAACACCAGGTCCGCCGCGTTGAGGAACTTCTTTCGCTCGGCAGTGTCCTTCCGCTTGTCCTCATCGATCAGCAGCAGTTCCACATCCTCCCGGCCTGCCAGCCGGTCATAGATCTGGAGGCCGGTGGTGCCCTCCCGGCCGTCGATATAGATCTTTGGCTTGTTCATAGTCCCCTCCCTTATGGATGCCGCCGGGCAGCGATGAAGGTCTCCATGTTGCGGATCTGCCGGGCCGTCTCTTCCGGGGCCGGGCCGCCGAAGCTCTTTCGCTGGGCCATGCAGGCCTCCAGGTCCAGCGCCTGGTAGACGTCCTCCTCAAAGAGGGGGGAGAAGCCCTGGAAGTCCTCTAGGGGCAGCTCCTCCAGGGTGAGGCCCCGCTCCGTGCAGAGGTAGACCAGCTGGCCGGTGATCTTGTAGGCGTCCCGGAAGGGCAGGCCCTTGCGGGTCAAGTAGTCGGCGCAGTCGGTGGCGTTGATGAAGCCCCGGCCGGCGGCGCGGCGCATGTTCTCCGGCAGGACCCGCATGGTGTCGATCATGGCGGTGAACACCGGCAGGCACATCTTCACCGTATCCACCGCGTCGAACACCGGCTCTTTGTCCTCCTGCATATCCTTGTTGTACGCCAGGGGCAGGCTCTTCATAGTGGTCAACAGGCTGACCAGGTCGCCGTAGACCCGACCCGTCTTGCCCCGGACCAGCTCCGCCACGTCCGGGTTCTTCTTCTGGGGCATGATGGAGGAGCCGGTGGCGTAGGCATCGTCCAGCTCGATGAACTTGAACTCCCAGGAGGACCAGAGGATGATCTCCTCCGCAAAGCGGCTCAGGTGCATCATCAGGGTGGCCAGGGCGCTTAAAAGCTCGATCACATAGTCCCGGTCGCTGACGCCGTCCAGGCTGTTCTCCATAGGGGCGGCGAAGCCCAGGGTGCCGGCGGTCTGCCAGCGGTCGATGGGGTAGGTGGTCCCCGCCAGGGCCCCGGAGCCCAGGGGGCAGAAGTTCATCCGGGTCCGGCAGTCCTCCAGCCTGGTCACGTCCCGGCAGAGCATATTGGCGTAGGCCATCAGATGGTGGGCGAAGGAGATGGGCTGGGCCCGCTGGAGGTGGGTGTAGCCGGGCATCACCGTGTTCTGGTGGGCCTTGGCCTGGCGGCAGAGGACCGTCTGGAGGTCCAGGACCATGCCGGCGATCTCCTCGATCTCCCGGCGGAGGTGGAGCCGCAGGTCCACGGCCACCTGGTCGTTGCGGCTGCGGGCGGTGTGGAGGCGCTTGCCGGCATCGCCGACGCGCTCGGTGAGCAGGGCCTCCACGTTCATATGGATGTCCTCCATCTCCGGGTCGAAGGAGATCTTCCCCGCCTCGATATCCTGGAGGATGGACAGGAGGCCGGCGATGATGGTGTCGCAGTCCTCCCGGGAGATGATGCCCTGCTCCCCCAGCATGGCCGCGTGGGCGACGGAGCCGGAGATATCCTCCCGGTAGAGCCGGGAGTCGAAAGCGATGGAGGCGTTGAAGTCGTTGACCAGGGCGTCGGTGTCCTTCTGGAACCGGCCGGACCAGAGTTTCATGGCAAAAGATCCTTTCTGCTTGTGATCAGGGATAAAGGAGCTAAAGGGGAGTGTGCCTCCCCTTTAGCAGAATGTGCAGTTTTTCGGACCGCTCACAGCTTGCCCTGGTCCCGCAGGGCCAGGATGGTATCGGGCAGGCCCCAGAGGTTGATGAAGCCGGTGGCATCGTTCTGGTTATAGTCGCTCTCCTGGAAGGTGACGATCTGCTCGGAGTAGAGGGTCTCGGGAGAGGTGACGGAGGCGGTGATGATGTTGCCCTTGTAGAGCTTCAGCTTCACGGTGCCGGTGACGTGGGCCTGGGTGGCCACGGCGAAGGCCTGGAGGGCCTCCCGCAGGGGGGTGAACCACTTGCCGTTGTACACCAGGTCGGCGAAGTCCACTGCCAGCTTCCGCTTCATGTGGGCGGTGTCCTTGTCGATGGTGATCATCTCCAGCACCTCGTGGGCCCGGTAGAGGATTGCGCCGCCGGGGGTCTCGTAGACGCCCCGGTCCTTCATGCCGGTCATCCGGTTCTCCACGATGTCCAGAAGGCCGATGCCGTTGGCCCCGCCCAGCTGGTTCAGCTTGCGGATGATGTCGCTGGCCTTCATCTTCTCCCCGTCCAGGGCCACGGGCCAGCCCTTCTCAAAGTCCAGGGTGACATAGGTGGCCTCGTCGGGAGCGGCGGCGGGGGAGACGCCCATCTCCAGGAAGCCGGGCACGTCGTACTTGGGCTCATTGGCCGGGTCCTCCAAGTCCAGGCCCTCGTGGCTCAGGTGCCAGAGGTTCTTGTCCTTGGAGTAGCTGGTCTCCCGGCTGATCTTCAGGGGCACGTTGTGGGCCTCGGCGTAGTCGATCTCCTCGTCCCGGCCCTTGATGTCCCACTCCCGCCAGGGGGCGATGATGGTCATCTCCGGGGCGAAGCGCTTGATGGCCAGCTCGAAGCGGATCTGGTCGTTGCCCTTGCCGGTGCAGCCGTGGGCGATAGCGTCGGCCCCCTCGGCCTTGGCGATCTCCACCAGCTTCTTGGCGATGATGGGCCGGGCGAAGGCGGTGCCCAAGAGGTAGTCCTCGTACTTGGCCCCCATCATCATGGAGGGGACGATCACATCGTCCACCATCTCGTCCACCAGATCGGCGATGTACAGCTTGGCCGCGCCGGTCTTGGCGGCCTTCTCATGGAGCCCCTCCAGCTCGTCCCCTTGGCCCACGTCGGCGGCCACGGCGATGATCTCCGGGTCGTTGTAGTTCTCCTTCAGCCAGGGGATGATGATGGATGTATCCAGTCCGCCGGAATAGGCGAGAACGATCTTCTTGATATCTTTCTTCATGGTGTATTCCTCCGTTCGCCCCGTCAGAGGGGCGTTTTGTTGTGTACAAATCATACAACAAAAGCGAATATTTATGCAATCCGCAAACTGCACGATCTTCTGCCGGTCTTTTTGCTAGTTTCTAACGATCTCACCAAAGCTTGGTAAAAAGCGGCAGGCCCTATAGACCTGCACCGTTCCGGTGGTGGGACGGGAAAGGACGCCGCCCCGGGCGGCGTCCCTGTGCAAGATATGCGGTATATATGTATATTTATGCGGCGCCTCACCGGGCTGCCTCCTGGTAGGCGCGGATCTCCTCCAGGAACAGCTCCCCGTAGCGCTGGGCCTTGTGTTCCCCCACGCCGCTGACCCGCAGCAGCGCGGCCTGGCTGTCCGGCCGGAGGCGGCAGAGCTCCCGGAGGGTCTTGTCCGGGAAGATGACATAGGCCGGCACCCCCTGCTTCCGGGCCAGCTCCCCCCGCAGGGCCCGGAGACGAGCCAGCAGCGCCTCGTCCACCGGATACGCCTCCGCCGGCGCGGCCTCCTTGGCCTGGGTGCGCATGGCGAGCCGCTCCCCATGGAACAGCACCCCCTTCGCCGCCGGTCCCAGGGACAGGACGGGGTATTCCCCGACGCTCTGGACCAGACAGCCGCAGCTGATCAGGTAGCGGATGCGGTCCAGGATCGCCTGCTTGCGCAGGTCCTTCAGCAGGCCGTAGGTGGTCTGGCGTGTCAGCTGCCAGGAGCGGATGCGCTCCGTGTCCGCGCCCTGGAGGATGTCGGCGATCATGCCCGCCCCGAACCGCTCGCCGGTCCGCTTGACGCAGCTGAGGATCTTCTGGGCGTCGATGGTGATGTCCAGGGAGTCCCCCAGGCAGCTGCCGCAGTGGCCGCATTGGGTGGGGGAGGTCTCCCCGAAGTAGTCCAGTAGCTCATGGCGCAGGCAGCCGGCGGTGTGGCAGTAGGCGGTGATCCGCCGCAGGCGGGCCTCGTCCCGGGCGACACGGGCCTGGTAAGCCGCGTCACTGCTGTCCACCGATTCGTCTCGCAGCCGGATGAGGAACTGATCGGTCTGCACATCGCCGCTGCCATAGAGCAGGAGGCAGTGGGCGCTGTCCCCATCCCGGCCCGCCCGGCCTGCCTCCTGGTAATAGCTCTCCAGGTCCTTGGGCATATTATAGTGCAGCACATACCGGACGTCCGGCTTGTCGATGCCCATGCCGAAGGCGTTGGTGGCCACCATCACCGGCACCGCCCCCTGGAGGAAGGCGTCCTGTCCGGCGGCGCGCTCCTCCGGGGACAGGCCGGCGTGATAGCGGGCGGCGGCGATGTCCCGCTTCGTCAGGAAGGCGTGGACCTCCTCCACCGTTTTCCGGGTCGAGCAGTAGACGATGCCGCTCTGGTCCTTATGCTGCTGGATGAACTCGAAGAGGGCTGTCCGCTTACTGGTGGGCTGCCGGACCTCGAAGAAGAGATTTTTCCGGTCGAAGCCGGTCACCTGTAGGAACGGGTCCCGGAGCCCCAGCTTCTCCCGGATGTCCTCCCGGACCTGGGGGGTGGCGGTGGCGGTGAAGGCCCCCACCGGGGGCCGGTGGGGCAGGGCGTCCACGAAGTCCCGGATCCGGGTGTAGCTGGGCCGGAAGTCCTGGCCCCACTGGGAGACGCAGTGGGCCTCGTCCACCGCCACCAGGGAGATGGACAGGTCCTGGGCCATGGCCGCGAAGCCCGGAGAGAGCAGCCGCTCCGGGGCCACATAGAGCAGGACGCACCGCCCCGCCGCCGCCTCCCGGCAGGTGTCCCGGTAGTCCCGGTCCTCCAGGGAGCTGTTGAGGCATCCGGCGGCGATGCCGACCTGCCGCAGTCCCTCCACCTGGTCCCGCATCAGGGAGATGAGGGGCGACACCACCAGGGCCATCCCCGGCAGGCAGAGGGCGGGGAGCTGGTAGCAGATGGACTTGCCCGCCCCGGTGGGCATGATGGACAGCACGTCCCGGCCCTGGAGCAGGGCGTCGATCGCCGGCTCCTGGCCCTCCCGGAAGGCGGTGTAGCCGAAATAGCGCTGTAGGAGCGCCTGCTTACTGTTCGCTGCCGGCATCGGATGCCCCCCATAGGAGCAGCTGCTCCGTGAAGCTCTGGGTCAGGTTGGCCATCAGGGCCGTGCCCACCGCCAGCACCTCCACGGGCTCCTCCTGGGAGAAGCGGAAGAGGGGCGGCGCGGCGGCCCGGAGCTGCTCCGCCAGGTAGCAGGAGATCTCGTGGTGCCGCTGGACGAAGTCGTTATAGCGCAGCCGGACCTGCTCCGGCGGCAGGTCCATAGCCAGCATCCGCTGGATGCAGGCGATGGAGAGACTCTGCTTCAGGACGCAGATCATGATGAGATAGGCCAGATGGACCCGGGTATACTTCTTCTTCACCGGGGCCGGCATCACCTTCATGCGGACATAGTTGTTGACGATGCTGGCGGTGAAGCGCTCCCTGGGCAGATACTGCTCCAACAGCAGCAGCACCTGGTCCATATACAGCGGCAGGTCTGGCAGCGCCTCCCAAGGGGGCAGCGCGGCGCTCTCCAGCTGCTCCTCCCACTGCCGCAGATGCTCCTCTAGCTGGGCGGGATCGTAGAACATGGGGACTGCACCTCCTTTTTCCCCAAGTATAGCCGATTTTGTCATAGACTGCAAGCCTCCCGCAAAAATAATATGGCCCGCCGTCAGAAAATCCGTTGGAATGGCTTGACATGATGGACATATCATTGTATACTAATATATAACACTAGGTGATAAAGCGTTCAGCACAACTAGGAGGTGCTTTTATGGCTCATAGTATGGCAAGACCCTATCAGAAGGATGCCCTCGACCTGCTGCGGGAGGGGATGGCGCGGACCAAAGGACGTGACCGGCCCCAGACCTTCCAGGAGGAGACCTATAATGTACTGACCCACGGCATCGGCGCGGTGCTGGCGGCGGTGGGGACGGCGGCGCTGCTGGTCCGTTCCGCTCTGGCCGGCAGTGTGTTGGCTTTCGTCAGCGCGGTGCTGTATAGCGCCAGCCTGCTCTTCCTCTACAGCGCGTCCACGATCTACCACGCCGCCGGCGTGCCGGAGCGGAAGCGGCAGCTGCGCATCTGGGACCACTGCTCCATCTTCCTGCTGATCTTGGGGACCTATATCCCCATCTCCCTGATGGTCATCGGCGGCTGGCTGGGCTGGACCCTGTGCGCCGTCAACACCGCCCTGGCGGCGGCGGGCATCATCTCCCGGGTAGTCACCATGTCCCACGGCAAGAGCCATCTGTCCGTGGCGCTGTATCTGGTGATGGGGTGGCTGGTGGTGCTGGCGATCCGGCCGGTTGTGCGGCTCCTGCCGCCGGTGGGGCTCCTGCTGCTGGTGGCCGGGGGAGTGGCCTATACGGTGGGTATCTATTTCTACAAAAAGAACGGACCGTATATGCACGTTATCTGGCATCTCTTCGTGCTGGCAGGCAGCGCCCTCCACTACGCCTGCGTGTTCCTCTACTGCTGCGGCTGAGACTGCCGGTCAGAGATAACGGACCCCTGCGGAGGGCTTAGCCTCCCGCGGGGGTCCGGTTTTCTCTCATCGGGTCTGTAAATGCTCCAAGACCCAGAAGGTGACCGGCCTAAAAAGGACATAAAGGCCATAGCCCAGCGCTCCGCCTGTCACATTCGTGATCAGATCCGTGATGTCCGAGGAGCGGTCAAAGAACGGCTGCAGCAGCTCGATGCCCAGGCTCATCAAAAAGCAGGAAAACACCGTCACACCGAATTTGGCCCTTTTGTTCCGGGTCAGAGGAAACAGGAAGCCGAAGGGCATGGTCATGATGACATTCAAGCCCACTTGCCTGAAAAAGTCCCCTCTCCCTAAAGAAACGTCGATGAACGGTACCAGATTCATAGGCTTATAGCGGTGGTCCAATATGGATGGGATAGATGTGACCACCGGCATCATAGTAAAATAGAGCACCAAAGAGAGGTACATATACATAAGGGTGTTGACGAGCAGACGATCTTTGCCCTGGGATCTCCACTTCCTAAAAAAGACGAGGGCATATAGGAGGACCAACACGATAAGATCTACGAGATATTTTATCAGGTACTTCATGGCATCCCATCCTTCTACTGATCATCCTGCCCGGTTAGGGCTTATCATATCACAAATCTTACCCCATTTCAAGGCCGCTGTGAGAGCGAACTTTTCTATTGCCATTTCATAGGGGATAGGCTATAATGGGCTATCAGAGCCGATGGGAGGAACTGCGATGGAAAAGGGAAGCACCCATGCCGCCAGTACCCGGACGTACCATATCCTATTGCTCACGGCGGCGGCGCTGCTGCTGGCGGCGGTGGCGGCGGAGCCGTCACTGGAGCTCTTTCGCGGCCTGTGGCGGATCGTGACCTATGAAGCGGGGCTCATCACGGACCCGGTGGTCACCGGGGGACTGGGAGCGGCGCTGCTGAACATGGGCCTGGTCCTGCTGTGCGGCGTAGGGCTGGCCAGGTCCCAGAAGCTGCCCTTCACCGGGGCCTCCCTGGCGTGCCTTTTGATGCTGGCGGGGTTCGCCATGCTGGGGAAGAACATCCTCAACATCCAGCCCATCCTCTTGGGCACCTGGCTCTACTCCCGGTTCACTCAGGAGCGCTTTGCCAAGTATGTCTACCTGTCCCTGTACGGCACCTGCCTGGCCCCCATGGTCAGCTATGTGCTGTACTATATCGACGGTCCCCTGGCCTGGGCGGCCATGGTGGCGGTGGGGCTGGTCATCGGCTTCTTCCTGCCCCCCATCGCGGCCTACACCTCCCGGATCCACCAGGGCTACAACCTGTACAACGTGGGCTTCTCCGCCGGCTTCGTGGGCATGGCGGTGGCCAGCGTCCTCCGGGGGTTCGGCGTGAGCTTTGAGACCCAGGGGAGCTGGAGCAGCGATGCCCATTGGCCCCTTATGCTCCTGTGCCTCCTGTTCTTCGCTGCGCTGTTGATCGGCGGCATCGTCCAAGGGGGGCGCTGGCCGGGGTACAAGCGGCTGTGCCACCACTCCGGCCGGGCTGTGGCGGACTTCGTGGTGCTGGAGGGACTGCCGGTGACCATGGTGAACATGGGCGCCTGCGGCCTGATCGGCCTGGCGTACTACCTGGCCCTGGGGGTGCCCTTCAGCGGACCGATGGTGTGCTGCCTGTTCAGTCTCTGCGGCTTCGCGGCCTTCGGCAAGCACCCGAAAAATATCCTGCCGGTGATGGCCGGGGCGGTGCTCACCGCGTTTTTGATGCACACCTCCCTCCGGCAGCAGGGGGTCCTCCTGGCGGCTATCTTCTGCACGGGCCTGGCCCCCATCGCGGGGCAGTACGGCCCTGTCTGGGGCTTCATCGCCGGGTGCCTGCATATGGCGGTGGTGCTGAACACCAGCTTCCTCCACGGGGGGATGAACCTATACAATAACGGCTTTGCCGCCGGTCTGGTCTGCGTCATCATGATCCCTGTGATCAACGCCCTCCAGCCGGATACAGATGGATGAAGGATAAACAAGGATAAGGAGAGACCATGAGACGAAAACAACTGGCCCGGCGAAAGATGGCCCGGGTGATGGATGAGCTGTATACCACGCTGTTCATGGCGGGGGCCCAGAGGGTGGATATGTCCCTGGAGCGGCTGGAGGGAGGGCTGCGGCTGACCATGGCGGCGGACTACGCCCCGGAGCACCGGCACCACCTGGAGGAGATGGCCCGGCTGCTCCAGCCGGAGGAGCGGGACCCGGCGCTGGTCAAGACCTATTGGGAGCTGGCGGGAGAGGACCTGACCGGTAGCGATTCCGAGATCGCCCTGGTGGGGCATATGGTGGACGAGGCCCAGGTGGAGCTGGGGGAGGCCCGGGTCACGTTGTGCCTCACGCTGTCCTACTAGTGAGGGAAGGGCAGAGAAAGATTTTTTGTGAAAACAGGCGGAAAGGAATTGTAATTTTCGCCGAGGTAGTGTATACTAGTTGCATTACACATAAACAAGGAGGAACCGCTGTATGAAATGCACCATGAATTTCGTCCTGAAGCTGGCGGGGATCGTGCTGGCGCTCACAGGCATCATCTGCCTGCTGGCCTACTATTGGGAGGACATCACCATCCGTCTCTCCAAGGGCAAGTGCGGTTGCTGTGACGACTTTGACGACGATCTCCTCTTCGATTTCGACGACGAGGACGAATAAGGGGACGAATAAGGAGCCCCTGTCCCGCTGCGAAACAGATACGGCCCGGCGCAGAGATCTCATCTGCGCCGGACCGTCGTTTTTTATCGGATGCTCATCGAAGCAGGAGCGTCAGCGCCGGTACGATCAGGCTGGCCAGCATCGAAAGGACCAGGATGGCGATGACCACGGTGGCGATGATCCGCTGGGTACGTTTTTTCATAGGGCAGTCTCCTCTGCTATGATCTTTTTGATCGCTTTTTCGGCCTTGCTCCGGGGGAGCATCAGCTCATGGCCGCAGGTGTCACAGCGGAGCTTGATGTCCATGCCCACCCGGAGGATGGTCCAGACCCGGCCCCCGCAGGGGTGGGGCTTTTTCAGTTCGACCTGCTGGTCAAGTTTCAGATCCAAGGTGTTTCTCCTTTCCCGTTCAAGTTTCCCATTCAACGGGACAGCCCGTGGCCGCATATAGTGGGATATCGAGAGGAGGAACAGAAAGATGCAAGATAACAGCTTCCTGCCCGAGGGCTACGGACTAACGTCCCAGGCCCCTGTCACGCTGGCCCAGGCCCGTGAGCAGATGGAGAGGGGCGAGATCGTAGAGGGATATGTGACGCGCTGTGACGAGGGGCGGGCCCTCCATGTGCTGTATGGCGGCCTGGAGGGGATCGTCCCCAGGGACCAGGCGGTGTCGCCGGATATCAGCGGGGCGGACCGGGATATCGCCCTCCTCAGCCGGGTGGGGCGGACGGTGCGGGCCGTCATCACGTCCATCTCGGTGGACGGGGGCGGCAAGCCCCTGCTGATGCTCTCCCGCCGGGCCGCCCAGGAGCGGGCCCTGTTCGCCCTGCTGGACACCTGCCCGCCGGGCACGGTCCTTCGGGGCCGGGTGACCCACCTGGAGCGGTACGGGGCCTTCGTGGATATCGGCTGCGGCGTGGTGGCGCTGCTGCCGCTGGACCGGCTGTCGGTCTCTCGGGTGGACCACCCCCGCCGCCGGGTGAAGGTGGGACAGGATATTTTGGTGATGGTGCTGTCAGTGGACCGGGAGCGCAAGCGCTTCACCCTCTCCATGCGGGAGCTCCAGGGGACCTGGCTGGAGAACGCCAGCGCCTTCCGGGCGGGGGAGACGGTGACCGGCGTCGTCCGGGGCATCAAGGAGTACGGGGCCTTCGTGGAGCTGACGCCCAATCTGTCCGGCCTGGCGGACCTGCGGCCGGAGCTCCAGGAGGACCACCGGGTGTCGGTGTACATCAAGAGCATCCGCCCGGAGACCATGAAGGTCAAGCTCCAGATCGTGGAGGACCTGGGGGAGGAGGAGGAGCCGGCGCCCCTGCGCTATCAGATCACCGACGGCACGGTGACGAACTGGCGGTACGCCGTCACTCCCCCTTGATCTTCTGCCAATAGGCCTTGGCGGCCTGCTCGGTCTTGTTGTCGCCGTACTGGTAGTAGACCCGGTCCTTGATGGGGTCCGGCAGGTACTGCTGGCGGACGTAGTGGCCGGGGAAGTCGTGGGGGTAGAGGTAGTTCTGGGGCCGCTCCTGACCGGTGGTGTCGGCGTGGACATTTTGCAGTTCTCTGGGGATGGAGCCGGTGCGCCCCGCCCGCACATCGGCCCGGGCCGCGCCGATGGCCGCTACCACCGAGTTGGACTTGGGGGCGGTGGCCAGCAGGATGGCCGCCTGGGCCAGGGGGAGCTGGGCCTCCGGCAGTCCCAGCTGCATGGCGCTGTCCACGCAGGCCTTGACGATGGCCACCGCCTGGGGGTAGGCCATGCCGATGTCCTCGCTGGCGGAGCAGAGCAGCCGCCGGCAGGGGGTGATAAGATCGCCGGCTTCCAAGAAGCGGGCTAAGTAGTGGAGGGCGGCGTCCGGGTCGCTGCCCCGGAGGGACTTCATCAGGGCGGAGGCGATGTCGTACATATCGTCTCCGCTCCGGTCGTAGCGCATGGCGCTACGCTGGGAGACCTGGGCGGCATCAGCCTTGGAGATATGGCGGGCCCCCTCCACCCGGGGGGCGGCCTCATAGAGGAACTCCACCGCGTTGAGGCTCTTGCGCACGTCGCCGCCGCAGGCGGTGGCGATCTGGAGGGGCAGCCCCTCCTCCCAGGTCATGGGCCCCAGACCTGCCAGATACCGGAGGGCCCGCTCCACTGCCGGCGCCGCCTCCTCTGCCGTCACCGGCTTGAACTCGAAGACGGTGCTGCGGCTCAGCAGGGCGTTGAACACATAGAAGTAGGGGTTCTCCGTGGTGGAGGCGATCAGGGTGATCTTTCCGTTCTCCATGAACTCCAGCAGGGACTGCTGCTGGCGCTTGTTGAAGTATTGGATCTCATCCAGATACAGCAGGACGCCGTTGGGGGCCATCAGGGTGCCGATATCCGCCATGATGGCCTTGATGTCCTGGGTGGAGGCGGTGGTGGCGTTGAGGCGGTGGAGGGGACGCTGGGTCTGCTTGGCGATGATGTTGGCGATGGTGGTCTTTCCGGTACCGGAGGGGCCGTAAAAGATCATATTGGCGTTGGACCGGTTCTCGATGAACCGCCGCAGCACGGCCCCCTCGCTCAGGAGGTGCCGTTGGCCCACCACATCCTCCAGCCGCTCCGGCCGCAACAGGTCTGCCAAAGGGCGCTCCATAGAAGATCTCCTTTCTATCGTGATCCCACATAGAAAAAGGCCCGGCGGGCCTTTTTCGCGCTTACCGGCGGCGCTTTAGGTCCAGGCAGGCCAGGACCAGATTGGCCACGGTCAGCGCCGCGGTGATGACGACGGATGCCGCCAGGGTGATCATGGTGATGAAGCGGGCAGTTTTCATAGGAAAGACCTCCTTAAAAGAATACAAAAAGTGTAAGGGGATAGGGAACGGAGAGACAACTCGTCTAGCCGTCGCTCTCTGGCTTGCGCTGGCGGGTCATCAGGCCCTCCACCACGGTGGAGACCGGCAGGTCCTGGTACAGCACGCCGTAGGCGCTCTGGCAGATGGGCATCTCCACGCCCATCTTCGCGGCCAGGGCGGCGGCGGAGGCGGCGGCATAGTAGCCCTCCACCGTGGCGCCGACCTCCCGGATGGCCTCCCGGACGCTCTTGCCCTGGCCCACCAGGATGCCGCAGCGGCGGTTCCGGGAGTGCATGGAGGTACAGGTGACGATCAGGTCCCCCATGCCGGCCAGGCCGGCGAAGGTGTCCCGCCGGCCCCCCATGGCTTCGCCCAGCCGGCTCATCTCCGACAGGGCCCGGGTCATCAGCAGCGCCTTGGTGTTGTCCCCCAGGCCCATGCCGTCGCTGACGCCGCAGCAGACCGCGTACACGTTCTTCAGCGCCCCGCCCAGTTCCACGCCGGTGACGTCCGCATTGGTGTACACCCGGAAGGCCGGGGTCATGAAGGCGTCCTGGACCCACTCCGCCGCCGCCAGGTCCGCCGAGGCGGCCACTACGCCGGTGGGGATCTTCCGGGAGACCTCCTCCGCATGGGAGGGGCCGGAGAGGGCCGCGATGGGGTGGCCCCCGCCTGCCTCCTGGGCGATGATCTGGGTGGCGGTCAGGAAGGTCTCCGGCTCGATGCCCTTGGACACCGTCACCAGCACTGCGCCGGGGCGGAGATGGTCCCGGCACTTCCGGGCCGTCTCCCGGATGGCGAAGGAGGGGGTGGCAAAGACCACCAGCTCGCTGGTGGGCAGGCTGTCGAAGGTGCTGGTGATGTGGAGGGCCTCCGGGATATAGACCCCCTGCAGGTAGGGGTTCTCCCGCTTGTGCAGGATCCACCGGGCTCCCTCCTGGGAGTGGGACCAGAGGGTCACGTCGTGGCCGCTGTCCAGCAGCAGCAGGGCCAGGGCCGTCCCCCAGCCGCCGGAGCCCAATACAGTGATGTTCATGGCAGTTTCCTCTTTGTGCGTGATAGGATCAGTCCGCTCCATAGGAGGGACAGGACCAGGACGATCAGGTCCCGATAGAGCAGTCCGCTGGCGATAGGCAGCGCCGCCGCCGCGGTCCGGGCCGCCCAGACCGGCAGGAGAGGGCCCTCCCCCTTACGATGGGCGGTGATGGGATAGGTGTCTCCCAGCAGGCAGAACAGGGCCGCCCAATAACCGGCGTAGGCCAAGTGGTGTCCGTGGCTGCCGAAGGCCAGGAAGATGGCAAAGACGCCGGCCGTCACGGCCAGGACCAGCTTGGCGGGGAGCCAGAGGGGCTTGCCGGGGATGCAGCCGATCAGATAGGCCCCGGCGGCGATGGCCGCGGCCCACATGGCCGCGTAGGCCCAGCCGATGGCCATGACGCCATACAGGATGACCTGGAGAAAGGGCGCGAGCGCCGTTGGCGTATCTCCCATGGGTCTATGCCTTATGATGGAGATGGAACTTGCTCTCGGTGCCGGCAAGGAGCCGCTGGATGTTCCCCCGGTGCTTCCAGATGATCAGGCCGCCGCAGAGGATGGCCAGCACCAGCAGCACCGGATCGTGGTAGACCAGCCAGGTGATGATGGGGAAGGTGACGCCGGTGGAGCAGGAGCCCAGGGAGACATACTTGGTAGCCACCGCCAGGACCAGGAACCCGGTCCAGACCACCAGGGCCACCCGCCAGTCGATCATGATGGCGATGGTCCCGCCGGAGAGGATGCCCTTGCCTCCCCTGAAGCCGAACATACAGGGGAACATATGGCCCAGCAGGCAGAAGAGGCCCGCCCAGTATTTGGACAGCACGATAAAGTCCGCCCCGTGCCACGAATATCCGGCGGGGAACACGCGGCTGCACACATATACGCCCAGCAGGATGGCGGCCACCGCTTTGAGCACATCGATCAGGATGACCGCCAAAGTGAGCGGTCCGCCGAAGGTACGGTAGAAATTGGTCAACCCGGCGTTGCCGCTGCCGTGGGTGCGCACATCGTCCCGGAGGATATACTTGGAGATGATCACCGCCCCGTTGGAGCAGCCCAGGAAGTAGGCCGCGATGGCGATGCCCAGCAGCGCCAGCACCGACCAGGGCGCGGCCTCCATAAACTCCTCCCATATGGAGACTGTGCAGTTCATCATGACACTCATTCCTCCTTGTCGCCCTTCTGGCGGATGGTCATTTTGATGGGGGTCCCCTCCAGGCCGAACACGTTTCGGATCTGGTTCTCCAGGTAGCGCTGGTAGGAGAAGTGGAACAGCCGGGCATCGTTGCAGAAGATCACGAAGTGAGGGGGCTTGACCCCGGTCTGGGTCATATAGTAGATCTTCAGCCGCCGGCCCTTGTCGGTGGGGGGCTGGACCCTTGTCTGGGCATCGGCCAGGACGCTGTTGAGCATCCCGGTGGCGATGCGGGTGGCGGCCTGGCCGTGGACATAGTTGATCAGATCGAAGAGCCGGGGCACCCGCTGGCCGGTGAGAGCGGAGATGAAGAGGATCGGGGCGTAGGTCATATAGCCTAAGTCCCGGCGGATGTCCTGGCGCATCTTGTCCATGGTCTTGCCGTCCTTCTCCACCAGGTCCCACTTGTTCACCACGATGATGGACGCCTTCCCCGCGTCATGGGCCAGGCCGGCCACCTTGGTGTCCTGCTCGGTGATGCCCTCTTGGGCGTCGATCAGGATCAGGCACACGTCCGCCCGGTCGATGGCCATCTGGGCCCGGAGGACGCTGTAGCGCTCCACCGCCTCGTCCACCTTGGACTTTTTCCGCATCCCGGCGGTGTCGATGAACACATACTTCCCGGTCTCGTTCTCGAACGCGCTGTCGATGGCATCCCGGGTGGTGCCGGCCACATCGGAGACGATCACCCGCTCTTGTCCCAGGATCTTATTGGTCAGGGAGCTCTTGCCCACGTTGGGCTTGCCGATGATGGCCACCCGGATCCGCTCGTCCTCCTCCTCGTCTTCGCCGGCGGGGGGGAAGTATTTGATGCACTCGTCCAGCAGGTCGCCGGTGCCGTGGCCGTGGACGGCGGAGACGGCGATAGGGTCCCCCAGTCCCAGGTTGTAGAACTCGTAGACATCCGGGCTCTGGCCCTGGTCCACCTTGTTCACCGCCAGGACGATGGGCTTGCCGGAGCGCAGGAGCAGGTTGGCCACCTCCTGGTCCGAGGCGGTGACCCCGGACTTGACATCGGTGAGGAACACGATCACGTCCGCGTGGCGGATGGCGATCTCCGCCTGCTCCCGCATGAAGGACAGGATCTGGCTGTCGGTCCGGGGCTCGATGCCGCCGGTGTCGATCAGGGTGAAGGAACGGCCGGCCCAGTCGCTCTCCCCGTAGATCCGGTCCCGGGTGACGCCGGGGGTGTCCTCCACGATGGCGAGACGCTGGCCGATGAGCTTGTTGAACAGCATGGACTTGCCCACATTGGGCCGGCCCACGATGGCGATGATCGGTCTTGACATAGAAAAACTCCTAGCAACATTATCTGTATGAGGCCAGCCGGGCGGCGGCGCGTCAATGGGTCCCCGGCGCGGTGCGGAGCATGGCCTCGATCTGCTCCAGCAGTCCGGGGGCGTCGATCGGCTTGGGCAGGTGGGCGTTCATGCCGCTCTCCATGGAGAGGCGCCGGTCCTCCTCGAAGGAGTTGGCGGACACGGCGATGATGGGGATGCCGGCCTTGGCCGGGTCCGGCAGGGCGCGGATGGCCCGGGCGGCGTGGTAGCCGTCCATCACCGGCATCTGGATGTCCATCAGCACCAGCACATACTCGCCGGGGAGCGCCGCCTGGATCTTCTCCACCGCCATCAGGCCATTCTCCGCCGACTCCACGGAGAAACCGGCGTCCTCCAGCAGCTCGATCTCGATGGCCCGGTTCAGCTCGTTGTCCTCCACCACCAGCAGCTTCCCCCTGGGAGCGCTGCCGGCAGGGGAGAAGCGGGGGCCGCTGGCCAGGTGCTCCCCCATGGTCCGCAGGGGCAGCGTGACCGTGAAGCGGCTGCCCTGGCCCACCTCGCTCCAGACATCCACCGTGCCTCCCATCATGTCCACGGAGCTCTTGACGATGGTCAGGCCCAGGCCGGTGCCGTAGATGCCGCTGAAGGTGGTGTTGCTCTCCCGCTCGAAGGGCTCGAAGATGTGCTGGAGGAACTCCTTGTGGATGCCGATGCCCGTGTCGCTGACGGCCAGGCGGTAGGTCCGGTAGCCGGTGGGGGCGGTCTCCAGCTCCTGTAGGACGATGGACACGCTCCCCCCGGCGTTGGTGTACTTCACGGCGTTGCTGGCTAAGCGGGAGAGGATCTGGGAGAGCAGCTGCCTGTCCCCCCGGATGGCGGTGTGGCGCAGGCCGGTGGCGTCCAGGGTCAGAGAGACGGCCTTACCGGCGGCCTGGGGCAGCAGGTCCGCCTGGATCTTCTGGGCGATGGCCAGCAGGTCGCAGTCCTCCTCCGCCAGGGTGACCTTGCCGGACTCGAACCGGGCGATCTCCAGCACGTTGTCGATCAGCCGCAGTAGCTGGCCGCCGGAGCGCTCGATCACGTCCAGGCACTCCAGCAGCCGCCCGCGCTCGTCCATATGCTTCCTGGCCAGGGCGGTGAAGCCCATGACGGCGTTCATAGGGGTACGCATATCGTGGGACATATTGGAGAGGAAGGCGTTCCGGGCGATGACGGCGGTGTTGGCCTGCTTCAGGGCCTTCTCCAAAAAGGCCCGCTGCTTCAGGCCGTTCTTCAGCTCCCCGTCCACGCTCCGGCAGCCGATGACCACCCGCGACACCGCCTGCCCCGGCTCCCCGGCGTTGACGATGCGCAGCTGTAGGTATTCGATCTCCCCCCGGATGACGATCCGGTAGGTCAGGCTGAACAGCTTTTGGGCGGCCAGCTGCTCCCGGATGTACCCCGGGTTCAGGGCCTGGTTGACGGCGGCGCGGTCGTCCGGGTGGACCCAGGTCTTGATATAGGCGGAGGCGAAGCCCCGGAACCGCCGCCGGCCCTCGCCGCCGCCCATCTCGACCCGGCCGCTGGACCGGTAGGACTGGACCGCGTCCTGGTCTAAGTCTGCGTAGAAGATGGACACATAATCCAGGCTGAGGCACTCGATCACTTCCAGCTGCCGCAGATGCTCCTGGCCGATGCCCTCCAGCTCCCGGTGGTAGCTCTCCAGGCGGCTGCGCAGCTGTTCCTCCTTCTTGATGTTCTCCCGGATGATGGCGTTGCGGGCCTCCACCTGCCGCTGGCGCTTCTCGGTGGCATCGCTGATGAACACATAGAAGAGGGCGGAGCCGTCCTCCTGGCGGACATAGTGGCCGTAGTCCTCCACCCAGCGGATGGCTCCGTCCTGGCGGATGATGCGGTACTCCACATAGTCCAAATCGTACTGGTTGTCGCCGATCTGCTCCCAGATGCTCTTCTCCACCGTCTCGTAATCCTCCGGGTGGACGACGCCCCGGAAGGACCCGCCGGTCAAAGTGAGCAGCTCCTCCATCCCGGCGCAGCCGAAGAGACGGAGCATGGCCGCGTTAGCGTAGAGGATCTCCTCCCCCTCGCCGGCGCGGTAGATAAAAAAGCCGCCGGGCATCCAGTCCGCGATACGCTGCATCTCCCCCAAGGCCATACCGCCTCCCCCTGAGTCGTTTGGGCCTATTATAACAGAAATATCTGGAGTTTGAAAGAGGAAAAGCCGCAGTTTATGGAAAAAACCCTCTGGCAGGGGAAAGCGGGGGATAAATGGGCGAGACCGGCCAGATCTGTCACCTTTTGCGGGCAAAGACCGGGGGGCGGGCGCAAAAAAGAGGGGGCTGGCCGGACGATCCGGCCAGCCCCCTGGGGCGTATGCGTGCTTTTTGCTTATGCGTCCTCTTCCTTTTTGCCCCGAAGGACGATCATGCCCAGCAGGGACAGCAGGCTCATCATGGCCCACAGGCCGCCGCAGCGGAGGTCGCCTGTCTGGGGAGCGTAGTCCAGCGGGATCTCCTCGTCCAGGATCTCCTGGTCCACCGGGGTATCCGGGACCTCGGGAGCGTCTACCTGGGGCGTGTCGGTGTCGGGGATATCCGTGACAGGGGTCTCCTCCCGGGGAGGCTGCTCGTCGGGGATCTCCGGCTCACGGACCGGCGGGATGTAGGGATCATCGTCATCATCGTCGTCATCATCATCGGGAGGGGTGACGGTGCGGTCATACCGCAGGGTGATGATGTTCTCCCCATCCGCCAGGACCAGGGTGGCCGGGTCGGCAGAGGTGAAGGTGTAGGTGTTGCCGCCGTAGGCGGTGATCTTCGCGATGTCGCCGGCGTTGACGGTGTCGCCCACCTTCTTGCCGGTGACAGCCTCACGGGTCTCGCCGTCCTTGACGTTGTTGGTGTAGTACGCGTGTACCACGGTGTAGGTAGCATCCTTCTTCGGGTCCTCGGGCTTATCGGGCTTCTCCTCGTTCTTGGTGAAGTACAGCTTCAAGACCGTGCCGCTCTCGGCCAAGGTGGCGGACAGGACATTGTCTTTGCAGTCACTGGCAAAGGTGTAGCCCTCGACATTCTTGTCAGCCTCGGTGACGGAGACGGTCTCACCAACTGTGCCGCTGCGGGTCTCATCGGTTTTGAAAGGTGTATCCTCATCAACGACATACCACTCGACCTTGTAGCTGGCGTCCTTCGGCGGGTCCTCATCCTTCTCCCAGGTGGCGGTGTAGATGATCTCGTTGCGCTCATTGGCGTCCTCCGCAAGGACCTCCGGCTGCACGCCTTCCTTGTCCTTGTTCGTGGTCAGCTCCCAGCCCATGAAGGTGTAGCCCTCGCGGGAGGGAGTGCCCTCGAACTCCGGGGTGTCGTCGCCTTCACGCAGACCCTCATAGCCCTGGTCGGGGAAGACGGTCTCGCCCACCACGCCATCGGTGTAGATAACGGTATAGGTGAGATCAGGGACGATTGGCTCATTTTCTTTCCACACAGCGTACAAGGTCTTGGAAACGGGATCAGTGGTGCTGCCCTTGCCCTCTTCCCACGCCATGGGGACCGAACCGCCGGCCTTGTACGCTACGGGACCTCCGCTGGTCTCTGCCCAGCCCTGGAAGGTGTAGCCATCCTTGACAGGCACAGTATCGGTGACGAGCAGGCTTGCGGTGGTGTCGGCAACGGTCTTCTTGGTGGAAGGAACGCTGCTGCCGCCCTGGGTGTCGTAGTTCAGCACATAGTCGGCGTTGACGGTGACATTGAGCGTATCGGTATCTTCGATCCACTTTCCTTTGAAAGAGATCTCGCTGTACACCTGACCGCATCCGCGGCAGGTCCGCCAATAGTAGGCATAATAATAGTTCTGATATGCCTGGAACTTGATCGTGGTCCGTCCGGGCTTTGCGCCAGTGACGTTCAGCTGCAAAGCAGGATAGCCGGCATAGCCCCGATCGCTTTGGTCTTCCGCTTCATATCCAGCCAAACTCCACCTGAGGTCTTTAACGATAGTTGGATCGCTGTTGGTCAGTTTCCGGTTTGAGTCGACAGCGATCCAGTCTGGAGTTACCTCGACAAGCACAGTGCCACAGTAGCAGGTCGCGCTCTTGGTATAGAGACGCTGGTCATGACCAGTGTCACCCACCTTGATCTCAATGGAAGTTGCGGGATTGCTATAGCGGTACACAGGATTATTGGCGTAGGTCCCAGTATAAAGCTGAGCGACCTCTTTGCCGTTATAGTAGAATCTTTCGGCCGGAGTATACCCAGGAATCTGCTCAAGATAGGGGTTTGCATCCAGCTCCAGTGCCTCGTCCACCGCATTGATGGCGGCGGCATAGACGGCCACAGCCTCCTGCACGTCATCCCGGTCCTCGTACTCGGTACCCAGCAGGGCCTCGTAAGCCTCAGTGACAGGGCCATAGACGTACTCGGCGGCCTCCTCCGCATTGGCGGGGGTGATGGCGGGGATGGCATCCACCGCGTCCAGGAACGCCTGGACCACAGCAGGGGTCTTAGGCGGCAGGAAAGCGGGCATCTTGTGGACAGGTACCTCAACAGGGGTCTCTTCTTCGGCAGGGGTCTCCTCCTCAGCGGGGGCCTGTTCCTCGGCGGGGGCTTCCTCCTCGGCAGGGGCCTCCTCCTCAGCGGGGGCCTGTTCCTCGGCAGGAGTCTCCTCCTCAGCGGGGGCCTGTTCCTCGGCAGGGGCCTGTTCCTCGGCAGGGGCCTGCTCCTCGGCGGGGGCCTGCTCCTCGGCAGGGGTCTCCTCCTCAGAGGGAGTCTGCTCCTCCGTGGTCACGGTCTCGACGGTCTCAATCGTCTCAACGATCTCGCCGTCCTCGTCCTCGCCCTCATAGGCAAAGACGCTTATTTGCAGAAGGCTGGCGCACATCACCAGAGCGATGAAGAGCGCGAAGCCCCTTCTGCCATAGGTCCTCAGTTTCTTCATGGTGATAAGTTCCTTTCTTTGCGATTTTCGGATGCAAAGTATCCGGCGGCTGGGCTGCCATAGCGCCAGTGCGGCGCCGTAGGCCCCTGGCTTTGTGCCCCATCCTTTCAGATGGTTTACTAAGTTGTCCAGCAGCCGGGCTAACATAGCATCGTGTGATGTGGAAACGATACCTTAGTTCCCATAGCTTTGCAGTCCCACGGTTTCCCGTGGTTTGCCCATAGCGCCCTTCACGCCCCTGCCGCCGTCAGCGCTCCCAGCGGCAGACGGACGCCAGGGCGGCACCCCGGCTCTCATCCAACCTCCCTCCTTCCTGTCTGGTCTTGAATGAGCCGGAGCCGTCAGGAGGCAGTCCCGGCAAATTCACGCAAAAAGTTGTCGTGCAGTTCTTCCTCGGCCTGCTTCCGGGCCTTCACCGCGTCCTCGAACCGGGCGTAGCTGCCCAGGTAGTACCGCTTCCCCTTGAAGCAGATGGACGCCCGCCAGGTCTGCTTGCTGGAGCGCCAGTCCACCCCAGGGACGCCGCTGGTGTTGTTCCGCCGGACGGTCTTGGCCCGGAGCATCTCCACACAGGTGCCGTCCACGAAGTTCAGCCGGTCCTGGATGCCCGGTCCCCCGGAGCAGCCGCAGCTGGTGGTGTGCCGGTCCCGCAGGTGGCAGGTCTTGACCACTGTCTCCCGGCCGCAGTCGCACCGGCACAGCCAGGCCGTCCGCCGCCCGATGTTCTCCGCCGGCGCTAAGACCGTCAGCTTTCCGAACCGCTGTCCGGTCAGGTCCAGCTTTTTTGTAGAGTGGCCCATACGCCCGCCGCCTCCTTTCCCTTCTCTGGGCCAGCAAGAAAGCCTACTTTCTTGCAGGATGGTCCCCGACATTTTTGCACTTTTTTTTACACGGTCCTACACATAGAACCGATGGCAGCCGATGGTAGCGGCGTAGGTCCGGTTGGCGGTGATCCAGGCGCCCTCGGAGAGGGCGGGGGCGAAGAAGTACAGGCTGTCCTTCAGCACCCTGGCCCCGTTGAGACAGGCCTTGGCCGCCAGGACGCTCTTCTCCGTAGGCTCCCAGTGGATGGCCCCGTTGGCCACTGGCTCGAATTGATAGGCATAATTGTACTCGAACACCACATCATAGATGGTATCCGGGTAGTCCCCGCTCTCCACCCGGTTCAGCACCACGGCCCCCACGGCCAGCTGTCCCAGGTAGCTCTCCCCCTGGCTCTCCGCGCTGATGATGCGGCTGAGCCAGAAGAGGTCCTCCTCCCGGCACTCGGCGTATCCGCTGGTCACCTCCACCGGCGACTGCCGCCCCTGCCAGCGGACATGGGCCCCGCAGAGCCGGGCCACCGACCGCAGGGGCACATAGGTCCGCCCCTCCCGGAGGTAGGCCGGCGGGCTGTCCACGGCCAGGCCGTCGATCAGCAGCCAGGGCTCCCCCAGGGGGAAGGTCAGGGTCATCAGCTCCGATGACGCCTCCGCCGTCTCGTTCTCCCCGTCCCAGGACAGCTCCCAGTCCCCCAGCCGCTCCAGCAACCCCCGGAGGGGCACATAGGTGACGCCATCCACCGTCTCACCGCCGGGCAGGACCTCGCCGTCCACCTCTACATCGACCGCCGCCGCACGGGCCGTGCCAACGGACAGAGCGGCCGCCAGCACCAGAAAGACCAGGGGAAAGAACCATGTTTTGCGCATAAAGACCTCCTTGAACGTGTTGCGTTTCCTTGCCCTGCCAGTATAGCCGAAGAGTGGGAGGGGAGGCAAGGCACAATAGTTGGAGATCTTGGCAGAAGATAGAAAAAGCCCCCCGTCCGCGGTGAGGCGGGCGGGGGACGGTGGGATCATCCCTTGACGAAGCGGTAGGACTTGATCTCTGGCGTCAGCGGGGCGAAGGCGTAGCCCGCGTCCCGGTAGGCCTCGATGATCCGGGGAAGGCAGGCCACGGTCTTGACCTTGTCGGCGGCGTCGTGCATCAGCATGATCACATGGCTGATGCCCAGGCCCTTGCAGGCGTAGTCCACCATCTCGTCCTCGGTGTAGGGCTTGCCCTCGGCATCGCCGTTGAGGGCGTTCCAGTCGTAGTAGACGAAGCCCCGGCGGGTCATCTCGGCGATCAGCTCCGAACGGATGGACTTGTTGAAACCCGTGTTGCTGCCGCCGGGGAACCGGAAGATCTGGGGGTAGACCCCGGTGACCTCGTGGACCAGGGTGTAGATCTGATAGAAGTCGTCCAGGTAGGCCTGGACGGAGGCGTAGATGGTCTTATACTTGTGGGTGTAGGTATGGACGGCGATGGTATGGCCCTCCTCCACGATGCGGCGCATCAGGTCCTGGGCTTCCTGGTTGGTCTTGCCGGTGACGAAGAAGGTGGCCTTGATATCGTTCTCCTTCAAGATGTCCAGCAGCTCCGCCGTCCGGGCGGAGGGGCCGTCGTCGAAGGTGAGGTAGACCGTGTTTTCCGGGGCCCTGGACTGGAGGTCCGCCGGCTCGGCGTAAAGGTCCGGGTAGAGATCGCTGTAGGCGGAGGCGGTGGTCCGCCGGGCCTCCGCCTCCTTCTCCAGCCGTTGCTGCAACGCGTCCCGGGCCTCCTGGGCCTCCCGGAGGGCTGTCTCCAGCTGGGTCTGGAGATCGGTGTTGACCTCCGTCTCCGCTGCCAGCTGCTCCTGGAGGGCCGCGGCCTGGGCCTCCGCCTCGTCCAGGGCGGTCTGGAGCTGGGCCAGCTCCGCTTTCAGCTGCTGCTGCTCCAGCTGGGCCGCCGCCAGGCATACGCCGAAAAAGATCGCCGCCGCCACTGCCAGAGCTGCCGCCACGCCGATCCAAACGGACAGATGGCGGCCTGTGTACCCTGTGTGGGCCTCATGGGTCCCTTGCATTCGTCACCACTCCTTGTCGAAAGCTGTCAGACTGCCATTGTAACAGGTTCCCCCGAAATAGGCAAGAGCAAAACAGCCACAGGATCATTACAATTTGGTTACAAAGCCGCTCCTATACAGAGCTGACAAGATCTTACAGATGGTCAGGGGAAGGTGGGCGTGGTGACGCAGGTCATGCCCTCGCTCTCGAAGCCCTTGATGGTGGCGCTGAGGCTCAGGTAGTTGCTGGTGGTGTTGCCGGAGTAGCGGCCGCTGACGATGCCGGCATTGATCATGGCGGTCTGGCTGGCGGTGTTGAAGTCGATGGCGGTGGAGGTGACCAGGCGGTCACCGTCCTGGACGTGGGCGCCCATGTAGACGCCCTCCATCCCCTCGGCATAGGCGGCGCAGGCGGCCTGGTAGGCGGTCACGTTCTCCTCGGTCAGGTCCGCCGGGTCGTAGGTCTCCACGACCTCCTGGAGGTAGCCCACCACCTCATCGCCCATGGCGGCCAGGTAGTAGGTGTAGCTCACGCCGCTCTGCTTCATGGTGCAGGTGGTCATGGACATATCGATGTACTCATAGAACCCGCCGGTGATCAGGTTCAGGAAATGCACGTCCGGGTAGCCCCGGTGATCGATGGAATAGCCGGAGGAGTTCTTCACCACGGAGGGCTGGGCTTCGTCCGTCTCTCCCATCTCCGCGCTCTCCACCGCCGCCTTCATCCAGCCGGCCAGGTCGCTGAAGGCGGCACCGCCGGTCTCCGCCTGCTCCTGGAGCGCGGCGGCCATGCCGGCCCGGAGGGCGGCGTCATAGTCCCGGGTCTGGCCGGTCACATCGTAGAAGCTCACGAACTGGCTGGTCTCGTTGTCCACGGACACCGAGCAGGTCAGGTCCTTCCACCCCGCGGCCACGGCCCGGTAGACCTCGTCCAGCTCCGGCACGCTCTCCTCGCCGCCGGCGGCCTTCAGGACCCAGCCCAGCCGGTTCTCGGGGTATAGGTAGGTCTGGGCCATGGCGTAGTCACCGGACCGCAGGTCCTCCAGGAAGTGGCCAAGGGCCTCCTCCTCGCTGCCGGCCTTCTCCTGCTTCGTTCCCTTCTCGCAGGCGCACAGGGACAGGCAGAGGGCCAGACATACGAACAGACTGCAAAGCTTTTTCAAGGCGGACATCTCCTTATTATACATAAAAATATATAAGATCTTCTCGTGCAAAACAGACCGCTAGGTCCGGTCTTTTTGTTGCCGCCGGGCCAGCTCCCGCTGGAACCGGCAGTAGGCTGTGTGCAGCTCCCCCTGGGCCACCAGGGGATACAGGCCGGGGATCAGGAGGGTCCACTCCCGCCGGAGAACGCCGCCGCCCCAGAACTGGCAGAGCAAGAAAAAGCCCACGGTACACAGGGCCGTGCCGGCGGCGCAGGCCCGGCTCATCCAGCGCCAGGTCCCCAGGCCGAAGAGGGCGGCGGCCGCCGCCAGGGCCAGGAACACCAGGGGCGGGATGGCCTGGTGCCCGGTGAGGCCGGCGGCCGGGATGCCGAGGGCCAGGATGGGCGATGCGAGCAGAGAGCCCTCCACATCCTGGTGGAGCCGCTCCGGGGCGAAGTCTTTCCAGAACGCCCGTTTGGACAGCTGCCGGAGCTGCTCGAAGGAGCGGGGAGGCCCCTCCGGCTCCCGCCGGGGCAGGGCCATGCCGCAGGAGGGGCAGCGCGCCTCGCCGGCGCGGACCCGCTCCTCACAGAAGAGACATTTCATCGCGTCTACTGCCCCCGGAAGGCCCGGTACTCCTTCTCCAGGGCGAAAGCGCCCTGGACGGCAGAGATGCCGGCGATGATCAGCAGCCAGCCGGAGGGGGTCCCCCGGGCCAGGGAGGTGACGATGCAGCTGAAGATGCTGTAGACCAGCATGATCACGGCGCAGGGCCGGTTGCCCCGGAGGTGGATGACCAGCCCCAGGACCAGGATGATCGCCGCGTCAGGGATATAGCCCACCACCAGGTTCATGGCGGCGCAGATGTACAGGATGACCCCAGCAACGGTCAGGGTGGACTTGGTCTGCTTGGAGGCGAAGCGCTTATAGAACTCCTGTTTGCTCCCGCACTCCGGCCCACCATAGCGGGGCCCGGCCTGGGAGCCGCCGAAGGGCGGGATCGGGGGCGGACCAAAGGGCTGGCTCTCCGGGGCCTCCCGGACCGTGGGCCCCTCTTGCTGGACGGCCATACCGCAGGACGGGCAGCGCCCCTCCTCGGGCTTCACGTTCTCTCCGCACATAGGACATTTCATCAGATGTTCCCTCCTTTAGAACGGGCGTTCTGCTGAGCGGTCAGCAGCAGCTGGCACAGGGTGTTGGCCTTCCCGATGGCCTCCGCCACCTTGGGGTCCTTCATGGGGAGCTGGCCGTTGGAGACCCGAAGGGTGGCGATCTTATACTTTTTGCCGTCCAGCCGGAAGCGGCAGGAGACCAGGGCGGTGCCGTTGAACTGCTGGCCATCGTGGACCCGCACCTCGCTGAGCCGGCTCAGGTCGGCGAACTGGAGGGCGGTGGGGTTGTTCCGCCAGACCACCCCCAGACGCCCGTTGGTGTCGATGTAGAAGATGCCGTCGTGGGCGGTGAACTTGTACTGGTATGTAAAGCCCTGCTGGGGGAAGGTCCTTTCCATCTCCAGCGCGTTTTTCTCCAGCCGGCTCGCGAACCGGTTGGGCAGGACGATGACGCAGAGGACGATATACACGATCATCGACACGCTGAAGGCGATGGAGAAGGCTTGGGCGCTGATAAAGAAGCAGACGGCCAGCAGCACCACCAGGACAGCCAGGGGGATGCCATACCAGGTCAGCAGGTACACGGGGTCGGTCTTTTTCACAGACAGGACTTCCTTTCTTTACGGCAAGGGCCGCTTTTTTTGACCTGTACAGAGTACCATATCTTTTCCCAAAATGCAAGCGCCGGCAAAGGGGACAGGGAACGCCGCTCTTGACTTTTCCCGCCCGATGGGTACAATAGACAGCGGCTGTAGGATAGACGCCGCCCTTTTGGCGTTTTGTATCGTTTTAGAGTTTAGAGAGAAGGAGCCGCCCTATGACGAAACTGATCGTGAGCGATATCGACGGGACCCTGCTGCCCTACGGGGAGACGGTCCTCTCCCCCCGGCTGTTCGGCCAGATCCGCCGGCTGCGGGAGCGGGGGATCCTCTTCTGCCCGGCCTCCGGGCGGCAGTACCACTCCCTCCGGCTGCTGTTCGCCCCGGTGGCGGACGAGATCTGCTATGTGTGCGAGAACGGCGCGGT
Source organism: uncultured Clostridia bacterium (assembly GCA_947173485.1). Lineage (GTDB taxonomy): Bacteria > Bacillota > Clostridia > Oscillospirales > Oscillospiraceae > CAMWFH01. The sequence continues at coordinate 16,739 of CAMWFH010000004.1, read as the reverse complement.
GCTGTTCGGCGCCGGCCCGGAGGAGGGAGCGCCGCTCTTGGCCAAGACCGTCCTCCCCAGGGACGACGCCCTGGCGCTCTCCCACGCCATCATGGACCTGCCGGCGTGCTATGTGCTGATCTCCGGGGAGAACACCAGCTATGTCTGCCGCTGCCCGGAAAAGCTGGTGGAGGGCATGAGGGCCTCCCTGGGCAACCGGATGGTCCGGGTGGAGCGGCCGGAGGATATCCGGGAGGAGATCGTGAAGGTCTCCCTCTTCTGCACCGAGGGGCTGGAGGCCCCGGCGGCGGCCCTGGGCCCCAGGTGGGGAGACGCCTACCATATGGCAGTGGCGGGCCGGGCCTGGCTGGACTTCACCCTGTCGGACAAGGGCAAGGGCCTCCGGGCCCTCTGCGCCGCCCTGGGGGTGGACCTGGCGGACACCATGGCCTTCGGCGACAACTGGAACGATGTGCCGATGCTGGACCTGGCCGGCGCCGCCTACCTGATGGAGGGGGCCGACCCGGTGCTGAGAGAGCGCTACCCCCGCCGCTGCGCCAACGTGATGGATGCCCTGGAGGCGCTGCTGGCGGAGGACCGGTAAAAAAGCATGGGAGCCCCGGCGGAGATCTCCGCCGGGGCTCGTGCTTTTATATGGGACGAATCGGCTCACTTCAGAAGGGCGGCCATGACGGCGCAGTAGCTCTCGGCGGCCCGCTCCAGCTGCGTTATCTCCACATACTCATCGTCCGTGTGGGCCAGCGACTCCAGGGAGGGCCCCAGTCCCACGGTGGGGATGCCGGCCTCCCCGGCGTAGTGGCTGCCGTTGGTGCAGAAGCTGTACTGGGCCACCGCCGGCGTCAGGCCGGCCTGCCGGAGCTGGGCCAGGATATCCTGGATGAAGGGCTCTCCCTCGTCGAAGAGCCAGCCGGGGAAGAACCGCTCCCCCTGGATGGTCCCGCCGGTGTAGCAGGGGGCCTCCCCCCGTGCGAAGGACACCTGGGCCCGGATGGAGCTGTCCTGGGCCATCAGACGGTCCAGCAGGGCCTGGATGGGGGCCAGGACGCTCTCCGGCGTCTCCCCCACCAGCAGGCGGCGGTCATAGGTGGCCCGGCAGTGGAAGGGCACCACGGAGGCCCCCGGATAGGGGTCGGACTTGATGTCCGTCAGCTCCAGGATGCCCCGGCCCAGCACCGGGTGGACCGGCGCCTCCAGGCCCCGGATGGCCTCCGCCACCCGGCACATGGCGTAGACCGCGTTGACCCCCTTCTCCGGGTTGGCGGAGTGGGCCGGCGTGCCGAAGGTCTCCACCACGATCTCCGCCCGGCCCCGCTGGCCGATCTTCAAGTCGCACTGGGTCGCCTCGCCGATGACCACATAGTCCGGCTGGACGATCTGGCTGACGCTCCGGGCGGCCACCCCCTCGAAGCACTCCTCATGGACCACGCCGGCCACCCAGATCTCCCCAGGGAAGTCCCGGTCCTGGGCGAAGGCCCGGGCGGCCACGGTGAAGGCGGCCACGGCCCCCTTCATATCGCTGGCCCCCCGGCCATAGAGCCGGCCCTCCACCACCTCCGGGGCAAAGGGATCGTGGGTCCAGGCGGCGGGATCGGGGACGGGGACCGTGTCGATGTGGCCGTCGAAAAGCACCCGCCTGCCGGGGCAGCTTCCCCGGAGGCAGCCGAGGACATTGCCGTAGGCGTCCGTCTCCACCCGGTCGAAGCCAGCTGTCTCCATGTATTGCCGGAGGACCGCCGCCGCGCCCTGCTCCTGGCCGGAGGGGCTGGGCTGGGCGATCAGGTCCTTGGCCAAAGCGACGATCTCGTTTTTCTGTTCCACTGTCAGTGTCATGCAGATCCTCTCCTCTGTTTTATCAGAATAGCTGCTGCTGCAGCTCACCAATATAAAAAGCCGTATACGAACAGGCCGGTCATCAGGACCTGTGCCGCTGTCAGGAGGCCGATACACCACTCCGGGAGCCCGTCCCCCAGAGCGAGACGGCTCCAGCCCATCATGATACACACATACAGCAGCACCAGCGCCATCCCGCCAAAGGATGCCCGGAGGATGCCGGTCTCTGCCGCCTTGCGGTGCAGGCAGGGATATCCGGCAAATACGAATGCCGCCGGGGAAAGGGCGTGGCAGAGCCCGACGAGGACGCTGAAGATGGTGCGCCCTGTGTTTTCCACCAAACTGCATATGACGATAAAGGCATATCCCAGCAAAAACAGTACGAGCAGCACACCGAGGATGATGTTGATCCAGTGCAGCATGAGAGCGCTCCTCCTTGGGTATCGTTGCTCTCCATTATAGCACCAGATGTCCGGTTTGCAAGAGCTATTCTTTCCCCCTTTTCTTTCGGGGCGTTCTGTGGTAAAGTAGGGGGACAGTATACAGCGCAGGGAGGGTCCGAGGATGTTTGATCACCTCATTCAAAATGTGCAGATCCTGGACGGCAGCAGCGCGCCGGCCTTCTCCGGCAGCGTGGCCTTGGCCGGAGGGACCATCGCGGCGGTGGGCCATATCAGCGCTCCGGCGGCCCATACGGTCGACGGCGGAGGCCGGTACTTGGCCCCCGGCTTTATCGATATCCACCGCCACGCCGACGCCGCCCTTTTGAGCCCCGGCTTTGGGCAGGCGGAGCTGGCCCAGGGGCTGACCACCATCATCAACGGGAACTGCGGGGTCTCCCTGGTCCCGGTGGACGGGCCTCACCAGGCGGCGGTGCTGGACTACCTGGCCCCGATCACCGGCCGGTGCGATCGGGTGTTCCCCACTCTGGGGGACTACCGGGCCGCCGCGGGGGCCCTGCCCCTCCACGCCGGGATGCTGGTGGGGATGGGCACCCTCCGGGCTTGCGCCGCCGGGTTCCGGGATGGAGCGCTGACGGAGGAAGAGTGCCGCGCTATCCACGCCGCCCTGGAGCGGGCCCTGGCCGATGGGGCATTGGGGGTCTCCCTGGGGCTGGGGTACGCCCCGGAGTGCTTCTACACCACGGAGCAGCTGCTCCAAGTCCTGGCACCCCTCCGGCGGAGCGGACGGGTGATCACCGTCCATATGCGCCAGGAGGGGGACGGGGTGACGGAGGCCTTAGAGGAGATGCTGGCCGTGGCCCGGGCCCTGGAGACGCCGGTGGAGATCAGCCACCTGAAGGCCATCGGCAAGCGGAACTGGCGGCGGGCCGTGCCGGAGATGCTGGCCAGGATCGCCCAGGCCAGGGAGGAGGGGCTGGACGTGATGTGCGATGTCTACCCCTATCCCGCCGGGTCCACCCAGCTCATCCATGTGCTGCCGCCGGAGTTCCAGGCCGGGGGCCTGTCCGCCCTCACCGCCGCCCTCCGGGACCCGGAGGACCGGGCGCGGATGCGCCGGCGGATGGAGACCGGGACGGACTTTGAGAACATCGTCCTGCTGGCGGGCTTTGAGAACATCCTGGCCGCCTCCCTCCGCCGGCCAGAGAACGTCCCCTTCGAGGGCTGTTCCATCGCCGCCATCGCCGCCGCCCAGGGCAAGGACCCCTACGACGCCCTCTTCGACCTGCTGGCGGCGGAGGACTGCGGGCCCTCCATGATCGACTTCATTGCCGATGAGGCGGACATCGAGGCCATCCTCCGGGCTCCCTTCTCCGGGGTCATCTCCGATGCCACCTATCCCGCCGGCCTGCCCCATCCCCGGGTCTACGGGGCCTTCCCCCGGCTGCTGGAGACCTATGTCCGCCAGCGGGGCGTGCTCGCCCTGCCGGAGGCGGTCCATAAGATCACCCGCCAGCCGGCGGACCGGTTCGGCCTGACGAAAAAGGGCCGCATCCAGCCGGGGGCTGACGCCGACCTGTGCCTCTTCGGCCTGGAGCGGGTCCGGGAGCGGGGCACCTGGAGCCAGCCGGACCAGCTGGCGGAGGGGATGGACTGGGTCTTTACCGCCGGGGTCCCGGTGGTCCAAGAGGGGCAGTCCACCGGCCTGCGGCCAGGGCGGGTGCTGTAAGGGATAGAAAAAGGCTGAAAAAAGGGCTGGGAAAGTCGCCTTTCCCAGCCTGCCGGACTGCGTTCACTCCATATCTACTGTGATATGATCGGTCCCATGCTCCTCGAACTCACCCAGATACTGCTCCATCCGGGCCATGACCTCCTCCTGGTCCTGGGGATGCTCCTCCGCGTCCCGGAGGGCCAGCTCCTCGGCCAGGATCTCGAAAAAGACCGCATCCTCATAGGCCATGATGGCCTCGTGGATGCCGCCCTCGGCAAAGGCCCGGGAGGGGATGATCTCCCCCTCGTACAGCTCCACCAGCTTGGTCATGCCGTGGTCTAAGCAGTGGGAGAACACCAGGCTCTCCACCCCGTCGTAGTCCCGGATGCGGTCGTCGCCCCGGGTGGAATTGAGGACCCAGTTGCCTATGTAGACCAGGTCCAGCAGGCGGCGGAATTGCTTCTGCGTCAGTTTCAGCTCCATAGAGGACGCCTCCTTCCACATTCTCTTGGCGCCGCGGCAGGGCGACCTGCCGCATATGGTAAACCGATTATAACAGAACAGCAGCAAAAAAGCTATAGCAGATCTGGGTCAATTTGACCAAAAATTCCTGGGCCACCTGGCCGCGGACCGCATTTTTAGGCAGTTTTTGCCTGGACTGGCGGCCTCTGCCATCCCTGGATGGATCTGCATATCCATACTAGGACAGCGGCGCTCTGCCGCAAGAGCAGAAAAAACAGAAAGAAGGTACACGATATGCCCGCATACTTGCTTGCCCCCGCCTGTAAGGACTACCTCTGGGGGGGCCGCCGCCTGGCCAGGGATTTCGGCGTCCCCAGCGGCTTAGACCCCCTGGCGGAGGCATGGGTCCTCTCCTGTCACCCCGACGGCCCCTCGGTCCTGGCGGACGGCCCCTTCGCGGGGCGGACCCTGCCGGACTACCTACAGGAGGCCGGACCGGCGGCGGTGGGGGAGAACTGTAGACGCTTCCGGGACTTCCCCCTTTTGATCAAGCTGATCGACGCGGAGCGGGACCTGTCCATCCAGGTCCACCCCTCGGACGCCTATGCCCAGGCCCATGAGGGCCAGTATGGCAAGACGGAGATGTGGATCGCCCTGGAAGCCGCCCCCGGCGCGTTCCTCTACTATGGCGTGGACCGCCCCGTCACCCGGGAGGAGCTGGCCCGCCGGATCCGGGAGGGGACGTTGACGGAGGTCCTCCGCAAGGTGCCGGTGAGGGCCGGGGACGTGCTGTTCATCCCCGCCGGGACCCTCCACGCCATCGGCGCCGGCCTGGTGATCGCGGAGATCCAGCAGAACTCCAACGTGACCTACCGGGTCTACGACTACGACCGGGTGGGAGCGGACGGGAAAAAGCGGCCCCTCCATATCGAGAAGGCCCTGGCGGTGGCGGACCTCACCCCCACGGCGCCGGTGGACTTCGGCCCCCATCTGGGGACCTGCCCCTACTTCACGGCGGACGCCTGGGCCGCCCCCTATGAGAGCTGGTGCGGGGAGGATACCTTCCATGCCCTCCTGGTGACAGAGGGGGAGGGCGTCCTCTGCTGCGGCGGGGAGCGGAAGCCCCTCCGGCAGGGGAACTGCGTCTTTCTGCCGGCGGGCAGCGGGACCTATCAGCTAGAGGGCCGGTGCCGGGGGCTGGACGTGTATGTGCCGGCGGAGACGGCCTAAAGAGCGTTCCGCAAAAAACCGAAAAGATGGGTTAAAAAACCAAAAGGCGGTCCATACTTGAAAGCAGAGATCTATAGTTCCCCATTCAGATCTCATCTAAGTCTTTCAAGAAAATGGAGGCGCCTATGCTGACACGCCGTGCAAAGATCATCCTCTCCCTGCTGGCCGCGCTGTTCGTCGTACTTACCGTGGGCAGCGCCCCGGTGGTGCTGGACTGGTGGTGCGTGGCTTTCCCCGCCCAGAGTCCGGTGCCCGCCGCTGCCGGCGAGGAGGCCGTCTATGGCCTGTGGGTCCTGGAGATGCTCCGGTCCCTGGCTGGATAAAGCCGGATAGGACCGGTCAGACACGAAAAGAGGCTTTCCCCGAGCGGGGAGAGCCTCTTTTATCGTATCTATATCAGACCTTGCTGGCCTTTTTCCCCAGGGCCGCCCGGAGACCGATCTCCTTCCCCTGGGCGATGCGGACGAAATTGGGGATATGCTTGAGAAGGATGACCAGGGACACCGCCGCCAGCAGCAGCGCGGCCCTGTTGTCCCGGACGAAGAAGAGCCAGGGCGGGAAGGCCACCACGGTGGTGACCGTGGCAAAGACGATGTAGTCCGTCACCACGGTGATCAGCGCCGCCGCCAGGAGGATCAGCAGGAAGAACCGCCAGTCCAGGGCCAAGATCATGCCCAGGAAGGAGGCGAAGCCCTTGCCGCCGTGACACTTCAAATAAAAGGGGAAGATGTGCCCCAGCACCGCGCAGCCCCCGGCCACCAGGCCCGCCCAGGGCGCGGCGGGGAACAGCCAGCGGGCCAGCATCACCGCCAGAAGGGCCTTCAGCACGTCGTGGAGGGCCACCAGCACCCCGGCCTTCAGTCCCATAGTGATGGTGGCGTTGGAGGCCCCGGCGCCGTTGGAGCCGGTCCCCCGGATATCGAAGCCCTTGGCCCTGGCCAGGAAGTAGGCCAGGTTGGAGCAGCCTAGGAGGTAGCCCAGCAGGGCGGGAAGCAGGCAGTTCATACGCTCTCCCTCCTGTCCCGCTGGATCTGCTTGGCATAGCGGTCCTCCTCGGAAAAGACGCAGCCGCAGTACTTCTGCATATACAGCCCCAGCTCCCTTGCCTTGGCCTGGCCCTGGCGGAACCCGGCACGGAAGTCCCGGTAGAGGAACCGGAGGCCGTAGACCTCCGCCAGATGCTCCCCGGTCCTGACGATGGCCTCGTGGTCCTGGTAGGGGCTGACCAGCAGGGTGGTGGTGATGGCGTCATAGCCCTGCTCCGCGGCATACTGGGCCGTCTCCTCCAGGCGGCGGGCGTAGCAGTAGGCGCACCGGTGGGCGATGTCCCCCGCCACCGCCCGGACGAAGGGCCGCAGGCCGTAGTCCTCCCGGACCAGCAGGGCGGCATCGATGGAGGCGGCGTAGCTCTTCAAGGTGTCCCGCCGGGCCTTGTACTCCTGGTAGGGGTGGATGTTGGGGTTGTACCAGAACAGGGTGGGCTCGATGCCCTCCTCCCGCAGCGCGTCGATACAGTAGACGGAGCAGGGGGCGCAGCAGGTGTGCATCAGTAGGCGGTCCATGGCAGCCCCTCCTTTCAGCCCCTATCCTACCACAGACGCTTGAAAAAAGCAATCCAAGATCAGGGGACGCGTCAGGCCTGGACAGGAGCCCGGAGGAGATACCAAAGGCTCCAGAGGAGCAGCGCCACCAGAGCCACGCCGCCGGCGGCGAGGACCAGGGGCAGGAGGCTGATATCGGCTGTCCGCAGGATGCGGTCCACCCAGTCATGGTCGATGTTGCTCATCCCCAGAAAGACCGCCATCCAGAGACACCAGAGGACCCAGAAGGCCCGCCTGCCAAACCGGTGGATCATGGCCCCGAAGCCGAAGCCCGCCAGGGGGCAGATCGCCGCCGCCAGGGCCTGGCCCCAGAGGGGAAAGAAGTTCAGGAACAGGAGCTCCGGCAGGGCGTCCGGGTAGAGGGCGGGCCAGAGGTAGGCCCCCAGCAGCCCCTCCACCCAGGTGCATACCCCCGCGGCGGCAAAGGCGAAGGCGCTCTCCACCAGGCAGAGGACCAGGACGCAGGCCACCGTCTCCCGCCGGGTCCGGCCCAGCTTCACGCTCTGGTCGTAGGTCACCGTCACCTGGCCCATAGAGGAGAAGAGGGCCATCCCCCCGGCCATCAGGGGGAAGAGCAGGCCGCCCACATAGATGATGGCATGGTCGCCGGAGAGACCGTTGCCCAGGGCGTGGAACAGCTCCAGGAGCACCAGGCCCCCCGCCGGGAGCAGGGCCATCAGGAGGAAGTCCTTCCAGTTGACAGACAGGTATTTTTTCATCATAGACATGACCGGTCACCTCACTGTACAGTATACTTCGCCAGGGGCAGCCAGCTCAGCCCGGCGAACAGGACCGCCCCGGCCAGCAGGGCCAGGACGAGCCAACCGTCCCAGATCCCAAAGGCCAGGTGCAGGACATCATCCCGGGCCAGGAGGAAGAGCATGGTCCCCGCCGTCAGCAGCGCGATGAGCACCAGGAGGGACAACACCAGCAGCCACCGCCGCCGGCTGGCCAGAAAACTGAGAAAGCCCCCCAGCTCCTGGGCAAAGAGCGTAAAGGCAAAGATGAGGGGCAGAGAGCGGAGGGACATGGGCGGCTCGATCCAGGGGGCGCGGCAGAGGTCCGGCAGGAGAACGGCCAGGGACAGCAAAACTATAACCACCAGGGTACACAGGACCTTGACGGCCTGGCTCCCCCAGAAATAGTTCCGCCGGGTGGCGCCCATGGAGAGGGCGGTATTGGCGTAGTAGCAGCCGGTGGCCAGGGCAAAGACTGCCAGGCAGAAGCCCCCCAGGGCCGGGGACATCTGGTAGTAGCGGTAGAAGACGCCCTCGGCGTTGCGGGTCAGGAGGGTGATAAGGAACCCGCCGATGGCGAAGATCCCCGTCATGGCCGCCGTGGCCAGCGGGTCATACCGGGCCAGAAAGCGGATGGTCCGCCTCATACCAGACCGCCTCCCCCCTGGAGGTCGTCATGGCCGCAGAGGGCCACGAACACCTTCTGTAGGTTCATGGGGGCGACGTCCACGTCCTCGCTCTCCGCCTGCCGGGCCAGCCGGTCCATGTCCCCCCGGACGGCGCAGGTCAGGTGCCGGCCCATGTGCTGGCTCTGGAGGACCGTCACCCCCTGGCAGGCCCGGTCCACCGCCTCCTGGTGGCCGGATACATAGGCGAACTGGGACACCAGGTCCTCCGTGGGGCAGTTCTCCAGGATATGTCCCTCGTCTAAGATGATGACCCGCTCAAAGACCCCGGCGGCCTCCTCGATGATGTGGGTGGAGATCAGGAAGGTCCGGTTGGTCCGGGCGTAGTCCTCCAGGATGAGCTGGTACAGCCGCTCCCGGGCCACCACGTCCAGCCCGGCGGCAGGCTCGTCTAGGATGGTGAGGGGGGCCATGCTGGCCAGGGCCAGGACGATGGTCACCATGGACATCTGCCCCTTGCTCAGCTGGCAGATCCTCTTTTTCCCTTCCAGGTGGAACTCCCGGACCAGCCGCTCAGCGTACTCCTTGTCCCAGTGGGGCAGGAAGCAGGCGGCCGACCGGAGGTAGTCCTTCACCTTGGTGTTGTTCTGCCCGAAGAGGATGGTGGGGCTCAGCTCCCGGGAGAAGCAGATATCGTCCAGGGCCGCCTGGTTTTCCCAGACAGGGGCGCCGCCATAGGTGACGGACCCGGCGTTCATGGTGTTCTGCCCGGTGAGGATGCCCAGAAGGGTGGTCTTGCCCGCGCCGTTCCGGCCGATCAGGCCGTAGATCTTCCCCGGTTCGATGGTCAGGTCCAGGTCGTGGAGGACCTGCTTTTTGCCGTAGGACTTGCAGACGCCCTCGGCTCTCAAAATGCCTGTGTTCATACGCTCTCTCCTTTTTCTGTATCGCCCATGGCCTCCCGCAGCATCTCCGCCAGCTCCTGGCCGCTAAGGCCCAGGGCCTGGGCCTCCCGGACCAGGGGGCGGATATAGCTGTCTGAAAAGGCCCGCTTTCGTTTCTCCCGCACCCGCTCCGCGCCGCCGGCGGCTACGAACATCCCGATGCCCCGCTTTTTATATAGGATGCCCTCCGCCACCAGCAGGCCCAGGCCCTTGGCGGCAGTGGCGGGGTTGATGTTGTACCCACGGGCCAGCTCGTTGGTGCTGGGGACCTGCTCCTCCTCCCGGTAGACCCCCCGGAGGATGTCGTCCTCCACCATAGCGGCGATCTGCAGATAGAGCAGGGACTGGTCGTTCAGGGTCCCGCGCAAAGCCTTCACCTCCGTTGCTCATTGGTCAAGTGGTTCATTAGTGATGTAATGAACTATAGCACAGAAGGACCGCCCTGTCAAGGGGGGCGGGCAGAAAATTTTTGGAAGGGAGGGCCCTGTAGGCGGGGGCGGGGCGGCGATAGAAAATGGGCTTTACTTTGCCATTATAAAGTGTTAAAATACACCCGATATGTTCGGCTGTGTTTTGTGATAGAGATCTTACCACGAGAGAGAACAGGAGGCACAGTATGGCACGAATCAGCGAGAAGAAGAAGAGCGACGCCCTGTACCGGGCGATCTTGCAGCTGCGGACCGAGGAGGAGGTCTACGACTTCTTCCAGGACCTGTGTACCGTGACGGAGCTGCGCTCCATGGAGCAGCGCTTCGAGGTGGCGCTGATGCTCCACGACGGCGCGGTGTACAACGATATCCTGGAGAGGACCGGGGCCTCCAGCGCCACCATCAGCCGGGTGAACCGGTCACTGAACCAGGGGAGCCGGGGGTATCAGGTCTACTTCGACCGGACCGCCGGGGAGGGGAGGCCGTGAGCGCCTATGTGGCCCTGGCCGGCTGCTATGACGCGCTGACGGTGGACGTAGACTACCGGCGGCGGGCGGACTTCGTGGAGAAGCTGCTGCGCCGGAGCCGCCGGAGCGTGCGGACGGTGCTGGACTTGGCCTGCGGCACTGGGGCCATGACGGCGCTGCTGGCGGAGCGGGGGTATGAGATGATCGCCGCCGACGGCAGCGAGGAGATGCTCTCCGCCGCCCGGGAGAAGCTGGAGGCGCTGTACCAGTCGCCGGACCCGCCGGAGACGCTGTGCCCGGAGCGGCCCCTGCTGCTCCACCAGGAGATGGCGGGGCTGGACCTGAACGACACGGTGGACGCCGCCATCTGCTGCCTGGACAGCCTCAACTACCTGACCGATATCCGGGACCTGCGGCGGACCCTGGAGCGGCTGCGGCTGTTCATCGCCCCCGGCGGGGCGCTGGTGTTCGACATCAACTCCGCCTACAAGCTGAAACGGCTGGACGGGCAGGTGTTCCTGGACGAGACCGAGGACGTCTACTGCGTCTGGCGGACGGAGTTCGAGAAGCGGTGCTGCTCCTATTATATGGACATCTTCACCCGGCAGGCGGAGGGCGGCTGGCGGCGGGACTTCGAGTTCCACCGCCAGCGGGCCTACGAGGTGGAGGAGCTGCGGGGGGAGCTGCTGGCGGCGGGGTTCGAGCGGGTGCGGACCTTCGGCGACTGCCGCATGAGCGCCCCCCGGCCGGAGGAGGAGCGGATCTACTTCGCCGCCATCCGGGGGAAGTAGCCCAGCAGGGCAGAGAACTGGTCCATGGCGGCTAAGAACATGGCCTCCAGCTCCGCCGTCTGCCGCCAGAGGACGGCCTCGTCCACCCGCTCCAGCAGCGCCGCCTGCTCCGCCGTCAGCTGGGACCGGAGGGCGCTGTCTAACGTCTCCCAGTCTGCCCGGCGGGCGGCATAGTCCGTTTTTTCGTAGTAGTCCAGGAGAGAATGGGCCAGGATGTGGTCGAAAAGCACGCGCTGGGTGGCGTTCATAGCAGGGACCTCCTTTACAAATTCTATTTCTGATTATATACTATTTTTGGTGCTTGTAAAGACTTTTTTTGGTGTCTAGTGGAGTAGATATATGATACACTATAAAGTTGATATTCTAGCTGAACTGAAAAGGGTGGGGTATTCCTCTTATCGCTTGCGGAAAGAGGACGTTTTGGGACAGGGAACTATACAGACTTTACGGTCAGGCAGTTCCAAGATCAGCGTTGAAACGCTGGATACCATCTGTACGCTGCTGGAGTGCCAACCGGGGGACCTGATCGAATGGGTGCCTGATGAGATGTAATGGGCGGAAAACTGTATATGATCATTTATAAAATCAATATCCTTGAAGCGTTGAAAAAGGCGGGGTATTCCTCCTACCGCCTGCGGCAGGAGAAAGTCCTTGGTGAAGGGACCTTACAGCAGCTGCGCATTGGAAAATACTAAGATCAGTGTTGAAACGCTGGATACCATCTGTACACTGCTGGAGTGCCAGCCGGGGGACCTGATCGAATGGATGCCAGGGAGGGATGAAAAGCAGCATATTCGCAAGTATGCTATTGAATGATGTTTAGATACAAAATAGATGTGCTGGCGGCGCTGAAGGCTGCTGGATATACGACATATGTCCTAGAGAAGCGAGATCGCCTGCTCCCTGCGGCAACCCTGCAAAAGCTCCGAAGTGGCAATACAAAAATCACCTTGGAGACACTGGGGGTCCTGTGTAGCCTGCTGGAGTGCCAGCCGGGGGACCTGGTCGAATGGATCCGGGACTAGGCTCGATCGGTGGGGAAGCTTATGATCAGATACAAAGTCAGCATTCTTGAAGAACTGAAAAAAGCCGGATATTCTGCCTATCGTTTGCGGCAGGAGCAGGTGATCGCTGAAAGCACCATACAGCGCCTGCGCAAAAATGGGACTGGTATCCGGGTAGACAGTCTGGATGCGGTCTGCCGGATCTTGCGATGCCAGCCGGGGGACCTGATCGAGTGGATACCAGATGGAAAAGGGGAAGAGGACGATGGATGAATTGGTAAGGGCCATCTCGAAGGATGGCTATGTGAAGGCGGTGGCGGTGTCCACTAGGGAGCTGACGGAGCGGGCGCGGCAGATCCACAAGGCACTGCCGGTGGCCACGGCGGCCCTGGGCCGGGCGCTGGCGGCGGCGTCTATGATGGGCAACGCGCTGAAGGAGGACGGGGCCAGCCTGACCCTCCAGATCAAGGGCGGCGGGCCCCTGGGGACGGTGCTGGCGGTGTCGGACCCCTGGGGCAACGTGCGGGGCTATGTGGGCGATCCCCAGGTGGACCTGCCCCTGCGGCCGGACGGCAAGCTGGACGTGGGCGCCGCCGTGGGCAGCGAGGGCCTGCTGACGGTGATCCGGGACATCGGGCTGAAGGAGCCCTATATCGGGAGCGTGGAGCTGCTGGGGGGCGAGATCGCCGAGGACCTGGCGGCCTACTTCGTGGAGAGCGAGCAGATCCCCACGGCCTGCGCCCTGGGGGTGCTGGTGGACCGGGACCAGAGCGTCCGGGCGGCGGGGGGCTATCTCATCCAGCTGCTGCCGGGGGCCGGGGAGGACGTGGTCGCCAAGGTGGAGGGCGGGATCATGGCCGCGCCGGCGGTGTCGTCCCTCCTGGACGGCGGCATGGGGCCGGAGGAGCTGCTGCGGACGGTGCTGTCGGACTTCGAGGTGGAGATCCTGGAGACCAGCCCCATCGAGTACCGGTGCTATTGCAGCCGGGAGCGGATGGAGCGGGCACTGATCAGCCTGGGCAGGGAGGAGCTGGGCCGGCTCCGCCGGGAGCAGGAGACCTGCGAGCTGAGCTGCCAGTTCTGCGAGAGCGTCCAGCGCTTCACCGGCGAGGACCTGGACCGCCTGCTGGATGAGATGGGGGAAAAGTGACCAAAGGACAGAGAAAAAAAGATGCAGTTTTTTCAAGAATAGGGCTTGACAGGGAGGGGGACTTCGAGTATAATGACCAATGTCGCTTGCGGGCGGCATAGTCGGGAGCATAGCTCAGCTGGGAGAGCACATGCCTTACAAGCATGGGGTCACAGGTTCGAGCCCTGTTGTTCCCACCACCTATTATAAATAGGTATCCGGTGGGACGGAACGTTCCCCCTTAGGATGGCCGAGTAGTTCAGTTGGTTAGAACGCCAGCCTGTCACGCTGGAGGTCGAGGGTTCGAGCCCCTTCTCGGTCGCCACAAATGGCCTGTGAGAGCAGGTATCTCGCAGGTCCATATGCCTCTGTAGCTCAGTTGGTAGAGCAGCGGACTGAAAATCCGCGTGTCGTTGGTTCGATTCCGACCGGAGGCACCATATGCGGGCGTAGCTCATCTGGTAGAGCGCCACCTTGCCAAGGTGGAGGTAGCGAGTTCGAGCCTCGTCGCCCGCTCCATTTTTCCCTAAGTGAAAAGCGCCCCATCCGAGCGCAATGTTCCCCTAGACGGACGAACTCGCTGCCTCCACCTGCGCCGCAGGCGCGTTGAGTCAAGGGAGGCCGGTGGGGGCCCTGCGAATGACGGAACGGCATTCGTGGGGTGCCGGTAGCGAGTTCGAGCCTCGTCGCCCGCTCCATTTTTCCCTTTCTGGCGAAGTCGTTTCGCCTACTTTGGCGACATAGCCAAGTGGTAAGGCAAGGGCCTGCAAAGCCCTGATTCCCCCGGTTCGAATCCGGGTGTCGCCTCCAAAAGAGTTGACAGACCGCATTTTTAGTGGTCTGTCAACTTTTTGTATAATGAGGCTATTGCAAGAGAGATCAGTCCGATAGGAGGCCGGGGGATGAGTACGAACAGTATAGAAGTGATCGACAGAGGGCTTCGCCGTCTTTCCGAAAATATGGGCGTGAGGGAAGCCGAACTCTTCGTTTCTACGCTCCTGCGGGAAAAATTCGATTACACCCAGTGGAGGCGGTCCTTCGTGGACAGCATCGCCTCCTTTGAGGACCTGGATGCTTTGCTCAAGCAGACAGGAGAACAGCCTCGCTCTGACAGCAGGGCAGAGATCGTGCTTTGATAGCTATGGTAGGTGCTGCGCCGCAAAACACCGGAGTCCATGGATGGATCCCGAACGGCGTCTATAGTGAGTGTATGGATATATCCGCGTATCCAGTACAGACCAAAACGAGGACCGGCAGCTGGTCGCCTTGCAGGGGCGGGCCGTGCCGGAGAGGAACATCTATATGGACAAACAGTCCGGGAAGGACTTCGACCGGCCCCAGTATAAACGGCTGGTCAAGAAGCTGCGGGCGGGGGATCTGCTGTATATCCTGAGCATCGACCGGCTGGGGCGCAATTATAAGGAGATCCAGGACCAGTGGCGGGTGCTGACCAAGGAGGTGGGGGCGGATATCTGCGTGCTCGATATGCCCCTGCTGGACACCCGGAACGGGAAGGATCTGATGGGGACCTTCATCGCGGATCTGGTCCTCCAGATCCTATCCTTTGTGGCCCAGAACGAGCGGGAGAACATCCGCAAGCGGCAGGCCCCGGGCATCGCGGCGGCCAAGGCCCGCGGAGTCCGGTTCGGCCGGCCCCCCAGGCCCCTGCCGCCCAACTATCAAGGGGCCTACCTGCGGTGGAAGAAGGGGGTCATCGCCAGCACTGCCGCGGCCAGGGAGTGTGGGATGCCCCTGTCCACCTTCCGGTACCGCTCCAAGCGGTTCGAGGAGGCCAAGAGGCCGTAAGAGGGGGCTGTCTGTGAGCGGGAAGGCACGCCCCGGTGGTAGGATAAAATAATTTTCCATAGCTCTTGAAAAATGTACCTACTTATGGTATCCTTGCTATACATAGAAGTGGGTGCAGCGGCGAAGGGACGTGCCTTTCTGCTGTACGGCAGTCAGACAGAGAGGAAAAGTATGGAAAGACCTGTCCCGGCCCCAGCGGCAGAGGCAGCCCTTGACAGGGGCGCAAAGCTGAGTGGGTACAGCTGCAAGAAGATGGACCTGACCGGCCAGCGGTTCGGCAAGCTGCTGGTCCTGAGCCCGGCGGACAATGTGGGCAATAAGACGGCGTGGCACTGCCGGTGCGACTGCGGCCGGGAGATCGTGGCCAAGACGGCCCATCTGCGCAGCGGTCACGTCAAGACCTGCGGCTGCGTGGCGATCCGGGAGCGGCTGACGCTGGTGGAGGGCACCTGCGTGGAGATGCTCCAGGCCAAGACCGTCCGCCGGAACAACACCAGCGGGGTCCCCGGCGTGGAGTGGATGAAGGGGGCCAGGCGCTGGCGGGCTACCATCTGTTTCCAGGGAAAACGCCGCTATCTGGGCAAGTACGTCCGGTTCGAGGACGCGGTCAAGGCCCGGAAAGAGGCGGAAGCCCAGTTCCACGACGCGTTCGTGGAGCGGTATAGCAAAGAGAGGATCTAAGGAGCGGAGATAAGGAAAGGAGGTGAGGGATATGGGCGCTGTGCCGCTGGACTGCGGTCCCCGTCTTGACTGCGGGACTGGCGGCAAGAGCTGAGGGCAGTCTGCGTGCTTAACGCAAGGACCTCGTAAGTTTGGCAAAGCGCACCGAAAGGGCGTGACGCAAAGCCAAGGGACTAAGGCGTATCTCATGTGATGGCAAATGTCCATAGGAGATGGACCGCTATGTCAGCCTGGTTGCTAATCATAAAAGGCAAACCGCCCGAAAGGGCGGGACGCAGAGCCAGGGGCCTAAGTGCCGCACGAGGGCATAAGGCCGCCCAGCGGCTGATTATGATCAGCAAACCATCGGAAACGGTGGGACGCAAAGCTAATGGGGGCTAAGGTGCTGGATACTGCGGTGAGTTCCGTGGAGAAAGCGCTATGCCAGCCCGGCCGCCGGATACTTTGCATCCGAGCAAAACTGCAAAGAAAGGAAGAAAGGTATTATGAAGAATTGGAAAGACCTGAGCAGACGCGGACTTGCCCTGTTCCTGTCCCTGACCATGTGCCTGGGGATGTTGCAGCTGACCGCGTATGCGAACAGCGACGAGATCGTCGTTGAAGTAGGCGGTACTGAGGATCTCAGCGCGAAGGTCCCCGGCTTGACGGGAGCCTGGGCCAGCAGTGATGAGAGCATCGTGACCGTGGATGAGGATGGCGTCGTTACCGGCGTGAGCGTTGGCGAGGCCACCGTGACCCTCACCGTGGAGAAGACCGACCTGGGCGAGGCGCCCGGCGAGGGCGGCGATGATGTCACCACGCCCGGCGAGGGCGGCGATGATGTCACCACCCCCGATGAGGGCGGCGATGATGTCACCACGCCCGGCGAGGGCGGCGATGATGTCACCACGC
>CAMWFH010000003.1 GCA_947173485.1 uncultured Clostridia bacterium | reverse complement strand
CGCAGAATAGCCGGACAGAGGCTCTTAATTTGATCCGAAATAGGAAAGGCCATCTCCCCCATATCGTTGTAGTAACTGCGGAGCCGATGCCGAATCGCCTTGCATCGTTGGCGCTCGGTACAGGCGACATTGATTGTGTGTACCATTTTGCGCTATATGAATTGATGCGTGCCGTTGAGGAAGTTGGGTCAGAGGATGCGATTGAAACGCTGGAAACACTAGTCCAGGGGAAACGGCTGAAAGACATCTCTGATCTCCCGCTGGATTTATCTGTGTAATGGCGGATACGATTACACCGGAGCGGCGGAGCGAGATTATGTCCCACATCAAGAGCAAGGATACCAGCATTGAACTTATGGTGCGGAGGTACTTGTTTGCGTTGGGATACCGTTACCGTGTCAACTATAAGGCACTTCCGGGAAAACCGGACATTGTATTTACCAAAAAGAAAATCGCAATCTTTATCCACGGTTGCTATTGGCATGGACACGATTGCAAAAGTCGGTATGCTCACTCCAGTAAGTCAAACAAGGCATATTGGGGGCCGAAAATTCAACGAACGCAGAAACGTGATCAGGAGCATATTGCTCAACTTGAAGCGGATGGGTGGAGGGTGATTGTGTTGTGGGAGTGTGAATTAAAGTTGGATTTTGAGACAACTATGAAGAAGCTAATTATCACCATTACAAGGTGAATAAAATTATAGATTCAAAGAAGAGATATTCACTATCTTGTGTTTTAAGCGCATCATAGTTAGAAAATCGAGTAAATATATATATATATATATTTCTTACCGCCTAATCACAAAAGATATATAAAAGGTGTATTGTATGAAAAAGGTTAGAGATTATATTACAATAGATTGGAAAAAAGTAATATGCATTATTTTGGACTTAATACTGTATGTTGGCTTATATGTAGCAACACTCTTTGTTTATATAAAACACTATTCGGTTACCACTCAAGAAAATTATGATATATTGACAATTATTTGGAATGAACTGGCTAATGTTGCAACGATAGCTCCTGTGTTTGGTGCAATATTTATTAATGTCCTAATATTAAAAATAAGGCCTCAAATACCCGGAACACTTCGGATGTTTTGGAGTATTATGGAGGTAGGGTTAATCCTTTTTTATAGAGTAGCTATTGCGATTGAGATGCACCGAGTTATTATCGCACTTGTAGGACTAGGCCACTTTTTAATTAGTATTGCCTTGACACTATTGAATAAGTCTCAGAAGGCTCAAATAATCTATGTTAATCCCAGCACCTTGAAAAATATTGTTGGAAACCTAAAGAACAGGGAAGTTTTGAGTGTCCAACTTTTTGATTTAAATGCAATAGAAAATGGTGAATACACAGATTTTAAACTTGCATCCATTGACCATTTGGTTAATAGTAATAATGATGTAAACTGCATATTATCAACAATCCTTAGATTAAAGACATCTGATTATGAATATTTTAAATTGTTGCTTGATACATATGAAAAGGTAGTAGAAACAGGGCAAGAAGAATATAAAAAGACGTTTTTGCAAAGTATAGATAAGACTATATTAGAATTGAAAAGACGGCTCCAGGATATAGATCCTCAAAATGTTACAAAAGATGATTGTTGCCTTGCTCGACTACTTATTTGCTATCTAAATCTAGCGAAGCTCATTGATAATCCTGGCTATGCAATTGTAGAATTAGATGATGGTCAGCTTGATATTGATATTGAATTAGAGAAAAAGCTATTTACAGTCTTTCGCTCAGGTTTACTAGGTACAATCTTGTTTGGAGGCAAACATATATATGCGTTCCGGTATAGGGGAGATGGGTATAAAACGGGGCGTAAATATTGTACATTTTCTATAGATATTAAAAAGGCAGACCAACGAAGGACTTCACAAAAAGAGATTGTCTGTTTAATCGCGCTAAGGGAAAATGAAAAATACGATATACCATATAGTGTTATGCAATATATAGCAGACTGCGAAAATCAAATCAAATCATTTTTCCTTGAAAATACCCTAAAAGGAGGCGATTAAATGGCATTTCAACCAAAGAAAAAAGGGCGTTACAAAGTAAGCTTAGCACAACAGCCAGGAGCAGAAGAAATGATTGCACTTTGGAAGGTACTTGAAGGAGCTTCTATCGAATTTACTGGAAAGAAAGGTGATATAGTCTATGTAACAATTACAAAAAATAATCAAAATAAAATAGGACAGCAAAGTTTTTCGATTATTGGCCCAACCAAAAGAATATCTGGCCACATCACCAAAACTGCAAGACAATCAAGTATGGTAATTCCCAAATATGAATCATCATAGAATTCAATTGTCCTTGTGGCAACACAATGGCAACAAAAAATCAGATAGCCAAAACCATCTGGATGATGAAAACAATGTAGATAATCAGAGCCAAATCCCATAAGCAAAACTGTTTAGAACAAACCTGACAGGAGCGAGTGGGAGTAAGTTTTAAGAATACCGTAAAAGCCCTTACCAATGGCAACGTCGGTAAGGGCTTTTTGCTTATCTGTTCCTCTGTCTCTGCCGCTTTGCGTTTTGCCCGGAGTGCGTCAGGTTCATCCATAAACTACACGCTTTTGTTTTTTATCGTGAGGACCAAAACAAGCGACAGCACAGCGCTCAATACTCCTGCAAACAACGGCATCAAGCACACACCAGCCAACCCCAGCGGAGGCACTAAGACAGCCAGCCCCACCAGCGGCAGTACCAGTGTTCCCATGATGGACACGATGAACGACCTTCCGGCCTGTCCTAACGCAGTCAAGTACCCAGATAAACAACCATCGACCCAGTTCACCAAATAGGACAACGCATACAGGCTCATTGCATGGATACTGAGCGCCATTAATTCTGTTTCGCCCGGTTTCACAAAGAACGGCACGACCCACGCTCCACCATAACGTAAAAGCAGACAGGCAATAAGCGAAAGGGCCGCCGCCGAAACAAGGACCCGCTTTTCCAAAGCATAGCCCCTTTTCTTTAGCCCTGCTCCCTGACAGTAGCTGATGGCAGGCTGCATAGAATCGCTCATTCCAGCAATCATCATTGACGCGATACTTTCCACATACATCACAACGGACAACGCCGCAACTGCGGTGGCACCGCCTATGGACAAAAGCACAATATTCAGAATAACAGAAAAGATCGAAGAAGCGATATTTGCAAAAAATTCTGATGAACCGTTGGCGACCAATTTCACAAATTGTTTGGCTGGGATCCAGCCTTTCACGAATTTAAGTTCAAGCTTGTTTCTAAAAAACGGCCAGAGCGCCATCACAGTCCCTAAAGCCATGCTGATACAGCTCGTAAGGGCCGCCGCCCACACGCCCTGCTTCCATACAACGAGCAAAAGAAGATCCAAAACGATATTCAGTACAGCCGTAACGATATTGAGCGCCATACTATAATTTTGTTTTCCACAGATCCTAAGGTAGTTGTCTGCGGCAAAATACACGATGATCAATGGCGAAAAAACGGCATATACCCGAATGTATTCGATACTGTACTGTAAAGCCATGCCCTCCGTTCCCATCAGCATTAAAATCGGTTTGCTTAGGAAAAAGAAGATAAGACCGATCATCACGGATATGCCCAAGATCACTTTGATACAAACGCTGAACGTGCGATTCGCCAGTTCCTTTTCTTTCTGCCCTAAAAGCATCGCTAACTGAACAGATGAGCCGACAGCGATCATTTCCGCAAGGGCAAAGGAGATCATGATCAACGGCATAACAAGATCAACCGCCGCCAAAGCATCCATGCCAATGCAGCGTCCGACAAAGATCCCATCCGCTATCGAATAGATACCGCTGAAGCCCATGCTCAATGTAGCGGGGATCGCATATTTTATAAAAAGTTTTGTTGGATGCATTTTTTCAAACATGAAAGTATTCGTGTCCATAATATCCCCCTGATTGGAAATGCTCATTTTTCCGGGTCATGCTTCGCTCTGCCTATCGTTGTGTTGAGTGCATTTGCGTACTTTTGCAAAAGGGGAAGAAGAATATCTTGTTCCTCGGCGGTCAACATTCCAAAGGCTTCTTCCTCGGCCGCGACCAACGGCACCATTATGCTGTCGATCAATTTTTTGCCTACAGCAGTCAAATGGATATATTTGTTCTTTTTGTTGCCGGCTTGACGAATCAACTCGATCATTCCTTTTTTCTCCATGTTCTTAATGGTGGTGTGTATGGTCTGCAAGCTGTAATACCAATCCCGGCAAATATCGCTTTGTAAATATTCTCCATCATGCTCGTTTAAGGCGTATAAGATCCAAAGCTCCGTATCGGTGATTCCAAAAGAACCGGCATACTGGTCGTAGATATCATCGATCATTTCAAAGACCTGATTGACAGCTCCTAATTTTTTGCTCATAGTAGTTTCCATGAGATGGTATCCTCCTCAAACATATACTCCGAAACCGTAGAATTTAATATACTACGATTTCGGAGTTTTGTCAAGATAGTCTCTATAATAATAGGATCTGTCGAGTGGGGATAGATTTACATAACATCATAGCATATGATGCGGGCGGCGGGGAGAGATCTCCCCGCCGCTGCTTTTACACCGAAGCGCTGTTGTGTGCGCATCCTGTCAACAGTTTTTGCAAAAAAATCCGGGTACTCCTTGTCGGACGACTCGGAGTACAGACCGCCTATCCCCTGTCCTCGCGCTGCGCCGCGCTGCCCAGCTCCCGCCGGAGCCCCAGCACCGCCTCCAGCACGCCGCCGCCTACGGCCAGGGCCTTGTCGGAGGCGATGAAGCAGTGTCCTGGGGCGCAGCGGGGGTCCACGTCGCCGGACTTCATGCCGGCGGTCACCGGCGTCCCCGCCGGCAGCAGCCCCCGCAGGATCCCCTGGCACGGGAGCCGGTTCACCACCGGCTCGCCGTCCACATAGGCCACGATCTCGCTGAAGCGCACCTCGTCGCCGATCTCATGGACCGGCTCGAACAGGCCGTCCCGAGGGGCCCGGATGATCCGCTCGGTGGTGTAGCCGCCGATGTCCCCTGGCACGCCGGAGTTGGGCGCGGCGCTGCCGATTCGAATCACCCGGCCCAGGTAGTGGCCCCGCTGGGTCTCCACCACGGCGTGGCAGTCCACCCCGGCGGTGAAGCCGGGCCCTACCGCCACTACGATGGGGGCCATATCTATGCGGGTGCCCAGGTTTTTCTTGGCCAGCACCGCGTCTACCAGTGCGTCCGGGCGCAGAGCCGGCAGGCAGGCGCAGTCCGGGTCTGCCAGCACCGGGATCTCCCCCGCCGCCAGGACCTCTGGCACCTCTCCCACCTCCGCCCGGCGGGCCGTCACGTCCTCCACGGTGGCCGTCCCGTTGCGGATGGCCTCCGAGAAGCAGACCGTCCGGCGGATGGACGTGGGCTGGGGCAGGTCCGTCATCACCACGTCCAGCCCGGCCCGCTTCAGGCGCAGGGCGATACCGGAGGCGATGTCTCCGGCGCCTCGTATCAGGATAAGCATCTCCATTCCTCCTTTTGCAGGGCGGCGCCCCAGGCGGGACGCCCCCAGGCCGCCGCCAGAGCGGCCGCGTTCTCCCAGCCGCCGGGGCAGTCACATTGATTGATCAGTAAGATATCGCCACAGCCCTCCGCCAGCAGCGCCGCCGCCGCGGCCTGGGGGGTGACGGGGGCGTCTGGGGCCAGGCCGGTGAGGGCGCAGAACACCTCCGGCCGGTGGACCGCCTGCCGGACGGGCCGTCCAAAGCCGGACGCCCCCACCAGGCAGATCGTCTGCCCCGCCTCGGCGGGGATGACCGGCTCATGGGGCAGATGGGCCTTCATAGGCAGTCCCTTGGAGCCGTCGGCCTCCACCAGTACATAGTCCGCCAGCGCTGCCAGCTCCTCCATGGACGCCGCTGGCGCTGCCAACTTCCCCGCCTCCGCCGGCGTCCCTGCGCAGACCAGGGGATACCGGTCCAGCGCCGCCGGCAGGGCGGCGCAGTCCGTCACCAGAGGTATATCCGAAAAGGGGTAGATCCGGGTGGTGGTACACAGGACCACCCGGCCCCGGCGGCGCAGCTCCTCCCCCAGGACCCACAGAGTCGTGGTCTTGCCGCCGCCGCCAATAAAGGCGGTGACGCCGGGCCGAATCGACAGGAGCGCGGACAGCTCAGTCATGGTCCGCCTCCATCATCCGGCGGGCGAAGGCCGCGCCCCGGTCCTCCACCCCCGGCAGCCGGGCCAGACTGCCCTTGTCGTTGGCGGTCTCCAGCAGGGCGAAGTAGGGGGGCAGATAGAAGCTCTTGTTCATGTTCAGCCCGGAGATCAGCTGGGCCGCCAGCAGGTCGCCGCCGGAGTAGCCGGAGACGATCAGGCCGTAGAGCCGCTTGTCGTAGAACCGGTTCTGCCGGAACAGGGCCGTCAGCCGGTTGACGAAGGCGGTCAGGTTTGCCGCCAGGGCGTCGTTGTAGTTGGCGCAGAGCATCACCAGGGCGTCGCACCGCCGCACCGCGGGAAATACCTCCTCTACCATGGGCCCGCCGTAGAAGCACCCGCCCCGCTCGCCGAAGTGGAGGCAGGCGGTGTAGCTGCACCCCACGCAGTCCCGGATCTCGCCGTTGCGCAGGCTGACCTCCTCCACTTCCACCGTTGGGGGGATGTTCCGCTTGACGATCTCCCAGAGGGCCAGGGTGTTGGAGGTGCTGCGGACCGAGGCGTGAAGGGCCAGCACCCGCTCCGGCGGCGGCAGGGGCGTCCACCCTGCCAGCCGGTCCAGCAGCTCGGAGACGGCCAGAGCGTAAGCGGTGCGCTCATCGGTGCCCGCCAGCTGGGCCTGGACCCGGAAATTTTGCAGGGAGCCGGTGGCCTCCACCAGGGGGCGGCCCAGGAAGGCGCACCCCGCCAGGTCGGCCGCCAGCACCAGCTCCCGGGCCAGGGCCTTGGTGTACAGCTCCCCCTCCCCGGTGACCACGAGCCCCGCCACGCACCCGGCCAGCAGGTCCGGCTGGCGGCGCAGCTGCCCCAGCATCCGGTAGCACCCCTCGTTGCAGCCGCCGCCGTCTAAGGCGACGGCGAACAGCAGCCGCCGGCCCCGGAGGCCCTCCAGGCAGCTGGTGAACTCCCCCCCGCCGGCGGCGGGCAGGAGCGCCTCCAGCAGCTCGCGCAGAGGGGCGGAGCCCTCATTTTCCGGCAGGATGACCGTTATCGCCACACCGCCTCCTCCTCTCTCTTACCGCAGCTTCTCAAAGAACCGGACCGCCCCGGCGATGTCCTCCTCGTTGGGACGGCCTTTGTTGATGCCGCCCACCAGCTTGAAGGGGCCGAAGGTGTCGAAGCCCCGGCAGCTGTAGGCCCCCAGGACCTGGCAGTCCTTCCGGGCCGCGGTCTCCCGCATGGAGGAGAGATAGGACTGGCTGTCCCTGCCGCAGGTGTAGAGGAAAAAGACCCGCTTCCCCGCCGGCAGGCACCGGGCGGCGAATTTTTCGATGGCCGGATAGAATTTCCCATAGGCGATCCCCGCCGCGAAGCCGATCAGGTCGTAGCCCGTCAGGTCCGCCGACTCCGTCTCCGTCACGTCGATCGTATCCACCGGGAACTTCTCCCGGATGGCCTGGACCAGCTTTAGGGTATTTTGATGGTGGGTCGATTCATAGACGATCGCTGTTTTCATAGAGGGCTCCTTTCCCCGCCTTTATAGGACTGTTTCCACCTGCCGCAGCCGCGCCGCCGTCTCCCGGATACGGGATACCAGCGCCTCCGGCAGGGGCAGCCGCTCGATCTCTACGCCATTTTGGGCGTCCCGGTTCTTGCAGCCCATGAAGATGCCGTCCATATACACCGAGGAGCAGTGCCACTCCCCCCGCAGCGCCGCCAGTACGCTCAGAGCGCCGGAGCTCAGCGCCGGGGCCACGAATGGCTTGAACCCAAGAGCCCGCATCTCCAGATTGGCGTGGGCCACTTTATCGGTCAGCTCCCGGCTCAGGGCATCGTCATAGCGGGCGATGGAGTTGGCCACCACCAGGTCCTCCCCGTGGGGGCCGAAGGTCCGCCCATCTATCAGGAAGTCCCCGAAGCGGGCATCCTTTTTCGCGTAGTAGGCCGCCCGGGCGTTCATCACCCCCAGGCCGAAGCCCCTCACCTGCTGGGGCCACAGGCCCTGGCCGTCCATCGTGCCGTTCCCATCCAAATTGCTGGCCGTCAGCGCCGAGAGGCACAGCTGGTCCACCGGGTCGCTGACCACCCAGAACCGGCCCCGGAAGCCCTGCTCCCTGGCCATCCGGCCATAGCCGGCCACCAGGGGGCCGTTGGCGGCGTACTGGGCCATGCGGACATCCCCGGTCTTGACGGACACGTCCGGCACATACTTGGAGGCGCAGAACAGAAACACATCGCAGTCGAAGAGGTCCTCCATCCCCACGATCTCCACCGGTGGCAGGGCGTCATACTGCCAGGGCAGACCGATCTGGTTCAGCTCGAACTCCCACCGCTCCGCCACGCCGGGGCGCACATCGCAGATGCCGATCTTCGACAGCACGTCGCCCCCCAGTAGCCGCAGCCCCTGGAGCAGGGTGCTGCCCACATCTCCCAGGGCCAGCAGATGCAGCCGGAGCTTTTTGGGCGCCTGGGGACCGTCCAGCATCTCCCGCCACCTGGGGTGGCCCATGCCGATTCCCCGGACCCGGCCCGCCGCCACAGCCGCCGCCACAGCCGCCGCCACCTCTGGCGGCACGTCCCCTCCATCCCGGCGGCACAGCAGCTCCTCGTTCTGGTCCTCCGTCAGGACGCCGCAGTCGGACACGGCAAAGCCGGTCCGCCCCGCCAAGGGGGACTGGCGGGTCAGGAATACGACCGGGCCCTCCGCCGGCAGGCCCTTGGCCCGGGGCAGGGGCAGATCGCCGTGATAGGAGCAGAAGGACCGCCCCTGGTCGGTATAGTAGAACATGTCACAAGATCTCCCGTAAGATCAGCCGGATATCCAGCTCATGAAGGCCGTCCGGCCGCCGGATAAAGCCGTACTTCTCAAAAAATCCGCCGGCGTCCCCCGCCGGGGTCCGAATAAAGCCCCGCCCGTGGGCCCTGGCGTAGTGGACGGCCTGGCCCATAGGGTGGATGCCGTAGCGCTTCCCCCGCAGGGCCGGGACCAGCTCATACCGGTCGATCAGCAGGCAGTCTGGCTCCAAATGAAAGGACAGCTGGCCGGCCTCGGTATCCTCCAGCATGGCAGTCATGGCCGTCTCGCTCTCCCGGCGGAACCAGAGCCCCGGCTCCGTGGCCTTGTCGCTCTTGTGCCAGCTCTGGCCGGCGAAGGTGGACAGCTCCTGAGGCAGATGGCTCCCGTCGTCCCGGTAGACCACCCGGATCTGGTCCCCCTCCACCTCCAGCTTGGAGACGGCGGTGTTGTCGCAGTGGCCCGTCTGGCCGATCTCCCGGAGGCTCATGCCCTGGAGGGACCCCAGCAGGGTCCGCAGGGCCGCCCCGTGGCTCACCGCCGCCACGGTCCCGCCGGGGTGGGCCGCCGCGATGGACCGGACCGCGCCCACCATCCGCTCCCGGACCTGGGCGAAGGTCTCACTGCCCTCCACCTGCCACAGGTCTGGGGCCTTGTTGAAGTTGTAGTTCATCTCCGGCTCCTCCCGGGCCAGCTCGGCCCAGGTCCGGCACTCCCAGACGCCGGTGTCCACCTCCTCCAGCGCCGCCATGGGCCGGGTCGAGAGCCCCTTGGGGAGGCTGAGAGCGGCGGCGGTGGTCATGGCCCGGAAGAGGTCGCTGGCGTACACCGCGTCCAGGTCCACCTCTAAAAACCGCCGCTTCAGCGCGGACAGCTGCCGGTAGCCCTGGGCGGTGATGATGGAGTTATAGCGCCCGTGGAGGACCCTGTAGAGGTTGCCCTCCGCCTCGGCGTGGCGCACCAGATAGATCGTTGTCATCTTATCCCTCGATCTCATATGTATCCAGCTGGCAGTTGACGGTCATGTACCGGCGGAAAGTCTCGTTGTCCATGTCCTGGAAGAAGGTCCGAATGACCCGGCAGACCCCGCCGTGACACACCAGCAGCACCGTTTTCCCCGGATATCTCTCCGGCAGCTCCCGCAGCAGGGGGTAGAGCCGGGCCGCCAGGTCCATCATGCTCTCCCCGCCGGGGTACCGGCAGGCGAACTGCCCCTTGTTCTCCAGAAAGGCCGGGGCCAGGTGGTCAGTCCCCTCGTAGATGCCGTAGTCCTGCTCGATGAGCCGCTCATCGGTGACCACCGGCGCGCCGGTGGTCCGGGCCGCCGCCGCGGCGGTCTGCCGGGCCCGGAGCATGGGGGAGGCCACGATCAGGTCGATGCCCTTGTCCACCAGCCCCGCCGCCATCTCCTCCGCTTGGACCTGTCCCCGTTCGTTCAGGGGCAGGTCCGTCCGGCCGCAGATCTTTCCTGTCAGGTTCCAGTCCGTCTCTCCGTGACGGACCACATATAGCTTCATATCCACACCCTCACTCGTCTGTCATTCTTCTATATCCAGCTCCCGCAGCACCGCCAGCAGGTCCGGTTCCGTCTGGGCCAGGGGGAGCAGCTTTTTCCCCATCCGCTTGATATACTTCACGCACAGCGCCCGATGTGCCTCTGGGATGCTCGCCCCTGCCGCGTACTGACGGGCGAAGGCCCGCAGGGTATGCTCCCGTACCTCCTGGGGCAGCTTCCCCAGGGGCAAGCCCACGACCTCCGCCGTGGTGCCCCGGAGGGCGCTGGCACTGATCTTGGTGTCGCGCCCCAGGATGGTGACCCGCTCTAACCGGGTACAGCCCAGGAAGGTCTCCGCCTCCAGCTTCGCCACTCCCGCCGGGATGGTGATCTCCCGCAGGGCGGTACAGCTCGTGAACGCTTCCTCGCAGATCTCCTCCAATCCCGCCGGCAGTGTGATGTCCGTCAGGGACGTACACCCCTGGAAAGCCTGCCGGGGGATGCACACCACCAGCTCCGGGATGGTGATATGCTCCAGCGCCGTGCAGTGCGCAAAGACGGAAAATCCCAACTTCTCTACCGTTCGGGGCAGCTCGATATGGACCAGGCTGGAGCAGCTGTAGAACCCGGCGACCCCGATGACCGTCACCCCCTCCGGCACCGCCACGTCCCTGCCGGGGCCCTGGTACTTGGCCAGGACGTTCCCTTTTAATACGAATGCTTCGTTCATCTCACTCATCCAGCTTCAGCACCGCCATGAAGGCCTCCGTGGGCAGCTGGACGCTCCCCAGGTTGCGCATCTTCTTCTTGCCCTCCTTCTGCTTCTCCAGCAGCTTCTTCTTCCGGGTGATGTCGCCGCCGTAGCACTTGGCCAGCACGTCCTTCCGCATGGCCTTCACCGTCTCCCGGGCGATGATCCGCCCGCCGATGGCCGCCTGGATGGGCACCTCAAACAGCTGCCGGGGGATGTTGTCCTTTAATTTCTCGCACAGCCGCCGGGCCCTGGGGTACGCCTTGTCCCGGTGGGCGATGAAGCTGAGGGCGTCCACCTGCTCGCCGTTCAGCAGCAGGTCCACCTTCACCAGGTCGCTGGGCTCGTAGCCGGCCAGCTCGTAGTCCAGGGAGGCGTAGCCCTTGGTGTTGGCCTTCAGGGTATCGAAAAAGTCGTAGATGATCTCGTTCAGCGGCATCAGGTAGTGCAGCTCCACCAGGCTGGTGTCCAGATACTGCATATCCTTGAACTCCCCCCGCCGCTCCTGGCAAAGGGGCATGATGTTCCCCACGAACTCGTTGGGCGTCAGGATGGACACCTTCACATAGGGCTCCTCCGCCCCGGCGATCACCGCCGGGTCCGGGTAGTTGTGGGGGTTGTCCACATAGACCAGGCTGCCGTCGCTCTTGGTCACCTTGTAGATGACCGAGGGCATGGTGGTCACCAGGTCCAGGTCGAACTCCCGCTCCAGCCGCTCCTGGATGACCTCTGCGTGGAGCATCCCCAGAAAGCCGCACCGGAACCCGAATCCCAGAGCCACCGAGCTCTCCGGCTCGAAGGTCAGGGAGGCATCGTTGAGCCGCAGCTTCTCCAGAGCGTCCCGCAGGTCCGGGTACTTGCTGCCGTCCTCGGTGTAGACGCCGCAGTAGACCATGGACTGGGCCTGCCGGTAGCCGGGCAGGGGCTCCGCCGCCGGGTCCGCCGCGCCGGTGATGGTGTCGCCCACCTCCGTGTCCTGGACGTTCTTGATGGACGCGGTGAGGTACCCCACCTCCCCGGCCCGCAGCTCCCCCGTGGGCTCCAGGCCCAGGGGCCGCAGCAGGCCGCACTCCAGCACCTTATAGGTGGCCCCGGCGTTCATCATCTTGATATCCATGCCGGTCCTGATCGTGCCCTCCTTGATGCGGAAGTAGACGATCACCCCTTTATAGGCATCGTAGCAGCTGTCGAAGATCAGGGCCCGCAGGGGGGCGTCCGGGTCCCCTGTGGGGGCGGGGATGTGTTGGACGATGTCCTCCAGGACCGCATCGATATTGATCCCCACCTTGGCGGAGATCTCCGGGGCGTCCAGGGCCGGGATGCCGATGATGTCCTCGATCTCCCGCTTGACTCGCTCCGGGTCCGCCGCCGGCAGGTCGATCTTGTTCACCACCGGCCGAATCTCCAGGTCGTGCTCCAGGGCCAGATAGGTGTTGGCCAGGGTCTGGGCCTCGATGCCCTGGCTGGCGTCCACCACCAGCACCGCCCCCTCGCAGGCCGCCAGGGACCGGCTCACCTCGTAGTTGAAGTCCACATGGCCCGGGGTGTCGATCAAGTTGAACGTGTAGGTCTCCCCGTCCTGGGCGGCGTAGTTGAAGGTCACCGCCCTGGCCTTGATGGTGATGCCCCGCTCTTTCTCCAGGTCCATATTGTCCAGAAGCTGGCTCTCCATCTCCCGCTCCGTCACCGCCTGGCACTTCTCCATGATCCGGTCCGCCAGGGTGGACTTGCCGTGGTCGATATGGGCGATGATACTGAAATTTCTGATCTTGTCCTGCTTGGGCATAGCGCCACCTCCAATATAGTCCTCTATTTCTTCTTGCTCTTTTCTTTGCTCTTCTCCTTGGGATGCCGGCTCTCCATCTGCCGCTCGATTCGGTCCCCCACCCCGTGGACCACCTGGTAGAGGGACTGGTAGGCGCTGGGATACCCCGCCGCCAGGGCCTCGTGGCCCATAGGGGGATAGGTCCCCTTCCCCTTGGTGTGGGCGGCCAGGGCATCGCTGTACTCCGCCTCGGAGCAGATCAGGTCCGCCGTCACCACGCCGGCGTGGAAATGGCCGGTGGGCACATTGAACATATCCTCCCGCCCGTCCGGGGAGGCCAGGTAGAGGGTGCGGAACAGGGTGTAGACCCCCGCTCCCAGGTAGTCCGCGGCGGCCATCACCGCCTCCCGGCTGCCCAGCTT
Source organism: uncultured Clostridia bacterium (assembly GCA_947173485.1). Lineage (GTDB taxonomy): Bacteria > Bacillota > Clostridia > Oscillospirales > Oscillospiraceae > CAMWFH01. The sequence continues at coordinate 188,809 of CAMWFH010000003.1, read as the reverse complement.
GCCCAGCAGGTCGAAGAGCAGGCTCACCGAGTTGACCAGCAGCTTCTTTTGCAGGGTGGCCATGACGCTCCCCCGCAGCGTGCGGTCCTTGTCCTCGCTGGCGTCATACAGCTCCTCCGCCCGGATGGTCACCCCGTCCCGGTCCAGGGACCGGCCCAGCATGAAGTCGGCGGACACATGGTAGTAGTCGCAGGCCTTCCGCACGAATTGCAGCCCCGGCTCCCGGACCCCGTTCTCATAGTGGCTCAGCAGGGCCTGGCTGATCCCCAGCGCCCCCGCGGCCTCCCGCTGGCTGACGCCCTTCTCCTGGCGCAGCAGCGCCAGCGTCCTGGCAAAATCTTTTTTCATATCCCACGGCGTTCCTTTTCTCATTTTCGAGCGTATTTTCAAGTCTTTGCATCGCTATACGGCGTGTATTAGTATACCAAAGCAATAACCTGTTGTAAATAGAGAATATGGCCAGGTGATACTGGCAAAATGGACAAAAAGATCCGCCGGAAGGGCAGTACCCTCCGGCGGCTCGTTTTTGGACGCCTTACTTCTCGGGCACGATCTCGATCCAGTACCCGTCCGGGTCGCTGATGAAATAGATGCCCATCGCCGGGTTCTCGTAGCAGACGCACCCCATGCGGATATGCTTGGCGTGGGCGACATCGAACTCGGGAGTGGACAGGGCCAGGTGGAACTCGTTGTCCCCCAAGTTATAGGGCTCCGTCCGGTCCCGGAGCCAGGTCAGCTCCAGCTGGTGGCCGCTGAGGCCGTCCCCCAGATAGACGATGATGAAGCTGCCGTCCTCGGCGGTGATGCGCCGGACCTCCGTCAGCCCCAGGGCCTGGTGGTAAAAGACCAGGGAGCGGTCCAGATCCTGTACGTTGAAATTGTTGTGGATAAAACGAAACGACATATCTTTTCTTTCTCCTATATCGAAATGCGGCCGGCGGTCACCGCTTGATCTCTACCTTGGTCTCGCAGTAGATGCAGCGGTACACCTTGTTCTCCCGGTCCGTCAGCTTGAACCGCTGGGGCAGCTCCTGCTCCACGGAGGTGATGCACCTGGGGTTCTTGCAGGCCAGCACGCCGGTGAGCATCTCCGGCAGCGCCAGCTGCTTCTTCTCCACCCGGGCCCCGTCCCGGATGATGTTCACCGTGATGTCCGGGCTGATGAAGCCCAGGATATCGAGGTCGATATCCAAGGTGGAGTCGATCTTGATGATATCCTTCTTCCCCATCTTCCCACTGACCACGTTCTTGATGATCGCCACGGAGCAGTCCAGCCGGTCCAGGTGGAGCAGCCGGTAGATGGTCATGCTCTCCCCGGCGGGGATATGGTCGATGACGATGCCGTTTTTGATGGAATCGATGTTCATGAACAGCCTCCTATCACTCTGCGATGTTCAGCAGCTTCAAGATCAGCGCCATGCGGATGAACCGGCCGCAGCGGACCTGCTCGAAGTAGCCGGCCCTGGGGTCGTCGTCCACGGCGGTGGAGATCTCGTTCACCCGGGGCAGGGGGTGCAGGATGGTCATATCCGACTTGGCGCCGCGGAGCTTGTCCGGGGTCAGGATATAGCTGTCCTTCAGGCGCAGGTAGTCCTCCTCGTTGAAGAACCGCTCCCGCTGGACCCGAGTCATATACAGGATATCCAGCTCCGGCATGACCGCCTCCAGGTCGGTGGTCTGCTCATAGGGCAGGCCGTTCTTCTGAATCACGTCCTTCTTCACATAGCTGGGCACCTTCAGCTCCTCCGGGGCGATCAGGACGAACTTGATGCCCTGATACCTGGCCAGGGCGTTGATCAGGGAGTGGACCGTCCGGCCAAATTTCAGGTCCCCGCAGAAGCCCACGGTCAGATCGTGGAGCCGGCCCTTCCGCCGCTGGATGGTCAGAAGGTCGGTGAGGGTCTGGGTGGGGTGGTTGTGGCCGCCGTCGCCGCCGTTGATCACCGGCACCGTGGCCTTGGCCGCGGCCACCAGGGGCGCGCCCTCCTTGGGGTGGCGCATGGCGATGATATCGCTGTAGGCGCTGACGGTGCGGATGGTGTCCGCCACGCTCTCGCCCTTGGCGGCGGAGGAGTTGGCGGCGGCGGAGAAACCTAAGACGCTGCCCCCCAGGCTCAGCATGGCGCTCTCGAAGCTGAGCCGGGTCCGGGTGGATGGCTCGAAAAACAGCGTGGCCATGATCTTGCCCCGGCATTTATCGGCGTAGGCGGCGGGGTCGTCCATGATCCGTTCCCCCAGGGCGATCAGAGCGTCGATCTCCTCCACGCTCAGATCCAGGATGTCGATCAAATGTCTGATCTCACTCATAAACGTATGACCTCCAAACTTATCGTCCGATCCAGCTCTCATCGGCGGGGTCGTCCCGGAAGCGCAGGATGCGCTCCTCGTCCTTGGGCTGGATGTAGTTGCTGTTGGCGGCGATCTTCACCAGGGTGTCCAGATCGCAGAGGCTTATGTTGCGCACGTTGGCTGCCGCCAGCCGGTCCAGGCCCTTCCGCATCCCATAGGTGAAGATGCTGACGATGCCCAGGACCTCCGCCCCGGCTTCCCGCAGGGCCTCCACCACCTCGATGCAGCTGCCGCCGGTGGAGATCAGGTCCTCCACCACCACCACCTTCTGCCCGGCCTCCAGCTTGCCCTCGATCCGGTTGTTCCGGCCGTGGTCCTTGGCCCCGGAGCGGACATAGCCCATAGGCAGGTCCATCAGGTGGCCCACGATGGCGGCGTGGGCGATGCCGGCGGTGGAGGTGCCCATCAGGACCTCCGTCTCGGGGTACTCCCGGCGGATGGTCTCCGCCAGCCCCTCCTCCACATGGGTACGGACCACCGGGGCCGTGAGGGTCAGGCGGTTGTCGCAGTAGATGGGGCTCTTGATGCCGCTGGCCCAGGTGAAGGGCTCGTCCGGCCGGAGGAACACCGCCCCGATGGACAGCAGATCCCGCGCGATCAGTTCCTTGCGCTCCATAGCGTTCATGTTCTATATCTCCTTTTCCGTGTTTTTCTCTCCTAAGATATCCCGGACCTCCATCAGGGCGAAGCCCAGCAGGTCCTGCCCGTTCCATTGGAGGGGGTCCTCCGCCCGGGGGTCGCCGGCTGTCATGCCGATGCCCCAGATCTTGTCATAGGGGCTGGCCTCCACCAGGATCCGCTGGCCGGTCCCCAGGAGGAAGCGCTCCAGCGGCTCGTTCTGGCTGAATTTCGCCAGGTTGCCATCGACCACGATCTGCTTTTTATGCCGGTCCCAGACCGCCTGGTCAAAGTCCCGGACCTTCTGCCCCAGGGCCTTGCACTGCCGGGGATGGGCAGCCGCCATGATGGCCTCGAACATCTCCCGGTCCTCGAACAGCAGGGCCTTCCGGGCCATCATATACTGCTCGGCAGACTGGTAGGTCACGCCGCCGGCGGTGAATACGCTGGGATACCACTGGCTGAAGCAGGCCTTGGTCACCTGGCCCTCCGGCTCGGTGTGCTTCCAGAAAAAGATGAATTTCAGCCGCTCGCCCGCCTGGCAGCGGGCGCAGAGGCCGGTCCAGTCATAGGTCATGGTCCCTCCTCCAGCAGGATGCGCCCCAGGTGGGACACATCCTCTGCGATAACGGCGGCTCCGGCGGCCTCCAGCTCGGCCCGGTCGCCGTAGCCATAGAGGACGCCGATCGTGGGCAAGCCGTTCTCCCTGGCGCCGGCGCAGTCGTTCTCCCGGTCCCCCACCATCACGGCAGGCCCCTCGTAGGGGCAGTCTGCCAGGGCCTTTTGGATCACCGCCGCCTTCTGGCAGTGGCTCTCATACTGGAAAGCCCCCTGGATATGGTGGAAATACTCCGCCAGGCCGAAATGCTCCAGGATCTGGTGGGAGATGGCGTCCGGCTTGGAGGTGGCCACCATGAGGGTCCGGCCCGCCCGGCGCAGGTCCGACAGCAGCTCCGGGATGCCGGGGTAGACCTGGTTCTCCCGCCAGCCCTGGCCGTTGTAGTACTCCTGGAACAGCGCCACCGCCTGCCGGCAGTCCTCGTCGTTCATCTGGAACACATCCTTCAAGGACACCACCAGCGGCGGGCCTACGAACCGCAGCATCCGCTCCGGGGGCGGCGGCGTGAGGCCCATCCGCTCCAGGGCGTAGCAGGCGGCGTGGATGATGCCTGGGTCGGACTTCGTGAGGGTACCGTCCAGGTCGAACAGTATCGTTTTATACAGCATATCCTCTCTCTTTACAGCAGTTTTTATAGCCATACGGCCCAATCGCCGAAGTCGAAGGTGCCGCTGCCGTGGCAGAGCTTCCCGGCCCGGTCCAGGTCCCGGAAAGCGTCTCGCATCCGAAGGACGAGTTCCGGGGCGGTGTCCAAAGTATGGTGCCCAGGAAAGACCCGCTTCGCGGGCAGGGCGGCGATCTTTTCCAAGGAGCGGAGATAGGCGGCAGGGTCCGTGGAGGGGTAGTAGGCAAAAAGGGTGTCCTTATACACCAGGTCACCGGTGAAAAGATATCCGGTCTCTGCCTCCCAAAAGCACAGGTGCCCCGGAGAGTGGCCCGGCGTATGGAGGGCCCGGATGGTCCGGCCGCCCAGGTCGATCGTATCCCCATCGGCCAGGAGGCGGGTGGGGGTGCCCTGGAACAGCTCGTAGGCGCTTACGTCAAGATCTGACGGCGGATCGCACCGGTCTAGGACCATAGCCCGGATGGTATCCATGGACAGGGGGAAGCTCCCCTGGAGCCAGGGCAGCTCCGCCTCGTGGGCATAGAACTCCGGGAAATACCGGTGTCCGCCGATGTGGTCCCAGTGGATGTGCGTGGCCACGGCGGCCGCGGGCAGATCCGTCAGCCGGTCCACCTGCTCCTTGATATCGCAGATGCCCAGGCCCGTATCGATCAGCAGCCCGCGCTCCTCCCCTAAGAGAAGATAGCAGTGGGTCTCCTCCCAGTGGCGGTACTCGCTGAGGACAAAGGTACGGGGGTCGATTCGGTCGATCGTGAACCAGTCGCTGGTCATCCTACAAAGTCCTTCACGCACTGCCGGTAAGCCGCTACCGGGTCCGCCGCGGCGGTGATGGGCCGGCCTACCACGATGTAGTCCGAGCCGATCTCCCGGGCCTTGGCGGGGGTGGTCACCCGGACCTGGTCCCCCACGTCGCCGCCGGCGAACCGGACGCCGGGGGTCACGGTCAGAAAGTCCGCCCCGCACCGCTCGTGGACGCCGCCGGCCTCCAGGGGGGAGCAGACCACGCCGTCCAGGCCGGCGGTCTTGGCGTTCTGGGCGTAGTGGAGGACCACCTCCGGCAGGGGCCGCTCGATCAGCAGGTCCCGGCGCATCCGCTCCTCGCTGGTGGAGGTCAGCTGGGTGACGGCGATCAGCAGGGGCCGGGTGCCGTCAGGCCGGGTCAGGCCCTCCAGGGCGGCCTCCATCATCTCGATGGTGCCGCTGGCATGGAGGTTCACCATGTCCGCCCCCAGGTCCCGGAGGACGGCCATGGACTTCTTCACGGTGTTGGGGATGTCGCAGAGCTTCAGGTCCAGAAAGACCTTGTGGCCCCGGTCCTTGAGGGACCGGACGATGTCCGGCCCGGCGGCGTAGAACAGCTCCATCCCGATCTTGACATAGGGCTTCTCCCCGGTGAACTGGTCCAGAAAACGTTCCGCGGCGTCTCTGCCAGCAAAGTCGCAGGCGACGATCACATCTTTACCCATGGTGCGCTCCTCCTATTATATCCGCCAGCCGGGTGATGCCGTAGCGGGCCATCACGGCGGGCAAATTTTCGATGATATCCTTGCAGGCGGTGGGGATGACTAAATTCTCCGCCCCCACCTGGACGGCGGTGGCCCCGGCCAGCATCATCTCGATCACGTCCTCCGCGGTGGACACGCCCCCCATGCCCATGATGGGCAGGCCCAGGCCGTAGACCTGGTAGACCATCCGCAGGGCCACCGGCTGGATGGCCCGGCCGGAGAAGCCCCCCATGGTGTTGGCGATCACCGGGCGGCGGGTCTTGAGATCGATCCGCATCCCCAGAAGGGTGTTGATCAGGCTCAGACCGTCGGCCCCGGCCTCGGCGCAGGCGGCGGCCACGGCCACGATATCCGTCACGTTGGGGGTCAGCTTGATGTAGACCGGTTTCTGGCAGACCTCCTTCACCGCTCTCGTCACGGCGGCGGCGTTCTGGGGGTCGGTACCGAAGGCCATGCCGCCGTGGTGGACATTGGGACAGGAGATGTTGATCTCCAGCAGGCCGATCTGGTCCTCCTTGTCCAAAAGGGCGGCGGCGTAGACGTAGTCGTCGATGGAGAAGCCGCTGACGTTAGCGATGGCCTTCTTGTGGAAGCACTTGGCCAGCTTGGGAAGCTCCTCCGAAATGACCGCGTGGACGCCAGGGTTTTGTAGGCCCACGCTGTTGATCAGTCCCTCCCGGCACTCGGCGATTCGGGGGGTGGGGTTGCCGAAGCGGGGCTCCTTGGTGGTGCCCTTCAGGGAGATGGAGCCCAGGATATCGATATCATAGATGTCCGCGAACTCATAACCGAAGCCGAAGGTGCCGCTGGCGGGGATCACGGGGTTGTCCAGCATCAGGCCCGACAGGGTGACCCTTGTATCTACCATACGATCTCCCTCCTTTCCAGCACCGGTCCCTCCTTGCAGAGACGCTTGTGTCCATCGGTGGTGTGGCAGGTGCAGCCCATGCAGGCCCCGAAGCCGCAGCCCATCCGCTCCTCAAAGGAGAACTGGCCGTCCTCCGACTTGTTGTAGACCGCCTTCAGCATGGGCAGGGGACCGCAGGCGCAGACGTACCGGTCGGCCTCCGTCATGGCGTCGGTGACGAAGCCCTTTGTCCCATAGCTCCCGTCCACGGTGGTGACGGTCACGTCACAGCCCAGGGCCCGGAAGGAGTCCTCATAGAAGATCTCGCTCTTGGCATTGAAGCCCAGGATGGCGTGGACGCTCTTCCCCGCTGCCAGCAGGGCCTTTGCCAGGCCATACATGGGGGGCACCCCCACGCCGCCGCCAATGACGGCCACATGGTCCGGGCATTTGGCGATGTCGTAGCCGTTGCCCAACCCGGTGAGCACGTCCAAGGTCTCCCCGGCGGGGAGGCGGCTCAGGTCCGCCGTGCCGGTCCCCACCACCTTGTAGATGATGGTCAGGCTCTCCGCCGTCCATTGGCAGACGGAGATAGGCCGCCGGAGGAACCGGCCCGGCAGGGCGATGTTCACGAATTGCCCCGGCGCGGTGACAGCGGACAGGTCCCCGGTGAGGGCCATCTCAAAGACGCCGGGGGCGATCTCCCGGTTTTGGGTGACGGTCAGGGCTTCACGCTTCATGCCGGTCCTCCTTTCTGTAAGCGATATTTCCGTTGGCGATGGTCATGAGGCAGTCGCCGCAGACCTTCCAGCCGGTGAAGGGGGTGGCCTTACCCATGGAGAGGAAGTCCGCCGGGTCGATGGTATACTCGCTCTCCAGGTCCCAGACGGCGAAGTTGGCCGGCTGGCCGATCGTCAGCCCTGCCGGGAGGCCGAAACGGCGGGCGGGGGCATAGCACATCAGCTCCAGGAGCTTGTCCAGGGAAAGGACGCCTTTCTTCACCAGATAGGTGTAAAGCAGGGGGAAGCTGGTCTCCAGCCCCACCACGCCCATAAGGCTCTTCTCCAACCCCCGGCTCTTCTCCTCCGCCGAATGGGGGGCGTGGTCGGTGACGATCATATCCAGGGTCCCGTCCAGGATCCCCGCCAGCAGTGCCTCCCGGTCCTCCTGGGCGCGGATAGGCGGGTTCATCTTGAACCGGCCGTCCTCCTGGAGGTCCTCATCGGTAAGGAGCAGGTAGTGAGGGCCTGTCTCAGCGGTGATGTCCACCCCCTGGGCCTTGGCGCGGCGGATCACGTCTACGCTCTCCTTGGCGGAGACGTGGCAGACGTGGTAGCCGCAGCCGGTCTCCGCCGCCAGGGCCGCGTCCCGGGCGATGGGGCCCCACTCGCTCTCGGAGCAGATGCCCCGGTGGCCGTGGGCTTTTGCGTAGGTGCCGTCATGGATATAGCCGCCCCGGAGGAGGCTCTCGTCCTCGCAGTGGGCTACGATCAGCTTATCAAGGGCCTTGGCCCGGACCATGGCGGCGCGCATCATCTCCGGGGCCTGGACCCCTTTGCCGTCATCGGAGAACCCGGCCACATAGGGGGCCATGGCCTCCAGGTCCGCCAGGGCCTGTCCCCGCTCCCCTACGGTGATGGCCCCGTAGGGGCGGACGGTGACGGCGGCATCCCGCCGCAGAAGGGCCAGCTCCTCCTCCAGATGGGCGGCGCTGTCGGGCACCGGGTCCAGATTGGGCATGGCGCACAGGGCGGTGAAGCCCCCGCGGGCGGCGGCTCGGGTCTCGCTGGCTACAGTGGCCTTATAAGAAAAGCCCGGCTCTCGAAGATGAACATGAACATCCACAAGACCGGGCAAGACCACCGCCTGTTCAAATGTGAGAACGGGAAGGCCGGAATCGGAGACGTGGGGGCCGATCTCCATCAGCTTACCGCCCCGAATCAGCAGCTCCGCAGAGGTAAAAGATCCGTTTTCCAATACCTGGCAGCCACGAATGACAAGATCCATCGTTTTCCTCCCTTAAAAAGGCGCAAGCTCTTCCCTTGCGCCGGCATCGTTCCTCTCCATATCCCTGCTAGTATATGCGAAATAAAACAGAAAGTCAAGACTGCGGAGCGGGATTTTTTTGGAGTCCGGTCCGGGGGGATCACCCCCCGAACCGGGAAAAGACGAAGCTGCCGGAGGCGGTGAGATCGGCGCCGGTCCAGGGCCGGTCCGCGGGGGTCCCGGGCTGGAGGGCGGCGGAGGTCTCGTTCTTGTCGCAGAGGGACCAGTTGCACCAGCTGATGCCCCGCTGGTCCAAAAAGTCCAGCCACACCTTAGACTCCTCGATAAAGACGCCGCCGCTGCCGTCGGCCCGGCTGGTGCCCCACTCGGAGACGAAGATGCCGGTGCCTGCGGCCCTGGCGCTGTCGATGCGGGAGCGGAGGTCCGCCCCGTGGGTGCCGGCGTAGAAGTGGAGGGTGTACAGCAAGTTCTCCCCCTCCACCGGGTCCGCCGCCGCCAGATGGATATCCTGGCTCCAGGTGGGGCTGCCGATCAGCACCACCGCCTTGGGGGACTGGGCCCGGATGGCGGCCAGCACCCGCTGGGCATAGGGCTTCACGTCCCCGGCCCAGGTAGCGCCGCCGTTGGGTTCGTTGCAGATCTCATACAGGAGGGCGGGGCTGTCCTGATAGCGCTCGGCAATCTCTGTAAAGAACGCCTCCGCCTCCGTCACATGGGAGAAGGGACTGCCGTCAGAGAGGATATGCCAGTCCAGGATGACATACATATCCTGGGCGATGGCGGCATCGATAGCGGCGATGGCCTGGGCCTTCACCGCCGCCGGCTGGCTGAGGTAGCCGCCCTCCCCGGTGTACATGGCCACCCGGAACACATTGGCTCCGTAGGCGGCGGTGTTCTGGATGGACTGGGCGTTCGTATATTGGGGGAACCAGTGGAGGCCGTGGCTGCTCATGCCCCGCAGCGCCACCGGCTGGCCGGCTTCGTTGCAGAGCTGGGCATCGATCACCTGGAGCCAGCCGTTCTGAGAGACGCCCCCCTGGATGGTGGTCACCGGCTGGGGGACCGGCGCTATAGGCTGCTCCGGCTGGGCGGGGCCGCCCGGTCCGGCGGGGCCGGCAGAGCCCCGCTGGAGGGCCCGCTGGATCAGGATGCAGGCCTCCGCCCGGCTCAGGCCGCTCTTGGGGCGGAAAGTACCGCCGGAGTCCCCCCGGACCACGCCGGTGGCATAGGCGGCCAGCACCGCCTCGTAGTAGCGGCCATCCAGCTGGGCGAAGTCGGCGATCTTCCGGGACTCCGTCATATAGTCCCCCCGTGCCTCCGGCAGGAAAGCCTTCATCAGGATCTTCACCGCCACCTGCCGGGGGACTGGCTGGTCGAAGGTCTCGCCGGTGGGCGGCAGCTCGTCCCAGTCATACCAGCCCGCCTGGAGCGCGGCCTCCGTATAGCCTGCCGCCCAGTGGCTGCACTGACCGCTCCGGGGGGCCAGGCCCGCCGCCCGTGCGGTGATGGTGACGAACTCCGCCCCGGAGATGGTCCGGTCCGGGCGGAAGGTGCCGTCCTCATAGCCCCGCAGCAGGCCGGAGGCGGTCATCTCCCCCACGGCGGCGGCGTACCAGCTGCTGGGGGCCACATCGCTGAAGGCCGCGGCCCTGGGGACCGGCAGGACAAGGCACAGCAGGAGCGCGCTAAGGATGAGCAGTCGTTTTTTCAAGAAGATCTCCTCCCATCTGTCAGATCCCCCCGGAGCCTGCGGGGCAGGGCTGAATATACTCCACGAACTGATAGGCCGGTTCCTCCCCGCCGCAGACCGGCTCTGACCGGAAGAGCCGCCACTGGGGCAGCCGGTCCAGATCTGGGAAGAAGGTATCGCAGGCCGGCTGGGCGTAGACCCGGGTGATATAGCACCGCCGGCAGTAGGGCAGCAGGGCGGCATAGATCTCCCCGCCGCCGATGACCCAGGCGTCCTCCCCCGCCAGGGCCAGGGCCTCCTGGATGGAGTGGACGACCTCCACCCCCTCCCGGTGAAAGTCCGGCTGGCGGGTGAGGACGATGTTCCGCCGTTGGGGCAGGGGGCGTCCGTTGGGCATGGAATCCAGGGTCCTGCGGCCCATGAGGACGGTCCCGCCGGTCGTCAGGGCCCGAAAACGGCGCATATCCTCGGAGATATGGAACAGCAGGCCGTTCCCCTGCCCGATGCCCCAGTCAAGACTGACCGCCGCGATCGCATTCATATAGCCACCTCACATGATATTTGATCAAAGTCTTTAGAGAGATAGATCCTTGTTGTCCTGCCGCATATTTAACTTTTAACTATTGCTTTTTATCTCCGAAACAGTCCGCTCCATATCCCGCAAAACATCTCGGGCATCACGGCCTCGATAGCCGTTCATGCGGTCTATCTGCGCTTCCAGTAGATTCGTAAGGACTTCTTCCGCTTGCCGTTTTAGGGTGGAGTCCACCTGTGTAGACCAATTTGCGTCTCCTGGCATACTGAGATCACCGATCCTTTCATGATGAGCGTGTGATAATTCGTATCCATTGCCGAAGTAGCTGCCTGTCAGATAGCCACCTCGATCTTCTCGTCAAAGGCCCAAGGGTCATAGCCCTCCAGCCGGAAGCTGTCCACGGTGAAGTCATAAAAACCGGTCACGTCCGGGTCGATGACCAGCCGGGGGGCGGGCCGGGGCGTCCGGGTGAGCAGCTCCTCCACCAGGGGGATATGCCGGTCATAGATATGGCAGTCGGCGATGACGTGGAGCAGCTCCCCGGCGACCAGGCCGCTGGCGCGGGCCATCATATGGAGGAGGACGGCGTATTGGCACACGTTCCAGTTGCTGGCGGTGAGCATATCCTGGCTCCGCTGGTTCAGCACGGCATTGAGCACGTTCCCGCTGACGTTGAAGGTCATGGACCAGGCGCAGGGGGCCAGGCCCATCTCGTGGAGGTCGTGGTGGTTATAGAGGCTGGTGACCATCCGGCGGCTGGCGGGGTCCTCCCGGAGGTCCTTCAGGACCCGGTCCACCTGGTCATACATCCCGTCCCTATAGCGGTGCTTCACCCCCAGCTGGTAGCCGTAGGCCTTGCCGATGGTGCCCTGTTCATCGGCCCAGGCGTCCCAGATGTGGCTCTGGAGCTGGCGGACGTCATTGCTCTTCTTCTGCCAGATCCACAGCAGCTCGTCCACGCAGGACTTGAAGTAGGTCCGCCGCAGGGTCATGATGGGGAACTCCTCCCGGAGGTCGTAGCGGTTGACGATGCCGAATTTCTTGATGGTGTGGGCGGGGGTGCCGTCGGCCCAGTGGGGGCGGACGGAGAGACCGTCGTCTCGAAAGCCGGTGGCCAGGATATCCCGGCAGACCTGGATGAACACGGTGTCCGCATAGCTCATGGGGTCCTCTCCTATCTGTTGTCTGATCGAATATATCCTCATCATACCTGCCCGAGCCCTCCTTGTCAAGGCTGTGTTGACCCCTGCCGGCAGGGGTCTGGCGGGCCGGTCCACATCATTTTTTTGTTGTGTATTTTGCCGGATACTGGTATACTGCTCTTACCGGTCTCTCTCCGTCCTGCTGTGCGGGAAGGAGGTGAAACCGTATGACGGAAGTCATGAATTTTGTCTTGTCCGTCGCCGCAAGTGTAGTGGGTTGCTACATATGCAGATGGCTTGACGGCAAGCGCAGAGACCGGTAAAGCAAGCCCCCAGGGAGGTCCTATCTCCCTGGGGGCTTGGCTTTGCATGACGGAAACTGTTGTCATGAATTTTGGACCATACTTAGTATAGCACAACACTGCGGCCGATGCAATAGGAAAATCGTCGGTTTTCAGCTCCGACCTTTCTGGCGGCCCTGCTCCACATACTCTTGAAACAGCGCAAAGTATGTCTGAAAAGCTTCCTCATCCGAGCTGGTATGGCGGCAGATCATCTCTCCCGGAGAGAGACTGCGGGTGTCCTGGTACTGTTCCGCTACAAATCGTCCAAATCCTTGGAACAGGGCTTCCACATCCTCTCTTGCCCTGGGGTCCTCATAGGCTCGGAGAACATAGCCAGTCAGCAGCGCCTCCAGGTGGGAGATATCCTGCCAGGCCCCCAGGTACAGAGGGGGCCGCCTTCCGATCTTCAAGACCAGCTGTATAGTTGCCTGCATAGCATCCTCTCTCTTTGCACCAAAAGGCTGCGGCCCCCAGAGGGGCCGCAGAGCCTTTAGCTGTTACACGAGGCTCTCGTCCTCGTCCGTCTGCTTTTGGGGCTGCTGGGCTGCCTTGCCGCCGGCAAAGCCGGCCAGCACGGCCTGGAGGTCGATGCCGGTGCTCTCTTTCATGCCGTCCACGATCTGGCTGGCGCTGCTCATCACGTCCCGCACCAGCTTGGTGGAGTTGCCGTCGCCGTACATGACGATCTTCTCCGTCTGGGCCAACGGGGAGGCGGCATTCTTCACCACCTCCGGCAGGGCGGTCAGGTACATCTCCAGCACCGACGCCTCGCCCATCTTCTTCTGGGCCTCCGCCTTCTTCTCGATGGCCTCGGCCTCCGCCAGACCCTTGGCCCGGATGCCCTCGGCCTCCTGCTCCATAGAGAAGCGCAGGGCCTCGGCCTCAGCTTTCTTGGCCTCCGCCTCCTGGACGACCCGGTAGCGCTGGGCGTCGGCCTCGGCCTTCTTGCCCTCCGCCTCCTGGATCACCCGGTACTTTACGGCCTCGGCCTCCTGGACGGCCTTGAACTTCTGGGCCTCCGCCTCCTTCTGCCGGCGGATCAGCTCCGCCTCCGCCTGCTTCTCCGCCTGGTACTTCATGGCGTCCGCCTGCTTGCGCACGTCCGCGTCCAGCTGGCGCTCCTTGATGGCGATCTCCCGCTCGGCCAGCTCCGCCTCCTTCTCCTTCCGGGCGATGTCGGCGCTGACCTTGGTGACCTCGATGGTCTTCCGCTGGGTCTCCTGCTGGATGGAGTAGGCCGCGTCGGCCTCGGCCTTCTTGCTGTCGGCCCGGACCTGCATCTCCGCCTGCTGGATGGAGAGCTCCGCGTTCTGCTCGGCGATCATCTTCTCCGCCTGGACCTTCACCGCGTTGGCCTCCTGCTGGGCCTGGGAGGTGGCGATGGCGATGTCCCGCTGGGCGTTGGCCTTGGCGATCTGGGCGTTCTTGCGGATCTGCTCCACGTTGTCGATGCCCATGTTCTCGATGGTGCCGGCGTTGTCCTTGAAGTTCTGGATGTTGAAGTTGACCACCTCGATGCCCAGCTTCTCCATATCAGGGACCACGTTCTCGGTGATCTTCTTCGCCACGCCCTGCCGGTCCTGGACCATCTCCTTCAGACCTACAGAGCCCACGATCTCACGCATATTGCCCTCCAGCACCTGGGTCACCAGGGTGATGAGCTCGTTCTGCCGCATCCCCAGAAGGGCCTCCGCCGCCCGCTCTAGGAGCCGGGGGTCGGAGCTGATCTTCACGTTGGCCACCCCGTCCACCATCACGTTGATGAACTCGTTAGTGGGCACTGCGTCGGTGGTCTTCACGTCCACCTGCATCACCCGCAGGTTCAGCTTATCCACCCGCTCAAAGAAGGGGATGCGCCAGCCGGCCTTGCCGATCAGGATGCGCTTCTTCCCCAGGCCGGAGATGATGTACGCCGTGTCCGGCGGCGCCTTCAGATAGCCCATCACCAGCAGGACGATGATGAGGATGGCCGCCAGCACCCCGAGGACCAGCGCGGGGGAGATCACAGACAGGATATTCGGCATAGTTGGGTTCCTCCTTTTCAATATGGGGCCAAGGCGGGGCGGGCCGCTGCGGCCGCTCTCTCTTGACAGTATCTATCATACCATATCCCGACAAAAATTGCGAGAGGATTTTGCGAAATTTTTAACGATTTCACAAATTTTCCATTCTGCACAAATATCTGGCAAAGTTTTGACATCCTCACGGCTCCGCCTGCTGGTCCGGGCTGCCCTGGGCCTCCCGCAGCAGCTCCACCAGGGCCAGGGCGGCGTCCAGCACCTGCTCCCCCGGCCGCAGGGTCAATGTCAGCCCCATCTTCTCCCGGCCGCTGACCACCAGCCGCTGCCGGTAGCTGGGCATGGCGCAGATCTTCAGGATGACCGCCGGGTCCTCTACCGCCGTCAGGGTCAGCTCCAGCTTCTCCTTCCGCTGGACGATCTCCGTGACGCCCGAGAGCAGGGCCGCGGCCCGGAGCAGGGCCACGTCCAGCAGGGCCTGGACGCTCTTAGGCGGCTCGCCGTACCGGTCGATCATCTCGTCCAGCAGGTCTCCGGCGTCGCTGTTGTCCCGGATGGCCGCGATGCGCTGGTACAGGTCCATCCGCTGCTCCGCCGAGGGCACATAGGTCTCCGGGATGTTGGCGGAGATGGTCAGGTCCGCGGAACACTCCATCGCCTTCTTCGGCGTCTGCCCCTGCTCCTCCTGGACGGCCTCCTCCAGCAGCTGGAGGTACATATCGTAGCCCACGCTCATCATATACCCGCTCTGCTCCGGCCCCAGAAGATTGCCGGCTCCCCGGATCTCCAGGTCCCGCATGGCCACCTTGAACCCGGACCCGAACTCCACGAACTCCCGGATGGCGGTCAGCCGCCGGCTGGCGATCTCGGAGAGCATCTTGTCCCGCCGGTAGGTCATATAGGCGTAGGCCCGCCGGGCGCTGCGGCCGATCCGGCCCCGGATCTGGTGGAGCTGACTCAGGCCCATCTTGTCCGCGTCCTCAATGATCAGGGTGTTCACGTTGGGGATGTCGATGCCGGTCTCGATGATGGTGGTACACACCAGCACCTGGGCCTCCCCGGCCACCATCTGCTCCATCACGCTCCCCAGCTCCCGCTCCCCCAGCTTGCCGTGGCCCACCACCACCCGGGCGTCCTCCCCCAGCAGCTCCCGGATCTGGGCGGCGGTCCGGTCGATGGTCTCCACCCGGTTGTGGAGGTAGAACACCTGGCCGCCCCGGTCCAGCTCCCGCCGCATGGCATCGATCAGCATCCCCCAGTCGTGCTCCACCACATAGGTCTGCACCGGCTGCCGGTCCTGGGGCGGCTCCTCCAGGGTGGACATATCCCGAATGCCCGAGAGGGCCATGTTCAGTGTCCGGGGGATGGGAGTGGCGGAGAGGGTCAGCACGTCCACCCCCCGGCTCATCTCCTTCAGCTTCTCCTTGTGGGCCACGCCGAAGCGCTGCTCCTCGTCGATGATCAAAAGGCCCAGGTCCTTGAATTGGATGCTCTTTTGCAGCAGCCGGTGAGTCCCGATCAGCAGGTCGATGGACCCCTCCTTCAGCCGCCGGAGGATCTCCCGGCTCTGCCCCGGAGTCTGGAACCGGCTCAGCACCTGGATGTTCACCGGAAAGCTGCGGAACCGGGTCACCGCCGTGGCGTAGTGCTGCTGGGCCAGCACAGTGGTGGGCACCAGGATGGCGGCCTGCTTCCCATCCAAAACGCACTTCATCACCGCCCGGAGGGCCACCTCCGTCTTGCCGTAGCCCACGTCCCCGCAGAGCAGCCGGTCCATGGGCGTGGGACGCTCCATGTCCCGCTTGATCTCCTGGACACACCGGAGCTGGTCCTCCGTCTCCTCGTAGTCGAAGGAGGCCTCGAACTCCTGCTGCCAGGGGGTGTCCGGGGAGAAGGCGAAGCCCGGCTGGCTCTTCCGCTGGGCGTAGAGGGCGATGAGCCCCTTGGCCAGGTCCTTGGCCGCCGCCTTGGACTTGCTCTTCTGCCGGTTCCACTCGGCGCCCCCCAGCTTGTTCAGCTTGACCCGTGGCTGGCCGGTCTCCTCGTTGACCTGCCCGCCGCCGATGTACTTGCTGACCATGTCCAGCTGGGTGGCGGGGACGTATAATACGTCCGTCCCGGCGTAGGCGATCTTCACATAGTCCTTCTCCACCCCGTCCACCGGCATCCGCTGGATCCCCGCGAACCGGCCGATGCCGTGGTAGGCGTGGACCACCAGGTCCCCCACGGTCAGGTCCGTGTAGGACAGCAGCTTCTGCCGGCTGCTCTCCTTGGCCTTCCGGGGCCTGGCGCTCCGGCGGCCCGCCGCCTCCGTCAGCTGCCCCTCGGTCAGCACCGCCAGCTTCAGCCCCGGATACTCCGCCCCGGCGCTGAGACTGCCCACAGAGATCCGGGCTTCCCCCGGTTGGGGCATCTCCCGCCCGGCGAAGTCCAGGGAGATGGATAGCCCCCGCTCCTCCAGCATCCGCTGGAGGTTTTTTCCTCTGGTCTCGTTGCCGCAGAGCAGCAGCACCCCGAAGCCGGCGGAGAGGTAGTGCTGCATATCCACGATGGCCGTGTCCAGGCTGCCGCCGTAGGCGCTCAGCTGCTTGGCGCTGACGGCGGAGAGGCCCCTGGGGGGGATGGGCCACCGAGAGGTGGGCAGGGCCTCCATCATGCACAGCAGCCCCCGGCCCAGGCCTTCGGTCCACTCCCCGGCTGTCAGCAGGGCCCGCGTCAGGTCCGCTCCCGTCTGGCCGGCGCGGAGCAGGGCCTCCGTGTCCTCCCGGGCCTGCCAGAGCAGGTCCTTCACCCGCTGCTCCACCCGGCTCGCCTCCATCAGGCAGAGGAGGGTGTCCGGCGGCAGGGCCGCGAAGGGGGAGGCCATGGTCTGGCCCTCCGCCTGCTCCGAGGCGGGCAAAAGCAGGGCGGCGGACAAGTTCTCCGTCCGCCGCTGGGTGGTCACGTCGAAAATGCCCAGGCTGTCCACCTCGTCGTCGAAGAAGTCACAGCGGACCGGTCCGGCCATATCGGGGGAGTATACGTCCAAAATGCCCCCTCGAACGGCGAACTGGCCCGGCCCCTCCACCTGGTCGCTCCGGCGGTAGCCCATGGCGACGAGCCGCTCCGGCAGGCCCGGCAGGTCCTCTACCCGCTCCCCCGGCGTCAGGGAGATGGCCGCCTCCCGCAGGGCCTGGAGGTCCCAGGTCCTTTGCAGCATCCCCTCGGCGGTGGCCACCACCACGGGCCGCCGGCTCTCCCCCAGGGCGTAGAGGGCGGCGATGCGCTTGTGCTCCCACTGGTGGGACACGGAGGCCCCCGGCCCCATGGCCAGCTCCCGGCCAAAGAAGCGGATCGCCGGCTGGCCCAGCAGGGTCTCCAGGTCGCCGGCCAGGCGGTTGGCCTCCCCCTCGTCGGTGCAGATGACCGCCAAGGGCCTTGCCAGCCGGTGGGCCAGGGCCGCCGCCGCCTGGGCCCGGTGGACCGGCGACAGGCCGCTGACCGCCTGGGGCGACCGCCCCCGCTCCAGCTCCTGGGCCAGATCCCGCAGCTCCGGCAGGTCCAATAATTTGTCAAGAAGGACTTTCAAAGGTCCACCTCCCCTGCGATCTCATCCTACAGGCGCACCTCTCCCTCCCCGTCCAGGAACGCGGCCAGCCAATCCAAGAAGTCCGCCCCGTTCCCGCAGGGGGATACGCCCACATCCGTCATGTTCCACACCTCGCCCCTGGCCCCGCCCCGGACGATCAAGTTATACGACTGGCCGCAGCCGCAGTCCACCAGCTCGATCTGTCCGTTGGTCAGAGCGGCCTCGATGGCTTTGTTCGTGGCCTTCTCGTCCGTTTCCCAGCACCAGCCCTCCCGGCGGCCAAACCGCTTTTTGATCCCTTCCGGGTCAAAGCGCACCTCCGCCAGCGGCGGGAGCCGGTAAGTAAAGCGCCGGAAGGTCACCTCGAACCCGTCTCCGATCTTCGTCAGAAAGGCGGCATACTCACGGGGCAGCTTGCTCCCCGTCCGCTCCTGGAAGGCGGTGATATCCGCCCGCTTCAGCTTGGGCCGGGGCACGATGCCCAGGCGGTCCAGCCGCTCGCGGATCTCCTCGATGGCTTTTTGCAGCGCCGCCGGGTCCTTCCCGGCCTTTTTGATGCCCAGCTTGCTCCGCTCGATGCCCAGGATGCTCTCCCGGCCCTGGAAAGCCGACAGGTCTGTCACCTTGGTCTTATAGAGGTTCAGATCGTTCAGCCTCGGCAGGGCCGCCAGACAGGACACGTCCTCCACCGCCGTGCCGTAGAGCCAGATCATCTCCAGGGTGGGGATGGTGGCCAATGGGGACACGTCCGTCACAGGGGTACCGCTGAGGGTGATCTTTTTCAGGCGTGGATGGCCCGCCAGTGGGGACAGGTCGGCAACGGCGGTGTCATATGCCTCCAGCTCCTCCAGATCGGGGCAGTCCGCCAGGGGCGACAGGTCGGCCAGTGCGGTATTTTTCCCAACGTGCAGGGCCGACAGCGTTTGCAGCCGGACCAGTGGGGACAGATCCACCAGAGACGGTTCGTCCCAGTACGAAAAGCTGTACCGGCCTCCCTGCTCAAAGCTGTGGGTGTGGGCGCAGAGCTGCGCCAGCTTCGTGCCCGGATTTTTCCGGGCCAGCTCCTCGAAGACCTCCCGCTCCAGGTCCGTCATATCGGAGACGGTCAGCGTCCTCGCTCTTATCATCGTTGTTCCCCTCCTTACCCGTTGAACCGGTTCATGGCCTCCGCCGTGCCCTTCTCGATCACGCAGGCGGCGGCCTCCAGTGCCCGGTCCAGCACGGCCTCCAGGACCTTTCGGTCCGCCTGGCTGGGCTTGCCGGTGACCCAGCACGCCAGGTCCTGCTCCGCCCCCTCCGGCGCGCCTACGCCGATCTTGATCCGGGGGAACTCCTCTGTCCCTAAGTGGGCGATGATGTTCTTGATCCCGTTGTGCCCGCCGGCGCTGCCCTTTGGCCGGACCCGTAGCTTGCCCACCGGCAGGGAGATGTCGTCGTAGATCACCAGGATATGGTCCGTGGGGATCTTGTAGAACCCGCCGGCCAGCTTCACCGCCTCGCCACTGAGGTTCATATAGGTCTGGGGCTTCACCACCAGCACCCGCTCCCCGCCCAGGGCGGCCTCCCCGGTGAGGGCGCGGAATTTCAGCTTATTGATCTTGAACCCCTCCCGCCCGGCTAAGCGGTCCGCGGCCATAAAGCCCATATTGTGCCGTGTGGCCTCGTACTCTTTTCCCGGATTGCCCAGGCAGACCAGCAGCCAGGTCACAGGTCCTCCCATACCATCGCTCCCTTTCTCTTTTTGATGGGAATCACGAAAATGGGCAAGTCCAGCCGGACCGCCCCTCTCTCACCCTATCCAGTATACCCCCAGCGGGGCGCGAAACCGGGCGGATCCGGGGAAGGGACGCCCCTCCCCCGGCCCGCCAAGTTCATAGGACTTACAGGAACAGCTTGGAGATGGAGATCTCCTGATAGATCCGCTCGATGGCCTCGGCGAACATGGGCGCCACCGTAAGATACTTGATCTTACTGCTCAAAGCCGGGTCGATGGCGGGGATGGTGTCCAGGAAAGCCAGCTCGGTGATGACGCTGGCGTTGATCCGGTCGATGGCCGGGCCGGAGAGGATGCCGTGGGAGGCGCAGGCGTAGACCGTCTTGGCCCCGCCCACCTCTACGATGGCCTTGGCCGCGTTGCACAGGCTCCCGGCGGTGTCCACCATATCGTCGAAGAGGATGCAGTCCTTGCCGCTCACATCGCCGATGACGTTCATGACCTCGCACTGGTTGGCCTTCTGCCGCCGCTTATCCACGATGGCCAGGTTCATATGCAGCTTCTGGGCGAAGGCCCGGGCCCGGGCCACGCTGCCCACATCGGGAGAGACCACCATCATCTCCTCGCAGCGGTCGCCGAACTTCTTGGCGTAGTAGTCCACGAAGATGGGGTTGCCCAGGAGCACATCCACCGGGATATCGAAGAAGCCCTGGATCTGGGTGGCGTGGAGATCCATGGTCAGCACCCGGTCCGCGCCGGCGGCGGTGATCATATTGGCCACCAGCTTGGCGGAGATGGGGTCCCGGCTCTTGGCCTTGCGGTCCTGGCGGGCGTAGCCGAAGTAGGGGATCACAGCGGTGATCCGGCCGGCGGAGGCCCGCTTCATGGCGTCCACCATGATCAGCAGCTCCATCAGGTTGTCGTTGACGGGCCCGCAGGTGGGCTGGATCAGGAAGATGTCGCTGCCGCGGACAGTCTCGTAGATGGAGACGCAGGACTCCCCGTCGGCGAAGCGCCCCACATCGTTGTCGCCCAGCTTGATGCCGATGTACTTACAGATGTCCGCTGCCAGCTTGGGGTTCGCGTTCCCGCAAAAGACCTTGATGTCCTTGCCATGAGCAATCATACGTTGTACCTCTTTCTTCATTTGTCCGATCTAGTCTTGGTCCGTATGGGGGTGCCGCGCCGGCCCATCACGCACTGCGCCGGCGCTTGCTATGTAAAGGCCCGGCGGCCTTTGACACTCAGTCCTCCTGGCCGTGGAGGCGCCGCCAGCGCCTGGCCCACTCGGCCTTGTTCTCCTGCCGGCACCGGCCGATGGCCATGGCGTCCGGCGGCACGTCCTTGGTCACCGTGGTGCCGGCGGCGATATAGGCCCCGCTGCCCACGGTCACCGGGGGGACCAGATTAGTGTTGCACCCCACGAAGACGTTGTCGCCAATGACCGTGCGGTGCTTCTTGAAGCCGTCATAGTTGGACGTGATGGTGCCGCAGCCGAAGTTGACCCCGGCACCTACATCGGCATCGCCCACATAGGTCAGATGGCTCAGCTTGGTCCCGGCGCCCAGGACGCAGTTCTTCAGCTGGACGAAGGCCCCCACATGGCACCGCTCTCCCACCTGGCAGTTGGGCCGGATGTGGGCGTAGGGCCCCACGTCTGTCCCGTTGGCCAAGGTGCTGGCATAGACCTGGGAGGCGTTGACCGCCACGCCGCTGCCCACCTGGCAGCTGTCCACCAGGGCATTGGGGCCGATCTGGCAGTCCTGGCCGATGACCGTCTCCCCCCGGAGGATGGTCCCCGGCAGGATGGCGGTACCGGCGCCGATGGTCACCCGCGGATCGATATAGGTGCTGCGCCCATCCAGGATATAGACGCCCCGGCTCCGGTGGTAGGCGGTCAGCTCCTCCTGGCAGGCATCCTGGAGGCGGTACAGCTCCTCCATGGAGCGGATGACTACCATCCGGCCGCCCTTGGGCAGCATGGGTTCCCGGATCTCCTGGACCTGCCCACCGTTGGCGAAGGCCGCCAGGGGGGCCTGCCAGCTGCCCGGATCCGCCCAGGCCGTCTCGGTCCCGGCGGGGAAGCAGGCCAGGGCCTCCTCCCGCAGCTCCTCAGCGCATACGATAAAAAAACGCTGCACACCGCGCCCTACCCATGCCCGTGCGCACCAACCCAGCACGGGGCAGAACAGGACGTTTTGCAGCATCAGAGGTCTTTTATTATAGGTCTGGCTGTCGCTGGCGGGTAAGAACACCGCCATGCAGGTGAGATCCATATGAGGACACATCCTTTCATCCGAGGTACCGGCGGATATCGATAGTTGTTGTCATTATATCACCCTTTTCCCAGAAAGTCTATAAGCATTTTGGCGGAGACGTCTCCCCGCCGCCGAGCTTTCCGCGGCGGCCCTTCGTCAAAACGCCAAAAAGGGGGCGGCAGAGGGACAGACAGCAGCAGGGACGGCCAATATATTCCAGCTCCTGGACAAAAAACAGACTGGGAAGGGGTATCGCTCCCGGCGAGCCTTTCCCAGTCTGTTTTCCCCTTGAGAGGGGGGGACCCCAGTCAGAGGGCGCGTCAGCCCTTCCCGCGCAGCGCGGGATGGATCACGGTGCCGCCGATCGTCAGCAGCATCCAGGTCTTTTTCAGATCTCTTGCCAGGATGAACAGGGGGATGGCGGCGATCCAGGCGATAGGAAGGATCAAGGACGCAAGGATGGAGAGGACCGCCAGAAGGATGTACAGCTTATAGCGGTTCGTATCGCGATAGAGATGCGCTTTTTCGATGTTTTTGGCCGTACAGGCAGACAGCGCGTCAAGATATTTTTGGGAGGAACCTGTGCGGCCCTTGCTCCGCACATAGGCTATAGCTTCCGCGACTGCCTTTGGGTCGGTGATATCGACCTTTTTATACAGGTCGTCAAAGATCTCCCCGTCCTCTGCGGACCAGATCTGCTCGATGCGGGCCTGCACCTTTTGCAGGAAGGGGGCTTTCAGCCCGTCAGGCGTTCTATGGGCCTTGATCGCAGTGATAAAGCTCTCGCAGGCGGCCTCGTCTGCGGTCTCATAGCCCAGGCAGCTCTGGGTCAGCTCCTCCGTCCAGATCTCCCAGATCCGCTTTTGCAGCTGCTCAAAAAACGGCCCTTTCAGCTTTTCCTGCGCCGGGTACTGGCGCAAAGCCTCCATAAATTCTTCACAAGCGGCCTGCGCCGCCGCCTCAGAGGACTGGGCCGTCTCGTCATATTCTTGGGCAAGGATCTCCTCCACAGCATCAGACAGATCGACAGAGAAGCGCTGCGCGGCCGCATAGGCCGTGCGCCGGCCGGCTGGGAAATGGACAAAAATGTATTGGGCGAGCGCCTCGTTCCAAGGGCGTAGAGCGCGGTATCCTTGTAGAGGGCGTTTTTGTCTATGGAAGCTGATATAGCGGAGCCGGCGTTCCCAACGGTGTTCCACAGTGTATGCCCGGTAAAGGACGCCAGGTTTTTCACACCAGCCGCCGCTTGGTCCTGCAGCCAGGCGTCACTATGGAAACTGGTGTAGGATCTGTAATGACTGCGGTTGGCTTTTCGGTCGGTGCGCTGTGCTTTCTCTGCGTTTTGCCGGTCCAGGATCGCGTCATACTGATGCTCCACCACCTCCAGCGCGGCGCGGGCCCCCTCCAGACTGACACAGCGGTCCCAGTAAGTATCCTCGCTCACATCATAGATCTCACATCCGGCGAGCTGGCTGAACAGAGGGTGAAAAGCCAGCTCCTCGATCGTCGATCTTGTAAAAGGAAGATAGCCGTCCAAAACGGCTTGGATGCTCCCGCGCTGTGTATACCACTTGCTGAACCGGTGGGAAGCCTCTAAACAGGCCCGCTCTGCGGCAGCCTGCAAGTCATAGGAGCGCTCCGCGGCATCTTCAAACAGGATGACTCGACCGAACAGTTCATATCTGAGCATGGCACGATCTCTCCTTGTCTCTTTTGGTGTGGGTCACTGGGAGAAGTATAGCACCAATGGCTTTTGTAATCAAGTCTATATACTTTATATAGAAGTATATAGGCTGTTGAACAAGGCTGTGATCTTGTATAAAGTTATGAAGAGACGATCAAAAGGCGGGAACACTATGAGTATGCAGAAACAACAGATCATGCAGGCGACCGCCGATAGGATCCGGTGCTTGCGGAGGCAGCGGGACATCAGCCAGGAGGAGCTTGCCCTTCGCGCCGGGATCAACAGCGTATACCTAGGCCAGATCGAGCGGGGCCAGAAGTGCCCGACGGTGGATACCCTCTATAAGCTCGCGTTGGGATTGGACGTTCCCCTGCACGAGCTGCTGCGGTTCGATGCGGCACCGGCTCCAGAGGATATAGACGCATATATCGCCCAGTTGGTCAGGCGGATACCGCCAAACAAGGTGGCGCAGGTCATCAAGGTCTTAGAGGCCGTTGCCGGGCTGCTGTAGTTGGCGGCCTATTGGGCAATACATGGTGATAGAGCGTAAGACAGTACAGAGCGGACTTGACAAACACCTCCTACAGCTGTAGAATATATCCATTCTACAGCTGTAGGAGGCGTTTCCATGTCTACCCATCTCACAGACAACGAGTGGAAGATCTTAGAGGCCCTGTGGGCCAACGGTCCCATGACCCTGGGCCCGCTGTTGGAGGCCCTGGGCACCGGCTGGCGCAGCACCACCCTCCACACATACCTCACCCGCATGACCGCCAAGGGCCTGGTCCGCGCCGATGGCGCATCGCCCCGGCGGTATGCCGCCGCCCTGGGCCGGGAGGACTGGACCAGCCAGCAGCGGCAGGAGCTGGTGGACCGGCTCTATGCCGGTTCCGCCGGGGAGCTGGTGGCGGCCTTCGTCCGGGAGGGGGCCCTCACCGGGGAGGAACGGGCGGCCCTGCGGCAGCTGCTGGACGATATGGAGGTGTAAGAGATGACGAGCATCTGGTCCTTCCTCCAGCAGACAGCAGCCGCCGCCGTGGCAGCCGCGCTGCTCCTGCTGCTGCGGCAGATCTTCCGGGATAAGCTGTCCCCCAGGTGCCAGAGCATCCTGTGGGGGGTGCTGCTCCTGCGGCTGCTGGTCCCCGCCCGGCTCACCGGTCCGGCGGCAGACCTGCGCTATCTCATCGACTACTGGCGGACAGCGGCGGAGCTGCGTCTCTCCTCCGCCTACTCCAGCCCCTGGACAGGGGACCTGCCCCTGCTGCCGGTCCCCCTGCCGCCCGCCGTTGCGCCCCGGTCCGTCACGGACTGGCTGTTCCTGCTCTACCTGGCAGGGGTCCTGTTCTTCCTCCTGCGGGCGCTGAAGCGGGCTCTGGAGCTGCGCGCCCTCCTCTCTCAGGCAGAGGCGCTGACAGATACCAGCCCCATCCGGGCCCTGGCGGAGGCCCACCGGCTGCCCATGCCCCGGCGGGTGGTGACGCTCCCGGGGCTGAAGGCCCCCTTTTTAGCTGGTGTGGTCCGCCCCACCCTGGTCCTGCCCGCCGGGGAGGAGACGGCCTCCCCGGTCCTGCTCCATGAGCTGTTCCATCTCCGGCAGAGGGATGTGGTCTGGGGCTGGCTGGACACCCTGCTGTGCTGCATCCACTGGCCCGATCCCCTGGTATGGTATGCCCTGGACCAGGCGGCCAACGACCGGGAGCGCCGCTGCGACCAGCTGGTGCTGGAGCGGCTGGAGGGGGAGGCGCGGCGGGACTATGGGTATCTGCTGCTGTCCATGGCCGGTAGCAAGCCCCGGCCCGGCACTACCACTATGGCCAACGGGGCCCGGCATATCAAGGAGCGGGTGGAGGCCATCGCCCGGTCCCGCCGCTTCCCCAAGGGGATGGAGCTGGCGGCGGCGTGTATGGCGGTGGTGCTGGGGCTCTCCCTGGTGGTGCCGGTGCGGGCGGTGCTGCGGGAGGAGGACCGGCCGGCCAGCACCGCCCAGGCGCTGACCCTGGCTCGCCGGACTCGGCCCACCACGCCCGTGGGCGCGCTGGACACCTATGCCAAGGCGCTGTACACGGAGCGCCGCGACCCGGAGACGGCCCTGTTCTACCACATGATGGCCCTGCCGGAGGCGGACCGGAGGAACTTTGCCCTCCGTTACGGCGGCCTGGAGGCGGCTTGGGAGGACCGGCAGCCCCCCTCCGGCGGCGTGCCCTATGAGGCCGGTCCCTATATCGTTGGTCTGGTGCCGGAGGGGGAGGGCTGGCTCTGTCAGGTGTTCTTTTTTCAGGACTTCTGGGATGTGGAAGATCCCCAGGTGGGCTACCTGTGCCATACCGTCTCCCTCCAGCCGGAGGGGCGGTATTGGACGGTCCGGGAGCTGTCCATTCAGACGGGCGCGGTCAGCCCGGAGGGGGAGGACTGGATCGCCCAGTATAACGACTTGGCTGGGCTCGTCACGGATGAGACGGTCCTGCCGGCGGCGGCCGCCTGGACCGGGGAGGCGGCAGGGATCCAGGTGCGGCTGGAGCCGGTCAACCGGCTGCGCCTTGCCGGAGCGCCCTATGGCGGCGAACAGAACTGGCTGCATATGCTGTTTGCCGGTATCCGCCCTGCCGAGTCCCTGCCCCAGCTGGATGACCCTTATACCGCTGGTGTGCTGATCTGGCGGGCCACCGTGACGGACCGCACCGGCAAGGACCGGGAGATCTCCCTGCGGGTATACGTCTTGGATGCGGAGGGGCAGCGCGCCGCCTCTGGGGAACAGTTCCAGACCTCCTTCCGGTTCGAGTCCCCGCAGGCAGCGGGGGAGCTGTTCTGCCAGGAGCAGACGCTCTTCAACCGCGGCGGAGGCGGCACGGGCGGCAACGGCGGTCTGGCGGAGATGCGGTATATCTTTGGACAGTACGGCTACGAGGGGGAGCTGACCGTGGACGGCACGGTCTATCCACTGACGCTGGAGCGGGAGGTGTCCCCATGACGGACCGGGCACTGGGACGGCGCCTCCAGTGGACCGCCATCGGCCTGCTGTTCATCCATTTCGACATCTCCATTGGCGGCATCCCTCTCCTGCCGGCTTGGATCGGCTGGCTGATCCTGTTCTTCCAGCTGCCCCAACTGGCCCAGGCCCGGCCTACTCTGGGGCTGCTGCGGCCCTTCGCCTTGGTGCTGGGGGTGTCCGCCGCCACGGGGCGGGTGCCGTGGCCGGCGGCGGTCAGCCTAGTGACCGGAGCGATCTCCCTGTATTTCTATTTTCAGCTCCTGACGGACTTAGCCGCCCTGGCCCAGGAGCGCCTGCCGGCGGACAGCGCCCTGCCCCGGCTGTTCCTCCGCTGCCGCACGGTCTGGATACTGGGCCTGACGGCGACCCATATCATGCGTCCCTATCTGGACAGGGACTGGCCGGATGTGCTGGTATGGGCAAGGATGCTCATCGTCCTGGCGGTCCTCCTGATGGCCTTTTCGGCGATCTTTGCCCTTTTCTTCATGGCAAAGCGCCTGCGGGACAAGGAGGCAGGATAAAAACAAGGAGCGGGCTAGGCGCTGGGGAGCGCGCCTGGCCCGCTTGTCTTATGCTCTTGTGGCGAACAGCACGCCCATGGTGCCGGGGCCGCAGTGGCTGGTGACGGTACAGCCGGCGGTGGTGACGAGCAGCTCCTCCGGGTGGACCGCCTCCTGGACGATGGCCCGCAGCTCCTCCAGCACCTCCGGCTCGATGCCGCCGGAGTGGGTGATGAACACCCGGCGGGGGTCGATGTCCGGCGTCTGCATCTGCTCCTTGACGTACTGGAGATAGACCTTCCGCATAGACCCCCGGTACTTCTTGCACACCTTCAGCAGCCCCTCCTGCATCTCCAGGCAGGGCTTGATGTTCAGCAGGTTGGCCCCCAGGGCGGTGAAGCCGCTGCACCGGCCGCCCTTCCACATATATTCCAGGGTGTCCAGTACGAAGCTGGTGTGTACGCGGGAGATGTAGTCCCTGGCCCCCTGGGCCACCTCCTTCGCGGAGAGCCCCAGGTCCCGCAGGCGGCAGGCCTCCAGCACCACCAGGCCCTGGCCGGTGCTCAGATGGCGGGTGTCCACCGGGTAGAGCCCCTCCAGGCCGGCGGCGGCGATCGAGGCGTTCTGGCAGCAGGCGGACAGCTCGGCGCTGATGTCCAGATGGACGATCTCATAGCCCTGCTGGAGGTAGGGGGTGAAGGTGTCGGTGAACTCCTGGGGGGAGATGGCGGCCGTCTGGGGCAGCAGATGCTCCCGGCGGTAGGCGGCGTAGATGTCCTCCGGCGTCAGCTCCAGACCGTCCTTGTAGGCCCGGTCCCCCAGGCTGACGGTCAGGGGGAGCATCTTGATCTGGAAACGCTCCAGGATATCCGGGGACAGGTCGCAGACGCTGTCCGTCGTGATCAGAACAGGCATAAAGATCGCCTCCTTGTAGGATATAGCATACTATCACCTATTACACTTTTCGCTCAAAATAGAAGTAGGTATCGTCCTCCCCGTTGGGGCGCATATGGGCGGAGAGCATCTTATAGGACGCCTGGTTCTCCTTGAAGCACTTGGCCCGGAGGACATACAGCCCCAGGCTGTAGAGAGACCAGTCCGCGGCGGCGGCAAAGGCCTCGGCGCCGTAGCCCTGGCCGGCGAACTCCGGCAGGATGCGGCAGCCCAGCTCCGCGCCGCCCTTGCAGTCGAAGTGGTAGAGGACCGCCTCACCGATGAACTGCCCCTCCCTGCGGATGGCGAAGTTGATGGCGGCGTGGTTCAGGAAGTCCCGGTGGGCCACGTTGTAGAAGTAACGCTCCGTCATGGGCCCGTGGAGGTCCTCCCGGTAGTCGTAGCCCCACCAGCGGTTGCGCTCGTCGTCCAGGCACAGCCGGTCGTAGGCGGGGATGTCGGCTTCGGTGATGGCATCCAGGGTCAGGCGGGGGGTGTAGATGGCGGGGATCTCCCGGAGGGCGTGGAGGTCGGTGTGGACCTCCACCCAGAACTTCTCCCCCATCTCCGCTGGCAGATACTGGAGCTTGCTGGTCCGCAGGCCCTTATCGCCGCTGTCGTCCTCCCGGTTGATCCAGCGGAACGTTTCCTTTTCGCTGAAATAGGCGGAGAAGGACTGGACCATCGTGGGGTAGACCCCCTCATATTGGGTGAGGGCCTTCTCCACATGGCATTGGAGGGTGTCGCCGCAGATCTCGCCGATGGCGATGGCGATGAACCGCCCCTCCAGCTCCAGCGCCCCCGCCAGCACCCAGGGCTGGCCGATCAGCCGGCTGAAGTCCCGGGCGTAGCACAGCTCCTTCTGGGCGGTGGCGTTCTCCTTATGGAAGGTCTGGTGGAACTCCTCCCAGAACGCCTCCAGCTCCTCCCGGTCCTCCGGGACGATGGGGCGGAAATGGGCCTCTGGGTAGAGCTTGTGGAACTTGTTGATGTGGTTGCGCTGGCCGGAGTAGCGCCGGCCGGCGAAGGAGGCCAGGTCCTCCGCCAGGTAGAGATAGTCCTGGTTGGGCCGGCGGTCATCCAGGCTCAGCCGGGGATAGCGGAGGAGCAGGTCCGTTAGGCAGGCCCGGGGGACCGCCATAAAGGTGGGTGCCAGGCCCAGTTCGGTGCAGTAGGCATCGATGGCGTCCAGGGCGGCGGAGACGCTGGCGTCCTCCCCCAAGGGGACGGGGAAGTCGAATACATAGCGGCCCGCGATATGGCTGCGGACCAGCAGGCAGCCCGCCGCCTCCGCCCAGGCGCAGTGGAGGGAGTGGTCCCACATGAGCTTGATGCCCACGGAGTATTCGCAGAGCTTATAGGTACAGTCCTCGTAGTAGCGCCGGAGCAGGGGGATATCATCGTGGGTGACAGGTCGAAAGTCCAACATACAGGTTTATAAACAGTCCTTTTCTTTTGAAGTATCCGATCGGAGACATACGCAGGATATTATATACAACTTATCGGAGAAAAACAAGCCCCGAACGGCTGCCCTTTCAAGAAAAGTGCCGCGGAGCCCATGCCTCCGGCGGTCTTTGCAAGATCGTATTGCCATCACGGCGGTCTTGTGCTATGATCGGTCCAGCAGATCAGAACGGGAGGGCCCTATGGCTAAAAAACGAAAAACGCTTCCCAAAGAGATCAACGCGCTTTTGGAGCAGGGAGATATAGAGGCGCTGAAGGAGCAGTTCCTGCGGTGCGAGCCCAATGCCGTCACTAGCAAATACGGCTCCAATATCTTCTCCCTGGCGCCCCTGCCCAGAGGATTTGCCTTTTGGGCCAAGGAGCAGGGGGCGGACATCGATCATCAGAGCTACTATAGAAAGACGCCGCTCTTCGACCAGGCCTCCTGTTGGAACGGCGATGTGCAGCTCCTCATCGACCTGGGGGCCAGCGTGGATGTGGCGGACGACTTTGGCGTGACACCGCTGCACCTGGCGGCCCTGTATGGGCGCGCAGAGGCGGTCCGGGCGCTGCTGGGGGCCGGCGTTGACGTGGATGTCCGGTCGGGCAGGATCGACTGGCCGGGATATCTGACCCCTTTGGAAAAAACGCTTTTGCAGGACCGCCTGCCCTACCCCCTCCTGCTGGAGATCTGCCAGATCCTGCTGGACCACGGGGCCACGATCACGGACCGGGCCCGGGAGGCCCTGGGGCGCTCGGCGGAGCGTTTCCAGCGGGTGAAGCGGGGGATCCAGGATCCGGCCTTTCTGCACAGCCAGACCGAGGGGCTGGAACGGCTCTGCCAGATATTCGATGTGGCCCCGGTCCCGGAGGCGGTCTTTCACGACGGCGTGTCCCCTATCCATGTGCCGGAGCAGAGCGATGCGTTCCGCTGGCTCTGGGACTATCTCGTCCCGCCCAGCGGATGGGCCCAGACGGCCCAGGGCGAGGCGGTCCGAATCGCGGGCAGGGTGGACCACGAGATCATGGCCAACGGCAGCATGAACTGGGACGGCGACTACCGGAAGATGCTCCGTATCTTCCCGGCCTATCTCCGCCTAGGAGAGCCCCTGCATGAAGAGGACATCGCCCGGGTGGAGGAGATCGTCCGGCACCTGCGGGACGGCCGGGACGAGGGAGAGCTGTCCCTGACGCTGTGCGCCTATGCAACGGCCTGGGTCATGCGGAACCCGGAGGTGCTGCCGCCTCTGGAGGCGGACTATAAGCGGTGAGGGCCCCTGCGGGCGTTTTTTTGCCCAGCGGGAGATCTCACACTTGTAAAACCGGGAAAATGGTGCTATAATAAGCGAAAATTTTTGGATAAAGGATGTAGTGCATATGAAACGGACTAAGATCGCCGCGGTATTCGCGGATATGGAGGCCCTGGGGGGCCAGGAGGTGTTCGTCAGCGGCTGGGCCCGGACCATCCGCAACATGAAGACCTTCGGCTTCATCGAGCTCAACGACGGCTCCTGCTTCCGCAACCTGCAAGTCGTCATGAATGCCGACACTCTGGCCAACTATAAGGAGATCGTGGGACAGAACGTGGGCGCGGCCCTCTCTGTCCGAGGGCAGCTGGTGCTCACCCCGGCGGCCAAGCAGCCGGTGGAGCTCCAGGCGGCGGAGATCGTGGTGGAGGGCCCCTCCACCCCGGACTACCCCCTGCAAAAGAAGCGGCACACCGTGGAGTACCTGCGGACCATCGCCCACCTGCGGCCCAGGACCAACCTGTTCTCCGCCGCCTTCCGGGTCCGCTCCGTGGCGGCCCACGCCATCCACACCTTTTTCCAGGACCGGGGGTTCGTCTATGTCCACACCCCCATCATCACCGCCTCCGACTGCGAGGGGGCCGGAGAGATGTTCCGGGTGACCACCCTGGACCTGGAAGACCTGCCCCGGAAGGAGGACGGTGCCATCGACTTCAGCCAGGACTTCTTCGGCAAGAGCGCCAACCTGACCGTCTCCGGCCAGCTGAACGCGGAGAACTTCGCCATGGCCTTCGGCGACGTGTACACCTTCGGCCCCACCTTCCGGGCGGAGAACTCCAACACCGCCCGCCATGCCGCCGAGTTCTGGATGATCGAGCCGGAGATGGCCTTCTGTGACCTGGAGGGGAACATGGAGGTGGCCGAGGCCATGATCAAGCACATCATCACCACCGTGATGGAGAAGTGCCCCGATGAGATCGCCTTCTTCAACTCCTTCATGGACAAGGGCCTGAAGGAGCGGCTGGAGCATGTGGCCGCCTCCGCCTTTGGCCGGGTGACCTACACCGAGGCGGTGGAGATCCTGAGGCAGCACAACGACCAGTTCGACTATAAGGTGGACTGGGGCAGCGACCTCCAGACCGAGCATGAGCGCTACCTCACCGAGCAGGTCTTCAAGCGCCCTGTGTTCGTCACCGATTACCCCAAGGAGATCAAGGCCTTCTATATGCGTCTCAACGACGACGGCCGGACTGTGGCGGCCATGGACTGCCTGGTCCCCGGCATCGGGGAGATCATCGGCGGCAGCCAGCGTGAGGAGCGGCTGGACGTGCTGGAATCGCGTATCCGGGAACTTGGGATGCGGACCGAGGACTACTGGTGGTACTGCGACCTGCGCCGCTACGGCGGCTGTAAGCACGCCGGCTACGGTCTGGGCTTCGAGCGGATGGTCATGTACCTCACCGGTATCGGCAACATCCGGGACGTGCTGCCCCACCCCCGCACCGTGGGCAGCGCGGACTTCTAAGGCGCGAGAGCGCCGGCCCCTGTCCCATAAGGGGGGCAGGAAAAAGGACAGTCAAAAGGCGGCAGGGATCGTTTCCCTGCCGCCTTCGTGCGTCCAAGGGGCCGCCGGCGGAGGCGCTCAGTCCTCCTCCAGCTCGTACAGGTCCCCTTCCAGCGCGTATTCTGTATGGTGGTCACACGGGCCGTCCTCGCCGCCCAGCAGCTCGGTCGCCCGCATACGCCGCCGGTCCTTGGAGGCCTCCACCTGCTGGTGGATCAGCTCCTTGACCCGCCGGGGGTCCTTGACGTTCTTTAGGTCCAGATGGGGCGCGGTCTTATCCGAGGACATCACGCATACGGTCCCCACCCCGAAGATGCGCTGGCTCGGGCCCATGGTCAGCCGCAGGTCCTGCACCCGGTAGAGCAGCACCTCCTCAGACTTGAGGCTCAGAAACCCGGTCTCGCAGAACAGCCGGTCCTCGCTGAGGCGGTAGCGGGTGAAGGACAGGGGCATCCCTAAAAAGCGCTTGCGGTCCTTCCACAGATATTCGATGGAGCTCTTCATGCTCATACCCTCCTTATTCGACAGTCGGCCTTTCTGCTGTCAATATACCACCCTTTCCCCGGATATGCAAGCGGAGATCGGGCGGACACAGAGAGGGGAACGGCGGTGGCCGTTCCCCTCTCTGTGTTTTGGAAGATTGGATGAAAAGAAGTTATTGTCTCTTGCAAGAACTATACTACGACTTCGGTATTAAAAAAAACAGCACAAGTTGTTAAAAAAGTATTAAATCATCGAGTTGACATAAATTCTCACAGACCGCCGGCCGGCGGGCCTCCCTTTTTTCTCAACTTTTGGAAAAAATCCGACAGGACCGCCCCGCATTCCTCCGCCAGGATCCCTCCCACCAGGGCCGGACACTGGGGGAAGTCCTCCATGAACAGGTTCAGCACCCCGCCGCAGGCCCCCATGACGGCATCCCTGGCGCCGTAGTACACCCGGTTCACGCGGGCGTTCAGAATGGCGCCGGCGCACATGGGGCAGGGCTCCAGGGTGACATACAGGCTGCATCCCTCCAGCCGCCAGGACCCCAGGGCCCGGTTGGCCATGGCGATGGCCTCGATCTCCGCGTGGGAGAGGGCGCTCTGCCGCTCCTCCCGGCGGTTGCGGCCCCAGCCCAGGACCTCCCCGTCCCGGACGATCACGCACCCCACCGGCACCTCCCCCGCTGCCCCGGCCTCCTCCGCCAGGGCCAGGGCGCGGCGCATATATCCCTCATGATCTGTGGCCGCCATCGGGCATCTCCTCCTTTTTTACTGCCGGGCCTTTTAGAAGTTGGTATATTTGTCCAAACTGCTAGTACACTGGTAACATCAAAGGATATCAACAGTTTGGAGGATACGACCTATGCGACACATCGACCTCGTACAAAGGAACGCTTCACCCGCCCTCCTGGAGCTGATGGACAGCCTCCAGCGGGCCAAGGGCGACCTCAGCCACGCCCAGGCGGCCTTCAACGACGCCCTGGACCCGGACCTGGTGGAATCCAGCATCTATGAGATCCGCGCCCACCAGTCCCGGATCAACTACCTGCTCCGGCGCATCAAGGCGGAGGAGAGCAGGGAGGCTGTCGCCGCCATGGCGGGGGGCAAGAAGCAATGGATCTGACCGAGAAGCTGGCCCTGGCCCTGCTGGCCCTGTTCCTGGTGGTCACCGTGCTACGGGTGTTCTCCTCGCCCGTGCGCCTGGTGATGAAGGTGCTGGCCAACACCCTCCTGGGCTTCGGGGCGCTGCTACTGCTGAACGTGGCCGCGCCCCTCACGGGCCTCAGCCTGGGGGTCAACGTCCTCAACGCCCTGGTGATCGGGGTGTTGGGGGTCCCCGGGCTGGGACTGCTGCTGCTGACCCAGTGGCTCTTTACATAATGCCCCAGGGCCCAGGCGCGCATCTCCGGCGCTGTCCTATGTATTTTCGCAGGTCCCGGCAAGATCGTCAAGTCCATCATCCGATCGATCGTCACGTCTGGGGGCGGCCATATCAGGCCGCCCCCGCCGCGTTTCTCTATTTTTTATAGGACTGCCGCGACCGCCAGCAGTACCAGCGTCAGCACCAGATACGCCAGCAGCGGCTTCCAGACGAACCGCAGCCAGCGGGGGTAGGACACGCGTCCCACCGTCAGGGCCCCCATGACCACCGCCGCCGTGGGGGTGACCATGTTCACCAGCCCGTTGGCGGACTGGAAAGCCGTTACGATCAGGTCCTTCCCCACGGCGGCAAAGTCCCCCAGGGGGGCCAAGATCGGGATGGACAAGGTCGCCAGCCCGGAGGAGGAGGGGATCAGGACGCTGAGGGGCAGATAGATCAGGTAGACCAGGGCCACGAAGGCCATATGCCCCGCGCCGGTAAGGGCCGTCTCCCCCCAGTGGAGGATGGTGCCTGTGATGCGCCCGTCATTCATCAGCACCGTGATCCCCCGGCTGATGCCGATGATGAAAGCCACGCCGATCAGGTCCGCCGCTCCGGCGACGAAAGCCCCGATGGTGTCCTCCTCCCCCATGCCGTAAAAGAGGCCGATCGCCAGGCCGCCCACCAGGAACAGGCCGCTCAGCTCCGAGAACCACCACCCTAGGGCGGGCAGGGGCAGCCCCAGGTCATCGAAGGGGATCACGCTGTAGATCATCACCAGGAACACCAGAGTGAACAGCACCAACACCACCTTCCGCTTTCCCGTCAGCGGCGGCGCGTCAGGGCGCTCCGCCGGGCCGGTCCCAGTGGGGGCGGCTCTTTTTTTGATCTTAGCGGCGTAGCGCATGACGAACCAGATGGCGGCGGCCTCGAACAGGACCAGCATCACCAGCCGGAGGAGGAGCCCCTCCCCCAGGGAGATGCCGGCGAACCCGGCGGCGATGCCGGTGGCGAAGGGGTTGACCGTGGAACACATCACTCCCACCCCGGCCCCCAGAAGGATCACCGCGATGCCCACCAGGGCATCGTAACCGGCGGCCAGAAAGACCGGGATCAGCAGGGGATAGAAGGCCATGGTCTCCTCCCACATCCCGAAGGAGGTGCCGCCCAGGCCGAAGAAGAGCATCAAGATCGGGATCAGCAGCCGCTCCCGGCCGTCCAGCCGGCGGATCACATGGGCCACCCCCGCGTCGATGGCCTCCGTCTTCATGACCACGCCTAAAAAGCCGCCCACCATCAGGATGAACATCGCCACATCCACCGCATCATAGAACCCGGCGAAGGGGGCCTCGATCACCGCGCCCACCCCCTGGGGGCTGGGGTCCACCCGGTGATAGGACCCGGCGGCAGGCTCTCCCTCCACCATGTCATACTCCCCCGCGGGCACCAGCCAGGTGGCGGCGGCCACCAGGAGCAGCAGCACGAACAGGATGGTATAGGACGTGGGTATCCTGAATTTTTTCATACGTTCCCTCCCTGCGCTCCCCCTTTTGTCGGGGAGCTATCGGGGCTATCTTCCCCTCTGCCGCCGCCGCCATACCAGGAAAATACTCCAAGTGCCGAGGAATGTCGATTTTTGCCTTGAAAAAACTGGCGGTATGTGGTATCATAGACGGGAGTTTTGGGGCGCTGCCCCGGAAAGGCCGGATATCCCGATGAAAAAAAACGATATCCAGGCTCTGGCAGGGATCGTCCTTTTTTATGTCGTCCTGGAGGGCTTAGGCGTCACCTGCCCCATCCGCTTCCTCACCGGCGTCTCCTGCGCCGGCTGCGGGATGAGCCGGGCCTGGCTGGCTCTGGCGCGGCTGGACCTCTCCGCCGCCGCCTACTACCACCCCCTTTTCTGGCTGCCGGTCCCGGCGGCGGCGTTGCTGCTGTTCCGGCGGCGGCTGCCGGAGCGGCTGTTCCGGTGGGGGATGGTCCTGGTGTGTGTGCTGTTCATCATCGTTTATCTTGCCCGCCTTCTCTCGCCGGATGATACCATCGTGGCGTTCGAGCCTGCCAAGGGGCTGTTCTTCCGTTTGCTCCTGGGCAAGGGCGGGCCGAAATAGAAAGGGGAAATCTATGAAGTGTTGGAATTGTGGTGCTGAGCTGAGAGAAGGCCAGCAGTTCTGCGGCGGCTGCGGCGCCCAGCAGAACACCCAGACGCCGCCGCCCCAGCCGGGGCCCCAGATGCCGCCGCCTCCGGCCGGAGACGCATATACCGGCGCGCCCTACACCGCCCCCGCCGGCGGCGGGCAGAACAACGGTCCTCTGCTCATCAAGATCATTGCGATCGCCTTTGCGGTGATCGATGTGATCTTTGCCCTGGCCTGCATCGGGTCCATCTTCTCCGGTCTGGGCACGATCTTTAACATCATGCGCTACCACGGGCCCTTCCTGCTGGTCATCACGACACTGCTCACCATCATCCTCTCCCTGCTCAACGCGGTGGCCGACATCGCTATGGGTGCGGGCCTGCTCCTGATCGCCTTCAAGCAGACGCCGGAGAACGCCGACGGCCTCCTCCTCTGCACCGGCGCGGCTGCCGCTGCCCGTGTGCTGCTGACGGTGATCAGCATCCCCGTCGTCTTTCTCGCGGCCATTGCCGGCAACAGCTTTGCCGCTGCCATCGGCACCGTGG
The DNA here is from genome assembly GCA_947173485.1 of uncultured Clostridia bacterium. Taxonomy (GTDB): domain Bacteria; phylum Bacillota; class Clostridia; order Oscillospirales; family Oscillospiraceae; genus CAMWFH01. The sequence goes on along the minus strand of CAMWFH010000003.1, from coordinate 152,082 downwards.
TAGGCTCCATCGGCGGGCTGCTGCTCTGCCTGATCGGGGTGGCCCTGCCCCTGGCCGGGATCTACGCCGTCCGGCGCTATATGATGAATGAGGCCCCTCTAGCCGGCAAGAGCAAGGACCAGATGATCGCCGAGATGAAGGCCGCGCTGGCCTCTGTCCAGGGCGCTGCCAGTGAGGTGGGCGCCGCTGCCGCCGCCGGAGCCGCCGCTGCCCAGGCCAACATCCAGGCCCAACAGCAGGCCCGGCAGGCCCAGCAGCAGGCTCAGTACCAGCAGAACTACCAGAACGGCGCCTACCAGGGCCAGGCGGGCTATGGCCGCATGAAGACCGACCGGAGTCTGCTGATGTACATCCTGCTGACCATCGTCACCTGCGGCATCTACTCCTGGTACTTCATCTACTCCATCGCCCGGGACGTGAACGTCCTGTGCGCCGGGGATGGGCAGAAGACCAGCGGTCTGTTGGCCTTCATCCTGCTCAACCTGATCACCTGCGGGATCTACTCCTGGTTCTGGTACTACTCCCTGGGCAACCGCCTGGCGGCCAATGCCCCTCGTTACGGGATGAACTTCCAGGAGAACGGTACCACCGTTCTGCTCTGGTGCCTGCTGGGGTCCTTCCTCTGCGGCATCGGGCCCTTCGTGGCCATGCACATCCTGATCAAGAACACCAACGCCCTCAGCGCCGCCTACAACCAGGTCAACGGTCTGTGAGCGGATAAAGAACGCACGCGAGCCGCCGGGACACCGGCGGCTCGCTTTTGCCCGGCACCGCCGGGGCCGGTGCTGCATAGGATGGCTCAGCACCGTCTGAAAGGAGGATGCCGGAACCTCTAAGTTCCGGCTGACCATATGGAACAGAATACCCGTGCTACCAACTCGAACCAGCCCGCCGGCCGCACCGGCGCGGAGCCTGTCATCCCCTTGCCCAACCCAGGTGAAGGTGGTCCGGCCTACCCCGGCGACACCATCTACCCCGACAGCGGCGCGGAGCCGGTGATCCCCCTGCCTAACCCCGGCGAGGGCGGTCCGGTCTACCCCGGCGACACCATCTACCCCGACAGCGGCGCGGAGCCGGTGATCCCCCTGCCTAACCCCGGCGAGGGCGGTCCGGTCTACCCCGGCGACACCATCTACCCCGACAGCGGCGCGGAGCCGGTGATCCCCCTGCCTAACCCCGGCGAGGGCGGTCCGGTCTACCCCGGCAACACCGTCTATCCCGGCAATGGGAGCGGCTGGAACTGCCCCGGCTGTACTACCTCGGTCCTGCCTGGGATCATCGGCGCGGTGTGGCCCGGCGCGACCAAGGTGCGTTTCCTGAACGCCGGCTACGGCTACCCCGCCTTCCGCATCTTCGTCAACAACAACCGCTTCGTCAACCTGCTGAACTACGCCTCTGTCACCGGCTATGGCCGGGTGGGGGCCGGCTACCAGACCATCACCGTCTCCGGCTCTGACGGCTATATCTACATTCAAAAGACCATGCCCTTCCAGGTGGGCGCGGCCACTACCATCGCCATCATCAACACCGCCAGCGGCTTAGATCTCCTCCAGATCCCCGACAGCTGCTGCCCGCCCACCAACGGCTGGTCCAACTTCCGCATCGGCAACCTGGCCTACAACAGCGGTCCCCTGGACGTGCTGATGAGCGATGGCCGGGTGGTCTACGGCGACCTGCGCTACAAGGAGATCGGCGCCTTCAAGCGCATCATGCCCGGCACCTACCAGTTCTTCTACGCCGAGACGGACCTGGTCCCCATGCCCGCCTATCTGGACATCGAGACCCTGGACTCCGCCTGGCTGGGGGTCTACCCGCCCCACGAGACCTTTGGTTCGCTCTATCTGAACGTGACCAGCAACGCGGTCTACAGCATCTACCTTCTCCAGAGCGGGTCGAACCGGAACAACATCCAGAACCTGATCCTGATGGACCGGTGACAGCATCCGGCGCGGCGTGCCCCTGGGCATACCGCGCCGGTCTCGTTATATATGCGGCCCTCCCGCAAGCATTTGTTTTTCCAACGGCACTATGCAGGCGGCGGTATTTTATGGTATACTGCCGTCAGGAGATCACACGATACATCGGCAGAAGGGGGATATAGAACACATGAGAGCGCTTCTGGGCAGCAGGGGCAGGCTGGGGAGATATGTACTTTTGGCGCTGCTGATCGGTGGGCTGGCGCTGTCGCTCTGGGGGTGTCAGAAAGATATAGAAACGGGCAGAGAGCTGGAAGCGGAGGAGGTGCGGGAGCTGTCCTACTTTCATCATCTATCTGGAGGATACGGCCCCGGAGGAGCAGTCGTGCCAGGCCTTCCTGGACAGCCTTTTAGAAACGTTCCCAGCGATGCGGTATGTATCGTTCAATGGGATGACAGCGGATGCTTTTGACGCCGTCTCCACTGGCGGGGAGGCGTTGGCGGACCTTTGGAACGGCCACCCAGAGTGGAGGCTGGGCCATGTGGGCTGCTCTGCCGTTGGATAGGCAAAAAGGAAAAATTTTTCTGTCCCCTCTTGACGGCCCGCGGCTATTATGGTCTACTATAGAAAATGACCCTTACCCATCTGCAGCGAAACGGAGGAGACCATGCAGAAAACACCCGAAGAGAACCTAGGGCTCACCCTCTTGAAAAAGGGACAGAAAGGCATCGTCCATGCGGTGTTCAGCCGCCTGGGGCTGATCGTGCTGCTGCTGATCCTACAGATCATGGCGCTGTTCAGCGCCTTTCAGTGGTTCGAGGCGTTCCTGCCCCATATCTTCGGTGGGACCGTGCTGTTCACCGCCGTTATGGTCCTCTATCTCCTGAGCAGCCGCCTGGACCCTACGGCCAAGATCACCTGGCTGATCGTCATCATGCTGCTGCCGGTCTTTGGGGCGCTGCTGTTCTGGTACACACAGAGCGAGATCGGCCACCGGGCGGTGAAGGCCCGGCTGAGCCAGCTCACAGAGCAGACACGAGACAGCATCCCCCAATCGGAGGAGACCCTGGCGGCCTTCACCGCCGCCGCGCCGGGGCCGGCGTCCCTGGCCAGGTATATCCGCCGGAGCGGCTGTTACCCAGTGTACGGCCGGACGGCGGTGACCTATTTCCCCCTGGGGGAGCGGAAATGGGAGGCCCTGCTGGCGGAGCTGGAGAAGGCGGAGCATTTCATCTTTTTGGAGTATTTCATCGTGGACGAGGGGCTGATGTGGGGGAAGATCCTGGAGATCCTGGCCCGAAAGGCGGCGGCGGGGGTGGACGTGCGGGTGATGTACGACGGTACCTGCGAGTTCACCACCCTGCCCCATGACTACCCCAAGCGGCTCAAAAAGCTGGGCATCCAGTGCAAGATGTTCGCCCCGGTGTCCCCCTTCGTCTCCACCCACTACAACTACCGGGACCACCGGAAGATCCTGGTCATCGACGGCCATACCGCCTTCAACGGCGGGGTGAACCTGGCGGACGAGTATATCAACCACATCCAAAAGCACGGCCACTGGAAGGACACCGCCGTCATGCTGAAGGGCGAGGCGGTCAAGAGCTTCACCCTGATGTTCCTCCAGATGTGGGGCATCGACGAGCGGGACCCGGCCTTTGAGAAGTTCCTGGCCTACCCCGCCCAGCCCCAGGAGACGGCGGCGGGATACGTCCTGCCCTATGGGGACTGCCCCCTGGACGGCTACCGGGTGGGCGAGCGGGTCTATATGGACATCCTCAACCGCTCCCAGCGCTACGTCCATATCATGTCCCCCTATCTGATCCTGGACGGGGAGATGGAGACCGCCCTGCGCTTCGCGGCGGAGCGGGGCGTGGACGTGGAGCTGATCCTGCCGGGGGTGCCGGACAAAAAGGCCCCCTATGCCTTGGCCAAAACTCACTATGCCGCCCTGCTGGACTCCGGGGTGAAGATCTATGAGTACACCCCCGGCTTCGTCCACGCCAAGGTCTTCGTCTGCGACGATCGGGAGGCGGTGGTGGGCACCATCAATCTGGACTACCGGAGCCTCTACCACCACTTCGAGTGCGCCACCTATCTCTATGAGACCAGCTGCATCCCGGAGATCGAGGCCGACTTCCAGGCCACCCTGGCCAAGTGCCGCCAAGCGGACCGGCAGGACAAGGAGAAGTGGGGCCTGCGGCTGATGGGGTTCGTGCTCAAGACCATCGCGCCGCTGCTGTAGGGATCTTTTTCTAAAAAAGTCGTGCAAACTGAGAAGAGATGTGCTATACTGGGATGTACACTGGTACACTGTGGGCGCAAGCCTGGAAATTTGACAGATCGAGGTAAATGGACATGGCAACCTGTGCAATCGTGGGCGTCAACTGGGGCGATGAGGGAAAGGGCCGCATGGTGGACTACTTCGCGGACCAATACGACATCGTCGTCCGCTACCAGGGCGGCAACAACGCCGGCCATACGGTGGTCAACGACCGGGGCGAGTTCAAGCTGAACCTGATCCCCTCCGGCATCTTCCGCCCGGAGACCGTCAACATCCTGGGCAACGGCGTGGTGGTCGATCTGGAGCATCTCTGGGGCGAGATGGGCCGTCTCCGCTCCGCCGGCATCGACGTATCCCCCCGGAACTTCAAGATCAGCGACCGGGCCATCGTGGTCTTCCCCTACCACCGCCTCCAGGACGGCCTGGAGGAGAACCGGCTGAAGGATGCGGCCTACGGCTCCACCCGCCGGGGCATCGCGCCGGTCTATGGGGACAAGTATATGAAGAAGGCCGTGATGATGGGGGAGCTGTTCCATGAGGCGGAGCTGAAGAAGCGGCTGGAGGGCATCCTCACCTGGAAGAACCTGACCCTCACCGGCGTCTATGGCAGTGAGCCAGTCCAGTTCGACGAGCTGTGGGCCTGGCTCCAGGAGTTCGGCGGCCACCTGAAGCCCTATATCTGCGACACGGGCAAATACCTCCGGGAGGCGGTCTCCCAGGATAAAAAGGTCCTCTTCGAGGCCCAGCTGGGGGCCCTGCGGGACATCGACTTCGGCATCTACCCCTACACCTCCTCCTCCACCCCCCTGGCGGCCTACGCCCCCATCGGCGCGGGCATCCCCGGCGTGAAGGTGGACGAGACCATCGGCATCGTAAAAGCCTACTCCTCCTGCGTGGGCGAGGGCCCCTTCACCGCCGAGTGGTCCGGTGAGGAGGCGGAGGAGCTGCGCAAGGCCGGCGGCGAGTACGGCGCGGCCACAGGCCGGCCCCGCCGGGTGGGCCCCTTCGACGTGGTAGCCACCCGCTACGGCGCGGCGGTCCAGGGGGCCACGGCCATCGCGCTGACCAAGATGGACGTGCTGTCCTATATGGACCAGATCCCCGTCTGCGCCCGCTACGAGCTGGACGGGAAGGAGACGGAGGACTTCCCCTTCATCTCCGACCTGGACCGGGCCAAGCCGGTGATCGAGCATCTCCCCGGCTGGAAGTGCGATATCAGCAAGGTCCGCCGCTTTGAGGACCTGCCCCAGGCGGCCCAGGACTATGTGCTGTACATCGAGAAGGCCATCGGCTGCCCCATCGCCTATGTCTCCGTAGGCGCGGAGCGGGAGGCGCTGATCCTCCGGTGAGCTGACAGCGAGACAATGAGCGCGGCCCTCCGACTGGAGGGCCGCCTATGTTTTCAGGTTTTGCCGGCGGGACAGGGGACTGGTTCAACAGTCTCCCCCACATGGTAGGCTTTGCAGCGGCTGCTGTCCCAGACGATCTCCCCCAGACGGGGCCAGTCGGCCTCCTCGATGCGCAGGGAGATGCCGCAGCTGGCGGAGATCTGCCGCAGGGTGGGCATCACCGCCAGGGGCAGCTGGTCCCGCAGGGCCCGTTCCGCTGTCATGGCGTCGTGGGTGCTGGGGAAGGTGAGGGTATAGTACCGGTCTTTTCGCATGGGCGCCGCCTCCTTTTTTCCCAGTATACCACAGCGGACCGGCCCCCGCAAGGACCCGTCCCCTCTATCGTGGGCGCGGAGGGACGTTAAAAATGATCGAACGTATGGAGGTAGACGGATGAAGGACCAGATCGTTGCATGGGCGAAGGAGCTCCAGAGCCTTGCGCAAGCCGGGCTGTTCTATGGGAAAGACGTTTTTGATAAGGAGCGCTACCAGCGGATCCGGGAGATAGCGGCGGAGATGATGGCGGCGCGGACAGAGCTGCCGCTGGAGAAGGTCACGGGCCTGTTCTGCGGGGATGTGGGCTATCAGACGCCCAAGATCGACACCCGCGCCGCGATCTTTCGGGAGGGGCGGATCCTCCTTGTCTGTGAGAACGACGGGAGGTGGTCTATGCCGGGGGGCTGGTGCGAGTATGATATGTCGCCCGCGGAGAACACCGTGAAGGAGGCAAAGGAGGAGGCCGGGCTGGACGTGGTCGTGGAAAAGCTCATCGCCGTCCAGGACCGGGACAAGCACAACCAGCCGCCCTATGCCTATGGGGTCGTCAAGATCTTTTACCTGTGCAGAGGGACCGGCGGCTCCTTCGTCCCCAATATCGAGACCTCCGCCAGCAGATACTTCTCCTTGGAGGACCTGCCGCCCTTAGCGGAGGAGAAATGCACAAGGGAACAGATCGAGATGTGCTTCGCGGCCTATGAGAGCGAGGGCTGGACCGCCCGATTCGACTGACGCCGGGCCGCTCGGGGAGCCGCCTAAAACGGGACGGCTCCCCGCCGCGCTCCATATCAACAGATCCCGGCCAGCCGCCCCGGCGGTTTTCCGGTCTCTTTGCCTCTTGCCATAGGGGAACAAATTTGCTATGATACAAGCAAACGCTATCTTTTTGGGAGGACACTATGGCCCGTACCTATGACAACCAATCGATCTCTGCCCTCCGGGGGGCCGACCGGGTCCGCAAGCGGCCCGGCGTCATTTTCGGCTCCGACGGCCTGGAGGGCTGTGAACACGCGGTATTCGAGATCCTGTCCAACTCCATCGACGAGGCCCGGGAGGGCCATGGCCGGCTGATCACCGTCACCCGGTTCTTAGACCACAGCGTGGAGGTGGAGGACGCGGGGCGGGGGTGCCCCGTGGAGTGGAACGAGAAGGAGAAGCGGTGGAACTGGGAGCTGGTGTTCTGCGAGCTGTACGCCGGCGGCAAGTACGCCAACAACGAGGGGGAGAACTACGAGTTCTCCCTGGGGCTCAACGGCTTAGGCTCCTGCGCCACCCAGTACGCCTCCCGCTATATGGACGTGACCGTCTGGCGGGATGGCTTTGAGTACAAGCTCCACTTTGAGCGGGGGGAGATCGTGGGGGAGAAGGGCCAGGAGCTGCAAAAGACCCCCCTCAAGAAAAAGCGCACCGGCACCCGGACCCGCTGGCTGCCGGACCTGGAGGTCTTTACCGATATCGACATCCCCGCCGCCTACTTCACCGATGTGATGAAGCGGCAGGCGGTGGTCAACGCCGGCATCACCTTCCGGTTCCGCCTGGAGACGGAGCCGGGGACCTTCGAGACCACGGAGTTCCTCTACGCTGACGGCATCCGGGACTATGTGACGGAGCTGGCCGGGGAGGGCAGCCTCACCGCCCCCGTGTTCTGGGAGGCGGAGCGCCGGGGCCGGGACCGGTCGGACAAGGAGGACTACAAGGTCCGCCTCAGCGCCGCTTTCTGCTTCTCCAACAAGGTCAACGTGATCGAGCACTACCACAACTCCTCCTGGCTGGAGCATGGCGGCTCGCCGGAGAAGGCGGCCAAGAGCGCCTTCGTCTCCGCGGTGGACGGCTACCTCCGGCAGCAGAACAAGTACCAGAAGAATGAGAGCAAGATCGTCTGGGCGGACATCGAGGACTGCCTCATCCTGGTGAGCAGCAATTTTTCCACCCAGACCAGCTATGAGAACCAGACCAAGAAGGCCATCACCAACCGATTCGTCCAGGACGCCATGGCGGAGTTCCTGCGGAGCAACCTGGAGATCTACTTCATCGAGAACCCCCTCGACGCCGAGCGGATCGCCGAGCAGGTCCTGGTCAACAAGCGGAGCCGGGAGACGGCGGAGAAGGCCCGGCTGAACATCAAGAAAAAGCTCTCCGGTTCCATCGACATCTCCAACCGGGTCCAGAAGTTCGTGGACTGCCGGACCAAGGACGTGAGCCGGCGGGAGATCTATATCGTGGAGGGCGACAGCGCCTTAGGCAGCGTGAAGCTGAGCCGGGACGCGGAGTTCCAGGGCATCATGCCCGTCCGGGGGAAGATCCTCAACTGCCTGAAGGCGGACTACCCCCGGATCTTCAAGAGCGAGATCATCACTGACCTGATCCGGGTCTTAGGCTGCGGGGTGGAGGTCCAGAACAAACATGTGAAGGACCTCGGCACCTTCAATTTGGACGACCTCCGGTGGAGCAAGGTGGTCATCTGCACCGATGCTGACGTGGACGGCTTCCAGATCCGCACCTTGATCCTGACCATGCTCTACCGCCTGTGCCCCACCCTGATCGAGCGGGGGTATGTGTATATCGCGGAGACCCCCCTCTTTGAGATCGCCTGCGGGGACAAGACCTGGTTCGCCTACTCCGACCGGGAGAAGGCGGACATCGTGAAGAAGCTGGAGGGGAAGAAGGTCAAGATCGACCGGAGCAAGGGCCTGGGCGAGAACGACCCGGATATGATGTGGCTGACCACCATGAACCCGGAGACCCGGCGGCTGATCAAGATCATGCCCCAGGACGCCGAGGCCACCAGCCGGATGTTCGACCTGCTGCTGGGGGACGACCTCCAGGGGCGGAAGGAACATATCGCCAACGAGGGTTACAAATTTTTGGATCTGGCCGATATCTCTTAAAAAGGGCCCGTGCCTACCCGCCCCCCGGCGGTTCACATACAAGGCCCCCGCGATACGATATAGTTTGGAAAGGAGAACTTTACCATGCGCAAGTTTTTGTCACTGTGCTTATCCCTGGTCATGCTCCTTGCCCTGACCCTGCCGGCCGCCGCCTACACGGACACCGAGCCGCCCCTGTGGCAGCGGATGGGCTACGGCAGCCTGTCCGCCTGCCTGGACATCGAAGAGATCACGGAGGAGCAGTATGGCATCCTGGCGGAGCGCTCCGCCGGCTTTGACCCGAACGCCTACTATGCCAGCGAGTATGGCTACTACGAGGGCAGCCTGTCCGCCCAGGAGTATATGGATTACTGGGAGCTGGACGAGGCCGCCTTTGCCCAGACCATGTTCGAGGAGTGGTTCCACGACCAGACCTACGCCTTCTGGCTGGAGAACTACCAGGAGGAGGCGCGCCGGCAGCTGGAGGAGGCCCGGAACAAGGCCATCCAGGACGCCGGCGGCGTCCCCGGCCAGGTCAACGTGATGCTGAACGGCAAGTGCCTCTCCTTCGGCAAGGCTGCCCCGGAGATCGTCAGCGGCCGGACCATGGTGCCCATGCGGGCCATCTTGGAGAGCCTGGGGGCCCAGGTGGCCTATGACGGGGACACTAAGACCGCCACAGTCACCCTGGGGGAGACCGTGCTGACCCATGTGATCGGGGAGACGACCATCTCCACCGCCGCCGGCGAGACCTTGCAGATGAAGGCCGCGTCCTACATCAAGAGCGGCCGGACCATGGTGCCCCTCCGGTTCTTCTCCGAGGCCCTGGGCTATGACGTGTTCTGGGACGCGGACTACCGCACCGCCGTCCTGATCGACAAGGCGGCGCTGATCGCCGGGATGGACAGCCACTACACCATCCTCAACGACTATATGCAGAAGCAGTACGCCGCCCTGGATATGGACGGCAGGAACCTGGAAGCGAAGGCCGTCCTGGATGGGGACGTGCTGATCTATGACACCATCAACGGCAACAAAAAGCACCATCTGGACATCGATATCTCCGCCCTGCTGGGACAGGAGGGCATCGACATCAGCGGCAAGATGGACCTGAGCCTGGTGCTGGATCTGCTGAAGGCCGTGGACAGCGAGGAGGAGATCCCCGCCTGGCTGACGGCGGCCATGAAGGACATCACCTTCCAGGTCATCGCCGACAAGGAGAACGTCTGGCTCTATATGCCCATCCTGGTCCAGTTCATGCGGGAGCAGGGCGTGGAGGACATCCCCAAGGGGGACGTCTGGTTCCAGAGCAAGGAGGGCATGGATCTGGAGAGCTTATACCTGTCCCTGGGCGCCCTCCAGGCCCAGGCCAAGGAGATGACCATCGGCCAGATCGTCTATCAGACGGCCACCCGCCTCGGTTCCCCCTTCCGGTACTACCAGACGATCGGGGACTCCGACAAGGGGATCGAGCTGCTGATGGGGGATAAGACCTTCACCAAGAGCGGTAGCAACTACAAGTGGAAGTTGGACCAGGAGACGATCAACAAGCGGTCCAAGGAGTTCAAGGAGATCTTTCTGACGGATGAGATCGACTTCCCCATGTCCATCGAGCTGACCCTCAAGGCCAACGGCGGCTGTGACTTCTCCATGAAGGGCGAGTATGGCTACGGCGGCGAGACCGCCGCGAAGTTCACGATCGCCGGCACCTCCACCACCACCAAGGGCACGATGACCGTCAAGGTCCAGGTCAAAAACGTCTGCGATGTGGACCTGAAGCTGGAGAGCACCGTCCAGCCCACCACCAAGGCCCCGGCCTCGAAGCCCCCGGCCAACGCGGTGATCATCGACGAGGACTACTCCGCTATGCCTCTTCCCGCGTGACGCAGTCTGTCGGCTATACCTGCCTCCGGGGCCTTCGGGCCCCGGAGCGGGTATATTCGGATGCAGCAAAAATGCGTTTGAAGTTCTGTAGAGGGGGCTGTATTCTATGGCAAAAAAAGACCTAGTCGGTTTATCAGGAACACCGTGGCATGTGGGGTACCTCAAAAAGGAGGAGGATGATCCCAGACGGGATAAGCGGAATTGTGCGTATTATAACAAGGGATATTGCACACATAGATTCGGAAAATGTATCGGCTCTAGTCACTGTGATCATTATAAATGTTACAGAGACGAACAAATAAAACAAAAAAAGCGAGATCTCGGCAGTCAACAAATAGAAGTATGTCAGGCGGTCGTTCCTAATGTTATACAGTGCGGGGATACCGTGGACGTTTATTGTTTTCAAACGAAAAGATCATACACATTTACCGTTGTAGAAGATGCAGCAAAGCGGCCACTGATTCAACAAACATGCCTTGGCAAAAAAGTCAAAGATACGATCGCCTGTAACCAATATACATATCGCATTACAAAGCTGACAAAAAGGTCACGAGTTTAGAGTCCCCTCAAAAATCGAGATAAGGAACAGATCGAATGGCAAAGAAAAAGGCCCCCCAGGAGGGGGCGAAGCGCGTGAACGCCCCCAATGTGATGGGCCTGCGGGCGGCGGTGCTGGAGCAGCCCATCACCGAGACCCTGGAGACCAATTTCATGCCCTACGCCATGAGCGTCATCATGAGCCGGGCCATCCCGGAGATCGACGGCTTCAAGCCCAGCCACCGTAAGCTGCTCTATACCATGTACAAGATGGGCCTGCTCACCGGCGGGAGGACCAAGTCCGCCAACATCGTGGGCCAGACCATGAAGCTGAACCCCCATGGCGACGCCGCCATCTACGACACCATGGTCCGCCTCTCCAAGGGCTACGGCGCCCTCCTCCACCCCTTCGTGGATTCCAAGGGCAACTTCGGCAAGGTCTACTCCCGGGACATGGCCTGGGCCGCCCCCCGGTACACCGAGGCCAAGCTGGCTCCCATCGCCGCCGAGTTCTTCCGGGACATCGACCAAGACACCGTGGACTTCGTGGACAACTACGACAACACCATGAAAGAGCCGGTGCTGCTGCCCACCACCTACCCCAACATCTTAGTCAGCGCCAACCAGGGCATCGCCGTGGGCATGGCCAGCCAGTTCTGCGGGTTCAACCTGGGGGAGGTGTGCGACACCACCATCGCCTATCTGAAGGACCCGGACTGCGACCTGCGGGAGACCCTGCTGGCCCCGGACTTCCCCACCGGCGGCGAGATCGTCCGGGACGAGCGGGCCCTGGAGGAGGTCTACCGCACGGGCCGGGGCTCTATCAAGCTGCGGGCCAAGTACCGCTATATCAAGGGCGAGAACCTGATCGAGATCTACGAGATCCCCTATACCACATCCACCGAGGCCATCCTGGACAAGGTGGCGGAGCTGATCAAGGCGGGCCGGGCCAAAGAGATCGCGGATATGCGGGATGAGACGGACCTGAACGGCCTCAAGCTGACCATCGACCTGAAACGGGGCGCTGACCCGGATAAGCTGATGGCCAAGCTGTTCAAGACCACCACCCTACAGGACTCCCTGGCCTGCAACTTCAACGTCCTGATCGCCGGCACCCCCCGGGTCCTGGGGGTCCGGGACATCCTGGGGGAGTGGTGCGCCTGGCGGACGGAGAGCGTAAGGCGGCGGACCCACTTCGCCCTGGAGAAGAAGAAGGACAAGCTCCACCTGCTCAAGGGCCTCCGGCGGATCCTGCTGGATATCGACAAGGCCATCAAGATCGTCCGGGAGACCGAGGAGGAGGACCAGGTGGTCCCCAACCTGATGATCGGCTTCGGCATCGACCAGATCCAGGCGGAGTTCGTGGCGGAGATCCGGCTGCGGAACCTGAACAAGCAGTATATCCTCAAGCGCATCGGCGAGGAGGAGGCCCTCCGGGGAGAGATCGAGGACCTGGAGGACATCCTCCAGGATCCCCGCCGGGTGAAGAAGATCCTCATCGCCGAGCTGCGGGAGGTCAAAAAGAAGTATGCCGTCCCCCGGCGGACGGAGATCGTCTACAGCCACGAGGTGGCGGAGTACGACGAGAGCGAGGAGATCGGGGACTACCCGGTCCATATCTTCCTGTCCCGGGAGGGCTACTTCAAGAAGATCCAGCCCGCCAGCCTGCGGATGGCGGCGGACCAGAAGTACAAGGAGGGCGATGGCCTCCGGCAGACCTTCCAGACCACCAACCGGGCGGAGGTCATGTTCTTCACCGACCGGCGGCAGGTCTATAAGGCCCGCCTCAGCGACTTTGACGATGCCAAGGCCAGCGTGCTGGGGGACTACCTCCCCGCCAAGCTGGGCATGGACCCGGAGGAGCGGGTGGTGTTCCTCCACCTGCCGGGGGAGGACTACGGCGGCCATCTGATCTTCTTCTTTGCCAACGGCAAGGCCGCCCGGGTGGAGGCCAGCGCCTACAAGACCACCTCCAACCGGCGGAAGCTCACCGGGGCCTACAGCGACAAGAGCCCCCTGGTCTCCATCCTCTTCCTCCGGGAGGAGATGGAGGTGGCCCTCTACTCCACGGAGCCCCGCGCCCTGGTCTGCTCCACGGCCCTTCTGGCCCCCAAGGCCACCCGGTCTACCCAGGGGGTGCAGGTGATGACCATGAAGCCCAAGTATGCCCTGGCGGAGGTCCGTCCCCTGGCGGAGACGGGCATCGTAGATATCCCCCGTTACCGCTGCCGCAGCCTGCCCGCCGCCGGAGCCATCCTCCGGGCATCGGACGGGGAGGAGAAGCAGCTGGACCTGCTGTGAGCTGTATGCGGGGATAGGACAGCGCGGCGGTCCCGGCGGACCGCTGTAGGATCATATCTTAGAAAAAGAAAAGGAGGGACTTACTTCGTATTTTTGAGAAATGCCCGCGGGATACCGCCGTCTCCCGGCCCGGCGTCACGGGGCCAAATGATGGCGAAAGGTCCGCCGAAAGGCGTTTTGACGAAAATATGAGATAGAAAGAGAGTGAGTCCCTATGAACAACAAGAAGGAGACCCTGACCACCGGCGTCATCGTGATCGCCGCTTCCCTCCTTGCCGCTGTCGGGTTCAACTGGTGTCTGGTGCCCAACCAGATCTCCAGCGGCGGCATCACCGGCGTGGCCCAGATCATCACCGTCTTTTTCCCCCAGATGCCTCTGGGCTTGACCATCATCCTTTTGAACGTGCCCCTGTTCCTGCTGGGGTGGAAGATCCTGGGCGGACGGTTCCTGCTGGGGTCCCTGTACGCCATGACCGTGGGTTCCCTGCTGGTGGACGGCGTGGCCATGCTCTGGGAGTTCCAGCCCATGGAGCCCCTGCTGGCCAGCCTCTACGGCGGGCTGCTGGTGGGACTGTCCCTGGGGCTGATGCTCCGCCGGGGCATCACCACCGGCGGCACGGATTTAGGGGCCCGGCTGCTGAAGGTGTATTTCGCCCATCTGCCCATCGGACAGCTGTGCCTGGTGCTGGATGTGGTGGTAGTGGCGGCCTATGCCCTGGTGTTCCGGGACCTGGACCGGGCCCTCTACTCCTTCGTGACCCTCTATGTGGTCTCCCTGATGATCGACCGGGTGGTCTACGGCGGCGACCGGGCCCCCATGGTGTTCATCATCAGCGACTGTCACCGGGAGATCGCCGATGCCCTGCTGGAGCTGGACCGGGGCGTGACCCTGCTCCACGGCACCGGGGCCTACTCCCACCGGGACAAGGAGGTCCTCTACTGCGTCTGCAAGCGCAACCAGGTCGTCCAGGTGAAGCGGATCGTCAACCGCATCGATCCCCGTGCCTTTATGGTGGTCTCCGATGCCCACGAGGTCCTGGGGGAGGGGTTCAACCCCTACCGGGAGGACAGCGTGTGATCTGCCCCCTGCTATAGCGCGCTTTTCAAGGAGGCCGGGACGTTGGGTCCCGGCCTCTTTCTATGTACGCCTGCTATCAAGGCGGGAAATATTTCAAAAAGCCTCTGGCGTAACGGGGGAAATATGCTATAATGTTCGTATAGAGAAAGGGGGAGGAGCGCCATGGCTGTGATCGTTCGCTCACTGGGCCTGCGGGGCATCAACGGATATGAGGTGACGGTGGAGTGCGCCCTGTCCGGGGGCCTGCCCGCCTTCGATATCGTGGGATTGCCCGACGCGGCGGTGAAGGAGAGCCGGGAGCGGGTCCGCTCGGCGATCCGCTCCGTGGGGGCCCGGTTCCCCCTCTCCCGGGTGACCATCAACCTGGCCCCCGCCGCCCTGCGGAAGGAGGGCACCCTCTACGACCTGCCCATCCTCTTAGGGCTGATGGCCGCCGGCGGGGAGCTGCCCGCCCTGGACCCGGCGGCGGCCTTTATCGGCGAGCTGAGCCTGACCGGGGCCCTGCGGCCCATCAACGGGGTGCTGTCCATGGCCCTGGCGGCGGTCCGGGCGGGGATCTCCTCCCTCTACCTCCCGGCGGCCAACGCCGCCGAGGCCACCTTGGTGGAGGGGCTGGCAGTCTATCCCGTCCCCGACCTGCTCACCCTCTACGACCATCTGACCGGACGGGTCCCCCTGTCCCCCGCCAAGCCCTGGACGCCCCAGGCGGCCCCGGAGGTCTTGGGACCGGACTTCTCGGAGGTCATGGGCCAGGAGAACGTGAAGCGGGCTCTGGAGGTGGCCGCCGCAGGGCAGCACAATATCCTGCTGGTGGGCTCCCCCGGCTCGGGGAAGTCCATGCTGGCCCGCCGCCTGCCCTCCATCCTGCCGGATATGACCAATCAGGAGGCCCTGGAGGCCACGGAGGTCTGGTCCGTGGCGGGGCTCACCGACAAGGAGCATCCGCTGCTGCTCCGCCGGCCCTTCCGGGCCCCCCATCACACCCTGTCGGCGGCGGCCATGGTGGGCGGCGGCAGCCAGCCGGGGCCGGGGGAGGTGTCCTTAGCCCACCACGGTGTGCTGTTTTTGGACGAGCTGCCGGAGTTCCAGCGGCCCGTGCTGGAGGTGCTGCGCCAGCCCATCGAGGAGGGGGAGGTCACCATCACCCGGGTGGCGGGGACCATCCGCCTGCCCAGCCGGTTCATGCTGGTGTGCGCCATGAACCCCTGCCCCTGCGGCTGGCACGGGCACCCCTCCGGCCGGTGCCGCTGCTCGGCCCACCAGGTGGCCGGCTACGCCCGGCGGATCTCCGGGCCTATGCTGGACCGGATGGATATCCATGTGGAGGTGCCGGCGGTGGAGTTCGACGCCATGCGCCGGCGGACCACCCCGGAGAGCAGCGCCGTAGTCCGGGAGCGGGTCAACGCCGCCCGGGGCCGCCAGCTCGCCCGCTTCCAGGGGACGCCCGTCACCTGCAACGCCCATATGACGCCGGAGATGGTGGGCCGCTTCTGCACGCTGGACGATACCAGCGAGGACCTGCTCCGCAAGGCCTTCGACAATCTGGGACTGACGGCCCGGAGCCACGACCGCATCCTCCGGGTGGCCCGGACCATCGCGGACCTGGACGGCGCGGAGCAGATCTCTCCGGTCCACCTGGCAGAGGCGCTGCAATACCGGAACGTGGATATATTGAAGGATGTTTGACGGATGACAGACCAATTTGAACGGCTGAACACGTTCCTGAACCGCCTGGAGCAGGGGCATATCTACTACAAGCTGGATAAGATCTGCCCGGATACCATCCTGGTGGAGGTGGCGGTCCCCGGAGAGCGGTGGGAAGTGGAGTTTGCCGCGGATGGTGAGATCGTGATAGAAAAATTCAAAAGCATCGGTATGTTCGAGGAGGACGAGCTGGAGGTCCTGCTCGCGGACTATTCTGACTAAAAAATGGGGAACTTCCCAGAAATGAGGAGATCTATGCAGGAAATGATCTTGATGAAGCTGGGCGAGGTGGTGCTGAAGGGGCTCAACCGCCGGGCCTTTGAGGACAAGCTCCTGGCCAATGCCCGCCGGCGGCTGGCCAATTTTGGCCGGTATACCATCTACTCCAAGCAGTCCACCATCTATGTGGAGCCGGAGGACAGCAGCTGCGACTTAGAGGGGGCCTATGACGCCTGTACCCGGATCTTCGGCGTGATCTCCCTGGTCCGGGCCAAGCCCTGCGAGAAGGACAAGGACGCCATCTTTGCCGCCGCCCGGGACTATCTTCGGGAGGAGCTGAGCCAGGCCAAGAGCTTCAAGGTGGAGAGCAAGCGGGCGGACAAGACCTTCCCCATGAGCTCCATCCAGCTGAGCCAGTATGTGGGCGGCGAGCTCCACGAGGCGTTCCCCCATCTGCAAGTGGATGTCCACCAGCCGGAGCTGACGGTCCACATCGAGATCCGGGAGAAGGCGGCCTATGTCCACGGCCCCGCCCGTCCCGGTGCGGGGGGACTGCCCACGGGGATGGGCGGCTGCGCCGTCAGCCTCCTGTCCGGGGGCATCGACAGCCCGGTGGCCTCCTGGATGATGTGCAAGCGGGGGGTCCACCTGGAGATGGTCCACTTCTACAGCCCGCCCTACACCTCCCAGCAGGCCCTGGACAAGGTGATCGACCTGGCCCGGCTCCTGGTGCCCTGGTGTGGCCGGCTCTGCGTCCACACCGTGCCCTTCACGGAGATCCAGGAGGCCATCCGCCGGGACTGCCCGGAGGACTACTTCACCCTCATCACCCGCCGGTTCATGATGCGCTGCGCCCAGAAGGTGGCGGAGCGGGTGGGGGCCAAGGCCCTGGTCACCGGGGAGTGCATGGGCCAGGTGGCCAGCCAGACCATGGAGGCCCTGGCGGTGAGCCAGGACGCCTGCACCCTGCCGGTGCTGCGGCCTGTGATCGCCATGGACAAGGAGGAGATCATCCGCCTGGCCCGGAAGATTGGCACCTTTGAGACCTCCATCCAGCCCTTTGAGGACTGCTGCACAGTGTTCACCCCCCGTCACCCCCGGACCCACCCGGTGGTGGCGGACGTGCGGGCGCTGGAGAGCGTGCTGGATATCGACGGCCTGGTGGACCGGGCCATGGAGCAGAGCCGGTATATCCCGGTGAGGCTCTGAGGAGGCGCGGCATGAAACGATATGAGTTCGTCCCGGTAGATATCTACGGCGTTTTCAGTTCGGGGTCGGAGGAACACCGGCAGATCATCCGGGAGTATGCCGCAAAGGGCTACCGCTATGTGGGGTATATCCCTACCCATATAAGCAACAACGGGAAAGTCACAGAGATCGATCTGGTCTTTGAGATCGACGAATAAAAAGAAAGAAGGTCGCCCCATGTCCCATACCGCAGAACTGATCGCCGTCGGCACCGAGATCCTCTTAGGAAACATCGCCAACACCGATGCCCAGATGCTCTCCGAGGGCCTGAGCGCCCTGGGGATCAACGTATTCTACCACACCGTCGTAGGCGACAACCCCCAGCGGCTGCTGGAGGCCCTGGCCATCGCCCGGAAACGGGCGGACATCATCATCACCACCGGCGGCCTGGGGCCCACCTATGACGACCTGACCAAGCAGACCATCTGTCAGGCCTTTGGCCGGGCGCTGGAGCTGCATCCCGATATCTTAGAGGGGATACGAGCCTTTTTCGAGGAACGGCTGGGCCGGACCATGCCCCCTCAGAACGAGCAGCAGGCCATGCTGCCGGTGGGCTGCACCATCTTCGACAACCCTGTAGGCACCGCGCCGGGGTGCGCCTTCGAGGAGGGGGGCGTCCATGTGCTGATGCTGCCGGGACCGCCCCACGAGTGCCGGTATATGTTCGAGAACCGGGCGGTGCCCTATCTGAAAAAACTGTCTGACGGGGCGATCGTCAGCCATGAGCTGAAGATCTTCGGCATGGGGGAGAGCCAGGTGGAGAGCCTCCTGCGGGAGCGGATGATCGCCATGGAGAACCCCACCCTGGCCCCCTACGCCAAGATGAACGAGTGCCTCCTTCGGGCCACCGCCAAGGCGGAGACAGCGGAGGCGGCGGAGGCCATGCTGGCCCCGGTCATCGAGCAGCTGCGGGAGCTGCTGGGGGACGTGGTCTACGGGATGGACGTGCCCAATATAGAGACGGTGGTCCTGCGGGACCTGCTGGCGAAGGGCCTGACCCTCTCCACCGCCGAGAGCTGCACCGGCGGCCTGATCGCCAAGCGGCTGACGGACCTGCCGGGGGCGTCCAAGGCGTTCTTGGGGGGCGTGGTCAGCTACTCCAACGAGCTGAAGCGGGCCGCCCTGCAAGTCCCCGGCGAGCTGTTGGACCAGAAGGGCCCGGTCTCCCAGGAGGTGGCCCTGGCGATGGTGAAGGGCTGCCGGGCCCTCACCGGCAGCGACCTGGCAGTGGCCGTCACCGGCGTGGCCGGCCCGGATAAGGACGAGCGGGGCAACGAGGTGGGCACGATCTATATCGCCCTGGCCTCTCCCCAGGGCGCCCTCTGCCGCCCCCTCCCCCACACGGGCCGCAAGGAGCGGAACGTCCTCCGCCACCGGGCCGCGAATTTCGCCCTGGATATGGTCCGCCGCTGGCTGGAGGGGCTGCTGTAAGGCGGGGGCATAGGGACGGATATAGGCGCTATACGAGAAGAGGAGCTGACCGGCCGGTCAGCCCCCTCCTTTATTCTTGTCAGAGCTGTGGGATATGCTGAGGGCCGGCTGGTCAGCCGGCCCTTTTTGGGGAAAACTTAGTTGCTTTGAGCGCGGTAGAGGAAAGTCACGATCTGCGCACGGGTGCAGTTTTCGTTCGGGCTGAAGGTGGTGCGGCTGGTGCCCTTGGTGATGCCCTGCTCCACCGCCCACAGGACGGCGTCATAGTAGTACGCGCCGGGCTTCACATCGGTGAAGGGGTTGGCGCTGCTCTTGGGAGCCGGAGAACCGGCGGCACGCCACAGGAAGGTGACGGTCTGGGCACGGGTGCAGACAGCATCCGGGCTGAAGGTGGCAGAGCCGGTGCCCTTGGTGATGTTCTTCTCCACGGCCCAGGTCACGGCGCTGGCATACCAGTCGTTGGGGGCAACATCGGAAAAGGCAGGCAGGGCGCTGTTGTAATGGATGGCTGCGCTCTTCAGGATGTTGTTGTACCCCTGCTTCCAGTCGATGCGAATCGCGTTCCACTGCGTTTCGCTGCCCCCGTAGTACACGTCCTTCAAGCCGGTGCATCCGTAGAACGCACCCTCCTCGATCTCCGCAACACCACTGCCGATCGTCATGCTGGTCAAGCCGGTGCACTTGTAGAACGCCAACCTTTCAATGCTGGCAACGCTGCCGGGGATGGTCACGCTGGTCAAGCTGGTGCATCCGTAGAATGCAGATCTTCCGATACTGATAACGCTATCGGGGATGGTCACGCTGGTCAAGCCGGTGCATCCGTAGAATGTAAACCTTCCGATACTGACAACGCTATTGGGGATGGTCACGCTGGTCAAGCCAGTGCAGCCGTAGAATGCCTCCGCCCCGATGGCGGTGACGGTGTTGGGGATCACCACATTGCCGCCCTTGCCGTTATATTTCCGCAGCACACCGTCCTCATCGATAAAGCCGTCAAATGGAGCCTCCGGCGCCGCCACTGCCCGCATATAGCCGCAGGTGTTGCAGGTGTCATCCTGGTCGTTGTCGTAAACGTGAGCGCCGTAGCGGTTTTTCTCGCTATTATTCGTGATATCGCAGCCGTTGGCAGCGCACTCCAGCCAGTGGTAGCCGCTGTTTCCGCTCCAGGAAGATGCCCAGCTATGTATATGTTGAGGTTCCTCGTAGTCCGCCTTGCTCAGATCAGGGTAAGCGATAGCGCAGTCGAAGTTATACCAGTTGTTCATGGTGACTTCTATATGGTTGCTCGAAAAATTGTCGGAGCCCTTCAGCAGATAGTCATAGGAAACATAGTTGCCCCTATCGCCCCAGGTGCAGTCCACGGCGTACCAGCTCCCGCCGAGCTGGACATAGTTCCACGCATGACCGCCGCCGCCGCTCGATTCCAGGACCACAGCGCAGGGGATGCCGTACTCGTCGCACAGCAGCTTGAATGCCTTGGCGTAGCCCGCACAGACAGTCTCCCCTGTCACAAGGGAGCTGTAGGCGGTCTGATAACCACGCCAGTCGTTTTTGAACCGGTTGTTCTTGTCCACGTTGTTTTTGTAGTCCGTATATGCCATATTGCCGCAGACCCACTCGTACAAGGTCCTGACCTTCTCAAAGTCGGACTTGCCGGAAAGGTCGCCGATGCTCTTCTTCGCGTTGGCGATCGCCGCTGTGAGCGTGGTCAGATCCCTCTGTGTCGGCATAGTGATATCTGTCCGCGCCGCTGACCTGGGAGACATCCGTGGTGGCCCGCTTATAGCCGTCCTCGGTATAATAGAACTCAGCATACGTTTGCTCTTTTGGAGAGTAAGTGATCTTGTATCCGTTGTTGTAGGCCAGCCAGGACAGTTCTGGACAGTCGTATTGCAGTGCCCAGACTGCGGCAAGGATCGGGTCCCAATGGTGCTCCATATCCTTAATGGGGATCCCTCTGAGTGAGATCTTCTGTGTAGAGGGCCCGTTTTTCAGCGGACTGTTGTAGATGGCGTCATAGATGGCCTTCGCGGTGGCGTCCAACTGATCGTAGTAGCTGCCGTTGTACTCCGCTGCCGTTGGGGGAGTGTCCCCCGCGTTGAAAACCAGCGGCGGCTGCGTTATGTTGCTGCGTTCAGGCGGGGGCGAGAGTTCGATCAAGGTGTCGTCTTCCTCGTTTGCCGCGAACGCGGGCACAGGGAACAGCGCCAGCGTTATACACAGCGTCAACAAGATCGATAAAGCTCTTCTTTTCATAGAGGGCCCTCCCGTTTCCTCAAATTTGTACCTTTAATTTACTACGATCCGGCTGGTTTGACAATGCTTTGCTACCAAAAATTTTGCCCGCTCTTGTACGCAAAAAAGTATACTTTTTTGTGAACGGATAATAGTAAAATTTTTTGTGACAAAGCATTGCAAAATCGGCTAGCTTGTGGTAAATTATAGATGACCTCACATGCGGGGCGGTCCTGCAAAAAAGTATACTTTTTTGCGTCCCCCATTCCCCAAAAAGCACAGGCGCTCTCTTGCAGATCTGTCCGCGGTCTGGTATACTGAGACCATATCAAAATCAGGAGGACCTCTGCCATGTATCCACTTTGGGACGCCTTAGCAAAAGCCAAGACCCTGCGCTGGGTCGAGCTCTCCCACCCCCTGACCAACGACAGCCCCTACTGGAGCGGTATCCCGGAGGGCTCCGTGGAGCTGTGCAAGACGGTCTATGACTGGGGGATGCCCCAGCTGGACTGCCTGATCCAGACCTTCCGGTTCCCCGGTCAGTTCGGCACCCATATCGATTTCCCCGGCCACTTCGTCAAGGACGCCCCCCTCTCCGAGGCCTACGGCGTGAAGGACACCGTGTTCCCCCTGTGCGTGATCGATGTCACCGCCAAGGTGGCCGCGGACCCCTGCTACGCCGTGACGGCCCAGGACATCCAGGACTATGAGGCCCAGTACGGCCCCATCCCTGACGGGGCCTTCGTGGCGCTGTACACCGGCTGGTCCAAGCACTGGCCGGATATGGACGCCCTCTCCGGCACCGCCCCGGACGGCAGCGAGAACTTCCCCGGCTGGTCCATGGAGGCCCTGCGCTATATCTACGAGACCCGGAACGCCGCCGCCAACGGCCATGAGGCCCTGGACACCGACGCCTCCGCCGAGGCGGCCAAGGCCGGCGACCTGGCCTGTGAGCGGTATGTGCTGTCCAAGGGCAAGCTCCAGATCGAGGTCCTGTGCAACCTGGACCAGGTGCCCCCTGCCGGGGCGGTGCTGGTGGCGGCCTATCCCAATATCGTGGGGGCCACCGGCCTGCCGGTGCGGGTCTGGGCCGTGACGGAGTGACCGCTGAGAGGAAAACAAAATAGGCGCGATGACACAGAGCTCTGATCGTGCAAAAAAATGGCCGGACGGGCAGCTTGCCCGTCCGGCCTTGCTATCTGACCCAAAGGCCGGCAGCCATGCCCGGCCTTTTTCTATTCGTCCATGCAGCAGCGCTGGATCATGGCCTCCATGCTGCCGCTGAAGATTCGGTGGATCCGCCTGATTATCCAGTCCGCCTCCGGCTTCATGCCGTTGTCGATCCAATAGATCACCAGCTTCACCACGCCGAAGGCGTACAGCTCCAGGATGAATGTCCGGTCCTCCGCGCCTACCTTCTCATGGTCCGGCTGGGCGTCGAAGATCTGCTGGAGCAGGGGCTGGACCATCTGGGTGATATGGCGCTCCAGCAGGGTGCTGTTCTCCTGGACGGAGCGGTGGATGTTTCGGATCACGACCTGGTTCTCCTGTAAGTAGGACAGCACGTTCCACAGCCCCTGCTGCCAGGCATCGGCGATGGGACACCCCTCCAGCACCCGCCGCCCCTCGTCCACCAGCGCCCACTCCAGCAGGTCGTAGATATCCTGGAAGTGGTAGTAGAAGGTCTTGCGGCTCACCTCCGCGTCGTCCACGATGTTCTGGACGGTGATCTTATCCAAGGGCGACTGGGCCAGCAGTTTTTTCAGAGAAAATGCCAGCGCCCGCTTGGTCATGTTGGACATTTTTCGGCCTCCTTACGCTCTGCCGCTGTTCTGCTGTCCCTAGTTTACACAAATTTTCCTCTCCCGTCAACGTCCTTTGTCCCCTGATCGGAAGGGTGACACCTGCCCCTGGTCTGTTACCTTTTTACACGATCTCCCATCCAATATAGCAGATCTGCACACCCGCCCTTCTTTGTCCGTTGCGGATCTGCCGCCGCTGGGCTATGCTAAGGGTACAAAAACCAAACGGGCGGCACGCCCGGCGGAAGGGAGGGCAAAAAAGATGCGGTTTTCCAAAACGATCCAGAGGGCCTTTGCGGCGGCCTCGATCGCTTTCATGGGGGCGGGCGCCTGCCTGTTGCTCTGGCCGGACCGGCCGCTGGCGACCATCTGCGCTCTGCTGGGAGCTGTCTCCGTGTTCTACGGCGGGATGAAGCTGCTGGGCTACTTCGCGGAGGACCTCTACCAGCTGGCCTTCCAGTTCGACCTGGCGGCGGGGCTGCTGACGATCCTGGTGGGCTGCCTGCTGCTGTTGCGGCCCCGGCCGGCGGTCCTGCCGGTGGCGGTGGGGGCCTTCATCCTGGTGGACAGCATCCTCCGGTTCCAGACCGCCATCGACGCCAAGCGCTTCGGCATGGAAAAGTGGTGGGCGCTGATGGCCGCCGCGGCCCTAGGGTCCGTCCTGGGAGCGGCGCTGCTGCTCACCATCTTCGAGGAGCCCCAGGCGATGACCCGCCTGCTGGGCCTGACCCTTCTGATCGATGGCGGCGAGAACCTGCTGGCCTGCCTCTACGCCGTCAAGGTCCCCCGTCAGGCGGGACCAGAGGAGTAAGACCCGCTCTCCCAGAGGGCAAAAGAACGTTTTTATGAGGTGATCGATCTTGTTGGAAAAAATTGCTTACCGGCTCACCCGCAAGCCGAAACGGGTGGTGCTGCTGGCCGTCCTCCTGCTGATCCCCAGCGTCCTGGGAGCGGCCATGACCCGTATCAACTACGACATCCTGTCCTATATCCCCCAGGATATGGACTCCGCCCGAGGCGAGGCGCTGCTGGAGGAGCCCTTCCACATGGCGGCCACCACCATGCTCATCGTGGAGGGGATGCCGCCGGAGTACACCCACCAGCTCCAGCAGCGGGTGGAGCAGGTCCCCGGCGTCAGCAGCGCGATCTGGGTGTCCAGCATGGTGGGCATCCAGGTGCCCACCGAGATGATCCCGGAGGATCTGCGGGACATCTTCTTTTCCGGCGACGCCACCATGATGATCGTCCAGTACGACCAGCCCGGCGCCTCCGAGGCCACCATGAAGTCCATCGAAACGGTGCGCTCCCTCTGCAACAAGCAGTGCTTCCTGGCCGGGTTCTCCGTGTTCATCAAGGACACCAAGGACCTGATCGTCAAGGAGATGCCCCTCTATGTGCTGATGGCGGCGGTCCTGTCCATGATCGCCATGTGCCTGACCATGGACTCCTGGATGCTCCCGGTGGCCCTGATGTGCTCCATCGGCCTGGCGATCCTCTACAACTTCGGTACCAACATCGTCCTAGGAGAGATCTCCTTCATCACCCAGGCCATCGCCGCCGTCCTCCAGCTGGGCGTGACCATGGACTACTCCATCTTCCTCTACCACCGCTACTTAGAGGAGGTCCCCCTCCATGACGACCGGCGGGACGCCATGTCAGTAGCCATCGTGGCCGCCTTCAAGTCCCTCTCTGGCAGCTCCCTGACCACCATCGCCGGCTTCCTGGCCCTGTGCTTCATGCGGCTGACCTTAGGGCGGGACCTGGGGATCGTGATGGCCAAGGGCGTGGTCCTGGGCGTGGCCACCGTGGTGCTGGTCCTGCCGGCGATCCTCCTACAGCTGGACGGCATGATCCACAAGTACCGCCATCCCGCCCTGAAGCCGGACTTCAGCGGGCTCAACCGCTTCGTGGTCCACAGGAGCAAGCGGTTCGTGGCGCTGTTCCTGCTGCTCTTCATCCCCGCCATCTACGCCAACGACCATACCCAGGTCTACTACAAATTAGATGAGTCCCTGCCCCAGGATATGCCCTCCATCGTCTCCAACAACAAGCTGAAGGACGAGTTCGGCATGGCCTCCTCCCACTTCGTCATCATGCGGGACGACCTGAGCCACGCCGAGATGAAGGCCCTGGAGGAGCAGATCGAGGCCCTCCCCGGCATCACCAGCCTGGTGGCCTACGACAAGCTGCTCCCTGACGGCATCCCGGACTTCTTCATCCCCAGTGAGATCAAGGAGCTGTGCAAGCAGGGGGGCTATCAGATGATGATGGTCAACTCCTCCTACGTCACCGCCTCCGACGCGGTGGCCGGACAGCTCCAGGACCTGAGCGCCCTTCTCAAGCAGTACGATCCCAACGCCTACATCACCGGTGAGGCCGCCATGACCGCCGACCTGATCACCGTGGCCGACTCCGACTTCAAGATCACCAACTTCCTCTCCATCATCGCCATCCTGCTGATCGTGGCGGTCACCTTCAAGTCGATCTCCATCCCCATCCTGCTGGTGGCCACCATCGAGCTGGCGATCTTCCTCAACCAGGGCATCCCCTACTTCGCCGGCAGCGTGATCGCTTTCATCACCCCCACGGTGATTGGCTGCGTCCAGCTGGGGGCCACGGTGGACTACGCCATCCTGATGACCACCCGGTTCCAAGAGGAGCTGCAAAAGGGCCACGACCGGAAGGAGGCCATCCAGATCGCCGCTGCCTCCTCGGATTTGTCCATCCTCACCAGCGCCCTGGTGTTCTTCTGCTCCACCCTGGGGGTGGCCCTGGTGTCCACCATGGACATCGTCAGCAGCATCTGCATGATGCTCTCCCGGGGGGCCATCATCTCCGCTCTGGTGAGCATGTTCATCCTGCCCTCGGTGCTGGTGGTCTTTGAGCCCATCATCGCCAAGACCACCCTCCACTGGCGGACCCCCAAGCCCCCCAAGGGCGGCGCGCAGACGCCGGAGACGCCGGAAGAGCTCCCTGTCCCGGAGGGGGAGCCGGTACAGGCTGCCGCGGAGACCTGAGATAGATACTGCGTGATACGAAGTCAAGATCATACAATCAAGATCATACGATAAGGAGTGCTGATCGATATGAAACGTGATCATCTGATCAAACGGGTGCTGGCCTTTTCCCTGGCCCTATCCCTGGGGCTGACCCTGCCGGCCGCGGCGGCGGCGATCCCCCCCGCCTGCGACGAGACCTACTACGCCACCTTGGACAGCTACGGCGGCCTGCTGGACAGTAGCGTGGTCAAGAGCGTCAGGACCCGGGGCGTGGACGCCCTCACCGACTACGGCAGCTACCAGGAGGTGGTCAACCTCACCGACAGCCGGGAGGCCCAGGTGGACGGCGGCAAGGTGACCTTCGACCTGACCGGCGATGTGCCCGACAAGTTCTATTTCGAGTGCAAGACCACCCAGCCCTATGAGGACTTCCCCTGGAAGCTGTCCATGTCCTACACCCTCAACGGCGTGCCCACCCCGGCGGAGCAGCTGGCAGGCCGCAGCGGCATGGTGTCGATCGAGCTGGACGCCGTGCCGAACCAGGCCGCCAACGAGTACGCCCGCAACAACCTGGTCCTCACCGCAGCCTCCCTGTTCAACGCTGATGATATCCTCTCCCTGGAGGCCCCCGGCGCCCAGGTCCAGCTGATCGGCAACCTCTACGCCGTCCTCTACGCGGTCCTTCCTGGGGAGGAGCAGCATTTCACCATCCGGGTAGGGACGGACTCCTTCTCCTACAACGGCATGATCTTCCTGGCGGTCCCCGCCACCCTGGACCAGCTGAGCCAGGTGGCCGACCTGAAGGAGGCCAAGGAGAAAGCGGAGGATTCCTACCACGCCATGAACGACAGTCTCCACATCATTCTGGACACCCTGGACAGCATGACCGGCAGCCTGAACGCCGCCGCCAACGGCCTGGACCAGCTGAACAACGCCCGGGGCGTCCTCTCCAACGGTAAGGGCGCGGTCTATGGCAGCATCGACACCGCCCTGGACGCCGCCGGCGCCATGTCCGGCGCCCTGGCCCCCACCACCGAGCATCTGACGAAGGCCCAGGAGGCCTTGACCAAGACGAACACCCTCCTCAACGAGGTCAGCGAGAATTTGACCAGCATGAAGCCCGAGGTGGAGAACACCCGGAAGATCTTGAAGGACTTAAAGACCGACCTGACCGCCGCCCGTGACCTGCTGGATGAGTTGGACGATCATACTGACAGTCTGCATCTGAACACGGTCCAGTTGCAGGGGCATCTGCGGAATATGCAGAGCAGTTTGACAGCTTTGCAGAACACCTTGAAACATCTGCCGACCTTCTCTGGGGTCGATATCCCAGTAGGAGGACGTCCCTCCGGTGAAGTCTTAGAGCTGCTGGAAAAGGCGAAGGCGCTCCATACGGCGTATGAGGCAAAGATCGCTGACGGAACACTTCCGGCAGGCACTCCGTTTGAGACATTTATTACGGGTTATCTGCTTCAAGCAACGCCAGGATTGGCACCAGAAGAAGCCGCTGCGCAGGCGGCCCAGCTGGCGGCGCTGTATGACCAACGGGAGCAGCTGGAGAGCGCGGGCAGTGTTATCGGCGGCGTGAATGACAAATTAGACCAGGTCAATAAGCTGATCGCTGCCTTGGCAGTTCCTACCGCCAATTTGTTGGGCGACCTGAGCGCATTGACAGGCAATTTGGAAAGTTTCGCAGAACTGATGGAAGATGTGGTGGAAGAGGTAGACGACCACGGCGGCGCGGCGGACGCCCTGCTCCATGACGGACAGAACGCGGCGGATCTGGCCCTCCGTCTCAGCGACAACGTGGACGAGGCCCTGGACCAGGTCCAGGAGCTGACGGATATCCTCAACGAGTACGAGCCGGACACCCAGCAGGCCCTCACCGATGCTGGGGCTCTGGTGGACACGACGATCATCACGATCGATGCCATGAGCGATGCGGTACGCACCTCTAAGGAGTTGCTCCAGCGCAGCGGCCTGGACAACGCCACCCGTCAGACCCTCACCAGCCTGGCGGAGACCCTCCGCCGCTCCACCGTCGGCCTGGGGCAGAGCTCCACCGTCCGGGACGCCCTGGATACCATCGACGCCCTGGTCACTGACGAGTGGGACAGCCACGCCGGCGGGGACAACAACCTCCTGCTGATGGACGCCGCCGCCAAGCCGGTCTCCATCACCGACAGCCGCAACGAGAACGTGGGCAGCATCCAGTATATCATGCGCAGCCAGGAGATCAAGGTGGAAGAGAAGGAGGAAGAGGAGCCTATCACCGTCAAGGAGCAGGACAACGGCACCTTCTGGAGCCGGGTCAAGGCGATGTTCGTGGATATCTGGGCCGCCTTCATCAGCATCTTCCGCTTTGGGAAGTGACCGCATGGGACCGTCTCCGGGATATCGAAAAAGATATGGAAATACAGAGGATGGGACAGACTGCCGGCCTGTCCCATCCTTCTATTTTATTGTTTCGCTTCAGGGAGGAATTGCAGGGCGTTCTGTACCCGATAAAAGGGTTCTTCGTCTGAGATCATGCCCCCGGTCTTGAGCCACTCGTGCCCGGAGAGGGCAGGGTATTGGAATCGCTCCATAGCGTGGGCATAATTGGCCCAGGAATCGAAGAGATAGCCGGTCCTTATCGATATGGCCTCATAGGTCACATATCCCCGGCAGCGCTCCCCCTGCCTGGGGAAGGAGAAGGAGGCAAAGCAGTCCGTGGCGGTGTGGGTGCCGAAAAAGATGCTGCTGGAGGTATAGATCTCCTCCCCTAAAAAGTAGTAGGGGGCCCAGAGGTCCGCACCGTTTTGCCGGCAGAGGACCCGCCCAGTGTAAGGGCCGATGAAGGACCAACCATCCATATGCCGGGAGACCGGCCAGAGCTGCAAAGCGTCTGCACCATAGAAGCGGGTGCCCTCCTCCCACCGGAAGTGGTGGAAGATCCGCCAATGGTCCTCCTCCAGCTCCACCGCCACGTTGGTACACAGCAGGGGCCTGGGGAAGGCCTCGTCGACCTTTCGCGAGGTCATCGCGTGGCGCTGGGCGTCAGATACCACCTGTACCGCCCCGGCACAGGTGAGAAGATCCTCCGTGGACAGGTCGTCCAGCACATCCTCCGGGAAGCCCAGAGACAGCAGACGCTCCTTGACCGCATCCGCCTGGCCGTTGGAAACAGGTCCCCCCGGCTGCCACGCCATGGGCAGGCGGTCACAGGTCAGACCGACAACGGCGATCCCCGCCAGCAGGCCCCCCACGACAGCGCCAGCCAGCAGCCAGTCCGGCAGGCGGACAGGGGCGGAGACGATCCCTGTCCCGTCCACTTCCCGGTAGGACCTGCGCAGGCAGCGGATGGTCCACGCATAGACCGCCAGCAGCAACAAAAAGCCAAAGATTCCAATCTGGATCTTCCCCGACCCGCCGGACACTGCCAAGAGCAGCAGCACGGCCTGCCAAAGGAGCAGCACGATCAGAGCGCCGCCGCCGGGGGACAGCCCCGCGCCGCTGCGCACGGCCCGCAGTCCCCGCCGCAGGCAGAAGAGCTGGACCATCGGCAGCAGAAGGCCCAGGTACGTCAGCGCCAGACCGGGCGGGGCCGCATAGAAGGACTGCCATCCAGGGGCGGCCCGATGGAGCAGGGAAAAGGCCCACAGCCCCGTCTGGACCAGGGTGACATACCAGCAGGCGCGAAAGGCCCTGTTTTCCCGCCGCAACGTCCGCAGTCCCAGAAGATAGAGGATGTGTCCCCAGACAGGCAGGAGAAGATCCAGCCCCCAGAACCGCAGAGTCCAGCTCTCCAGCACTATCCCCACGAGGATCCGCCCCATGGCCTTGCTCCAGAGGGAGGGGCTGTCCGGCGAGATGTTGTCCGGTGGGGTGCCATCCAAAGAGACCTCTAATAAGGACCGCTCATCATCCATATGCGCCACCTCCATACTCTGCACGCCCTGCACCCAGGTGGGATCAATACAGGATATCCATATCCTCCAGGGTCAGCGGCTCGTTATAGGGGTTCATGGCCTCGTTCACCAGCGCTACAGTGGCCTCCGGGTCCAGCACATAGTAGGAGCGTCCCTCGTAGAGGCCGGCACCGTCGCCGGGGAGGGTGTGGAAGTGGATGTTGTCCATGCCGATGGAGAGGGTCTGGGTGGCCATCCAGACCAGGTTGCCGGTGGTCAGGTCGGTCTTGATGTACTTGGAGAAGATATCCACATAGGAGGCGATGGTGTCGATGGTCAGAGAGGAGAGCATCTTCTTCGCCACCGCCTTCAAGAACGCCTGCTGGGTACCGATGCGGCCGATGTCCTCGGTGCCGTAGCCGGTGCCGTCGTTGTTGTGGCGGAAACGCACCACCCCCAGGGCCTCCTGGCCCGTCAGGTGCCGGTGGCCCTTCTTGAAGTGGATGTGCAGGTCCTGGACCGGGTCGTCATAGTCCATATCGATGGGGACATCGAAGTCCACGCCGCCGATGGCGTTCACCAGCTCCACGAACCCCTTCAGGTTGACGGAGACATAGCGGTCCACCCGGATGCCCAGCAGCCGGCTGACCTCCGTCATCACCCGGTCCACGCCTCCCACGTTGTAGGCGCTGTTCAGCTTCTTCACGTTCCAGTTCACGTTGATCAGGGTGTCCCGGGGGAGGGAAGTGGCGTGGATCACGCCCCGGCCTACGTCCAGCTGGACTAGGATGTTGGTGTCGCTGCCGCCGTTGCCGTCGTCCAGGCCCACCACCAGGATATTGAAGCAGTTGTCCCGGTTGGTGAAGGCCGGGGGCGGGTCGGGGTCCACGGGGGCCGGGTCCGTGGTGCCCGGCTCCTGCTGGGGCGGCGGGTCTTGCTGGTCCGAACCGGGGCGGGCGATGACGGGCGGGTCGGAGTTGATATTGATGGGCCGGACGATACAGTGGTAGCCGCCGGTGAGGGCCGCGGCGCAGAAGATCAAGATCGCGCAGAGCTGCACCAGCCGCTGCTGGCGGGTCGCTTTTTTTCTTTTAGCCATGGGAGCGCTCCTAAACTCGGTCTGGCCGCGCCCTCCGGCGCGGCTGGTCTATTTGTATGCGATACAGAGGACATTGCTGCCTGCCGCAGGTCTTTATTGGTCCTCCAACCGGTCCAAAAGGGCCTGGAAGGCCGGCGGCAGGGGGCAGGACACCTCCACCGGCGCGCCGGTGCGGGGGTGGCGGAAGCGGAGGACGGCGGCATGGAGGCACTGGCCCGGCAGGCCAGGGGGGGCCTTCCCGCCGCCATAGACCGGGTCGCCCAGCAGGGGGTGGCCCAGGTAGGCCATATGGACCCGGATCTGGTGGGTCCGGCCCGTCTCCAGCCGGCAGCAGATATAGCAGCAGCCCCGGCAGCGGCGGAGGACCTGGTAGTGGGTCACGGCGGCCCGGCTGTTCCGGTCGGTCACCGCCATCCTCTTCCGGTCCGTGGGGTGGCGGCCGATGGGGGCGTCTACGGTCCCGGAGTCCTCCCGGAACTGGCCCAGAGCCACCGCCTCGTAGATTCGGTGGAGACTGTGGTCCTGGAGCTGGGCGGAGAGGGCCTGGTGGGCGAAGTCGTTCTTGGCGACAGCCAGCAGGCCGGAGGTGTCCCGGTCGATCCGGTGGACGATCCCAGGCCGCATGGCCCCGCCCACGCCGCTGAGAGAGCCGGCGCAGTGGTACAGCAGGGCATTGACCAAGGTGCCGTCCGGGTGGCCGGGGGCCGGGTGGACCACCAGGCCCGCCGGTTTGTTGACCACGATCACGTCCTCGTCCTCAAAGACGATGTCCAGCGGGATATCCTGGGGGACCGCCTCCGCGGGAGCGGCCTCCGGCAGGAGGACCGTCACCAGGTCCCCCGCCGCCAGCCGGTAGTTCTTGGGCAGGGGGCGGCCCGCCAGAGTGACGGAGCCGCCAACGATCAGCCGCTGGGCGGCGGCACGGGTCAGTCCCTCCACCTGGGAGGCCAGCCAGGTATCCAGCCGCTCCCCGGTTTGGCCGGCGGTGAGCAGGAGGGGGTCAGTCATCGTCCGGGTCGGCATCGTACTTCTCGTAGAGGAACAGGAAGTAGATGGCGCAGCCGATGACGCCGGCCACGACGAACATATCCGCCACGTTGAACACGGGGTAGCGGATGAACTGGAAGTCGAACATATCCACCACATAGCCCAAGCGGACCCGGTCGATCAGGTTCCCCAGCCCGCCGGAGAAGAGGATCACCGAGGACCAGCGGCCCAGGGGGTGCCGGATGATCCTGCACACCAGGGCGAAGAGGATGGCGGCCAGGACCAGGGCGGTGATGGCGGTGAGCAGCCAGGTGTAGTCCGACAGGATGGACCAGCCGCCGCCGGTGTTGTGGATGTGATAGAACCGCACGACCCCCTCCCAGAGGGGCGCGGTCTCGCCCAGGGCCAGATGGGACGTCACCCAATACTTGACCCACTGGTCCAGTCCCACCAGGGCCGCGACGGTCAGGGCGGCCAGGATATAAAACAGCATGACAGTTACCTCGACACAAAAGATCCCTCTTCAAAAGGGTGCCTCTATCATACCATAGTCCGGCCTCATTTTTCAATAGGGCGGGGTGGTCAAAAATAAGAGTTTCCCCAGGTAGGGAATGATCCCCTCCGGCAGGGGCATACTACCCCCAAAACGATCGCTGGGAGGGCCCGTATGGAACGACTGGACAAGCGGCTGTCAGAAAATCAAAAAACTCTGGATACCCTGCTGGGGGTGGGGCGGAGCTATGACGTGATCTCCCGGGACCTGACCCTGGGCAGCCGCCGGGGGCGGATGTATGTGGTGGACGGCTATGGGGACGACGGGGTGATCGAGCGGATGTTCTCCTTCCTGCTGGGGGAGGAGGGCGCGGCCCTGGACGGCCCCCAGGATATGCAGTCCTTCGTGGACCGGTTCGTCACCTTCTGCGAGGTGGACGTAGAGGACCAGATCGACAAGATCCTCACCGGGGCCTTTTTGGGCAAGACGGTACTGCTGATCGACGGCATGGACCGCTGCGCCCTGATCGACGCGAAAAAATTCCCAGTCCGGGGGGTGGAGGAGCCGTCGGACGGCCGGGTCCTCCGGGGCAGCCATGACGGCTTTGTAGAGGCCCTGGTGACCAATACCGCCCTCCTTCGCCGGCGGATCCGCAGTCCCCATCTCACGTTGGAGAACAAGAAGATCGGCGGACGGAGCCAGACGGACGTGGTGCTGGCCTATATGGACGACCGGGTGGACCAGAAGCTGCTGGCGGAGCTGCAAGAGAAGCTGGACGCCATCGACGTGAAGTCCATCGCCATGAGCCAGGAGAGCGTCAGCGAGGCCATGCAGGGCCTCCATCCCCAGTGGTACAACCCCTTCCCCAAGGTCCGCTACACGGAGCGGCCCGATGTGGCCACGGCCTGCGTCATGGAGGGGTATATCGTGCTGCTGGTGGACAACTCCCCCTCGGTGATGCTGCTGCCCGCCCACTTTTTCGACTTTATGGAGGAGGCCAACGACTACTACTTCCCGCCCCTGGTGGGGACCTACCTCCGGTATGTGCGCCTGGTGGTGGTGGTGCTGTCTCTGCTGCTGATCCCCCTGTGGTACCTGCTGGCCAAGAGCCCCCACGCGGTGCCGGACTACCTGCAATTCGTCCTGATCGAGAAGGAGGGCCATGTGCCCCTGCTGGTCCAGCTGCTGATCGTGGAGTTCATCGTGGACCTATTGAAGCTGGCCAGCCTCAACACGCCGGATGTCCTCAGCAACTCCTTCTCCATGATCGGGGCGCTGATCCTGGGGGACTTCGCCGTCCAGGCCAGGTGGCTGGTGCCGGAGGTGCTGGTGTATATGGCCTTCGTGGCGATCGCCAGCTTCGTCCAGCCCAGCTTTGAGCTGGGGTACGCCTTTAAGCTGCTGCGGATGGTGCTGCTGCTGCTGATCGCCGCTTTCGACTGGTGGGGCCTGGGGGCGGGGCTGCTGCTGATCGCGGTGCTGCTGTTCACCACCCGGCCCATCCTGGGCAAGGGGTATATGTACCCCCTGTGGCCCTTCAACTGGACCGCCCTGAAGCGGCTGCTGGTGCGCCAGCCTATCAACAAGGACAACACATGAGACGCATGAGAGGAGCGGCCTCTGCCAGTGGGACAGAGGCCGCCCTTTGTATATCGCAAATATCTTCCGTTTTATAGAAAAATATGCTCGACAATGGAAAGATGTGGGTATATAATACAAGGGGGTGAGAAAAGCGCATGTCAAAAAGGTCTAACTGGATGCTCAGGATAGTATTGCTGCTGGTGCTATTAGCCACGATGATCCTAGTCTGTATCTGTGCGAATAGGAAAGAAATAACAGGCACATTTTCAACAGGAAATGGAATTTCAGGCGATGATCTGTATATCGCGTTTTTCCCTGGACCTAGAAATGAATTTCTGATCTACAGGCAAGATGCTGATATTCTGAATGGCACCTATAGTATGGAAGAATTAGGCGGGAACGTGATAGCGAAAATGGTATCTAGCGAAGGACAGATATATTTGGCCATTTACGACAGGCGAAACTCCTTGCGGTTTGTTAAAACAGATCCACTTGATATTTCTGATCTCGCCAAAATAAGCGATACGCCTATGATCATCGGTCACAGGCCTGGCGATTCATGGGAAGATATGGGTGTATAATGCAAGAGGGTAAGAAAAATGAAATTAGGAAAGTATCAGAAATGGGCTTACTGCATCGCGCTCTGCGTTCTGATCTCACTTGGGTGCTTTTTTGTGTTCGATCATTTCTTTATAGGTGATATGGGAAAGCTGTGGGTGTCCTTTGTTGGTCCTGCCGTGCAGATTATAGGATGCGCGATGGTGGGCTGGTTTGTTGCAAAGAAGGAAGTAAAAAAGCAAACGGCGCACCCGTGCCCTGTGCCCATGCTCGATACATTTCCTATGCTGCTGTTTGCGGGCGTTCTGATCGTTTTCCTGGTCTGCCCCCAGATTCAATGGGATGCCTCTGATGCTTTCCTATATACCTGTGCCCCTGATCCTTACGCGACTTTAAGCTCCAGTTCACCGGTAAGACAGTTCATCATCCTAAGACTTATAGACTACCCAGCGATCCTAGCCTTTTTTGCTTGTGCCTTTTCAGGGTACCTAGTTAAGCGCAAAAGCAACGGATGAACGGTGTGTGCCGGACCGCTTGTTTCCTTAACGAAAGAGCTGTCATAATGACATTCATAGAAGAGGTCTCCGCCTGCGTAGGTGGAGACCTCTTTTGTGCATATACGGGGAGTTACTCTTTCTTTTTAAGCCGCTCCATTAGGGGCAATAACGTTTGAATATCCTCCTCCGACAAAGTACAGAGCTTGTTTATGGCCTTTTGGAGCAACTCTGAGTCCGCAAAATGTTCATCGGAGGAGGCTTTGGCTTTATGGTCCTTCTTTTTACGGCAATGGTCCGGTGTACAACAGATGATGATCATAGCACTGGCTACAGCAACGGAAAAAATATAACGCCACTCTCTATTAAAAATTCCTGCGACAAGAGGGACGAGAAAGAAAGTAAGAATAGCTGTCAAAACACGTTTCATAAGAGAAAGTTAAGGATTGTAAAAAACCTGAAGATACGCTGCCCTTTTTTCTGTATTAAAAAGGGAATCTAATCCAATAGAGAATGAAAGTTCATCCCGCGAAATATTAATATATGGGGTAGCGGAAACTTCCGATCTGGAATGGTAATATGAACCGCAAGAGTTAAACGTGAGTTGGTCCCCCGGCGTAGATACATTTCCTCCATATTCAAAATATGCTTTAAGGTCTTTGCGAACGATATCAGCTTCCCCTTCGCTTGGGTTGCCGCGCATATCAACAGGAAGCTTAAAGACTCCAGCATAACCTGTGAAAATGTCCAATGAGGCAGTTGATGTGTGCGGAATATCAATTCTCCCTGAAGATTGTGATGTAGTAGAGCCGTTATAGGTTGTAACTGTAGTATAAGAATAGTAGCCGCTGGCAGACCCTGGTGTAAATGAACAATAACTTGCGCAACATCCTATAGAATCCCGACTGCGAAGATAGGGCATTGTTAGCCATCTAGCATATGCAGTGTATTTATATTTTCCACCACCCATATGAACCGCAGTATGGGTTATTTGCATATAAGTATCTGCATAATAACCGTTTCCGCTCTGGGCATAGACAGATATATCTCCGTAATTGTTTTGAGATTCATTTACAATCAGCGCTTCTTCTAATGCTTGTTCTTCCGAGAGCGGCGTAATCACATCCGTTTCTTCATTGTATTTTGAATAGGACACGGATACATGCATATCTTCGGCCACAGCAATTTCCTGCAAAGTGCCTTCTGGGAATGCAAGAATTGCATCTTCACTTAATCCAAGGGCTGCTAGTAAAGCAAAAGTCTCTTCTTTACTGGGAATGGACCGAGCATTTGCGTTCGGATTATGATAGGAACGATTTACTGCATAATCAGGGGTGATGGTCTCCTCGACTTCGAAGGTATACCCACCTTCACGGACTACTTTGGACACAGGTGCGGGGTTGTCCGCAGTTGCGAAAGCCGGGACAGACAGAGAAAAGAGCATTGCCAGCGTGAGAAGTAGTGCAGTGACTTTTTTCATAGGGAAACCTCCTTTATTATGATAACTTTATTATAACAAAAGGAAAATGGGAATGCAAGGGTAATATAGTAAATAATGGGTAAAATGGATGCAAACGGAAATCACACCGGTCATCATGCCTACAAAATAGCGTTGTTGTGCTACAGCTTACTCACTGCCCTTTGAGCCGCTCCATCAAGGTCAGCAGCATAGGAAGGTCCTTCTCCGGCAGGGTGCGCAGCTCGTCCAGGGCCTTTTGGCGCAGGTCCGAGACTGGGAGCGTTTCATCGGGACCGCCGTCCGCCCCAGCGGCCTCGTCCTCTTGGACACGGTCCGGCGCGCAGTAGGTGACGATCAAGGCGCTGGCGGTGGCGATAGCCATATAAAACCCAGCGATAAGGGAGGAAAAGAGCCACGAAAAGAGGATGCCCACCGCCAGGACCAGGAAGAACGTCAAAATGGCCGCTCCGATCATACCGCTCCCTCCGCCGCCAAGATCGTCCCCCCGCCCAGGACCACGTCCCCGTCATAGAGCGCCAGTGTCTGGCCGGGGGAGATGGCCCGCTGGGGCTGGTCGAAGGTCACCAGGACCTCCCCCTCTCCCGCCGGCTCCACCGTGGCGGCCTGCTCTAAGTGGCGGGAGCGGATCTTGGCCTGGACCCGCAGGGGGCCGGTCAGGCGGTCGAAAGCGATCCAGTTCATCTCCCCGGCCCGGAGGGACCGGGCGTAGAGCCGCTCGTCCGGCCCCACCGTCACCGTGTTCCGTTCCATATCCTTCCGCAGCACATAGACCGGCACGCCGCAGGCGGTCCCCAGCCCCCGGCGCTGGCCGATGGTGTAGCGGGCCGCGCCCAGGTGCCGGCCCAGGACGGCCCCGGCCTCGTCCAGCAGGTCCCCCGGCTGGCAGGGCCGGCCGGTATACCGCTCCAAAAAGGCCCCGCAGTCCCCGTCCGGGATGAAGCAGACATCCTGGCTGTCCCGTTTCCGGGCATTGAGGAGCCCCTGCTCCTGGGCGATCTCCCGGACCTGCTCCTTGGTCAGCGCCCCCAGGGGAAACCGGGCACGGGACAGCTGGGCCTGGTCCAGCAGGGCCAGGAAGTAGCTCTGGTCCTTCCCCCGGTCCGCGCCCTTCCGCAACAGGTACCGCCCCCCCTGGACCTGGACCTGAGCATAGTGGCCGGTGACCACCGTGTCCAGCCCCAGCTCCTGGGCCCGGCGGAGGAGACTGCCGAACTTCAGACAGCGGTTGCAGGTGACGCAGGGATTGGGCGTGGCCCCGGCCAGATAAGTCTGGACGAACTTGTCCATCACCTGCTCCCGAAAGTCCGCCGACAGGTCGAATACATAGTGGGGGATACCCAGCTGGCGGGCCACGGCCTGGGCGTCCTCTATATCCTCCGGCCCCGCTTGGGGGAAGAGGCGCATCGTGCCCCCGGCACAGATCCCGCCCTCCCGGAGGGTCAGCCAGGCGGCCACGGAGCTGTCCACCCCGCCACTCATGGCGATCAGAGCGCTCTTGGTCAAGGGGCATCCCTCCTTTGCGTATGGTATGGTCAGTGCAGGTGCAGCAGCACCGTGGCGAACCGGAAGTAGATCAGCAGGGAGATGGCGTCCACGATGGTGGTGATGAAGGGGGAGGCCATCACGGCCGGGTCGAACCCGATCTTCTTCGCCAGCATCGGCAGCGAGCAGCCCACCACCTTGGCGCACAGCACCGTGCAGACCATGGTGCCGCAGATCACTGCCGCCACGGTGATAGAGATGGGGGAGTGGAAGATCATCCGGTCCACCAGCATCAGCTTGATGAAGTTCGCCGCCGCCAGGACGCCGCCGCAGGCCACCGCCACCCGGACCTCCTTCCAAATGACCCGGAGCAGGTCGGAGAACTCGATCTCATTCAGGGAGATCCCCCGAATCACGGAGACGCTGGCCTGGGAGCCGCAGTTGCCCCCGGTGTCCATCAGCATGGGGATATAGGCGGTCAGAACCGCCGCCGCCGCCAGGGCGTTCTCGAAGCTGGCGATGATCTGTCCGGTGAAGGTGGAGGAGATCATCAGCAGCAGCAGCCAGGGGATCCGGGCCTTGAAGGTCTCCCAGGTCCCCGCCTTCAGATAGGGCTTGTCGGAGGGGAGCATGGCGGCCATCTTCTCGATATCCTCCGTCACCTCCTCCTGGAGGACATCCATGGCGTCGTCCACGGTGACGATGCCCACCAGGCGGTTCTCCCGGTCCACCACCGGCACCGCCAGGAAGTCGTACTTGCTCAGGGTCCGGGCCACGGCCTCCTGGTCGTCCAGAGTGTGGACGGAGATCAGGTGCCGCTCCATGATATCGGCGATCACATCGTCCTCCTCGCTGAGGAGCAGGGTCCGCAGGGACACTAGGCCGATCAGGTGGCGCTTGTCATCGATGACATAGCAGATATGGATGGTCTCCTTGTCCGTGCCGGTGCGGCGGATCCGCTTGATGGCGTCGGCTACGGTCAGATCCTCCTTCAGGTCCACGAACTCCGTGGTCATGATGGACCCGGCGGAGTCCTCGGGGTACTGCAAGATCTCGTTGATGCTCTTCCGGGTCTCCGGGTCCACGTTGCGCAGGATCCGCTTGACCACCGTGGCGGGCATCTCCTCGATCACGTCCACGGCGTCGTCCACATACAGCTCCTCCAGGACCTCCTTCAGCTCCGTATCGGAAAAGCTCTTGATCAGGACCTCCTGCTGGTCGCCGTCCATCTCCACGAACACCTCCGCCGCCAGCTCCTTGGGCAGCAGGCGGTAGAGCAGGGGCAGCCGGTCGGGGGGCAGCTCGTCGAAGAGCATGGCGATGTCCGCCGGCTCCAGGGGGCTCAGCACTTCCCGCAGCTCGGCCCATCGGCGCCGCGCCACCAGTTCTTCCACTTGCGTCTGGAGCGCCTCGTTCTCAAAGTCGGCCATCCCAAGCCCCCCCTTTCCTCTGTGATCTTGTCTGGTAGGATCTGGGACCGGCAGGCATCTATAGCAGCCGGCCCCATGTCCATCCATCTTATGCTTTTTTGGCTGGAAAGTCAATCTTTTTTCTGCAACGGTCCCGCGCTCACTGCCCGAAAAAGGCAAAAAGCCCGGAGGAAGTCCTCCGGGCCTCTCTCGTTGTGTCATTTTGCCCTTTTCCGCAGGACCGCGCAGGGGAGCAGCGCGGCGCTCAGGAACAGCGCCGCCAGCCCTACAGCGGTCAGTACCTGTAGGACGCTGCTGTTTTCCGGCTCTGGGCCATCAAAGTACTCGATCTCACCGTTGATGTTCTGGATGACGGTTCGATCGTACATGATGTTCGTATGCTTCCCGAACGTCAGAGCGCCGAAACCGTCCCCTTGGACCTCCGCGGTCTTATGGAGCGCAGACGGGTGGCCGTATCCAAAGGCGATCGTTATTCCATAAAGATCGTTGGCCGGCACTCTTTCCCGGAGACAGAGGGTCAGGCAGCCGTCTCTGGCCCAGCCCCGCTGGCCGTCAAAGGTCTGCACCGTTGGGAACGTCAACGGCTCCAGCCCAGAGACCGGCTCGCTCCGTTCGCCTATGCAGACATCCCCTTGATAGTAATGCACCGTATAGAACGAGTTTTCTGGATCTAGGATAAGAGCGGTCCACATGTCGTTCCCACTGAGACCGGCATATGAGAAGGACACCGTGTCCATCACGCGGCGGCCTCTCCAGGTGGGAGCGTGGTCCCACTCCCAGATGAACGCCAGGGTCATTTGGCTGGTATCATAGCTGACTGCCTCCACCCGACCCGTGAGGGCGTCCCGGTCCTCCGACTGCGCCAGAAGAGCCACGGCCACAAAGAAGATCGCCGCCAGGACAACGATCAAGACAGTACGTTTTTTCATATCCCGCCCTCCTGTCTATAAGCGCCATGTATCAGCTCTTGATCGGGTCTGCAATGCCAGTCATAACACATGTAGTGGCACACTACATCTGCAAGTGGCTCGACTGGCACGGTAAGGGACAGTAAACACAAAAGTCCAGAGGGTGCGACCCCTGGGGCTTCGCTTTGGTGAGCGCCTGGAAGTCTTAGCTGGGTCCCTGGCGACACTTAGCATACCACATCAGATCCCCATATGCAAGAGGCAGATCACAGATCACGCCGTTTTTTGCTGCATGGCCCGACTGCTATTGAGGCCACCAGGCCGGGATAGGGACCGCGATCTCCACGCCCAGTATATGGAAGTAGCGCGTACTGCCGCCATTGCGGAAATTTTTCACGAGCCGGGCGGGCTGGCTATCCTGGATAAAGGCGGTGTCCTTCGCTTCATCGTAGATGACCTTGTCCCGAAGCTCGTCATCCATGTAGGTCAGAAAGACCCGGCATCCGTCTGCCGCGTCATAGGAGACCCATGTTGGCCCAGCGGAAGAGACCTCGACAGAAAGATCGGACTGATAGAGAGGGATATACTCTGGGGCAGCGCCACATTTTCTCCCTTTACACGTCCGGCCCCATCTGTTAGAATATCCTCCAGCAACTGATCGAGCAAGGAGGTCCTCTTATGCTGTTATTCGATACCCATGCCCACTATGACGCGGAGCAGTTCGACGCCGACCGGGACACGGTCCTCGCCGCTCTGCCGGACCAGGGGGTGGCCCTGGTGGTCGATCCCGGCTGCGATCTGCCCTCTTCCCGCGCTGCCGTGGAGCTGGCCCGGACCTACCCCCACGTCTATGCCGCCGTGGGCATCCACCCGGAGAACTGCGGCGGCTACCAAGGGGAGCCGGACCTCGCCGCCCTCCGGGTCCTGGCGGCACGGCCCAAGGTGGTGGCCATCGGTGAGATCGGGCTGGACTACTACTGGGAGGAGAATCCGCCCCGGGACCTCCAGCGGCGGGTGTTCCGGGACCAGCTGGCCCTGGCGGCAGAGCTGGACCTGCCGGCGATCGTCCACGACCGGGAGGCCCATGGGGACAGTCTGGCGATCGTCAAAGAGTTCCCCCAGGTCCGGGGGGTGTTCCACTGCTACGCCGGCAGCGTGGAGATGGCCCAGGAGCTGGTCCGGCTGGGCTGGATGATCTCCTTCACCGGAGTGCTGACCTATAAGAACGCCCGCCGGGCTGTGGAAGCGGCGGCAGCCGTCCCGATGGACCGGCTGATGATCGAGACCGACAGCCCCTACATGGCCCCGGTCCCCTGCCGGGGCCAGCGCAATACCTCCGCTTTGGTACGGTATGTCTGCGAAAAGCTGGCGGAGATCAAGGGGATCTCCCCGGAGGAGTGCGCCCGGATCACCCTGGAGAACGGGAAGCGGTTCTTTGGCATTGAATGAGCAAGCAAGGGGGCGGGATCATCCCGCCCCCTTACCAGCTTCCACAATGTCAATTGATTCCAAGTGTCACTAACCCTTCCCAAATAATGAAAGCAAGGACCGTCAGTATCCAGCATTCAACGCGTGCCGACCGATTTTCCTGTACCTTCTTCATCATGGAATAAAGGAGCCACGGTATGAATGCAAGAGCTGGAAGCATCAACCATACCCACTCCATAGTTTCAGCTCTCTTTATGTATAGATTTTGTAACTGCCGTCATTAAGGTACATCACCCGATGATAGCTAGAGTATAGCATAACATGAAATTATTGTCAACCCGTTTTTGAAAAAAATTAAAATATTTTCCTGATTTATACATACAACTAAACAGGCAGCGTATCGTCCTCCTCGATCCATTTCGAGACAGGCACCACCTCAAATTCCGTCCTTCCCCGGCGGATGACCACCTTTTCCAGTCCGGCGTTGATGATCTGCCGGCGGCACATGGAGCAGGAGGTGGCGTCGGTGAGCAGGGCGCCGGTCTGGGCGTCCCGCCCCACTAAGTACAACACCGCTCCCACCATATCCCGCCGGGCGGCGGAGATGATGGCGTTGGCCTCCGCGTGGACGCTGCGGCACAGCTCGTACCGCTCCCCGTGGGGGATCTTCAGCGTCTCCCGGGCGCAGGAGCCCATATCCACGCAGTTGCGCCGGCCCCTGGGCGCGCCGTTATAGCCGGTGGCGATGATCTCGTCGTTCTTCACGATGATCGCGCCGTAGACCCGCCGCAGGCAGGTGGACCGCTCCAGCACCGTCTCCGCGATGTCCAGATAGTAGTTCTCTTTGCTGATTCGCTCCATAGGATGCTTTCCCTCCTTGCTCGCTCATCTCCAGTACAGTTCCACCTTTTCCCTGGCCGCTTGGGGGGACAGGGAGAATTTTTCTGCCAATTTCTGTGCTGCGTTGTAGCCGAGGATCTCCCAGATCTTCTCTTGGCCGAATAAAGTCACCATGATCGTTTGGACTCCTGCGCCCCCAGCCGGCGGTGGGCGATCAGCTCCGCCGCTACAGAGACGGCGATCTCCTCCGGGGTCACGGCGCCGATGGGCAGGCCGATAGGGGCGTGGATGCGGTCCAGGTCGGCCTGGGCG
Source organism: uncultured Clostridia bacterium (assembly GCA_947173485.1). Taxonomy (GTDB): domain Bacteria; phylum Bacillota; class Clostridia; order Oscillospirales; family Oscillospiraceae; genus CAMWFH01. The sequence goes on along the minus strand of CAMWFH010000003.1, from coordinate 108,933 downwards.
AAGCCCTCCGCCAGCAGCTTCTCCCGGGTCGCGGCCACCTTCCGCCGGCTGCCGATGCAGCCGATATAGCCGGCAGGCGTCCGCAGGACCTGGCGCAGGACGGTATAGTCCCCCTGGTGGCCGGGGGTCATGATGACCACATAGTCATGAGGGCCCACCTGGATCTTCTCAGCGAACGTCTCATACGCCCCCAGGACCAGCTCCTCCGCCATCGGCAGGCGCTCCGGGGTCAGGATATGGGGGCGGCTGTCCATCACCACCAGGCGGAAGTCCAGTCCCGGCACGATGGAGGCCAGCGCCAGCCCCACATGGCCAGCGCCCACTAGGATCAGCCGTTCCTCCCGCCCGATGGGCTGGGCATAGAGACTGCCGGTCAGGCCCGCTGCCGGCGGCAGGGGCCCCGTCCAGGGCTGGGGCCAGTACCGCAGGCCGTTCTCCCCATCCCAGATGCCGCCCAGCCAGGGCTCGCCTAACTGGGTGAGGAACAGGCCGGACCGGGCGGTGGCCAGGGCGGCGGCTAGCTCCCGGTGCCGGACCGGGTCGAAGCACTGGTAAAACAGCTGCACATTGCCGCCGCAGATCATGCCGATATCCCCGATCTCCCCGGCGGAGAGGCCGTAGGAGGCGCTCTCAGACCGGCCCGATTCCAGCAGCGCCCCAGCCTGGCGAATCGCCTCCTGCTCCAGGGCGCCGCCGCCGATCGTGCCCAGGAAGCCGCCGGTCCATACCAGCATGGCGGCGCCCGCCCCCCGGGGGACAGAGCCGTCGGAGGCGACGATCCGGCAGAGGACGGCGGGACAGCCGGCGGACAGCAGGTCCGCCAATTTTATAAACAGTGTATCCATCATCACGGCAGTTTCTCCAATTCCGGCCAGCAGGCGGCGTTGCTGCCCCAGACGCTGCTGGGGGCGGTGATGGGCAGGGGCGCGCCGGTCATAGCGGCGGTGCGCCCGCCGGCCTCCTCCAGGACCAGGCTCCCCGCTGCGTAGTCCCAGGGGGAGAGATGGTACTCGAACATGACCTCCGCCCGGCCGCAGGCCACATAGCACAGGTCCAAAGCCGCCGCGCCGAACCGGCGGAAGTCCATGCTGCGGTCGAAGAGGTGGCGCATCACCCGGAAGGTCTGGTCCGTGTAGGTCTCCCGGTGGTAGAGGGCGGTGCCTACGATCACGATGCCGTGGGACAGGTCCCTATCGCTGGCCGCGATGGGCCGGCCGTTCAAAAAGGCCCCGCCGCCCCGGCTGGCGGAGAACATCTCCCCCTTGGCCGGATCATAGACCACCCCATAGCGCACCTGGCCGTCCTTGACTAGGGCCACGGATACGGCGCTCTGGTGGAAGCTCCGGGTGAAGTTGGTGGTGCCGTCGATGGGGTCCACGATGAAGGCCCAGCCCCGGCTGGCGTCCTGGAACTCCTTCTCCTCCTCGCCGTAGAAGATGGCCTCCGGCAGCAGCGCCAGCAGTTCCCGCTTCAGATGGGCCTCTACCGCTACGTCATAGTCGGTGACCAGGTCGTAGACGGCGCCCTTCTCATGGGTGTGGGCGGCGATATCCCCGGCACCCCGGACGATCTCCCCCGCCTCCCGAACGATCGAGACGATCTTATCCAGCATCATACCACGCTCCATTCAAAGTTTTCAAACAATAGACGGGTCCCCACGTCCACCGGCGGCAGCAGGAAGATGGCGACCTGGTTCTCGATACCGCTGTCGGAGACCATGTAGACATAGTCGCCGTTGATAGAAGTGACGGTGTAATAGGCTGGCTCCATAGAAGCATCCTCTCCTCTCTGTGACGGGCCCTATCGTGTGCGCTTTCTATGGATAGCATACCACAGAGCGCCCCAGAAAGCAACCGGCCCTCCGAGCCGAGATCGGTATTTTTTGTGCAGCGCGGCAGGGATGGTCTGGTCCCATATGGAAAATAGCTTGCGTCCGGCGGCTGGTCCTGGTATAATCAGAATCGTACCGGAAGTGCAGCGGGGCTCTCCAGGCCCTGCACTCAAAAAGGAGGGTGACCATGTCCAAACGCTGTCCCAGCTGCGGCCAGAGCAACGAAGATTCCCGTATCTTTTGCAGCAGCTGCGGCGAGCCCCTGCGAGCCGACCTCCGCCTGATCCAAGGGCTGGAGAAACAAAAGACCACTGCCTCAAAGGCCCGCTCCGCCGCCCATTCAGATGATGACGACGACTATGTGCCGCCCAAAGCGCCGCCCCAGAAAAAGCCCAGCGCCGCGCCCTGGATCGTCTTGGGGGTGATCGTCCTGGTGGCAGTCGTCTGGCTCCTGCTGCGCTGAGCGGCTGCCATGCGAAAAAAGTTTACAAATAGGGGATTGACAAGCGGGGAAAGATAGTGTATCCTCTAATAAGACTAAATCCTATTAAGGACGGAGGCCGGATATGGCTTACAAGCGCAATACCCATCAAAAGGAGCTGATCCTTTCTGTCCTGGGGGAAGCGCCCTGCCATCCCACGGCCGGGGAGGTCTATGAGCGGGTCCGCCTGCGGTGCCCCACGGTCAGCCGGTCCACTGTGTTCCGGGTGCTCTCGGACCAGGCGGCGGAGGGGCGGATCCTCCGCCTCCATCTGGACGGCGAGGCCGACCGCTACGATGCCGCCACCGCCCCCCACTGCCACGTCTGTTGCCGCCGCTGCGGCCGGGTGGCGGACCTGCCCTGGACGGACCCGCCGCCACCAGCGGATACGGCGGGGTTCACCCTGGAGGGCTGTTCCGTGGTGTATCGGGGGCTGTGTCCCGCCTGCCGAATGGATAGCAACGCCGAAAGGCGTCTATAATAAGTAAAAATGGTAAAGGAGAATACGATCATGAAGAAGTGGGTCTGTCCTGTTTGCGGCTATGTACACGAGGGCGATGTGCCCCCCGAGAAGTGCCCCCAGTGCGGCGTGCCCGGCGCCAAGTTCGTGGAGCAGAAGGCGGAGATGACCTGGGCTGCTGAGCATGTGGTGGGCGTGGCCGCCGGTGTGGACGCTGAGATCCTGGAGGGCCTGCGGGCCAACTTCGCCGGTGAGTGTACCGAGGTCGGTATGTACCTGGCTATGGCCCGTGTGGCCCATCGCGAGGGCTATCCCGAGATCGGCCTGTACTGGGAGAAGGCCGCTTTCGAGGAGGCCGAGCACGCCGCCAAGTTCGCCGAGCTGCTGGGCGAGGTGGTCACCGACAGCACCAAGAAGAATCTGGAGATGCGGGTCGAGGCCGAGAACGGTGCTACCGCCGGCAAGATGGCCATCGCCAAGAAGGCCAAGGAGCTGGGCCTGGATGCCATCCACGACACCGTCCATGAGATGGCTCGCGACGAGGCCCGCCACGGCAAGGCCTTCAAGGGCCTGCTGGAGCGCTACTTCGGCTAAGGGACGAGAGGTGTTACGATGAAGATCCGGATCGACAAGGACATCGTTGAGTTTATCCCTGAGCACGCCGCCGAGGCCGCCGAGCTGGAGGCGCTGTGGATCAAGATGGGCAACTGCGTCGGCGGGACCAAGCGGCTGGAGCCCATGGGCACCTATGTGAAGGCGGAGGACAAGGTGGCGAAGTTCCACATCGAGGGCCTCACCGCCGAGGAGGCCAAGGCTGTCCCCACCGTCCTGGCCCCCTATGACACTGATGTCTACTGCTATATCTGCAACCGCACCGAGCATATCAAGGCCGGCCAGCCGATTCCCGTCTGCTGCGGCCGCCTGATGGAGATCCTGGACTGATGACTATCCAGTGAACGGAGGAACGTCTGATGGATAAATACGTCTGTGCCTGCGGCTATGTCTATGACCCCGAGATCGGCGATCCCGACAGCGGCATCGCCCCGGGCACTCCCTGGGAGCAGATCCCCGAGGATTGGGTGTGCCCCATCTGCGGGATGGGCAAGGACGCCTTCGAGAAGGAATAAGGCGCTAAGGTAACGAGAGGGCAGGCCGCCGGCCTGCCCTCTTTATATGCGATATAATACAATATCATCGACTAGAAAAATTTCTCCCGGGCAAAAAAGAAAATTCTTCTTGCAATTTGGCGAATGATATGGTATCCTATCTGGGCGATAAAGGGCGGTCCTCTGCCGCGGGTCCTCCAAAAGGAGCGGGGACCCATCCAAAAGCGGGTAAGAACGCCTATAAAACAGGAGGAAAGATCCATGGATCTCATCAAAGAGCTGACTAAGTCCCAGATCAAAGAAATGCCCGAGGTGAATGTGGGCGATACCGTCCGCGTCCATGTGCGGATCAAGGAAGGCGCCAGAGAGCGTATCCAGGTCTTCGAGGGCGCTGTCATCGCCAAGCGGCACGGCGGCATCGAGGAGACCTTCACGGTCCGCCGGTTGTCCTACGGTGTGGGCGTGGAGAAGGTGTTCCCCCTCCATTCCCCCACCATCGAGGAGATCGAGACCATCCGTCACGGCTTCGTCCGCCGGGCCAAGCTTTACTACCTGCGCGGCCGCGTGGGCAAGGCCGCCAAGATTCGCGAGAAGCTCTGAGCCAGTATCCAAAAAGCAGGTCCTCCGCCGCTGGCGGGGGACCTGTTTTTTGCGCAGGGCCCGTATTTCCCTTTTCCCGTAGAATTTCCCGACAGGTTTCTCCCCGCCTCTGCCCTTATGATGAGTAGACAAGCCTTGTTTTACTTAGGAGGGATGCGCAGATGCGGTCATTGGAGCTGGAACGCCTGGGCCATTGGCCCAAAGCCGCCCGCTACGGGCTGGGAGGACTTTTGCTGACGTTGGGGAATTTTGGAGGGCGGGCCCCCCTGGGCGTGGCCTTCCTCGCCGCCTCCCGGGGCCGGGCCGCCATGCTCGCCGCCATGGCCGGCGGCGTACTGGGGGCGGTGCTGACCATGGACTTCGCCGCCGGCCTGCGCTACTGCGGGATCCTGGTGCTGGTCTACGCCCTATGCGGCGCCTTTCGGGATACGGCCTACCTAGAACGGGAGTGGTTCCGCCCCCTGGCGGCGGCGGGGATGACGGCGGCGGTGGAGCTGGCGGGGCTGAGGGGATTGGGGGATCTGCTGCCCTATCTGACCTACGCGGCCCTGGCCGGCCTGCTGTGCCACTACATCTCCCTGCTCCTCCTCCGGCGGCGGGAGCGGCCCCGGGAGAGCGCTGCTGCCCGGCTGCGCCGGCGGCTGGAGCTGTCGGCGGCGGCCTTTCGAGACCTCTATAACAGCTTTGGCCGCTCCGGCGGCGGCAAGAGCGAGGAGGACCCGGCAGTGGTGTTCGACCGGGCGGCGGAGGCGGTGTGCCGGAGCTGCCAGCTCTGCCGCCACTGCTGGGACCAGGAGTATATCTCCACCTTCAACGCCCTGAACGATGCCACCCCCGCCATGGCGGAGCGAGGCCGGAGCCTGCCGGAGGACTACCCGGACCACTTCCGTCACCGATGCCTCCGGCTGCCCCAGTTCCTGGCGGCGGTCAACCAGGAGTGGAACGCCCTGCTGCTGCGGCGGCAGTATGCCCGCCGGCTGGAGGCGGAGCGGCAGAGGAGCGTGGGGCAGTTCGCCCAGATGTCCGAGTTCCTGGGGCAGGCGGCGGCCACGCCGGTGGAGAGCGTGGTCAAGTCCGTCAGCTACCAGGTGGGCTCCGCCAGCCGGCCCAAGGAGGGGGAGAGCGTCTGCGGCGACTGCGCCGTCTGGTTCGAGACGGACCAGGGGCTGCTCTACCTGCTCATCGGCGACGGCATGGGCAGCGGCGAGGAGGCCCGGCGGGAGGCCAGTACCGCCCTGCGGCTGCTGGAGCAGTTCCTGCGGGCGGGGGTGGAGCCGGCCCCGGCCCTAAAGACCATCAACGCTGCCCAGGCCCTGCGGAGCGAGGAGACCGGGGCCTTCACCACCCTGGACCTGCTGGAGGTGGACCTGGGGGCCAAGGAGGCGTCCCTGTATAAGTACGGCGCGGCCCCCACCTATATCAAGCGCTACGGCAAGGTCCGGCGGCTCACCGGGATCGCCCTGCCGGCGGGCTTGCAGGAGGTCCAGAGCGTCCCCTCCCCCATCCGCTTCCCCCTGGAGGAGGGGAGCTTCCTGCTGATGATCAGCGATGGCATCGCCGATGCCGCCGGCGACGACTGGTTGCAGGATTTGCTGGCAGGCTGGCAGGGGGGCGGCCCCCAGCGGCTGGTGTCGGTGCTGATGGCGGAGAGCCGGAGCCACGGCGGCTTGCAGGACGATTGCAGCGCGTTGTGCTTGCAGCTGGTGGAGGGGAAGAAGGAGGTCTGACCCCCGGCTGGCGATAGACGAATGACGCCCCGCCATGGTCTCCATGGCGGGGCGGTGTTCGTTTAGCCGTATACTTTTGTAAAGAAAGGGCTCAGTCCTTCCGGCGGGGGCGGAAGCGGCGGGGAGAGGAGGAACGGCCGGCGCGGCGGTCTGCCGCCGCCTTCTTCTCCGCGGTGGCGTCCCCAGTGGGCTTGACCTGGATGCGCTCCACCGCCGGCGCCTTGCTCTCCTGGGGCCGCTCCGTCCGCTCGGGGCGGTCTGCCGGCCGCTCTGCCCGGTCGGGCCGCTGGCGCTTGGGCCGCCGTTCCTCCCGAGGCGGCTGGGACGGCTGAGCGCTCTGGGGGCGCTTGCCGCCCCCCTGCCGGGGCCGGCGGCGCTTCTCCCGGACCGGCGGGGCGTCCTCCCCGTCCTCCGGGAAGGGGGAGAAGTCGTAGAGCAGCCGCTCCGGCTCCTCCTGGGGCCGCTCGCACCGGGCGGGGCGCTCCGCCGGGATCTCGATGCCCTCCCGGCTGCCCTTGCCGCTGCGCAGGACCTGGACCTCCTGGGGCTTGTAGACCTTGGGGGTCTCTGGGCTGTCGTCCAGGCGGACCTTGACCTCCTCCCGGAGGAGGTCCACGGCGCAGATGTTGCCGGGGCCGTCGGGGGTGAGGACGAAGGACTCGTTCTTGGGCAGGCGGTGGGAGGCGTCCTCGTAGGCGTTCTGCTCATACTTCAGGCAGCACATCAGCCGCCCGCAGGTGCCGGAGATCTTGGTGGGGTTCAGGCTGAGGTTCTGGATCTTGGCCATCTTGATGGACACCGGCGCGAACTGGTCCAGGAACTGGCTGCAGCACAGGGGCCGGCCGCAGATGCCCAGGCCCCCCAGCATCTTCGCCTCATCCCGGACCCCTACCTGCCGCAGCTCGATACGGGTGCGGAAGGTGGCGGCCAGGTCCTTCACCAGGGCCCGGAAGTCCACCCGGCCATCGGCGGTGAAGAAAAAGACGATCTTGCTGCCCTCGAAGCCGTACTCCACCCGGATCAGCTTCATCTCCAGGCCATGCTCCGCGATCTTGCGCTCGCAGATCCCGAAAGCCTCCCGCTCCTTGGCGCGGTTGCGCTGGTGGGTCCGGCAGTCGCTCTCGGTGGCCACCCGGAGGACGGGCCGGAGGGGCGGGGGGACCTGCCGGTCATCCACCTGCCGGCGGCCCTCCACGCAGCGGCCGAACTCGGTGCCGGCGGCGGTCTCCACGATCACGTCGTCGCCCACGGCGATCGTCAGCTGGCCAGGGTCAAAATAGTAGGCTTTGCCTCCGTCACGAAAACGGACGCTGATCACTTCTGTCATGTGGTTCTCCTTTGGTCTGGTATTCCTGTATTTTTTCGATCTATAGCAGGGCCGTCAGCTCCACCGACAGCCCGCCGCAGGTCTGGCCCACGTTCAGATTGGACCGCAGCTGCCGCTGGGTCCGGCCCAGCACGTCGCACAGGGCCATCATCCGCTTGGGACCCAGGGCCGTCAGGCCGGGCCGCTGGCCCCGGTAGTAGGCGGTCAGGGCATGGGCCAGGGCGTCGCGGACCTGGCCGGTGAGGGCTTGCAGCTCCTCCCGCTTGAGCTTGCTCTGCTCCAGCCGGAGGAGGCAGACCGCGACGCCGGTCTTGTCCCGCCGGGCCAGGAGCTGGAGCAGCTCCTCCGCCTGGGGGGACAGCTCCGCTGCCGCCTCCTCGCCCTCCAGATGCAGCAGGATGCACCGGGAGCGGATGGTGGGCAGCAGGACGCTGCTGTTGGCGGCGCAGAAGAGGAAGGCGGCCCGGGAGGGCCCCTCCTCCAGCACCTTCAGCAGCAGGTTCTGGACCTTGGGCTCCAGCAGGGAGCAGTCAGGGAAGATATAGACCTTCCGCTGCCCCTCGTTGGGCAGGAGGAAGGCGTCGGCCCGCAGGGCGCGGATCACGTCCATAGAGAGGTTCTTGTGGGCCTCGTCCCGGACGAAGGTCACGTCCGGGTGGATGTCCCCGGCGGTCTTGCGGCAGGGCAGGCACGCCCCGCAGGGGGGCTCCGCCCCCTCGCACTCCATCGCCATGGCGATATACTTGGCGCCGGCGGTCAGGTCCCCCTGGCCTGTCAGGATGATGGCATGACTGAGGACGCCCCTCTGAGCGGCTGTCTGTACATGAGCGGTGAACTGCGGCGGCAGCGCCCTATAGATATGGTCCATACCGTCCCTCCCTGCTGCGCGATCGGATCGAAGCTATTGTACCACAGATCGGGGCCGGAGCGCAACGCGGAGGGACAAAAAATTTTTTCGCGATATTGGAAAAATTTCCGCTTTTGTCCTTGCAAAATGGAGGAGTTGTCTTTATAATCTGAAAGTAGGACCATAAGCGGATACCAAGACAAAAAACTGCTACAAAAGATTGGGAGGAACGCTAAGTGAGCAAAAAATTTGTCTATCTGTTTTCCGAGGGCAGCGGCAAGATGCGGGAGCTGCTGGGCGGCAAGGGCGCGAACCTGGCCGAGATGACCAACCTGGGGATGCCCGTGCCCCGGGGCTTCACCATCACCACCGAGGCCTGCACCCAGTACTATGAGGACGGCCGGACCATCAACGCCGAGATCCAGGACGAGATCATGCGCTACATGGCCGTCCTGGAGGACATGACCGGCAAGAAGTTCGGCGACATGAACAACCCCCTGCTGGTCTCCGTCCGCTCCGGCGCCCGGGCCTCCATGCCCGGCATGATGGACACCATCCTGAACCTGGGCCTGAACGACCAGGTGGTGGAGGCCGTGGCCAAGAAGACCAAGAACCCCCGCTTCGCCTACGACAGCTATCGCCGGTTCATCCAGATGTACTCCGACGTGGTCATGGAGGTGGGCAAGAAGTACTTTGAAGAGCTCATCGACGACATGAAGCAGAAGCGGGGCGTCACCCTGGACACCGAGCTGACCGCCAAGGACCTGAAGGAGCTGGCGGAGCTGTTCAAGAAGGAGTATCAGGAGAAGATCGGCGAGGAGTTCCCCCAGGATGCCCGTGAGCAGCTGATGGGAGCCGTCCGGGCCGTGTTCCGCTCCTGGGACAACCCCCGTGCCATCTACTACCGCCGGATGAACGACATCCCCTCCTCCTGGGGCACTGCCGTCAACGTCCAGGAGATGGTGTTCGGCAACATGGGCGACACCTCCGGCACCGGCGTGGCCTTCACCCGCAACCCCGCCACCGGTGAGAAGAAGCTCTTCGGCGAGTTCCTGATGAACGCCCAGGGCGAGGACGTGGTGGCCGGCGTGCGCACCCCCCAGACCATCGACCAGCTGGCCGAGGTCATGCCCGAGGCCTACCAGCAGTTCGTGGACATCTCCAGCAAGCTGGAGTACCACTACCGCGACATGCAGGACATGGAGTTCACCATTGAGAACAAGAAGCTCTTCATGCTCCAGACCCGCAACGGCAAGCGCACCGCCGCCGCCGCGCTGAAGATCGCCTGCGACCTGGTGGACGAGGGCATGATCAGCGAGGAAGAGGCCGTGGCGATGATCGATCCCAAGAGCCTGGACGCCCTGCTCCACCCCACCTTCCCCAAGGAGGAGCTGGACCGGGTGAAGCCCATCGGCCAGGGCCTGGCCGCCTCCCCCGGCGCTGCCGCCGGCCAGATCGTCTTTACCGCGGACGATGTAGTGGAGTGGGTGGACAAGGGCCACAAGGTCATCCTGGTCCGCCTGGAGACCTCCCCCGAGGATATCGAGGGGATGCACTTCGCCCGGGGCATCCTGACCGTCCGGGGCGGCATGACCTCCCACGCCGCCGTGGTGGCCCGGGGCATGGGCACCTGCTGCGTATCCGGCTGCGGCGATATCTCCATGGACGAAGCCCACAAGCAGTTCACCTTGGGCGGCAAGACCTATAAGGAGGGCGACTGGATCAGCCTGGACGGCTCCACTGGCAACATCTACGGCGAGCGCCTCCACACCGCCGAGGCGGAGATCAGCGGCGAGTTCGGCCGAATCATGGCCTGGGCCGACAAGTTCCGTGACCTGGAGGTCCGCACCAATGCCGACACCCCCAAGGATGCCCGGCAGGCCAAGAAGTTCGGCGCCGAGGGCATCGGCCTGTGCCGGACGGAGCATATGTTCTTCGACCCCGAGCGGATCGCCGCCATTCGGGAGATGATCGTCTCCGAGACCTCTGAGCAGCGGGTCCGGGCCCTGTCCAAGATCGAGCCCATGCAGCAGAAGGACTTTGAGGAGATCTATGAGGCCATGATGGGCCGTCCTGTGACCATCCGCCTCCTCGACCCGCCGCTCCATGAGTTCCTGCCCACCGACGATGGCGATATCAAGGCCCTGGCCAAGGAGATGAACATCACCGAGGAGCGGCTGCGGGAGACCATCGCCAGCCTCCACGAGTTCAACCCCATGATGGGCCACCGGGGCTGCCGTCTGGACATCACCTTCCCTGAGATCGCCCGGATGCAGACCACCGCGATCATCAAGGCGGCCCTGGCCGTCCGTGCCCGCCGTCCGGCGTGGAAGATCTGCCCGGAGATCATGGTCCCCCTGGTGGGCGAGGCCAAGGAGCTGGCCTTCGTCAAGCGGACCATCGACAAGGTGGCGAAGAAGCTGATCGAGGAGGCCGGCAGTGACATGACCTACAAGGTCGGCACCATGATCGAGATCCCCCGTGCCGCCCTGACCGCGGACGACATCGCCCAGGAGGCCGAGTTCTTCTCCTTCGGCACCAACGACCTGACCCAGATGACCTTCGGCTTCAGCCGCGACGATGCCGGCAAGTTCCTGGCCAGCTACTACGATCGGAAGATCTACGAGGCCGATCCCTTCTCCAAGCTGGACCAGGTAGGTGTGGGCCGTCTGGTGAAGATGGCCTGCGAGCTGGGCCGCCAGACCCGTCCCAACATCAAGCTGGGCATCTGCGGTGAGCAGGGCGGCGACCCCTCCACCGTGGAGTTCTGCCACAATGTGGGGCTGACCTATGTGTCCTGCTCCCCCTTCCGTGTGCCTATCGCCCGTCTGGCTGCCGCCCAGGCCGCTATCAAGAACCCCCGGAACAAGAAGTAAGTTTGTCATAGGACCCTGCTGACAGCAAAAATGAGCGCCCCCGGCCCATATCCTTGGGCTGGGGGCGCGTTCTGTCAGGAGTGATCTTCTTTGCGTAAGTTTTCTATTTCTTCGCAGGTAAGACCTGTAAGTCTGGATATATCAGCTACCGCCATTTTCATCTGCAACGCAGTATGGGCGATCTCGATCTTTTCTGCCGATCTGCCTCTGCGTTCTCCGTTATCCTCCGCGGTAGCCAGTAAGTCCGTTTGGAACTTCCTGCGGCTGCGGAAGATGGCTCTCTCCCGTTCGTTTTGACTGATGCTCATTAAAAGATCTCCGGCCACCTGAAGCACCTCCTCTGAATCACCTTCCGGTGATAGAGTCCTGTTTCGCGGTCAGTTGAATGTTAGCGTATAAGCATCGATTCCGGGTAAAGACTTCAAAAATAGTTCTATGATCTGCCGGGCCTCCTTGTCCGCATCGGTCAGGAGGTTGTGGTCGATGGCGACCTTCTCCATCTCCATCTTTTCCGCAGCGATGAATTTGTTGTAATCATTGAAGGTGATTTTGTTGAATAGATTGTTCCTCACCTCTAAGACGTTGATCGTCTCCTGGGGGATATTATGGTCAAGGATCTTACTGGGTGGTATCGTGACGGTGATCACCCGGGTGTTATTATTCACACTGATTTTGATGTCTTTAACGTCTATACCGGCTTTGATCACCCCGTCATATGTAGCGAGAAGGCTCGTATCGCTGAAGGGCATGGTCCATCCCCATAGCCACACCTTTTCCCCTTCCTTCTTGACCGCATTCCTATATTCATATTTCTTGACAGCAAGTTCACTGATGGCTGTGATCTGTTCCTGTACATAGGCCCTTGTTAATGTGGGCAGAGCCTCCTTTACTCTGAGAAGATCTTCCAGCTGATTGTTGAGATCTTCATTGACAGCATTCAAGTCGCTTACCTGATCTATGAGTGCATTTGTGGATTCTTTATACAGCTTTACCTGTTCTTCCTGGTAGTCCCGCTCTTCTTGGGTAGTTGCCAATATGTTTTGCGCCTTTTCCAGGTCCTCTATTGCCTCTGTCAGTTGCTTTTGCAGAGCTTTTGCCCGGTGTTCAGCAGATGCGACCTTCACTGCTATGGATGCCCACAAAATAACAGCAAAGATGATGACCACGGTTGCCTTCGGATGTTTTTTGATGACAGTCCACACTCGTGTTACACTTTTCGCTGGTTTAGCCATTTCCCAAGTACCTCCCTAAATTCGTAGTTGCGGAGCCGTGCTGCTGATGCTGCGCAGACCTGCTCTGCGCATTCTATTATAGGGCTTGTAATTTTTGCGAACAAGCACACTATAGTTCAATTATAGCAAGGATGGGAGGCACTGGCAAGTAAAATAGAAAAATATGTCGGAACTCGGGGCCAAGAGCATCCGCAAGCGGCGAAAAGGGAGAGGCCGCAGGGCTCTGCGGTCTCTCCCTCTTGTAGTTGATTGCCGGGTCAGTCTGCCATGTCTCACTTCATGCCGACCATGAAAAAGCGGTTGAAGCAAAAGATGACCTTGCCGTTCTTCATGACCGGGTAGACCTCCTTGGCCCGCTCCAGCAGCTCATTTTCAAAGTCCTCCCGCTGCCCCGGCTGGAGATAGGCCAGATAGGGCCGTATCTTGGTGCCCTTCACCCACTCGATCATCGCCTGGTGGTCCGCCAGGTCGTGGTAATACTTCGTCTCCCAGATCTGAAAGCTGCCACAGCAGGAGGAGAGCAGATCGAAATAGGCATGAGGCGTCAGCATACCGTTGTAGTCCAGCTTGACCTTGTCAAAGCCCCACTTCGGCTCCGCCACCACCTCCGCGATGATCTGATACAGCGGCTCCTGGCTGTTCATGGGGAACTGGGCGGCGAATATCCCGCCTTCGTTCAGCTGTCCGACCAGCTGGGGGATCAGATGCTCGTGGTCAGGCACCCATTGCAGGCAGGCATTGGAGAAGATCAGGTCGTAGGTCCCCTCCAGCTCATGGAGGTCCTGCTGGAGAAACCGGAGGTCTGGATGCTCCGCCTTGGCCCGGCGGATCATATCGCCGGAGCTGTCGATTCCCACGACCTGGGCATCGGGGAAGGTCTGCCGCACGCGGATCGTGCTGTTGCCGGGACCGCATCCCAGATCCACAGCTGTCCGCGGGCTGAACTGCCGGATACAGCCCAGCAGGTCCATGACCGGCTGGTTCCTCTGGTCCTCAAAGCGCAGATACTGGGCGGCGTTCCATTCAGTCTTCATGCGTTGTTTCCTTTCCGCACAGTGGGTCAAGAAAGCTCCGCCACGCTGGGGAACAGGGCGGCATCGGTGTGGGGCAGGAAGCAGGCGCCTACGAAGGCGTCCATATACCCCGGCTCGGTGCTCAGCTCCAGGTAGGTCATGGACCGGCCGATCTCCTCCACCTTGGCCCGGGCGTCGCCGCTCAAGAGCATGGCGTAGGCCCCGGTCTGGGAGGAGTTGCCGATATAGTGGAAGTGGTCCAGGGAGATATCCGGGAACATACCGATCGTCACGGCGTTTTTCATATTGATGCCGCTGCCGATGCCCCCGGCCACGAAGACCCGCTGGATGTCCTCCACGGTGAAGCCCAGGGAGGTCAGCATGGTGGTGGTGGCGGAGAAGATGGCCCCCTTGGCCCGGATGAAGTTGTCGATGTCCACCTCGTTGATGACCACGTCCTTCACCCCGCCGGTGTCCTCCTTGAAGGCCAGCACATAGGCGGCCATATCGTTGTGGTCCCGGACGATCCGCCGGTGCTCCCGGATGAAGCGGCCCTTGCCGTTGATGGCCCCGCAGCGGAACAGCTCGGCGATGATGTCGATGATGCCGCTGCCGCAGATGCCCACCGGCTCGGCCCCGCCCACCACCGTCAGGGTGGGCTCCAGGGTCTCCTTGTCGATGGCGCAGGCCTCGATGGCTCCATCGGTGGCCCGCATCCCGCAGGAGATGTCCCCGCCCTCGAAGGCGGGCCCCGCCGAGCAGGCGCAGCTCATCAGGAACTCGTTGTTGCCGAACACCAGCTCCCCGTTGGTGCCCAGATCGATGAACAGGCTCAGCTCCGGGCTGTTCCAGAGCATGGAGGCGAAGGCGCCGGCGGTGATGTCGCCGCCCACATAGCTGCCCACGTTGGGGGCCACGATCAGCTCCGCCAAAGGGTTCATCTTCAGCCCGATGTCCCGGACGTAGATATAGTTGGCCCGGAAGAAGCTGGGGACAAAGGGCTCCATACGGATCGGATCGGAGTAGAGGCCCAGCAGCAGGTGGTTCATGGTGGTGTTGCCCGCCAGGACCATCCGGTAGATCCGCCGGGGGTTGATGTGGGCCTGCTGGTACATCTGGACCAGCATGGGGATGATGCTCTCCTTCACCACCGCCACCTGCAAGCGCCGGCGGCCGGACCGGCCGTCCAGCCACTTGCCGGATTCGATGATGCGGTTGATCACGTCCGCCCCGTAGCGGATCTGACCGTTGCCGCAGCTGGCCTTGGACAGGATCTTGCCGGTCTCCAGGTCCACCAGCACCCCCGCCAGGGAGGTGGTGCCCAGGTCCAGGGCAAAGCCCACCAGGGGCTCATCGTTGGTGCTGGGCAGCACGTCCCGGATCTGGATCCGGTCCCCGTCCCGGGAGATGACGCACTTGACGCGGAACTCGCTCTCCCGCAGGACCCAGCTCAGGTCCTTCAGCACGGAGTAGGGGATGATGATCCGCTCCTCGGGGCAGCCGGTGGCGGCCTCCACGGCCCGGGCCAGCCGCTCGTTGTCCGGCATGGTGTCGTCCAGGGTGGGCTCCTCCAGCTCCAGAGGCAGGAAGCTCAGGTCGCTCTTGAAGACGATGCCCGCCTCCAGCATCTGCCGGCGGAGGTCGTCGAAGATGGCCACCTCCTCCGGGGTGTCCAGGTCCGCCACCTTCATCCGGCTCTGGTAGGCGGAGGCGATGTCCGGCACCTGGATGGTCACATTGGCGGAGATCTTGCTGCAGCAGGCCAGCCGCCAGCCGGCCTCGTACTCCTCGGTGGAGATCTGCCGGGCCGGCGGGGAGTCCAGATAGCCGGAGACCAGCCGGACTCGGCATTTGCCGCAGGAGCCGTTGCCGGAGCAGGGGGCGTCGATGACCACATTGGCCTTCCGAGCCACCTCCAGCAGATTCTCGCCGGCGTTGGCGTCGATCGATACCGGCGGCAGGTTGCTGACTTGGAAAGTGACAGTATACATCAGGGGGTCCCTCTCTTTTTGCGTTTTCATGGAAAGAGCCGGACGGGGCAGCGCCCCGCCCGGCTCGCTGTTCACTGCTTCAGCCCGGAAATATAGGCGTCGATCAGTTTTTCCAGTTCTTCATAGGTGTAGGTCTTCTCGGGCGTCTCTTTGAAAAGCTTCAGCAGGTCGTATGCCATCGCTTTCTGGATATCTTTTCTCTCGTTCTCGGTCGGCATTGCGTGCCCCCTTTCTTACATCATGGGCTCCAGCTTCAGGGCGGGGTGGCCCTTCTCGGTCAGGAAGGCCATCAGGGCCTCCGGGTCCTCGGCGATGGTCTCGTCGCCTACCATATCACAGAAGTTGTCGATGCCGTAGAGCTCCTTGGCGGTCTGGTTCAGACGGGGCGCCACATCGTCCTTCAGTTCCTTGGGCATCCAGACGATGCGCTCGATGCCGCCCTCGGCCCGCATGAACTTCTTGGAGGCGATGAAGTGGCGGCCATGGCCCATAAAGCCGGGGGTCTGGACGCCGCCGCCGGTCATGGAGGCCAGCTCGCCGAAGGTCATGCCGGTGGGGGTCATGCCCTTGTACTCCCGGTTGACGATGACCACGCCGTTGCTCATGGGCTCGATGCCGCAGATGCACTCGAAGCAGCCGCAGCTCGTCATAGGATCCTCGATGATGGAGTAGAGGGACACATGCTCCACCGCGCCCTGGGTGGCCTCATGGACCATCCGGTCCACATCGGGATAGTAGCCCTTCACCTCGTCAGTGCAGCCGACCTTACTGATGGGCTGGCAGGGGCCGGCATCGTTCAGCTCCTTGGTGGCCTTGGCATCCAGCCAGCTCACCGCGCCGCACAGGCCCAACCGCTCCGGGGTGACCACGCAGCAGTGGCTGGGGGCGAAGGACTGGCAGAGGATGCAGGTATAGAACTGGTCCACGCTCTCATCGGTGAGGGAGCTGAGGCGGTCGTCCCGGGCGTTGTAGGCGGGCATGGCCTCCTCGTTCAGGATCTTGGTGGCCTTGGCCGGATCGGTGACCAGGGTGACCTGGCACTTGTCCACCACGGCATCGAACTCGTCCATGATCATGTTGTAGAGGACCTCGCCGAAGTGGCGCATCCGCAGGCCCTTGTCATAGGCGTCCTTGGAGATACGGATGCGGAACTGGTTCCGCTGGCCGGTGTGCATCACGCCCTCCATATAGTTGAACCAGGCGTGGATCTTCCGCTCGATGACGCTCTCGAAGTCCTTCTGCATCTTGGCGCCGGCCACCTCGATATAGGTGGCCAGGGCGTACTCGGTATCGCCGCTGTCGATGTCCGGGCCGTCCACCACGATCTTATGGTCCTCCACCTGGTCCATCTCCCGGGCGGTGACCAGCTCGCAGGTGGTGTTCTTGCTGGACCAGAACTCCACCTTCATATCGGACTTGCGGATGATCTCGCCCTCGAAGGCGGCGGCGAAGGCCACCGGGATGGGCAGCTCCTTCACCTTGATCTTGATGCCCCGCATGGCCAGGGAGTGCTTGGCGGTCTCATCGTAGTTGCCCACATACTCCAGGGCGCCGGGGACCTGGAGGTCGCCGATATCCTGGTCCACGATCACCGGGAAGCCCAGGGCGATGGCGCCGGCGCCGGCGGAGACCACCACGGGATCTAAGGCGCCGAAGGTGTTGACATAGGCGGGGACCCGCTCCTTGGTGTACTTCAGCAGGCCGGGCAGGTCGCCGGGGGTCAGGTTGCCGAAGATCAGGGCGGCCCGGACGGCCACGGTCACCACATGGATGACGCTGGTCACATCGTGGCCCAGGGGCACCACCCGCAGCTCCAGGCCCATCTTGACCCCCTGCTCTGCCGCCTGCTCGATGCAGTCGCCGATCAGGAAGGTCAGGATGCCCTTGGACTGGTAGTCCTTCACGATCTTCGCCACGTTGGCGGCGTCATCGGCCTTGCCCAGGACCACGGCCACGCCGGGGATGTCGCCGGTGACCAGGGGCACGCCCAGGGAACGGATGATGGGATCGGGCACGAAGCCGATACCGCTGTCCTCAGCATAGGGGTCCGCGCCGTTCACATACTTCAGGCCCTCGATGATCTCCGCCCCCACGGCGGTGGCCAGGCCGGCGTTCAGCGCCGCGCCGATGTCGTCCTGGTTCGTGATCAGACTCTTCAGCACGCCCACGCAGGCAGGCAGGTCCCCCAAGGTCTTGACCTTCACGCCGGTGGCGGCGTAGATGGTGGGGAAGAAGTAGGCGGTGTTGGGGAAGGCGATGGGGGCCTCCGGGCCGTATTTGGCGATGGCGTCGTTGACAGCGCCCTCGGTCAGGCCGGCGACCGCGTTGGAACCGGAGTAGATCAGATCAGTCAAAGCGCTCATAGTGTTCCTCCTGCAAAGTTTGATGACCCCCCTGGGGGGATAGGCGAATGACAAGACAGAGGCCGGTTTGGGCCGGCCTCTGTCAGGCCCCTAGGGGAGATCAGATCTCCAGGTAGGAGTCGGCGTACAGGGTGTTGTTCTTGAAGATGTCGCAGCTCTTGATGGTCTCCATCAGGCGGGTGTCGCAGGGGTTGACGATGGCGGAGGTCAGGCCCTGCATCATGCACATGGCCACCAGGGCGGAGTCCATGATGGGACGGATGTGCTTGGGCATACCGTTGGAGTTGTTGCTCAGGCCGCCGGTGGTGTTGAGGCCCATGTCGGAGAACATCTTGATGGCCTCCAGCACGTCCATCTGCTTATCCTGCATCCCCTTGACCACCAGGAACAGGGGGTCGAACCACAGGTCCTCGGCCTCCATGCCCAGACCCAGGCCCCGCTCCAGCATGTTCTGGCAGTGCATCATCCGCTCATCGTTGTCGGCGGCGATGCCCTCGGCGGAGCACAGGGCGATGACGATGGCGTCGTTGGCGGCGGCCAGGTCGATGTTGCTGATGCGGTCGCCGGCGTCGGCGGAGTTGACGATGGGCTTGCCCTTGGCCCGGTTATAGACGGCGATGCCGGCCTCGATGGCAGCCTTGTTGGCGGTATCCAGAGCCAGAGGCACGTTGTCGAAGTTCTCCTGGAGGAGCTTGACTGCCCACTGCATCAGCTGGGGACCGTTGCTCTCGGCAGGGCCGATGTTCACGTCCAGATAAGTAGCGCCGGCGTCCAGCTGCTCCTTGGCCCGCTTGAGGATGGGCTCGGGGTTCATGGTGTTCATAGCCTCCCGGATGGCGGGGGAGATGCAGTGGATGCGCTCGCCGATGGTGATGAATTTTGCCATTTTCGATCTTCTCCTTACATCATAAATAGTGAGGGCAGTCCGGCCGGGCCGGACTGCCCGGAGACGCTTACTGCTTGTACTGCTTCATGAAGTTGACGATCTGGATGGCCTCGTTGGTGCCCACCACGATGTTCCAGTCGGGCAGCTTGGCCTCGATCTCGCCCTTCAGCACGGCCACCTTGCCGGGGATGATCAGGGTGCGGTTCTTGATCTTGCCGGCGATGTCCTGCTCCTCGAAGAACTTGGCGATGGAGCTGGCGGAGAGCTTGCCGGCGGCCCAGGCGGTCAGCACGGAGAGGCCGCCCGCGTCGGTGATCAGGAAGTTCACGGGCACGCCGCAGCGCTCCAGCTCACCGGAGACCACGAAGTAGGTCAGGGCGAAGTCCACGGTCAGGCAGCAGACGGCGTTCTCGTCGGCGCCATTGAGGGGATAGATGCCCGGGGTGACCTTCATGGGCTTCTGAGGATCGGTGAAGATGTTCTGCCGCAGGCCGTAGAGAGGCAGGGCCCGGGCGTAGTCCATGGAGCTGGTGACGATGATGGAGCCGTACTTGCAGGTGAACAGAGCCACCAGAGCGTCCTCCAGGTGGCGGTCGCCCTTGGCCAGGGCGGCCACGTTGACGATGGAGGGATAGCCGAAGGAGCGGTCGCCGTCCTTCAGAGCGGCCCGGCGGATCTGGATGGCGGCGGCATAGGCGTCCTTGACGTTCTCTGTGCCCACATCCAGGATCAGGTTCTTGTTGCCGGCGGCCTCCAGCTTCTCCACGGTGGCGTGGAGGGCATCGATGGAGGCGGCGCGGACGCCCAGGATGATCTTGGCCTCGGTGGCCAGGGCGCTCATCTCGGCGTAGTTGTCCTCGTTGGCGCCGTTGAGGATCACATCGCAGCCAGCGGCGGCAGCCAGGGCGGCCTTGGCAGCCTCAACGTCGGTGCAGCCTAAGACCAGGGTACGGCCCAGGCCCTTCACCTTGCCCACCAGGGCGGCGTAGTCCTCGGCGCTCTTCTCATGGGAGTGGCCCACATAGACCATCTCCACATACATCCGCTCGCTGATCCGCTCGTAGTCCACGGCGGGGATGGCGGCGATCGCGGCGTCCTGGGCGGCGGCGTCCATGCAGTCGCAGACATGGACGGCGTACAGGGACTTGGAGACGAAGGTCTTCTCGTGGCGGCTGAGGACGGTCTCGCCGCCCAGCTTGTGGTCGCCCACCTGGAGAGACTTCATGGGAGGAGCCGTGGCGTCGGACAGGGCGGCCAGCGCCTCAGCGGACATATGGGGGCACTTGTCCAGCCCGATGGCGCCCTGGGCCACCTTCATGGCGAAGGCCATGCAGGTGGGGTTGCCGCAGTCCTTGCAGTTCGTCTTGGGGGTCAGCTTAAAAATGTCAAGACCTTTCAGAGCCATAGTTCCACGCCCTCCTTACATTAAAGCGGCGATCAGCCGCGCGATGGTCTCCGCAGAGCTGGGGTGCTTGAGGATCACGGCATCAGAGCCGTAGGCCAGGCAGGCGGCAGCCGTCTCCACTTCCATGGCGATGCCCCGGGTCTCCTGGTCGCCCCACTCGGGCATATCCTCGGCGGAGGCCATGGCCTCCTTCACGCTCCAGGCCTCGGCGCCCACGGGGGTGACGATGGGCATCTGGAGGGCGGCATCGTTCTGGCCCAGGGCGGCGGCCTTCACGCGCTCCATGGTGGAGGCCACATACTCAAAGCCGTAGCCGGCGGCGGCAGAGCCTACGTTCATGGCCACGTTCTTGCCGTTGACGCCCATCTGGGTGATGAGGACGTTGAGCTGCTTGGCCAGGTTGATATCCACGGCGCTCTCCGCGCCCACCTTCTGGCCATAGGCCAGGCCGGCGGAGGCGGCCACGCCCTTGTAGTTCTCCTCCTTGGCGGAGAGGATCAGGATGTTCTTGCCCTGGAGGGCCTCGCTCATCTTGGTGAACAGCTCGCTGTCCTTCTCGATGTTCTTGCACCCGGCGATGACCAGGGGCTTATCCACCGTGTCAGCGATCTTCTTCGCCAGCTCCACGCACTCCTCCACGCTCTTGTTCTCGCCGTTGGGATCGGCGCCGTCAAAGCGGATGCAGAGGAAGTCCACGCAGTCCAGAGCAGCGGCCTTCTTGGCCCGCTCCACGGGGCAGTCCACACCGGCGAAGAGCGCGGCGGGGATGTCGCAGCCGTTGTCGGAGATCTCCAGGCCCACCTTGGGGCGGTTGGCGATGGGGGCATCGAATGTGTAGAGGTTGTAGACGTTCTGGCCGCCCAGGGTGACGGCCTTGTCGCCGGTACCGATGGTCAGCTCGTTGATAGACGCGTTGAACACCTGCGGCTTCTTAGCAAAAGGCATATGGCAGTTTGCTCCCTTCCATAATTTTTGTGACCGCCCTTCCGGCGGAGTCGAAACAGATCATAGTGTCAGCTGGTCGAAGATGGCGTGGACCGCCTGCTTGATGGGGGACGCCTCCGGCACCTCCACGCTGGGGCGGCCCTCGGCATCGAACTCGTAGACGGTATCGTCATGGGGCACCACGCCGATGAGGTCCAGGCCCTGCTTGGCGATCTCTTCCTTCACGCCGTCGTTCAGGACCCCGCCTGGGGCGCGGTTGACGATCAGCTTCACCTGGGAGGCCCCCAGCTTCAGCTCCCGGATCATCTCCGCGATACGGCCCACCGCCTGGATGCCCCGGCGGGAGCAGTCGCTGACTAAGAGGATGGTGTCCACCTTGGGCAGGATGCCCCGGCTGATATGCTCCAGGCCCGCCTCGTTGTCCACCACCACATAGCGGTAGTTCTTGGCGTACTTGTCCACCTGGGCGCCCAGGACGCCGTTGACATAGCAGTAGCAGCCCTTGCCCTGGGTCCGGCCCATGACCAGCATATCGAAGTCGTCGTTTTCGATCAGAGCGTCAGAGAACATCATGTCCGCATAGTCGGCCTTGGTCATGCCCCCCGGGATCACGCTGGGATCGATGCCCGCCTGGGCGATGGTCTCCCGGATCTCCCCCAGGGTCATCTCCACCTCCACCCCCAGCACCTCGTTGAGGTTGGAGTTGGCGTCGGCGTCCACCGCCAGCACCGCGCCGTTTTTCTTCCGGCAGAGATACTGGATCAGCATCCCGCAGATGGTGGTCTTGCCTACGCCGCCCTTGCCGGCCAATGCGATGGTCTGTGTCATAGAAGCAACACTCCTTGCTTTTCCTGTTTTCTAACGCTTTTGAGAGATCCCTTACAGGTCTACGATGCCGCTCTCCTTCACGATGCGGGCCACGTCGTCATACTTGTTCAGGGCATAGAGGTGGATACCGTCGATGCCGCAGGCCCGGTACTCGTCGATCTGGCGGATGGTGTAGGCGATGCCGGCCTCCTTGAAGCTCTTCTTCTTGCCCTCGATATCGGCATCGAAGCAGGCGTCGTCGCCCTTGGCGGTCTTGAGGCCCACGGAGAAGGGGTTGGGGAAGATCCAGTTCTTGGAGATGATCTCGCACAGCTCCCGGGGCATGACGCAGCCGTTGCGGCTGAGGGCCATGTTGATGGTGGCGGACATATCCAGGATGGGCATGATGCCCACGTCCACGGGCATCCAGATGCCGGCGCCCCGGATGGCCTCCAGCCAGTACTTGAACTGGTCCATATCCCAGCACAGCTGGGTCATGATGTAGTCCGCGCCCTCGTCCTGCTTCTGCTTGAGGAAGCCGATGTCCGCCTCCAGGGAGCGGCAGGCGATGTGGCCCTCGGGGGAGCCGGCCACGGCGATGGTGAACTTGTCGCCGAACTCCTTGCGGACGAACTTCACCAGCTCGGTGGCGTAGTGCAGGTCGCCGCCGGTGCCGGTCCAGCCGAAGGGCAGGTCGCCCCGGAGGGCCAGCATATGGTCGATGCCATGCTCCAGGTAAGTGCTCAGCTGCTCCTTGATGCCCTCACGGGTGTTGCCGATGCAGGTGAAGTGGGTGACGGGGGTACACTTGCCGTCCTTCTGGATCTTGTCCAGGACCTCCAGGTTCTTGCCCACGTTGGTGCCGCCGGCGCCGTAGGTGCAGGAGATGTAATCCGGATTCAGGGTGTAGAGCTGCTCCAGCACGCCGCCGGCGCCGCAGAGCTTCTCCATGCCCACGTCCGTCTTGGGGGGGAACACCTCGAATGAAAACGCTGCCCGCTCCTCAAAGATCGATGCTACACTCATAGGTCATTGTCCTCCATACGCAGTATATTTTTCAGCGGCACTGCCGCTGGGGGGTCACAGGATCTTGATCAGCCGATCATGGCCTCCTGCAGATCTTGCTTCAGCTTAGCCAGCTCAGCTAAGATCTCTTCCTTGCTCTCCTTGCTCTCAGCTGCCTCCAAGGCTCGAATGAGCTGCTTCAAGTAACTTTTGAATTGCAGATCGGTCATTCCCATAGCGATCGCATCCTTTCTCAGATCGGTGTAAAGCTATAGCGCTTGCGCAGTCCGGCGATGTCGGTATCATAGATGATCACGCCGCCGGGCATGTCCGTCCGGGTGACGGTGGCCTTCGGCTCGATGGAGGCCAGATAGGCATCGGTGTCCTCCACCTCGATCTCCTGGAAGTCCACGTCCCGCATCTGGTTGCCGGAACACTGGTTGAAGATCTCGCAGACCAGCTCATACGCCGCCATCGCCGTCACGCTCCTTGGAAGATGACACAGCCGCCGGTGAGGTCGGCGGAGAGGAGGCGGCCCTGGGCCGTGACGGTGTCGCCCATCACATCGGTGAAGGTGAGGGTGTCGCCGTTGATCTCGATCTTCGCCACATACTTGCAGTAGATGTTCTCCTCATCGGGCTTGTTTTGATAGACAGTAGAAAGGCACATTACTTCTTCTTCAACTCCTCGATCGCGCTGGCCAGATAGCCGTTGGCCTGGTCGAAGGCCTCCACTGCGTGGGCCACCTGGTGGGCGGCCTCGCCGGTGAGGGCGCTGCCCAGGTCCTGCAGCTCCGCGCAGTGGTGGACGTTGTGGTCCAGCATATAGGTCAAAAGGGCCAGGGCCTTCGAGGCGTCCATAGGGCCGCCGCCGTGGTCATGGCTATGGGGATGGGTGTGACCATCGTGGCTGTGGGGATGGTCGTGGGGATGGTCATGGGTATGGCCGTCGTGGCTGTGTTCGCAAGCCATGGGGAACCACTCCTTTCGCAGGCGGCCGTGCCGCCGGTCGTGACGATGCCTCCGGGCTATTGTCACATTATTAACTAAGTCTACTACGATTTCATGGATTTTGCAAGGACTTCTCATAGGAAAACCGGAAAAAATTTTTCAGACAGAATTGTGAAAATGGACGGACATAGGCATTTGGGCAGCGGACAGAGGGGGCCCAGACCCATTCCGGCGAAAAAGAGGACGGAACAGCCGGGCGGAGATCCTTTGCAAAGGGCGGTGGACGGGGGTGATAAGATAGGACCATCCCCACCGGCCTTACAGAGAAAGGAGAAACGCTATGTTCGATATGTTCCGATCTTTCAAAAAGCAGCAGCCCCCGGCCGCCTCCGCCGCCCTGCCGCCGCCGGTCCAGGCGGCGAGCCCCGCCCTCCAGCAGCTGGCCGATGCCTGCGCCCAGGGGGATGCCCAGGCGATGCTGGCCCTCTCGGAGTACCTGACTGACCCGGCGAAGAGCCCGATCGTCACCCCGGCCTACCTGCAAAAGGGGGCGGATATGTGGCTGCTCCGGGCTGCCATCTACGGCAGCGCCCAGGCCCAGGACCGCCTGCGGCAGGAGCTGGACCGCCGGCCGGGCCTTCTGCGGAACAGTTTGCTCCGCTGGGAGTTTTTTATCCCTGAACGGATGCACTACTGGCACGAGGGCTGCTATCCCGGCCGGCTGCTCAACGCCATGGGCCTGCTGGCCTTCCAGCCCCAGGAGTCCTACCTGCTGGCGGGGCTGGACGGCTCCCGGGCCTTCCTGGTCTGGCAGGAGGCCGGCTACGAGGCGCCGGACGAGGACGGGTTCGGCGCGGAGAACTACTATGATATGTTCTACCTGGACGAGTTCTTCCAGCCCTTCCCCGGCGTGCCGGTGGTGACCGATGTCACCACCCGGGATATCAGACAGCTGGCCAGCAAGGCCCGCTTCGACGCGATGACCGATGCCATGCGCGCCGCAGCGGCCCAGCGGGAGAAGCGCCCGCTGTGGACGGACCTGGAGGAGATGAAAAAGAAGGGATAGAAAAGGGATGGGGACGATGAAGGGGCGCCGGATGATCCCGGCGCCCCTTGGCGATGTATGTAGCTGTTTTGCCGCGGCTCAGAAGCAGCCCTGCTCCATCATGGCCTCGGCCACCTTCTTGAAGCCGGCGATGTTGGCACCGGACACCAGGTCGTAGCCCAGGCCGTACTCCTCGGCGGCCTCCACGCTGACCCGATGGATGTTCTCCATCATCTTCCGCAGCTGGGCGTCCACCTCCTCGGCGGTCCAGACCAGCCGCTCGCTGTTCTGGCTCATCTCCAGGGCGGATACGCCCACGCCGCCGGCGTTGACAGCCTTGGAGGGGGCCACGATCATCCCCGGCTGCTCCCGGAGGAACTGGAGGGCGTCGTTGGTGGTGGGCATATTGGCCACCTCGATGTAGTACTTGATGCCGTTGGCGGCGATCTGCTTGGCGTGCTCCATATGGACATCGTTCTGCATGGCGGAGGGCATGATCACATCCACCTTCACGCCCCAGGGCTTCTCGCCGGGGTGGAACTCCACGCCGAACTTGTCCGCGTAGTCCTGGACCCGGTTCCGGCCGGAGTTGCGCATGGTGACCAGGTAGTCGATCTTCTCCTGGGAGGAGGAGACGCCGTCGGGATCGTAGATGTAGCCGTCGGGGCCGGACAGGGTGACCACCTTGGCCCCCAGGTGGTTGGCCTTCTTGCAGATGCCCCAGGTCACGTTGCCGAAGCCGGCGCAGGCGATGGTCTTGCCCTTGATATCCTCGCCCTCGTGCTTGAGGACCTCCTGGAGGTAGTACATGGCGCCGTAGCCGGTGGCCTCGGGGCGGGTCAGGGAGCCGCCGTAGGAGAAGCCCTTGCCGGTGAGCACGCCGTTCTCCCACACGCCCTTCAGCCGGCGGTACTGGCCGAAGAGGTAGCCGATCTCCCGGCCGCCCACGCCCATGTCGCCGGCGGGGACATCGATATCCGGGCCGATGTAGCGGTAGAGGGCGGTCATGAAGGACTGGCAGAAGCGCATGATCTCCGCCTCGCTCTTGCCGGCGGGGTCGAAGTCCGAGCCGCCCTTGCCGCCGCCGATGGGCAGGCCGGTGAGGCTGTTCTTGAAGGTCTGCTCGAAGCCTAGGAACTTGATGATGCCGGGGTAGACGTTCTTCTGGAACCGCAGGCCGCCCTTGTAGGGGCCGATGGCGCCGTTGAACTGGCAGCGGTAACCGATGTTCGTGTGCCACTGGCCGGCATCGTCACACCAGACCACCCGGAAGGTGAACATCCGCTCCGGCTCCACCATCCGCTTGAGAAGGTCGGCCTTCTCATACTCGGGGTGGGCGTCGATCACGGGAGAGATGGAGCTGAGGACCTCTTCCACGGTCTGCACGAACTCCGGCTCGTTGGCGTGGCGCTGCTTCACATACTCGATCACGCTGGCGACATAACTGTTCATTGGGGTGTTCCTCCTCGATCGTATTCTTCCATCTGATTTAAGGAGCGCCGGACGGTCCCCGTCCCGCTCCTTCCAGGCCATTGTAACACCTTTTCCCAGGTTCTACAAGTGGGAATTTGGAATTTCCCGCCTGCTCCTGTGGAAAAATGCCCCCCTGTTTTTGTGCGTTTTTACAAGCGGGGCCCTACATGAGCCGCTGAGCATAGGCGCAAAGGAACGCGGAGAGGGTAGACCTCTCCGCGTTCTGGTCATAAAAGTGGCCTACACGCCGTTGCTGTTTGACGGGGCTCAGGAAGCTGTTTTGCCGATTGGATATACCTCTCGATAGACTTCTTGATAGTAGACATCTATTTTTGCTCTGCTCTCTTGGTCACATTTATAGCACATATCGTCAATGACCAGATAGTCGGCCATCGTAAAAATGTCTACCGTCTTGCCGTTTCGGAGGAACACTCTATACGATCTTCGCCAACCGATAGTCGGATGCTCCAAAAAGCTGCCGTCCTGCGGGCCTAAATCTGCATTCGCCAGGATATCGAGAAACTCATCGGTGTCATCCTGGTCCAAATGAGCTATGATGGTCCCATCGCCGCCAAGCACTCCTATGGTGCAGTCAACGAAGTCAAACCGCTCTGTAGGGGGGCGTATATAATATTGGAAGCAAAAAAATGCAGATATGGAAATACAAACAATCGCAAAAAAACGCAGAAAAGGTCGCCTCATACCATATAACATTATCCTGCCCAATACCTACATGCCCCACCTTTTAGAGTATATGTGGCATTATCGTATGTACTCGTGTATGTGTATGTACTACCGGTGCTTTTACATGTGCAAAAGCCGGAGTTAGGATCCATGATATAGATATAGCCGCTTGTCAAATTCACCCCATAAACTACAGTATCATGCCATCCAACATATGTATTTCCACCTATTGTAATTTTTCCTTCAAATGATCCACAAAGTGGGAAATCATTTATAATATTTTTGAAAATAATATTTTCTGGAACTCGTATTTCTTGATATGTATATGCAAGACCACATGTGTTTTGATAAAGACTTGTTATCTTGGCGGATGGGATACCAGCATTTTTATTATAATTTGGCGATCCGTAGTATTTTTCTGCAATATTCTCAGCAGTAAAAGTTGTTCCCATTTTATAGTTAGTGATGCATGCAGCAGACGCTGCCCAGCACAGCATACTGGGAGGATTTTGCGAAACGAATTTTATATTACACTCATAATAGACAGGGGTTCTGCTAGTAGGAAGCGATGTGTAGACAAAGCTTGAGGCGTCTTGCATATTGTTTAGCTCTATTTGCGAACCCGATGTCACATCGTCGATAGATGTAATCGTAGCACGATACTCAATTTCAGTTGAAATATCGCCGAGTTTATACAAAGTGGCCCCATCATATAGATAGCACGCATCGTGATCATATATCAGTGCAAACTCTGTCTTCTCGCTTGTGACTTGGTTGACTTCGGCCACATAGACAGGGGAGATTTGATAGAAGACGTTGTTGCCGTCCTTGACCTCGATTGCCCATGCGACCAACGCTCCGTCGGATTTCAGCGCGATAAAATCCTTGTTGTATTTGATGCCATCATCTGTGAAATCGTAAGTCTTTATCCGCCCGGATATCTCGATGTTGTTGAAGTCAACATCGGAAAGAACGCCGTGGGGTTTCAAGTATTCCGCAGAGTTGAGCGCTAGGGTAAGTTCATCGTAATCGACAAGGTCGTCTGCTGCTAACTCAGCAGCATAGGCTGGTGCAGGAACGCACAAGAGCAAGAGCACCAAGGAAAGGACAAAGGACCAGAACTTTTTCATTGGGTCTACCTCCAAAAATGATTTTGATTTTAAGAAGTTGAAATCTGTCTATAGGATACCACTGCTGGGACAAAATGTAAATTGGCGATATAGACAAGCATTTTGCCTGTTTTCCAAGATATTCTGCTATACAACCGTACAAAGTAAGTTAATAATGTCAAAACGAATGAAAATATCAAAGTAGCAATGATAGATAAGACTTGACTTGCTCTTAGCAAGATGAGAAGATTGCTCGCATCCAGCGGCGAGGCCTGCTATGATTGAAGGTACGCCAGAAACGAAGCAAGCTCTTCTCATCGGTCTGTATCCAGGTAAGGCTATTTCTGATTCGCCACATTTTTATATTCAAGACGGCGATTCTGCCCTTGCCTGCCCTGGGGATCTGTGATAGAATAGAAAAAACAGATGGTCCTCCGGGGCGCGGGATGCCCCCGGACCATGGCGATAAGGCCCTGGGCGCGGTCCGGGGCCTGCCCCTTTTCCAGAGACGAAGGAGGATGCGCGGTGGCCAGCAGGTATTTAGAGTGGCTGAACCGGGACGTGCAGCCGGAGGAGCCGGTGCAGATGACCCGGAAACAGCGGTGGCAGAACTGGTGGGACTATCACTTCTGGTATGTGGTGACCGCCGCGGCCCTGGTGCTGGCCGGGGGATATCTCCTATGGAACGCCCTGGGCATCGGCAAGACCCTGCCGGACTACCAGATCGCCTATGTGGGCTCCCGCCGCCTGGGGGAGGAGGCCGCTGCCGCCGTGGAGGCGGCCCTGGCCGGTCTGGGGGAGGACCTGGACGGCGACGGCCAGGTCACCGTGGCCCTCCGGCAATACATCGTTACGCCCATCCAGGGGCAGGACATCGCCAGCGCCTACACCGCCTACGCCGTCATGTCCTCGATCCTGGCGGATATCGACGGCTGCGAGAGCGAGATCTTCCTCCTGGAGGACCCGGCCCTCTTCCAGGAGAGCTACCAGGTCCTCTCGCTGCTGGACGGCTCCCTGCCGCCGGAGGGGGACTGGTCGGCGGAGGGGACCTATCTCCCCGCCGGCGCCTGTCCGGCCTTGGCGCCCCTGGAGGAGGTCGGGGACCTGTTTTTGGCCCGGCGGGGCTACGGCGGGCAGAAGACCGCCGCCTATCCCGAGGGGCAGCGGCGGCTCTGGAGCGCCCTGATAGGGTACTGAGGCGGGAAGGACAGATGTTCCCGTTGAATGGACAAAATGTCGAAAAACGTCCGTGAAAGAGCTGCCGGACTGGTCTTATGCACAAAACGCCCATTCATCCCCGTGATTTTTGTTGGAAATGCTGTTCCAAAAATAGGGGAGAGAACTTGCCTTTTTCTTGTATACCTTGTATAATAATGCCAATATTGCTCCGGGAGCCGCCGGACTGCCAGTATAGCTGGCAAAATTCGACAAAAGCACCCGCGGAAGGCGGAAAATTAGGAGGTATACCGATCATGATACACCGCGAAATGGATAAGACCAATTCCTATCTGTTCCACAGCGGGACGTGTACTGCGGCCTATGAGTTCATGGGCTCCCATCCGGCCACGGTGGACGGGACGGCCGGCTATGTATTCCGGGTCTGGGCGCCCAACGCCAAGGCCGTTTCTGTGGTAGGGGACTTCGACCAGTGGGACGATACCAAGGCCCCCATGGAGAAGGGCGAGGGCGGCATCTGGTCCTGCTTCATCCCTGGGATGGACCGCTACGACAATTATAAATACGCCGTCACCGGCCCCGACGGGGAGCAGCGGATGAAGGCCGACCCCTACGGCTTCCACTTCGAGACCCGCCCCGGCAACTGCTCCAAGATCTACGACCTGGGGGAGTACAGCTGGGGGGACGACAAGTGGCGGAAGTTCCGGCGGGAGCACCCGTTCAGCGCCTCGCCGCTGAACATCTATGAGGTCCACCTGGGGTCCTGGCGGCGGCGGGAGAACGGGGACTTCATCGACTACCGGGACCTGGCCGTCCAGCTGGCCGCCTATGTGAAGGAGATGGGCTTCGACTATATCGAGCTGATGCCCGTCACCGAGTACCCCCTGGACGACAGCTGGGGCTACCAGGTCACCGGCTACTACGCCCCCACCTCCCGCTACGGTACCCCCGATGACTTCAAGTTCTTCGTGGACCATATGCACCAGAACCACATCGGCATCATCCTGGATTGGGTCCCCTCCCACTTCTGCAAGGACGCCCACGGCCTCTACCACTTCGACGGCACCCCCTGCTATGAGTACGCCGATACCCGGAAGGGCGAGCACAAGAGCTGGGGCACCAGCGTCTTTGACTACGCCCGGCCGGAGGTGAAGAGCTTCCTCCTCTCCTCCGCCGCCTTCTGGCTGAAGGAGTACCACATCGACGGCCTCCGGGTGGACGCCGTGGCCAGTATGCTCTACCTGGACTACGACCGGAAGGACGGGGAGTGGGTCGCCAACAAGAACGGCGGCAAGGAGCATCTGGAGGCCATCGACTTTTTGAAGGAGCTGAACAAGACCGCCTTCACCATCGACCAGGACGTGCTGATGGTGGCCGAGGAGAGCACCGCCTGGCCCATGGTCACCTATCCCCCCGATGCCGGCGGCCTGGGGTTCAACCTGAAGTGGAACATGGGCTGGATGAACGACATGTGCCACTATCTGAAGATGGACCCCTTCTTCCGGCAGCATAACCACCGGGACATCACCTTCTCCATGATGTACGCCTTCTCGGAGAACTATGTCCTGCCCATGTCCCACGACGAGGTGGTCCATATGAAGGGCTCCGTCCTGGGAAAGATGCCCGGCGACCGCTGGCGGAAGTTCGCCGGCGTCCGGGGCTTCTACTCTTACCTCTTAGGCCACCCCGGCAAAAAGCTGAGCTTCATGGGCGTGGAGCTGGGCACCGAGGCGGAGTGGGCCTTCCAGAAGGCGCTGGACTGGGATCTGCTGGAGAACGAGGAGAACCGGCAGCTCCATGACTTCATCCGGGAAGCCAACGCCTTCTACCATAAGCAGTCCCCCCTGTGGGAGGTGGACTTTGACTGGCAGGGCTTTGAGTGGCTGGTGGCGGATGACAACAGCAACAACGTCATCGCCTTCCTCCGCCGGGATAAGCAGGGCAAGGTGCTTATCTGCGTGGTCAACTTCTCCCCCCTGGCCTATGAGGGCTACCGCCTGGGCGTGCCGCCCTGCCGGGAGCTGCGGGAGGTGCTCAACAGCGATGCCGAGCGCTTCGGCGGCAGCGGCGTGCTGAACAGCCAGCCGGTGCCGGTGGAGTGGATCGACTCCCACGGACGGGAGAACTCCGCCGCCATCCGGGTCCCGCCCCTGGGCGCGGCCTTCTTCGAGTGCTCCGGCCGGCCCCGGGCCAAGCCCAAGGCAGCCAAGAAGCCAAAGGAGACCGCGGCAGACTCCGGCAAGTCCCCAGAGGTCAAAAAGCCGGTCAGGAGGGCAAAGGCCGGCTCGGAGGCCAAAAAGACCCCCGCCGCTAAGACAGCGGCAAAGAAAACAGGCAGATCCAGCGCAAAAACTGTGAAGTGAGGATATTGTTATGAAAAAGGAATGCATCGCCATGCTGCTGGCGGGCGGGCAGGGCAGCCGCCTCTATGTCCTGACCGGCAACGTGGCAAAGCCCGCCGTCCCCTTCGGCGGAAAGTACCGCATCATCGACTTCCCCCTGTCCAACTGCGCCAACGCCGGTATCGACACCGTGGGCGTGCTGACCCAGTACAAGCCGTTGGAACTGAACAACTACATCGGCTCCGGCCAGCCCTGGGACCTGGACAACTCCACCGGCGGCGTCCATATCCTGCCCCCCTACATGAAGGAGGGGGACCAGGGCAGCTGGTATAAGGGCACGGCCAACGCCATCTACCAGAACATCGGCTTCGTGGACATCTATGATCCGGACTATGTGGTCATCCTGTCCGGCGACCATATCTATAAGATGGACTACGCCAAGATGGTCTCCTACCACAAGCAGACCCAGGCCGACTGCACCATCGCCGTGCTGGAGGTCCCCTGGGACGAGGCCAGCCGCTTCGGCATCATGAACGTGGACGCCGCCGATAAGATCGTGGAGTTCCAGGAGAAGCCCAAGGAGCCCAAGAGCAACCTAGCGTCCATGGGCATCTATGTGTTCTCCTGGCAGAAGCTGCGGCAGTACCTGATCGACGACGAGGCCGATACCAGCTCCTCCAACGACTTCGGCAAGAACATCATCCCCAAGATGCTCTGCAATGGGGAGAACATGATGGCCTACCGCTTCGAGGGCTACTGGAAGGACGTGGGCACCCTGGAGAGCCTCTGGGACGCCAACATGGATATGCTGGCCAGGGACCAGCTGGATCTGCTGGAGAGCTCCTGGCCCATCCGGGCCCGCCTGTCCCCCCTGCCCCCTGCTTTCATGGGCAAGAAGGCCAGCGTGCAGCACAGCGTGCTGACCCAGGGGTGCTGCGTGGAGGGCACGGTGGAGAACTCCGTCCTCTCCGCCGGCGTGACCATCGCCGAGGGGGCCAAGGTGGCCTACAGCGTGCTGATGCCCGGCGTGAAAGTGGAGCCCGGCGCGGTGGTGGAGTACGCCATCGTGGGCGAGGGCGCCGTAGTGGGTCCCCAGGCCAAGGTGGGCGGCGACCCGGCGGGCTACGATCCCGACCAGTGGGGCATCGCCGTCCTGGGCCCCGCCACCAAGATCGGCGCCGGTGAGGTCGTCGCGCCGAAAAAGATGATGAATCGTGATCATGAGGAGGTGTCCCGATGAACGGAGTACACGGAATTATCTTTGCCCATCAGTGGCATACAGGGCTGAAGGAGCTGACAGAGCAGCGGGTGCCCGCCTCCGTCCCCTTCTGCGGCCGCTACCGCTTTATCGACTTCATGCTCAGCAACATGGTCAACGCCGGCATCACCGACGTAGGCGTCATCCTCTCCGGCAACTACCAGAGCCTGCTGGACCACATCGGCTCCGGCAAGGACTGGAACCTGAGCCGCCTCCACGGCGGATTGAAGCTGCTGCCCCCCTTCGGCCTCTACCAGAACCGGGCCGTCACCGACTTCCGGGGCAAGATGGACGCCCTGGACAACGTGTACAGCTACCTGGAGAAGATCCGGCAGGACTACGTCCTCCTGGCCGACAGCGATGTGATCATCAACCTGGACCTGCGGGAGGTCTATGAGGACCATATCCGCTCCGGGGCAGATGTCACCGTGGTGTGCGTGGACAACAAGGACCATGTGGAGGACGCCACCTACTTCACCCTGGACAAGGACAACAACATCATCGAGACCATCTTCGGCGTCCGCGATCCCAAGGGCGTCCGGTCCCTAGAGATCTTCCTGCTGTCCAAGTCCCTGCTGCTCCAGTCGGTGGAGGACGCCATGATCCATGACCGGTACAGCTTCCGCATCTCCGTGCTCCAGAACAAGCAGCTGAAGCGCCGGGCCTTCCTGTGGGAGGGGGCCGCATCCCAGATCCGCACCCTGAACGAGTACTACGACCGCAGCATGGAGCTTTTAGATCCCGCCAAGCGGCAGCAGCTGTTCCCTGTCGAGCGGCCGATCTACACCAAGGAGCGCAACAACTCCTCCACCTACCTCGACCCCGAGGGGGGCTGCGTCAACTCCATCGTGGCCGATGGCTGCACCGTGGAGGGCACCGTGGAGAACTCCATCCTCTTCCGGGGCGTCACCGTGGGCAAGGGCGCCGTGGTCCGCAACTGCATCCTGATGCAGGACGTGGTGGTGGGCCGGGGCTCGGACCTGAACCACATCATCGCCGACAAGGGCGTCCACATCGGTGAGGAGATCACCCTGGCCGCCACGGCCAGCTGCCCCATGGCCATCGCGAAGGGCAAGGTCATCTAAAAACAGCCTATGCGGCGGGGGTCTCATACCCCCCGCCGCGTGAGCGTTTTCATAGCCTTCACCTATTTTTAAGGAGGAAATCACCATGAAGATTCTCTTCGTAGCGTCTGAGGCAGTCCCCTTCTGCAAGACCGGCGGCCTGGCCGACGTGGCCGGCTCCCTGCCCCAGGCTCTGGCCCAAGCCGGCAATGAGGTGGCTGTGGTGCTGCCGCTCTATGAGAGCGTAGGCCAGGAATGGCGGGATAAGATGGAGTTCGTCTGCTGCATCGATGATGTGCCCCTGGGCTGGCGGCGGATCTATGCCGGCCTCTTCAAGCTGGAGCACGAAAGCGCGACCTGGTATTTCATCGACAACGAGCACTACTTCAAGCGGGGCCGTCTCTACGGCTACTATGACGACGGCGAGCGCTTCGGCTTCTTCTCCCGGGCGGTGGTGGCCCTGCTGCCGGCCATGGCCTGGATGCCCGAGGTGATCCACTGCAACGACTGGCAGACCGCCCTGGTGCCCATCTATCTCCGGGACGAGTCCGTCCGGTGGGAGGCCGTCCGGGGCATCAAGACCGTATTCACCATCCACAATATCGAGTACCAGGGCCGCTACGGCAAGGAGACCCTCCAGGATCTCTTCGGCCTGGCCCCCGGCTGGTTCGAGGACGGCACCGTGGCTTTCTCCGGCGATGTGAACCTGCTGAAGGGGGCGCTGATGTGTTCCGATGCCATCACCACCGTCAGCCCCACCTACGCCCAGGAGCTGCGCCAGCCCTACTTCGCCCACGGCCTGGACGGCGTGATGAATTTGAACGCCTACAAGGTCAGCGGCGTGCTCAACGGCCTGGACATGGTGAAGTACGACCCCAACACCGACCCGGCCCTCCCCCGGCACTACAGCGCGAAGAAGATGGAGGGCAAGGCCCGGAACAAGCAGCTGCTCCAGCAGCGGCTCCACCTCAACGAGGAGGCGGATACCCCCGTTATCGCCATCGTGAGCCGCCTGGTCAGCCACAAGGGGCTGGATCTGATCTGC
This sequence comes from uncultured Clostridia bacterium, assembly GCA_947173485.1. Classification (GTDB taxonomy): domain Bacteria; phylum Bacillota; class Clostridia; order Oscillospirales; family Oscillospiraceae; genus CAMWFH01. Next base: position 73,885 of record CAMWFH010000003.1, on the reverse strand, counting down.
AAGGTGTTCGGAGATATGATGAACCTCCGGTGCCAGTTCGTGGTGCTGGGGTCCGGGGACTATGGCTACGAGCAGTTCTTTGAGCGGCAGCTGCCCAACTATCCCGGCCGGATGGCGGTCTATCTGGGCTACAACGCGGAGCTGGCCCAGGCGATCTACGCCGGCGCCGATATGCTCCTGATGCCCTCCAAGAGCGAGCCCTGCGGTCTGGCCCAGATGATCGCCATGCGCTACGGCACCGTGCCCATCGTCCGGGAGACCGGCGGGCTGAAGGACACGGTCCACCCCTACGAGGCCTGGTGCGGCGCCGGCGACGGCTTCACCTTCGCCGACTACAACGCCTGGGATATGCTCTACGTCATCACCCAGGCGGTGGATCTCTACCACAACAACCGGGATGCCTTCAAGCAGCTGCAAAAGCGCGGCATGACCACCGATTTCAGCTGGGAGAAGAGCGCCGCCGCCTACACCGAGATCTACCGCTCCATCACCCAGTAACGCCGCCGTCCCCTATCGGACGGTGAGATCTGTATTGAGAGGAAACCCCCTAACATGGATATTGCCAACATTACCAACAAGGAATATATGAAGGACGCCATCGCCACCAAGCTGCGGCTGAATTTCGGCTGCGCCGTGGAGGAGGCCACCGAGGCCAACGTGATGAAGGCCGCCGCTATGGTCCTTCGGGACGTGATGAACAACCGGGCCGTCAACGCCCGGGCCAAGACCCGGAAGGAGCATAAGCGCCAGGTCCACTACCTGTCCATGGAGTTCCTGGTGGGCCGGAGCCTGGAGAAGAACGCCTACAACCTGGAGGCCCTGGACGCGCTGCGGGAGGCGCTGACGGAGCTGGGGTTCAAGCCCATGGACGTGTTCGAGTCCGAGCCGGACGCCGGCCTGGGCAACGGCGGCTTAGGCCGCCTGGCCGCCTGCTATCTGGACGGCCTGGCCACCCTGGAGATCCCCGCCACCGGCTACTCCATCTGCTACGAGCTGGGCATCTTCCGCCAGAAGATCGTGGACGGCCAGCAGGTGGAGCTGCCTGACGGCTGGCTGGACCAGGGCGGCGCCTGGCTGACCCCCAAGCCCGATGAGACCGAGGAGGTCCACTTCGGCGGCACCCTCCGGGAGTTCTGGGTGGACGGCCGGCTCCATGTGGTCAACGAGGACTATGTGCGGGTGATGGCGGTGCCCTGCGACATGGAGGTGGCCGGCTACGACACCGACCATGTGAACACCCTCCGGCTGTGGGACGCCAAGAGCCCCAAGCCCATCGACATGAACCTCTTCCGCCGGGGGGAGTACCTCCAGGCCGGAGAGGAGAGCGCCATGGCCGAGGTGATCGCCAAGGTGCTCTACCCCGAGGACAACCACTACGAGGGCAAGTCCCTCCGGCTGCGGCAGCAGTACTTCTTCGTCTCCGCCACGGCCCAGTCCATCGTCCGCAAGCACATCCAGACCTACGGCACCCTGAAGAACTTCCATGAGAAGAACGTGATCCAGGTCAACGATACCCACCCCGCCCTGGTGATCCCGGAGCTGATGCGGATCTTCATGGACGACGCCGGCCTCAGCTGGGAGGAGGCCTGGTATATCACCAGCAACAGCGTGGCCTACACCAACCACACCGTGCTGGCGGAGGCCCTGGAGCGCTGGCCCCAGGACCTGATGCAGACCCTGCTGCCCCGGATCTGGCAGATCATCACGGAGATCGCCGCCCGCTGGCAGCGGCGGGTGGAGGAGTTCTACCACGATGCCAGCCGGACCCAGGAGATGGCCATCATCTGGGGCGGCGAGGTGCGCATGGCCAACCTGTGCATCGCCGGCGGCATCGCGGTCAACGGCGTGTCCGCCCTTCACAGCGATATCCTGAAGAAGGACGTGTTCCGCTCCCACTACGGCATGGAGCCCCAGAAGTTCAAGAATGTGACCAACGGCATCGACCACCGCCGCTGGATCAGCGAGGTCAACCCCCAGCTGGAGAAGCTGATCGGCGAGCTGACCGGGGACCTGGGCTACCGCCTCCACGCCAGCGAGCTGCAAAAGCTGGACGCCTTCGCCGGCGATGCCGCCGTTTTGCAGCGCCTGGCGGAGATCAAGCAGAGCAACAAGCAGCAGTTCGCCAAGTGGGCCAAGCGGGAGCAGGGCGTCATCCTGAACCCCAACTCCATCTTCGATGTCCAGGTCAAGCGGCTCCACGAGTATAAGCGGCAGCTGCTGAACGTGATGCACATCGTCTACCTCTACCAGCAGCTCCAGGACGATCCCAACATGGACTTCCAGCCCCACACCTTCCTCTTCGGCGCCAAGGCGGCTCCCGGGTATCTGGTGGCCAAGCGGATCATCCAGCTGATCAACTCCCTGGCGGCCCAGATCAAGAAGGATCCCATCTGCAAGGATAAGCTCCAGGTGGTGTTCCTAGAGAACTACCGGGTCTCCATGGCGGAGTGGCTGATGCCCGCCAGCGAGGTGAGCCAGCAGATCTCCACCGCCGGCAAGGAGGCCAGCGGCACCGGCAACATGAAGTTCATGATGAACGGCGCGCTGACCGTGGGCACCCTGGACGGGGCCAACGTGGAGATGCACGAGGTCCTGGGGGACGAGAACATGTTCCTCTTCGGCCTGACGGCGGAGGAAGTGGTGGATATGCGCCGGAACGGCTACAACCCCTTCCGCCTCTACAGCCGGGACCCGGTGCTCCACCGGGTGCTGGACCAGATCAGCAACGGCTTCTCCGACGGCATCCGCTACGAGGATATCACCGAGAAGCTGCTCTTCGGTCAGGGCGGCGCTGCCGACGAGTATATGCTCCTGGCGGACTTCAGCGCCTACTGCGACGCCGAGCGGCGGATGATCGCCACCTACCGGGACCAGAGGACCTGGAACGCTATGAGCCTCCACAACATCGCCCGCAGCGGCATCTTCGCCGCCGACCGGGCCGTGGCGGAGTACGCGGACACCATCTGGAACGTGCCGTATAAGAAATAAGGGGAGGATATCCCCCCTGAAGAGAGGGCCGGACCGGCCCTCTCTTTCTCCGTCCTTCCCCCCTTTTCTCTTTCCTTTTTTTCTTCCCTTTTCCCCGCGGCTGTGGTATACTAGGGGGCAGTTTCAGCAGAGGAGGTGCGCTGGTGCTCGAACGGACCGCCAGGACCCTGGTCAAAAACTATTTTCACCACGATGTGAGCCGCAGCGGCGCGGCGCTGGCCTACTACCTGCTGTTCACCCTGTTCCCGCTGCTGATCTTTATCAGCTCCCTCCTGGGCCTTCTGGAGCTGGACGTGGCCTCCATCATCCAGGCCCTCTCCGCCATCCTGCCCAGGGACGTGGTGGAGCTGCTGGGGATGTATCTGGACTATGTATCGGCCACCTCCAGCAGCTCCATGCTCTGGTTCTCCCTGGTGTTCTCCATCTACTTCCCCATGCGGGCGGCCAAGTGCCTGATGGACAGCGTCCGCCGGGCCTACCACCTGAAAAAGCCCCGCCATCCGGTGGCCTATGTCCTGCGGCAGCTGCTCTTCACCGTGGTGCTGCTGGTGGTGATCGCCCTCAGCCTGGCCCTCAGCACCCTGGGCCAGCGGGTGGTGGGCTTTTTCACCGAGTTGCTGCCGGTGTCGGACCTGCTGCTGGAGGCGTGGCACTACCTGCGCTTTCTGCTGCTGGCCGTGATCATGTTCGCCTCCCTGGGGACCCTCTACGCCATCTCCCAGGACCAGCGGCAGCCGGTGTCCGCCATCCTGCCCGGCACCCTGGCGGCCCTGGTGGGCTGGCTGGCGGTCAGCATGGCCTTTTCCTTCTATGTGGAGAACATCGCCCGTTACTCCATCATCTATGGCGCCCTGGGGGCGGTGATCGTACTGCTGATCTGGCTCTACCTCACCTCCGTCATCCTGATCCTGGGGGCGGAACTGAACGCCGCCCTGCGGACGGCCCGTGAGAGGTAGGGGCGCAATTCTTTTGATCGAGGAGATAGATACTGTTATGAAGATCATCATCATCGGCGGCGGTAAGGTGGGCGTCACCCTGGCCAGCCGCCTGAGCCAGGAGGACCACGAGCTGGTGCTGGTGGACCGCAGCCCCGCCGCCCTGGAGACGGCGGACGGCACCCTGGATATCCTCTGTATGGAGGGGGACGGGGCCTCCGTCCGGGTGCTGCTGGAGGCCGGGGCCAAGACGGCGGACCTGGTCATCGCCGTCACCGGCTACGACGAGGTGAACCTGATGTGCTGCCTGCTGGCCAAGCGGCTGGGGGCCAAGTCCACCATCGTTCGGATCCGCAACCCGGAGTATTCTAAGGAGGCCAACCTGCTGAAGAAGGAGATCGGCCTGGATATGGTCATCAACCCCGAGCAGGCCGCCGCCATGGAGATCACCCGGATCCTCCGGGTGCCCTCGGCCTTCAGCGTGGAGTCCTTTGCCCGGGGCCGGGTGGAGATGATCGGCTTCTACGTCCTGGAGAGCGACGGCCTGGCGGACATCTCCCTGATCGAGTACAACCAGCGCCACCCCAACGGCAGTCTCCTCTGCGCCGCCATCCGCAGCGGGGAGGTGATCATCCCCAACGGGGCCTTCGTGCCTAAGGTGGGGGACAAGGTCTATGTCATCGGTTCCCAGGGGGAGCTGAACAAGTTCTTCCGCCTGCTGGGCCGCAGGACGGACCCCATCCAGCAGGTCTCCCTGCTGGGGGGCAGCCGGATCGCTACCTACCTCAGCTGGGAGTGCAAGCGGATGGGCATGGGGGTCAAGATCGTGGAGCAGGACCATGAGAAGTGCCTCCGGCTGGCGGAGACCCTGCCCCAGGCCATGGTCATCCATGGCGACGCCACCGACCACGACCTGCTGGAGGCCGAGGGCATCTTTGAGTGCGACGCCCTGGTGACCCTCACCGACCGGGACGAGGAGAACCTGCTGATGGCCCTGTCCGCCCAGCGGGCCGGGATCCAGACCGTCATCGCCAAGATGAACCGGCCCAACTATATCGACATGATGCGGGACTTCGGGGTGGACAGCATCATCAGCCCCAAGGACATCACCGCCAATATGATCTCCGCCTACGTCCGCTCCAAGGCCAACAGCCAGGGCAGCGCGGTGGAGCATCTCTACAAGCTCCTGGGCGGGGCCATGGAGGCGGTGTCTTTCACCGCCGGCAAGGCCACTAACTTCCTGGATACCCCCCTGAAGGACCTGCGGCTGAAGCCGGGGCTGCTGGTGGGGGCCATCGTCCGGGATGGGCAGACCCTGATTCCCGACGGCCATACCAAGATCCTGGAGGGGGACACCGTGCTGGTCATGGCCAAGAGCCTGTTCCTCCAGGACCTGAACGATATCCTGAGGTGACGGCATGAACTATCAACTGGTGCTGCGCCTTTTAGGCAACATCCTCCGCATCGAGGCCGCCTGCCTCCTGGTGCCCACGCTGTTCGCCCTGTTCACCGGCGGGCCGGACCTCACCGCCTTCTGTCTGGCCCTGCTGATCACCGCCGCCGTGGGCCAGGGCCTGCGGTTCATCCCCGTCAGCCGGGCCCGGATGCAGGCCCGTGACGGCTTCGCCACCGTGGCCCTCAGTTGGATCGCCATGTCCGCCTTCGGCGCGCTGCCCTATGTGTTCAGTGGGGCGATCGGGGACTATGTGGGAGCCTTCTTCGAGACGGTCTCCGGCTTCACCACCACCGGGGCCACGGTGTTGTCCAGCATCGAGGACCTGCCCCGGGCCACCCTGCTCTGGCGGGCCATGACCCAGTGGATGGGGGGCATGGGGGTGCTGGTGTTCACCCTGGCGATCCTCCCCTCCTCCGGGGAGGGCAGCGTCTACCTGATGCGGGCGGAGAGTCCGGGACCGATCAAGACCAAGCTGGTGCCCCGGCTGAAGGACACAGCCAAGATCCTCTATACCATCTATGTGGGCCTGACGGCGGCCCAGATCCTCTGCCTCCGCCTGGCGGGGATGGGGTGGTATGAGGCTGTCACCCACGCCATGACCACCATCTCCACCGGCGGCTTCTCCGTGAAGAACGCCTCCATCGCCGCCTACGACTCCCTGCTGATCCACTGGATCTTCATCCTCTTCATGTTCCTCTCCGGCGTCAACTTCTCCCTGCTGTACTACGCCATCTGCCGGCAGTTCAAGGAGGTGTTCACCAGCGAGGAGCTGCGGTTCTATACCTGCCTGGCCGTGGGCTCCAGCGCCCTGGTGGCGGCCAGCCTGGTCTGCCAGCTGGGGCAGGCCCTGGACGGGAAAACAGTCACCGACGCGGTGTTCCAGGTGGTGACGGTGATGACCACCACCGGCTACGCCACGGTGGACTATGACCTATGGCCCACCTTTGCCAAGATGGTGATCGTCCTGCTGATGTTCGCCGGGGCCAGTGCCGGCTCCACCGCCGGCGGCATCAAGTCCATTCGGATGGTGCTGCTGTTCAAGACCCTCCGGCGGGAGGTCCGGCGGATCCTGCACCCCCGGGAGGTGACCATCATCAAGGCCGACGGCCACCGGGTCAAGGAGGAGACCTTGTCCGGGGTGACCCTGTTCTTCTTCGCCTATGTGGCGGCGGTGCTGATCGGCGCGCTGGTGGTGGCCTGGGACGACATCGGCATCACTGGCGCCTTCACCGCCTCCCTGACCTGCGTGGGCAACGTGGGACCGGGCCTGGCGCCGGTAGGGCCCACCGGCAACTTCGGGGCGCTGTCGGCGGTGAGCAAGGTGGTCCTCAGTGCCAATATGCTCTTAGGCCGGCTGGAGGTGCTGCCGCTGCTGGTGCTGCTGTTCCCCAGTATGTGGAAGAAGCGGTGATAGTCCCGGCCCGGCCGGGGCATACTAGGATACAATGAGAAAAGGAGCTGTTTTGATGGACAAACTGCGGGAATATGCCCGGCTCTTGGTGGAGATCGGCGTCAATATCCAGAAGGGGCAGGACCTGATCGTCTCCGCCCCGGTGGACTGCGCCCCCTTTGCCCGACTGTGCGCCTCGGCGGCCTATGACGCCGGGTGCCGGGAGGTGGTCATGCGGTGGACCGATGACTATCTGGCCCGGGAGAAGTACCTCCGGGCCGACAGCAGCGTCTTTGATACCACCCCCCTTTGGAACCAGCATTTCTTCAACGACTACGCCCAGGAGGGAGCGGCCTACCTGGCGATCTCTGCCACGGACCCGGAGAACCTAAAGGGAGTGGACCCGGACCGGCTGATCCGGGCCCAGCGGACCTCTGGCCGGGACCTGAAGACCTTCCAGGACCTCCAGATGTGCGGGGGCTTCCCCTGGTGCATCGCCTCCATCCCCATCCCCAGCTGGGCCAAAAAGGTCTTTCCAGACTGCGGCGAGGAGGAGGCCATGGGCAAGCTGTGGGACGCCATCTACCAGACCATGCGCATCACCGGCGACGGGAAAGCGGTGGACCGGTGGAGGGACCACATCGCCACCCTGGCGGAGCGGAAAAAGAAGCTCAACGACCTGCACCTGGCCTCCCTCCACTACACCAACAGCCTGGGCACGGACCTGACCGTCCGCCTGCCGGAGGGCTGCGTCTGGGAGGCGGGGGATGACCGGACCCGGTCCGGCCAGGACTTCATCGCCAATATGCCCACGGAGGAGATCTTCACCGCCCCCCTGCGGACTGGGTCCGACGGCGTGGTCTACGCCTCCATGCCTCTGGTGAAGGATGGCAATATCATCGATAAGTTCTATCTGGTGGTGAAGGAGGGGAAGATCGTAGAGGTCCACGCGGAGCAGGGGGAGGAGATCCTCAAGGCCGCGATCTCCGTGGACGAGGGGGCCAGCTACTTCGGCGAGGTGGCCCTGGTGCCCTATGACAGTCCGATCAGCGACCAGAAGCTGCTGTATTACAACACGCTGTTCGATGAGAACGCCGCCTGCCATATCGCCTTTGGCGAGGCCTACCCCAACATCGAGGGGGGGCAGGCCATGAGCAAGGAGGAGCTGAAGGCGCGGGGCCTCAACGACTCCATCACCCATGTGGACTTCATGGTAGGCACGGCGGACCTCTCCATCACCGGCACCACCCGGGACGGCCGGGAGGTGGCGGTCTTTCGGGACGGGAACTTCGCGCTGTAAGGGCGCAAAAAGGGCGGGATGCTCGGCACCCCGCCCTTTCTATATCCCTATATACACGCCTGACGGCTTTTAGAAGTCGATAGGCACGCCGCCCAGGCTGGCGGAGGCCAGCTTGTCCCCGTTGTAGCAGATCTTCATGGAGAAGAAGGGCTGGTCCGGGTCCTCCAGCAGGCGGAGGAAGAGATAGTCCCCCTCCCAGAGGGGCAGCTCCCCCAGCCGGTGCTTGTCCACCCAGGCCAGATCCCCCTCGTCGCACTCGATCAGCTCCCCGGTGTAGCCGGTGGCGGTGAACACATGGATGTACTCCGTGGGGCACAGGTCAGAGACGAAGGTCACCAGGCCCCGGAAGCGGTAGTCGGTGAGGGTCAGCCCCGTCTCCTCCTTCACCTCCCGGCAGATGCACTCCTCTGGGCTCTCGCCGTCCTCGAATTTCCCGCCGATGCCGATCCACTTATCGTGGTTGACATCGTTCTTTTTTTTGACCCGGTGGAGCATCAGATATCTCCCCTGGGGGTCCTCGATATAGCACAGTGTGCAGTTGAGCATATTGGGCATAGATACCACCTGTTCCTTTTTGATCGTTCTCATATGATATGTCAAATGCTCCCCTTTGTCAACGGCGATCTTCGCCGCTGTCCTGGTCCCAGACCGGGGCAGCGGCAGTCTTGTCCCTTTTGGGGCCGGTATATGATAGGATAGATACATAAACCGGCGCGGGCGTTGCATCTTATGATGCAAGGCGCCCTTTACGGCCTTCCATAGGATAGAGAGGGAGGTGCAGACCATTGCAGGGGAACATCTACGGGTATATCCGCGTATCCAGCACAGACCAGAACGAGGACCGGCAGCTGCTGGCGCTGCGGGGGAAGGCGGTGCCGGAGAAGCACATCTTCCTGGACAAGCAGTCCGGGAAGGACTTCGACCGGCCGGCGTACAAGCGGCTGCTGCGGCGGCTGCGGGCCGGGGATCTGCTCTACATTTTGAGCATCGACCGGCTGGGACGCAACTACGAGGAGATCCAGGAACAGTGGCGGGTGCTGACCAAGGAGATCGGGGCGGACATCTGCGTCCTGGATATGCCGCTGCTGGACACCCGGAACGGGAAGGATCTGATGGGGACCTTCATCGCGGACCTGGTCCTCCAGATCCTCTCCTTCGTGGCCCAGAACGAGCGGGAGAACATCCGCAAGCGGCAGGCCGAGGGCATCGCCGCCGCCAAGCGCCGGGGAGTCCGGTTCGGCCGGCCCGCCCTGCCGCCGCCGGAGGGGTTCGCCGAGACCGTGGCCGACTGGGAGGAGGGACGGATCTCCTTCCGGGAGGCCCTGGCGCGCAGCGGCTTCAGCGAGGCCACCTTCTACCGCCGGGTGCGGGAGCTGAGACTGGTGAGAGGGGGGAAATGATAGAAAGGGGGGTGAAAAAAAGCTATCAAAAGGTGTACCTTTTGATAGCAAGCTGTATCACATATAAAATAACACAGGTCGCCTACATTTGCAAGGTTTTTTTATAAGAGGTAACAAAAAAATAGCGTAAGTTTTTCTGTGAACTGCGCCCCCCAGCATATGTCAAAAAGTACACGATTTGACATTGATGGGGGGCGAGCTCGGTTAGGTCAGCAGGCTGTGTACATTCATTTTCTATCAAGGAGGGACACTATGAAGCGCAAGTTTTTGTCAGTCCTGCTGGCCCTCAGCATGGCACTGACGCTCCTGCCCGCTGCCGCGCTGGCGGACGAGACGGACCAGGTCCCGGCAGATACCCCCGTGGTGACCCAGACCGAGGACAACAAAGAAGGCGACACGACCCCTGTTGATACCCAGACCGATGCCGATACGAATACCGGCGCTGACACGCAGGTCCCCGGTACAGATACAAGCGGGGATACCGGCACAGGTCCTGTCACCACGCCCACAGTGAAAGAGATCACGCAGGAAAACGTCAAGAGTAATGGGCTGTGGCTGGCAAGCGGCAGTTACAAATTGATGGAAGATATCACTCTGTATTACATGGGTGGTAGCACAGACAACCAGGAGATCACCCTTGATCTGAATGGGCATGACATCACCCAAAGCGATGCGCCAGAAGCTGAAAAGTATGCTCTGATCTATGGTGACAAAGACATAAAAAGTCTGACCATCACGAACAGCGGCAGCAGCGGCGGTAAGATCACATCTGCCGGCAGCAACACTACGATCGAGATGTCTGTTGCAAGCAACACGCTGACCATTGGGACAGGTGTTACAGTCCATTGTCCTGGTGAGACAGATGAGGATGGGGACACCAATGGCTTTGCCATTTTCCTGACAAAGGAAGCCGAAAATGTCGAAGTGAACCTGTCAGGCTGCACGATCAGTGGCATGAACGGTATCACTGTAAACGGGAATAATACCGGTGATCCTCAGATCACGCTGGAAAATGTTACTGTGACGACCGAAGGCACCGGCATTTATCAGTCTGGCTGCTCTACCTTCTATGTGAACAACTCCACGATCACTTCGGGTAATGTTGGTATCGAGGTCCGTGCCGGTTCTCTGAACGTTTCTGGCGGCAGTGTGACGGGCGGCAGCTCTGCATCGACAGTGACCGCCAATGGCAGTGGTACCACCACGACCAATGCCGGTATTGCTGTTGCACAGCATACCACCGACAAACCTATCTCTGTCAATGTCTCTGGTACAGACGTTTCCGGCGGCACTGCGCTGTTCGTTTCTGATCCGCAAAAGAAGCAGGATGGTATCTCCGGTAAAGACCCGGAGATCGCTGTGGTCGTTTCTGGAGGATCTACCCTTACAGGTACGAACAGTGAGAGCAAGACGGCTGTGAACCACAGTGTCGGGACTATCGGTATTGCAATTTTGGACAGTACCATCGATGGTGATGTGAACAAAGTGACCGTAGACGAAACAACTGGTACAGTTATGGTCACACAGCCTGGTGTTGGAGAAGGATCGCCTGTCACAACGATTGACTGCAAAAATGGCGATGGGACCGATATAGAGGACACAGCTGGTGAAGCAGTTGCTATCATTGGCTCTTCTAAGCTCTGCACATCTTTGAGCGATGCGATCTCAACAGCTCAGAATGGCGATATGATCACGCTGTTAAAGGATGTGACAGCGTCCGCTACAGTAGTAGTTGCCGACAAAAAGCTGACGCTCAATTTGAATGGGCACAAGCTGACCGCTGCTACTCTGTATACCCTTCGTGTCAACGGCAACGGGGATCTGACGATCATCGATAACAGCACCGGGACTCCCGGCGAGATCAACAATACCCATGATACAGCCAGTACCATTGATGTCAATAATGGCGGCAAGCTGACTCTTGGCGGCGAGGGCGGCAATAATTTCATTGTTGAGAACGCCCAGAATAAAACCATAAAAGAGAACAGCGCGATCAAGGTCGAGGAACAGGGCACTTTGACGATCAATGGCGGCACTATCAGAGGGCCCAAGACTTCTGAAGGGAACCGCCGCTCCGTCCAGACCTTTGGCACGACCACCATCAACGATGGTACCTTTGAGGGTGAAGTGCAGGTATGGACTTGGAAAGACGGCGCTACAACATATCCCAGCAAGACCACCATCAACGGCGGCAGCTTTAAGGATACTGTGGCGATCTGCAATCCTGCGGCTGCCAGCGAAAGCTTCCCCTTTACAGGCACGCTGGAGGTCAAGGGCGGTACTTTCACAAATGAGAATGAGCATCAAGAAGGGTACCATTTCGGCGTACAGATTCCCCGTGAGGGTGCGGAACCCGCAGACGATATGAAGGTCGAGGTATCCGGCGGTGCTTTCTCTGCCCCGGTCGATTCTGACTACCTTGCAGCAAGTTTGAAATACCAAGTCCAAGCGCCCGATGGCAAAGCCCCGTACAGCTATTATCCCACTGTCACAGAGGCCGCAGCAGCAGCCGCTGAGAACGGCGGGACTGTGACCAACATCGAGGGGGAGACCCCCACAGTGGTCTATGTTATCGCCTTTGATCTCAATGGCGCATCTGGCACAGTGGCCCCTGCCTATGTTGAAAATAATGAAATCACGAACTGGCCTGCCGATCCCACCCGCAACGGTTACACGTTCAGCGGCTGGTATACCGAATCCAGCGGCGGAACGCAGATGACAGCCACCAGCGAATTTACTAGGAACATCACCCTTTATGCCCGGTGGACAAGCACCGGCGGCGGCGGTTCCTCCGGCGGCGGTGGCGGCGGCTCCGGCAGCAACATCAGCGTCAGCTCCAGCATCAACGGCAAGGTGACCAGCTCCCCCAAGAACCCCAAGCAGGGCGACAAGGTCACTCTGACCATCGCTCCCAACACGGGCTATGAGCTGACCAGCCTGACCGTGAAGGACAACCGCAACAAGAAGGTCACTGTGACCAAGGTCAGCGACACGGAGTACACCTTCACCATGCCCTCCGGCCGTGTGACCATCACCCCGGTCTTCTCCAAGATCCAGGAGAAGCCCCCTGTGGAGGACAACAAGACCTTCATCGACGTGCCCGCCAACGCCTATTACGCCGAGGCGGTGAAGTGGGCCGTAGACAACGGCATCACCACCGGCACCGGCAACAACACCTTCAGCCCCAACGCCTCCTGCACCCGTGCCCAGACCGTCACCTTCCTGTGGCGTGCCGCCGGGTCCCCCGCTCCCAAGAGCAGCGCCAACCCCTTCACCGATGTGAAGTCCGGCGCGTACTACTACGATGCCGTCCTGTGGGCGGTGGAGCAGGGCATCACCAAGGGCACCAGCGCTGACACGTTCAGCCCCGAGGCCACCGTGACCCGTGCCCAGACCGTGACCTTCCTCTACCGCGCCGCCGGTTCCCCGGTGGTCTCCGGCAGCAGCTCCTTCAGCGACGTGGCGGCCAACGCCTACTACGCCGGAGCGGTGAAGTGGGCCGTGGACAAGGGCGTCACCACCGGCACCGGCAACAACTCCTTCAGCCCCAACGACAACTGCATCCGCGGTCAGATCGTGACCTTCCTCTACCGCGACAGAGTGGGCTGATATCCCGTAAGCGGACCACCCCATCAAGACCCAAAGAGGGCCGGCTACCCAGCCGGCCCTCCTCATATCCCCGCCAAAAAGCCCCGCCGCCGGCGGGGCTTTTCGTCTATCCAGCCATCAGCACAGCCCAGGCATCTCCGGGAGGTCCGGCGGATCGTCCGCCATCACCTTCTGGAAGGCATCGGCCTCCATGACCTCGTTGTCCAGCAGATACTTCGCCACGGCGTGGACCTTCTCCGCCCGCTCCCGCAGGATATCCTGACAGCGGGCGTAGGCCGTGTCGATCAGGGCCTTGACCTCGCTGTCGATCTGGGCGGCCACCTCCTCGGAGTAGGGCCGGGCGTGGCCCATGGTCCGGCCGATGAACACCTCGTCCCCATCGGAACGGAAGTTGATGGTCCCCAGCTGGTCGCTCATGCCGTAGACCGTCACCATCTGCCGGGCCAGAGCGGTGGCCCGCTCGATGTCGTTGCCGGCCCCGGTGGAGATATCCCCCAGGAAGATCTGCTCCGACACCCGTCCGCCCAGCAGCCCGGCCAGACGCTCGTTCAGCTCCCGGCGGGACTGGAAGCGCTTGTCGGTGGTGGGCAGGGAGATGGTCATGCCGCCGGCCTGGCCCCGGGGGATGATGGTGATCTGATGGACCGGGTCCGCCGTCTCCATATAGTAGTCCACCACCGCATGGCCCGCCTCGTGGTAGGCCGTCAGCTGCCGCTCGACCTCTGTCACCACCCGGCTCTTCTTTTCCGGGCCGGCGATGACCTTGATCACCGCCTCCTTGAAGTCCTCCATCCGAATGAACCGCCGCTCCATCCGGGCCGCCAGCAGGGCCGCCTCGTTGACCAGGTTCTCCAGGTCCGCACCGGTGAAGCCGTAGGTGGACCGGGCGATCACCGCGGCGTCTACATCATCCGACAGGGGCTTGTCCCGGAGGTAGATGTTCAAGATGTCCTCCCGGCCCTTGATGTCCGGGCAGTCCACATAGATCTGCCGGTCGAACCGGCCGGGCCGCAGGAGGGCGGGGTCCAGGATGTCCCGCCGGTTGGTGGCCGCCAGGACCACCACGCCCTCGTTGGAGCCAAAGCCGTCCATCTCCACCAGGAGCTGGTTCAGGGTCTGCTCCCGCTCGTCGTGGCCGCCGCCCAGGCCCGCGCCCCGCTGGCGGCCCACCGCATCGATCTCGTCGATGAACACCACGGCGGGGGCCACCTTCTTCGCCTCCAGGAACAGGTCCCGGACCCGGCTGGCGCCCACGCCTACATACAGCTCCACGAAATCCGACCCGGAGATGGAGAGGAACCGGACCCCCGCCTCCCCCGCTACCGCCTTGGCCAGCAGGGTCTTACCGGTGCCCGGCGGGCCCACCAGCAGCACCCCCTTGGGGATCCGGGCCCCCAGCTCCAGGTAGCGCTGGGGCTCCCTGAGGAAGTGGACGATCTCCTCCAGCTCTTGCTTCTCCTCATCGGCCCCGGCCACGTCCCGGAAGGTGACCTTCTTATCGCTGCTGGAGCCGAAGCGGATCCGGGCCTTGCCGAACCGGGCCCCCCGGTCCACCGCGCCGCCCTGGCTCCGGCCCACGAGCTGCATCACCAGGAAGGTCCCGCCCAGCAGCAGCAGGCCGTAGACCAAAAACTGCACCCACCAGGGGGGCTGGTAGGGCGGGTCTATCTGGTAGGAGTTGTCCAGGATGCCCGCCTTCTGCTGGGCGTCGATCAGCTCCCCCAGGTCGTACCAGAACAGCTCCGCGCTGTAGAGCTTGGCCTGCTGGAGGCTGGTGCCGCCGCCGGGCACCCGGACCTCCATCATCAGGAGGGTGCCGCTCACCTGGAACGTCCGCACCCGCTCCTGGTAGAAGAGCTGCCGGGCCTCGCCATAGGAGATGGTCCGGGCATCGCTCATATCGAACAGGGCGTAGTAGGCCAGGCAGCACACCAGCAGCGCCAGCAGAAGGAAGCCTAGGTCGAATCTCTTTCGGTCTGTATGCACGCAAGTCAACTCCTTGAAGGATAAGATCAGAGGATACGATCGGAGGGCAAGCCCCGTTTATTGGCCGTATACCTCCGGCTTCAGCACGCCGATATAGGGGAGGTTGCGGTACTTCTGGGCGTAGTCTAGGCCATAGCCCACCACGAACTCATCCGGCACCTCGAAGCCCACATAGTCGGCATGGATGGCCTTGGTCCGGCGGCTGGGCTTGTCCAGCAGGGTGCAGATCTTCACCGAGGCCGCCCCCTTGGTCAAAAAGTACTGCCGCAGGAAGGCCAGGGTGTTGCCGCTGTCCAGGATATCCTCGATCACCACCAGGTGCCGGCCAGAGATATCCTGCTGGATATCGTGGGTGATCTTCACCACGCCGGAGCTGGCCGTGGCGTTCTGATAGGAGGACACGGCGATGAACTCCACATCGCAGGGCACCTGGCAGGCCCGGGTGATGTCCGCCATAAAGATGAACGCCCCCCGGAGGACGCTGATAAAGAGGGGCTCCTTCCCCTCCAGGTCCTGGCGCATCTCCTCCCCCAGCGCCGCCACCCGCTGGGCGATCTCCTCCTTGGTAAAGAGGACCTTCAAGATATCCCGATCCATCACGCTCATCGTTCTTTTTCTCCTTTTTCTGTCTGTATGGATACACGAAAGGCCGGGGGGCACCTCCGCCCCCGGACGCAGCCGAAGGGACCGCACACTGCGATGGGCTTGCCGTCCAAAAAGAGGACCGGACACTGGGAGCGGAGATGGTCCGGCGTCCCGGTATCCCGGAGGATGCGCTTGACCGTCCGGCCGTCCAGCCGGTCCTTGGGGGACCAGGGGGCGGCGGCGTAGTCCCCGGCGGGACCTGAGCAGATCAGGCGCAGAGGGCCCCAGGCCGTCTCCCCCGGCACCCGCAGGGCCGTCCGTTCCCCAGCAGGGGGACAGCGGTCCAGCCGCAGGACGCCCCGGCGGGCGCTGACGCGGACGCCGCCGGGCAGGTCGATGGCTTTCCCGGGCAAAAGGTCCGCCGCGGCCCGGATATGGGCGGCA
This sequence comes from uncultured Clostridia bacterium, assembly GCA_947173485.1. Taxonomy (GTDB): domain Bacteria; phylum Bacillota; class Clostridia; order Oscillospirales; family Oscillospiraceae; genus CAMWFH01. The sequence goes on along the minus strand of CAMWFH010000003.1, from coordinate 57,792 downwards.
GTGATGTCCCGCCGTCCCGCCGGGAGCCGCTCCAGCAGCAGCCGCACGGCCCGCCGGCGCAGCACGGGGTCCATGGCCCGGAAGGCCGCCAGGGGCAGGGTAAGGCCGGTCTCCGTCCGGGTCACGGGGGGCAGGGCCGCCTCCGCCGCCCGGTCCAGGTAACCGCTCTCCTCCGCCAGGAGGGCCCCGGTCCGGGCGATGGCCTCCAGGGCCCGGGGGTCGATCTGCTCCAGGGCCGGCAGCACCTGCCGGCGGATCCGGTTGCGGGCGAAGGCCAGGTCCTGGTTGGTCTCGTCCTCCACGAAGGGGATCTGATGGGCGGCTGCGTAGGCGTCCAGGGCCTCGGGGGGGACCCGGAGCAGGGGCCGCAGCAGCCGGCCCCGCCGGAGGGGCATCCCCCGGAGGCCGTCCATCCCCGCCCCCCGGGCCAGGTTGAACAGGATGGTCTCCGCCTGGTCCGCCAGGTGGTGGCCCGTGACCAGGAAGGCGCAGCCGGTCCGCTCCAGGGCCACCTCTAAAAAATCGTAGCGCAGCCGGCGGGCCGCCTCCTCCAGGGAGAGGCCCTCCCGCCGGGCCAGAGCGGGGGCATCCCCCCGGTCCATCACCAGAGGGACCCCCCACGCCCCGCAGATCTGCCGGACGAAGGCGGCGTCCCGGTCTGCCGCCGCCCCCCGGATCCCATGGTGGAAGTGGGCGGCGGTGACGGCAAAGCCGTTGTGGAGGAGCAGGTGGAGCAGCACCATGCTATCCCGCCCGCCGGAGACAGCGCAGAGGACGCCGCGCCCGGCGGGCAGCGCCTCCAGCGCCGCCTGGGGCAGCTCAGCCCTCATAGCGCCGTTCCAGCACGCCGAAAGAGGTGTAGGCGGGCATCCACTTCAGCTCCACCTTGCCGGTCTCGCCATGGCGGTTCTTGGCGACGATGCACTCCGCCACGTTCCGCTTCTCGCTGTCCTCGTTGTAGTAGTCGTCCCGGAACAGGAACATGACGATATCCGCGTCCTGCTCGATGGCGCCGGATTCTCGCAGGTCCGACAGCATGGGCCGCTTGTCCTCCCGCTTCTCGTTGGCCCGGCTCAGCTGGCTGAGGCAGATCACCGGCACCTGGAGCTCCTTGGCCATGATCTTCAGCATCCGGGAGATATCGCTGACCACCTGCTGCCGGTTCTCGCCGGAGCGGCCCTTGTTCCCAGCGGAGGTCATCAGCTGGAGATAGTCGATGACCACCAGGCCCAGGTTGTCCAGCCGGCGGCACTTGGCGTTCATGTCCGCCACTGTGAGGAGGGGGTTGTCATCGATGCGGATATCGGTGCGGTTGAGGATGGAGGAGGCGTGGGCGATCTGGACCCAGTCGGTCTCATTCAGGTCGCCGGTCAAGAGCCGGCTCAGGTCCACCAGGGCCTCGGAGGCGAGCAGCCGGGTGGCCAGCTGCTCCCGGCTCATCTCCAGGGAGAAGATGGCCACGGTCTTGCCGGTGGCCTTGCCCACGTTGGCGGCAAAGTTCAGCCCCAGGGAGGTCTTGCCCATGCCAGGCCGGCCGGCCACCAGGATCAGGTCCGACTTGTTCAGGCCGTGGATCTTCACGTCGATGCTGGACAGCCCGGTGGACAGTCCCGACAGCTTGATGCCGCTATCGGAGAGCTCACTGAGGTGGTCTAGGAGAGTGGAGAGGACCTTGCCGATGTGGACCATGTCCTGGCTGGACCGGCCCCGGCGGATGGCGTAGATCTTCTGCTCCGCCGCCTCCAGGATCTTTTTCGCCTCCCCCTTCCCCTCCTGGACCAGCAGGCTGATCTCATCGGCGGCCTGGGCCACCTGGCGCAGCAGGGCCTTGTCCCGGATGATCGCTACATACTCCATGGCGTTGAGACTGGTGGGGGTGAAGTCCATCACCTGGAAGAGGTAATTGCGGGTGGTGTTCTCATCGTAGGTGCCGTTTTTCCGCATCTCCTCCGCCACGGTCACCCCATCGATGGGCTTGGCGTAGGAGAACATGGTGTAGATGGTCTCAAAGATCTCCCGGTTCTGCTGGAGGTAGAAATCCTCCGGCCGCAGCTTGTCCATCACGTCCTTGACGCAGTCGGAATCGATCATCATAGCGCCCAGCACGGCCTGCTCGGCCATGGTGTCATGGGGCACCGCACGGGAGACCAGGTCCTCCAGAGGGGGCATATCTTCACCTCACACTTCCATGATGCTTTTGTTATTTCTCCTCGGAGACCACGGCATACAGGGTGCCGCTGATCTCGAAGCCCAGCTTGACCTTCAGCTCATAGGTGCCGAAGGCCTTGATCGGCTCCTCCAGCACGATCTTCTGCTTGTTCAGCTCTATGCCGTGCTGGGCCTTCAGCCCCTCTGCGATCTCCTTGGCAGTCACCGCGCCGAAGAGCTTGCCGTTGGCCCCGGCCCGGGCGGTGAGCTTCACCGAGACACCCTTCAGCTTGGCGGCGATGGCCTCCGCCTCTGCCCGCTGCCGGGCCTCCTCCGCCTGCCGGGCCCGCTCCTGGAGCTTCATGGTGTTCATGCTGGCCGCCGTGGCGGGGACCGCCAGCTTCTTCGGCAGCAGGTAGTTGCGGGCGTAGCCCTCCGCTACCTCGACCATCTGGCCCTTCTTGCCCTGGCCCCGGACATCCTGCTGTAAAATGACTTTCATGGTGGTATCCTCCTATGTTTCACTTGTTTCCCTATCAAATGATGGTAGATATGATCGATGTGGCCGGCCGGTCAGCCCTCGAAATAGCGGTCGATCGCATGGAGCAGCTGGACCTTCACCGGCAGCACCTGGGCGTTTTGCAGGTAGCCGCCGGCGGTGGTGGTGTTGCCGCCGCCCCCCAGGGCCTCCATCAGCACCTGGACGTTGATGTCCCCCAGGCTGCGGGCGGACATCCCCACGCCGCCAGCGCTGGTGTAGAGGACCACCGAGGCCCGCACGCCCTTCAGGTTCAGCAGCTCGTCTGCCGCCTGGGCGGCGATGATCCGCTGGCACTCCGTCTCCACCGCCGCCACGGCGATATCGCCCCGGACCATCTCCGCCCGGCGGATGATGGCGTAGCGCTCGATCATTCCCTGGAGGTCGTTCTGGAACAGGAGGCGGACCTCGGTGGTGTCCGCCCCCACCCGGCGGAGATAGGCCGCCGCCTCGAAGGTCCGGCCCCCGGTGCGCATGGTGAAGTTCTTGGTGTCCAGCACGATGCCCGCCAGCAGCGCCTCCGCCTCCTCGTGGAGCAGGTCCTTGGGCTCCACCAGGTACTGGAGCAGCTCCGTCACCAGCTCCGAGGCGGAGGAGGCGTAGGGCTCGTGGAAGTTCAGAGCGGCGGACTCGATATAGGACGCGGCCCGGCGGTGGTGGTCGATCACCGCCACCCGGTTGCAGCTGTCTAGGAACTGGGGGCTCTCCACCAGCTCCGGCCGGTTGGTGTCCACCACCACCAGCAGCGCCGTAGCCTTGGCGTGGACGAAGGCCTCGCTGCCGGAGATGAACCGGTCGGCGTACTCCGGCTGCTTCATAAGCCGCCGCATCAGGGGCCCGGCGTTGTTGTGCTCCACGTCCAGCACGATCTTCACCCGCTTGCCCAGCTTCCGGGCGATGCAGCAGATGCCGCAGGCCGCCCCCACCGCGTCCATATCCGCGTTGGAGTGGCCCATCACATAGACCTCGCTGGAGTCGGAGACCAGGTCCCCCAGGGCCTTGGCCATGACCCGGCTCTTCACCTTGGTCTGCTTCTCCGCCGACTTCCGCCGGCCTCCATAGAACTGGAAGCCCAGGTGGTCCTTGACCACGGCCTGGTCGCCGCCCCGGCTCAGGGCCATCTCGATGGACTTGCCGGCATCGTCGAACATCTCCAAAAAGCCGCCGCCGTCCTTGCCGATGCCGATGGACAGGGTGGCGGTGACCCCGTCCTCGCTGACCACGTCGTGGACGCTGTCCAGCACGGAGAACTTATCCTCCACCAGCTGCTCGAAGTACTGCTCCTCAAAGAGGAAGAGGTACCGGTCCCGGTCGTACTTGCGCAGCAGCCCCCCGGTGGGGGCGGCCCAGCGGCTGAGGCGGTCGTCGATCTGGGCCAGGACCGTGGACTTGGCGGCCTCGTTGCCGGCCTTCAGCAGCTCCTCATAGTTGTCCAGCATCAGGATGGCGATCACGGGCCGGGTAGCGGTGAACTGGCGGCAGATGGCGCTCATCTCCGTCACGTCCACCCAGTAGGTGGTGATGAAGGCGCCGCGCTCCCTGGCCCCCTGCCGGCGGCTGACGGTGCCGAACACCCGGTACTCCTTCTCCCCGATCCACACCGTCTCCGGCGCCTCGGGCAGGTCCTCCCGGATCCAGCGGCTGTCGAACTTGGGGAGCAGGTCCTCCATCTGCTGGCCGAAGTCCTCCTCCGCCCCCACAGAGGCCAAAAAGCGCTCGTTGCTCCAGACCACCTCCCCGTTGTCCGAGCGGAACACCGCCATGGGCAGGGGGGAGTTGAGGACGCTGGAGCGGGTGGCGCTGTCAGTGCCCTCCACCAGGTCGTCCAGGTAGCGCTTGAGGTACTGCTGCCGCCGGCGGAGGGAGCCCCGCATCACCACCAGCAGCGCCCCCGAGGCCAGCACCTCCACCGCCGCCAGCACCGGCTGGCGGAACAGCAGTGCCAGCAGGATGGACAGGATCTGCCCCGCTATAAAGATCATCAGGTCCGGTTTGATCAGTTGTGACAATTTTTTGTTCATAACGATCTCCCTCCCGCAAGAGATACAGTATATAGTATAGCATGGATCTCTCCCGGAGACAACCGCATTTTTCGGAAAAGGGCCGCCGCACCTCAAATGCACGAAAAGTACAGATGACAAAGGGACCGCCGGCCTGGGCCGGCAGCCCCTCGCCCGCTCACAGCAGGCCGATCAGATGGGTATAGAACAGGCAGGCCTCCTCCACCTGCCGGGGGTCGCACCGCTCATCGCGCATATGGGCCAGCTTGTAGGCCCCAGGGCCGAAGCCGATCGTAGGCACCCCCAGCGCCACCGGGACCACCGCGTTGGTGCCGAAGTCCCAGAAGTCGTACCGGTCCGGCTCCGCGCCGAACACCTGGCGGTAGGCCGCCCGGCAGGCCAGGGTCAGCGGCGCGTCCTCCGCGATCTTCCAGGGGTCGTGGCTGGGCTCATAGACCAGCTCCCGGCCTGTCCAGCTGGTCCGCCGGAGGGTCCCCGGCTCCCAGGAGGCCCGGGGCTGGCCGGCCACCAGGGCGTCCAGCTCCCCCCGGACCTGCTCCACCGTCTCCCCCAGCCGCAGGCGGCGGTCCAGATAGATCTGGCACTGGCTGGGCACCGCGTTCAGGGAGGCGGTCTCGCAGGAGATGTGGGTCAGGGCCACCGTGCCGCCGCCGGGGGCCTGCCGGAGGCGCTCGTTCAGCGCTGCCACCCGGCCGATGATCTCCGCCATCTCATAGACGGCGTTGATCCCCTTCTCCGGGGCGCTGCCATGGGAGGAGACGCCCTGGGTGATGATGCGGGCCTGGACCTTCCCGGTGTGGCCTAGGGTGATGGTGTTGTCCGAGGGCTCGCAGATCATGCAGAAGTCCGGCCGCAGGCCGCTGTCCCGGTAGAAGTGCTCCAGGCAGACCCCGTCGCAGTACTCCTCGCAGACCGAGCCGGTGACATAGACGCTCTTGCCCTCCAGCAGTCCCAGTCGTTTCGCCAGGGCCGCCGCAAAGACGGAGGCGCTCAGGCCCCCCTTCATATCCACTGCGCCCCGGCCCCAGACCATCCCGTCTACCAGCGCCCCCGAAAAAGGACCGGCCTGCCAGGCGGGGGCGTCGTTGACCGCCACGGTGTCCATATGGGAATCGAAGTGGAGGATCCGGGGCCCCTGGCCCACCCGGCCCGCCACGTTGCCCGTGGGATCGATCCACGCCTCGTCAAAGCCCAGGGAGCGCATCTGGGCCAGGATCAGGCGGGCGTAGTCCCCCTCCTGGTCCGAGCAGCTGGGGGTCTGGATCCCCTGGCGGTAAAAGGCCAGCAGTTCCTGGCTGAACTCCTGGGAAAGGGCGATCTTCTGTTCCATACAGCCTCCTGTTGTGTTGATGCCCTGATGATACGACCTTTTGGGCGGAGCGGCTATACGATCCTTGCCCTGTTTTGTTGCGTTCTTGCTCTCCTTGTGCTATGCTTGCCGTATCGATATCGACCGCGGGCCGGATGGAGGAACGGGGATAGAGGGATAGGAAGGGAGGAGATACTATGTGGGCAGTGCCCTTTGATGTGGATGACAGCTTGAAGGAGCTGACCCGCCATGGGGAGGAGGAGTTCCCCGTGGCGGTCTACCGCCGCCGGCTGGAGGGCCGGGAGGAGGGGTGGCTGATCCTCCACTGGCACGAGGAGATCCAGTTCGTCCTGCCGGTCACCGGACCGATCCTCTTCACCGTTGGCGGCACCTCCTATACGCTGACGCCGCCGGAACCCCTCTTCATCAACAGCCGCGCCCTCCATAAGGCCAGGCCCCTAGACAGCGGGGGCGGGGAGTATATCTGCATCGACATCCACCCCCGGCTGCTGTACGGCTATGACAGCGCTCTTGTCAGCCGCCGGTATGTCCAGCCCTTTTTGGCCGCTCTCCCGGCGCTGCTGCTGGACGGCGCCGCGCCCTGGCACCGGCAGGCCCGGTCCCTGCTGGAGGAGATCGTCCGGGTCTACAGCGGGGCGGAATACGCCTATGAGATGGAGATCCAAAAGCTAGTGCTGGAGGTGTGGCTGCTGCTGATCCGCAACAGCCGGGACCGCGCCGCCATCGTGCCGCCGGTCCGTCCGGGGGAGCAGGAGCGGCTGGATGCCATGCTGGCCTATATCAAGGACCACTGCGCCGAGACGGTGGCCCTGGCCGGCATCGCTGCCGCCGGCCATCTCAGCCCCGGGGCTTGCTGCCGGCTGCTGAAGCGGGCCACGGGCCTCTCGCCCATCGCCTACCTCAACCACCTCCGCGTCGCCAAGAGCGCCGCCCTCCTCCAGTCAAGCGACGCCAGCATCACGGAGATCGCCCAGGCCGTGGGCTTCGGCACCAGCAGCTACTACACCGCCCGGTTCAAGCAGATCATGAACTGCACCCCCCTGGTCTACCGCCGCCGGTTCCGCAGCGGGACATGACCAAAAGCCCCAACGCCCAGTCGATCACGACTGGGCGTTGGGTAAGAGAGAGGGAGATGATATCTATTTGAAACGGAGGAGACCGCCAGGCGGCTTGTCCGCCGTTGGCTCACCAGCCGCCGAAGAAGCGGTCAAAGTAATCCCAAGGGTCGCCGTAGCCGTAGTAGCCGTCCTCATCGGGCTGCTGCTGGGACTGCTGGGGCTGCTCTGTCACCGGGTCGGACTGGGCGGCCACGTCGAAGGTCAGCTGGGTGCTCTGCTTCGTGCCGCCCCGGTAGAACTCCACCGTCACCGTATCCCCAGCCTTGAAGTGCTTCTTCAGGGCGGAGATATCGTCCATGCTGGCAACGCTGTAGTCCCCGATCTTCACAATCACATCCCCGGCCTGGAGCCCGGCCTTCTTAGCTGCGCCATCCGCGAGGGTAGAGACCACATAGACGCCGGTATCCGTGCCGGCGGCGGGGTCCATACTGGGAGAGAAGTTCTGGCCGGTGATGGACAGGGTGGGCTTGTTCTTGAAGAAGCCGTTGGTCATGATATCCTCCACCATGGCGATCACGTCATTGATGGGGATAGCGAAGCCCAGGCCCTCCACGCTGGCGCCGGAGTTGGAGCTGGAGTACTTGGCGGAGACGATGCCCACCACCTCGCCGTAGATGTTGAAGAGGGGCCCGCCGGAGTTGCCGGAGTTGACGGCGGCATCCACCTGGATCATATTGAAGGGGGTGCCGTCCACGTTGATCAGCCGGTCCACGCAGGAGACGATGCCGCTGGACATGGAGAAGGTCAGCTCGCCCAGGGGGTTGCCGATGGCGGCCACCGTGTCGCCCACCTGCAGATCGGCGCTGTCGCCGATGACCACGGGGGTCAGCTTGGTCTCGCCAGGCTCGATCTTGATGACGGCGATGTCGTAGTCCTTGTCGCCGCCGATGACCTTGGCCTCGAACTCGCCGCCGTCATACAGGGTGACCATGGCGGTCTTGGCCAGGGCGCCCTGCTTGTTGGACACCACATGGTAGTTGGTGATGATGAACCCGTCCTCCGTGATGATGAAGCCGCTGCCGGCAGAGGTCTGCTGGGTGGTCTGCCCGAAGAGGTTGGTGCCCACAGAGGTGGTGGTCACCCGGATGCTCACCGAGCGGGGGGCGTTGGCGGCGTAGAGCTCCCGCAGGGTCAGCTGGCGGGTGCCGGTGACGGACACATGCTCCACCTCCGGGTCATCCCGGTCGCTGACGAAGAGCGCCGGCGCGTCCCCCTTGCCGCTGTTGCCGGTGAGATAGCCCACGCCGAAAGCGGAGGAGGCCAGCAGCACTGCCGCCAGCAGGAGGGCGAAGAGCTTCAGGCCCCGGTGTTTCTTACGGGGCGCCTCCGGCACGAAGACCACCGGCTCGCTCTGCCAGGGGTCCGCCTGGGGCGGCGGAGGGACCTGCCGGACCTGACGGGGGCGGTAAAAATTATCATATTCATTGTTGTAGTTCATACGCTCTGTGACCTCCTTATCTAAGCTCGTATCTAGGCCGGATCGGACTTCTTATGTTTGGGAGTATACAGGGGGATTATGTCCAAAGTATGAAGAAACTTTGCAAAGTTTTTGAATTTCCGCATTTCTGCGTTGCGGGTCCTAGAGGATCTGTAGTATGATAGGTCCCAGAAAGAAGGTGCATCCTATGCTGCGTATCGACGGCCTCCGTCTCCGCCCCGGTCAGGAGAGCGCCGCCATTTTGCCCATGGCGGCGGCGGTCCTGGGCATAGAGCCCGGAGAGATCGGCCATCTGACCATCCACCGCCGGTCCATCGACGCCCGGGGCGGGGAGGTCTCCCTCCTATATTCTGTCCGGGTCTCCGTCAAGCATGAGCGGCAGATCTTGAAACGCTGCCGGCAAAAAAAGCAGGTCTCCCTCTATGTCCCCGAGTCCTACGTCCCGCCCGCCCATTTTGAAGGGGATCGGCCCGTGGTGATCGGCGCGGGACCGGCGGGGCTGTTCTGCGCCCTGGCCCTGGCCGGGGCGGGGGCCAGGCCCATCCTGCTGGAGCGGGGGCAGGCCGTGGAGGAGCGGCGGCGGGACGTGGAAGCCTTCTGGCAGGGCGGAGCGATGGACCCGTCCTCCAACGTCCAGTTCGGCGAGGGCGGGGCTGGCGCTTTCTCCGACGGCAAGCTGAACACCGGCACCCGGGATATACGCCACAGGTATATTTTAGAAACATTGGTGGAGCTCGGCGCGCCGCCGGAGATCCTATACGACGCCCGCCCCCATGTGGGCACCGACCGCCTGTTCACCGTGCTGCAAGCCCTGCGCCGCCGCCTGCTGGAGATGGGGGCGGAGATCCGGTTCCGCCACTGCGTCACCGGCCTCCGGCTGGAGGGAGGCCGCCTGGCGGGGCTGACAGTGGAGGGGCCGGAGGGATGCTATGTCCTGCCGGCGGAGCGGGCCGTGCTGGCGGTGGGCCACAGCGCCCGGGATACCTTCGGCTGCCTGCACCGCCTGGGCGTGGCCATGGAGGCCAAGCCCTTTGCCGTGGGGGTGCGGATCGAGCATAGCCAAGCGGACATCAGCGCCGCCCAGTATGGCCGCGCCGCAGGCGAGCTGCCGCCGGCCTCCTATAAGCTGTCCTGCCACCTGCCCAGCGGGCGGGGGGTGTTCTCCTTCTGCGTCTGCCCTGGGGGGCAGGTGGTGGCGGCGGCCTCAGAGCCGGGGCGGCTGGTGACCAACGGCATGAGCCTCCTTGCCCGAAACGGTCCCACGATCAACGGCGGGCTGCTGGTGGGGGTGGCCCCGGCAGACTTCGGCGGAGCGGGTCCCCTGGCGGGCATCGCTTTCCAGCGGTGGCTGGAGGAGGCGGCCTTCGCCCTGGGGGGCGGGAACTACCGGGCCCCGGCCCAGACCGTGGGGGACTTTTTGGTCAACGTCCCCTCCACCGGTCCAGGGGCCGTCCTGCCCACCTACCGGCCAGGGGTGACCTGGACCGATCTGCGCCGGTGCCTGCCGGACTTTGTCAGCGTCTCCCTGGCGGAGGCCCTGCCCCTGCTGGAGAAGCGGGTCAAGGGCTTCGCCTGTCCTGACGCGGTGCTGACGGCAGTGGAGAGCCGCAGCTCCGCCCCGGTGCGTATCCTCCGGGGGGCGGACGGACAGTCCGTCAACACCCCCGGCCTCTATCCCTGCGGGGAGGGGGCGGGCTACGCCGGCGGGATCATGTCCGCCGCCGCCGACGGCCTGCGGACGGCGGAGCTGCTGTGCGCGGCGTCCGGTGGGGCCTAGCGGCGGCCCAGATCGTTCCATCTCTCATTTTTCCCTTGACGAACCCGCCCCTTATTTTATATAATGACATTCGATATGCTGACAGTGCCGCGGTATGGAGGCGGCTAAGGAGATAGAGTAGATATGATTCGAATGCTCGATGTAGTAAAGGAATACCCCAACGGCACCAGGGCCCTGAACGGGCTGACCCTGGAGCTGGGGGACGGGGAGTTCGCCTTCCTGGTGGGGCCCTCCGGCTCCGGCAAGTCCACCGTCATCAAGCTCCTCACTGGTGAGATCATGCCCACCGGGGGCCGGGTGATGGTCAACGGGTTCAGCCTGTCCAATATCAAGGAGTGGCAGATCCCCCACCTGCGGCGGACCGTGGGGGTCATCTTCCAGGACTTCCGCCTGATCAACAACAAGAACGTCTGGGACAATATGGTCTTTGCCATGCGGGCCGTGGGGGCCTCCCCCAAGGAGATCCAGAAGCGCATCCCCTATGTGCTGGACCTGGTGGGACTGGAGAACAAGAGCCGCCGCTTCCCCGATGAGCTCAGCGGCGGCGAGCAGCAGCGGGTGGCCATCGCCAGGGCCCTGCTGAACAACCCCTCCACCATCATCGCCGATGAGCCCACCGGCAACCTGGATCCCGCCCGCTCCCTGGAGATCATGACCCTCTTGAGCAAGATCAACGAGCTGGGCACCACCATGCTGATCGTGACCCACGAGCGGGACCTGGTGGACCACTTCGGCAAGCGGGTGGTCATGCTGGAGGGCGGTCGGGTCATCAGCGACAGCGTGGGGCGGTATGAGGTAAAGAGGTAAGTAGGAATGGCAAGACGAGTACATCACGACATTGGGTATTTTGTCTCCGAGGGCGTCAAGAACATGTTCAACCACGGCTTCATGTCCTTCGCGGCCATCGGCATCACGGTGGCCTGCCTGCTGATCATGGGCACCTTCTCCCTGGTGGCGGTGAACGCCAACGCCAACCTCCAGGAGCTGGAGGACGCCAGCGAGGTGCTGGCCTTCGTGGACGAGGAGCTGAGCGACAGCCAGGCCAGGGCCCTGGACTCCATCCTTTCCCGGGTGGACAATGTGGCCTCGGTCCAGTTCATCTCCCGGGACCAGGCCATGGCGGACTTCGTGGCGAAGTATGAGGACCAGGCCCTCTATCAGGACTTGGACAGCAAGATCTTCCGCCACCGCTACGCCATCCATCTGAACGACATCAGCCTGACCCGGGTGACGGTGGAGGAGCTGCGGAGCGTGGAGGGCATCGCCCGGGTGAACGCCTATGAGGAGGTGTCCGATGGGTTCATCGCCCTGCGGAACATCGCCGGGGTGGTGTGCCTGTCCCTGGTGGCGATCCTGCTGCTGGTGTCCGTCTTCATCATCGCCAACACCATCAAGCTCACCACCTTTGACCGGCGGGACGAGATCGCCATCATGAAGATGGTGGGAGCCAGCAACGGCTTCATCCGCTGGCCCTTCGTCTACGAGGGGTTCCTGCTGGGGCTGCTGTCGGCGGTCATCGCCTTCCTGCTCCAGTGGGGGCTGTACAGCGCCATCACCCAGGGGGTGGCCGGGTCTGATGTCATCGCCCTGATCCACATCGTCCCCTTCTCCGCCATGTGGAAGCCGGTGGCCGGCATCTTCCTAGGGGCGGGGATGCTGATCGGCGTGGGAGGCAGCCTCTCCGCCATCCGGCAGTTCCTCAAGGTCTGAGCGGCTACATAAGGAGGTCCATCATGAAAAAGAAACTATCCAGGGCCATGAAGGTCTTTCTGGTCCTGCTGTTCGTCCTCAGCTCCCTCCAGCTGGAGGTCCTGGCCCCCGCCGCCCAGGCGGTGACCCAGAAGGAGATCGACGCGCTGAAGAACGACGCCAGCAGCTACGCCCAGCAGCGCAAAGCGCTCCAGGCGGAGATCGACAAGCTGAAGGACGACAAGGAGGACGCTCTGGCCAAGAAGGCCCTGCTGGACCAGCAGAGCGCCGCCCTGGCCAGCCAGATCGCCGCCATCGAGGGGGTCATCGCCAACTACGACCTGCTGATCGAGCAGACCGAGGCGGAGCTGGCGGAGACGGAGGAGAAGGAGCGGGCCCAGTATGCGCTGTTCTGCAAGCGGGTGAGGGCCATGGAGGAGAACGGCACTGTCTCCTACTGGTCCATCCTCTTCAAGTCGGAGGACTTTACGGACCTTTTAGGCCGGCTGTCGGACATCCAGGAGATCATGGACTACGACCAGGGGGTGATCGACACCCTCCAGGACCTCCAGACCCAGATCGCCGCCAAGCAGGCGGAGCTGGAAGCCCACCGGGCGGACCAGGAGGCGCAGAAAAAAGAACTCAGCGAGCGGAAGGCGGAGCTGGACGACCAGCGGGCCGCCGCCACGGCGCTGATCAATAGGATCAAGGAGAACGAGGAGGCCGCCAAGGCGCTGCTGGCGGAGAAGGAGAAGGCCTACAACGACATCCAGGCCCAGATCAAGAAGAAGGAGCAGGAGCTGGCGGCCCAGCTGGGCTCCGGCACCAAGGGCGGCTACGCCTGGCCGGTGTCCAGCCGCTATATCACCTCCCCCTACGGCTACCGGGGGGCGGTCACCGGCGTCGTGACCAACGGCAACCACAAGGGCGTGGACATCGGCCGGACCTACTACACCTCCGAGGTGAAAGCGGCTAAGGCCGGGGTGGTCACCATCTCCCAGTGGAACAACTCCTATGGCAACTATGTGGTGGTCTCCCACGGCACCGGCTACTCCACCCTCTACGCCCATATGAGCAGCCGGAAGGTGACGGTGGGACAGAAGGTGAGCCAGGGCCAGGTGCTGGGCATCACCGGCGCCACCGGCAACGTCAACGGCCCCCATCTCCACTTTGAGATCCGGGAGAACGGCCAGCTGGTGGATCCGCTGAAGTATTTGACCAACTACATCCGGGGCAACTGGTAAAGCGCGGAGCGGACAGGCTGCCGCTTGGCACAGGAGGTTTTTCAGACCCTTTTTCTGACAAAAAGGGACAGGAGGTATCGCGTATGTTCGGTTATATCTACTACCCTGCCCCTCGCTTCGCTCTGGAGGAGATCCAGGTGGCCGGTGTGCCCTTCCTCCAGGTGGCCCTGCCGGAGCGGCGGGGCTGGCGGATGCGCTGGCTGGTCCGCCGGGCCGCCAAGGTCCTAAGGCGGCAGGGCGTCCACCAGGCGGTCTTTCCAGAAAACTTCTCGGGGCTGGAGCTGTTCACCAGCCGGGGCATCCTGCCGGCATCGGACCTGGCCCTGCGGCGGGCGGTGGCGGTGGAGACCCTGGTCAGCCGCCTGACGGAGGCGGGACTGGATCCCCGCAGCTCCACGGTGGCGGTCCTGGCCCCGGCGCCCACTTCCACGGTGGGCGAGCTGCTGCGGGAGCTCTCCCGGAAGGTCCGCTATCTGAAGCTCTTCGCCGGCGGCGGCGGGGAGGAGCTGGCCCACGAGCTGCGCTGGGAGGCCGGCGTGGCCATGCAGGTGGTGGAGCTCAGGGACCTGTGCCGGGGCGTCCACGGGGCGATTCTGCTCCAGGAGCCGCCGGAGGACCTTTTGTGCCCGGATGTGTCCGTTGCCCTCTGGGAGGGGTCCAAGGGCGACCTGTCCGCCTACTTCCCCCTGCCCCACCCGGCGGGCGATCCTGCCCAGGACCAGCTCTTAGGCGCGCTGTTCGCTGCGGGGCGGATCAAAAAGGAGGACTTTTCTCCCCCGGCCCGGTTGACAGCGGGGGGAAAACCCTCTATAATGCAGTAGCGACCGGACAAGGGCGGGCGTCACGCCGCCCTTGTGCCGGTCTATCGCAGTCTCTTCCCGCCACGGCGCGGGGCCATATCGTGAAAAGGAGATAGGTCGATCATGAAAGTGAAGAAAGAGCATAGGATGAGCGAGGCCCGGCTCCAGGAGCTGAAGGACGAGCTGAACTACCTCCAGACCGTTCGGGAGAGGGAGGTCGCCGAGCTGCTCAAGGAGGCCCGGGGCTTTGGCGACCTGAGCGAGAACAGCGAGTTCGAGGAGGCCAAGAACGAGCAGGGCAAGCTCTACTCCCGCATCGCCGAGCTGGAGGAGATCATCCTCCACGCGGTGGTGGTGGACGAGAGCGGGGCCCCCAGCGACGTGGTGAGCATCGGGACCAAGGTCTCCTGCACCCGGATGAAGGACGGCAAGGTCATGCCTGTCTACCGCATCGTCGGCAGCCAGGAGGCCGATCTGGCCGTGGGCGCCATCAGTGAGGAGTCCCCCTTCGGCAAGGCCATGATGGGCGCGGCCGTGGGCGACGTGGTCACCGTCGAGGCCCCGGCGGGGAGCATCCAATACCGCATCGATTCCATCGAGCGATGAGAAAACGGAGAGAAAGAGCATGGCAGAGCAACTGAACGAGCTGCAGGTCCGGCGGGAGAAGCTGGCAGGCCTCCAGGCCGCCGGCGCGGATCCCTTCCAGCAGACGAGATACACCGTCAGCCACCACGCCCAGGAGATCCGGGACCAGTTCGACGCCCTGGAAAATGCGGAGGTGACCATCGCAGGCCGGCTGATGAGCAAGCGGGGCATGGGCAAGGTCAGCTTCTGCGACTTGCAGGACAAGTCTGGCCGCATCCAGCTCTACGCCAAGCGGGACGACATGGGCGAGGAGCCCTATGCCGTCTTTAAGAAGTATGACATCGGGGATATCGTGGGGGTCCGGGGCCAGGTGTTCCGCACCCAGCGGGGGGAGATGAGCGTGCGCTGCCTGGAGGTCACGCTGCTGAGCAAGTCCCTCCTGCCCCTGCCGGAGAAGTTCCACGGCCTCACCGACCGGGAGACCAGGTACCGCCAGCGGTATGTGGACCTGATCGTCAACCCGGAGGTCCGGCGGAACTTTGAGATCCGCAGCGCCTTCATCAAGTATCTCCGGGAGTTCTTGGACGGCCGGGGGTATATGGAGGTGGAGACGCCGGTGCTGAACACCATCTCCGGCGGCGCCACCGCCCGGCCCTTCATCACCCACCACAACACCCTGGACATCGATATGTATATGCGCATCGCCACGGAGCTGTCCCTGAAGCGGCTGATCGTGGGGGGGCTGGAGCGGGTCTATGAGATCGGGCGGATCTTCCGCAACGAGGGCATGGATCCCAAGCACAACCCGGAGTTCACCACCGTGGAGCTGTATGAGGCCTATGCCGATTTCAACGACATGATGGACCTGTTCGAGGCATTTTTGAGCGGCGCGGCCCAGAAGATCCTGGGGACCTACGCTGTCACCTGGCAGGGGGAGGCGATCGACCTGACCCCCGGCTGGCCCCGGCTGACCATGGCGGAGGCGGTGCGGCAGTATACCGGCGTGGACTATATGGCCATCGAGGGCGATGAGGCGGCTGTAGCCGCCGCCAAGGCCGCCGGGGTGGACATGGACGGCGTGGAGCCCACCTGGGGCCATGCCCTCTATGAGACCTTCGACCAGAAGGTGGAGGAGCGGCTGATCCAGCCCACCTTCATCACCATGCACCCGGTGGACGTGTCCCCCCTGGCCAAGCGGAGCCCCGCCGACCCCCGGCTGACAGAGCGGTTCGAGCTGTTCATCTGCCGGAGCGAGATGGGCAACGCCTTCTCGGAGCTGAACGACCCCATCGACCAGCGCCAGCGGTTCCAGAAGGAGGTAGAGGCCCGGGCCAAGGGCAACGATGAGGCGGGGATGATGGACGAGGACTACCTGACCGCCATGGAGTACGGCCTGCCCCCCACCGGCGGCCTGGGCATCGGCATCGACCGGTGCGTCATGCTCCTTACCGGCGCTGACAGCATCCGGGACGTGATCCTGTTCCCCACCATGAAGCCGCTGGAGCAGAAGGCGGAGGAGACGGGCATTTAGTGTAGAGAGAAACGGCGCGGGGCCGAAAAGGTCCCGCGCCGTTCTGTTTAGTTATGAGAAGCGGAGATGTCCAAGATCGCCTCATAGAGCCGGGCCGCGTCCGGCACATAGAAATGCTTCGTTCCCCACCGGAACGTGATATACCGTCCGCCTGGGTAAAAATCAAGGAACACCGTGTCCCCGCTTTTCAAAGAGAACCAGAGCCGGATAAAATCGCGGCCGCGAGAGGGATGGCTCTCCTGCCAAAAGCCGTACCGGCGTACAGAGATGGACGACAAAAGCTCTGTGAACGCTGCGCGCTCCTGGGGCGTCAGGTATATCCAGGGAAGGTTGCCTGGAGGGGTGTCCTCCAGCAGGAGCTGGAAAGCAGCGTCATCTACATCCTCTGCCGCCGTGCGGAAAAGGTCCGCGATCGGGGGCGTCCTGAGCCACCATAGGTAGCACAGCGATCCGGCTACGATCAGAAGGATAAGGGCTTTTGTTTTTATCCGTTTCATCGCTGCGCAACACCTCCCCTGTCTCTATTTTCTATAAAATACCATGTCTCCTATCATTTGTCAATTTCGTTTTGGAAATACTTGAAGATCTCCATGGCGGCGTTCTTAGGCACCACCGCCTGCAAGTCCTCCAGGCTGGCGGCCCGGATGGCCTTCACCGTGCCGAAATGGGCCAGCAAAGCCTTCTTCCGGGCCTCCCCCACGCCGGGGATGCCGTCCAGGACGGACTGCCTGGCGCTGCGGCCATGGCTCTCGTGGTGGTAGGTGACGGCGAACCGGTGGGTCTCCTCCTGGATGCGCCCCACCAGGGAAAAGACCGCCTGGTTCTGCTGGATGCCGATCTCCCGTCCCCCGGCGGTGACCAGGGCCCGGGTCCGGTGGCGGTGGTCCTTCACCATGCCAAACACCGGGATATCGAGCCCGAACTCCCTCAGCACCCGCTCCGCCACAGCTGCGTGGGTCTCGCCGCCGTCGATCAGGAACACGTCCGGCAGGGGGGAGAACTTCTCGTCCCCGTCCAAAAACCGCTGGACGCGCCGGCGGAGGACCTCCTCCATGGAGCGGTAGTCGTCCGGCGTCCCTGATAACTCCTTGATCTTGAACCGGCGGTACAGGCTCTTGGCCGGCGCGGCGCCGTGGAACACCGTCATAGAGGCCACGATGTCGCTGCCGCCGGTGTTGGAGATATCGTAGGCCTCCATCCGCTTGGGCAGGTCCGGCAGGCCGGTCATCTTGGCGAAGAGGGCCAGGGTCCGGTCGATGCGCTCCTCCTTGGTGGTCACCCGCTCCGCTTCCTCCCGGGCGTTGTTCGCGGCCATGGCCAGGATCTCCGCCTTCTCTCCCCGCTGGGGGACGGTCAGGCGGACCCTGTGGCCGCACTTCTCCTCCAGCAGCTGGGCAAAGACGTCCGCGTCCTCGATGGCCCAGGGGAGGATGATCTCCCGGGGCAGGGCGGTCCTGTCGCCGTAGTATTGCAGCAGGAGGGCGGAGAGCATCTCCGGGTCCTCCTCGTTGGCGGGGGCCTTGAACACCTGGGCTTCCCGGTAGAGGAGCTGGCCCTGCTCGTAGTGGAGGACGGCGTAGCAGCACCGGGCCTCCCGATAGAGGCCCCAAACGTCGGTGTCCGTGGCGTTGGCGGCCACCACCTTCTGCCGCTTCCGCAGGGTCTGGATGGCCCGCAGACGGTCCCGCAGCTCCGCCGCCCGCTCGAACTGCAAGTCCTCCGCCGCCTGGGCCATGTCCGCCTCCAGCCCGGTAAGGACCTCCGACACCTTCCCCGTCATCAGCAGCACCGCCTGCTCCACCCGGCGGCGGTACTCCGCGCCGTCAGGGACGCCCCGGCAGAACCCATCGCACCGGCCCATATGGTGGTTGAGGCAGGGACGCTCCTTGTTCAGGTCCCGGGGGAACTGGTGGGAGCAGGTGGGCAGCTTGAAGGCGGACCAGACCGCCTCCAGGGCGTGGCGGGTCTCCAGCCGGCCTCCGAAGGGGCCGAAGTACCGCGCCCCGTCCTTCTCCGGCTTGTTGACCAGGGAGAACCGGGGATAGCTGTCGGCGGAGAGGCGGACGAAGGGGAAGCCCTTGCCGTCCTTCAGGAGGATGTTGTACTTGGGCATATACTGCTTGATCAGGGCGTTCTCCAGCACCAGGGCCTCGAACTCCGAGCGGACCAGGATGGTGTCGAAGTCGTGGACCTGGCCCACCATGACGTGGGTCTTGAAGTCGTGACCGGAGCCGGACTGGAAGTATTGGCTGACCCGGTTCTTCAGCCGCTTGGCCTTGCCGACATAGATCACCTCGTGGCCGGCGTTTTTCATCAGATAGACCCCCGGCGTCAGGGGGAGGGAGTTGGCCTTGTCCAGCAGCTCGCCCTTTGTCATGGTATCAGCCTCCTCAAAATAGCGAAACAGCTTGCTTTTCCGCTGGATATCAGGTAAAATAGATGTCCACGCGGCCTGCTGTGCCGTAGGACTATTATACTGTCCCGCCGCTCCTTTTGCAAGGGGGCGCGGGCGCCTGGAGGGGTTTGGATGAGGAAACGGACAGCAGCCTGGCTCCTGGCTCTCTTCCTGCTGCTGAGCGCCTGCGGCGGCGGCCGGGCATCGTCGATGAAGCTGGCGAGGACCGAGGGGGCCGTAGGCGTCAGCGATGAGAAGGGGCAAGATATCCAGGTCCGGGAGGCACTAAAGCTCTATAGCGGCTATGGGGTGGACACCCAGGCGGCGAGCTACGCCTGGATCGACCTGGACCAGGTGAAGCTGGCAAAACTGGATGAAGACAGCCAGGTCCAGATCCAGAGCGATGGCAAAGCCCTGGAGATCGTCCTTGACCGCGGCAGTGTCTTTTTCAACGTGACCGAGCCCCTGGCGGAGGACGAGACCATGACGATCCGCACCGCCAATATGTCGATAGGCATTCGCGGGACCTGCGGCTGGGTGTCGGCAGAGGCCGTCTATGTTCTGGAGGGCACAGTGACCGCCGTTGCCGCCGGCACAAAAAAACGCATACAAGGCGGGGAGATGGCGATGGTCGCAGAGGGGAAGACCACTGTGCGCGCGTATGCCCCGGAGGAAATTGCCCCATTTGTTATGGCCGAGCTGGAGGAGAACCAGGACTTGCGGGAGAAGATTTTGGAGGAAACCGGCATAGATGTGCTGGCCCAGGCGCCGCCAGAGCAGCCAGCACCGTTAGAACCATCGGACCAGACGGATCAGCTGAAGCAGCCGGACCAGCCGGAGCAGTCCGGCGCGGTAAGCGGCCGGCTGGTTGACAGCGGCGAATGGGAGGATATACAGGCGGGCAGTGAAAACATCACCATCTGCGGCACAGCGGCGGTCAAAGCGGTCGTCTCTGACGGCGGAAACATCCATATCTGCGGGAATGCCGCTGTGGGCACGGTCATCACCAACGGCGGGAATGTCTGGGTCTATGAGAATGCCGCTGTCGGCGATATCACCACCGACAGCGGAAACGTGGAGATCTACGGCAGCGCCGTTGCCGGCGGCATACAGACTGGCAGCGGCAACATCGAGGTGCGGGACGACGGTATGATCGGTACAGCCGCTACAGATTCCGGCCGTATAGAGCGGTAAAGGGGGAAGAAGATGAAACGGCATATAGCGGCGCTGCTGGCACTGACCCTGCTGCTGAGCGCCTGCGGCGGCGGCCGGGCATCGTCGATGAAGCTGGCGAGGACCGAGGGGACCGTAGGCGTCAGCGATGAGCGGGGCCAAGATATCCAGGTCCGGGAGGCGCTGAAGCTCTACAGCGGCTATGGGGTGGACACCCAAGCGGTGAGCTACGCCTGGATCGACTTAGACCAGGTGAAGCTGGCGAAGCTGGACGCGGACAGCGAGATCCAGATCCAGAGCGA
The DNA here is from genome assembly GCA_947173485.1 of uncultured Clostridia bacterium. GTDB lineage: Bacteria > Bacillota > Clostridia > Oscillospirales > Oscillospiraceae > CAMWFH01. Next base: position 37,703 of record CAMWFH010000003.1, on the reverse strand, counting down.
CGGCAAGGCCCTGGAGATCGTCCTTGACCACGGTAGTATCTTTTTCCATGTGACCGAGCCTCTGGCGGAGGACGAGACCATGACGATCCGCACCTCCAATATGGCGGTGGGCATCCGGGGGACCTGCGGCTGGGTGTCGGCGGAGGCGGTGTACATCCTGGAGGGGAGCGTCACCGTCACCGATGGCCAGCGGACCGTGACGGTCAGCGCCGGGGAGATGGCGGACAGCGCCCTGACGGTGTCGCCCTTTTCCAGCGGCGATATCCCCAGCTTCGTCCGGGACGAGATCACGGAGCCCTTGGAGGCGCTGATCGAGCAGGCCGCGGGCTTCGACCCCCTGGCGGAGGACACCCTGGTCCTGACCCTGCCCGTCACATCCAAGGAGATCAGCGACAGCTGGCTCGATGGCTATACGACCATCATTGTCCGTTCCGGCAGCGAGAGCGTCCTCCGCGGGACCAATGACTACTATCTGCTCGTGGAGGAAGGCCGGCGGCTGGTCCTGGAGGAGGGCGTCCAGCTGGAGATCGAGGAGACATCCCTTGGCCATATATATGGCACGCTGGAGATGTCCGGGGATATCGTGAACCGCGGGATCTTCTCCATCTATGAGAACGGCAGGATTGACATCGGGGGGACCTTCTCGAACGAGGCTGGCGGCAGCCTTATCAACGAGGGCGAATGTGCCGCCGCCGGCATAGAGAGCGCCGGCAGCTTTGACAACAGCGGCAGCATGGACCTGCTCGTGACCCAGACCGGCGGCCAGGTGAGCCTCCTTTCCGGCGGCTATCTGCGGGAGATCGTCCTCCGGGACGTACTGAGCGCCTATATCAGCGGCGGCCATGTGGAGCGCGTCACCCAGTATGACAGCTCCCTGACGATCGACAACGGCACTGTGGACAGCCTGGAGCAGCACGGCGGACACGGCTATATCAGCGGCGGACAGGTCGGTCTGGCGGACTTCTTTGATGGCGATCTTTATGTAGGCGGGACCTGGAACGACCGGCCTGCGCCCTCTGTCGGGACACTGACCCAGGCCGGTGGGAGCTCCATTCTCAGCGGCGGCAGCGTAGGCAGCTTTGTGATGAACGCCGGCGAGGCCTATCTGACCGAAACGTTCCAGACCGGCTCCATTTCCCACAGCGGCGGTGAATTAGTAGATAACAGACATTGACGGAGGGGAGTGCAGTGAAAAAACGGACAGCAGCCTGGCTCCTGGCGCTCTCTTTGCTGCTGAGCGCCTGTGGCGGCGGCCGGGCATCGTCGATGAAGCTGGCGAGGACCGAGGGGACCGTAGGCGTCAGCGATGAGCGGGGCCAAGATATCCAGGTCCGGGAGGCGCTGAAGCTCTACAGCGGCTATGGGGTGGACACCCAAGCGGTGAGCTACGCCTGGATCGACTTAGACCAGGTGAAGCTGGCGAAGCTGGACGCGGACAGCGAGATCCAGATCCAGAGCGACGGCAAGGCCCTGGAGATCGTCCTTGACCACGGTAGTATCTTTTTCCATGTGACCGAGCCTCTGGCGGAGGACGAGACCATGACGATCCGCACCTCCAATATGGCGGTGGGCATCCGGGGGACCTGCGGCTGGGTGTCGGCGGAGGCGGTGTACATCCTGGAGGGGAGCGTCACCGTCACCGATGGCCAGCGGACCGTGACGGTCAGCGCCGGGGAGATGGCGGACAGCGCCCTGACGGTGTCGCCCTTTTCCAGCGGCGATATCCCCGGCTTCGTCCGGGACGAGCTGGAGGAAGCGCAGTGGCAGGCGTTCATACAGGCTCTGCCGCCGGACGGCCGGGACAGGGCGGCGCTGCTGCGGGAGATGTGCTACCGCGGTGATGTGGACGCCTGCCGGATGACGCCGGAGCAGGCGGCGGCCTTCGCCCAGGTCATCGAGGAGGAGACAGCCGGCGGCAGTGTCAGCGGGTGTATATTCGACACGGGCAATGCCTATCCCGCCATGCTCCTGGCGGTGGGGGCCGACCTCTCCCTGGAGGCCTATACCCAAGGCAGCGGCCGCGTCAGCGTATGGCGCTATGTGGACGGCGCGGCGGAGCCGATCGATCTGCAAAAGGCCGGAGCGGCCTATTCGGTCACGATCTATCCGGGCTCCCATATGCGGCTGGCCAGCTTTGAGGTCGCCGACCTGACCCTGTTTTTCAAATTTGGCAGCGGCGGCCTCCAGGCAGAGGAGGATGTCAGCTTCTATAGACCCTATATCGATGGCGTGGAGGTAGACGAGGAGACCTTTGCGGAGCAGTGGAACGCCTGGGAGCTTACCGATCCCGCGCCCGACTCCGATCACCAGCTGGCGTCCGCGGCCCAGACGGACACAGGTGAGCTTTTTATGTTGGAGAATCTGTCTGCCGGTATCTTAGACGCGCTGCGGGCGTATGCCCTGCTGCCGGAGGACGGTCCTGCGTTTACAGTATGAACTCGGCCCATAACGGGATAAGAGACGATGAGGAGGAGAGCAGATGAAAAAACGTATCACGGCCCTGCTGCTGGCAGCGGCGCTGCTGCTGAGCGCCTGCGGCGGCGGCAGCACGGCGGCCACCATGGATCTGGTCAGGACCGAGGGGACCGTAGGCGTCAGCGATGACAGCGGGAAGACGGTCACGCCCCGGAAGAACATGAAGCTCTACAGCGGCTATGGGGTGTCCACCCAGTTGGAGAGCTACGCCTGGATCGATCTGGACCGGGTGAAGCTGGCGAAGCTGGACGCGGACAGCGAGATCCAGATCCAGAAGGACGAGAAGCTCCTGGAGATCGTCCTGACCAAGGGCAGCGTCTTTTTCAACGTGACCGAGCCCTTGGCGGAGGACGAGACCATGACCATCCGCACCGGTGATATAGCCATGGGCATCCGGGGGACCTGCGGCTGGGTCACGGCGGCGGACAGCCGCCATATGACCGTCCATATCCTGGAGGGCACCGTGGTCTGCACCGTGACGGAGGCCGGCGGACGGGTGATGGAGGCCAGCGTGTCCGCCGGAGAGAGCGCGGCGCTGAGCGTCACCGAGGAGGGGAACGGGCAGATCCGCCTGGGGACCTTCACGGAGTTCGGCGTGCCCGCCTTCGTGCTGGAGGAGATCCAGGAGGACGGGGCCCTGGCCCAGGCCATCGCCGGGGAGTCCGGCCTGGCGCTCCAGGACTGGGACCAGGAGACCGCCCTCCGCCAGGCTCTGGAGGCCGTGGGCTACCTGGGGGATGCCGCCGCCTGCACTATGACGCCTGCACACCAGGCCGCCTTTGCCCAGGTCCTTCGGGCGGAGATCGACCAGGTGGAGCAGAACTTCGTCCCTCTGGCAGACAACTATATCAAAAGCAGCCGCCCGGTCTGCCTGGCGGCCCTGCTGGATGTGGGCGGCGGGTATCCGGCCCTTCTCTTCGGCAGCGCCATGGAGGTGACCACCGCCTACGACTCCGAGCTCTGGGGGGGCACCTCTGGCACCGTCTGGGGGATCTTTGAGTACATAGACGGCCAGGTGGTCAAGCGGGAGCCGGACCGGACAGCGGTCTATCGGGACTATCTTATGACCGGCGGCTCCTATGTGGCGGATCCGGGCTATGACGCGTCGGTCTATGCCTTTGGGGATGGCCGCATCTCCGCCCAGCCCACCACCAGCGCCCAGGAGGACTACGGCTGGGACTGGGATATGGAGAACGGAATCTACACCGTCGATGGCCGGGAGACCGACCGGGCCGCGGTGGAGGCGTGGCAGGCCCAGTGGGACAAGCGGGAGGACGCCCTGGCGGGCTATGACCACGGCAGCGATGTCTCCTGCCGCTTCTGGGGATTGACGGACGCGAAGAGCGTCCTCTCCGTGCTGGAGGGCAACGGACCGCTGGCAGACGGGACGAAGGAGCCGGATACCGGCCGGACGATCGTCAGCTATGACCCCAGCGGCACCATCCGGCGGACCTATCTGGACTGCGGGGACCTGCCCCTGGAGATCTTCTATGAGATCCCCGTGTTCTCCGAGCCGGGGGAGGGCTATCAAAAGATGAACGCCTTCTTCCAGGCCAAGCAGGACGCCTTCTTTGCCGATGAGGCGGCACGTTCGGAGGAGCGGGAGCTGGCCCGTACCCAAAACCCCTATCAGGAGGTCTTCTGCAATGGCTGGTATGCCGCTCTGTCCGATACCCAGCGGGAGGGGCTGATCAGCGTGATCCAGAGCCAGGAGTACTATATGGGCGGCCCCCACCCCTGGACCGGCCTGGAGACCCACACCTTCCGGGCGGACACCGGGGAGGAGCTGGGACTGTTGGATGTGGTAGAAGCCACCGACGCCCAGGTCCGGGAGGCGATCTATACCTATGTCAGCCAGCTGGAGGCGGCGGAAGAGTATGTGGACTTCGAGACCCTTCGGGGCCGCCGGGTGGAGGAGTTCCGGTTCTTTGTGAGGGAGGGCCAGGCGGTCGTCACCTTCGATATGTATGAGTGTACCCTGTTCCGGGCGGCGATCGAGGACGTGCCCCTGCCCTTCCCCCTGCGCTTTTGAGAGACCCTAAGATCAACATAAAAAGAAGAAGCACTATGGACATCAACATCAAGGAAAAGATCGAGGAGCTGGTACAGAAGATCCAGGCGGACAAGACGATCCTGACCCGGTTCCAGCAGGACCCCGTCTCCACGGTGGAGAAGCTGATCGGCATCGACCTGCCCAACGACCAGCTGGAGAAGCTGGTCAGCGGCATCAAGGCCAAGATCACCGCCGACAAGGTGGGCGATGTGCTGGAGGGCCTGGGCGGCCTCTTCAAGCGGGACTGACAAAAAGCGGGCCATCCCTGCGCAGTGCGGGGATGGCCCTGCCCATATAGAAGAGGGTCAGTAGTAGGCCACCAGCAGGTCCACCACGGTGCCGTAGCTGCGGATGCCGTCGGCCTGGCCGTAGCTCTTGAGGAGGCCATCGTAGACCTTGTTGCTCACCGTCTCCGCCGGGCCCTCCCAAGCGGCCCAGTAGGCGCTGTTGTCTGCCAGATCGGTCAGGGCCTGGGGGCAGAGACCGTCCCGGAGCTGCCGCCACAGGTCCGGGTCTGCCTGCCAGAGGGCGTTGCCCAGGTGGACGTAGGCCATCAGATACCCGGAGTACTGGTAGACCGGGTCGTCCATGGTGGTGGCGGCCAGCACCGCCAGGAAGTTGCACTCCTGCTCCGAAGCGATCCCCCGCTGGTGGGCCAGCTCGTGGGCCACGGTGGCGGGGAGGAAGCAGACGGGGCTGTCCACGTTCAGGTTGCTCTCCCCGGTGTAGCCGCAGTAGAAGCCGGTGAAGCCCATGGCGGAGAAGACCTTGGAAAAGAACATGGGCTTAGGGACCCGGTCCTCCCGGGCCAGGAAGGGGAAGGTCTGGGACAGAGCATCATAGGCGTGGATCCCCTTCTCCAGGATCTCCTGCCGGTCCTCCGCAAAGACGCCCCTCTCGTCCCGCTCCACCAGGGGGGCGGTGCGGTCGATGCCCTCCGCCATCAGGGCCGTCACCCGGTACAGCTCCTCCACGGAGACCGGCTGGGCGTAGATGCCGCTGCGCTCCTGGAAGCTGTCGGTATAGTAGTTCACGCCCCAGACCAGGCAGAAGGCGGCGTAGGCCGTGGCCAGCAGGCAGAGAAGGCCCAGCCCGCCGCCCCAGAGGGCCCGGAGGCGGCGGCCCCTGCCGGCGGTGCGGATCCGATGGAGGGACCAGCCGGTCCACCCCAGGCAGAGGGCAAAGAAGGCCGCGTAGAGCCACTCCGCCACAGAGAAGGGGACCAGGTAGCACAAAGACGCCACCGCGTCCTTCAGTGGCTGGGTCACCTGGGCGGTGAAGGCGTTCATCAGTGCCCGGTCCTCCCGAAGGAGGAAGTAGAGACCGATCGCCAGCAGGTCGGCCAGCAGCCAGATGTGCCGCTTGGGGAAGGGGATCGCTTTTATGGATTGCACAGGATATCCCACCTCTTTTCTTCTCCCATTATATAGGACCCGGCGGAGGATCTCAATAGAGAAAAACGGGCCGGCGATCTTTCCCATTCCGGGAAAAGATGGGAGAAGCGGTTGACAAGCATCTGATCATCGTATACAATGTAAAATAATATAGGATATTATTTAGGGGCGATGCCGGTCCGCCCCGATCAAACGATATGGAGGGACCACTATGGATATCCAACTGATCGCTGACAGCTGCTGCGACGTGACCCCGGAGCTGAAGAAGGAGTGGGGCGTCCAGATCGTGCCCCTGGTCCTCCGGGCAGGCGAGCGGGAGTTCCTGGACGACGAGGACCTGGACACCAACGAGCTGCTGGAGGCCATGGAGGCCAGCAGCACCGGCGCCGGCAGCGCCTGCCCGTCGCCGGAGGCCTACGCCGTCCATATGCGGGCGGCGGAGCGGAGCATCGTGGTCACCCTCAGTGGGAAGATGTCCGGCAGCTACAACGCCGCCGCCATCGCCCGGGACATGGTGCTGGAGAAGCACCCGGAGAAGGAGATCGTGGTGCTGGACAGCAAGAGCGCCACGGCGGGCCAGTGCCTGCTGACCATGAGCCTGCGCCGGTGGATCGACGCGGGGCACGCCTTCGATGAGGTCGTGCGCTGGGGGGAGGAGCTGGTGGAGCGGATGACCACCCTCTTCGTGCTGGAGAGCCTGGACAACATGGTGAAGAACGGGCGCATCGCCAAGGCCGCCGGGCTGGTCAGCACCGTTCTGAGCCTGCGGCCGATCATGAGCGGCAACCACGGGGACATCATCTGCCTCCATAAGATCCGGGGCACCGCCAACGCCATGAAGAAGCTGGTGCAGATCGTGGCGGAGCAGACCCGGGACGCCGCCGCCCGGAGCCGGGACCTGGTGATCACCTACTGCGCCTGCGCCGGCCGGGCCGACCAGCTGCGCGCCGAGCTGCTGGAGAAGTGCCCCGCCCTCCGAGACGTGCTGCTGATCCCCACCCGGGGCGTGGCCACCGTCTATGCCAGCCGGGGCGGCGTGGTGGCGGCCTTCTGAGCCGCCGGCCCTGCCCCGCCGGGGACGGCGGGGCCCTTTCCTCTTTCATGTTGACAGCGCTGGAGGTAAAAAAGTATGTTACGGCCAAAGGAAGTAGTGTGTAAGTGGGTAGACGCCTTTAATGATCATGATGTAGAAGCGATCACAAGTCTTTATCACGAGGATGCAGTAGATCACCAAGTAGCGAATGCGCCTGTCGTAGGGATCGAAGCCATTCGCGCAATGTTTACAGAAGAATTTGCAACAGCCGATATGACAGCTATCGTGGAAAATCTATTTGAAGATGGGCAGTGGGCGATCTTAGAATGGAAAGACCCGTTAGGACTAAGAGGCTGTGGATTTTTCCATGTTGTTCATGGGAAGATCCTGTTTCAAAGAGGGTATTGGGATAAACTATCTTTTTTGAAGCAGCACGATCTGCCTATCGAGTAAATAGAGATGGAAGATGAGATCTTGTCGATGGATATATGGAGTGGCGTATCTGCCCGGCAGGGGGTGGACATTTGGCAAATAAAGGTGTATGATAAGTGCATGGTTCAGGCGTCCGGGGGCCTTGGCCCTGGGGCGCGGGACAGCAGAAGTGCAAAGATCGAGACATAGGAAGGAGCATGGACGATGAGCAAACGTTTGGTAGCGTTTTTTTCCGCCAGCGGCGTGACGGCCCAGGCGGCTAAGACCCTGGTGGAGGCGGCAGGGGCCGGTCTCTATGAGATCCGTCCCCAGACACCCTACACCAGTGAAGACCTGAACTGGCGGGACAAGGACTCCCGGTGCAGCCGGGAGATGAACGACCGGTCCTTCCGTCCGCCCCTGGCGGACCGTGACGCCCCGGTGGCGGACTGTGACACGATCTTCCTGGGCTTCCCCATCTGGTGGTCCACAGCCCCCACCATCATCCTCACGTTCCTGGAGAGCTACGACTTCTCCGGCAAGACCATCGTGCTGTTCGCCACCTCCGGCGGCAGCGGCCTGGATAGGTCGGCCGTCGATCTGAAGGACAGCGTGAAGGGCGCGGCCCTCCAGGCGGGCCGGCTCCTGAACGGCAAGCCCTCCAAGGAGGAGCTGGCCGCCTGGGTGGACAGCCTGTGATCGGTCCATATCCCCGATAGAGATGAGCCCCGCCGCCGGACGCATAGCCGGCGGCGGGGCCTTGTCTTGCCAGCGGGCCCTCTTTTTGGCGGAAAAAGGACAGCCAGGGGGTTGACATTTGGAGCAGATCCTGCTATCATGCACATATGAACAATTAAGCAATTACTTAATCAATAACAGAAAGGGGACACTACGATGAAAAAGACCTATAAGATCGAGGTAGACTGCGCCAACTGTGCCAACCTGATGGAGGCCGCCGCCAAAAAGACCGCCGGCGTCCAGACCGCGGTGGTCAACTTCATGACCCAGAAGATGATCGTAGAATTTGCCCAGGGCCACGAGCCGGGGACCGTCATGAAGGGGGTGCTGGCCGCCTGCAAGCGGGTGGAGCCGGACTGCGAGATCTTTCTGTAAGACGGATGGGACGCTGGGGCCGGGCATACGCGGGGCCCGTGGCCGCTCCCTGATAGGATAAGGAGCGATAGGACATGAGCAAGAAGCAGAGGAAGATGCTGGTGAGGATCGTCCTGGCGGCGGCTATGACGGTGGCGCTGTCCCTTCTGCCGGTGACAGGAGCGCTACGGCTGGGGCTGTATCTGGCCGTTTATCTGACGATCGGCTATGATATCCTGCGGAAGGCCCTCCGGGGGATCCTGCACCGGCAGGTCTTTGACGAGAACTTTTTGATGGCGGTGGCCACGGTGGGGGCCTTCGCCCTGGCGATCGGCACCGGCAGCGGGGACTATACCGAGGCGATCGCTGTCATGCTGTTCTACCAGATCGGGGAGTGGTTCCAGAGCTACGCCGTGGGGAAGAGCCGCCGCAGCATCAGCGCCCTGATGGACATCCGCCCGGACTACGCCAACATCCAGCGGGAGGGCCGGCTGGAGCAGGTGGACCCGGATGAGGTGGCGGTGGGCAGCACGATCGTGGTACAGCCCGGCGAGCGGGTCCCCCTGGATGGGATCGTCCTGGAGGGGACCTCCACCCTGAACACCAGCGCTCTGACCGGCGAGAGCCTGCCCCGAGAGGCCGGGGTGGGGGATGAGATCGTCAGCGGCTGCATCAATATGACCGGCGTGCTGACGATCCAGACCACCCGGGCCTTCGAGGAGTCCACCGTGTCCAAGATCCTGGACCTGGTGGAGAACGCCAGCTCCCGCAAGTCCAAGTCGGAGGACTTCATCTCCCAGTTCGCCCGGATCTATACCCCGGCGGTCTGCTACGGCGCCCTGGCCCTGGCGGTCCTGCCGCCGCTGGTCCGTATGCTGGTCCTGGGCCTGCCCGCCGGCTGGGGGACCTGGCTCTACCGGGCCCTGACCTTCCTGGTGATCAGCTGTCCCTGCGCCCTGGTGATCAGCATCCCCCTGAGTTTCTTCGCCGGCATCGGCGGGGCCAGCCGGGAGGGGGTCCTGATCAAGGGGTCCAACTACCTGGAGACCCTCTCCCAGACCCGCTGTGTGGTCTTTGACAAGACCGGCACCCTGACCAGAGGTGTTTTCGAGGTCAACGCGGTCCACCACAACCAGATGAGCCAGGAGCAGCTGCTGGCCTACGCCGCCCTGGCGGAGAGCGCCTCCTCCCATCCGATCGCCAAGAGCATCCAGCGGGCCTATGGGGAGCCCATCGACCGCAGCCGGGTCACGGATATCAAGGAGACCGGCGGCGGCGGTGTCACCGCCGTGGTGGACGGCGTGGCGGTGGCCGCCGGCAACGACAAGCTGATGCGCAGCCTGGGGATCGAGCCCATCCCCTGCCACCACACCGGGACCATCGTCCATATGGCAGTGGACGGGGCCTACGCCGGCCATATCGTGATCTCCGACACGGTGAAGGAACACGCGGCGGAGGCCATCCGCTCCCTGCGGTCCGCCGGGATCCGGCAGACCGTCATGCTCACCGGCGATGCCCGGCGGGTGGCGGAGACAGTGGCCTCCTCCCTGGGGGTGGACCAGGTCTACAGCGAGCTGCTGCCCGGCGACAAGGTGGACCGGGTGGAGGAGCTGCTGGAGGGGCGGGGGCCCCGGGAGAAGCTGGCCTTCGTGGGCGACGGGATCAACGACGCCCCGGTCCTCTCCCGGGCGGACATCGGCATCGCCATGGGAGCCATGGGCTCCGATGCGGCCATCGAGGCGGCGGACGTGGTGCTGATGGATGACGACCCGCTGAAGATCGCCAAGGCGATCAAGATCTCCCGGAAGTGCATCCGCATCGTCTATCAGAACATCGTCTTTGCCCTGGTGGTCAAGTTCGCCTGCCTGGCCTTGGGAGCGGTGGGCATCGCGAATATGTGGCTGGCGATCTTCGCCGATGTGGGCGTGATGGTCTTGGCCGTTTTGAATGCTGTCCGCGCGCTCTTCGTCCATAAGCTGTGAGAGGGCTTGCTGTTTGATGAAAAGAGGGGATACCCACCGGGCATCCCCTCGTTTGCTGTTTTGATATGCTAGAAAAGACGCTGTTCCTAGTCAGCGTTTTGGATAGGGCAGGCCCTTTGGCAGTCCCAGTACATAATCAGCGGATACATGGTAAAATTCACATAGACGGACGATATCCATAATGCTGTAAGCGCTTTTTCCGCTCTCGTACCTGGAAACAGCAGCTTGCTCACAGTGCAGCAGAGCCGCGATTTCCTGCTGTTTGATGTGGCGTGCCTTCCGAAGCGCAGTCAGGCGGTCGATATGATTCATTCTGATCACTTCACTATCGTTCCGGGTAAGGTAGGCCCCGTGGCAGCCCCAGTACATAATCAGCAGATACATGATAGAACTTGCAGAGCCGGATAAGGTCGTCGATAGAATATTCACTATCTCTCCGCTCAAATTTGGAGACAGAGGATTGTTTGCAGCATAAAAGTTCTGCGATCTCCCTCTGTTTGATATCATGGTCCACTCTAAGCGCCGTTAAGCGGTCTACATAGTCCATCTTATCACCTCAAAAACAAGGTAACATATTCTAAAATGGACTATTGACAAAAAGTCGATAAAAGAATATATTGTAAAAGAGGTGATATAAATGGATGAAAATCAGGAGATAATATTTCAAGAGATTAGGGAAAAGGTTAATGGGTTATCTGCCGACATTGACATATTGAGCGCTTGCAGCTACTATAAGGGTCGTTTGCGGGCAAGTGAGACCGCGAAGATGTATCTACAAGAGGTCGTAGAGAGCCTCCGTGCTGATATCGAGGAAGTTCAGGAGTTGATAGAGGTGTTTCTGCGTTTGCTGGAAGAATAAAAAGACCGGACGGGCTTGGGTGCCCGTCCGGTCTCTCTATGCCGGTCTTACTTGATGATCTCGCCTCTGGCCTTTTTGGCCTCGATCTCCTTGACAGCGTCCTTGTGGGAGAGGTTGACCCGGCCCTTCTCGTCGATCTCGGTGACCTTGACCCACATCATGTCGCCGATCTTGCACACGTCCTCTACCTTCTCTACCCGGTAATTGGCCAGCTTGGAGATGTGGACCAGCCCGTCCTTGCCGGGGGCCAGCTCCACGAAGGCGCCGAAGGTCATCAGCCGGACCACCCGGCCATAGTACAGCTGCCCCACCTCGGGGACGAACACGATCTGGTCGATGGCCTTCTTGGCCGCGTCGCAGCTGGCGGCATCGGGGGAGGCGATGCGGATGGTGCCGTCGTCCTCGATGTCGATCTTGGCCCCGGTGTCGGCCACGATCTTCTGGATCACGCTGCCGCCCTTGCCGATCACGTCCCGGATGTTGTCCGGGTCGATGTGCATGGTGATCATCTTGGGGGCCCACTTGCATACCTCGGGCCGGGGCTTGGCGATGCAGGGGAGCATGATCTGGTCCAGGATCTCGCACCGGGCGTCATAGGTGATCTCCAGGGCGTTCTGGATGATCTCCATGGTCAGTCCGTCGTTCTTCAGGTCCATCTGGATGGCGGTGATGCCCTTCTTGGTGCCGCCCACCTTGAAGTCCATCTCGCCGTGGAAATCCTCCACGCCCTGGATGTCGATGAAGGTGGTGAAGCCGCCGTTGTCGTCCTGAATCAGGCCGCAGGAGATGCCGGCCACAGGGGCCTTGATGGGCACGCCGGCGTCCATCAGCGCCAGGGTGGAGCCGCAGATAGAGCCCTGGGAGGTGGAGCCGTTGGAGCTGACCACCTCAGAGACCACCCGGATGGCGTAGGGGAACTCGTCCTCGCTGGGCAGCACCGGCAGCAGGGCCCGCTCGGCCAGAGCGCCGTGACCGATCTCCCGGCGGCCCGGGGAGCGGGAGGGCTTGGCCTCGCCTACGCTGTAGCCGGGGAAGTTGTAGTGGTGCATATACCGCTTGGACTCCTCGGGCCAGATGGTGTCCAGCTTCTGGGCGGCGGCCAGCATATCCAGGGTGCAGACGGAGAGGACCTGGGTCTGCCCACGGGTGAAGAGGCCGGAGCCGTGGACCCGGGGCAGTACGCCCACCTCGGCGGCCAGGGGCCGAATCTCGTTCTTGGCCCGGCCGTCCACCCGGTGGCCCTCCAGCAGCCACGCCTTCACGATCTTCTTCTGGAACTTGTAGGTGAACTCCTCCAGATACTGGTCCATATCGGGGTGCTGCTCCAGGTATCTCTCGTGCCAGTGGTCGATCATGGCGTTCCAACGGGCCTCCCGGACGTTCTTGTCGTCGGTGTCCATGGCGGCCTTGGCCTCGTCCATGAAGTTGGCCACGATATCATCGAACAGCTCCTGGTCGAAGCTGGCGTGGGGATAGTCGAACTTGGGCTTGCCGATCTCCGCCACCATCTGCTCGATCAGGGCGATCTGCTTCTGGTTCTCCTGGTGGGCAGTCTTGATGGCCTCGAACATCACATCATTGGGCACCTCGTTGGCCCCGGCCTCGATCATGACCACCTTCTTGCCGGTGGAGACCACGGTCACGTCCATGTCGGAGACGTTGTTCTCCTCGGCGTTGGGGTTCACCACCAGCTTGCCGTCCACCAGGCCCATCTTCACCGCGCCCACAGGCCCGTTCCAGGGGATATCGGAGATGGCCAGGGCGGCGCTGGTGCCGATCAGGGCGGCCACCTCGGGGGAGCAGTCCCGGTCCACGCTCATGACGGTGCACATGATGCTGACATCGTTGCGGAAGTCGCCGGGGAACAGGGGGCGGATGGGCCGGTCGATGACCCGGCTGGTGAGGATGCCCTTCTCCCCAGGGCGGCCCTCCCGGCGCATGAAGGAGCCGGGGATGCGGCCCACGGCGTACATCTTCTCCTCAAAGTCCACGCTGAGGGGGAAGAAATCGATGCCATCACGAGGCCGGGGGGCGGCGGTGGCGGTGCAGAGGACCACGGTCTCGCCATAGGTGACCATGACGGCGGCGTTGGCCAGCTCGGCGATCTTGCCGGTCTCCAGGGTCAGGGGACGGCCCGCTAGGTCCATAGTGTACTTGCGGTAGTTGGGGAACGTTTTCTTCTTGATGATAGTAGACATCAGATCGAACTCCTTTTCTTTGTTTCTGGCGGGAGCCTCACCCTTTAGCACTTGATCTCACTGCCGGAGCCGCCCCGGCGGCAAGATCAACTGCTAAATAGGTCCAGCTCCCAGGCGTGGAAGGGGGAAATGAGATAGGAAACGCAGGGGGAAAGCGGACTTTCCCCCTGCATGACGCCCTTACTTACGGATACCCAGCTTGGCGATCAGAGCGCGGTAACGCTCCACATCCTTCCGGGCCAGATAGTCCAGCAGGCTGCGGCGCTTACCGATCATCTTATACAGCCCCCGGCGGCTGTGGTTGTCGTGGATGTGGACCTTCAGATGCTCAGTGAGCTGGTTGATCCGCTCCGTCAGGATGGCGACCTGGACCTCGGGGGAGCCGGTGTCGGTAGCGTGGGTACGGTTGGATTCGATGATAGAGGTCTTTTGGGCTTTCTGCATCATAGTCGTTGTTTCACCTTTCTGTTGATTCTCCGCTGGCCGCGCCGGGGCAGGTGCCGCCGCGCAGCGAGGCCAGGGAACTGTACCGGCTTACTATAGCACACTTATTATAGCTTGTAAAGGGAGTTTTCAGTCATTTTGCGGAAAAATGTGTGTTATCCACAAAAGAACGGCTGCTCCCCCGCCTCTTAGGCCCGGATCTGACGAAAGCGCCCTCTGCCGGCCCCCCCTTTACGCCATCAGCTCGCAGATCAGGCGGCTGTACTCCGCCACGTCCTCCAGGGGCAGGTCCGCCAGCAGGAGGGCCTGGCCGTAGAGCAGCTTGGCGTACTTCTCCACCTTCTCCGTGTCCCCGGCGTCCACGGCCCCCTGGAGGGCGGCGAACACGGGAGAATCCGGGTTCAGCTCCAGCACCCGCTCGGCCTTCATGGGGCTGTCCTTCTCGAACTTGCGCATATACTTCTCCATCTCCAGCGTCACATAGCCGTCGGTGGAGAGGCAGACGGCGGCGGAGCGGAGGATCGCGGAGGCGCGCACGTCCTTCACCCGGTCCCCCAGAGCGGCCTTCACCGCCTCCAGGACCCCCTTGCCGGCCTCGGCCTTCTCCTCGGCGGCCTTCTTCTCCTCCTCGGACTGGGGCAGGGCGTCCTCATCGCTGACGGACTTGAAGGGCTTGCCGTCCAGGTCTCCCAGGGCCTTCATCACGAAGTCGTCCACGTCCTCGGTGCAGCAGAGGATCTCGTAGCCCTTTTCCGTGATCCGCTCCACCTGGGGCAGCTGTCGGATCCTCTGGGCGCTCTCGCCGCAGGCGTAATAGATGAAGGGCTGGTCCTCGGTCATCCGGTCCTTGTAGGCGGCAAGGGTGGTCAGCCCCTCCTCCTTGCTGGACCAGAACAGGAGCAGGTCCTTCAGGAGGTCCTTGTGCCGGCCATAGTCCGCCACCACGCCATACTTCAGTTGGGACCCAAAGGCGGCCCAGAAGCCCTCATACTTCTCCCGGTCCTCCTGGAGCAGCCGCAAAAGCTCTGCCTTGATCTTCTTCTCCAGGGCGCCGGCGATCAGCTTCAGCTGGCGGGTGTGCTGGAGCATCTCACGGGAGATGTTCAGGGAGAAGTCGGCACTGTCCACCACGCCCCGGACGAACCGGAAGTGGTCCGGCAGCAGGTCGGCGCACTTGTCCATGATCAGCACCCCGGAGGAGTAGAGCTGGAGGCCCTTCTCATAGTCACGGGTATAGAAGTCGTAGGGGGCCTTGGCGGGGATATACAGCAGGGCCTTGTACTCCACCTGGCCCTCGGCGGCCATATAGACCACCGACAGGGGGTCCTCCCAGTCGCCGAATTTTTCCTTATAGAAGGCGTTGTACTCCTCGTCCGTCACCTCGCTCTTTCGCCGCTGCCACAGGGGGACCATGGAGTTAAGGGTCTTGACCTCACGGACGGTCTCCCACTCCGGCTGCCAGTCGTCCCCGGCATCGGCGGGCTTCTCCTTCATCCGGCTCTCCTCCACCTCCATGCGGATGGGATAGCGGATATAGTCAGAGTACTTCTTGATCAGCTCCTGGAGGTGATGGCTGTCCAGGAAGGGGCTGTACTGCTCATCCTCGCTGTCGGGCTTGATGTGCAGGATCACATCGGTGCCGGGGGCCTCCTTCTCCGCCTGGGTGACGGTGTAGCCGTCGGCGCCGTCGCTCTGCCACAGCCACGCCTCCTCGCTGCCGTAGGCCCGGGACAGCACCGACACATGGTCCGCCACCATGAAGGCGGCATAGAACCCCACGCCGAACTGGCCGATGATGTCCGTATCCCTCTTTTCCTCCATCTCCTGCTTGAACTGGAGGGAGCCGCTGCGGGCGATGGTGCCCAGGTTGGCCTCCAGGGCCTCCTTGTCCATGCCGATGCCCCGGTCGGAGATGGTCAGCATCCGATGCTCCTGGTCCACGGTGACGAAGATCTCCAAGTCGCTCCGCTTGGTCTGGATGCTGTCATCGGTGAGGGCCTTGTAGGCCAGCTTGTCCGAGGCGTCGCTGGCGTTGGAGATCAGCTCCCGGAGGAAGATCTCCTTGTGGGTGTAGATGGAGTTGACCATCAGGTCCAGCAGCCGCTTGGATTCCGCCTTGAATTGTTTCTTTGCCATGGGTCCGTTTCCTCCGTATATACAAATATTTTTTCAAAAACAAATGGGTTAGCACTCAAAGCTGGTGAGTGCTAACCCATACTATACCCCCTATGGGGCCAAATGGCAAGTAGGTCACAAAAAATTTACAAAGTCAGCGCCTGCGTTCCAGCAAGTTGACCGCCGTCAGCACGGCGGCGGAGATCGCCACGTTCACCGCCACCCAGGCCATGGCCCCGGCGTCGTCGCCGGTGCGCCAGAGCTGGTAGACGGTGGTGGAGATGGTGGCGGTGCGGCCTGGGGTGTACCCGGCCACCATGGCCGTGGCCCCGTACTCCCCCAGGGCCCGGGCGAAGGTCAGCACCGTGCCGGCCAGGATGCCCTGGCGGCAGCAGGGGAGCTGGATCTGCCAGAAGATGCGGATATCGGAGCAGCCCAGGGTCTTGGCGGCTTGGGCCAGGGCGGGGTCGAAGGACTCGAAGGCTCCCCTGGCCGTCCGGTACATCAGGGGGAAGGCCACCGCCGCCGCTGCCAGGATGCCGGCATACCAGACCATGGTCAGCTTCACGCCGAACTGAGCCGCCCACTGCCCCAGGGGCCGGTTGGGCCCCGTCAGCCGCAGGAGGGCCCAGCCCACCACCGTGGGCGGCAGGACCAGGGGCAGGGTCAGCACCACGTCTACGAGCCCCTTGACCATCCGGGGCAGCCGGGCGGCATAGTGGGCCGCGCCGATCCCGGCGAAGAAGGCCAGGGCCGTGGCGATGGCGGCGATGCGCAGGGAGTTCAGCAGGGGGAACCAGTCCATAGGCGGTCTCCTTTTAGCTCTTTATCTTATTAGCGCTTTATCTTAGCTTCTTGTCAGGACCGTGAAGCCGATGTTCTCCAGGATGCCGGCGGCGGCTCCGTCCGCGGCCAGATAGTCCAGGAACGCCTGGGCGGCCTCCGGGGCGCTGCCGCTGCCGATCACGGCGGCGGGATAGACCACCCGGCGGCACATGGTCTCGTCCGTCTCATCCACCACGGTGAGACCGTGGGTGGCGGCGTCGGTGGCGTAGATGATGCCGCAGTCCACAGCCCCCTCCTTCACCTGGGTGGCCACCTCCGTCACATTGGAGGCATAGGTCACCTTGCCCTCACGTTCCAGCGCCTCTATATCGAGGCCCAGATGGTCCAGGATCTCCAGGGAGTAGGCCCCCACCGGCACGTCCGAATTGCCGATGCACAGCAGGGTCAGCCGGTCAGAGGTCAGACCGGCAAAGCTCCCGATTCCGGCGGGGTCGGACTCGGGCACCGCCAGGACTACCTTGTTCTCCAGCAGGTCGATCCGGGAGCCCTCTGCCACATAGTCCGCCTCCACATCGTCCATCTGGGACTGGCCGGCGGAGAGGAACAGGTCGCAGGCGGCCCCCTCCTGGATCTGGGTCCGCAGGGTGCCGGAGGAGTCGAAGGTGAACACCAGGTCCACATCCGGGGCTGCGGTCTTATAAAGTTCGGCGATCTCCGTCAGCGCCGCCTCCAGGGATGCGGCGGCAAAGACGACCACTTCGGTCCGGGGCTGCTCCTTTTTACCACAGGCGGGCAGGCAAAGCAGCAGGGCGAGCAGCAGGGGAAAACAGCGTTTCATAGTCGATCTCTCCTATCCGTTATTTTTATGTAAGAATAACGGTGGTCCCCAAAGGGGCCGCCCACACAGACGGCCCGAAAAAGGGTCACCGGCCAAAGCCGCAGTTGGGGAAATGGCACTGGCCGCAGCCTAAGCACAGCCCGCCCTCCCCCATGCGGACGATCTCCTCCCGCCGGATGGGGACATCGGCTACGATCTGGGGCAGCAGCAGGTCAAAGACGCTGGTCTTGGCGTACATGACGCAGCCGGGCAGGCCCAGGATGGGGGTGCCATCGTCAAAGTAGCCCACCAGGAGCATGGCCCCCGGCAGGACCGGCGCGCCGTAGGTCACGATCCGGGGCCCCGCCGCCCGGATCGCGCCGGGGGTGCGGTCGTCCGGGTCCACGCTCATGCCGCCGGTGCAGAGGACGATCTCCGCCCCCTGGTCACGGGCGGCGTGGATAGCGGCGGTGATAGCCTCCCTGTCGTCGCCGGGGGTGGCGGTGCAGATGGTGCGGACCCCGAAGTCCGCCAGCTTCGCCTGGACCACCGGCGTGAACCGGTCCTCGATCAGTCCCTTCTGGACCTCACTGCCGGTGGCGATGATGGCGGCAGTCCGCCGTTTCCAGGGGGTCAGGGACAGCAGGGGCTCCTCCCCGGCGGCCTGCTCCGCTGCCGCCAGGGTCTCCTCCGGGATGACCAGGGGCACCACCCGCATCCCCGCCAGCTTGTCCCCGGCCCGGACGGCGGTGTTGGTGTGGCGGGTGGCCACGATCACGTCTCCCACGCTGTTGACCGCCGCCAGGCGGTCCGCGTCCACCCGGAAGAGGCCGTCGGTCTCCGCGATCAGCTCGATCTTGCCCTCCTTCACCGGCGTGGGGCGCATGGATGCCCCCTGGCAGATGGCCCGGAGACGCTCCGCCCCCTCGTTCTCGTGGAGCATCCCTGGCGTCTTTTCCCAGACGTACAGATGCTCCTTCCCCATGCTGAGCAGGACGGGGATGTCCTCCTCCGTGACCACATGGCCCTTGCGGAACCGGGCGTCCTTGGTCACACCTGGGATGATCTGGGTCATATCGTGGCAGAGCACATGGCCCACGGCTTGGGTAGTCTCGATCAGCTTCATAGCAGCCTCCTGGTCCGATTTGCCTTACATTGTAATACACCAATGGGCGGTCTGTCAAGCGTTATTTTCATATAAGGATAACGTATCGGAAAGAACAGGCCGGGGGGCCGGCCCTTGGGGAGGGCGGGAGCTCTCCGGCCTGAGAAAGGGGGGATGAGCGTGTCAGGCCCGGGCAAAGACCGGGGACAGGCCCCGGAGGATGCGGGGGCACAGGAGGGCCGCGGCGGCGATCTTCAGCGCGTCAAAGAGCAGGAAGGGCAGCATATAGGCCCCGATCAGGGCCGCAAAGGTCATCCCCTTGCCCATATAGACGTTGAGGATCAGCCACAGGTAGGGGATCCCTACCAGATACAGCACCGCCGTGCCGCAGGCGCAGGCCAGGGCGATCCGCAGGGGGGAGGCGTCCTTCCGGGTCAGCAGGCCGATGATGAAGGCCATGGGGATCATCCCCAGCAGGAAGCCGAAGTTGGGATGGAACACATAGCCAAAGCCGCCGCCGGCGGTAAAGACCGGCAGGCCGATCAGCCCCAGCAGTACATAGACTAGCTGGGACAGGGCGCCATACTTGGGCCCCAGCAGCACGCCGGCCATGCAGGTGAACAGCACCTGAAGGGTGAAGGAGGACTCCCCCACCGGGATCCTCAAAAAAGCGCCGATGGCCGCCAGGGCGGCAAAGAGGGACGTGAGCAGCAGGGCACGGGTCTTGTTGTTCGTCATAGGACACCTCCGTTGTAAACTTATAAAGTAGGTATAGTTTACAATAGGCCGCCTTAGTTGTCAACCTCTTTTTTGAAAATTGTTTACGATAGAACAGACCGAAGGCCCCTGCCGCTGGGCAGGGGCCTCGCTCTTTAGGGGCGGCACCGGGTGATGCCGCTCTCCGTGATCAGATATTCGATCCTGACATCGTGGCTCTCCATAGGGATCTCCTCCAGCATCAGCTCCTGCCGGCAGAGGAGGGCCGTGGGACAGCGCATCCGGGGCAGGTAGCGGTCGTAGAAGCCGCCGCCGTAGCCCAGGCGCTCGCCCTTGGCGTTGCCGCTGGCGCAGGGGATGAAAGCCAGGTCGATCGCCTCCGGCGCCACCAGGGCACACCCCGGCTTGGGGGCTAGGATGCCGTATTTCCCCGGCACCAGGTCCTCCATCGATTCGATCGCACGGGCCTCCATCACGCCGGGGCCGGTGCAGACTGGCAGGACCACCCGCTTGCCGGCGATCAGAGCGCTGCTGAGCAGCTCCCGGGTGTCGATCTCCCGGTCCGTCCCGGCGTAGCAGAACACCGTCCCGGCGGCCTGGTAGAGGGACCAGCCATAGATATGGAAGCGGATGGCCCGGTCGGCCTTCTCCCGGTAGAGCCAGCTCAGGCCCTGCACCTTTTCCGCTACCTGGGCCCGGAGGGCCTTCTTGTCCGTCATGTCTTGGCCTCTTTCGGCTTGCAGAACATCTCCAGCTGGGGCACCAGGATGGCGGCTACCAGCAGGGCGGTGAAGCCGCCGTTATAGAGGCTGAACCCCCCATGGATCGGCGGGATGGAGGTCACCATGCAGTAGTGGACCCCGCCGGCCAGGATGCCGGCCCACCAGCCGTAGACCCCGCTGATGGGGCACAGGCCGCTGGCATAGCACATACCGACCATGATGGCCTGGGCGTTCATGGGGAAGGGGCTCCCCAGCAGGACCATCAGGGAGGAGACGGCCATATAGCCGATCATGATGGGCCACACGTTCCCCGGATGGCTCCCCGCCGCCCCAAAGCACACCATGCAGAACACGATGCCCATAGTCACGCCGTTGAAGCCCGTGAAAGCGCTGCCCTGGAGCAGGTTCACCAGGATGTAGTAGGCCAGGATGAAGAGGCCGTAGGCCCCCAGGTTGATGAGGGTGGGCCCCATGCCGTATTTGGCGGTGAAGTCCGCTTTGTGGCCGCTGTCCCGCAGCAGCGCCCTGTACCCATGGAAAGCCCTTTGGCCGGCCCGCGCATTGGCCTTGCAGCCGGCGGCGATGCACAGCAGGAAGAAGAGGGCGCAGAAGGTCCACACCACCTCCGGCCGGCTCTCCCCCAGGGAGGCGGCGATGGCCGGCACGTCATGGCCCAGGGTCTTATACAGCACCGCCACGGCCAGCAGGCCCAGCAGCACGCCGGGGAAGGCGGCGGAGTAGAGGTCGAAGCCCTTGTGGACATTGGGGGAGTGGGCCGCCAGGGCCGGGGTGAGGAAGCCGATCAGGGCCCCCACCACGACCATCAGCACCACGCCCGTCCCGGTGACGCCCTGGACCTCCTCGGCATTGGGGTAGCGCAGCAGCAGCTCGCTGGCCAGGGGGCACAGGGCCGTGGAGAACATGCTCAGGTCCACGAACTGGGCGAAGGGCTTCCGCCTGGCCAGGGCGTGGAGGAACACGCCCAGGATAAAGGGCCAGATGTTGAGGACGTTGATGCCCCAGGAGCTGAACCCCACCGTGAGGAACCAGGCGGCGATGGTGCTGCCTTTCACCGTGGTCCCCGGCAGGCAGGTGAGGGCCGCGTAGACCGCCCCCACCAGGGCCATGTTCAGGAAGGTGGCAGGGACGCCGCCGGTCAGGAAATAGTCCTTGGTCAGCTGGGCCGGGGAGAGGAGGATCTGGGCCAGCCCGGCGAACAGGGAGGGCTCCTCCGGCAGGAGGAGGGCGCTGATCAGGGCGGCGGCCAGGAAGGCGGCGGCGCTGGACGCCAGGAAGAGGCGGATCTGCCGCTCGTTCGTTTTGGTCACAGACGTTGCCCCCGATCAGCCCAGGGTCCGCTTGGCCGCCTCTACCACATGACCGATGAGCACGGAGGTGGTGACGGCGCCCACGCCGCCGGGCACCGGGGTGATGGCCTCCACGATGGGCTCCACCTCATCGAACTTGGCGTCGCCGGCGATGCCGCCCTTGGCCTCGTCCCAGTTGATGGACACATCGATCACGATCTGGCCGGGGCGGACGTAGTCCTTGGTCAGGCTGCCCAGCACGCCGGCGGAGGAGATGATGATATCCGCCTCCCGGGCCACAGCGGGCACGTCCTTGGTGCGGGTGTGGCAGGTGGTGACGGTGGCGTTCCGGGCCATGAGCATGATGCCCGCCGGCTTGCCCACCACCAGGCTCCGGCCGATGACCACGGCCTTCTTGCCGGTGCAGTCGATGCCGTAGTGGTCCAGGATCTCCATGCAGGCGGAGGGGGTGCAGGGGGCAAAGCCCAGCTTCTTGTTCATGAACACGCCGGCGTTGGAGAGGTCGGTCATGCCGTCCACGTCCTTCCGGGGGTCCAGATGGTTGCAGATGGCGTCCTCGTCAGCCTTCAGATGCTTGGGCAGGGGGCGGAACAGCAGCACGCCGTGGATCTTGTCGTTGGCGTTGATGTCGTCGATGACCTTCAGCAGCTCCTCCTTGGTGACGGTCTCGGGGAGGACGATCTTCTCCACCGCCACGCCCAGAAGCTCCGCCCGCTTGGTGGCGCCCTTCTCATAACTCAGGTCGTCCGGCCGCTCGCCGCAGCGGACGATGGCCAGGGTGGGCTGGATGCCCTGGGCCTTCAGCGCCTCGCAGTCGGCGATGATGCGGGCGTTCAGCTTCTCGTTGACTTCCTTGCCTAACAGTCTCTTAGCCATGTTTTTTCTCCCTCTCTTACTTAAAAAATCCTGCTTTGACGGTCTCAAAGATCTCGTCGGCCAGCTTGCCGTACTTGTCCAGCATATCGAGGCACTTCTTGTTCAGCGCCTCGGCGGCGGCCCGGTCCTTCAGGGTCTTGGTATTGATGAACACGTTGAGGCTGGCGGCCTGGAGGGCGGCCTTGACGCAGACCGCGCCGCAGCCGGCATCGGAGACGGCCAGCCGGCTGCCCTTGGCGGCGAAGATCTGGATGGCGTCCAAAGACTCGCAGCACAGCTCCATGATCCGCACCGGCACGGCGCAGGCGGTCAGGGTGGCCTCCTCCAGGATCTTATCCCGGTCCGGGTCGTCCTTGGGGATGCCGTAGGCCTTGGCCAGGGGCTCGAAGCCCTTGGCATCGGCGGGGACCTGGTCCAAGAGCTCGGTCTGGAGGGCATCGCACTTGGCCTTGAGGGCTACGATCTCCGCCTCCACATCGGCGTACTTCTTCTTGCCCGCGGTGAGGGACCCCACCATGTTGCCCAGGGCGGTGCCGATGGCGCCCACCAGGGCGGCTGCGCCGCCGCCGCCGGGAGTGGGGGCGCTGGAGGCCAGGACTGTGACAAATTCACGGCAGGGATTTTGGGTGATATCCATATTTTTTCTCCTTATTCGTTTGATTCTTCCGGTATCTCTAAATGGGCGATCGCCAAGATCTGCTCGAAGAGAGCGGTGTCTTGGGGAAGGCAGTAACGGGGCATGTTCCCAAAATAGATCTCGCCCCCAAAGAGGAACGCGCTGTGGAAGGGGATGCGGATACGGTATGGCAAGGGGTCCGCATAGTCTGGATGGACGTGATCTGGGTAAAAGTAGATATCGGCATAGCCGGGAAGGGTAAGACGTGTGTTGCTGTCCCAGGGCTCCCAGAAGGCGTAGCGCCGGATCTCCGTCCTCTGCAAAAGGGCCAGTAGGGCCGCTCTCTGCTCCGCGTCCAGCTCTACGCTCTCGTTGTAGCTGCGCACTTCGATGACACTGACCCGCGGGGCCGTCTTTTGCAGGAACACCTCCACGGGGCATGGGAGGCGCCAGATGTAGATATAGTATAGATCCGCCGCCAGGAGGACGATCACCGCGGCGATCAGCCGCTTGTGCAGCTTTTTCATGACAGCCGCCTTTCAGATGATGAACACCAGGGTCCCCCGGTCCTTGGGGCCCGGCGGGGCCTCCCCCGCTGCCAGGGCGATCTCGTCCAGGTCCTCGCCCCAGAAATCCTGGGACAGGTGCTTCGCCGGGATGTTGAAGTAGAGATGGGGGTGGCTGTGGGCCGGGAAAGAGCGCTCCTCGGCCAGGATCTCCCGCCACTCGCCGCCCAGACTGCCGTAGAACCGGACGGTCCGGGTCAGGTCCTCGTCCCCCGTGTTCTCCGTCACCAGCAGGACGTTGAGGGACTGCCCCCGCTTGGCTGGGTTCTCCGCCGGGATGAAGGCCAGGAACCGGATCATCCCGTCTCCTCCTCCCCATCGCCCGTCCACCGCTCACAGCCGCCCCTGGGGTCGTCAGACAGTCCCAACAGATAGTCGGCGGAGATGTGATAGTGGCGGCAGATTCGTGCGATCTTCTCGGAGACCGTGGTTTTCTTTCCGCTCTCCATCTCGCTGACATTATTACGGCTCATACCGATTGCACCGCCTAGATCTCCCTGCGTTTCATGACAGCGCTTGCGGATTTCGAGAACCCTTTTCCCAAATAATTCTTTTGAAAACATAAAAACTCCCTTGACAGCGTCGTGAAACTAGACTATAATGACCCTACAGGGTGTAGCGAATTACGACAATCAGAAAGGCGGTACAGAAAATGAGCATCTTAGACGATATCTACGATGGGCGCTACAGCGTTGAACACCCGGCAGGGGGCGTCTCCAAGGAGGTACTGGAGCAGGACACCACATTCTGGGAGAAGGTGAAGGGCCTCCTGGGGGAAGAAGCGGTGGAGCAGCAGCAGGCGCGGACCTGCGACATCAGCTATGCGGAGGAGCAGAACGCCTTCCGGGAGGGGTTCCGCCTGGGGACGCTGCTGATGCTGGAGCTGCTCTGACGGCTCCAAAAGGGAAGGGTCCGGCGGCGGACTGCCGCCGGACCTCTCTCCGGGTTTCGCTATTTCTTTTCTTTTATAAAAATGGGTGGTTCTCCTCCGTTCTTCATATAGAGGAGGAATTTGTCGATCTCTTCGGCGGTCAGTCCATATGCGGCGAGCCCGGTACGGATCCGGCTCTCTTCTATGGCTCTCACGCCGTCTCTTAGAACAGGCCGGAGATCTTGCCGGTGGCGTCCACGTCGATGCGCTCGGCGGCGGGCACCTTGGGCAGGCCGGGCATGGTCATGATCTCGCCGGTGAGGGCCACCAGGAAGCCGGCGCCGGCGGACACCTTGACGTTGCGCACGGTGACGGTGAAGTCCTTGGGAGCGCCCAGCTTGGTGGGATCGTCGGTGAGGCTGTACTGGGTCTTGGCCATGCAGATGGGCATCTTGTCGTAGCCCAGGGCGGTCAGCTGCTGGATCTGCTTCTGGGCGTTGGGGGTGAAGGCCACGTCCTTGCCGCCGTAGATCTTGGTGACGATGGCCTCGATCTTCTCCTCGATGGTGGCGTCCAGCTCATAGGCGAAGGTGAAGTCGTTGGGCTGCTCGCAGAGGCGGATGACCTCCTCGGCCAGAGCGATGCCGCCCTCGCCGCCCTTGGCCCAGACCTCGCTGAGGGCCACGTTCACGCCCAGCTCACGGCACTTGTCCTCGACGAGCTTCAGCTCGGCCTCGGTGTCCAGGGGGAAGCGGTTGATGGCCACCACGCAGGGGAGCTTGTAGACGTTGGTGATGTTGGAGACGTGCTTGAGCAGGTTGGGCATACCCTTCTCCAGGGCCTCCAGGTTCTCCTGGCCCAGGTCGGCCTTGGCCACGCCGCCGTTGTACTTCAGGGCCCGGATGGTGGCCACGATGACCACGGCAGAGGGCTTCAGGCCCGCCATGCGGCACTTGATGTCCAGGAACTTCTCAGCGCCCAGGTCCGCGCCGAAGCCAGCCTCGGTGATGGTGTAGTCGCTCAGGCGCATAGCGATCTTGGTGGCGGTGACGCTGTTGCAGCCGTGGGCGATGTTGGCGAAGGGGCCGCCGTGGACGAAGGCGGGGGTGTGCTCCAGGGTCTGGACCAGGTTGGGCTTCAGGGCGTCCTTCAGCAGGGCGGCCATAGCGCCGGCAGCGTTCAGATCGCCGGCGGTGACGGGCTTCTCGTCATAGGTGTAGCCCACCACCAGACGGGCCAGGCGGGACTTCAGGTCGGTGATGTCGCTGGCCAGGCACAGCACGGCCATGATCTCGCTGGCCACGGTGATGTCGTACCCGTCCTCACGGGGCACACCGTTGACCCGGCCGCCCAGGCCGTCGGTGACGAAGCGGAGCTGCCGGTCGTTCATGTCCACGCAGCGGCGCCAGGTGATCCGGCGGGGGTCGATGTTCAGCTTGTTGCCCTGGTAGATGTGGTTGTCCAGCATGGCGGCCAGCAGGTTGTTGGCCGCGCCGATGGCATGGAAGTCGCCGGTGAAGTGGAGGTTGATGTCCTCCATGGGGACCACCTGGGCATAGCCGCCACCGGCCGCGCCGCCCTTGACGCCGAACACGGGGCCCAGGGAGGGCTCACGCAGAGCCACCAGGACGTTCTTGCCCAGCTTCTTCATGCCGTCGGCCAGACCGACGGTGGTGGTGGTCTTGCCCTCGCCGGCGGGGGTGGGGTTGATGGCGGTCACCAGGACCAGCTTGCCCTCCCGCTTCTCGGTCTCGTTGAGGATGTTGTAGTCCACCTTGGCCTTGTAGTTGCCGTACTGCTCCAGATACTTCGGGTCCACTCCCGCGGTCTTGGCGATCTCGGAGATGTGGAGCATCTGGGTCTCCTGGGCGATCTCGATGTCAGTCTTGAAGGTGCTCATAGCGCATGACTTCCTTTCTTTTGTCCGCCGCCGTGTTGGATCGCTCTGGTCCCGGGCGGACGGACGGTTTTTTGAATTTTGATAGGGTCCGGCTCGCCGGGAAAAGGGGTGGTTTCTACAAGCCCCGCTTTTCAGTACACACTATAGCAAAACCACGGCCAGAACGCAATTAGCGGCTTTGACAAAATTTTAACGCTAATTTCGTCACCTTACCCACAAATGCCCGGAAATATCATTTTTGTGCCCGATATGTACAGGTGTCACCCGCTCCGGGCCTGGGCCGTTGGTGGTTTTGCCGGTCTAAAACGCCCTCGCTCCTAGGGCGCAGCCGCTGCCGCCGAAAGATCGACGATCACTTAACGAAGCAGCGGCGCACGTCCCCCGCCATATACAGGGAGCCCAGGGCGCAGGCCACGCCGTCCTGCCCGGCGCTCTCCAGCACGGCCCGGACGCCCTCGGCCACGCTGGGGCGGGCCTCCGCCGGGACGCCCATGGCCCGAATCCGCTCCGCCAGCGCCTCCGCCGCCATGGCCCGGGGGTTGTTGGGCCGGACGCAGAAGAACCGCTCCGCCAGGGGGACGATCAGGCCCAGGATATGCTCCACGTCCTTGTCCGCCATGACCCCCACCAGGAAGTGGAACTTCCTGCCGGGGAACAGCCGGGAAAGGCTCTCAGCGGTGGCCTGGATGCCGTGGGGGTTGTGGCCGCCGTCCACGATAAAGACTGGGTCTCTTTGCAACACCTCGAACCGGGCGGGCCAGCGGGTGGAGGCCAGGCCGGCCCGGATGTGGTCCTCTGTGATGGCCCAGCCCCTGCCCTGGAGGACGGCCACGGTCTCCAGCACCACTGCGGCGTTGCGCAGCTGGTAGCTGCCGATCAGGGGGATCCGCAGGTCCTGATGGTCCTTGTAGGAGAAGGTCTGTCCCTCCAGGCCGAAGGGGCCGGGGACGATGGCGGAAAAGTCCGGCTGGTGGAGGACTGCCCCCCGCTCCCGGCAGGTCTGGGCAAAGACGGCGTCGGCCTCGGCGTTGCCGCCGTAGCTCACCACGTCACCGCCGGACTTGATGATGCCGGCCTTGGCCCGGGCGATGTCCGCCATGGTGGGCCCCAGCTCTCGGACGTGGTCTAAGCCCATGGCGGTGATGACCGCCGCCGCGGGCGTATCGATGACGTTGGTGGAATCCAGTGCGCCGCCCATGCCCGTCTCCAGCACCACGATGTCGCAGGCCTTCCGCTGGAAGTAGACCATGGCCAGGGCGGTGATCAGCTCGAACTCCGTGGGCGGGTCCGCCATGCCGTCGGCCAGAGGACGGATCAGCTCCGTCAGCTCCGCCAGCTCCCCGTCCCCGATGGGCTCGCCGTTGAAGGAGATCCGCTCGTTGAACCGGTCGATATAGGGGGAGGTGTACAGCCCGGTCCGGTATCCCGCCTTCTCCAGGATGGCCGCCAGCATGGCGGCGGTGGAGCCCTTGCCGTTGGTGCCGGCGATGTGGACGAACTGGAGGGACTTCTCGGGACTGCCCAGCTTCCCCAGCAGCTCATAGGTCCGCTCCAGTCCCAGGCGGCTGCCGGTCCAGGAGACGGAGTGGATATATGTCAAGGCTTCTTCATAGGTCATCATGTGTCACACCTAGTTTCTTTTCATGGTCGCGGTCCTACCGCGCGTTTTTATCGAACACAGCCCGTCACGCCGTCCGGCGGACGATCTTCGCCACCACGCTCCGGTAGACGGCCCGGTTCACCATCACCACGATCGCCACGTTGGCCGCGATGGTCCAGGGCTTAGTGGTCAGGCGGGTGAGGAGGTTGGTCCAGAGGAGGGCGGAGAAGGCTGTGGTATTGCCTTTGATGATGATACTGTAGAGGGTGGAGCCCACCAGGCCCACGACGAAGGCGTTGAGGAGGCCGGTGGTCAGGGCGGTGAGGGCCACCTTCCAGTCGTTCTGGCCGGTGGTCAGGCCGTCCCGGATGAAGTACTTCGCCGAAAGACCGGCCACCAGGCCCTCCATGACCGGGTTGAGGGCCAGGGGCGGGAACCAGACCAGGCCCTGCATCAGGGTGCCCAGAGTGTCGGCCACCAGGCCCACCAGCATACCTGGGACCGGCCCCAGCCACAATCCGGCCAGGATCACGGGGATGCTCTCGAAGCTGATGCGCAGGGTGTCGCTGACCTGGATGCCGAAAAAGCGGGCCAGGATGATCTGCATAGCGGCCAGGGCCGCCATCATGACCAAATTGTGGGTGGAAAAGATGTTGTTTTGGGTACGCTTCATAGCGCGTTTCCTCCTTACTTTCTGCCCCGTTGGGGCGGGTGGGAGGTAAAGTGGCTGCTGCACAGCTCTTCCAAAAAAAACACGCCTATCCAAGCCGTTCTATCTCACACGGCGTTGCATTGGCGTACATCCGAAGAAGCGTGCGGTAGCGGATGCAACATGACATCGTAGGCCCTATTTCATGGGGGCCTTTCGTGCAAGGGCAACTTCCCAGCCGCTTGCCACTTTACGCGCCATGCTTACTCTACCAATCCTATTCAAATTTTCCGGCCGCTCTCCTTACAGCTCCGCGGCGAGCTGCTTCATGCGGCCCAGTACGATATCCCCGATATTGGCCATGTCCTCCGCGGTGAAGGCATAGCGGAAATTATCGGAGAACAGGATCTGCCCATTGGGCGGGAACTCGTCGTCCCCCAGCCACAGGATGAGGTCGATGGTCAGCTCATCCATCAGTGTCACTCGAAACCCCACATCACCTCGCTCCACCGGCACGGCGGGCAGCTTGGCCATCACCTGCCGCAGCAGCGCCGGCTTGGCGCCGTAGGTGAAGGCGAAGCGCTTGATGCACCGTCCCGTGAACTGCTGGAGGTAGACCTCCCCCCAGGGGAACTCCCGGTAGGTGAGGTGCTGCCCTCCAAAGGGGGCGTACCGGCCATCCAGCAGGTAGCGCAGGAACAGGATGCGCTCCTGGTTGGTGGCCGCCCGGTCCCCGGTGACCGCGTAGTCCGGGAAAGAGGCGGAAAAATGCTGCCCCAGCAGCGTCAGGCCGAAGGCAGAGCCATCGAAGGGCACCTGGCAGCGCGCCGCCATCTCCTCCGGGTCCCCCTGGCGGTAACGGGCCAGGTAGTGCTCCAGAGGCAGCTCCTCCTTGTTGTTCTTGCCGTAGATCGGTCCCATGCCACACCTCTTTGTAAAACTTTTCACGATCACTCTGCTATTATGGCACAAAAACGCCCCACCGTCAAGGGCCCGGGGGCAGTTTGGGGGCTGTTGGGAAATATTCGTGGATCGTCCCGTATATCTCCGGCATCCGGCCCCTCTTTTGGGCAGAATGACCAAACGCGGGGCGGCAGGAGCGGCCCTCCCGCCTGCCGTCCCGCGTGATAGGCCTCAGCGCTCCAGATCCCGGACGATCGGCGGGACCTGGGAGAGCATATTGTCCACGTCCTCGAACATACTGCTCTTGGTGGTCCCCAGGGCGCTGGCCCGGTCGATATGGCGCACCACCTCTTGGTACTGGTCCTTCATCTGGCCGAAGAACTGGCAGATGCTCTGCAAGGTGCCCCGGGAGACCTGGATCACCCCGGAGATCTCCTCCTGCACCGGCAGAGAGCCCTCCGCGGCGGTCATGATCGACTGGAAACTGGTCTCAGTGTTGTTCACGATGTCCACGCCCTGGCCCAAGGTCTCCTGGGCGGAGGAGAGGCTGCCGCTGAGCTGGCCGGTGTGGTCCTTCACCTCGCAGACGCCGGAGTCCACCTCGCTGGCCAGCACCTTGATCTCCTTGGCCAGCTCCTTCACCTGGGCCGCCACCACCGAGAAGCCCCGGCCCGCCGCCCCGGCCCTGGCAGCCTCGATGGAGGCGTTGATCGCCAGCAGGTTGGTCTGGTCCGCGATGGACACGATCTTGCCCATGCACTGCTGGATGCTGTCCACCGAGCTCTGGAGCTGGGCGAAGGTCTGGGCCATCTCCTCAAAGGCCCCCTGGACCTGGACGGAGACCTGCTTCAGCGCCTCCATCTCCTCCCGGGCCGTATCCACCGACCGGGAGACGTCGCTGCGCACCTGGGTGAACTGCTCCGCCGACTGGTCGATATTGGAGAAGGACTGGCCGAAGGACTGGAGCTCCGACTGGAAGTGCCCCGCCTTGTTGAGGATGTCCTCGAAGGACCGGCCGATCACGCTCAGCTCCCAGAGGCTGACCACCTCCTTCTGGACCAGCTCCTGCTGGTAGTCCTTCAGACTGTCCACCACATGGAGGATCGGGGCCAGGCTCTTAGGCTCCTGGGCCTGCCGTGCTTTCTTGAATAATGCCATGCTCTCTGCCCCTCCCTTACTCAAAGACCACGCAGGTCATAGACTGGTTGACGAACCGGTCGTTATAGTGCTCCCCATAGCCCACCAGGCCGGCGTGGCTGCCCAAGGAGGCCATCTCCTGGAGGTAGCGTCCCATATAGTTCCGCTCGGAGAACAGCTTGTAGCGGAAGAGGCAGTTGACGGAGAAGACCGCCGAGCGCCGGGGGAAGTCCTGGCAGATCTGCCGGATGGTGTTCCGGGTGATGGCCTGGTAGTCCCCCAGCTCCAGCAGGATCAGCACGTCGGAGTCGTTGACCTGCCGGAAGCAGGACAGGGCGCCGCCCTGGACGTCCTTGATGGAGATGATGCAGGTGTCGTTGCCGTTGAGCTTGCCGAAGGGGTTCTGGAAGGTGCGAGTCAGGATCTCCTTGTCCGTCACATGGAGGATGTCCTGGTAGACCTGCTTGGCCGGCCGGCCGTTGAGGGTGCCCAGTATGTAGTTGGCCCGGTCGGTGTTGGAGGCGATGAAGCGGTAGTTGCCCAGCTGGTGGTAGATGTTCTCCTTATAGGTCCTGACCCGGCCATGCTGGTTGCGGACCACCCCATAGGCCACTGCGTCCTGGTAGACCACGCCGTTGGCGGACACCTTGCCCCCGTCGCCGGTGCCCCCCACCAGGGAGATGCCCTGCCGCTTCAGGACGGTGCAGAGGGTGGTCAGCACGCAGGCGTCGTTGCCGGCGCAGAAGTCGATGCACACCGTGTCGCCGGCGGTGCCGTTGACCGCCCCTAAGTCCCGCTTCAGCCGGCCGATATACTTCACCGGCATGGTGGAGACATCCTCCAGCACGTTGGCCGCGGCGGTGACCCCATCTGAGAAAGCCACTACGCCCACGCCGTCCTCCACCACCTGGGTGTCGTAGCTCATCCCGATGCAGCCGATGCTGGGGACGCCGGGGAAGAGCTTCTCCAGCTGGGCCACATGGGCCTCGAACTGCCGGGCGTTGGACATCAGCATGAGGAACTGGGGACGGTAGAGCCCCCGGACGGCCTCCCCCAGGTCCCCCCGGGGACTGCTCCCAAAAAACTGCTTCATATGGTCGTAACTCCTTTGATATGCACATCGTTTGCAGCGATTCCCGTGCTATTATACCATGCCGGTGCCGGGTTGTCAAAGGAGATCGAGCTGTTTTTTGCGGCCCGCTCTCCTGTTACCGCTCCCCATCCACGGCGATGCTGGTCAGGCCGCTCCAGAGGACCAGCCGGCGGAGGTGGGGCTCGTACATAAAGGGGCATTTCAGGTTCTTTGCCAGCAGCCGGGCCCGGAGGGCGGCGGTCCGCCGGCGGTAGGCGGTGAGGGGACGGCGGTCCAAAAGGCTCTCCGCCAGGGCCCGGGCGCTGTTCATAGCGGAGCTGATGCCTTCCAGAGAGCTGGGGCTGATCAGTCCCGCTGCCTCCCCCACCAGGTAGGCCCCGCCGCCGCCCATGCAGAAGCTGGCGGGCCGGCTGGGCCGCAGGACCTGACAGGCCTCCGTCCGCTCCGGCGTCCCCAGGGACAGGCCCAGGTAGTCCTCCAGCCGCTCTTTCTGGGCCTCGAAGGCGGCCCGGCAGTTCTTCTGGGGGAAGGCCCCGCCAAAGATGAAGTGGTCGTCCTTGCAGATGGACCAGGAGCAGCAAGGGGAGGTCACGGAATCAAAAACGCAGGAGTAGAAGGGGTCCACCGCTTGGAGGGGGAACCACTGCTGGATGGCGGTATACCGTCTTGTCTTGGCCGGACCGAAGAGGGCGGCGCGCACCAGGGAGGAGGCCCCGTCGGCCCCCACCAGCCGGGCCCCCGCTGCCTGCCCGCCGGCCCAGACGGCGGCGAAGCCCTCCCCCTGCCGGGCCACGGCGGCACAGCGGACCGGCAGCACCGTCACGTTCTCCGGGGCCATCTCCAACAGCCACCGGTCGAACTTGGCCCGGTCCACGTTGATGTACATCCGCTGGTAGTACCGCTGCCGCCGGGCGGCTAAGTCGATGGTCCGCACAGCGAAGATCTGGGGGTCCACCAGGATCCTTTTGGGCAGGGTCAGGTCGAACCGGGCCAGGGCCTTCTGGGCGTCGGGGGCCAGCAGGCCGCCGCAGGGCTTGTCCCGCCCGGTCCCCGCCAGCAGCAGGATCCGCCAGGACCGGGGGGCCAGCCGGGCCAGGGTGGCCCCCGCCGGCCCGCCGCCCACGATGATCATATCGTAGGTCATACCGCTCCTCCCGTCTCCGCGAAGAAGGCCAGGATCTCCTCCGCGCTCACCGGAGCCATATCGTTGGCGTCCACCCCCACGTCATACCGCAGAAGGCCCGCCCGCCGGTTGGCCAGGTTGTAGTCACGGTGGTTGTGCTGGTGGCCGTGGAGATGGATGCTGCCCCGCCGGCTGGCGTTCCACTCCACCATGGGGTAGTGGAGGAGGACGAACCGGGTATTGCACCATTCGATCTCCAGGTAGTGCTGGATGGACGCCAGCAGGGAGCGGTCAAAGTGGGGGCTGTCGATGAACCGGTCGTGGTTGCCCCGAATCAGATGCTTTCGCCCCCGGAGGGCGGACAGGGTCTCCATGGCCAGGGCTGCCCCCTTCATGGTCACGTCCCCCAGGATGTACACATCGTCCCCCGGGCCCACCCGGCTGTTCCAGTTCTCGATCAGCGCCAGGTCCATCTCCGGGCCGTCCCGGAAAGGACGGCCTATCATCCGAATGATCTTTTCGTGGTAAAAATGCAGGTCTGCCGTAAAAAAGACCATCTAGCTGCCTCCCTTCTGAAAGCCGCAGGCCCCGCCAGAGCGGCGGGGCCTGTTGATGGTTCCCAAAGACGCGTTACTTGACGATAAGGGACTTCCCGTCCATCTCCGCCGGCTCCTCCAGGCCCATCACATCCAGGATGGTGGGGGCGATGTCCGCCAGGCGGCCAGGCCGCAGCTCGGCCCCCGCGCCCACCAGGATGAAGGGCACCAGGTCGGTGGTGTGGGCGGTCATAGGGGAGCCGTCCTCCTGCTCCATGACCTCGGCGTTGCCGTGGTCGGCGGTGATCATGGCGATGCCGCCCATGCGCCGGGTGGCGTCCACCACCCGCCCTACACAGGTGTCCACGGTCTCCACCGCCTTGACGGCGGCATCGAAGATTCCAGTGTGGCCCACCATGTCGCAGTTGGCGAAGTTCAGGATGACCACGTCATAGGCCCCGGACAGGATCTTCTCCACGCAGGCGTCCGCCACCTCGAAAGCGCTCATCTCCGGCTGGAGGTCGTAGGTGGCCACCTTGGGGGAGTTGATCAGCACCCGGTCCTCGCCGGGGTAGACGGTCTCCACGCCGCCGTTGAAGAAGAAGGTCACATGGGCATACTTCTCCGTCTCGGCGATGCGCAGCTGGGTCAGGCCCAGATGGCTGAGGTACTCGCCCAGGCCGTTCTCCACCTTCTGCCGGGGGTAGGCCACCTGGACATTGGGCATGGTGGCGTCATACTCGGTGGTGCAGATATAGGTCAGGGGGAAGAACTCCCGCTTGAACCCGTCAAAGGCCGGGTCCACGAAAGCGCGGGTGATCTCCCGGGCCCGGTCGGGGCGGAAGTTGAAGAAGATGATGCTGTCGTTGTCGGAGATGACGCCGTCCTTGTCGCAGACGATGGGCTCCACGAACTCATCTGTCACCCCGGCGTCATAGCTCTTTTGAACCGCGTCCACCGGGTCGGCGTTCTGGATGCCCTCGCCGTAGACCAGGGCGTCGTAGGCCCGCTCCAGCCGGTCCCAGCGCTTATCCCGGTCCATGGCGTAGTAGCGGCCCATGACGTGGGCCACCTTGCCCACGCCCAGCTCCTGGCACTTGGCCACGGCCTCAGCCACGAAGCCCTTGCCGGAGGTGGGGGGCACGTCCCGGCCGTCCAGGAAGGCGTGGATATACACTCTGCTGAGCCCCCGGATCTTGGCCATCTTCAGCAGGGCCCACAGGTGGGTGGTGTGGGAGTGGACGCCGCCGTCGGAGAGCAGGCCGTAGAGATGGAGGGAGCTGTCGTTTTTCAGGCAGGCATCCATAGCGGCGCAGTAGGCGGGGTTCTCGAAGAAGCTGCCGTCCTCGATGGAGCGGCTGATCCGGGGCAGGTCCTGGAACACCACCCGGCCGCCGCCGATGTTGGTATGGCCCACCTCGCTGTTGCCCATCTGGCCGTCCGGCAGGCCCACGTCCAGGCCGCTGGCGGAGAGGGTGGTGTGGGGGCACTCGGCGAAGAGCTTATCCAGCACCGGTGTGGCGGCATGGGCCACCGCGTTGCCCCGCTCACTGTCATTCAGGCCATAGCCGTCCATGATGATCAAAGTAGTAGGTGTTTTATTCATAAAAGACCTCGATTCTCCCTGGAAGAGGGGACGATCGTCACTCCTGGTTGGCGGCGTTGATGATGTCCACGAACTGGTCGGCCTTCAGGGCGGCGCCGCCGATCAGGCCACCGTCCACGTCGGGCTGGGAGAGCAGCTCAAAGGCGTTCTTGGGGTTCATGCTGCCGCCGTACTGGATGGTGATGGACCGGGCCACCCGGGCGCCGTAGAGGGAGCGGATGGCGGTGCGGATGGCGGTGCAGACCTCGGCGGCCTGCTCGGCGGTAGCGGTCTTGCCGGTACCGATGGCCCAGACGGGCTCATAGGCCACCACGCACTTGCGGGCCTTGTCGGCGGGCACGCCGGAGAAGGCGGACTTGACCTGGAGGTTGATGAGGTCCATGGTGATGCCCATCTCCCGCTGCTCCAGGGTCTCGCCCACGCAGATGATGGGATGGAGGCCGGCCTCCAGGGCGGCGTGGACCTTCTTGTTGACGGTGATATCGGTCTCACCGAAGTACTGCCGGCGCTCGGAGTGGCCCACGATCACATACTTCACGCCCAGGTCCTTCAGCATCTCAGCGGACACCTCGCCGGTGTAGGCCCCCTTGGGCTCGTAATAGAGGTTCTCCGCCCCCACGGCCACCCGCATATCCTTGAAGGCCCGCAGGGCGGCGGGGATGTTCACGAAGGGCACACAGACCACTACCTCGCACCACTTCCCCTTGGGAAGGATGGCCTTCAGGTCCTCGGCGAACTGCTTCGTCTCGGAGGCGGTCTTGTTCATCTTCCAGTTGCCAGCGATGATCGTTTTGCGGTACCTGCGGTTCATAGCGTATACATCTCCTTAGTCATTCGATTTCTATAAAGATCTATAAATTGAAAGCGATGCGAAGCCGGTCAGGCGTCCAGCAGGCAGGCCACGCCGGGCAGCTCCTTGCCCTCCAGGAACTCCAGGGAGGCGCCGCCGCCGGTGGAGATATGGGTCATCTTGTCGGCAAAGCCCATCTGGGCCACGGCCGCGGCACTGTCGCCGCCGCCGATGATGGTGATGGCATCGGTGTCAGCCAGGGCCTTGGCGATGGAGCGGGTGCCCTCGGCGAAGGCGGGGAACTCGAACACGCCCATGGGCCCGTTCCAGATCACGGTGCCGGCGTCCTTGACGGCGGCGGCATAGGCCGTCACGGTCTTGGGGCCGATGTCCATGCCCAGCATATCCTCGGGGATGGCCATGGTGTCACACAGCACGGGCTCGGCGTCGGCAGAGAAGGACTTGGCGGCCAGGGTGTCCTCCGGCAGGAGCAGCTGGGTGCCCTTCTCCTTTGCCTTGGCGATCATCTCGTTGCAGTAGTCCAGCCAGTCGCTCTCCAGCAGGCTCTTGCCCACGCTGCCGCCCTGGGCCTTGGCAAAGGTGTAGGCCATGCCGCCGCCGATGATGATGGTGTCGGCGATGTCCAGCAGGTGGTTGATGACGCCGATCTTGGAGGAGACCTTGCTGCCGCCCAGGATGGCCACCAGGGGCCGCTTGGGGTCGGCCAGGGCGCCGCCCATGATCTCCAGCTCCTTGGCGATCAGGAAGCCGGACACGGCAGGGAGATAGGCCGCCACGCCGGCGGTGGAGGCATGGGCCCGGTGGACGGAGCCGAAGGCGTCGGAGACGTACAGCTCCGCCATGTCCGCCATCGCCTTGGCCAGAGCGGGGTCGTTCTTGGTCTCGCCCTTCTCGAAGCGGGTGTTCTCCAGCAGCAGCACCTGGCCGGGCTGGAGGGCGGCGGCCTTGGCGGTGGCATCGGGGCCCACCACGTCCTTGGCCATGAGCACCTCCCGGCCCAGCAGCTCGCTCAGCCGGACGGCCACCGGGGCCAGGGTCAGCTTCTCCACGGACTTCTTCCACTTCGCCTCGGTCAGCTCCGCCGGATCCTTGCCCTTCTCGGTCTGCTTCTTCACCCATTTCTCAAAATTGGGCTCGGGCTTGCCCAGATGGGAGCAGGCGATGACCGCCGCGCCCTGGTCCAGCAGGTACTGGATGGTGGGCAGGGAGGAGCGGATCCGCTTATCGTCGGTGATCGCGCCTGTGGCCTTGTCCTGAGGGACGTTGAAGTCACAGCGCAGAAGGACCTTCTTGCCCTTGACATCCACATCCTTGACAGTCTTTTTGTTGTAGTTCATCGTGCATCGTACCCCTTTCACTCATGTTTTTTATAGTTTTGATCGAAACAACGAGATCATACCTGGGGCCCCATCTCCCCGGTGTCCAGCAGGCCGGGGAAACCGTTTTGCCGCAGGGCCTCATAGATGAGGATGGCGGCGGCATTGCCCAGGTTCAAGCTCCGCGCCTCCTCCCGCATGGGCAGGCGGACGCATCTGTCCCGGCAGCGCTCCCGGAACGCCTCCGGCAGCCCCGCCGTCTCCTTGCCGAAAAAGAGCCAGTCATCCGGCGCGTAGCGGACGGCGTGGTAGGGCCGGGGGGCCTTGGTGGTGGCCAGCCAAAGGCTGTCCGCCGCCTCGGGATGACGCTGGAACAGGGCGGGGAGACTGGGATGGAGGGAGACGTCCACCAGGTGCCAGTAGTCCAGGCCGGCCCGCTTGACGGCCCGGTCGGATATGTCGAAGCCCAAAGGCTCCACCAGATGGAGCGCGCAGCCGGTGGCGGCGCAGGTCCGGGCGATGTTGCCGCAGTTCGGCGGGATCTCCGGCTCCACCAGCACCACATGCAG